>NZ_QGNJ01000009.1 GCF_003336875.1 Oleisolibacter albus | reverse complement strand
CCCGGGCCGGATAGACCAGCCCGCGCGCCGCGTCCGGCGTCGGTGTGGCCTGCCCCGGCTTCTTCATCCAGCCGAAAGGTGAGGCGCGGGCGCGCGCGGCGGGGGGGAATCGGGCGGAGGGGGCGGCCCCCCCGGGTCAGAGCAGGCGGGTGCCCAGCAGGCTTTCGGCGGCGGCGCGGGCGGCGGGGGTGATTTCGGCGCCGGAGAGCATGCGGGCGATCTCCTCCAGCCGGTCGGCGGGACCCAGCTCCACCACCTCGGTCTGGGTGCGGCCGGCGCTGCTGCGCTTGCGCACATTCCAATGGTGCCCGCCGCGGGCGGCCACCTGCGGGCTGTGGGTCACCACCAGCACCTGGAGCCCCTTGCCGCCCAGCGTGGCCAGACGCTCGCCGATGGCATCGGCTACGGCGCCGCCGACACCGGTATCCACCTCGTCGAACACCAGGGTCGGCACGGTGCCGACCTGGGCCAGCACCACCTTCAGCGCCAGCATGAAGCGGGCCAGCTCGCCGCCCGAGGCGATCCGGGCCAGCGGACCCGGCGGGGCGCCGGGATTGGTGGCGACCAGGAAGGCCACATCGTCGATGCCCTGCGGCCCCCAGCCCTCCTCGCCGGTCTGGGCCACGCGGGTGGTGAAGCGGGCCTTCTCCATGCGCAGCGGCTTCAGCTCCGCCGCCACGGCCCTGTCCATGCGGGCGGCGGCGGCGGTCCGCGCCTGGGACAGCGCCCGCGCCGCGGCCAGATAGGCGGCCTTGGCCTGCTCCGCCTGGGTGGCCAGCCGTTGCAGGATGTCGCCGGTATCCTCGATCAGGGTCAGGCGGCGGGCCATGTCGGCGCGCAGCGCCACCAGACCATCGACGCTGGTGGCATGTTTGCGGGCCGCGGCGCGCAGCGCGAACAGCCGTTCCTCGATGCGGTCGAGGCTGCCGCCGTCAGTGTCCACATCGGCCACCAGGGCCTGAAGGCTGCGCGCGGCCTCGGCGATGTCGGCCGCGGCCTCGTCCAGGGCGGTGATGACGGGATCGAGCCGCCCGCCCGCCTTCTCGGCGATGCGGCCCAGGGTGCGCAGGGCGCTGGCCAGCGACCGTTCGGCCCCGCGCTCGCCCGACAGCTCGCCATAGGCCTGGGTGATGGCCTCGATCAGCTTCTCCGCATGCTGGAGCACGACCCGCCGCTCGGCCAGCCCCGTCTCCTCCCCCTCCACCGGGGCCAGCTGGTCCAGCTCCTCCACCGCGTGGCGCAGATACTCCTCCTCGGCGCGGGCCTTGCCGGCCTCCTGCGCCGCCTGCACCCGCTCCTGCTCCAGCCGGCGCCAGGCGCGCCAGGCCTCGGCCACGGCACCGCTGCCGGCGCGCAGGCCGGCATAATCGTCCAGCAGGTCGCGGTGGATGCGCTGGTCCATCAGGCCGTGCGTCTCGAACTGGCCATGCACCTCCACCAGCGTCTCGCCCAGGCGGCGCAGCAGGGTGACGCCCACCGGCTGGTCGTTGACGAAGCAGCGGGAGCGGCCGTCGGCGGTGAGGGTGCGGCGCAGGACCAGCGTGTCCTCCGCCTCCAGCTCCTGCTCGCGCAGGATGGCGAAGGCGGGATGGTCGGCGCGGCCGCCGAGATCGAATTCCGCGGTGACGCTGGCCTGGTCGCAGCCATGGCGCACCAGCCCGCTGTCGCCCCGCGCCCCCAGCGCCAGCCCCAGCGAATCCAGCAGGATGGACTTGCCGGCGCCGGTCTCGCCCGTCAGCACGCAGAGGCCGGGGCGGAAGGCGAGGCTCAGCCGCTCGATCAGCACCACGTCGCGGATCGTCAGCGTCACCAGCATGAAGGTCACCGGAAGGCAGAAAGGCCCCGCCGGACGGCCGGCGGGGCGGGGAAGGGGGTCAGAACATCCAGTTCCAGGCGCGGCTCAGCAGCGATTCCTGTTCGCTGTGGCGCTTGCCGTTCATCAGGGCGTAGGTGTCCTGGTACCAGGGGCTGCCGGGGTAGTTGTGGCCCAGCACGGCCGCCGTCACCTGGGCCTCGTCGCGGATGCCCAGGGCCAGATAGGCCTCGGTCAGGCGGTGCAGCGCCTCCGGCACATGGCTGGTGGTCTGGTACTCGTCCACCACGCGGCGGAAGCGGCGGATGGCCGCCATGTACTCGCCCACGCCGAGATAGTAGCGCCCGACCTCCATGTCCTTGCCGGCCAGATGGTCGCGGGTCAGGTCGACCTTGAGACGGGCATCGCGGGCGTAGGGGGTGTTGGGGAAGCGCCGCACCACCTCGTTCAGCGAGGTCAGCGCCGCCTCGGTCTCCGACTGGTCGCGGCGGACATCGACGATGCGCTCATAGTGGCACAGCGCCTTGAGATAATAGGCGTAGGCCACATTGCGGTTGCCGGGGTGCAGGCCGATGAAACGGTCGAGCGTCTCGATCGCGTCATCGTACTTGTAGGCCTGGTAATGGGCGAAGGCCGCCATCAGCTGCGCCCGCACGGCCCATTGCGAGTAGGGGTGCTGGCGCTCCACCTCGTCGAACAGGGCCGCGGCCTTGGCGTAGTTGGTGCGGTCCATGGCGTTGGCCGCCTCGGTGTAGATCTGCTCCACCGGGCGCTCCACATAGGGAACCTCTTCCTTCTTGCCGGCACAGGCCGACAGCAGCAGCAGAGCCACGGGTGCCAGGACCCGAAGGCGGCGGGAGCGGGGCAGGCCAGTCAGGAGCATTTCTGTCGACAACCAAGCAGCAAAGGTGCGGGGACTTATAGCACGCGGAATGCGGACATCGCCAAGCGGCAACTGCATCCCGGCCTGCGGGGAGGCTGCGGCGCGATCACGGCGGAAGCATGGCGCACCCCCGGCCCGGGCACGGCGCAGCCCGCCGCCGCGCCCGGCGGCCGGGGCGGGGGCAGGCGCGGCGCGGTCCGGCGCAACGGGACAAGGGCATCAGGCGATGGCGGCCACGGGCTCGTCGGCCCAGGCCGGCGCCGCATCCTCCCAGCGCCAGGCGGTGGAATCGGCGAACAGCGCCCGCAGCACGGCATTGTTCATGGCATGACCGCCGCGCAGGCCCTGGTAATGGCCGAGGATGGGCGCACCGGCCATATAGAGGTCGCCGACGGCATCCAGGATCTTGTGGCGGATGAACTCGTCGCCATAGCGCAGGCCGCCCTCGTTCATCACCCGGTCGCCATTGATGACGACGGCGTTGTCCAGCGAGCCGCCGCGGCCGAGTCCGGCCTTGCGCATGGCCTCCACCTCGTGCAGGAAGCCGAAGGTGCGGGCGCGGCTGACCTCACGCTTGAAGCTGCTGCCGCTGGTCAGCAGCAGCGAGCCGGTCTGGCGCCGGATCAGGGCCGTGTTGTCATAGACGATCTCGGCCCCGAAGCTGCTGACCGGGGAGGGGGACAGGCTGACCTGCTTGTCACCGTCGCTGACCCGCACATCCTTCAGCACGCGGATGACGCGGCGCGGCGCCTCCTGTACGGCGATGCCGGCGCACTCGATCAGGAAGACGAAGGGGGCGGCGCTGCCGTCCATGATCGGCACTTCGGCGCCGTCGATCTCCACCACCAGATTGTCGATGCCGCAGCCGCGCAGGGCCGCCATCAGATGCTCGACCGTGCCGACGCTGGCCTTGTGCGCGTTGGCGATGACCGTGCACATGCGGGTGTCAACCACATGATCCCACAGGGCCGGGATCACGCCCTCACCCTCGGGGCGGTCGGTGCGGACGAAGACGATGCCGCTGTCCACCGGGGCCGGGCGCAGAGTCATGCGCACCTGCTGGCCGGAATGGACGCCCACGCCGGTGCAGTTGATCGGTGCCTTCAGGGTCTGTTGCCAGGACATGATTGCCAGCTTTCTTGCTCGGTCGGTCTCGTCCGCGTCCGGCATCTGCGTGCCGGTGCATGGGGAGGCCGGTTGGTCTCTCGTATCGCCCCTGCTGGGGTATCGCCCCTGATGGGATCGGTCCGCTGTCTTCGTGGCGCTTGCCCTTTGCGCCGCAGCATCCCGGCACCCCGGTACCCTGTTGAGATAGACCGTGCGAGAGACACTCTCAAATCACTCTTTGTTACCGTTTATTACGGTGAAGATCGGCTGGTAAGTCCTTGGCCTGTCGTCATATTCCGGCCATTTTTCCGCCATTTCTGCGCGCGGGCGGAAATGCACAGGGCCGGCCCCTGCCGGGACCGGCCCTGTCATGCTGCGATGCGTTGCGGCGTTGGCGTTCCGCGGCCCCGCCGCCGGCAGATGACCGCCGGCGGCGTCGGCCCCGGTCAGTTGGCCTGCCGGCGCAGGAAGGCGGGGATGTCCAGCATCTCATCCTCACCATGGCCCGGCTTTGCCCGCGGCGCGGTCTCCGCCACCGGCGCCTGCGGGGCCGGCTGCGGCGGGCGCGGCGCCATCACCGGTGCCGCCGCCTGGGGGGCCGGCGCCTGGGTGTGGGGGGCGGCGTGGGGCGCGGCCTGGCGCGGGGCCGGCTCGCTGCCGGCGAAGCCGAACATGCGCTGGAACAGGCCCTGCTTCTTCGGCTGCGGCGGGGTGAAGCGCTCCGGCGGCTGGGTCTGGGCCAGACGCGGACCGGCATCGGCCGGACGCGGCGGGATGAAGCCGCCCTCGCGGCGGTCACCGCGCAGCGGTCCGCCCTGGGGAGCACCCTGCGGCGTGGCGGCCTGGGCCGCGTGCGTCTGGGGCGCAGGGGCGGACGCGGCGCGCGGCGGCACGGCCTCGAACATGCGCGGCTCGCCCGTCCAGGCCTCGGCCGGGCGCTGCTCCGGCTGGGCCGGCGGGGCCATCTCCGCGGCGGCCGCCTGCACCGGCGGCTCGGCCGCGGCCTGGCCGGGCAGGGGGGCCGGGGCGATGTTGTAGAAGCCCGGCGCCGGCTGCGGTGCCGCCGGGCGCATGGGCGCCGGGTTGGCCGGGGCCGCCGGACGGCGCGGAATGGCGTTGGCCGCCTGGGCCGGGGTGCCCACCACCTGCAGCGGCGGCTGCGCCGCCAGCCGGGTCTGCTGGGCCGCGGCATTGTCGATGCCGGTGGCCACCACCGACACCCGCATCTTGCCGTCCATGCTCTCGTCGAAGGTGGAGCCGAAGATGATGTTGGCTTCCGGATCGACCTCGTCGCGGATGCGGTTGGCCGCCTCATCCACCTCGAACAGGGTCATGTCGTAGCCGCCGGTGATGTTGATCAGCACGCCGCGGGCGCCCTTCATGCTGATGTCGTCCAGCAGCGGGTTGCTGATGGCGGCCTCGGCGGCGTCGATGGCGCGGCGCTCGCCCGTGGCCTCGCCGGTGCCCATCATGGCCTTGCCCATCTCCGTCATCACCGTGCGGATGTCGGCGAAGTCCAGGTTGATGAGGCCGGGCATGACCATCAGGTCGGTGACGCCGCGGACGCCGGCATGAAGCACGTCGTCCGCCATCTTGAAGGCGTCGGCGAAGGTGGTCTTCTCGTTGGCGATCCGGAACAGGTTCTGGTTCGGGATGATGATCAGCGTATCGACATACTGCGCCAGCTCGGTGATGCCGCTCTCCGCGGTGCGCATGCGGTGCGCGCCCTCGAAGTTGAAGGGCTTGGTCACCACGCCCACGGTCAGGATGCCCTGCTCGCGCGCCGCGCGGGCGATGACCGGCGCCGCACCGGTGCCGGTGCCGCCACCCATGCCGGCGGTGATGAAGCACATGTTGGTGCCGGACAGGTGCCCCAGGATCTCTTCGAGCTGCTCCTCGGCGGCGGCGCGGCCCACATCGGGACGCGAGCCGGCGCCCAGGCCCCGGGTGATGGTGCTGCCGAGCTGGATCCGCTTCTGCGCCAGATTGCCCTGCAGGGCCTGGGCATCGGTGTTGGCCACGACGAACTCGACCCCCTCCAGATTGGAGCGGATCATGTTGTTGACGGCGTTGCCGCCGGCCCCGCCGACACCGAACACGGTGATGCGGGGCTTGGTCTGCACCTCGACAGAGGTCGGGATCGTGACTTTGATGCTCATCTCGGGGCTCCTCTGGGGCAGGAGGGTCTCGCGGGGGCTGGGAGCGCTCGCCGGCGGTGCGAGCGGATCTCGGGGCGGCGGTAGGGGGGGCTGCGGGGGCGGGGTCATAAATTCTCCCTCAGCCAGAGCCGGGTTCTGCCCCACCAGCTGGTGGGCTGTTCCATCAGCGGGGCGAGAGCCGGAAGTTCCTGGTGCTGCTGCACGGCATAGGCCAGCAGGCCGGCGGCGGCGGCGAAGGCAGGGCCGCTGACCGTTTCGGCCAGCCCGCCGATGCGCAAGGGGCGGCCCATGCGCACCTGCTTGTCCAGCACGCTGGCGGCCAGTTCGCGCATGCCGGTGAGCTGCGAGGCGCCGCCGGTCAGCACGACCCGGCGGCCGGCGACCTTGGACAGGCCCGAGGCCTCCAGCCGGCCGCGCACCAGTTCGAAGATCTCCTCCAGCCGCGGCTGGATGATGCCGACCAGCAGCGATTTCGGCACATGGTTGGCGTGGCCGCGCTCCTCCTCGCCGATCTGGGGGACATCGATGATCTCCCGCTCGTCGGAGCTGGCGGCGACGGCGCTGCCATACAGGGTCTTCAGCCGCTCGGCATGGGCCACGGTGGTGGTCAGGCCACGGGCGATGTCGTTGGTGACATGGGCGCCGCCCAGGGGGACGCTGTCACACCACACCATCTTGCCGTCGAAGAACACCGACAGGCTGGTGGTGCCGCCGCCCATGTCGATGAGGGTGACGCCCAGATCCATCTCGTCCTCGACCAGGCAGGACAGGCCGGCGGCATAGGGGCTCATGACGAAGCCCTCCACACCCAGATGGCAGCGGGCCACGCAGGTCATCAGGTTGCGCACCGGATTGGCGGCGGCGGTGACCACGTTCAGGCGCACGCCCAGCTTCTCCCCGACCATGCCGCGGGGATCGCGGATGCCCTTGGAGCCGTCGACGCTGTAGCCCACGGGGATGGAATGGATCAGCTCGGCGTCGGCCGACACCTCCAGGTGGCGGGCCTGGGCCAGGGCGCGCTTGACGTCGGCGTCGGCGATCTCGGCCCCGGCCACCGGGGTTTCCACGGTCAGGGTCTGGCTTTCCGGCTGGCCGCCGGACAGGCTGACCAGCACGTCGCGGATCTGCTCGCCGGCCATAGTCTCGGCCGCATGCACGGCGGTGCCGATGGAGGTTTCCGCCGCCTCCATATCGACGATGCCGCCGGAGCGCACGCCGCGGCTGACCTGATGGCCGATGCCGACCACGCGGATGCCGCCGCGCTCATCGACCTTGGCGATGAAGCAGACGACCTTGGTCGAGCCGACATCCAGCGCCGCGATGGTGCCGCCGCGGGCCACGCGGCGCGGCTTGCTGCGGACGTTGAGGGCTCCCGGAAACGCCATGTGCCGCCCCCTCAGATCTTCTGCTTGGCGGGCGGCTTGCGCCGCAGGGCTGCGGACTCGGCCGAGGTCTGCACGCTCAGCCGGTCGGGCACGCGCAGGTCGATGGCGACGACGTCGCGCTCCAGCACCTGGTTGGTCTGCTGGATGGCGGCCAGCTGGCGCAGGGCCGGGGCCATGCCGGTCTCCGGCAGGCGCACATCGATGCCATTGTCCAGATGCAGGTCCCAGCGGCGGCCGCCCACCAGCACAGCGGCATTGACGCGCTGGCCGATGCTGGGCTCGGACGCCAGCAGCCGCAGCAGCTCGCCCCCATGCTTCGGCGCCTCGGCCCCCACCAGCATGGGCAGCCTGTTCCAGCGGTCGAGATTGTCGGTGGTCAGCACCACCCCGTCGCCATCGACCAGATGCAGGGCCTGCTCATGCTGCCAGATGGCCATGGGCGTGCGCTCGGTGATGCGCACATACACGGTGTCGGGCAGGCGCCGCTCCACCGTGGCGGCGGCGACCCAGGGGATCTGCTCCAGCGCCTGCCGGGCGGTATGGGGATCGAAGGCCAGGATCGGCATGCCGCGCTGCACGCCCAGCGCCGCCAGCACCGCCGCCTTGTCGGCTTCGCGGCGGCCGCTGACCAGCACCTCGCGCACGGCCAGGCCGGAGCGGGCCGAGGTGTCGAGGAAGCGGGCGGAGACGGTCTCCACCATCTCCGGCAGGCGGCCGCTGACCCAGCCCCAGCCCCCGAGACCCAGCACCGCCAGCAGCGGCAGCCCCCGCAGGCCCAGTGCCAGGGCCGGCCCGGCCCAGCGCGGCATGGCGCGCCGGCGGTTGGCCCGCTGGGCGGCATGCAGCGTGGCGCTGCGGGCCCGCTCGGCGATGCGGGCCCGGGGACTGTCGGTGCTGAGGGGGGCTGATGTCAGACGTGGCATCGGGCGTGCTCAACGATCCAGGCGCAGAGGTCGGCATAGGCGATGCCCCGCGCCGCCGCCTGTTCGGGCAGCAGCGACACCGGCGTGAAGCCGGGTTGGACATTGATCTCCAGGAAGTACAGGCCGCCGATGCCGTCCTTGCTGTCGTCCCAGCGGAAATCGCTGCGGCTGACGCCGCTGCAGCCCAGGGTCTGGTGGGCCAGAACGGCCAGACGCATGGCCTCCTCGGCCACGGCGGCCGGAATCCGGGCCGGGCAGACATGGACCGAGCCGCCATCGGCGTATTTGGCGGTGTAGTCGTAGAAGCCCTGGGCGGGCAGGATCTCGGTCACGGCCAGGGCCTTGTCGCCCATGACACCCACGGTCAGCTCGCGGCCGGGGATGAAGGACTCCACCAGCACGCGCTCGCCATAGATCCAGCCATCCTCGGCCAGGATGGTGTGGTTGTCGCCGGCGCGCACGATGCGCACGCCCACCGACGAGCCCTCATCCACCGGCTTGACCACATAGGGCGGGGCGATGACATGGCCGGCCAGCACCTCGTCGCGGCTGGCGACGACGCCGTCGGCCACCGGCATGCCCACGGTGGACAGCACGCGCTTGGTCAGGGCCTTGTCCATGGACAGGGCCGAGGCCAGCACGCCGGAATGGGTGTAGGGGATGCGCAGATAGTCCAGCACGCCCTGGGTCACCCCATCCTCGCCGCCGCGGCCATGCAGGGCGTTGAAGATGACGTCGGGCGCCGGGGTCAGGGCCGCCAGCAGGCCGGGCAGGTCACGCTGCACATCGATGGTGGTGACGCGGTAGCCCTTCGAGGCCAGCGCCTCGGCAATGCGGGCGCCGCTGACCAGCGACACGTCCCGCTCAGCCGACCAGCCGCCCATCAGGACGGCCACATGCTTGCGACGCTGCTCACTCATCCCACAATCCCCCAAGGGTCCCCACCGGCTGGCATCCGCTGTGCCTGGCCGACCCGCACCAGTGTCCCCAGCGGAAAGGTCCCGGCAATTTCTGCCGAACGCAAGATTTTGTATAAGCGCCGCGCCGGAGTACCACAAAATCCGGTGTAGGCGACGATTCGCGGCGGCGCAAGCCCCCGGCACCGGCGCTGCCGCGATTTTCCCGGGCGCCACCGGCCAGTGTTGCGCAAAAGACTCGGGGGCGGGGCCGATGGCTCATCATGCGGCCTCCGACCCGGCCGAAAGGGGTAAGCCGATGCGGCGGATCTCCCAGCGCAGGCTGATGCCGCTGGTCTCCAGCACCCGCCGCCGCACCTCCTCGCCCAGTGATTCGAGGTCGTGCGCCGTGGCGCCGCCCAGGTTCAGCATGAAGTTGCAGTGCTTCTCGCTCATCTGGGCGCCGCCGATGGTCAGCCCGCGGCAGCCGGCCTGGTCGATCAGCTGCCAGGCCTTGTGCCCCGGCGGATTGGCGAAGGTGCTGCCGCCGGTGCGGGCGCGCACGGGCTGGCTGTCGGCCCGGGCCTGCTGGATGGCCTCGATGCGGGCGGCGATGGCGGCGGCATCGTCGCGCCGGCCCTGGAAGCGGGCGGCGGTGAAGATGACATCATCGGGCACGCCGCAATGACGGTAGGTCAGATCCAGCGCCGCCCGGTCATAGCGGTGCCGGCGGCCGCGGCGGTCGACGCCCTCGGCCTCCAGGATCACGTCCACGATCTCCCCGCCATAGGCGCCGCCATTCATGCGCACGGCCCCGCCGATGCTGCCGGGAATGCCGGACAGGAACTCCAGCCCGGCCAGGGCGGCGTCGCGGGCGGTCAGCGCCACATTGAGGTCGAGCGCGCCGGCCCCGGCCGTCAGGCTGTCACCGTCCACACTGATGCCGGCGAAGCCGCCGCCCAGCCGGATGACCACGCCGGGCACGCCGCCGTCACGCACCAGCAGATTGCTGGCCACGCCGATCACGGTCACCGGCACATCGTCCGGGCAGCCGGCCAGGAAACCGGCCAGATCCTCGGCGTCGGCCGGGCGGAACAGCACCTCGGCCGGGCCGCCGACACGGAACCAGGTCATCGGCCCCAGGGGCACATCCGCCGCCAGCCGGCCGCGCACCGGCGGCAGACGCTCGATCAGCTGTGTGGTGACGCCCCCGCGTGCCGATGCCTCCATCAATGCCCCCCGCCTGCGCGGTTGGCGCCGAACAGCCGGTCCAGCTCGGCCGGCAGGGCATTGGCCCACTGGGTGATGGTGCCGGCGCCCAGGCAGACCACGAAGTCGCCGGGCCGGGCCATGTCGCGCACCAGGGACGGCAGCGCCTCGGGCGAGGGCAGGGCCACCACCTGGCGGTGGCCGCGCATGCGCAGACCCTCCACCAGCGCCTCTTTGCTGGCGCCCTCGATCGGCTGCTCGCCGGCGGCATAGACGTCGGCGACGATGACGGCGTCGGCGTCGTTGAAGCAGGTGCAGAAATCCTGGAACAGCGAGGACAGGCGGGAATAGCGGTGCGGCTGCACCACGGCGATGGTGCGGCCGGTGCCGGCGGTGCGGGCCGCCTTCAGCACGGCCTGGATCTCCACGGGGTGGTGGCCGTAATCGTCGATGACGACGATGCCGTTGCTCTCCCCGGTGCGGGTGAAGCGGCGCTTGACGCCGGAGAAGCGGGCGAAGGCGGCGCGGATGGCCTCGTCCTCGATGCCCATGTTGATGGCGACGGCAATGGCGGCCAGCGAGTTCTGCACATTGTGCAGCCCGTACATGGGCAGGACGACGCCGGTGATGGTGCGGGCCTCGCCCAGCACGCGCTCGGACACGGTGACGTCATAGCGGGCGCCGGCGGTGCCGGTCTCGACATTGACGGCGCGCACATCGGCCTGGGGGCTGAAGCCGTAGGTGACGATGCGGCGGTCGACGCGGCCGATCAGGGCCTGCACCTCGGGATGGTCGATGCAGAGCGCGGCGAAGCCGTAGAAGGGGATGTTCTCGACGAAGCGGTCGAAGGCCTTCTTCTCTTCCTCGAAGGTGCCGTAATGGTCGAGATGCTCCGGGTCCAGGTTGGTGACGATGCCGATGGTGGCCGGCAGCTTGGTGAAGGTGCCGTCGCTCTCGTCCGCCTCCACCACCATCCAGTCGCCGGCGCCCAGCTTGGCGTTGGTGCCCAGGCTGTTGATGATGCCGCCATTGATGACGGTGGGGTCGAAGCCCGCCCCTTCCAGCAGGGCCGCGACCATGCTGGTGGTGGTGGTCTTGCCGTGGGTGCCGGCGATGGCGATGGACCATTTCAGCCGCATCAGCTCGCCCAGCATCTCGGCCCGGCGCACCACGGGGATGAGATGGGCGCGGGCGGCGGCCACCTCGGGATTGTCGCTCTTCACGGCGCTGGAGATCACCACCACGGCGGCGTCGCCCAGATTGTCGGCCCGGTGGCCGACCTCGACGCGGATGCCCAGCTTGCGCAGGCGCTGGACATTGTAGTTGTCGCTCATGTCGCTGCCCTGGACCGCATAGCCCAGATTGTGCAGCACCTCGGCGATGCCCGACATGCCGATGCCGCCGATGCCGACGAAGTGGATGGTCCCGATATTGAGAGGCAGGGCCCTCATGCTGATACTCCAGGGCGGTGCGCGGTCGGCGTGGCGGCGGTCGGCGTGGGGAGGGGACGGACAGGCGCGCGGCGGCGGCCGGCACGGTCCGGGTGGCGGGGCACGGAGTGGATGGGACGGCACGGCCGGGGGCCGCGCAGGGCGCCGTTATGCGCAAGTCGGGCGCCGCTGTCACCCGCCATCACGGGGAGGCAGACCACCATTTTGCGGGAGGCGGTGCCGGGGGCCGCAGGCTGCTGCACGCGGGGCGCGATGGTCATGCCGCCAGCCCTCCCGCCGGGGTGGAAACGCCGTCGATGCGGGCCAGCACGGCATCGGCCAGACGCTGGGCGGCGTCGGGCATGCTCCAGGCGAAGGCGGCCTTGGCCATGGAAGACAGGGTGGCCGGGTCGGCCAGCAGGGCCGCCAGCAGGGCGGACAGGCTTTCCGGCGACATCTCCGACTGCGGCAGCAGCCGCGCCCCGCCGGCCCCGGCCAGGGCGCGGGCATTGGCCGTCTGGTGGTCGTCCATGGCGTGGGGATAGGGCACCAGGATCGACGGGCGCCCGGCCACGGCCAGCTCGGCCACGGTGCCGGCGCCGGAGCGGCCGATCATCAGATGGCAGCCGGCCAGCCGCGCCGGCATGTCGCGGAAGAAGGGGGCCAGCTCGGCCTGGACGCCCATCGTGATATAGGCGCTGCGAGCGGTCTCGATATTCTCGGTGCGCGCCTGCTGCACCAGCTTCAGGCGCAGGCGCAGATCCTCCGGCAGCAGGGCCACGGCCCGCGGCACCACCTCGCCGAACACGGCGGCGCCCTGGCTGCCGCCGGTGACCAGCAGGGTCACGGCGCCATGGGCGGTGGGGGCGGGATAGGGACAGTCGCGCAGGGCCAGGATGTCCGCGCGCACGGGGTTGCCGGTGCGGACGATGCGGCGGCCGTCGGCGGTCCCCAGCCCCTTGACCTCGGGGAAGGAGGTGCAGATCAGGCCGGCGCGGCGGACCATCAGCCGGTTGGCGCGGCCCAGCACGGCGTTCTGCTCGTGCAGGATGGTGGGGATGCCGCGCTGCTGGGCGGCGAACACGGTGGGCACCGAGGGATAGCCGCCGAACCCGACCACGGCGGCCGGGTCCAGGCTGCGCATCAGCCCGCGGGCCTGGGCCGTGCCGGCCACCAGCTCCACCACCATGCGCAGCTTGCCGGTCAGACCGGGGGCGGCGGTGGCGGCGCGGATGCGCTCCACCGGCACGTCGGGCAGGGCGTCGCCGAAGGCCTTGCCGCGGATGTCGGTCACCAGCACCACGCGCCGGCCGCGGGCCAGCAGCTCGCGGGCCAGGGCCTCGGCCGGGAACATGTGGCCGCCGGTGCCGCCGGCCGCCAGGACGATGGGACGGGTCTGGTTCATGCGCCCTCTCCCGGCCCGAAGCGCTTGCGCGTCAGGGCCAGCAGCATGCCCATGCCGATGCCCAGCGCGATCAGCGAGGAGCCGCCATAGCTGATGAAGGGCAGGGTCATGCCCTTGGTCGGGATCAGATGCAGGGTCGATCCCATATTGACGATGGATTGCAGCCCGAACTGCATGGTCAGGCCGCTGGCGGCCAGCACCACGAACAGGCTCTGGTCATTGAAGGCGCGCATGAAGCAGCGCAGGACCACGAAGGCGAACAGCAGCAGGATCAGGGTGCAGACCACCAGCCCCAGCTCCTCGCCGGCCACGGCGAAGATGAAGTCGGCGTGGCTGTCGGGAATGGTCATCTTCACCGTGCCCTGGCCGGGGCCGGTGCCCCACAGCCCGCCATGCTTGAACGCCTCCAGGGCGCGGGCGACCTGGTAATTGTCGCCGGCGGCCGGATCAAGGAAGCGGTCGATGCGGCTCTGCACATGGGAGAACATGAAATAGGCGCCGACAAGGCCGCCGATACCGGCCACCACCACACCCGCCACCAGCAGGATCGGCAGCCCGGCCAGGAAGAACTGGCCGGCGAAGACCGAGGTGATGACGAAGGTCTGGCCCAGGTCGGGCTGGCTCATCAGCAGCAGCACGATCAGGGCATAAAGACCGCAGACCACGGGAATGCCGGGGAAATTCTCCTGATTGCGGTGCAGGGAGAACAGCCAGGCCGCCACCACGGCGAAGGCTGGCTTCAGGAACTCCGACGGCTGGATCGAGGTGCCGATATGGATCCAGCGCGTGGCGCCCTTGATCTCGGTGCCGATGAACAGGGTCAGGAACACCCCCACCAGGGAGACCAGGAACAGGCCCAGCGCCAGCCGCCGCACCCCGCGCGGCGACAGCAGCGACACCACGACCATGATGGCGAGGCCTGGCAGCAGCACCACCAGATGCTTCTCGATGAAGTGGAAGGTGCTGAGGCCGATGCGGTCGGCCACCGCCGGGCTGGCGGCCTGGATCAGCACCACGCCGATGACGGAGATCGCCACGATGGCGGCCAGGGTCCAGCGGTCGACCGTCCACCACCAGCGGCCGAGGATGGAATGGTCGGTGCGGGCGAACGAGATCATGCGCCGGTCCCTTCGCGCGGGCTGGGGCCGGTCTTCAGCCGGTCGACGGCCTGGACGAAGGCCTCGCCCCGGACCTCGAAATTGGGGAACTGGTCGAAGCTGGCGCAGGCCGGCGACAGCAGCACCACGCCGCCGGCATCACCGGCGCGGGCGTCGGCGAAGGCGGCGGGCACGGCGGCGTCCAGCGTGCCGCAGCGCGCATAGGGCACGCCGTTGGCCTCGAGCCAGCGGGCGAACGCCTCCGTCGCCTCACCGATGAGATAGGCGCGGGCTACGTTGGGCATGAAGGGTTCCAGCCCGGCCAACCCCGTCTCCTTCGGCCGGCCGCCGAGAATCCAGTGGATGCCGCTGTAGCAGCCCAGGGCCTTGGCCGCGGCGTCGGCGTTGGTGGCCTTGCTGTCATTGATGAAGCGCACCCCGTCCAAGGTGGCGACGGCCTGCTGCCGGTGGGCCAGGCCGGGGAAGCTGCGCATGGCGGCGGCGATGACCGCCGGCGCCGTGCCCACCGCGCGGGCCAGCGCATAGGCGGCGCAGGCGTTCTGCCAATTGTGGCGGCCGGGCAGGGCGGGGCAGTCGCGCAGGTCCAGCACGGACAGGCGCCGGCCGTCGCTGTCATCGACCAACACCCCGTCGGCGGCGGAAATGCCGCCGGGCACGAAACGCTCGGACGAGATGCGGACGATGGTGCGCCCGCCCTCGGCCGCCAGCGCGTCGGCCATGGCTGCGGTGTTGGCCTCGTCCACGCCCAGGATGGCGACCGGGGCCGCCGCACCGGGGCGGAAGGCCAGACGCTTGGCGGCGATGTAGCCGTCCATGCCGCCATGGCGGTCGAGATGGTCGGGGGTGATGTTCAGCAGCACGGCGGCGTCGAAGCCCAGGCCGGGCGTCAGTTCCAGCTGGTAGCTGGACATCTCCAGCACATAGAGACCGCCGGGGCCCAGCGGACGGAAGCTCAACACCGGGATGCCGAGATTGCCGCCCACCTCCACCGCGCGGCCGGTGGCGGCCAGGATGTGGCCGGTCAGCGCCGTGGTGGTGGACTTGCCGTTGGTGCCGGTGATGCAGAGATAGGTGGCGTCCGGCTGCGCCCGCTTCAGCAGCTCCACATCGCCGATGATGGGGATGCCGGCGGCCTTGGCCCGCGCCGCCACCGGATGCGGCGCCGGGAAGGTGTGCGGGATGCCGGGGGAGAGCACCAGCGCCTCGACCCCGGCCAGATCGGCCCGGTGCAGATCGGTCAGGGCGATGCCGGCGCGGGCGGCGGCGTCCTGCCCGGCCTTGCCGTCATCCCAGGCCAGCACCTCCGCCCCCCCGTCCAGCAGGGCACGGGCCGCGGTCAGGCCCGAGCGGGCCAGACCCATGACGGCGAAACGGCGTCCCTTGAGGGCGGAGAGGTCGATCATTCCCGGAACTCAGCGCAGCTTGAGGGTGGACAGGCCGATCAGGGCCAGGATGACGGCGATGATCCAGAAGCGGATGACCACCGTCGGCTCCGACCAGCCTTTCTTTTCGAAGTGGTGATGGATCGGGGCCATGCGGAACACCCGCTTGCCCGTCAGCTTGAAGGAGGCGACCTGGATCATCACCGACAGCGCCTCCAGCACGAACAGGCCGCCGACGATGGCCAGAACCAGCTCGTGCTTGGTGATGACCGAGACCGCGCCCAGCGCGCCGCCCACCGACAGCGAACCGGTGTCGCCCATGAACACCATGGCCGGCGGGGCGTTGAACCAGAGGAAGCCCAGGCCGGCCCCGACCAGGGCGCCGCAGAACACCGCCAGCTCGCCGGTGCCGGGCACATGCTGGATGCCGAGATAGTTCGAGAAGATCAGGTTGCCCGACAGGTAGGCGATGAGGCCGAAGCAGGCGGCCGCGATCATGATCGGCACCGTGGCCAGACCGTCCAGCCCGTCGGTCAGGTTCACGGCATGGCTGGAGCCGATGATGACGATGACGGCGAAGGGGGCGTAGAGCAGCCCCATATTGATCAGCAGGTCCTTGAAGAAGGGCAGGGCCAGGCCGGTGGCCAGCGGCGCCGGCGTCACCGCCAGGTACCAGGCCACGGCGGTGACGGCCACGACAATGGTGCCGCCCATCTTGGCCCTGCTGGACAGGCCGGCCGTGTTCTTCTTGGTCAGCTTCAGGAAATCGTCGCCGAAGCCGACCAGGCCGAAGCCCACGGTCACCAGCAGCACGATCCAGGTATAGACGTTGGTCAGATCGACCCAGAGCAGGGTGCTGACGATCACGGCGATCATGATCATCAGCCCGCCCATGGTGGGCGTGCCCTTCTTCTTCAGGTGGGTTTCCAGATACTGCTCGCGGATGGGCTGACCCGCCCCCTGCACCGACTTCAGCCAGCGGATGACATGGGGGCCGATGACGAAGCTGATCAGCAGCGCCGTCATCACGGCTCCGCCCGTCCGGAAGGTGATGTACCGGAACAGGTTGAAGAGCTGGAACTGGTCGGCCAGCGGATAGAGCAGGTTGTACAGCATTCTCGTCTCTTAGCTTCCCGATAGCGCGGCCACGGCCGAACCGGCCCGGGACGACTGATCCAGGGCCAGCAGCGCCTCCACCACCAGGCTCATGCGGCTGCCGGCCGATCCCTTGACCATGACCACGTCGCCCGCGCGCACCGCCGCCGCCACCAGCGGGGCCAGCTCGGCGCTGCTTTCCGTCCAGCGGCCGCGCAGCGCGGCCGGCAGCCGGTCGAACAGGTGCTTCATGTTGGGGCCGCAGCAGTACACCAGGTCGGTGCCGGCGAGCCGCAGGGGTTCGGCAAGGCCGGCATGCAGGGAGGGCGACTGGACTCCCAGCTCCCGCATGTCGCCCAATACGGCGATGCGCCGACCACCGGCCCCCGGATCGGCCTTGCCCAGCACCGCCGCCGCCGCGGCCATGGCGACCGGGCTGGCATTGTAGCTTTCGTCGATCAGGGTCAGGCTGCCCTTGGTCAGCGGCACGCGCTTGCGCAGGCCGCGGCCCTTGATGGGCTGGATCTGGGAGAACTGGCGGGCGGCCACGGCCACGTCGCCGCCGGCGGCCTTGACGCAGAGCAGGACGCCCAGGCTGTTCATGACATGGTGCTGGCCCGGCAGGGACAGGGTGTAGGTCACGCGCTCGCCGCGGATGTCCGCCGTCACCAGCGAGGAGGTGGCGTGCAGCGAGCAGTCCAGCAGGCGGGCATCGGCCTGGTCGTGCCGGCCGAAGCTCCAGACCTGCCCCAGGCCCTGGGTGCGGGCGGCGGCCAGCAGCCGGCCGAAATGCGGATTGTCCCGGTTCAGCACGGCGGTGCCGGCCGTGGTCATGCCCTCGAAGATCTCGGCCTTGGCGTCGGCGATGCCCTCCACATTGGCGAAGAACTCCAGATGCACCGCCTCCACCGTGGTGATGATGGCCACGTCGGGCTTGACCATGCGGGTCAGGGCCGCGATCTCGCCGGCATGGTTCATGCCCAGCTCGAAGATGCCGAACGCGTGATCGGCCGGCAGCCGGGCCAGGCTGAGCGGCACGCCCCAATGGTTGTTGAAGCTGCCCGCGGTGGCATAGGTCGGTCCCAGCGCCTCCAGGCACTGCTTCAGCGCCTCCTTGGTGCCGGTCTTGCCGACGGAGCCGGTGACGGCGATGACCTTGCCGCGGAAATTGAGGCGGGCGACGCGGCCCAGATCCTCAAGCCCGGCCAGGGTGTCCTCGACCAGCAGCAGCGGCGCATCGGCCGGCAGGCCGGCCGGCACCGCCGAGACCAGGGCGGCCACCGCCCCCTTGGCCAGCGCATCGGCGACGAAGGCGTGCCCGTCGAAATTCGGACCCCGCAGCGCCACGAACAGGTCGCCCGGCTGCACCGTGCGGCTGTCGATGGAAACGCCGGTGGCCTGCCACTCGGCGCGGCTGGACTCCGCCGGGAGACGGGCCGGGAGACGGCCATTGGTGGCGGCGGCCGCGTCGGCCGCGGTCCACAGGATCGGGGTGCCGGTCTCCGTCTTCATGCCGTCGTCTCCTGTCCCTCACATGCCGGCGATGGCGGCCCGTGCCACGCTCGCGTCGTCGAAGGGGCGGACCTCGTTGCCGATGATCTGCCCCTGCTCATGTCCCTTGCCGGCGATGACCAGCACGTCGCCGGCCCCCAGCTCCTCCACGGCCAGGGCGATCGCCCTGGCCCGGTCATCGATCTCGGTCGCGTCCGGGCAGCCGGCCATGACCTCCGCCCGGATGGCGGCCGGCACCTCCGACCGCGGATTGTCGTCGGTGACGATGACCCGGTCGGCCAGCCGCGCGGCGATGCCGCCCATCATCGGCCGTTTGCCGCGGTCCCGGTCGCCGCCGCAGCCGAACACCACCGACAGGCGCGCCTGGGTATGGGGCCGCAAGGATTTCAGAACCGTTTCCAGACCGTCGGGGGTGTGGGCGTAATCCACATAGACGGCTGCGCCATTTTTAAGGCGGGCCACCAGCTCCAGCCGGCCGCGCACCACCTGCAGCCGTTCCAGCTGATCGGCGGCGGCCCCGGCCGCCTCGCCGGCGCCGATGACCAGGCCCAGGGCGCAGAGCGCGTTCCAGACCTGGAAACGGCCGACCAGCGGCAGTTCCACCGTGCGGCGCTGCCCCAGCACCTCCAGCTCCAGGCGCTGGCCATGGGGCAGGGGGGCGAGGTCGAGCACCTTCAGCTCGCGCCCGGACTGGCCGAAGCCCAGGACCGCCTGCTTGCGCGCCTTGCACAGGGCGGCCAGACGCTCGAATTCCGGGATGTCGGCATTGACGACCGCGGTGGCGCCGCGCGGCATCACCCGCTCGAACAGCATGGCCTTGGCCTTGAAATAGGCCTCCATGGTGCCGTGATAGTCCAGATGGTCGCGGGTCAGGTTGGTGAAGCCGCCCGTGGTCACCAGCACCCCGTCCAGGCGGTATTGGTCCAGCCCGTGGCTGGACGCCTCCATGGCCAGATGGTTGATGCCGGCTCCCGCCACCTCGGCCAGGGTGCGGTGCAGCGCGATGGGATCGGGCGTGGTCAGGCTGCCGCTCTGCGGGAAGCCCGGCGCCACCAGGCCCAGCGTGCCCATGGCCGCGGCCTTGTGGCCCAACCCCTCCCAGATCTGGCGGGTGAACTGGGCCGTGGAGGTCTTGCCGTTGGTGCCGGTGACGGCGGCGATGGTGCGGGGCTGGGCCGCAAAGAAGGCCGCGGCCAGCAGGGCCAGACGGCGGCGCGGATTCTCGTCCTCGATCAGGGCCACCGACCCGCAGTCCGGCGGCAGCACCGTGCCCTTGGGCGCCAGCACGGCCACGGCGCCCGCCGCCACCGCCTGGGGAATGAAGTCCCGCCCATCACGCACAGTGCCCGGCAACGCGGCGAACAGCGTTCCGGGCACCACCTTGCGGCTGTCCGCCGTGATCTCCGTGATCGGCGGGTCGCGTTCCAGCGCCAACGCCGAAATAGCGATTTCCGTGCGCGAGGCCATGAGTTCGGAGAGCCTTTTCATCAACGTGTTCCGCCGCCGGGATTGGCCGCCACCTGGGAGAGGGGCTTAGCCTGCTGCGGATTAATGGCAAGAGCTTGGACAATCTCCGGCGATTGCGCGTCCACAGGCCGCATGCCCAGCAGCGGCCCCATGCGGGCGATGATGCGCCCCACCGTCGGCGCGCCGACCCAGCCGCCGGTGGCGAAGCCGTAGCTTTTCTTGGTGCCCTTGGGTTCGTCCACCAGCACATAGACGACATAGCGCGGGTCGTTCATGGGGAAGGCGCCGAGGAAGGAGGAGATCAGCGCCTTGCGCGCATAGCCGCCATTCTTGACCTTCTCCGCCGTGCCGGTCTTGCCGCCGACGACATAGCCCGGCGTGTCGGCCTTGCTGGCGGTGCCGTTGGTCACCACCAGCCGCATCAGCTTGCGCATGGTGTCGGAGGTCGATTCGGAGATGATGCGGGTGCCCGGCACCTCCGCGCCCCGGTCCCGCTTCAGCAGCGTGGCCGGATGCATGATGCCGCCATTGACGATGCCGGCCGCCGCCGTGACCGTGTGCAGCGGACTGACCGACATGCCGTGGCCGAAGGCGATGGTCATCATGTTCACCTCGCGCCAGGGATTGGGCACGATGGGCCAGCCCGTTTCCGGGATCTCCAGCGGAACGGGTCTGGTCATGCCGACCTTGGTCATGAACTCCTTCTGCGCCGCCGGCCCCACCTGCTCGATCATGCGCACCGAGCCGATGTTGGAGGAGACCTCGAAGATCTCCGCCACATCCATCCATTTGTTCTCGGGATGGTAGTCGGTGATGGTGAAGCGGCCGATGCGGATGGGATGCGTGGTGTCGAAGCTGTCGCGCAGCCGCACCTTGCCGCTGTCCAGCGTCAGCGCCGTGTTCAGGATCTTGAAGGTGGACCCCATCTCGTACACGCCCAGCGTGTTGCGGTTGAACCGGGGGTCCAGGTCCTGTTCCGGCTGCGGCGGGGGCGGGCTGTGCGGATCGAAATCGGGCAGGCTGACCATGCCCAGGATCTCGCCGGTCTTCACATCCATGACCATGCCGGCGGCGCCGATGGCGTTGAACTCCTCCATGGTGGTGGCCAGTTCCTGGCGCAGCAGATGCTGGAGCCGCACATCGATGGACAGCTGCAGCGGCCCGTCCATCTCCTTCAGGCGGCTGTCATAGGACTGCTCGATGCCCATCAGGCCGGCATTGTCGATGCCGGTGAAGCCGACCACATGGGCCGCCAGATCGCCCTGCGGATAGATGCGGCGCTCCTCCTTCTGGAAGAAGACGCCGGGGATGCCCAGCCGGTTGATCTCGTACTGCTGCTTCGGCGTCAGGTTGCGCCGGATCCAGATAAAGCGCCGGTCCTGGCGCAGCTCCGCCTCCATGGCCTTGGGATCGAGGTCGGGCAGCACGCTGGCCAGCTTCACCGCCGCCTCGCGGGCGTCGAGGATCAGCTTGGGGTCGGCATAGGCCGACTGCGTGGTCAGCGAGGTGGCCAGCAGCACGCCGTTGCGGTCGACGATGTCGGCGCGGCCGGCATGGGGCGCGCGCAGCGCCGTGCGGGCGGTGACGGGTTCGTCCCCCCCGGTCAGCACCGTGGCCCCCACCAGCTTCAGCCCCACGGCGCCGAAGGCCAGGGCGAACAGCGCCGACAGCACCACCAGACGCGACCGTCCCTGTTCCAGCGCGCTGGAGGCGCGGCTCTGCAGCCGCACCCGCGGCTCGGGCCGGGCATTCTGCAGCCGCTCGATGCCGGCGATATCGAAGCCGGTCAGGGACAGGTGCGCGTCGGTCATCGGGCGGCTCCGTACTGAACCTTGACAACGGGCGCCGCGGTGCGGCCCGCCTCCTTGCCGGGCGCCGCGGTGGCGGTGGCGGCGGCGGATGTGGCCGGCGCGGACCTGGCATGGTTCTCGGCCACCTGGCTGGAGGCCGGCTTGCGGCCCGACGGCAGCGGCGCCTCGGCCACCAGGGCCGGCGTCTTCAGCGGGATCTGGTCCAGGGTGACGATCTGCTCGGCCTTGGTCGGCTGCAGCACCAGATGCTCCGCCACCAGCTTCTCCAGCCGGTCGGGATCGTTGAGATAGGCCCATTCGGCCTTGAGGACCTGGATCGCCTCCTGCTCCGCCACGATCTGCCGGTTCAGGCGGGACAGACGTTCCTCCTGCTCCTGCACGCGGTAGCTGGTCTGATAGAGGATGCCGCTGGCGGTGCAGGCCAGCGCGATCCAGACGATGGCGGACTTGCCGATCATGCGGCGTCTCCCCGGGACCAGGCCCTAGCTTCGGTACGTTCGGCACTGCGCAGCCGGGCGGACCGGGCGCGCGGATTGGCGGCCAGCTCGGCCTCGCCCGGCGTCACACCGGACTTGGCCCAGAGGCGGAAGGTGGGGGCGGGGCCGGCAGCGGCCGGACCCGGCAGATGGCGCGACGGCGACGGCACATTGCCGGAGCGCGTGCGCAGGAACTCCTTCAGCACCCGGTCCTCCAGCGAATGGAAGCTGACCACGGCCAGACGCCCGCCGGGCGCCAGCAGCCGCTCGGCCGCCTCCAGCCCGCGCTCCAGCTCGCCCAGCTCGTCATTCACGGCGATGCGCAGGGCCTGGAAGGTGCGGGTGGCCGGGTCGATGCCGTCCTTGGATTTCGGCACCACGCGGCGGACCAGCTCGGCCAGCTCCACCGTGCGGGTGAAGGGCTGGGTCTTGCGCTGTTCGACCACGGCGCGGGCCACGCGGCGGGAATGCCGCTCTTCGCCCAGGCGCCAGACGATGTCGGCCAGCTCCTCCTCGGGCAGGGTGTTGACCAGATCGGCGGCCGATTGCCCATCCCGTCCCATGCGCATGTCCAGCGGGCCGTCGAAGCGGAAGCTGAAGCCGCGGGCGGGATCGTCGATCTGCGGGCTGGAGACGCCCACATCCAGGGTGACGCCGTCCACCCGCGTCACGCCGCGGGCGGCCAGCAGCCGCTCCATGTCGCCGAAGCAGCCCGGCAGCAGGGTCAGCCGGCCGGGGAAGGCGGCGCCGAGCGCCGCGCCGCGGGCCACGGCCTCGGGATCGCGGTCGATGGCCCAGACGGTGCAGCCGGCCTCAAGCAGGGCGCGGCTGTAGCCGCCGGCGCCGAAGGTGCCGTCGACCATGACGGCGCCGGGGCGCGGCGCCAGGGCGGCCATCACCTCGTCGCGCAGGACGGGGATGTGGAGAAGGGCCGTGCTCATGCGCCCCCCTTGGCCAGGCCGCTGGTCTTGGCCAGGATGGTGCTGAGGGAGATGTTGTTGGCGCGGGCCTGCTCGCGGCTGCTGCGCTCATGCCCGGCGAAGGCCGCCGGCTCCCAGATCTGGAAGGTCTTGCGGCGGCCGACGAAGGACACGGACTCGGAGATGCCGGCGAAGGTCAGGAACTCGTTCGGGATGATGATGCGCCCCTCGGGATCGATGGTCAGGCGCACCGAGCCGCCGAACACCGTGGTTTCGATCAGGTCGCGGTAATCGTCGGGCGTGGCCGGGTCGTCCAGGGCGGCGGAGAGCTGGTCGAGATAGGCGATGGGGCAGGCGTCCAGCGCCTGGGCCTGGAGCGAGCGGAACACCACCAGCTCGGCCTGACCGCCCTCGCCGAGCAAGGCCGAGCGGAAGGGTGCCGGCACGGAGACCCGACCCTTCTTGTCAACCTTGTTGACGTATGTGGACAGGAACAGGCCCATCGTCCCCACCGGTTCGATGCCCGTCGGCATCGTTGCGCATTGCCCAGAGCCCGCTCGGTCCCGCGACCTCCGCCCGATGAACAGCGGGCGGTTTTCCGGCGCGGGATCCCTCTTTCTGGGTGAATATGGGATAGCATGGGATTGGATGGGCGGTCAATGCCGCCCGGCAGTAAATGCCTGGAGTTTTTAAGGATTGTCCACAGGCTGTGGGTAGCTGTGTGGACTTCCTGTGGGTAGTTTTCAGCAACCGGGGTGGAAGCGGAGAGAACACAGGACGATATGCCTGTGCAAAGCCTTTTGTTTCTGAAATGTTCTTTGGTGGGGGCAAAAACAGGCCTGTCAAGCTCTTGTGGCTCGACTGTCCAGATCTTGCGGTTCCAAAAGAAAAGGGGCGGCGTCGAAACGGGAGTGCCCCATCTGGCCCAGGGGCGGACGGGGCCGGGACACCGGCAGGTCCGCGGATCAGCACTAGCGCAGGCCGGCCGTGATGGCCACCAGATATTGTGGGGTTGCCCCGAAAGCGTCGCCGGTATGGTAGGGTGGGGGCGGGCGACCGCGTGGATGGCTGTCGTGTCGCCGGCGGCCGACGCCAAGCGCGCCGGGCTTCGCCGCCATCCCCCGCCCGGACGGGGCGGATAATATCCATGCGGCATGGGAGACTATCCGGAAGATAAAAGTGCCAGACGGCCTGTAAGCCGGGTTCTGTCCACCGGACCGTATCCAGCACGCTGGACGGTATCCGGGGGATGGTCATTCCTCTGGGACGTCCGTTGCCGGACGCCTCACGCAACCCACCCGGGTGACAGCGCGGAAGCGCGCCTGACGGACCCATCCGGAAGGACAGGCCGTCCCGCCACCCCTATTCGGTCTTGCTCCCGGTGGGGTTTACCATGCCGCCCCCGTCGCCGGGGGCGCGGTGCGCTCTTACCGCACCCTTTCACCCTTGCCCATGCCATCCCAGGCGGGACGATGTGGGCGGTCTGCTCTCTGTGGCACTGTCCCTGGGGTCGCCCCCGCCGGGCGTTACCCGGCACCGTGCTTCCGTGGAGCCCGGACTTTCCTCCCTCCCGCGGGTTTCCCCGTTGCGGAAGAGCGACCATCCGGCCGTCTGGCGCGCAGACAGTTAGACGCCCGGCCCCGCCGATGCAAGCGGTTCCGTGGCATGGCAGCGGACCAGGGCGCGCAGCCGCCGCACCGTCTCCGCATCCGGGCGGCCGGTCAGGGCGGCGGGATGCCAATGGCGCTGGAAGGCCAGCAGGGTCAGGCCGGCCAGCCCGTCCCATGCCGTCCCATGGCCGCCGGCCCATGGCGTCCCATCCGCGGCGTCCCATGCCGTCCCATAGCCGATGCGGGCCAGCAGACGGCGGACCTCCTCATCGCTCCAGGGGCCGTCATCGGCGGCCGACGGCGCCGGCCAGGCGCCGATGCCGGCCCGGGCCAGCCCCGCCCAGTCGAACAGCTCGCCCGGATCCTGCTTGCGCGCCGGCGCCACGTCGGAATGGCCCAGCACCCGCAGCGGCGGGATCGACCAGTCGCGCACCAGCGCCGCGGCCAGGGCCAGGAGGCTGTGCATCTGCGCCGCGGGGAAGGGACGGTAACCGAACTCGTGGCCGGGATTGACCAGCTCGATGCCGATGGAGCGGCCGTTGATGTCGCTGACGCCCTGCCAGCAGGACAGGCCGGCATGCCAGGCCCGCCGCCCCTCATGCACCAGCCGGTAGAGCGTGCCGTCCTCGTCGATCAGGTAATGGGCGCTGACCTGGGCCTCCGGATCGCACAGCCGCTCCAGCGCCGCCGCGGCCGTGGGCATGCCGGTATAGTGCAGCAGCAGCAGGTCGGGCCGCACACCGTCGGGGCGGGGGCCGTGGTTGGGGGAGGGCAGGTCGATCAGGCGCATGGGCGGTGGAGACTCAGGTGGTGCTGCGCCCCGGCGTGTAGCGGGGCCGCCGCAGGATGATGACGCCGACGCCGCCGACCGTCAGCAGGCCGCCGACGACCAGCTGCCAAGTGACCGGCTCGCCCAGCAGGGCGACCCCGCCGCCGACGCCGAACAGCGGCACCAGCATCAGGAAGGGGATGGTCTGGTTGACATCGTAGCGCTTCACCAGCGGATACCAGAAGGCATAGGCGACAATGGTCGCCATCAGGCTGAGATAAAGAAGGCACAGCATGGCCTGGCCGGACATGGCCCGGATCTGCTGCAGCTGGTCCTGCTCCAGCAGCAGCGACAGGCCCAGCAGCTGCGGCACCGCGAACAGCGCCATGTAGGCGTTCAGCGTCTTCCAGTCCACATTGCCCAGCCATTTCAGCTGGATGTTGGAAAAGGCGAAGGCCAGGGCCGCGGCCACGACCATGAACACATGCGGCAGGCTGAGATTGTCCTGCGGCACCCCGGCGATGACGGCCACACCGGAAAAGGACACGGCCATGCCCAGCGCCCGGCGCCAGCCCAGCCGGTCCTTGAAGAACAGCATGGCCAGCAGCGAGGCGAAGGGCACCTGCAACTGGATGACGATGCTGCCGGTGCTGGCGCCGATGCCCTTGACCCCGGAAAAGACCAGGGGGAAATGGAGGCCGCCCATGACCACGGCATAGGCCAGCAGCGGCCGGAACGACCCCCAGGGCACGCGGGCGAAGGGCAGAAGCACCAGCGCCACCAGCCCGAAGCGCAGCGCCATCAGCAGCAGCGGCGACAGCTCCGCCATCACCAGCTTGGCGATCACGAAATTGAAGCCCCAGATGGCCATGACGGCCAGGGCCTGCAGCGCGTGGAGCGGGGTCATGGGAAACCGGGAGCGGTCGGGGAACGGAGGGAGTCCGTCTATGGCGGAAGACCCGGTCCGGCGGCAAGCCCGTCCGGACCCGGACCGGCGCATGGCAGACAGCCGGGGGATGATGATGACCAAACGATCTTGCAGAAGTGGGCGTGAGCCCGACCGGTGCTCGGCCCGCGCCGGCCGGGAACATTAAGTTTCCGCGACAGCATGGACATGCGTCTGTATGGCGCTTAAGCCCCGGGGCCGGACCCCAGGGCCGGTTGTCGCTGATCGCGGGATGGGATGATGAAACGGTGTTTCCGCTCCGGGCTGCTGCTGGCGGCCCTGCTGGTGAGCGTGGCCGGCCTGGCCGTGGCGGCCGTGGCGGCCGAGGGGCCGGTGGCCGGTGCCTCTGGCGGTTCCTTGGCCGGGCCGGTGCGGGTGATGAGCTACAATATCCGCTACGACAATCCCGACGACCGGCCGGGCTGGGCGCAGCGGCAGGGGCCGATGCTGGACCAGATCCGCTTCACCGCCCCGGACATCCTGGGCGTGCAGGAGGCGCTGCCGCACATGCTGACGGCGCTGGCCGCCGGCCTGCCCGGCTATGACCATTACGGCCAGGGGCGCGATGGCCGGGGGGCGGATGGCGGGGAGCGGGGCGAGAGCACGGCCATCTTCTACAGCCGCGCCCGCTTCGCGCTGGTACAGGCCGAAACCCAATGGTGCTCGGCCACGCCCGACCGGCCCAGCAAGGCCGAGGGGGCCGGGTCGCCGCGCACCATCACCCGGCTGCTGCTGACGGACCGGTCGTCGGGGGCGCTCTATGACGTGCGCAACGTCCATTTCGACAATGTCAGCGACCGGGCCCGCAGCGACTGCGCCCGGCAGGTGCTGGCCATGCCGGCCGCGGCCGGCGCCCGCCTCATCGTGCTGGGCGATTTCAACAGCGATGCCGGGGGCGGGGCCTACCGGCTGCTGGCATCGGCCATGGCCGATGCCCGCCGCGTCAGCCCCGTGGTGTTCGGGCCGGACGGGACCTTCAACGATTTCGACATCCGCCAGACCGGACCGGCGCTGGACCATATCCTCATCGGCGCCGGGCTGGCGGCGGTGCGCTTCGCCACCCTGACCGACAGCATCCAGGGCCAGGTCATCTCCGACCATTTCCCGGTGGTGGCCGACCTGCAGCGCCAGGGGGAGTGAGGGGCCTTGACCACCCTCATGGGGGAGGGCGGCTTCCGGGGAAGGATCAGCCCTCCAGCTCGGCCTTCAGCGTTTCCAGCTCCAGCCAGCGTTCCTCGGCGGCGGCCAGCTCGGCCTGGGCCTTGTGCAGGTCCTCGCCGGCCTTGGTCACGGCCTTGGGGTCCTTGGCGTAGAGGCTGGGGTCGGCCAGCCGGGCCTCCTGGGTCTTGATGGTCTTTTCCAGCGCGGCCATGCGGGCCGGCAGCTCCTCCAGCTCGCGGTTCTCCTTGAAGCTCAGCTTCTTCTTGGCCTTGGGCGCCGCCGGTTCGGCGGTGCGGGCGGCGGGTCTGGCGGCGGCGGCAGCCGGTTCGGCCGCGGCCTTGCGCTGCACCAGATAGTCGCTGTAGCCGCCGGCATATTCCGTGGCCTCGCCATCGCCCTCCACGGCGATGGTGCTGGTCACCAGCCGGTCGAGGAAATCGCGGTCATGGCTGACCAGCAGCAGCGTGCCCTCGTAATCGCCCAGCACCTCCTCCAGCAGGTCCAGCGTGTCGATGTCCAGGTCGTTGGTCGGCTCGTCCAGCACCATGAGGTTGCTGGGCCGGGCGAACAGCTTGGCCAGCAGCAGCCGGTTGCGCTCGCCGCCCGACAGCGCCCGCACCGGCTGGTCCATCATCGCGGGGGCGAACAGGAAATCCTTGAGATAGCTGGCGATGTGCCGCGGCTTACCGCCGACCCAGATATTGTCGCCGCCTTCGGGCAGCAGCACCTGGCGCAGGGTGGAGTCGGGGTCGAGCTGGGCCCGGCGCTGGTCGAAGACGATGGTTTCCAGGTTGGTGCCGCGGCGCACGCTGCCGCCATCCGGCTCCAGCTCGCCGATCAGCATCTTCAGCAGCGTGCTCTTGCCGGCGCCGTTGGGGCCGATGACACCGACGCGGTCCCCGCGCAGGATGCGGGTGGAGAAATCGCGGATGATGGTGCGGCCGCCGAAGGCCTTGGCCAGATGTTCGGCCTCGATCACCAGCTTGCCCGAGACATCGGCCTCGGCGATGCCGAGATTGACCTGCCGGGCGCGGCTGCGCGTCAGCCGCTCGGCCCGCATGTCCTGCAAGCGGCGCACGCGGCCCATATTGCGGGTGCGGCGGGCGCTGATGCCGCCCTCCCACATCCATTTCAGCTCGGCCTTGATCTTCTGGTCCTGCTTGTGCCAGGCGGCCTCCTCCTCGGCGAAGACCTCGTCGCGCCAGGCCTCGAACTGGTCGAAGGGGCGCTCGGTCTCGCGCATTGTGCCGCGGTCCAGCCAGAACAGGCGCTTGGACAGGTTCTGCAGGAAGCGGCGGTCATGGCTGATGACCAGCAGCCCGCCGCGGAAGCCCTGAAGCTCGCGCTCCAGATATTCGATGGTGGCGATGTCCAGATGGTTGGTCGGCTCGTCCAGCAGCAGCACGTCCGGCTCGTCCACCAGGGCGCGGGCCAGGGCCGCGCGGCGGGATTCGCCGCCCGACAGGGTGGCACAGGCCCGGTCCGGGGCCAGATCCATGGCGGTCAGCACCGCCTCCACCCGGTAGGCCTGGGGCTCGGCCTGGCCGCCGGCCACGAAGTCGGCCACGGTGGCGTAGCGGCTGAAATCCGGCTCCTGGGCCAGATAGGCGATGCGGGCGCCGGGCTGGACGAAGCGCTCGCCCTCGTCCAGCTCGATCTCCCCGGCCAGGCATTTCAGCAGCGTGCTCTTGCCGCTGCCATTGCGGCCGACCAGACAGACCTTGTCACCGCGGCCGATGGACAGGGTCACGTCCTGGAACAGCACGGTGGCACCCAGATGAACCTGGGCGCCGTTCAGCGCGACGAGCGGGGGAGGAAGGGCCATGGCCGGCGAACTTTCACTGCGGACGGGTCGCCAGCATTTAGAGCAAGTGGGTGGCGAGCGTAAACAGGGCTCCGGCGCCGCCGGGTCTCAGCGCCCGTCGGCGGGGGCGCGGTGGGCCTTTTCGATGCGGTCCCAGGCGGCGTTGATGGCCGCCATCTTTTCCTGGGCCAGATCGATGAATTCCTGCGGCATGCCCTGGGCGACCAGCAGGTCGGGGTGGTTCTCCCGCGCCAGCCGGCGCCAGGCGGCCTTGGCCTGGTCCAGGCTGGCGCCGGGGGGCAGCCCCAGCACGGCATAGGGATCGTCCAGCGGATCGGCCAGCCCGGTGCGGTCGCCGCCATGGATGCGGCGCACCTGCTCGAACTCCTCGGGCGGGAAGCCGAAAATGTCGGAGACGGCGCGCAGGAAGCGCAACTCCGCCGGGTCGATGACGCCGTCGGCGGTGGCGATGTGGAACAGCCCGCCCAGCAGTTCCTCCAGCACGGCCCGGCGGTCCTTGAACATGCCGGCCAGCTGGCGGGCATAAGTATCGAATCCGGCGGTGTCGCGCTTGGCCAGATCGAACAGCCGGCCGACATTGCGCATCTCCTCCGCCGGCACACGGAAGACGCGCTTGAAGGCATCCACCTCCACCCGGTGGACGATACCGTCGGCCTTGGCCATCTTGGCGCCCAGCGCGATGACGCCGACGGTGAAGGCGATGCTCTGGGTCTGGTCGGGGCGGCCATGCTCATCCCGGGCCTGCGGGCTGGCACTGTCGCGCATCTCGTCCACCGCATGGCCGGCCAGGGCGCCGATCAGCGCCCCCAGCGGCCCGCCGATGGCGAAACCCGCGGCCCCGCCGACGATCTTGCCCCAGATGCTCATTGCGTTCCGTCGCTCCCGGCCGCGTGCGCCCGGCCCCGTTTGACCGACTCCCTCTGGCCGGCCGCGGCCACCATAGACCCGCCGGCCCCGTGCCGCCAGCAGCGGGTGCGGCCACCATCGGGCTGCATGCCAGAGTATGTTTGTGCAGGGCTGCCATGCCTTCCCCTTTCGCGCGGAATGAACCATGTTGCAGCGCAAACGTTATCCTGTTGCAGTGCGAAGTGTGGACTGTGCACCTGCAATAAATCGTTCCGTGTCAGGATCGTGGTCCGGGTCCCGGGAGCCGACAAAGCCATGACCGTCTATCGTTGCCTCACCCCCGCCGAACAATGGCGCTATGCCGCCCACCTGCTGCGCCTGTCCGCGGCCGACCGGCGCGCCCGCTTCATGGGCGCCCTGGCGGACGAGGCGGTGCTGGCGCATGTCAAGCGCATCGACTGGACCCGGTCGGAGATCCTGGCCGCCCTGGTCGATGGCGAGGTGCGGGCGGCGGTGGAACTGCGGCGGGAACAGGCCTATGGCGGCGCGGCCGAACTGGCCGTCAGCGTGGAGACGGCGTTCCAGGGCCAGGGGCTGGGCAAGACCCTGGTGGCGCGGCTGCTGATCCTGGCCCGCAACCGCGGCGTCCGCCGCCTGTCCATGCTGTGCCTGGGCGACAACCGGCGCATGCAGGCCATCGCCCGCCGGCTGCTGGGCCGGCTGGAGTATGAGATGGGCGAGGTGACCAGCACCATCGACCTGCCGCTGGCCACCCCCTTTACCCTGGTGGAGGAAGCCATGGACCGGGGCACCCTGCCCATGGCCGTGTTGCTGGACCGGCTGGGCCAGGGCCGCGCCGCCTGACGGCGGGCGCAGGGGGGCGGCGCCCGTCCGTCCCGTGTCGTGGACGCGCCGGCGATACGGCGCATGCATCCCGGAAACATATCGGACATGAACGCGTGATAGGTGTGGGCGTGCGCTGATCCTGCGCCCGCGATGGGCACAATGCTGCGTGCCTTTTTCATCACCGTGCAGGCTGAACGGTAAATCCTACAGTATGCATGATTGCGTGCAGGGCTGCCGGACCGTCTATTCCGGGATGGGTTCCCAGAAAAATTTCTCTTTTTTGGTTCACAGCGGCGGATTTTAACCGTCCTGGGGATGTACCGCGAAATATCCAAGTCATAGCACCAAGGGGCAGTTCTTCATTCCCCGCCGTTTACCACCGGCGGCGCAGAGAAAAGGACCACCTATGCACCCGCTGGTCATCGATGAGCGGCAAAACCCGTGTTTTGCCGAGCAGGAGGAGTCTGCCCCACGTGAAGGGGCGCTGCCCTTTCGGAACTGGTGGCAACGGACGTTCGGCAAGAAGTCCGGTCTGCCGGCAATGGCGTCCGACATTCCGGTGGACATCGCCGCGGTCAACCCTGCCGTGCAGCCGGCCGGCGGGGCGGGGGAGGCTGCGGCCGCTCCGTCCCGGTCCGCGGCGGCGGAACCGGCCAAGGCGCGTCCGGCCGCCGACGCGACGGTGACGCCGATCGGCGAGGCGCACCGCCACACCATCTATCTGCAATGCCTGCGGCTGATGCGCGGCCACACCGCCGATGCCGAGGATGCCACCAACACAGCCATCCTGAACTTCGTCCAGTTTACCCGTGGCGGCAGCCAGCCCGTGGTCAACAGCCTGGCCTATCTGCGCCGCGCCGCCCACAATGCCTGCATGGATCTGTACCGCGGGCGTCAGCGCAACGATCTCTGGATGACGGACGTGGATCTGGACAATCTTCCGGAGGAGGACGGTCTCCCCTGGATGCCGACCGTCCAATCGCCGGAGGACATCCTGCTGCGCCGGGAACTGGCCGCGACCCTGGCCCGGGCCATCGAGGCCCTGCCCATGCAGCTGCGCCAGCCCTTTCTGATGCGCATGGAACAGGGCCTGGATTATGAGAGAATCGCCCAGGCCCTGGGCATCAGCAACGCCAATGCCCGCAAACGCGTGCAGCTGGCGCGCACAGTGCTGCGCAGCGTGGTGGACCGGCGCTTCTGAGATCCGGCCGGTCCCGCGCGTTCCGGTCCGCCCGCGCCTGTCCGCGCGTCGAAAACCACAAGCCGCCGGCCACCGCCGGCGGCTTCTTTCGTGGCCGGATGCCGGTTCAGCTTGAGGGATAGGTCTTGGCGATGTCGGCCGCGGTGGTGCCGATGGCGCCCCACTGCGTCGTGGCCGTGGCCACCGGGGACATGACCTGGGGGATGACGGGGGCCCACAGCTCGGCCGTGGCCGGGTTCTGCACCATCTTGCTGAGCACGACGCCCAGCGCGGCGATGCACAGGGTTTCCACCTGCTGCAGATAGGTGTTGCCGTTCTGGACGGCCATGGCCGTGGACTGGGCCACATAGGCGTAGGACTGGGCCAGCGCGTTTTCACGCGAGTCCGCGATGGTCACCTGCTGCGAGGCGGTGATGCTGTCGAGGATTTCCCCGTCGATGCTGGACATGGCGGCTTCTCCGTCGTCCATCCGCGCTGTGCCGTGCAGTCCTAGGCCATGGCCGTGATCTTCTGCGTGATCACGCCGGTGGAGGCATTGGCGATGTTGATGATGTTCTGCTGGTTCACGGCGGCATTCTGCAGGCAGATGCTGATGGCGGTGGCCAGCGACTGGTAGACCACGCTGACGGCGACGATCGGGCTGTCGCCCATGACCTTCATGTTGGCATTGGCGATGGCCTCGACGATGGCCGGGTCGACCCGGACAGGGGGAGCCGTCACCACCGCCGTCGTTGTACTGCCGTCATCGGCCATAGGGGACCTCGTGCAAGGGGCTCACAAGGACGGACAGGGGCCGGCCTGTTCTCCGGGAATGTCCCTGGGACCAGTCCGGGCGGATCCCGTTCAGACGATGGTGATGACGATGTCCGATTTGTCCTTCTTCGGCTTCTTCTTCTGGACCAGCACCAGCAGCAGTTCCAGCAGCACGGTCACCACCGGTGCCGGTGTACGTTTGGTTTGCATGGTCTTGACCTCCGGGGCAAGGCGCGGGACCGGACGCGCCGCGAGAAGCATGGTCAATCCTTGTGTCGTCGCGGCCTGCGCCACCGCATCCATGCGCTGCTGGTGGCCGACAGACTGGCTGAAGGCGAGGCCGGTGCTGCCGGCACCGCTGAGGGCCAGTTCACCCTGGGCCATGGTGGGCGCCACGGCCAGGGTCTGCACGCCCACATCCGCGATCGCCGCGGTGATGGCCGGGTCCACGGTCTGTATTGCGTCACTCACGCTGACTGTATTCATCGCCCTGTTCCCTTAACCGGACCGACGGGAAGGACGGGCATGGCCTGACGCCATGCCCGTCGCCAGCTCCGCACCTGCGTGGATCAGCTGCCGGACTTCTGGAAGGCCTGCACCACCGCCAACAGCGACGACATGATCTCCGGCAGGTTGGCGTTGGCGACCTCGCTGTCGGCCACGCCGGTGGAGATGGTGTCGAAGCTGTAGAGCTGGTTGATGCCCTGCACCGTGGCCGCCTGGGCCGTGGCGTTCATCTGCTGCTGGGCGGCGACGGCGTTCTGGAAGGCCAGGCCGGTGGACTGGGCCATGGTCTGATAGACCAGGCCCATGGCCATGGCCGGGGCATCGCCCAGCACCTTGACGTTGGCCTGGGTCACGGCGTCGGTCACCTGCGGGGCGACGCGGCCGCCGCCAACGGCAACGGTGGAGTCGTCGATGGAAATGGTGGACGGCATGGGGTGTCTCCTGATCCTAGCTCATGGATTGTGCGGCCGATCCGCACAATTCAAGGACGATCCTTGCGGTGATTTGTGAAGCCGAGACGAGAAAAGAGAGCGATTTTTACGACTTGCGCGGCGCGGGGGCGGCCTGGGCCGGCAGCAGCGCCTGGATCTGGTTGCCCAGGGCCATCATCTTCATGCGGGTTGCGGCGGGATCGGCCGGGCGCTTCAGCCGGCGCGGCCCGATCCGGGGCGGCCTGCGGGCGGTGGCCCGTTCCAGCAGGACGGCCAGATTGAACAGCTCGACCATGGCCCGGGCCTGGGCCGACTGCGGACCCGCGGCCGGCGGCTGGACCGGGCCGCCGGGATGGAACAGGGCCATGCGCTCCAGCGCGGCGGTCCAGACCGGCGACAGGATCAGCAGCAGCTCGGCCAGAGCCACCAGCGGGTCCTTGGGTGGGGGCGGAGGTGGGAGCGAAGGCGGCGGTGCGGGCAATGCTGCCGCCTCCCCCGTGTCAACGGTGTCCGTGCCGTCTGACATGCGCGTGCGTCCTTCTTACGGCTGGCTGTGCCGCCGGCTCCGGGGCCGGCGGTGCGGCCCTGGTCAATGGTCGTCCATCTGGCGCAGGATGTGGTCGGTCAGCGCGTCGATGCGCGCTTTCACCGTCACCGGCAGCGGCGCCCGCTGCATGCGGCGGGTCTGCTCCAGGATGGCGCGCTTCTGCTGCAGCACATAGCTGGCCAGATCCAGCATGCCCTGCTCCTGCATCTGCCGGGTGTTCTGCAGCACGGCCAGGCCGCGGGCCTGGGCGGTGCTCAACATCTCGATGCTGGAGGCCACCTCCGGCGCCAGCCGCACCATCCAGTCGGACAGGCCGACGACGGGATCGTCGGGCGGGGCGATGGGGGTCCCGGGCCGCGCGGCTTCAGGCGGCAGCGCGGGGCCGGGGCCGGCCTCTTCCGGCGGCGGCTCGCTCGGCCGCGCCGGTCCCGGGCCGAGCGCGTCGTGGTTCTCGGGGTGGGTCTTGTCTTCCAGCATGGCGGCGCTCCTTCGGCGTGTCCCGGAAACGGGAACTGCTCCTGGGAAGACGGCCCAAGCGGGAAAACGTGAAGTCTCCGGCGTGCCGCCGGCATTTACCCGGCGGCTGCGGCCCGGCACACTCGGGCGGCAGTGTCGGACCCGGCCGGAGCGCAGGGCGGGGCGCAGGCACGCAGGATGGCGGGGGCGTGATGGCGGAGGGCGTGATGGCGGCGGGCGTGATCGCGGCGGGAATGGCGGCGGCGGACGGGAGCGGGCGCTGGCAGTTCTGGATCGACCGCGGCGGCACCTTCACCGACATCGTCGCCCGCCGGCCCGACGGGACGCTGCGGACGCACAAGCTGCTGTCGGAGAATCCCGGACGGTACCGCGACGCCGCGGTGCAGGGCATCCGCGACCTGCTGGGGCTGGCGCCGGACGCGCCGGTGCCGGCCGGGCGCATCGCCGCCGTGCGCATGGGCACCACCGTGGCCACCAACGCCCTGCTGGAACGCAAGGGCGCGCCGACGCTGCTGGTGACCACGGCCGGGTCCGGCGACCAGCTGCGCATCGGCTATCAGGCGCGGCCCGACATCTTCGCCCGCCGCATCGTCCTGCCGGACCAGCTCTATGCCCGCGTGCTGGAGGTGCCGGAGCGGGTGACGGCGCAGGGCGAGGTGCTGACGCCGGTCGATCTGGCGGCGGCGGAGCAGGGGCTGCGCGCGGCCCATGCGGCGGGCCTGCGCGCCTGCGCCATCATCTTCCTGCACGGCTACCGCTGGCCGGCCCATGAGCAGGCCGTGGCCGCGCTGGCCCGCGCCGTGGGCTTCACCCAGATCTCGGTCAGCCATGTGGTCAGCCCGCTGATGAAATATGTGGGCCGCGGCGACACCACGGTGGCCGACGCCTATCTGTCGCCGGTGCTGCGCCGCTATGTGGAGCAGGTGGCGGCAGACCTGCCGGGGGTGCCGCTCTATTTCATGCAGTCCAACGGCGGGCTGACCCGGGCCGACCATTTCCAGGGCCGCGATGCCATCCTGTCCGGCCCGGCCGGCGGCATCGTCGGCTGCGTGCGCACGGCCGAGGCCGAGGGCTTCGACCGCATCATCGGCTTCGACATGGGCGGCACCTCCACCGATGTCAGCCATTACGCCGGACAGTATGAGCGCAGCGTGGAGACGGTGGTGGCCGGGGTGCGGCTGCGCGTGCCCATGCTGCGCATCCATACGGTGGCGGCCGGCGGCGGCAGCATCTGCCGCTTCGACGGGGCCAAGCTGCGGGTGGGGCCGGAAAGCGCCGGGGCCGATCCCGGCCCGGCCTGCTACCGGCGCGGCGGCCCGCTGACGGTGACCGACTGCAATGTGCTGACCGGCAAGCTGCAGCCGGCCTTCTTCCCCGCCCTGTTCGGACCCGGCGGCGACCAGCCGCTGGACACCGACGTGGTGCGGGAGCGCTTCGCCGCCCTGGCGGCCGAGGTGGCGGCCGCCACCGGCCGCAGCCTGACGCCGGAGGCCCTGGCCGCCGGCTTCCTGACCATCGCCGTGGAATCCATGGCCCAGGCCATCAAGCGCATCTCCGTCCAGCGCGGCTATGATGTCACCCGCTACGCCCTGGCCTGCTTCGGCGGGGCCGGCGGCCAGCATGCCTGTCTGGTGGCCGATGCGCTGGGCATGACCCTGGTGCATCTGCATCCGCTGGCGGGCGTGCTGTCGGCCTATGGCATGGGGCTGGCCGATCTGGCGGCGCTGCGCGAGGGCGCGGTGGAGCGCACGCTGGACGCGGCGCTGCTGCCCGAGCTGGAGCGGCTGGCGGCCCGGCTGGGCGGCGAGGCCGCGGCCGAACTGGCGGAGCAGGGCGTGCCGGCGGCCCGCGCCGCCGTCCGCGTCCGGATCAAGGTGGCCAGCACCGATGCGGCGCTGGAGGTGCCGTTCGGCAGCGAGGCCGATCTGCGCCGGGACTTCGCCGCCGCCCACCGCCAGCGCTTCGGCTTCGATCTGCCGGAGCGGGCGCTGGTGGTGGAGGCGCTGACGGTGGAGGCGGTGGGACAGGCGGCGGATCAGGTCACGCACGGGCCGGCGGGTCCAGCCCTGGGCCAGATGGCCGCGCCGATGGCGGGGCCGGGCGGCGCCGGGGCGGCACCGGCGCCGCTGGCCCGCGTGCCGGTGTATATGGCCGGGGCCTGGCGGGAGACGCCGGTCCATGACCGCACCCTGCTGGCGCCGGGGGTGCGGGTGGACGGCCCCGCCATCCTGCGCGAGCCCACGGCCACCACGGTGGTGGAGCCGGGTTGGCAGGCCCGGGTGACGCCGGCCGGCGGGCTGGTGCTGGCGCGGGTCGAGCCGCTGCCCGGCCGGGCCGGGGCGGATCCGGCAGAAGCCAGTCCGGCGGTGGCCGATCCCATCCTGCTGGAGGTGTTCAACAACCTGTTCATGTCCATCGCCGAGCAGATGGGGCTGGCGCTGGAGAACACGGCCCATTCCGTCAACATCAAGGAGCGGCTGGACTTCTCCTGCGCCCTGTTCGACCGTGCGGGCGGGCTGATCGCCAACGCCCCGCACATCCCGGTGCATCTGGGCAGCATGGGCGACAGCGTGCGCGCGGTGATCGCCAGCCGGGCCGGGACCCTGCGCCCCGGCGACGCCGTCATGCTGAACAACCCCTATCGCGGCGGCACGCATCTGCCCGATGTCACCGTGGTGACGCCGGTGTTCGACCGGGCCGGGGCCGAACTCCTGTTCTGGGTGGCCAGCCGCGGCCACCATGCCGATATCGGCGGCATCACCCCCGGCTCCATGCCGCCGGACAGCACGGAGATCGGGCAGGAGGGCATTCTCATCGACGATGTGCTGCTGGTGGAGGGGGGGCGGCTGCGCGAGCAGGCGGTGGTGGACCTGCTGTCCGCCGGCCCCTATCCCGCCCGCACCATCGCGCAGAATCTGGGCGACCTGCGCGCCCAGGTGGCGGCCAACGCCCGCGGGGCGGCGGAGCTGCTGGCCATGGTGGACCAGTTCGGTCTGGCCACGGTGCAGGCCTATATGGGCCATGTGCAGGACAATGCCGAGGAGCAGGTGCGCCGCGTCATCGGGGTGCTGAAGGACGGCGCCTTCGACCTGGAGATGGACAGCGGCGCCCGGGTGCGGGTGCGCATCGGCATCGACCGCGCCAGACGCGCCGCCCGCATCGATTTCAGCGGCAGCAGCCCGCAGCAGCCCGGCAATTTCAACGCCCCGGCCAGCATCACCCGCGCCGCCGTGCTGTATGTCTTCCGCACGCTGGTCGACCAGGACATCCCGCTGAATGATGGCTGTCTGAAGCCGCTGGAGATCATCATCCCCGACGGCTCCATGCTCAATCCGCGGCCGCCGGCCGCCGTGGTCGCCGGCAATGTCGAGGTCAGCCAGGCCGTGACCAACGCCCTCTACGGGGCGCTGGGGGTGCTGGCGGCGGCCCAGGGCACCATGAACAACCTGACCTTCGGCAATGACCGCCACCAGTATTACGAGACCATCTGCGGCGGGGCCGGGGCCGGGCCGGATTTCGACGGCACCGACGCCGTCCACACCCACATGACCAATTCCCGCCTGACCGATCCGGAGGTGCTGGAATGGCGCTTCCCCGTGCTGCTGGAGTCGTTCCGCATCCGTAAAGGCTCTGGCGGCGCCGGGCGCCGGCGCGGCGGCGACGGGGTGGTGCGGCGCCTGCGCTTCCTGGAGCCGATGACCGCCGCCATCCTGGCCAACCACCGGCGGGTGCCGCCCTTCGGGCTGGAGGGCGGGGGGGCGGGGCAGGTGGGCGCGGCGCGGGTGGAGCGGGCCGACGGGCGGGTGGAGGTGCTGGGCAGCACCGCCCGGGTCGAGATGGGACCCGGCGACGTGTTCGTGGTGGAAACGCCGGGCGGCGGCGGGTTCGGCGCCGTGGGAGATCCGGGCCGGCCGCGCAATCATCAGTAGATCTATCGTCCGGATATGGTAGGCTGGTGCATGGCCGAAAACGGCCATGCCGGACTGTCCGTCGCGGTCGCCGTCCTGTTCGTCCAGGCGGCGGTTTCCCGTCGGGGGCGGGTGGGCCGGCGCCACAAACGGGGCATGCCATGACGATCCAAGCGCTTGCGGGCTACGGCCCGTCGGCTGCGCGCCTCTCGGCGTCCAGCTTTTCGGCCACCAGCCTTTCCCTCTCCAGCCTCTCTGTGGCCGGCCTGTCAGCCAGACGGGTCTCGGCCACCAGTCTTTCGGCCACCAGTCTTTCGGCCAGCAGCGTCTCGGCCACCGGTGTTTCCGGGGGCGGCCTTTCCGGAACCGGACTCTCCGGCGGCGGCATCTCGGCAGCCGGCCTGACCGCCTCCCGCCTTACAGCGACACAGTTTTCACTCTCCAGCACGTCCGGCCGCGCGGCCGGTGCGCAATGGGATGAGGTCCGCCTGACGGCGGAGGCCCTGCAGATGTCGGCCAGTGCGCTTGCCGGGGGTGCCCCGGCAGGCACCGCGGCGGCAGCCAGCCAGACCGGCAATCAAGCCAGCGACCAGGCCGGCAATCCGGCCGGTGGTCTGGCCGGTGGTCTGGCGGACGCGGCCAGGGATGCCGTGGCGGCGTTGCAGCGTATTCTCGACGATCCGATGCAGCAGGTGTTCAAGGCCATCGACGCCCTGTCGGCCCAGATGGGCGATGTCTTCCGCGCCCAGGGCTTCTCCGAGCGGGAGGCCACGGCGCTGGCCCGGCAGAGCGGGCCGCTGCTGAAGCTGAAGGCCCTGACCGGCGGCGGGCCGTCGCTGGATCTGCCCCCGGGGCTGGCCCTGGGATTGGAGATGCAGAGGACGACCCTTGTGACCCAGGTGGAGTTCCGCCAGCTGGACCTTCAGGTCAGCCGCAGTGCGGAAGGGGTGTCGCTGGCCGTCTCCGTGCAGTCCATCAGCGTGCGTGCGGAAACCAGCCTGTTCGCCATCGGCCTGAACCAGCAGAAGACCGACCCGCTGATCCTGGATCTCGACGGCGACGGCGTGGAGACGGTGGCCCCCGGCAAGATCTTCGACATCGACGGGGACGGGCGGCTGGACGCCACGGCCTGGACCGGCAGCAGCGACGCCCTGCTGGCGCTGGACCGCAATGGCAACGGCCGGATCGACAACGGCACCGAGCTGTTCGGCGACCAGAACGGGGCGGCCAACGGCTTCGAGGAACTGGCCCGCTATGACGACAATGGCGACCGCGCCATCGACGCCGGCGACAGCGTCTTCACCCGGCTGATCCTGCTGGACGGTGACGGCCGCAGCTGGAGTCTGGCCGAACAGGGCATCGTCCGTATCCGCCTGGACGCGGTGGTGGCCTTGCGCGAGCCCACCACCGGCGGCGAGACCATCGCCCGCGGTCAGTTCGAGCGTGCCGACGGCCGCCGGGGCCGCGTCGACGATGTGCGCTTCGACGCACGGCTGGACCTGACGGTGTGACGGTGGAGAGGCCGGCCGGGGACGGCGGCCGGCCGCCGCCTGTTCTTCCCTGCGCAACGGAGGAACGGGAGGGATGCGGTGTCCGCTGTGCTGCTGCTGGTGCTGTCGCTGCCGCTGGCCTTCGCTGCGGGCATGGCGGCGCAGAAGGGGTCGATCTGCGCCGTGGCCGCCGTCAACGACCTGATGACGGGGAAGGGCGCGCGGCATCTGCTGTCGATCCTGGCCTGTTCGCTGTGGGTGGCGGCGGTGACGGTGCCGCTGCACTGGCTGAACCCGGAGGGGGCCGATCTGGCCTACAGCCTGCCGGTCAGCGGGTCGCTGCTGCTGGGCGGATTGCTGTTCGGGGCCGGGGCGGCCATCAACCGCGGCTGCGCCTTCAGCACCTTGAGCCGCTGTTCCGCCGGTGACCTGTCGCATCTGGCCACGGCGCTGGGCCTGGGGCTGGGGCTGCTGGGCCTGGCCCAGTGGCGCGGGCTGGCGGCGGAGGTGCCGAAGCTGGACCGGCTGAGCCCGTTCGACCGGCCCCATGTCTGGTCGGCGCTGCTGGTGCTGGTGCTGGTCTGGTTCGGCGCCATGCTGATGGCCAAGCTGATCCGGCACCGGGCCTGGCGCGATGCCTGGACCCGCCCGGCCTGGAACCCGTTCGCCGCCACCGCCATCATCGGTGTGGCCGGCGGCACGCTCTATGCCCTGCACGGACCCTGGATGTACACCAGCCTGCTGCCGCGCCTGCTGGGCCAGCCGGTGTCGCCGGACGGGCTGCCGGGCTGGGCCGTGCTGGTGCTGATGCTGGCGGTGCTGGCCGGGGGCGGCACCGCGGCGCGGCTGGCCGGCCGCCGCGGCCTGCGCTTCGCCCCGGCCCGGGCGCTGCGCTGCCTGTGCGGCGGCACCGCCATGGGGGCCGGGGGCGCCCTGGCCTATGGCGGCAACGACGTGCTGGTGCTGCACAGCCTGCCGGCCCTGGCCGCCCATGCCGTGCCGGGCTATCTGGCCATCCTGGCCGGAGCGGCCCTGGTGCTGGGGGGCAAGCGGCTGCTGGGCATGGGTGTCAACCGGTCGCGGCATCCGGCCGGGACGGGGCAGGGGGCGGACGCCAAGCCGGGGCGGATCGCCCGGCCGGGCTGAGCCCCGGGCGGCGGCGACCGGTTCCCGCCCGCTGACCGGGCCGCCTCCTTGGGGGAGGAGGACAGGGGCGTGGTTCCGGCGTATAATGGGGCCTGTGCGGACAACCAGCCGGGGGGGCGGGAATGGATGTCGAGCGCCTGGTGGGCGTGCTGCTGCAATCGGGGCTGTCGCGCAAGGGCATGGGACAGGCTGCCCGCCGCGCCGCCTTCTCCAAGGACGGGCTGATGCTGCTGGCCGGCATCGGCATCGCCGCCTATGAGCATTTCCGCGGGCGGCCGCCCGGCGCCGCGGCGGCGGAGCCGGCCGCGCAGGCGGGGGGCGTGCCGCCGCCCTTCCCCGGTGCCGCCGCCGTGCCGCCGCCCTTTCCGGGCGTGCCGCCGGGCCGGGCGGTTCCGGCGGAGCTGCTGCTGCTGGCCATGGTGACGGCGGCCAAGGCCGACGGGACCCTGGACGCGGCGGAACGCGCGGCGCTGCTGGACCATCTCGACCGCGCCGGGGCCGGCCCCGCCGAACGCGCCGCGCTGGAGCGGATGCTGGCGGCCCCGGCCGATCCGGACGGGCTGGTGGCGCAGGTGCGCGACCGCGCCACCGCGGTGGAGGTCTATGCCGCCTCGCGTCTGGCCATCGATCCCGACACGCCGGCCGAGCAGGCCTATCTGGTCAGGCTGGCCGGGCGGCTGGGGCTGGATGCCGATGCCGTGGCCGAGATCGAGGCGCGGCTGGCCGAGGCCGGCGCCGTCTGATCCGCCCCCGCACGCGGGTCCGCGGCGGACACCGGGGGCAGGAAAGCCGGGACAGAAAGCCGGGACAGAAACCCAGAACAAACACCAGCCGACGGGGACGACACCCATGATCCAATGGTTCTTCCACACCTCCACCAAGCAGGTCGGGCCGCTGGAAGGTCAGGCCGCACTGGATTTTGCCCGCCAGAATCCCGACGCCTATTGCTGGCGCACCGGGCAGCCGGAATGGCTGCCGGTCAAGGCCGTGGCCGAGCTTTGTGCCGATGCCGGTCCCGGCGCCGGCATGCCCCTGCCGCCGCCGCCCACCGCCGGCATGCGCCGCGGCCGGGCCGATGAGATCGACTTCAAGATCTATGGCCAGGAGATGCAGTTCGTCGAGGTCGAACTCGACCATGGCGAGAGCGCCGTGGCCGAGGCGGGGGCCATGGTCTACAAGGACGCGGCCATCGAGATGACCACCATCTTCGGCGACGGCTCGACCGGCGGCGCCGGCGGCGGCTTCCTGGACAAGCTGATCGGAGCCGGCAAGCGCGTCATCACCGGCGAGAGCCTGTTCACCACGGTCTTCACCTATCATGGCGGCGGCAAGGGACGGGTGGCCTTCGCCGCCCCCTATCCCGGCACCATCCTGGCCCTGAGGCTGTCGGACCTGGGCGGCCGGCTGATCTGCCAGAAGGACAGTTTCCTGGCCGCGGCCAAGGGCGTGTCGGTGGGCATCCAGTTCCAGCGCCGCATCCTGACCGGCCTGTTCGGCGGCGAGGGCTTCATCATGCAGAAGCTGGAGGGCGACGGCTGGGTGTTCGTGCATGTGGGCGGCAGCGTGGTCGAGCGCACCCTGCGCCCCGGCGAGGTGCTGCATGTGGACACGGGCTGCCTGGCGGCGCTGACGCCGGAGGTGGAGTTCGATCTGGTGCAGGTGGGTGGCGTGAAGTCGGTGCTGTTCGGCGGCGAGGGCCTGTTCTTCGCCACGCTGCGCGGCCCCGGCCGGGTCTGGATCCAGAGCCTGCCCTTCTCGCGTCTGGCCGGCCGCATGCTGAGCGCCGCCGCCCCCGGCGGCAGCAAGGGCGAGGGCAGCGCGCTGGGGCCGCTGGGCAATCTGGTCATGGGCAACCGGGACTGAGGTGCCGGGGGCGCCGACGTCCGGGGTGGACGGCCTCAGCCCTGCATGGGCTGCAGCGCCGTCCCCGTCCAGACGAAGTAGCGGGGCTGGCCGTCGGCATCGGCGATGAACAGGCGGCTGTCGCGGTCGAAGCGGGCGCCGCCGCGCGTCTGCGGCCCCAGCAGCACGCGCCCGTCCCGGGCATCGACGAAGGCCCATTGCCGGCAGGTGGGGCCGCAGGGCCAGTGGGCCACGGCCAGATGGCCGGCGAAGGCCGGCCCGCGCTGCGCCGCCTCGGCCAGTCGGGTGCGGTAGCGCGCGGCCTGGGGATGGCTGGACAGATCGGGCGCCGGCCCCGGCCCCTTGACCAGGAGATAGGGCGGGTACTGGGCGAAGGCGGGCGTCACCCGCAGCACCGGCGGCGGCAGCAGCGCCGCCTGCCGGCTGCGGCCCCCGGAAGGGGCGGACGAGTCGGCGGCGGAGCCTGTGGCGGGGCCAGTGGCGGGACCGGCGGCGCAGCCGGCGAGCAGGGCCGTGAGCAGACAGAGACCGGAAAGCCGAAGGGCGGAAGGCATGGCCGTCCCCGTGCGCCGCGGTTGCCATCCGCGGAGGATGGCCGCCGCGCGGGCCGTCAGCGGTCGGGGGCGGCGGGGTCCGCCGGGATCTCGTTGATGCGGTAGCCGCCATATTCGACCGGCTGGTCGGCCACGGCGGCGGCCAGCACGGACAGAACCGACAGGGCGCAGAGGATCAGCAGCGGGAGCACGTAGAGGCGGGAGGTCGACATCGCAGGTCTGGGGGATGCTGTCTGTTGCGGGGCTGGGCGGCGGCCGGGTGGTGACCACCATCAAGCTAAAGCAGAATCGTAACGGCGGCGTAAAGACCACGCCGCCGCTTGGATGGAAAATACCACTCCAGGGCTGTGACGGAAATGTGGCGGGGGCCACGCATGGCGCCTCGGCGGGGCCGCGGGCGGAGTCGCCAGCCCGGACGCACGGGTCCGGCCGGCCGGGTCCGGGGCCGGGGTCCTGCCCTGGCCGCGGTGTCCGCCCCGACTCGCGCCTGTCCCTGCGCAGGACCCTGCGCAGGGCCGGGAGAGGTGCGCGGCATCAGGCCGGCGGCGGGGCGGGGCGGCAGGGCGGCCCATCAGAGACGGCCCATCAGAAGGGCAGGGCCAGGCCGACGCGCAGCGTGCGGTCGCCCACATCCAGCCGGCTGTCGAAACGCAGGGGCAGGCCGCCGGTCTGGGCCTTGAAGTTCAGGGAATCGCCGTGCACGCCCCAGCCCATATCCACCTGGGTCTCACCGATCAGGGTGTTGGCCGACCCGGACAGGGCGCCGTCGCTCTCATCCTCACGCGGGCGCGCCGGCTCGCCGCCGAGGCGGAGGTCGGGGGCCTCCGGCCCGCGGGTGCCGGGGATGGGCAGCAGGTCCAGCCGCACCGGCTGGCCGGGCTTCGCTCTGGCCGCCGCGGGCTTCGCGGGGGCGGGGGCCGTGGCGGGGTGGGCGGCGGGGGGCATGGCGGTGGGCGTGACGGGGTGGGCCGCCCGCTCCCGCGCCTGGGCCGGCGGCGGGGCGGCCAGGGACAGGCAGAGGAGGGACTGGCAGAGGGACAGGCAGAGGGCCGGCCCGGCGGGCCGCCGCCATGCGATCCGGTTCCGTGCCGCCCGGTCGTCCCGCTGGACCATCGACCATCCCCCCGGTTGGTGCGCCGTGCCGTCCGCAGGCCGGACCCCGCCGGCTCCGGTCCCCTGTGCAGGGCACCCGGTCCCTGGGCATGACACCCGGCCCCTGTGTATGACACCCGGAGGGGGCAAAGGTTCCCGCGGTTCTTGCGCGCGGCGCCGTATGGTCACACCATGCCCGCCGCACCGGCCGTCCGGCCGGGTCCCCCCTCTGTGCGGAGATGGTGCCATGGCCCAGACGACCCGTATCGAAACCGACAGCTTCGGCCCGATCGAGGTGCCGGCGGACCGGTACTGGGGGGCGCAGACGCAGCGGTCGCTGCAGAACTTCAGGATCGGCGGCGAGCGCATGCCGGCGCCGCTGGTGCGGGCGCTGGGCATCGTGAAGAAGGCGGCGGCCCAGGCCAACATGGCGCTGGGCGCCCTGGACCCGGCGCTGGGCGCCGCCATCGCCCAGGCGGCCGACGAGGTCATCGACGGCACGCTGATCGACCATTTCCCGCTGGTGGTGTGGCAGACCGGGTCCGGCACCCAGACCAACATGAACGCCAACGAGGTCATCGCCAACCGCGCCATCGAGCTGCTGGGCGGCGAGATGGGCTCGAAGACGCCGGTCCACCCCAACGACCATGTCAACCGCGGCCAGTCCTCCAACGACAGCTATCCCACGGCCATGCACATCGCCGCGGCCGAGCAGATCCACCATGCCCTGATCCCGGCGCTGGAACAGCTGCACGGGGCGCTGGACGCCAAGGCGCACGCCTTCGCCGACATCGTGAAGATCGGCCGCACCCATCTTCAGGATGCCACGCCGCTGACGCTGGGCCAGGAATTCTCCGGCTATGCCCAGCAGGTGGCCTATGGCATCGCGCGGGCCAAGGCGGTGCTGCCGGCGCTGCTGCGGCTGGCCCAGGGCGGCACGGCGGTGGGCACCGGCCTCAACGCCAGCCGCGGATTCGACGTGGCCTTCGCCGACCGGGTGGCCGACATCACCGGGCTGCCCTTCGTCACCGCGCCCAACAAGTTCGAGGCGCTGGCCGCCCATGACAGCATCGTCGAGGCCTCGGGCGTGATGAACACGCTGGCCACGTCGCTGATGAAGATTGCCAACGACATCCGCCTGCTGGGCAGCGGCCCGCGCTGCGGCATCGGCGAGATCAGCCTGCCGGAGAACGAGCCGGGCAGCTCGATCATGCCGGGCAAGGTCAACCCGACCCAGAGCGAGGCCATGACCATGGTCTGTGCCCAGGTCATGGGCAACCATGTCACCATCACCTATGCCGGCGCCACCGGGCATTTCGAACTGAACGTGTTCAAGCCGGTGCTGATCTACAACCTGTTGCAGTCGATCCGGCTGCTGGCCGACGCCAGCCGCAGCTTCACCGACAAGTGCGTGGTCGGCATCGAGGCCAACCGCGCCCGCATCGAGCGGCTGGTGCAGGACAGCCTGATGCTGGTCACCGCCCTCAACCCCCATATCGGCTATGACAACGCCGCGAAGATCGCCAAGAAGGCCCATAAGGACGGCACCACCCTGGTGCAGGCCGGCATCGAGCTGGGCCTGCTGACCGAGGACCAGTTCAAGGCCTGGGTCAACCCGGCCGACATGATCCGGCCGGGGTGAGGGGGGAAGACAAGGGTGGTTGGTTTGTGGGGGCGTGTCCGCTCTCCACCCCCGTCTTTCCACCACTCGGATGGACGACCCGTCGGCGGGCACTGCGACAAACGTCGTGTCCGGAAAACCGTCCGGCACACAGCCCGTCAGGATTTCCAGTGTGCATACACATTTCCCGACAGATGTGGAGTAGGCCAGCAAAGGATCGTTCGCGTGACAGCGACCAAGGGGGGGCTGTGCATGGGGGCGGTTTGGATCTCATAGGATAGAAAGACGGCTGTTCTATTGAATTTTCTTTGTAATATCCCTCGCGTAATTATTTCGCTTTACCAATTTGTGGTGTTGGCCAAATGATATCTCTCAGTCTCAACAATAGAATTTAAAAGCTTAAGCTCTTCCACCAGCCCGCTGTGATTGGCATCAATGGGGTCATATTCTAAAACCTTTAGGTTCCTATTTTCCCGTAAAGACCGCTTTCTTTCATTGCTTAATCCAGTAGAGGTTACAAAAAAATGGGGAGCGTGCTCTTGATACCGAAAATTTTGGTTCTCAAGCAAAAGATTAATATCCGGATCATGTATGCCGCAGCCCAGAAAAATAAAGGTATGAGACAGAAGCGCGGCATCAAAAGCTTGATAGAACGCTGCATTATAAATTCTTGCCTTTGAATAATCCTGCTGAGTAAAAATTAATTTTAACGTATTGTCAAGATTCCCGTGTACTTTTACTATATATCGGCCATTGCCTCGTAAAAATTCTTCCACATCTTCATCGTAGTAGTTTTTAACAATGTGCGAGCCTCTGTGAATATTATCGGCATGGCGTTCATATATGCCATCAAAGTTAAGAGTAAAAACAATTCTACCGTCCAGTTTCAAAATTTGATCATGTATTTCTGCGGCCGCATAGCCTGGGGTCGAAAACGTATCCCTGAGATATTTCACCCAGCGCGAATCCCATCTCTTCTTCAGCCACTCGCAAGCATGTAGGTAGTCGCCGGTGTCCAATGCTTCTTGAATGACATTGATATTGTCTTTAGTCGGGCAATCTTCGGCGGCTCGGACAAGAAATTCGCGCCATAAAGGAGGGCGCTTTCCGTCTTTTCCTACAGAATGACGGGAAATTCCACTGCCTATTACCAGCACGGCGCGCCGACGCGCCAAATCCGAGGCAACCTCTGACCAGTCTATACTCATTTGGTGCGCTCCAGAAAACCACTGGAGACGTTCTTGAAGATTTCAAGAGCATCCTTGACTTTTGCGAAATGCGCACCAACGACGCCGTCACTCGCATTCAGCCCAAAGATCGGGGTGTGATTTGATTGAGACATAGGTACTAAGCTAAATAAATTAGGTACCGTACCAATTTCCAAGTTTTTTCCGCCAAGCTGCGGAGCAATATTTGTGCTAATAATTATATTATCAATTTTTTGACGAATGTGTTCATATGCCTGAACGGCTCTGCGTTGACCTTCCTTGTCGCGCTTAGCAAGATAACTTTGTGTAACATAACCGATAAACTGTGGTTTTGAATACGGAAGTTGCGGTATGGATTGGGGGCGGCGAGAATTGCGAAGACCATTTTCCCACTCTGTCCACCACCCATCAATCCAATGGGCAATATTTTCAAATGCCTTAAGTGAGAAAATATCAAGAGATACTGGGCTCATGAAATAATCAGAGCTAAGCATAATCGATCTATTAATCGCACCAAGCGACGGGCTGACGTCAAATAACACATAGTCGTAGCTGCTAAGTTTTGCGAGCATTTCGGAAAAAGCAAGACTTGTTCTAATGCCTCGAACTTCGCCTGCGCGCGCGTCCCCCCAATCTCTGGCTAATAAATCTTCAGTGAGCGCGAGGCGGGGGTCGCCCGGTAGAACATCTACATTGAACCTCGGAGCCCTTTTTAATTCTATTTTTTCATTATATCCATCGCCCAATGAAAGTGGCTCCAGGATTTTGTATATTGTAAAAGAATCGTCGCTTGAATATAGTTCATTTACTGCGTTATCGTCAAAAAAATATTGAGTTGCATTGCATTGTGGGTCTGCGTCTACTACACAAACTGACTTTTTATAATATGTAGCAATACAGGCGGCTACATTGCACAGGAGTGTTGTCTTTCCAACGCCTCCCTTATTATTAAAAAACGCGACTGATCGCACACGAACCTCCCAACGTAGACGGTCGAACCCTGACTCAAGCCTGTCAAATTAATCATCATAGATGATGTCTGATTATTGGGGATTAGGCAATCGTGTAGAACGGTCGCGACAGAGCGCAAACCGGGAATCCCCTCCTTGCTGTTCTCTGTTGGTCAAACGGAGCTCTGATAAACACTAGAATATGGCTGTTTTTCTCTCGAACTGCCCGAAATCCGTCCGTCCGTTTTCGGCCGATAAACTGACGCCAGACCTCCCTTCAATGGCGGGTCCACCTGATCGTCATCGACATCGCCATCCCCCCCACCCACCTGGACAGCGGCACCGGGGAGGTGGTAGGCGGCGGGGGTTGGATTCGATGCGAGTGGGATGCCCATGACTGCGACTCTGGATGCTGTTTCTGCCGACTCCGTGCGCGCCTCCGGCGAGGCGGGGGGCTGTTGTGGCCGCTGCGGGGAGGGGCACGGTGCGGGCCATGATCACGGCGGTGGCCACGGCGGATGTCATGGCGAGGGTCACGGCGGCGGCGCCGGCAGTGCGGGGGCTGGCGGTGCGGGGTCTGGCCGTGCGGGGGATGATGCCCGCTGCAACGACGGCGCTGGCGCTCGTGACGCTGCCGTGCCGGGGGCTGCTGCGGGGGCCGTGGCGGGGGGCGTGCTAGGGGTGTCGCCGGGCGCCGTGGTGCGGCATGACTGGACGCGGGCGGAGATCGCGGACCTGTTCGCGCTGCCGTTCCCGGAGCTGATGTTCCGGGCGCAGAGCCTGCACCGGGCCTTCTTCGATCCGCGGGCGGTGCAGATCTCCACCCTGCTGTCGATCAAGACCGGCGGCTGCCCCGAGGATTGCGGCTATTGCCCGCAAAGCGCCGAGGCCGGGCTGAAGGCCTCGCGCCTGATGCAGGTGGAGGCGGTGCTGGCCGAGGCGCGGGCGGCCAAGGCGCGCGGCGCCGGCCGCTTCTGCATGGGCGCCGCCTGGCGCTCGCCCAAGGACCATGATCTGGAGACGGTCTGCGCCATGGTCGAGGGGGTGAAGGCCCTGGGCCTGGAAACCTGCGTCACCCTGGGCATGCTGCGCCCGGATCAGGCCGGGCGGCTGAAGCAGGCCGGGCTGGACTATTACAACCACAATCTCGACACCTCGCCCGAATTCTATGGCCAGATCATCACCACCCGCACCTATCAGGACCGGCTGGACACGCTGGCCGCGGTGCGCGATGCCGGCATCAATGTCTGCTGCGGCGGCATCGTCGGCATGGGCGAGGACCGCGACGACCGCGTCGGCCTGATCCACAGCCTGGCCACCCTGGCGCAGCACCCGGAGAGCGTGCCCGTCAACCTGCTGGTGCGCGTGGACGGCACCCGGCTGGCCGGGGCCAAGGACCTGGACCCGTTCGAGTTCGTGCGCACCGTGGCCGTGGCCCGCATCACCATGCCCGCCAGCATGGTGCGCCTGTCGGCCGGCCGCGAGGCCATGGGGCCGGAGATGCAGGCCCTGTGCTTCCTGGCCGGGGCCAACAGCATCTTCTATGGCGAAAAGCTGCTGACCACGCCGAACCCCGAGGCCGACAAGGACATCGCCCTGCTGCACGCGCTGGGCATGGTGCCGATGGGGGCCTGAGCGGGGCTTGCCGGGGTCGGGGGACACGGGACGGACGCCGGGCGCGGACGGACGGGAATGGTCCGGGTGCGTCCGGGGCGGGGTCTTCGTGCTCTCCGCGGTCGCTGGGGCCGCGCGGGCCGGAACTAATCGGCAAGAGTGCCGAAACTATAGGCTGTGGGACCGGGCAGGACTTTGCCTGGACAGGGGGCGGCTCCGGTGCTAACGGGCAGCCCTCATCCGTGTGGAATGCTTGCGGGACCATGATGAAGACCCTGTCCTTTACGCGCGCCGGTCTTGGCCTGTCGGGACTTCGGCTGTCCGGACTTCGGCTGGGGGCTGCCGCGCTGCCGCTGTGCCTGGCCCTGCCTGCCCTTGCCGCCGATCCGGCAGGACTGCCGGGGGGACAGCCGGGGGGACAGCCAGGGGGACAGATCGAGGAGGTGGTGGTCACGGCCCGGCAGCGGGCCGAGGACCCGCAGCGCGTGCCGGTGTCGCTGAGCGTCATCGGCGCGCAGCGGCTGGAGCGGGCGCAGATCGACGGCATCACCGGCCTGGCGGCCCATGCGCCCGGCCTGGCTGTCAGCGACCCGTTCGGCCGCTTCAACCCGGCCCCGGCCATGCGCGGCCTGACCCAGCCGGGCACGGGGGACGAGCCCTCCGTCGGGTTCTTCCTGGACGGCGTCTATGTCACCGGCCGCAGCTCCATCAACCTGTTCCTCAACGATCTGGAGCGGGTGGAGGTGCTGAAGGGGCCGCAGAACGCCCTGTTCGGCCGCAACAGCTTCGGCGGCGCCGTCAACCTCATCACCCGCAAGCCGGGCGAGGCGGTGGAGGGCTATCTGGAGGGCACGCTGGGCAGCAAGGATCTGCGCGAGGTGCAGGCCGGCGTCTCCGGCCCGCTGGTGCCGGGCAAGCTGGCGGCGCGGGTCAGCCTGTCGGTCAAGGATTACGGCGGCTTCTATGACAATGCCGCCGGCACCGATCCGGAGATCGGCTCGGAGAAGTCCAGCGCCGGGGCCGTGACCCTGCGCGCCACCCCCACCGACCGGCTGGAGGCGCTGCTGCGCGTCTCCTATGCCGAGGACCGCGACGGCCAGCCCAAGGGCTATTACCTCGCCACCAACTGCCAGCCGCGGCTGGCGGGCGGGCTGCCCACCGGCGCCTTCAGCCAGTATTGCGGCGAGATCCCGCAGTCCAGCGGCCCCTTCGCCGCCAATGCCCAGGCCACCGGCTTCACGCGCGACGCCTGGCGCACGGCGCTGACCGTCCATTATGAGCTGGACGCGGTGACGCTGACCGGCATCAGCGCCGCCAACTGGGAAACCAACGAATTCAACCGCGACGACGATTATTCCGCCGCCCTGATCGCCCGCGCCGGACAGCAGACCGTGCGCAAGGATTTCAGCCAGGAGATCCGCCTGACCTCCGCCGACCGGGGGCAGGCGCTGACCTGGCTGGCCGGCGCCAGCTGGTACCGCTTCGACAATGAGACCGAGCGGCGCAACCAGCTCTATTATCTGGGGCAGACCACGCCCGGCGGCGCCCGCACCGCCGCGGTGACGGAAAGCTGGGCCGCCTATGGCTCGGCCAGCCTGCGCCTGCCGCTGGACCTGACGGCCACGGCCGATCTGCGCTGGCAGCGTGACGACAAGAGCTTCGCCAGCAGCGCGCTCAACGCCCAGGGCCGGCCCATCGTGCTGGACGACGACTGGACCATGCTGACCCCGCGCCTGTCGCTGGCTTGGCAGGCGCTGGACAGCGTCATGGCCTATGCCAGCGTGGCCAAGGGCGCCAAGAGCGGCGGCTTCAACGAGATGGCCAGCATCTTCGACGATGAGCGCAGCTTCGACCCGGAACGCAACTGGACCTATGAGCTGGGCAGCAAGACCAGCTGGCTGGACGGGCGGCTGACGGCCAACGCCACCCTGTTCTGGGTGGAGTGGAAGAACCAGCAGGTGGTGGCGGCCAGCGCCGCCGGCAGCGTCAACAATTTCTACACCAACAATGCCGGCCGCAGCCGCTCCAAGGGGCTGGAACTGGACCTCCAGGCCCGGCCGCTGGACGGGCTGACGCTGGGGGCGGGCTATACCCTGACCGACGCCCGCTTCGTGGATTATGCCGACCCGGATTACCGCGACATCCCGGCCTTCGCCCCCGATGGCCGCATCGACGGCAAGGTGCTGCCGCGCCAGAGCCGGCACCAGCTGGCCGCCAGCGCCGAATACCAGGCGCCGCTGCCTGGCGGGGCCAGCGGTCTCGACGGGTTCGTCGGCGGCGAATGGCTGTGGCAGAGCCGGCAATATACCGAGAACAGCAACCTGTCCTGGATCGGCGACATCCACACGGTCAATCTGTGGACCGGCATCGACACGGGCCGCCTGCGCCTGACGCTGCGGGTGAAGAACCTGCTGGACGACCGCACCCCGCCGGTGGCGGTGCGCTTCTCCCAGCCGACCCCGGCCGGATACCAGCGCGCCTGGCTGGCCACGCCCGGCGACGGCCGCACCTGGAGCGTCAGCGCGCGGGCCAGCTTCTGACCCCGCGCCGCCGCTGAACGCCAGGGGCGGCGGTCAGGCCAGCAGATTGACGCCGGACACCCGCCCCTGGTCCCGCTGCATGGTGCCGAGGGCGGCGGTCAGCCGCTGCAACAGATCCTGGTCGTTGTTCTGCCGCGCCCCGGCGATGCCGTCCTGAAGGGCCTGCATGAAATTCATCGGCGCCGTGTCCGCGGTGCCGGCCGTGGGGCTGTCGACGGGCATGCCGTTGATGGTCATGCTGACGAAGGTCGTGCTGGCGTCGAAACTCATCTCGCCGCTGCGCAGCTTGCTGTTGACCCAGTCCATCAGCCCCTTGCGCGTCATCTGGGTGAAATCGGTGGTCTTCACCCCGCCATCCTGCGCCGTGGCACCGGCGTCAGCGGCCGCCGGTGCGGCCGTGCCCGTGCCTGTGGCGGTGGACGCCGTGCCCGAGGACGCCGTGGCGTCGGCCGCTGCGACATTGCTCATGCGGCTCCAATAGCTCGCATAGGAATTGACCCCGGAAATCGCCATGATATCCCACCATGCTGCGTTGCTCCCCGGTGCCGGTGAAGCAAGCATCGTGCCGGACGGCGACAGGATATTTCCGGCGTTTCGGCCGGGGCCTTGCATCTTCTTGTATTTTTGCCGGCGGGACCGGCGCTGCCCCGGGAATATTCTGCCGGGTCCCGGGCAAATCATGCCGGGCAGCGGCGTGCTGCGGCTTGCCAGCGGGCAGCGGCGGCGGCAAGGATGACCCATCGCCCAGGAGATCCCTGCCCATGCCCGTGAAACGGTCCGTCCTCATCGCCGGCCACCCCACCAGCGTGACCCTGGAGCCGGAATTCTGGGACGCGTTGAAGGCGCTGGCGCTGGCCGAGGGCACCACCATCAACGCCCTGGTCGAACGCATCGACGCGGCGCGCAGCGGCAACCTGTCCAGCGCCATCCGCGTCTGGGTGCTGGGCCGGGCGCGGGCCGGGGCGCTGGGCGCCCCTGGGGTATGACCGGCGCTGGGCGCCCCTGGTGTCCGGACGCTGTCAGCGCTTGAACCAGGCCTCGGCGCTGGCGCGGCTGGTCTGCTTGGCGGCGATGGTCTCCCGCACGCGCAGGATCTCCGCCTCCATGGCGGCGATATATTCCTCCAGCTCGCCGATGGAGAGCAGGGAGAGGTCGCGCGGCTTCGGCTTTTCCTTGCGCGGCAGCAGTTCGTCGAGATCGATGGCCATGGGAACCTTCCGGGCAGGCTTGGCGTCGGCCGCCATTGTGCGGTAGGACCGGACGGCGGGCAACCACGCCCGACAGGACCGCCCAGGGGGAGCCAAAGGCCATGACACTGCCGGAGACCATGCGCGCCGTCGAGATCCGCAGCCCCGGCGGGCCGGAGGTGCTGACCCCGGTCCGGCGGCCCCTGCCGCAGCCGGGCGCGGGCGAGCTGCTGATCCGGGTGGCGGCGGCCGGCGTCAACCGGCCCGACGTGTTCCAGCGTCAGGGCACCTATCCGCCGCCGCCCGGCGCCAGCGACCTGCCGGGGCTGGAGGTGGCGGGCACGGTGGCGGCGCTGGGCGCGGGCGTGCAGGGCTGGGCCGTGGGCGATCCCGTCTGCGCCCTGCTGGCCGGCGGCGGCTATGCCGAATACGCCGCGGCCCCGGCGCCGCAATGCCTGCCGGTGCCGGCGGGGCTGAGCCTGGAGGAGGCGGCGGCGCTGCCGGAAACCTGCTTCACCGTCTGGACCAATGTGGTCGAGCGCGGCGGCCTGCGTGCCGGCGACTCGTTCCTGGTGCATGGCGGCACCAGCGGCATCGGCAGCACGGCCATCCAGCTGGCCAAGGCCCGCGGCGCCACCGTCTTCGCCACGGCCGGCGGGCCGGAGAAGGTGGAGGCCTGCCGCCGCTTCGGCGCCGACCATGCCATCGACTACCGCGCCGAGGATTTCGTCGCCGTGGTCAAGCAGGCCACCGGCGGCCGCGGCGTCGATGTCATCCTGGACATGGTGGGCGGCGACTATGTCGCCCGCAACATCGAGGCCCTGGCCGTGGAGGGGCGGCATGTCTCCATCGCCTTCCTGCAGGGGGCCAAGGTGGCGCTGAACCTGATGCCGGTCATGCTGAAACGGCTGACGCTGACCGGCTCCACCCTGCGCGCCCGCAGCGTGGCGCAGAAGGGCGCGCTGGCCGAGGCGCTGCGGCGCGAGGTCTGGCCCCTGATCGAACAGGGCCGGCTGCGGCCGCATATCCATGCCCGTTTCCCGCTGGAGCAGGCGGCGGCGGCCCATGCGCTGATGGAGTCCAGCAGCCATGTGGGCAAGATCGTGCTGACGCTGTGAGCGGCGGCGCAAAGGCGGGCCGTGCTTGCGAAAAGCCGTGACTTGTATCGGCCGGGGACGGTATAGCTGAAGGCCTGTGTCACACCGACCGGTCGGCTGTGCGGGGCCCAACGACCCGCGCGCACGGCCGGTTATTGCGTTTTCGTGCTGTTGCTATGGATGCCGGCCCCGTGCCGGGTGCCTTGAGGAGGAAGCATGGCTCTGCCCCTGATGCCGAAGGCGACTGCCGTCTGGCTGGTCGAGAACACCGGTCTGAGCTTCGAGCAGATCGCCGACTTCTGCGGCATGCATGAGCTGGAAGTCCAGGCCATCGCCGATGGCGAGGTGGCCGTGGGCATGGTCGGCCGCGACCCGGTGGCCGGCGGCGAACTGACCCTTGCGGACATCGAGAAGGCCGCCAAGAATCCCAACGTCAAGCTGACGCTGCGCGAGCACGACCTGCCGCAGCCGGTGGCCCGCGCCAAGGGACCGCGCTACACCCCGGTGACCAAGCGCGGCGACAAGCCCGACGCCGTGGCCTGGCTGCTGAAGCAGTATCCCGAGCTGTCCGACGCCCAGCTGTGCAAGCTGATCGGCACCACCAAGCCGACCATCGCCGCCGTGCGCGACAAGACCCACTGGAACCTGGCCAACATCAAGCCGCGCAACCCGGTGCTGCTGGGGCTGTGCACCCAGCGCGAGCTGGAGGCGGCCCTGGAGAAGGCCCGCAAGAACCGTGGCGCCGACCCGGCGGTGGCCCAGCCGGTTTCCATGCTGATCGAGGCGGCGGACGTCAATCGTCCCCCGGTGCTGGAGGATGAGGACGAGGAGTAATCCCCGCCCTCCGTTTCCGGCCGGCCCGGACGAAAGGTCCGGGCGAAAGGCCAGGACGAAAACGGCGTGTCCCGCGGGGGACACGCCGTTGCTGTTCGGGTGGTTGCGTTCTTCTGTGAACGCGATTTTTGTGATCGCGCCCTTTTTTGATCGCGTCCTGTTGTGGTCGCGTCCTGTTGTGATCGTCCTGCGACGATCGGGGTTTGGCGGCCAGTCCGGCACCGGTCCGTTTTCTAGCGATCTGGTATCCGCCGGTCTGGTATCCGCTGATCTGGTGCTGCCGTGCGGGACCCCGTGGCCGGGGGCCCCGCTGCGGCAGCCGGCACCGGCGTCAGTGCATCAGCCGGTCCATTTCCTCCTTCACGCGCAGCTTTTCGAGTTTCAACCGTTTCAGGATCGTCGAGTCTGGACAGGGACGCCGGGCTTCCGCCTGCACAGCGGCGTCGAGCGATTGGTGCTTGCTGCGGAGCGCTTCCAGGCGTGCAGGAAACTGCATGACATTCCCTCCTTCAGTTGAGAAAAACGGCGGATGTCGGGATGCTGCAAGGTGGAATGGTATCGGCCCATGGCCGCTGCCGGTCGCATCTGCGGGGCACGCAGGGGCGGGGCCGCGCCGTCGGCAGGTCCATACCACCGGGCATCGCTGCCTGCCGGTCATGCCGGCCTGGAGGCCTGCACAGCGGCGGAACAGGGGTACCTTGACTGTATATGGTGTCCGACGGGGCTGATGACAGCTGCGGCATGGGCGCACGGCCCGCCCGCCTGTGCCAGGTCCCGCTTGGGTGCCGTTCCGCCTGTCCTGTGTCCCTGATCCCCGGAGCCTCCCTTTCATGGGAGATGGTCCGGGGGCGCGATCCTGATGACCGGTGCCGCGGGGAGCCTGGGGGCAGGAACCGCACGGCCGGCTTTCATCGGGGAGTGGACGGGCCAGCGTGGCAGCGCTACATCACCTCCATGGCTAGACCGATCCAGACCCCGGCAGAACCTGATCCGAAGAAACCGCGCCTGATCGTGGGGATCAGTGGTGCCTCCGGCATCATCTACGGCATCCGCCTTCTGGAAACTCTACGCCCGCTCGGCATCGAGTCCCACCTCGTAATGAGCAGATCTGCCGAGGTGACCCTTGCGCATGAGACACGGCTGAAGGTTGCCCAGGTCAACGAACTGGCAGATGTGGTCTACAGCCCACAAGATATTGGGGCTTCAATTTCCAGTGGTAGCTTCCACACGCTAGGGATGGTGGTGGTCCCCTGTTCCATGCGCAGCCTGTCGGAGATCGCCACCGGCGTCACCAGCAGCCTGTTGACCCGTGCCGCCGACGTGGTGCTGAAGGAGCGGCGGCGGCTGGTGCTGATGGTGCGGGAGACGCCGCTGCATCTGGGGCATCTGCGCTCCATGGTGGCGGTGACGGAGATGGGGGCGGTGGTCTATCCGCCGGTGCCCGCCTTCTATGCCCAGCCCCAGAACCTGGACGAGATGATCGACCATACGGTGGGCCGCATGCTGGACCTGTTCGGTATCGAGACCGGCCGCGTCCGCCGCTGGACCGGGACGCCGGACCCGGCCTGACACCGGCCTGACACCGGCCTGACAGCGCCCAGGCTGCGGCCCGCCGCTTGAGCGCGCACGGCAACCGGCGGCTGCGGCGTGCCTGAACATCGCCACAGTGTGGCGCGGAACAAGCGCCGGGACCGTTCCGTTGCTGGCTCATTGCCGGGGTCGGGGCCGCCGATGCGGCCGGCCCCCTGACGAGCCACCATCGACGGAGCTGACATGACCATCCAGACCACGATCCGACGCGCCGCCCTGGCGGCCCTGGTTGCGGCGGCCCCCCTGGCCCTGGCCGCCTGCGACAGCCAGGGGCCGGCCGAGCAGGCCGGCGAGAAGATCGACAATGCCACCGAGCGCACCGGCGAGGCGCTGGAGCGCGCCGGCGAGAAGCTGGAGGACAGCGCCGAGCGGACCGGCAACGCCGCGGAGAATGGCTGGGACCACAGCAAGGAGGGGGCGGCCGATGCGGCGGCGGACGCCCAGGAGGAGGCGGCCGAAGCCGCCGCCGATGCCGAGGCCGCGGCCGAGCGCGCCGAGGAAAGCCGCGAGCGGGGCCGCTGATCCGGCCGGCCGATCCGGGCCGCTGACATGACCGGACTGGAAAGGGCCGCTCCCCCGGGGGAGCGGCCCTGGCCGATTGCGGGAACTCCCGCCCGTCGGAACATGGCGGGTCAGCCTGCCAGGCGACCCGCCATCCGCATCACCACACCTTGCACTGCGTTTCCTTGACCATGGCCTGGCCGGGCTTGCAGTTGAAGGCCTTGGCGAACTCCGGCATGTTCGACAGCACGCCGTTGACGCGGTAGCGGCCCAGGCTGTGCGGGTCGGTCAGGGCGCGCAGACGCGCCGCTTCCGGCCGGATCGACGAGCACCAGACATTCGCATAGCCGTAGAAGAAGCGCTGGGTCGGGGTCAGCCCATCCTGCGCCTTGTCCATGGCCGTGTCGCCCAGACGCTTGCGCAGGGCGGCCAGTGCCAGACTGACGCCGCCATTGTCGGCGGTGTTCTCGCCCAGGGTCAGCTTGCCGTTGAGCTTGACCTCGCCATCGGCGACATAGTTGCCGTACTGGTCGACCAGGCACTGGGCCCGCTCCTCGAAGCGCTTGGCATCGGCCTCGGTCCACCAGTTCTTCAGATTGCCCTTGGCATCGAAGTTGCGGCCCTCATCGTCGAAGCCATGGGTCATCTCATGGCCGATGACCGCGCCGATGGCGCCGTAATTGGTGGCGTCGTCGGCTTTGAAGTCGAAGAAGGGCGGCTGCAGGATGCCGGCCGGGAAGTTGATGTTGTTCTGGCTGGGATCGTAATAGGCGTTGACCGTGGGCGGGGTCATGAACCACTCGTCCGGGTCCACCTTCTTGCCGATCTTGCCGACCTGGTAGCTGTACTCGAAGCCGGCCGAGCGCACGGCGTTGCCCAGCATGTCGCCGCGCTTCACCTCCAGCGCGCTGTAGTCGCGCCAGGTCTCGGGATAGCCGACCTTGCGCGCCATGGCCTTCAGCTTTTCCAGCGCCTTGGCCTTGGTTTCCGGGCTCATCCAGTCGAGCTTCTGGATGTCCTCGGCATAGGCCGCATCCAGATCGTCCAGCATGGCCATCATGCGCTGCTTGTGCTCGGGGCCGAAGGCCACCTCGGCATAGTGCTTGCCGAGATCCTCGCCCAGGGCGCTGTCGGTGGCATCGACGCAGCGCTTCCAGCGCGGACGCAGTTCCTTGGCGCCGGACAGGGTCTTGCCGTAGAAGCTGAAATTCTCCTGCACGAAGGCGTCGGGCAGCCAGGGGGCCGCGGCGCGCAGGGCCTGCCAGGTGAAGTAGGTCTTCAGCGTGGCGAGGTCGGTCTGCTGCAGCACCGCGTCCAGGCTGGTGAAGAAGCCGGGATCGTTGACGTTCAGCGTGCCCGTGGCCGGCGCGCCGACGGTCTTGACATAGCCGGCCAGATCCAGGACCGGATGGTCCTTGATGAAGCCATCGATGGTGCCGGGATTGTTCAGCTTCGACGGGTCGCGGCGCTCGACGCGGCCCAGCGCGCCTTTGGCCAGCGCCGTCTCGAAGGCCATGACGGCATCGGCCTTGGCCTTGGCGGCATCGGCCTTGTCGCCGGCCAGCGCGAACATGCGGGCCACATGCTTGACATAGGCGTCCCGCGTGGACTTCGAGCGCTCGTCGTCCTTCAGGTACATGTCGCGGTCGGGCAGGCCCATGCCGCCCTGGTCGAAGGCCGCGATGGTGTCCTCGGCGCTGCTGAAGCTCTGCTGCGGGCCGAAGCCGAACAGGACATTGACTCCGGCCAGATGCAGGTCGGCCACGGTCTTGCCCAGGTCCTTCTTGTCCTTCACCGCATTGATGCGGGACAGCACCGGCTTCAGCGGGGCCAGACCCGCGGCCTCGATCCCCTTCTCATCCATGCAGGCGGCGTAGAAGTCGCCGATCCGGCGCGTGGCCGGGGTCGGGCTGGCGGCAGCCTTGTCCAGGATCTCGTGCAGGATCTTCTTATTGTTCTCTTCCAGCTGGTCGAAGGTGCCGTTGCGCGAGCGGTCGGCGGGAATCGGGTTCTCCTTGATCCACGGGCCGCAGGCATGGAGGAAGAAATCCTCGCACGGGCTGACAGCGGGATCGACCGCCGGGGCGGCGGCCGGGGCCTTGACCTTCGGCGTGGCGGCCGTCTGGGCCACCTGGGTGGTGTCGGCCGCCAGCGCGCTGCCCGTCAGCAGCGCCAGCGTGAACGCCGCGACACCGGCGGCACGGAGACTCTGGATCATAAACAACCCTCACAGGACAAAGGGGGTGCGGGATAGGGGAATGAAAGGGCGGGAGGCCGCTTGGACCCCCCGCCAGTGTACCGTTTTACCAGACCTTGCACTGCTGCTGCCGGACCATGGCCTGGCCGGGCTTGCAATTGAAGGCCTTGGCGAACTCCGGCATGTTGCTGACCACGCCGTTGACGCGGTAGCGGCCCAGGCTGTGCGGATCGGTCAGGGCGCGCAGGCGTGCCGCTTCCGGCCGCAGGGCCGAGCACCAGATGTTGGCATAGCCGTAGAAGAAGCGCTGTTCGGCCGTGAGGCCGCCGATCTTCTCCGACATCTTCTTGGCGCCCAGATGCTTGCGCAGGGCGGCCAGGGCGATGCGGATGCCGCCATTGTCGGCGGTGTTCTCGCCCAGGGTCAGCTTGCCGTTGAGCTTGACGTCGCCGTCGGCGACATAGCCGCCATACTGGTCGACCAGGCACTGGGCCCGCTGCTCGAAGCCCTTGCCGTCGGCTTCGGTCCACCAGTCCTTGAGATTGCCCTGGCCATCGAACTTGCGGCCCTGATCGTCGAAGCCGTGGGTGATCTCATGGCCGATGACCGCGCCGATGCCGCCATAGTTGAAGGCGTCGTCGGCCTGGAAGTCGAAGAAGGGCGGCTGCAGGATGCCGGCCGGGAAGTTGATGCTGTTCAGGGCCGGCGAGTAATAGGCGTTCACCGTCGGCGGGGTCATGCCCCATTCCTTGCGGTCCACCTTCTTGCCGATCCGGCTGAGATCGTCGAGGTGGTCGAACTCGGCGGCGCGGGTGGCGTTGCCCAGCAGGTCGTCGCGCGTCACCGTCAGGGTGGAATAATCCTTCCACGCGTCGGGATAGCCGATCTTGTTGGAGATAGCCGTGAGCTTGGCCCGGGCCTTGGCCTGGGTCTCCTTGCTCATCCAGTCCAGCTTGCCGATCTGGTCGTTGAAGGCCGACAGGATGTCGCCGACCATGGTCAGCATGCGCTGCTTGTGCTCCGGCCCGAAGGCGGCCTCGACATAGTATTTGCCGAGATCCTCGCCCAGGGCGCGGTCCGTGGCCTCGACACAGCGCTTCCAGCGCGGGCGCAGCTCCTTGGCGCCGGACAGGGTCTTGCCGTAGAAGGCGAAATTCTCCTGCACGAAGGCGTCGGACAGCCAGGGGGCGGCGGAACGCAGGGCGTGCCAGGAGAGATAGACCTTGAGATCGTCCAGCGAGGCGCCGGCCAGGACCGTCTCCAGCCCCGTGAAGAAGGCGGGGTTGTTGACGTTCATGCGCTCGAAGGCGGGGGCGCCCACATCCTTGACATAGGCGGCCCAGTCCAGCCCCGGCGCCAGCTTGGCGAAGTCGGCGAAGCTGGAGGGGTTGTTGCGCTTCAGCGGGTCGCGCCGTTCGGTGCGGGTCATGGAGATGCCGGCCAGCTTCGTCTCCAGCGCCATCACCGTGTCGGCCTTGGCCTTGGCGGCATCGACCGTGTCGCCGGCCAGCGCGAACATGCGGGCGATATGGGCCACATACTTGGCTCGCTGGTCCTTCGACTTCTCGTCATCCTTGAAATAGAAGTCGCGGTCGGGCAGGCCCAGGCCGCCCTGGTCGGCCACGGCGATGGTATCGGTGGCGTCCTGGAAGCTCTGCATGCGGCCGAAGCCGAACAGGGCATTGACGCCCATGCGGTGCAGCCCGGCCACCAGCGGGGCCAGCGCCGTCTTGTCGTTCAGCGCGGCGATGCGGTCCAGCGTCGGCTTCAGCGGCGCGATGCCCTTGGCCTCCACCGCCTTCTCATCCATGCAGGCGGCATAGAAGTCGGCGATCTTCTGGGTCTCCGGCTTCGGGCTGGCCACCGCCTTGTCCAGAATGTCGTGCAGGATGTCCTTGTTGCGCTGCTCCAGCATCTGGAAGTTGCCCCAGCGGGACTCGTCGTCCGGGATGGGGTTCTGCTGCAGCCAGGGGCCGCAGGCATGCAGGAAGAAGTCGTCGCACGGGCTGACGTTCGGATCGACCGCCGGCGCGCCCACGGCCGGGGCGCCCTTGGCCGGGGCAGCGACTTTCGGCATGGCGGACGTCTGGGCGACCTGGGTCGGCGCGGCGGCAGCGGCGCCGGCCAGGGTCAGGGCCAGGCCGAGCACGCCAAGGCAGGTGGAGGCCTTGAGGCCTTTCATATTCGTGTCTCCCGCGTTTCTTGCGTAATCCCGAAACGGAAGGTCCGGACGCCGCCCACCCCAGGGACGGCCCCGGACCTCCCGCACAACCATGGACATCAGCAGGTTTGCCAAGGCCGGAACCTGTCCGGCCCGACCTGGACAAACCTGCCCGGGGTGATCCGCGGGAACCCTAGCACGGCCTTAATCACAGGCCCGAACTGCGGATTGTAAACCGCTTGTAACAGAGGGGGCGTCCGGCAGCAGCAGCCGCAGGTTGGCATCCATGGCCACATCGGGCGGGGTGGTGGGGCGACGTGCCGCGGGCAGGTCCGCCAGCAGCAGCACCAGCTGCACCCGTTCGGCCTCCAGTTCGGCGGCCTTGATGCGGTCGCGCAGGGCCTCGGTCGCGGGACTCGGCGCGGGGGAGGGGCCGGTCTTCAGCCGCCGGCGCAGGGTGCGCAGGGGCAGAACCACGCTGTCGCGCCATCCGGCAATGGCGGCGCGGGCCTGGTCCAGGTCGGTCCGGGTCAGGCGGTGACCATGGACCCGGCCCAGCCAGATGGCCCAGAGCAGGAGGGGGACATCCTGGCCGTGGGTGTCCTGGGCGGTCAGGCAGGCATCGGCCACACCGGGGCGGGCATAGACCGACAGGCAGAAGGACCAGAGGTCCGGGGAGGAGGCCCCCCCGGACACTGGCTGCACAGAAGGCGCCGGATCAGGCCGGATCGCCGACATAGATGCCCAGACCGCGGGCGGTCTGCACCAGCGTGCCGTTGACATCGACGGCGGCGTAGTTGGCGATGGCATCCTCGATGGGAATGTCGATGATCTGGCGGTTCGACCAGGCCAGCAGCCGGTCAGACTTGCCTTCGGCCAGCAAATCCACGGCCTTGACGCCGAAGGCCGAGGCCAGCAGCCGGTCACGGTAGCTGGGCGGGCAGCCGCGCTGCACATGGCCGAGCACGGTGACGCGGGTCTCGGCCCCGGTCGCGTCGGCGATCAGGTGGCCGATATAGTTGCCGATGCCGCCATGGCGCTTCTGGCCGTCCGAGAATTCCTTCTGCGGGATGGTGCCCTCGGCGGTCTTCACCGCTTCGGAGACCACGACCAGGGCGAAGTTGCGGCCGGTCTGCTGGACCTTGCGGATCTTCTCGGCGATGCCGTCCACCGACCAGGAGATCTCCGGCAGCAGGATGACGTCGGCGCCGCCGGCGATGCCGGCGGACAGGGCGATGTGGCCGGCGTCACGGCCCATCACCTCCAGCACCATGACGCGGTCATGGCTGGCGGCGGTCGGCTGCAGGCGGTCCAGCGCCTCCGTGGCCACGGCCACGGCGGTGTCGAAGCCGACCGAGGTCTCGGTCACGCCCAGGTCATTGTCGATGGTCTTGGGGATGCCCACCAGATTGATGCCGCCGATCTGCGCCAGCTTGCGCAGGATGGCCATGCTGCCGTCGCCGCCGATGCCGATGATGCTGTCGACGCCCAGCTCGCGCAGGCCGCCGATGATCTCAGCGCTACGATCTTTCTTCGTGCCATCGGCCATCGGGTAGGCGAAGGGATCGCCCTTGTTGGTGGTGCCCAGGACGGTGCCGCCCTGCCGCATCATCGTGCCGTCGACTTTGGTCACATCCAGGGTCTGGTATCGGACCGGGCGGTGCAGCAGCCCCGCCGTTCCATCCTCCAGCCCGACCACTTCCCAGCCATAGTGGCTGGCCCGGTGGACCGCCGCACGAATTACGGCGTTGAGACCGGCGCAGTCGCCGCCACTGGTCAGAATTCCGATACGCTTCTCGCCAGCCATGTCAGCCTATCCATTGGTCAAGGGGCGTTACCCGGTAACGGGCGCGCGCAGTCTGCAAGAAATAATGCTACCTTTCAACGTGCCCGCCCGCCGCAGGCAGGACAACCGAAAAATCGGCGCGCCGCCCGCCGCAGCCGCATGCCGTGGTTTTAAGGACGCTTGGATTTATGGTATGGAAGCGCCCCTGATGCCGGCGTTCAGAGCGTACAGGACCAATGACCGATCAACAGGTGCTCAAGGAAAAGCTCGCGGCGCTGCGTCTGGAGCACCGCGACCTGGACGATGTGATCTCCCGCCTGCAGGGGCAGTTCCCCGTGGATCAGTTGCAGATCCAGCGGCTGAAGAAGCGCAAGCTGCTGCTGAAGGACATGATCGCCCGCATCGAAAGCGAGATGGTGCCGGACATCATTGCGTAATTCCCTTCCCCGGCCGCCGGCCCTGACCAGCCGGCCCTGACCAGCCGGCCCTGACCAGCCGGCCCTGACCAGCCGGCCCTGACCAGCCGGCGGTCCCGGCCGCAGCGCCTGTGGCCCCGGAGCCGGGCGCCGTGCCGCAAACGCGGCGAGGGTGTGCAATCGCCGCGGTTGCGCCATCCCGGTCCCCGCCTATAATCCGGCGCTTTCCGCAGCCGGGCCGCCTGGCCCGCCAAGCCGCCCCGACGGGGCCAGGGGAGCATGCCGTGACCGCCGCAGACCAGGGTCCGCCCGTGGGCATCATCATGGGCAGCCAGTCCGACTGGGCCACCATGAAACACGCCGCCGACACGCTGGCGGCCCTGCAGGTGCCGTTCGAGGCCCGCATCGTCTCCGCCCACCGCACGCCCCAGCGCCTGTACGACTATGCCACCGGGGCCAAGGGCCGCGGGCTGAAGGTCATCATCGCCGGGGCCGGCGGTGCCGCGCATCTGCCGGGCATGGCCGCTGCCATGACCACGCTGCCGGTGTTCGGCGTGCCGGTGGAAAGCCACGCCCTGCGCGGCGTGGACAGCCTGCATTCCATCGTGCAGATGCCGGGGGGCGTGCCGGTGGGCACGCTGGCCATCGGCAAGGCCGGCGCCATCAACGCCGCCCTGCTGGCCGCCGCCGTGCTGGCGCTCAACGATCCGGCGCTGGATGCGCGGCTGGTGGCCTGGCGGACGGCGCAGACCGCCGCCGTGGCCGAGATCCCCGTGGACGAGTCGAAGTAGGAACGCCCCCATGACCGCCCTGCCTCCCGGGTCCACCATCGGCATGCTGGGTGCCGGACAGCTGGGCCGCATGACCGCCCTGGCCGCCGCCCGGCTGGGCTACCGGCTGCATGTGTTCTCGCCGGAGGGGCGGGACAGTTCCTGCGGCCAGGTCTGTGCCGCGGTCACCAGCGCCGACTGGCACGATCAGACGGCGCTGGCCCGCTTCGCCGCCGCCGTCGATGTGGTGACGCTGGAGTGGGAGAATGTGCCCACCGACACCGTGGCCTTCCTGGCGGAAAGGGTGCCGGTGCATCCCGGCGCCGGCGTGCTGGCCGTGGCCCAGGACCGGCTGCGGGAGAAGAGTTTCGCCAATGCCCAGGGCCTGCGCACGGCGCCCTTCCGCCCGGTGCGCAGCGCCGCGGATCTGCGGGCGGCCGTGGCCGACCTCGGCACCCCCGCCATCCTGAAATCCACCCGCCTGGGCTATGACGGCAAGGGGCAGGTGCGCATCCAGCCGGACACCGACCTGGAGCGGGCCTGGGCCGATCTGTGCGGGTCCAGCCCGGCCGGGGTCGAGGGCATCCTGGAAGGGTTCGTCACCTTCGCCTGCGAGGTGTCGGTCATCGTGGCCCGCCGGGCCGACGGTGCCATGGTCAGCTATCCGCCGGTGGAGAACCGGCACAAGGCCGGCATCCTGGACGTGACCCTGGCCCCGGCCACGCTCGACGCCGCCGTGGCCGCCGAGGCGCGGCGCGTGGCCGAGCGCCTGACCCAGGCGCTGGACGTGGTCGGGCTGCTGGCGGTGGAGATGTTCGTCACCCCCGACGGGGCCGTGCTGGTCAACGAGATGGCGCCGCGGCCTCACAATTCCGGCCATTGGTCCCTCGATTTCTGCGAGACCAGCCAGTTCGAACAGCTGGTGCGCGCCGTCTGCGGCCTGCCGCTGGGGCCGACCGGCATCACCGAACCCTGCGCCATGACCAACCTCATCGGCAGCGATGTGGAGGCCTGGCCGGCACTGATGGCCGAACCCGGCGCCCGGCTGCATCTCTATGGCAAGGGCGAGGGCCGCCCCGGCCGCAAGATGGGCCATGTCACCCGGCCGCTGACGATCCCGGGCTGAGCGGAAGGCGCGCGCTGACGCACAGGCCGGCGCGCACCGGCCTTGACGGGCGGCCATTACATGCGCATATTCGCATGTATGAAGACGGAAAGCTCCCCCACCATGCCGCCGGACATGCAGGACCGCGCCGAGGAGGCGTCGGCCTTCCTGCGCTCCATGGCCAGCCCGCACCGGCTGATGTTCCTCTGCCTGCTGCGCGAGGGCGAACTGCCCGTGGGCGAGCTGGCGGCCCGCACCGGCATCAGCCAGACCGTGGCCTCCCAGCATCTGGCCCGGCTGCGCTCCGAGGGGCTGGTGGCCACCCGGCGCGAGGGGACCAGCATCATCTACCGGCTGGCCTCCGACCGGGTCCACCGTTTCATCGGCATGATGTACGAGCTGTTCTGCGCGCCGGAGGAGACGCCATGACCGGTTTCACCCCCCTGTCCGCCCTGGGCGGCGGCGCCCTGATCGGTCTGGCCGCCGTGGTGCTGATGGCGGCCCATGGCCGCATCGCCGGCATCAGCGGCATCGCCTCGGGGGCGCTGGACCCGCGCACGGCCCGCGGCGAGCGGGGCTGGCGCCTGGCCTTCCTGCTGGGTCTGCTGGCGGCGCCGCTGGCGCTGGTGGCATCCGGGCGGGTGGCGGTGCCGCCGCCGGCGGTGGGGACCACCGGCCTGATCGTCGCCGGGCTGCTGGTGGGCTTCGGCACGCTGATGGGCAATGGCTGCACCAGCGGCCATGGCGTCTGCGGCCTGGCGCGGCTGTCGCCGCGGTCGCTGGCGGCCACGCTGACCTTCATGGCGGCGGCGGGGCTGACCCTGTTCCTTGTCCGTCACGGGGTGTGAGATGGCGCGCCTGATCTCGTCCTTGCTGGCCGGGCTGCTGTTCGGGGCGGGGCTGGCCCTGTCCGGCATGATCGACCCGGCCAAGGTGCTGGGGTTCCTGGATGTCGCCGGGGACTGGGACCCCAGCCTGGCCTTCGTCATGGGCGGCGCCCTGGCGGTGACGCTGCTGGGCTACCGGCTGGTGCTGCGCCGGCCGCACCCGCTGTTCGATGCCGCCTTCCATCTGCCGTCCCGCCGCGATATCGACGCGCGGCTGCTGGGCGGGGCCGCCCTGTTCGGCATCGGCTGGGGGCTGGCCGGCTATTGCCCCGGCCCGGCTCTGGCCAGCCTGGGCTTCGGCGGCCGGGGAGTGCTGACCTTCGTGCTGGCCATGCTGGCCGGCATGGCCCTGTTCCGCGTGCTGGAGTATCTGCGCCGGCCGCCCGCGGCCTGACGCGGCGCCTCAGGCCGTCGGGTCACGCCCGGAGTCGGGGGACTGGCCGTCATGCGGCTTGTCCGGCGGAGGGGCGGCGCCCGTGGCGCCGGCACGGGAGGGGCCCGGCACAGGCCCCTCCCGCCGCGACCTGTCCGCGTGGATCTCGCCCAGGGTGGTGCTGGCGGCTGCCAAAGCGCCCTCCGGCGCCACCAGCACCAGCAGGGCTGTTTCTATGCCGCCAACTGGCGGAGTTCGTCCACCAAGTCGGGGCGTTTGTCTAACAGTCTGAGCAGAGTCAAGGTCGGCCCGCTAGGCTCACTCTGGCCATGCTCATACTTGTAGAAAGTGTTTTCCCCCACCCCCAGCAGCCGGCCCGCTTCGCGCTGCCCGAGCCCGGCCCGCTCGCGAATGCGCTTGATCCGCTCCGGCGCCAGCAAATCGCCCGCCTGCTCTTTGAGCTGCCGCAACGCATCATCCAGTGGCGCCATATCGTCGCCGATATGAACACCTTCCGAGTCATCATCAGGATAATAACCGGGCAGGTTTACGGTCATGCTCATGCCGCGATAATGCACAACCTGTGGACGGACACCGCGCCGAAGCACGCGACCATCTGCTTCCGTCATTGTCTCAGGTAGGTTTTTCGTTCCCATTTCATTTCTCCTTGAAGGACATGACGCGAAATTCTGCCACTTGATCTGCTTGAAACTTTACGTACAGGACTATGTGCCCCACATCGACATGATACACGTCCTGCCAAATCTTGTGGTTCGCGTAGGTGGTCATGCTCTTGTAGAACTGGTGCCGCTCCATGCCCTGGATAACCTGCACCACCTGGGCGGCGTCGAACCCGATAGCACGGGCATCGATTGCGGCTGTGGTGGTCATTACCAAGGCTTCCGGCGTACAGAGCACGGCCTGGATCTGGGCTAGGTCGTATGTGGGGCGGCGCTTTTCCATGGGTTTATAATGTAACCTTCAAGGAGACACTTCAACTTAAATTGCACCCTTGTAGGAGACGCTTATCCGTGCCCCTCTGCTCGGCCGTTTCCGAAATCATATCTATGTCAGCCTGCTGAGCTGAGGAGCGGCGGGGTGGCACCGGCACGGCCGGTTCCGGCCGCAGCTAGTCCAGCTGATGCCCGTCCAGCCGCTGGCGGGCCTGCTGCTCCTGCGCCTCCTGCTGCTGCCGTTCGGCCTTGGTGCGGCCGAACTTCACCCGGTTCTCGGCCGCCTGCTTCTCCCGCGCCTGACGCTGCTGCGCCTTGCGGGCGCGGTTGAGGTTCACGATCTCGCCCATTTCATCCCCGATGCTGGGTCCATCCACAGTCCGGTGCCGCACCGCCGACCCCGGGCCGGCCAATCCGGGCCGCCAATCGCCGGCCTGCGGTCAGGGCGGGTTTGCGCCCGCGGCCCGGGACCACTAGCTTAACCGCTCCGGCTGCGCCCGGCCGGCCCCATCACTGTGGCACAGGCCGGGCCGCGGGCGCAGGGCCATCATCGTCGGCACGGGGTAAGAGCGCGTGAAAAAGCTGCTGATCGGGATCGCCGGGCTGCTGGCGCTGGCGGGCGGGGCGGTCCTGGTGCTGCCCGGCCTGATCGACTGGAGCGCCTATCGCGGCGAGATCGCGGCCCTGCTGGAACGCGCCACCGGCCGGCGGGTGGAGATCGGCGGCGACATCCGGCTGGCGCTGCTGCCGACGCCGACACTGTCGGCCGGCACGCTGGCCCTGTTCGAGCGTGACAGCAACCGGCCGGCCCTGGCCGAGATCGACCGGGCCGATCTGCGGGTGCGGCTGCGGCCGCTGCTGACGGGAACGGTGCAGGTGGAGCGGCTGGCCCTGGCCGGGGCGCATATGCACGCCCTGCGGCTGGCCGACGGCACCTGGGTGCTGCCGGTGGACCCCGAGGCCCAGGATGCGGCCGGCATCGCGGTCGAGCGGCTGGATCTGCGCGACTCGACCGTGGAGATCGAGGACCGGGTGGCCGGGCGCGACCTGCTGCTGGAGCAGGTGGAGGCCGGGCTGGAGGGCGGCGCCGGGGATCTGGCCCTGGAGGTGAGCGCCCGGGCCGGGGGTCAGGCCCTGCGGCTGGAGGCGGCGCTGGGACCGGCCAGCCCCGGACGCAGCCTGCGCCCGCTGCGGCTGGCCCTGACGGCCACGGGGGGCGGCTCGCCCGGTCCCGACGGCACGGCGGCCACGGAGGCGACGGCCACGCTGCGCTTCGCCGGTCTGGGCAGTGTGGCGGCCCCGCTGCGGCTGGACGGCACGCTGGAGGCCGAGGGGACCGGCGCCCTGCCGCTGCTGCGGGCCGGGCGCACGCTGCTGGGCCTGGGCGAGGAGGGGGCGGCGGCGCTGCCCGCCGGGCTGGACCAGCCGCTGGGCTGGCGCAGCGGCCTCACGGCCGACCGGCGTCTGCTGAGCCTGGACGGGATCGAGCTGACCCTGGGCGGCAGCCGCGCCACCGGCAGCGCCGACATTCCGCTGCGGGCCGGAGTGGAGGGCGGCAGTCTGGTCCTGTCCTTCGCCAGCCTGGATCTCGATGCGCTGGCCGGACTGGCCCCGGCCTCCGGTCCGTGGGTCCCGGCGCCGCTGGCGCTGGATCTGCTGGCCGACACCGCCGGCTGGCGCGGCGGACAGGTGCGCGACCTGCGGCTGCTGGGCGGTCTGGTCGAGGACCGGCTGACCCTGGATACTCTGGCCGCCACCCTGCCCGGCGGCACGGCGCTGACCATGTCGGGCGTGGTGACGCTGCCGGTAGAGGGGCGATCCGCGCCGGCCTTCTCCGATGCCGCCCTGACGCTGGAGACGGCCGATCTGCGCCAGACCCTGGGCTGGCTCGGCCTTGATGTCGGCGACGTGCCGGCCGAGCGGCTGCGCAACGCCAGGCTGACGGCCCGTCTGGCCGGCACGCCGCGCGCCCTCAGCCTGCTGGACGCCAGCGGCAGCCTGGACACCACCGGCTGGTCCGGCACCCTGTCGCTGGAGCGGCCGGAGGGCGGGCGCCCGTCGGCGCGGGCCACGCTGCTGGCCGACCGGCTGCTGCTGGACGCCTACCGGGCGCCGGGGGCGGCGCCCTGGCCCTGGCGCGACTGGTGGCGGCAGCTGGATCTGACCCTGGAGGCCCGCATCGGCCAGCTGACCCTGGGCGGGGTGCAGATGGACGGGCTGATCCTCGACGGGACGCTGGAGCAGGGGGCGCTGACCCTGCGCAAGGCGGCGGTGGACAATGCCGCCGGCGTCACGGCGCGCCTGTCCGGGCGCATCGGCGGGCTGGACCCGCTGGGGCCGACCGAGCTTGGCCTGGAGGCCGAGGCGCCGACGCTGGCGACCCTGGCCCGCGCCCTGGATCTGACGCTGCCGGTGGCGCCGGACCGGCTGGGGGCCGTGCGCCTGACCGGCCGTCTCGGCGGCGATGCCGGGCGGCTGGATCTGGCGGCGGAGGCGGGGCTGCTGGGCGGCACGGCGCAGCTGGGCGGCGGCATCGGCGATCCCTGGGGCGAGGCCCCGACCCTGGACCTCAAGCTGCGCACGACCCTGCCGGACACGGCCGACCTGCTGCGGCTGTGGCTGCCGGGCTGGAGCCCGGCGGCGGGGCCGGGGGGCGCCCTCGATCTCTATGCCGTGCTGAGCGGCCCGCTGGCGCAGCCGGCCCTGTCCGAGATCCAGGGCCGCGCCTTCGATACGCCGGTCAGCGGCCATCTGGCGCTGGACCGCCGGCCGGACGCGCCGGTGCTGACCGGCACGCTCCAGGCCGGGGCACTGGACCTGGACCGGCTGATGCCGGCCCTGACCCGCACCGGCGCGCCGTGGGATCTGGGCTGGACCCGGCGGCTGCACGCCGATCTGGCGCTGGCAGCGGACGGGCTGGTGCTGGCCGGGCAGCGGCTGGAGACGGCGCGGCTGCGGCTGACGGCGGCCGATGGCACCATCGGCATCACCGATCTGGCCGGCCGCTGGAACGAGGGCGGGGTGAGCGGCGAGGCCCGCCTGTCGCAGCCGGCCGTGGCGGACGGCGCGCCGCCGCCGCTGGCCGGGGAGGGGACACTGGCCGTGCAGGACGCCGTGCTGCCGCCGCTGGCCGGTGCCGGCCTGCTGCCCGTCAATGGCCGCATCGACCTGACGCTGGAAGGACGGGGCGAGGGGGGCAGCCCTGCGGCCCTGGTCCGGGCGCTGACGGGCAGCGGCACGCTGGCCTGGCGTGAGGGGGTGCTGTCCGGCCTGGACCTGCCGGCCCTGGCCTTCCAGCTGCCGGCCCTGACCGGCGCCGACGCGCTGGGGCCGCTGCTGGGCCGGGCCGTGCGCCAGGGGGCGACCCCGATCGCCCAGGGACAGGCGCGCTTCAGCCTGGACCAGGGCGTGGCCAGCAGCCGGGATCTGCGGCTGGCGGGGCCGGCCGGGACCATCCGGGCCGAGGGCAGCCTGCGCCTGGACGGCCGTGTGCTGCAGGCCCATGCCGATGTGCAGCTGGCCGAGCCGGCGGGGGTGCCGGCCTTCGGCCTGACCCTGTCCGGCCCGCTGGCGGAGCCGGCGCGGGAGATGCAGCGGCAGGTGCAGTCGGCCGACCTGTCCGCCTGGGTCGGCCGGCACGCGGCGGCCACGCCGGTATCGGCCCAGCCGCCGCGCCAGCCGGCCGGCGCGGACACGCCGCCCCCCGCCAAGCCCACGGCATCCAGACCGGCGGCCCCCAGGCCGCCCGCCAGACAGGACGTCCCGAAGAAGCAGCCGTCGGTGCAGGACATCCTGGATCGGCTGAAGGATTAGCCCGCCGGTTGAATCCGGTTCCTGTGCCGCTATCGCGGTCCGTGGCGGTGCCGGTCTTGTTTGCTATGGTGTTTAACCGGGCAAACCATTCACGACCATGCAGGAGGGGCCGCGTCATGCTGAAGGGGAAGGCTGCCATCGTCACGGGGTCCACCAGCGGGATCGGGCTGGGCGTAGCCCGCGCCCTGGCCGCGGCCGGCGCCGACATCATGCTGAACGGTTTCGGCGACCGTGCCGAGATCGAGCGCACCCGCCAGGATCTGGCCCAGGGCTTCGGCGTGCGGGTGCTGTATTCCGATGCCGACATGAGCGACGGTGCCCAGGTGGCCGGCATGGTCCAGACCTGTGCCGAGGGGCTGGGCGGGGTGCATGTGCTGGTCAACAATGCCGGCATCCAGCATACCGCGGCGGTGGACGACTTCCCCGACGAGCGCTGGGACAGCGTCATCGCCATCAACCTGTCGGCGGTGTTCCACGGCATCAAGGCGGCGCTGCCGCACATGAAGGCGGCCGGCTGGGGCCGCATCGTCAACATCGCCTCCGCCCACGGGCTGGTGGCCAGCGTCAACAAATCCGCCTATGTGGCGGCCAAGCACGGGGTCATCGGCCTGACCAAGGTGGTGGCGCTGGAAACGGCGGAAACGGGCGTCACCTGCAACGCCATCTGTCCGGGCTGGGTGCTGACGCCGCTGGTGCAGAAGCAGATCGACGCCCTGGCCGCGCGCGAGGGCATCGCCCCCGACGAGGCCAAGGTGCGGCTGCTGTCGGAAAAGCAGCCGTCGAAGCAGTTCACCACGCCGGAGCAGCTGGGCGAGCTGGCCGTGTTCCTGTGCGGGCCGGCGGCCACGAATATCCGCGGTGCGTCCATCACGGTCGACGGCGGCTGGACCGCACAGTAGTGTGCAGCTCCGCGCGATCCGGCATCCTGACCGAGGTTTTCCCCACCCGTGAGCAATCGACGTCGTTCCGCCACTCCGTCCCCCGTCCCCGGCCCGGACATCCCTGCCCTGTCCACCACCAAGACCGTCAATCTGGCCCTGCAGGGCGGCGGTGCCCATGGCGCCTTCACCTGGGGCGTGCTGGACCGGCTGCTGGAGGATGGGCGGCTGGAGGTCGAGGGCATCAGTGGCACCAGCGCCGGTGCCGTCAATGGTGCCATGCTGGCCTATGGTCTGCTGACCGGCGGCCGGCCGGCGGCCCGCGACCTGCTGGACCGGCTGTGGCGGCGGCTGGCCAAGGCCAATGCCTTCGGCCCGCTGAGCCCGTCCTGGCTGACCCAGGTCACCGGCAGCCCCAACCTGGACTGCCATCCCGTCTATGCCGGCTTCGACCTGATGATCCGGCTGATGTCGCCCTACCAGTTCAATCCCATGGGATTCAATCCCATGCGCGACATCCTGCACGGGCTGATCGATTTCGACCTGCTGCGCCGGTCGCAGCAGATCCGCCTGTTCGTCAGCGCCACCAATGTCAACCGTGGCCGGCTGAAGGTGTTCACCGGCGACGAGCTGTCGGTGGATTGTCTGGTGGCGTCGAGCTGCCTGCCCTTCCTGTTCCAGGCCGTGGAGATCGACGGCGAGCCGTACTGGGACGGCGGCTATATGGGCAATCCCACCCTGCATCCGCTGATCCATGATTGCCGCAGCCGCGACGTGGTGGTGGTGCAGGTGACGCCGTTGCAGCGCCCGGCGCTGCCGACCACCCCCACCGCCATCGTCGACCGCATCAACGAGATCAGCTTCAATTCCACCTATCTGCGCGAGCTGCGCGCGATGGAGCTGATCAACCGCCTGATCGCCGAGGGCCGGCTGAGCGAGGAGGAGGCGGGGCTGAACCGCTTCTTCCTGCACCGGATCGAGGCGGAGGCGGCCATGAACGATCTCGGCGTCTCCTCCAAGCTCAATGCCGACTGGGGTTTCCTCACCCATCTGCGCGATCTGGGGCGCGAGGCCGCCGGGCACTGGCTGGACAGCAGCTTCGACCGGCTGGGCCGCGCCAGCAGCTTCGAGATCGGGTCGCTGTCGCAATAGGGCGGAACGGGCGCCGGCGGTTGCCGGCAGGGGCGGGGCCGGGCATGCCGGCCGTCCTGTCGCAGCCCCCGCCGGGGGAGGTGCGCCCCGTCTCCAGATATGGTACAAGGCCCGCTTATCCGCTTCTATATCTAATCGATACAACAGCAGTCCACCCGGGGTCCCATGGCCGGTCATAGCCAATTCAAGAACATCATGCACCGCAAGGGCGCGCAGGACGCCAAGCGGCAGAAGATCTTCAACAAGCTGGCGCGCGAAATCACCGTGGCCGCCAAGTCGGGCCTGCCGGACCCGGCCATGAATCCGCGTCTGCGCGCCGCCATCCAGGCCGCCCGCGCCGGGAACATGCCGAAGGACCGCATCGAGCGGGCCATCAAGCAGGGCACGGCCGGCGGCGGCGACGACACCAATTACGATGAGGTCCGCTACGAGGGCTACGGCCCCGGCGGCGTGGCCCTGATCATCGAGGCGCTGACCGACAACCGCAACCGCACGGCCGGCGAAGTGCGCACCGCCTTCACCAAGTTCGGCGGCACGCTGGGGGAGACCAATTCGGTGTCCTTCATGTTCAACCGCGTGGGCCAGGTGACCTATCCGGCCAGCGCGGCCAGCGCCGACGCCATGCTGGAGGCCGCGATCGAGGCCGGGGCCGACGATGTGCAGTCCGATGAGGACGCCCACGTGGTCACCACCGCCACCGACACGCTGGGCGCCGTGCGCGATGCGCTGGAAGCCAAGTTCGGCGCGCCGGAAAGCGCCAAGCTGACCTGGACGCCGATGAACACGGTGCCGGTGGCGGCCGAGGACACGGCCACCAGCCTGATGAAGCTGCTGGACCAGCTGGAAGACAATGACGATGTCCAGAGCGTGATCGGCAATTTCGACATTCCGGCCGATCTCATGGAAAAGCTGGGCGGCTGATCCGCCCGGCCGGGAGAAGGGGATGGCACCCGTCCGCACCGTCCGGGTCCTGGGGTTGGACCCGGGCCTGCGCCACACCGGCTGGGGCGTCATCGACGTCACCGGCAACCGGCTGACCCATGTGGCGGACGGGACCATCCACACCGACGACAAGCAGGACCTGGCCGTGCGGCTGACGGTCCTGCATGACGGCATCATGGAGGTCATCCAAAGCTGGCAGCCCGAGGAGGCGGCGGTGGAGGAGACCCTGGCCAACAAGAACCCGTCCTCCACCCTGAAGCTGGGCATGGCCCGCGGCATCGCCCTGCTGTCGGCCTCCAAGGCCGGGCTGCCGGTGGAGCAGTATCTGCCCATGCTGGTGAAGAAGTCGGTGGTCGGCACCGGCCATGCCGACAAGGAGCAGGTGCAGCATATGGTGAAGATGTTGCTGCCGGGTTTCCAGCGCTCCACCGCCGACGCCGCCGACGCCCTGGCCGTCGCCATCTGCCATGCCCATTTCGCCCAGACCCGGCGCAAGGTCGATGCCGCCATGCTGGGCATCCGCGGCTGAACCCGGCGGTTCACGTTGCTCTTTTGTTCGGGTGGTGTAGATTTCTTCCTGTCATGGAAGAAAGGAAGACGCCATGGCCTTGAACATCAAAAGTCCCGAGGTCGACGCCCTGGCGCGGGAAGTGGCCGACCGCATGGGGATCGGGATCACCGATGCCGTGCATGCGGCGCTGCGTCAGGCCAAGGCGCGGCTGGACCATCAGGACCAGGCCGCGCGGCTTGCGCGGGAAGCCCGGATCCAGGCCCTGTTGCGGGAAGCGCAGGCGCTGCCGGACCTCGATCCGCGCACGCCGGACGGCCTCATCGGATACAATGATCGCGGTCCTGTCGACTGATGCGGATTGTCCTCGACACCTCGGCCCTGGTCAGCGCCATGACCGGTGACGCCGATGCGGACCTGTTCGGGCAGGCGCTGCTGCGGGCGGACAGGCCGGCGATCTCGGCCCTGACCCTGTCCGAAGCCAGAACGGTTCTGCTGGGGCGCCGCGGGCCGTCCATGGTCGACCGGCTCCATCTGCTGCTGCGGGAACTGGGGGCGGAGGTCCATCCCTTCGACGCCGACCAGGCGGAGTTGGCCTTTCTGGCCTATCAGCGCTTCGGGACGGGGCATGCCGCCCGCTTGAATCTGGTCGACTGCGCCGCCTATGCCCTGGCCAAGAGCCTGGACTGCCCCCTGCTGTTCAAGGGCAACGATTTCAGCCGGACGGATGTGGTGGCGGCCCTGCCGCTGCTGCTGCCGCGCACGGGAGCACAGCCATGATCGCCAAACTGTCGGGCCTGCTCGACTCCACCGGCCTGGACTGGGCCATCATCGATGTGGCCGGGGTCGGTTATCTGGTCAGCGCCTCGGCCCGCACCCTGCGCCGGCTGGGCAGCCCCGGCGCCGCCGTCTCCGTGCTGACGGAGATGTGGGTGTCGGAGGACAAGATGGCGCTCTACGGCTTCGCCGACGCCGAGGAGCGCGACTGGTTCCGCCTGCTGACCACGGTGCAGGGGGTGGGGGCCAAGGTGGCGCTGAACCTGCTGTCGGTGCTGTCGCCGGACGAGCTGACCACCAGCATCGCCGCCCAGGACAAGACGTCGCTGTGCCGCGCCGACGGGGTGGGGCCGAAACTGGCTGCCCGAATTTTGAACGAATTGAAGGATAAGGTCGCGGCCTTCGCCCTGCCGGCGGCGGCGTCCGCCCCGCCGGTCAAGGGGGGGGCCGCCCCGGCGGGGCCGGTCAGTGCCGTGGGCGACGCCGTGTCGGCCCTGGTCAATCTCGGCTACAGGCGCATCGACGCGTTCACGGCCGTGAACAAGGCCGTGCAGCAGCTGGGGGCTGAGGCCGACATGTCCGCCCTGATCCGGGCCGGGTTGAAGGAGTTGAGCCAGTGAGCCGCGCGCCGAAGCCGGAAGCGCCCCGTCCCGCCGACCGTCCGGAACGGATGGTCGAACAGGACCGCATCGGCCTGGATACGGGCGAGGCTTCGATCCGGCCGCTGTCGCTGTCCGACTTCATCGGCCAGCGCCAGGTGCGCGAGAACCTGTCGCTGTTCATCCAGGCCGCCCGCTCCCGCGGGGAGGCGCTGGACCATGTGCTGCTGTTCGGCCCGCCCGGCCTGGGCAAGACAACCCTGGCCCAGATCGTGGCCAAGGAACTGAATGTGGGCTTCCGCGCCACCTCCGGCCCGGTCATCGCCAAGGCCGGCGATCTGGCGGCGCTGCTGACCAATCTGCAGCCGCACGACGTGCTGTTCATCGACGAGATCCACCGCCTGTCGCCGGCGGTGGAGGAGATCCTCTATCCCGCCATGGAGGATTTCCAGCTGGATCTCATCATCGGCGAGGGGCCGGCGGCGCGCAGCGTGCGCATCGATCTGGCCCCGTTCACCCTGGTGGGGGCGACCACCCGCTCGGGCCTCATCACCCGGCCGCTGCGCGAGCGCTTCGGCATTCCGCTGCGCATGCAGTTCTACGAGCCGGAGGAGTTGCAGCTGATCGTCTCGCGCGGGGCGCGGCTGCTGGGCATGGAGATGACCGCCGACGGGGCGCTGGAGGTGGCGCGCCGGTCGCGCGGGACGCCGCGCATCGCCGGCCGGCTGCTGCGCCGCGTCCGCGACATTTGCGCCGTGCAGGGCACGGCCATCGTCGATGCCGGTGCCGCCGACCGGGCGCTGCTGCGGCTGGAGGTGGACCGCATGGGCTTCGACGCCATGGACCGGCGCTATCTCGCCTGCATCGCCGACAATTACAGCGGCGGCCCGGTGGGGGTGGACACGCTGGGTGCGGCCCTGGGCGAACAGCGCGACGTGCTGGAGGAGACCATCGAGCCCTATCTCATCCAGCAGGGATTGTTGCAGCGCACACCGCGCGGGCGCATGTTGACCGACACCGGCTACCGCTATCTCGGGCTGACGCCGCCAGCCAGCCCGGCGCGGCAGCTGGATCTGCTCGGCAACCTGCCGGAGGCTGGTGATGAGTCCTGATCCGCTGTCCTGTCCCCCCCTTGCGTCATCCGCGCCACCGCTGGGTCGCCTGGTGGGCGGGGGCGCCCATCTCTATCCTCTGCGTGTCTATTACGAGGACACGGATGCCGGCGGCATCGTCTATCACGCCAATTATCTTCGCTTCTGCGAACGGGCGCGCACCGAGATGATGCGGCTGGTGGGCTATCCCCACTCCACCATGATCGATGAGGCCGGTGTTGCCTTTGCGGTACGGCGCTGCGAAATCGACTTTCTGCAACCCGCCCGTCTGGATGATGCGCTTGAAGTGGTGACGGTGATCTCCGATATCGGCGGCGCCACGCTTGATGTCTTGCAGACCGTGCGCCGACCGGCCCCCGGACGGCCCGACGCGGACCGGGGGATCGCCCCCGGACAGGAAATCCCGCCTGTTCCGGGGGAGGATGTGACCGATCTGGCCCGCCTGACCCTTCGACTGGCCTGCATTAACCATATGGGAAGGCCTGCGCGTCTACCCAAGCCTTTGCGCGCCGTACTGCAAGCGTTCGTCGCGCGGTATTCTCAGGACTGAATGAATGGAACCGACCGCCATGGATGCCGTCGCTGCGGCGGGGGTAGTGGCCCCCATGCAAGATATCACGATCTGGGGCCTGTTCATGCAGGCCCAGCTGGTCGTCAAGCTGGTGATGCTGGGCCTGATCGGCTCATCGATCTGGACCTGGGCCATCATCTTCGACAAGTCGATCAAGCTGCGCCGGCTGAAGGCCGCCGCCGCCGATTTCGAGGAACAGTTCTGGTCCGGCGGCTCGCTCGACGAGCTGTATGACCGCGTGGCCCGCAATCCCGGCGACCCGCTGTCGGCCACCTTCGCCGCCGGCATGCGCGAATGGCGTCACGCCACCGAGCGCGGTCTGGCCGGTGCCGGCGCCATGCGCGCCAACCTGGCCCAGCGCATCGAGCGGGTGATGTCGGTGACCGTGGGCCGCGAGATGGCCGCCCTGGAGCGCTACATGACCGTGCTGGCCTCGGTCGGCTCGGCCGGCCCCTTCGTCGGCCTGTTCGGCACGGTCTGGGGCATCATGCATGCCTTCACCAACATCGCCCAGCAGCAGAACACCTCGCTGGCCGTGGTGGCGCCGGGCATCGCCGAGGCGCTGTTCGCCACCGCCATCGGTCTGGTGGCCGCCATCCCGGCGGTGCTGGCCTACAACGTGTTCAACAGTGATCTCGGCCGCTTCGGTGAGCGGCTCGACTCATTTGTGACAGAATTCTCTGCGATTTTGCAGCGTCACCTTGAGGAGCGGGGCTGAGATCATGGGCGTTAGCCTGGGGGGCAAGTCCAGCGGCCGCGGCCGGCGCCGCGGCGGCAAGGCCATGTCCGACATCAATGTGACGCCGATGGTGGACGTCATGCTGGTGCTGCTCATCATTTTCATGGTGGCGGCCCCGCTGATGACCGCCGGCATCCCCGTGAACCTGCCGCGGGGCGCCGCCCAGGCGCTCCAGACCCAGGATGATCCCCTGTGGATCACGGTCACGGCCAAGGGGAACGTCTCCTTCAAGGACAAGAAGGTGTTCGATAATGACGAATATCCGATGGGCGACCTGGCGCCGCGCCTGCGCGCGGTGGCCGAGCAGACGCCCGATCGGAAGGTGATGGTGCGCGGGGACCGCGAGGCCCAGTACGCCGCCATCATCGATGTGTTGAGCGAGGCCCGCCGGGCCGGTCTGACCGAGGCCAAGCTGGTCATCGAATCCGACCCGCGCAGCCGCTGAGCAGGAACGCCGGACACCCACCCATGCGTACGGCCCTGATCCTCTCCGCGGTGCTGCATGTTGCGCTGTTCCTGATCGCGCTGTTCGGACTGCCGCACCTGATGGAGAAGCAGGAAGTTCTGCTCCTCCAGGAAATTCCCGTGGATGTGGTGGAGGTCGGGCCGATGACCATCGCCCGCCTCGACCAGCCGCGCGAGCATGCGCAGGCGCCCAAGCCCGCTCCGCCCAAACCGGAACCACCGAAGCCGGAACCGCCCAAGCCGCAGCCGGCCCCCCCGCCGCCGGCCAAGGAGGAGCCGCCGCCTCCGCCGCCGGTGAAGGCGCCCGAGCCCCCCAAACCGGAACCTCCCAATCCCGAGCCGCCGAAGCCGGAACCGCCGAAGCCCGAGCCCAAGCCCGAGCCCAAGCCGGAACCGAAGCCGGAGCCGCCGAAGAAGGAGGAGCCGAAGCCGGAGCCGAAGAAGGAAGAGAAGAAGCCTGATCCTCCGAAGCCCGAGCCGAAGCCCGAGCCGAAGCCCGAGCCGAAGAAGGAGGAGAAGAAGCCGGAGCCGAAGAAGGAAGAGCCGCCGAAGACGTCCTTCGACAGCGTGCTGAAGAACGTCCTCAAGGATGCGCCCAAATCGCAGCCGCAGAAGGACGCGCCGAAGCAGACCGAGACGGCCAAGACGCAGGATTCCTCGGACTCCCAGCCGTCCCCTGTCAATGCCAAAGCCGGCGAGCGGCTGGCCCTCAGCGAGGAGGACGCGCTGCGGTCGCAGATGCGCAGCTGCTGGAACGTCGATCCGGGCGCCAAGGGCGTGAACGAGATGCGGGTGGAAGTCCGCGTCTTCTTCGACACCTCCATGCGGGTGCTGAAGACCGAGTATGCCAAGCTCTACGGGTCCCTGTCGGACCCGCGCTACCGTTCCTTCGCCGAATCCGCACTGCGCGCGCCGCTTCTGCCGGCCTGCAGCACGCTGCGGTTGCCGGTGGACAAATATGCCGACAAGGGCACCATCGTCATGAACTTCACGCCTAAGGACATGTTCTGATGCGGAAACCATCCTTCCTGACCCGGCTGCGCCGGGCTGTCGTCGCAGCCTTGGCGGCCTGTGCCTTGGGGACCGGCTTCCTGGCCCTGCCCGCCCAGGCCGAGCTGTCCATCGACATCACCAGCGGCAAGGTCGATCCCAAGCCGATCGCGGTGACGACCTTCTATGGCGACTCGCCCCAGGCCCAGACCATCGGCCAGAACATCTCCAAGGTGATCTCGGCCAATCTGGAGCGGTCGGGTCTGTTCCGGCCCATCGACCCGTCGCGCTTCATCCAGACGCCGGAACAGCTGCGCAACGGCACGCCGCGCTATGCCGACTGGCGTGTCATCGATGCCCAGGGTCTGGTGGTCGGCGGGGTGCAGCAGCTGCCGGATGGCCGCATCCGCATCGAGTTCCGCCTGTTCGACGTGCTGGCCGGCCAGCAGATGACCGGGCTGGCCTACAATGTGCAGCCCGATGGCTGGCGCCGCGTGGCCCACATCATCTCCGATGCCATCTACAAGCGCATCACCGGTGAGGACGGCTATTTCGACACCCGCGTCGTCTATATCGCCGAGTCCGGCCCGGCCAACCAGCGGGTGAAGCGGCTGGCCATCATGGACCAGGATGGCGAGAACCACCGTTTCCTGACCGACGGCCGCGTCCTGGTGCTGACCCCGCGTTTCTCGCCCACGGCCCAGGAAATCACATATCTGAGTTACTTCAACAACAGGCCTCGGGTATATCTGTTCAATATCGACACCGGCCGCCAGGAAGTGCTGGGCGACTTCCCCGGCATGACCTTTGCACCCCGGTTCTCGCCGGATGGCAATAAAGTAATCATGTCGCTGGCGCAAAATGGCAACACCGACATCTATACCCTGGACCTGCGCACCCGGCGCCAGACGCAGTTGACCAACAGCCCGGCCATCGATACGGCCCCGTCTTACTCGCCGGACGGAAGTAAAATCGTGTTCGAATCCGACCGTGGCGGAACACAGCAGCTCTACACGATGAATGCTGACGGGGCGGACGTGAAGCGGATTACTTTCGGGCATGGGCGTTATGGTACGCCGGTCTGGTCGCCGCGTGGTGACCTGATTGCCTTCACCCGCATCGCCGACGGCCGCTTCTACATTGGTGTCGTCCGGCCCGACGGCACCGGCGAGCGCATGCTGACCGAGGCCTTCCACGTGGAGGGGCCGACCTGGGCGCCGAACGGGCGTGTGCTGATGTTCTTCAAGGAGCGTCCGACGGGGGACGGCAACCGTCAGCGGCAAGCCAAGCTATTCTCTATTGACCTGACAGGGTTTAACGAAAGGCAGGTCGTCACGCCGACCGACGCCTCGGACCCCGCTTGGTCTCCCTTGATTCCCTAAGGGGGTCACATTATTTTCGCATCGCAAGGTCGACGCCAAGACTTAAACAGTCAGAAGATCGGTAATCGCCGGCGACTGTTTTACGGTCCGCGTCGCTCGTGGGGCATAAATCGATCATAATCATAGACAGTTTCGAAGTAGGGGGTCTCTAAAATGCGCTTCAAGTTCCTCAGCCTCGCCGCGGCTGTTCTGCTGGTTTCCGCCTGCAGCTCCACGCCCGAGACGGCCACCACCGCCAGCACCGGTGGCACCACCGCTGCTGTGCCCACCAACACGACCGGCCCGGTCCCCGGTTCGGCCGAAGACTTCGTCGTCAATGTCGGCGACCGCGTCTTCTTCGGCTTCGACCGTTACGACCTGACCCCGGAAGCCACCGCGACCCTGGACCGTCAGGCCGCTTGGCTGAAGCAGTACCAGAACGTGACCATCACCGTTGAGGGTCATGCCGACGAGCGCGGCACCCGCGAGTACAACCTCGCCCTGGGTGAGCGCCGCGCCACCGCCGTGAAGAACTACCTGGTCGCCCTGGGCGTCGACACCGCCCGCGTCCAGACCATCAGCTACGGCAAGGAGCGTCCGGCCGTCCTCGGTTCGAACGAGGCCGCCTGGGCCCAGAACCGCCGTGGCGTGACCGTGATCAACTAAGGTCGCGGGTCCGCTTCGCGGATACGGCCTTCGGGCCGGCAAGGATCGGCGCCGCCTGGGAAACCGGGCGGCGCCTTTTCTTTGTGCGTTCCCTTCCCGTTGCGCGCCCCTTCCCGTTGCACGCCCCTTCCGTTGCACGCAGGGGGGGGCACACGGGATCGCCGCTTCCGGCGCGGCCGGGCCGCGTCTGCGGGCCGCCCGGTCCGTCAGGCAGCCGGGTCCTTCGGCAAAGGTGAATGCGCCAGGTCACATTTGTGTCGCGATGCCGTTGCACGCTTCCTGTCGGCGGCCGGACACGCTACCTTGCCGCCCGCGGCCGGCGGAGCCATCCGTCATCGGCCGTTTCCAACCTCCAGGACCCGCTCCGGCCCGCCATGCGCCTCGTCGTTTCCTCCCGCCGTTTCCGCCATCTCCTGGCCGCCTCGGCCGCCATCGCCCTGCTGGCCCTGGTGCCGCCGGGGTCCGCCTCGGCCCAGAGCGGCGACATGCGCGAGCTGATGAACCGGCTGGACCGGCTGGAAAGCGATGTCCAGAGCCTGAGCCGCACTGTCTATCGCGGCGGCGCCGGCGGCTCGCCGTCGGGCGGCGCCACCCCCGGTGCCGCCATCCCGCCCAGCGTGGCCGGCAGCTTCGAGGCCCGGCTGCAGCGGCTGGAAAGCGACATGGCGACCCTGAACGGCCGCTATGAGGAGGCGACCTATCAGATCGGCCAGCTGCGCGAGCAGATGCAGAAGATGCAGCAGGATCTGGAGTTCCGGCTGCAGCGGCTGGAGCAGGGCGGCGGCATGCCGGCTGCGGCCGACAGCGGCGCATCCACGCCGGCAGCGGCAGAGTCGCAATCCGGGTCACCGTCCGCAGCATCGGCGGGATCATCGGCCGGCCCCTCCGCCGGCCCCTCCGCCGGAACGCCGGCCAAGGGGGATGGCGGCAACCTCCCCGGAGGGTCGGCCCAGGACCAGTATGACAATGCCTTCAACCTGCTGCGCCAGACCGACTATGCCGGGGCGGAAAAGGCCTTCACCCAGTTCCTGAAGGCCAATCCCAACCATGCCCTGGCCGCCAATGCCGAATACTGGCTGGGCGAGTCGCTCTATGCCCGCAACAAGTTCAAGGAGGCGGCTATCGCCTTCGCCGAGGGCTATACCAAATATCCCAAGAGCAACAAGGCGCCGGACAGCCTGCTGAAGCTGGGGCTGTCGCTGTCGGCCCTGAAGCGCAACGAGGAGGCCTGCGCCGCCCTGGGCGAGCTGCAGAACAAGTTCAAGGATGCTCCGGCCACCATCAAGCGCCGGGCCGACCAGGAGCGTAACCGTCTGAAGTGCTCGTAACCGATCCCGCCGCGGCCGCGCTCGACGACGCGGCCTTCGCCCGCCGCATGGCGCCGCTGGGACCGTTCGAGGCGGCGCCACGCATCGCCGTCGGTGTGTCCGGCGGGGCGGACAGCCTGGCCCTGGCCCTGCTGCTGGACCGCTGGTGCCGTGCCCGCGGTGGCGCGGTGCTGGCCCTGACCGTGGACCACCGGCTGCGGTCCGAGTCGACGGCGGAATCAGAGCAGGTGGGGCGGTGGCTGCGCGACCGCGCCATCGCCTGGGAGAGTCTGCCCTGGGAGGGGGAGAAACCGGCCACCGGCCTGCAGGAGGCCGCGCGCGCGGCCCGGCATGGCCTGTTGCGGACCCGGTGCCGAAGCACCGGCATTCTGACCCTGGCCCTGGCCCACCACCGCGACGATCAGGCAGAGACGTTTCTGCTGCGGCAGGTGGCGCGCAGCGGTCCCGACGGTCTGGCCGCCATGCCGGCCGTGCGGGAGACGGCGGAGCTGCGCCTGATCCGCCCGCTGCTGGATCTGCCCAAGGCGCGGCTGGTGGCGACCCTGCGGGCGCTGGGCCAGGAAGAATGGGTCGAGGACCCCTCCAACCGCTCGCCCCGCTTCGCCCGCGGCCGCCTGCGTGCCGGGGGCGGCGTGGCCGGTGCGGCGGCCCTGGCCGCAGACGCCCGCCAGGCCGGGCAGGAGCGGGCCGCCCGCGACCGGGCCATGGCCGCGGCGCTGGCCTGCCATGCCTGCTTCTATCCTGAAGGATGGGTTGACCTGGATGGGGAGGCCCTGGCGGGCGTCGATCCCGGGCTGGCGGAGCGGATGCTCGCCACCCTGATCACGGTCGTCGGCGGGCGCGACTATGCCCCGCGGCGCGAGCGGCTGGCCCGTCTCTGCCGGGATCTGCGGGATGGCCGCAGCACCGGCGCCGGCCTGGGTGGCTGTCTGGTCCGCCCGCTGCGCGCTGGCTGGCGCTTCTGCCGCGAGGCGCGGGATCTGGGCGCCGACGTGCCGATTTTTCGTGGAAAACCAGTCGTTTGGGACAACCGTTTCCGCCTGTGCTGGGACGGGGAGGGGCCGGCGCGGGTCGCGGCCCTGGGCGATGGGGGCTGGGCCCAGGTCAAGGCGGCGGCCCCGGCCCTGGCGCGGCTGCCCTTGCCGGCGGCCGTCCGCTGCACGCTGCCGGCGATCTGGCGCGGCGGCACGGTGCTGACCGTACCCCATCTGAACTATGTCTGCGCCGGACCCGATGCCATAGGGTGTACCGTTATCCCGGCAATGCCTGAGCCTGCGTGTAGACCATGCTTCTCTGTTGTCAGGCCCGTCGGGGACATTATCTAATGGGAAGCATCCCGTGCGGAAATGCGTTCCACCCCCGGATAAGGGGGGCGGGGCGTGCGGGGCCCGCGGGGCGGTCGACGAAAGGCTGACGACGTGAACAACTTCGGTAAGAATCTGGCGCTCTGGATCATCATCGGCCTGCTGCTGGTGGCGCTGTTCAATCTGTTCCAGACGTCCTCCACACGCACGCCGCAGTCGGGCATGGCCTATAGCGAGCTGCTGTCGCAGGTCGAGCGCGGGGCGGTCTCCTCCGTAACCATCAAGGGCAACCAGGTCTCGGGCAGCCTCAATGACGGCAGCGCCTTCCAGACCTATGTGCCGCCGGGCGCCAATCTGGCCGACCGGCTGGTGGACAAGAATGTCCGGGTCAATGTGGTGCCCGACGACAGCAATGTGCCCAGCCTGTTCAGCATCCTGCTGAGCTGGTTCCCCATGCTGCTGCTGATCGGCGTCTGGATCTTCTTCATGCGCCAGATGCAGGGCGGCGGCGGCAAGGCCATGGGCTTCGGCAAGTCCCGCGCCCGCCTGCTGACGGAGAAGGTGGGCCGCGTCACCTTCGACGACGTGGCCGGCATCGACGAGGCCAAGCAGGAGCTGGAGGAGATCGTCGAGTTCCTGAAGGACCCGCAGAAGTTCCAGCGCCTGGGCGGCAAGATCCCCAAGGGCGTGCTGCTGGTCGGCCCGCCGGGCACCGGTAAGACCCTGACGGCGCGCGCCGTGGCCGGCGAGGCCAATGTGCCCTTCTTCACCATCTCCGGTTCCGACTTTGTGGAGATGTTCGTCGGCGTCGGCGCGTCGCGCGTGCGCGACATGTTCGAGCAGGGCAAGAAGAACGCCCCCTGCATCATCTTCATCGACGAGATCGACGCGGTGGGCCGCCACCGCGGTGCCGGCCTGGGCGGCGGCAATGACGAGCGCGAGCAGACCCTGAACCAGTTGCTGGTGGAGATGGACGGCTTCGAGGCCAATGAGGGCGTCATCCTCATCGCCGCCACCAACCGTCCCGATGTGCTCGATCCCGCCCTGCTGCGTCCCGGCCGCTTCGACCGTCAGGTCGTGGTGCCGAACCCGGACGTGCTGGGCCGCGAGAAGATCCTCAAGGTCCATATGCGCAAGGTGCCGCTGGCGCCGGATGTGGATGCCAAGATCATCGCCCGCGGCACGCCGGGCTTCAGCGGCGCCGATCTGGCCAACCTCGTCAACGAGGCGGCGCTGCTGGCCGCCCGGGCGGGTAAGCGCGTCGTCGGCATGGCCGATTTCGAGGCGGCCAAGGACAAGGTCATGATGGGCGCCGAGCGCCGCTCCATGGTCATGACCGAGCAGGAGAAGAAGCTGACCGCCTATCATGAGGCGGGCCATGCCCTGGTCGGCCTCTACATGCCGGCCAGCGATCCGCTGCACAAGGTCACCATCATCCCCCGCGGCCGTGCCCTGGGCGTGACCATGAACCTGCCGGAGCGCGACAAGTACACCTATGCCAAGATCGAGCTGGAAAGCCGTCTGGCCATGATGTTCGGCGGCCGCATGGCCGAGGAACTGGTGTTCGGGACCGAGGCCGTGACCACTGGCGCCGGCAACGACATCCAGCAGGCCACCAACATGGCCCGCCGCATGGTCACCGAGTTCGGCATGTCCGACAAGCTGGGCCGGGTGCGCTACAGCGCCAACGAGCAGGAGGTGTTCCTGGGCCATTCCGTGACCCAGACCCAGAACATGTCCGAGGCCACGGCCAACCTGATCGACCAGGAGGTCCGGCGCATCATCGAGGAGGCGGAGGCCCATGCCCGCCGCATCCTGACCGAGCACCGCGACGAGCTGGAGAAGGTCACGGCGGCGCTGCTGGAATACGAAACCCTGTCCGGCGACGAGGTGCGCGCGCTGATCCGCGGCGAGGAGATCGTCCGCACCGATCCGCCGGCCCGCCCGCCCGAGGTCAAGGCCGAGCCGCCCAAGCCCGGCCGCCGCTCCTCGGTGCCCAGTTCGGGCAAGGATTCCGGCGGTTTCGAGCCGGAGCCGCAGCCGGGGGTCTGATCCGGCGGGCTGCCACAGTGGATAGACGCTCAGGGCCTCCGGGAAACCGGGGGCCCTTTCCGTTCGCACGGCTTTGTCCGCACGGTTTCGTCCGCATGGCTTCGTCCGCAGGGGGGGGCGGGTGCGTTTCCGCATCATGCTGGTGTGTGCCCTCTTCCACCGGCGCGCGTGCTGTGCTTTGGTCGGCAAGTGGTTAACACTCTCAGGATAAGAGGGCCGCATGCCTCCGGTTGAGCGACTGCCGATCCCGACCCTGCCCACCCATGTGCATCTGCGCCCCACCGGCCTGCTGGCCGGGGCGACGGCGGAGCAAGCCGTGGCGGACGGCCGGGCCGCCTGGCTGGCGGGCGGACCGCTGGCCTTCGCGCTGGTGGAGATGGGCGTGCGCACGGCCGAGGGTGTGCGCCGGACCACGCTGCCGCTGTCCGAGGTGGAGATGGTGGCGGCCAATTGGGGGCCGGCCTTCGTGGCCCGGGTGCGGCTGCATCTGGCCTCCAGCATCGCGCCGCGCGGGCGCTGGGCCGGACTGGCGCTGGAGCGGCCGCTGGTCATGGGCATCGTCAATGTCACACCCGACAGCTTCTCCGACGGCGGCGACCATGCCGACACCGGCGCCGCCATCGCCCATGGGCTGGCGCTGCTGGAGGCGGGGGCCGACATCCTGGATATCGGCGGCGAGTCGACCCGGCCCGGCGCCGCGCCCGTGCCGGTGGAGGAGGAGCTGGCGCGCACGCTGCCGGTGGTGCGCGCCCTGGCCGAGCGGGGGGCGGTGATCTCCATCGACACGCGCCGCGCCGCGGTCATGGCGGCGGCGCTGGCGGCCGGTGCCCGCATCGTCAACGACATCACCGCCCTGGCCGGCGATCCCGCCAGCCTGCCTCTGGTGGTCAAGGCCGGCTGCCCGGTGGTGCTGATGCATATGCAGGGGGACCCCGGCAGCATGCAGCAGAACCCCGCCTATGGCGATGTGGCGACCGAGGTGTTCGACCTGCTGGAGGACCGCGTGGCCGCCGCCGAGGCCGCCGGCCTGCCGCTGAGCCGCATCGTCGTCGATCCCGGCATCGGCTTCGGCAAGACGGTGGCGCACAATGTCGAGCTGCTGCGGCAGACGGCGCTGTTCCACGGGCTGGGCTGCCCCATCCTGATCGGCGTCAGCCGCAAGCGCTTCATCGCCAGCCTGTCGCGCGGGGAGGAGCCGAAGCAGCGTCTGCCCGGGTCGCTGGCGGCGGGGCTGGCGGCGCTGGGCCAGGGGGCGCAGATCCTGCGCGTGCATGATGTGGCCGAGACGGTGCAGGCGCGGGCGGTGTGGCAGGGGCTGCACGGCGCCTGATCCCCCGGCAGCGGCCGGCGCCTCCTGCGGGCGTCCCCTGTTGGTTACTGGTCTGCGCGGACGGGCATGCTATAACCCCCCTCCCGATCGTCTGGCCGCTGGGAGGGCGCTGCTTCGATGTCTCGCACGCTGTTTGGTACCGACGGAATCCGCGGGACCGCCAATACGGAGCCGATGACAGCGGAAACGGCGTTGAAGGCGGCCATGGCCGCGGCCCTGCAGTTCCGGCGCGGCATCCACCGCCATGCCGTGGTCATCGCCAAGGATACCCGCCTGTCCGGCTATATGATCGAGCCGGCGCTGGTGGCGGGCTTCACCGCCATGGGCATGGATGTGATCCTGGTCGGGCCGCTGCCGACCCCGGCCGTGGCCATGCTGACGCGCTCGCTGCGGGCCGATCTGGGGGTGATGATCTCCGCCTCCCACAACCCGTTCCAGGACAACGGCATCAAGCTGTTCGGCCCGGACGGCTACAAGCTGTCGGACGAGATCGAGGCGGAGATCGAGGCGCGCATGGCGCTGCCCTTCGCCCCCGATCTGGCCGCACCCGCGGCCCTGGGCCGGGCCCAGCGGCTGGAGGATGCCAGCGGCCGCTATATCGAGGTGGTGAAGTCCAGCTTTCCCCGCGACCTGCGGCTGGACGGGCTGAAGATCGTGGTCGATTGCGCCAACGGCGCCGCCTACAAGGTGGCGCCGCGCGTGCTGTACGAGCTGGGGGCCGAGGTGGTGCCGCTGTTCGTCAGCCCCAACGGCACCAACATCAACGCCCAGTGCGGCGCCACCCACACCGCGGCCATGCGCGCCGCCGTGCTGGAGCACAAGGCCCATATCGGTCTGGCCCTGGATGGCGATGCCGACCGGCTGATCCTGGCGGACGAGACCGGGACCCAGATCGACGGCGACCAGATCATGGCCCTGATCGGCACCAGCTGGGCCGAGGCGGGCAAGCTGCGGGGCAACGGTGTCGTCGCCACCGTCATGTCCAATCTGGGGCTGGAGCTGTTCCTGAAACGGCGCGGGCTGACGCTGGTCCGCACCCCCGTGGGCGACCGTTATGTGGTCGAGCATATGCGTGAGCACGGCTTCAATGTGGGCGGCGAGCAGTCCGGCCATATGGTGCTGTCCGATTTCGGCACCACCGGTGACGGGCTGCTGGCGGCCCTGCAGGTGCTGGCCTGCGTCAAGCGCAGCGGCCGGCCGGCGTCGGAGGTGCTGAAGCTGTTCCAGCCGCTGCCGCAGCTGCTGAAGAATGTGCGCTTCGATCCCGCGGCCGGGGTCCGGCCGCTGGAGCATGCCGCCGTGCAGGCCGCCATCGCTGCCGGTGAGGACCGGCTGGGCGGCACCGGCCGCCTGCTGATCCGCAAGTCGGGCACCGAGCCGCTGATCCGGGTCATGGCCGAAGGCGAGGACGAGGCCCTGGTCAGGGCCGTGGTCGAGGAGATCTGTGCCGTGGTGGAGCGGGTGACGCGGCCGGCCTGCCAGCCGGTGCCGTGACGCGCGGGCCGGCGACGGCCGGATACGGGAGGGGCGGGAGATGAAGGGACGGGTGCTGATCATCGCCGGATCGGATTCCGGCGGCGGGGCGGGAATTCAGGCCGACATCAAGGCGGTCACGGCCCTGGACGGCTATGCCATGACCGCCATCACGGCGCTGACGGCCCAGGACACGCGCGGCGTCCATGGCGTGCTGCCGGTGCCCACCGATTTCATCCGCCAGCAGATCAGGCTGGTGCTGGACGATCTCGGCGCCGACGCGGTGAAGACGGGCATGCTGGCCACGGCCGAGGTCATCGAGGCGGTGGCGGCCGAGCTGGCGCCCCTGGCCGGGCGGGTGCCGGTGGTGGTCGACCCGGTCATGGTGGCCAAGGGCGGGCACCGGCTGCTGGTGGAGAATGCCATCCAGGCCGTGCTGACTCGGCTGCTGCCACTGGCCGACCTGCTGACGCCCAACGCGCCCGAGGCCGAGGCGCTGACCGGCCTGCCGGTGCGCAGCCCGGAGGAGATGCGGGCGGCGGCGGCCCGGCTGCGCAGCTTCGGCGCCAAGGCCGTGCTGATGAAGGGCGGCCATCTGGACGGGCCTGTGGTCACCGACCTGTTGGTGACCGCGGCGGGGGAGACCTGCTTCACCGGCGAGCGGGTGGACACGCCGCACACCCACGGCACCGGCTGCACCCTGGCGTCGGCGATCGCCTGCGGTCTGGCCCAGGGGCTGGCCCCGACCGACGCAGTGGCGCGGGCGCGCCGCTATGTGGAGATCGCCATCCGCACCGCCCCCGGCTATGGTCACGGCCATGGCCCCCTGAACCACAGCCACACCGTGACGCCCTTCCGATGAGCCGCAGCCCGACATCCCTGGAGCAGATCCGCGCCCTGTATCTGGACACCGATTACCTCGTGCTCGACGGCAAGCGGCGGCTGACGGCCCGAGTCGGGCGGCTGAACCCGGAGATCGACGCCCTGCTGGAGCGCCGGGGCGCGGCGGAGGCGGTGTTCGTCACCGCCTGGAACCCGCGCAGCCAGCCCCGCAGCCAGGCCGACAACGATGCGGCGCATGCCCGCCTGCTGGAGATCCTGGAGGACGAGGATCTGGAGTTCCTGCCGCACGAGGGCAGGGCGCGCGGCGGCGATTGGGCCGAACAGGGCGTGCTGATCTTCGACCTGCCGCCCCTGGACGCCCTGGCCCTGGCCGAACATCTGCAGCAGAACGCCATCGTCTGGCAGGCCCTGGGCCAGCCGGCGCAGCTGCTGTTCACCCGGCTGGCGGTGGCCTGATCCCCGCGCCCGGCCGGTGTGCGGCCGGGCCGGGCGCCGTGGCCGGTTGTTTCAGCGCCGGCGCCTGTTCCCGTGGACAAGCCGCCCTGTCATCTGACAGGCTCCCCTTCCGATAAGCGGACCGCCCCGGCCAAGGGGCGGCCAGTGGAGGCAGTGCGGGAGACGGGGAATGGGGTTCAGGGCGTTCGCGGGCACGGCCTTGGCCGTCCTGCTGGCGGCGGGTCCGGCTGCCGCCGATGCGGTCCGGCAGACCAAGGGCGACTGGGAAGACAAGTTCCGCCAGCTTGAGGTGGACCTGCCCACACCCAACAGCTACCGCACGGCGTCCGGCGCGCCCGGCCACCAGTACTGGCAGCAGCGCGCCGATTACAGGATCGCGGTGACGCTGGATGCCGCCGCCAAGCGCCTCAGCGCCAGCGAGACCATCCGCTACAGCAACAATTCCCCCGACACGCTGCGTTATCTCTGGCTGCAGCTGGACCAGAACATCTTCAAGGACGGCTCCATGGCCCGCCTGACCGAGACGGCGGGCCGCGGCCGGGCCAGATCCGGCGACGAGCCGGCCGACCGGCTGACCTATGGCACGCTGCGGCGGGAGCAGGCCCACAAGGACATCGAATACGGGGTCGAGCTGACGGCGGTGACCGACGAGAAGGGCACCCCGCTGCCCTATACCGTGGTCGACACCATGATGCGCATCGATCTGCCCCGGCCGCTGGAGCCGGGCAAGTCCGTCGGTTTCCGCATCGACTGGTCCAGCAATATCGGCGACCACGACCGGATCGGCGGGCGCGGCGGCTACGAACATTTCAGGGAGACCAACACCGACCTGTTCTTCCTGGCCCAGTGGTTCCCCCGCATGGCCGCCTATACCGACTATGCCGGCTGGCAGCACAAGGCCTTCCTGGGCCGCGGCGAGTTCACGCTGGAGTTCGGGGATTACGAGGTGGCGCTGACCGTGCCGGCGGACCACATCGTGGCCGCCAGCGGCGAGTTGCAGAATCCGGGCGAGGTGCTGACGCCGGAGCAGCGCCGGCGGCTGGAGCAGGCCAGGACCGCCAGCAGCCCGGTCTTCATCGTCACCCCGGAGGAGGCCAAGGCCAACGAGGCCGCGGCCGAGGCGGGCACCCGCACCTGGGTGTTCAAGGCCCGCAATGTGCGCGACTTCGCCTGGGCCAGTTCCAACAAGTTCATCTGGGACGCCATGGGCCATCGCCAGGAGGACGGGCAGCAGCCCGTCGTTCTGGCCATGTCCTTCTATCCCAACGAGGCCGAGCCGCTGTGGTCGACATATTCGACCCAGGCCGTGGTCCATACGCTGGAGACCTATTCCAAGTATTCCTTCCCCTATCCCTATCCCACGGCCCAGTCGGTCAACACCTGGGACCGCGGCGGGATGGAATACCCGATGATCACCTTCAACGGGTCGCGGCCGGTCAAGGACAAGAAGACCGGCAAGGTCACCTATTCCGCCCAGGCCAAATACGGGCTGATCGGCGTCATCATCCATGAGATCGGGCATATCTACTTCCCGATGACGGTCAATTCCGACGAGCGGCAATGGACCTGGATGGATGAGGGGCTGAACACCTTCCTGCAGAATGTGGCGCAGCTGGAATGGGAGGCGGATTTCGGCGCCCATACCCGCAATCCCAACCTGCCCGACATCGCCATCGACTATATGCTGAGCCAGAACCAGCAGCCGATCATGACCCAGTCGGACAGCGTGGCCCAGCTCGGCCCCAACGCCTACACCAAGCCGGCCACGGCCCTGACCATCCTGCGCGAAACGGTGATGGGCCGCGCCCTATTCGACCATGCCTTCCGCGAATATGCCAACCGCTGGAAGTTCAAGCGCCCGACCCCGGCGGACTTCTTCCGCACCATGGAGGATGCGTCCGGCATCGATCTGGACTGGTTCTGGCGCGGCTGGTTCTACACCACCGACCATGTAGACATCGCCATCGACGATGTGCGCGAATACACCATCTCCAGCCGCGATCCCGAGGTGGAGAAGCCGCTGGCGCGGGCGGAGGACAGGCGGGACCGGGTCGAGCCGCTGGGTCAGGCCCGCAACCGCGAGGCCGGGGTGCAGACGCGGGTGGAGCGGTACCCCGACCTCAAGGACCTCTACAACGAGAATGACCGCTTCACCGTCACCAACAAGGACCGCAACGACCATGCGGCCCTGCTGAAGGGGCTGGAGGCGTGGGAGCGCGAAGCGCTGGAGCGGGCGCAGAAGGACAAGGACTTCGTCTATTTCCTCAGTTTCCGCAACAAGGGCGGGCTGGTCATGCCGCTGCCGCTGACCCTGACCTTCGAGGACGGGGCGACGGAGGATCTGCTGATCCCGGCGGAGATCTGGCGCCTGGACCCCAAGGCTGTGACCAAGATGCTGATCCGGCCCAGGCGCGTCGTTTCGGTCGAACTGGACCGGCGGCACGAGATCGCCGACGCCGACCGCAGCGACAACAGCTTCCCCCAGAAGATCGAGCGGTCGCGCATCGAGCTGTTCAAGGAGAAGGAGGCTGTCAGCAACCTGATGGCCGACCTGCTGGTCGAACTGAAGAGCGAGACGTCCGGCAAAGAGGGGGGCGACGGGCCGGAGAAGGAGGGGCCCGACAAGACCGGCCCCGACAAGGCTGGAAACGATAAGGCCGGAAACGGCAAGGAGGGCAGCCGCACCGATGTGCCGCTGCAACCGGGACGGAACTGATGAACCACGGATCGTTGACGCGCCGCCGGCTGCTGGCCGCCGGCCTGACCCTGGCCGGCCCGGCCCTGGCCATTGGTGTGGCCGGCACCCTGGCGGCCCGGCCGGCCCTGGCCCACCGGGCCAAGGCCTCCACCAGCTGGGTGCGATGGAACCCGCGCAATGCGCTGCTGGAGATCTCCCACCGCCTGCATGCCCATGATGCCGAGGTGGCGCTGCACGATATCGAGGGCGTGTCCGCCCCCGATGTGGGCGTCCCGCGCACCCAGGCGCAGCTGGCCCTTTATGTGGAGAAGCATTTCGCCCTGCGCGACGCCGCCGGCAACCCGCTGGATCTGACCCTGCTGGGGGCGGAGCAGGAGGGCGACCAGCTCTACATCTACCAGCAGCGGCCGCTGCCGCAACCGCCGCCGGCCTTCGGCGTGCGCGACAGCATCCTGACCGACGTGTTCCCGGAGCAGCAGAACCAGGTCAATCTCGACAATGGCCTGGCCGGCGCCGCCGGTATCCGCACCCTGATCTTCAAGGCCGGCGACGGCTGGAAGCGCGCGGAGTTCTGAGCGGGGAACAGACGGTCCGGTCGCCGCACCCTTCCTGTGGCCTGCAATCTTTGCTATCAATTCCCGCTCATGCCACACCATTCATGAGCGGGGAGGGCGGGTGGTCACGCAGGCCGACTATGTTGCGAAGAATGCGGCGATGGAGATCGCGGAGCGCGATCCCTTCACCGCGGAACGCTACCAGCAGTTCGGGCGCAAGCTGCGTCCCGGGGTGACGACCGTGCTGGATGTGGGGTCCGGCCCCGGACGCGGCGGAATTGCCTTGAAGGCCCTGCGTCCGGCCTTGCGCATCTACGGCCTTGATTGTGTCCCGTCGCGCATCGACCGCCTGCCGGCGGAGGCCTATGCCGGGGGATATTGCGGCTTCAGCACCGCCAGCGGCATTGCCGACGCCAGCTTCGATGCCATCGTCGCCGGCGAATTCATCGAGCATCTGACCTATGCCGACGGCATCGCCAGCCTTGCGGAGTTCGCCCGTATTCTCAAGCCGGCGGGCCAGATCCTGCTGACGACGCCGTACCCGGATTATATCCGCCTGCTGCTGACCGGCGGCACGACTGTCGGCGGGGCACATCTGTCGGCCCATTATCCGCGCCAGCTTGCGGTGATGCTGCGGGATGCCGGCTTTGTGAAGGTGGCGTGGTGCGGCTCCGGCAGGGTGTCGCGCCATGTCGGCGAGTCCCTGCCGATCTGGTGTTACGGCAGCTTCCTGATCCAGGCCGAATTGCCAGCGGACGGCCAACCAGCGGATGGCCAGCCAGCGGACGGCCAGCCGGCCGCCGGCTGACCGCGGCAGCGGGGCGGACCAGCGGGCTGGGGCAGCGGGGTGGGGCAGCGGGCCGGCCAGGACCCGTTCAGATCAGGGCCTGATCCAGCTGCGCCGGCTGGCCCAGCAGCGTGGCCAGCCGCTCCAGCGCCCGGGCCAGACAGTCCGCCCCGTCGATGGAGCAGAGGCAGACGCGCACGGCCTCCGGCACCTCGCCGCGGGCCAGGGCGAAGGCGTCGGCCGGCGTCACCTTGATGCCCTGTTCCAGCAGGGTGCGGGTGAAGCCGTCGCAGCGCCAGGGCGCATCCAGCGGCAGCCACAGATGCGTGGCCGCGGCGCTGGAGCCGTACAGACGCTCACCCAGGATGCGGCGCGCCAGGGCCTGACGCTCCGCCACCAGCGCGCGGCGGCGGGCGACGATGCGGTCGGCCTCGCCGCTGTCGATCAGCTCCGCCGTCACCGCCAGCCCCAGATGGGCCGGCGCCAGCACCGTGGCCCGCAGCACCTGGGCCACCTTGTCCTGCAGCACCGGCGGTGCGGCGACGATTCCGGTCCGCAGGCCGGGGAACAGGCTTTTCGAGACGCTGGAGACATAAAGCGTCTGTTCCGGCGCCAGGGCGGCCAGGGTCGGAAGGGCATGCCCCGCCGGCGGCTGGTGCAGGAAGCCGTAGACATCATCCTCCACCAGCACCAGCCCGCTGCGCCGGGCCAGGGCGGCCAGGGTCTCCCGCCGCGCCCGCGGCTGGGTCACGGTGGTGGGGTTGTGCAGCGTCGGCATGACATAGAGGGCGCGGGCACCGTGCTGGCGGGCCGCCTGCTCCACCGCGTCGGGCAGCACGCCCTGATCGTCCATGGCGACGCCCACCAGCCGCAGGCCGAGCTGCACGGCCAGCGGCCGGATGCCGGGATAGCTCAACTGCTCCACCAGAAGCACGTCGCCCGGCCGGGTGACGGCGGCCACGGCCGCATGCATGGCGCCCTGGCCGCCGGGGGCCAGCAGCAGCCGTTCGGGCGCGATCTCCGGCCCGCCGGTGGCGGCGATCCAGCGGGCCAGGCTGGTCCGCATCGACAGCGGCCCCTGCGGCAGATAGGCCATGGCCGACAGCAGGTCCGGCCGGTCCGCCACGGCGGCCAGGGCGGCGCGCAGCGACGGCCCGTCGGGCCAGAGGGCGGGGGCGTTGACCGACAGATCCACCAGCCCCGAGGGCGGGGCCGCGTCCACCGGCGCTTCCGCCAGCCGGCGCGGATCGCGCACGAAGGTGCCGCGGCCGACCTCGCCCCCGATGAGGCCCTGCCGCTCCACCTCCTGATAGGCGCGGGTGATGGTGCCCACCGTCACCTTCAGGTCCCAGGCCAGATCGCGGTGGGTGGGCAGGCGGGTGCCGGGCGGCACCCGGCCCTGGACGATGTCGTCCTGCAGGGCCTGGGCGATGATGCGGTAGAGCGGCCCGCGCCGCTGCGACAGGTCGGGACGCCAGGACAGGGGAGGAGGGCTGTTCATGCTCTGGGCCGTTGCAGGCGGGCAGGTCCGGCGGATGCCGTGGGGAGAGGCAGATGTCACCGCGACAATGTCGGCGTTGACGGTGCAAGGCATGGAATGTACCGGCATTGTATCGTATCGGCAAGGCATTGCCTGCCAGATGTTTCGCTATTGTATGCGGACAATCCGGGCGTGATGCCCGCGGGAGGGATCATGGGAACCCTGGGCGAGGGAGCGGACGAGACGGCGCCGTCCGTCCTTGAGTACGGTCTGGAGCCCGGTTTGACGGCGGCGTCGTTCATCGACCTGCTGGAGCGCTCCGGTCTGGCGGCGCGGCGGCCGGTGGCGGACCGGCCCCGGATCGAGCGCATGCTGCGCCAGGCCGACCTGATCGTGACCGCCCGCGCCGGCGGGCACCTGGTCGGGGTCGCCCGTGCGATCACCGACTTCGCCTTCTGCTGCTATCTGTCGGACCTGGCGGTCGATCGTGCCTGGCAGGGCCGCGGCATCGGCCGGCAGCTGATGCGTCTGACGCGCGATGCGGCCAGCGGGACCACGGCCGGCGGGACCCCGGCCAGCGAAACCGCGGCCAGCGAAACCGGTGCGGACGGGGCCGCGGCCGGTGCAGGTCAGCCCGTGCGCTGCCTGCTGCTCTCCGCCCCGGCGGCGCGGAGCTATTATCCCCATGTGGGTCTGGCCCCGCTGGACAACGCCTTCGATTTCACCAGCCTTTGAGGATCGCCATGCGCTTGCCGCTCTATCAGGTCGACGCCTTCACCGACCGGGTGTTCGCCGGAAATCCGGCGGCGGTGGTGCCGCTGCCGGACTGGCTGCCGGCCGCGACCATGCAGGCCATCGCCGCCGAGAACAATCTGTCGGAAACCGCCTTCTTCGTGGCGGAAGGGGACGGGGTCTGGGGGCTGCGCTGGTTCACGCCGTCGGTGGAGGTGGATCTGTGCGGCCACGCCACCCTGGCGACGGCCCATGTCATCAGCACCATTCTGGCGCCGGGCACGACCGATCTGCGCTTCCGCACCCAGCGCGCGGGCGAGCTGCGGGTGACGGCGGCGGGCGATGTGCTGACGCTGGACTTCCCCGCCCGGCCGCCGCACCGGGTCGAGGCGCCGGAGGCGCTGCTGCGGGGCCTGGGCGGCCCTGCGCCGCAGGCGGTGCTGGCGGCGCGGGATTATCTGGTCGTCTATGAGACGGCGGAGCAGGTGGCGGGGCTGGCGCCGGACATGGCGGTGGTGGCCGGGCTGGACCGCATGGCCATCGTCACCGCACCCGGACCCGCCCCAGCCGGCACGGATGACCGTGACGGCATCGACTTCGTGTCCCGCTTCTTCGCCCCCGGCCGGGGCATTCCGGAGGACCCGGTGACCGGCTCCGCCCACTGCACCCTGATCCCCTATTGGGCGGAGCGGCTGGGCCGGACCACGCTGGAGGCACGGCAGCTGTCCCGCCGCGGCGGCCGGCTGCGCTGCGCCCTGGCCGGCGACCGGGTGCGCATCGGCGGCCGGGCCGTGCTCTATCTCGACGGGCACATCCATGTCTGAGCGGCCGGTTCCCGATCCGGCCGATCCGGGGGACGGGCCGGTGCCGGCCTGGACCCGCGACGACGGGCATGTGGTCTCCACCGACCCGGCGCGGCTGGATTTCGACGTCATCCATCCCGCCCTGGCTGCCAGCTACTGGTCGCCGGGCGTGGAGCGGGCGCGGGTGGAGCGGGCGGCCCGCCATTCCATCCCCTTCGGCCTCTACGCCCCCGACGGGGTGCAGTGCGGTTATTGCCGCGTCGTCAGCGACCGGGCGACCTTCGCCTATCTGGCCGACGTCATCGTGGTCGAGACGGCGCGGGGCCGGGGGCTGGGGCGCTGGCTGGTTTCCTGCACCCTGGCCCATCCCGATCTGCAGGATCTGCGGCGCTGGATGCTGTTCACCCGTGACGCCCATCTGCTGTACGCCCGCCTCGGCTTCGGCCCGCTGACCAATCCGGCCCGGGTCATGGTCCGGCCCGGCGGGGCACCATCGACGATCTGAAACCGGTTTTTTGCATCGTTGTAACCTAATCGAAAGGATTAATCGGTTTACCCGGGGAAGCGGTCTGCGCCAGACTGGCCACCTGTCGGCATGCGGCGATCCACGCTGCATGCCTTTGTAGGTGAATGTGGCCCCTTGCCTGGGACTCCGACTTTGGATTTTGATCGTGCGACCCTGGTCGGCAGGGTGGAAACCGTCTACGAGCTGCACAGCCTGCACGGGGATGCATGGCTGCTGGTGAAGGAGCATGCCGGCCTGCACGCGCTGGAGCGGCAGGGGGCCTTGCTGGCCCAGCGCAACGAGGTGGACGGGGTGCGGGTGGTGCGCCGTCTGGACTATGTCGATCACGGGTTCCGCACGGTGGTGACGCTGTCGAAGCGCCTGCGCCCCGGCGTGCAGGAGACGGACCCGCTGGCCGTGGCCCATCCGGGCCGCGACGTGTCCTGGTGCGACGGGCCGGAGGATCTGCTGAGCGACGCGGCCCGCCAGCTGATGCGGTCCTTTCTCGGCCGTTATCTCGATGAACAGCGGGTCACGCCGCTGGAGGTGCTGAGCTACGAGGTGCCGGCGCGCGCCCTGGACAGCGCCGGCACCGTGCTGCAGGGCGCGCTGCAACGCATCGCCAGCCTGCAGGTCCGCGGCACACGGCAGACGGCGGCGGCCCGCATGAAGGCACTGCTGGCTGTCATCGAGGCGGGGCTGGGCGGTCTCAACGCCGCGGCGCGGGCCGGGGCGCCGCCGCCCATCCCGGCCGACGGGCTGGCGGCGCTGTCGGCGGCCCTGCCGGCGGGCGAGGCCGGGGTCCGTGCCCTGTTCCGTGCCGTCGCCGCCCATCTGGCTCCGGCCACCACCTGGGTGGACAAGCTCGACCGGCTGTTCCGGCTGTGGTCGCGCACGCTGACCGTGCGCGAGATGCGGGTGCTGGACAGTCTGGCCGCGGAGATCCTGGCCTCACCCTCGGCCCTGAAGGCGCTGGCGGGCGAACAGCAGACGCGGCTGGCCCTGGTGCTGAACGCCATCGACCTGCATGCCGGCCATCTGGGCGGCGGCGGCACGGCGCTGCCGCCCGGGGTGAAATGTCTGTCGACACTGCTGGCGGCGGGCGTGCTGCCGCGCACCCTGGCCGAGCTGCGGCATGGGCTGCTGCGCCATCTGCATGCCCGGCTGCCGCTGGGCAGCAACGGCGGGCTGCGCGACGAGATGCGGGCCACGGCCCAGGTGCTGGCGCATCTGCGCCGCCATGATCCGTCGCTGGCCGAGGACGAGGAGGTGGTCGAGGCCCTGTCGGTCCGTGCCGGCCGCCTGATCCAGCCGGAGGCGGTGTCCGATCTGGTGACCCCGGTCCGCACCATCCTGGGCCGGGCCGAGCTGCTGCTGGATCTGGCGGCGGAGACGCCGGGCGAGGCGGCCAAGGCCAAGCTGATGCCCTATCTCCGCCCCTTCGTGGCGCCGGAGGATATCGTGCGCGAGCAGGGCAACCGCATGGAGGCCATCAAGCCGCTGGCCGGGTTGGCCAGCCGTCTGGCCGCGGCGGACCTGCCGGCCGTGCCCCGGCGGGAGATGCTGGAGATTCTGGACTCGGCCCTGTTCGAGCTGATCCGGGCCGAGATCCTGGCCAACACCGCCCTGGCCTTCACCGACCGCATGCTGGCGCTGCTGCGGCTCTGCCCCGGCCTGCCCGAGGGGCGGGCGCGCCAGCTGGCCACCGACCAGCTGACCCAGGCCCTGAAGCGGCCGGAGTTCATCCTGCATTATCTGGAGCGCTTCACCAGCGTCCAGGCCCGCCGTGACGCCTTCTTCGGCCTGTGCAACACCATGCTGGAGTCCGGCCTGGTGGACCGGTCGCTGGTGCCGATGGCCGCCTGAGCGGGGCGTTTCCGCGGAATTGCTAATATTCTTTCCATTGCGGAGTCTGCAGGGCAGAAATCTGATCGGCGCGGGGGGTGCGGCAATTGACCGGGGGGGCGACTTCCCCTACTGTCGGCGGCGGGTCACGCCCCCCCAACGGGGCGCTACTATTCTGGAAGGAATAGCCATATGCTGGCTCTGCCGAAGCCCGCGGTTCGCCCCGCGAATCCGCAATTCTCGTCCGGCCCCTGCGCCAAGCGCCCGGGCTGGACCATCGAGGCACTCAAGGGTGCCCTGGTCGGCCGTTCCCACCGCTCCAAGCCCGGCAAGGCCAAGCTGGAGCAGGTGATCTCCCTCTCCAAGGACATTCTGGGCATCCCCGCCGATTACCGGCTGGGCATCGTTCCCGCCTCCGACACCGGTGCGGTCGAGATGGCCCTGTGGTCGCTGCTGGGCGCCCGCGGCGTCGACATGCTGGCCTGGGAGAGCTTCGGCAAGGACTGGGTCACCGACGTGGTCAAGCAGCTGAAGCTGGCCGATGTCCGCACCCTGACCGCCGGCTATGGCAAGATCCCCGACCTGTCCACGGTGGATTTCAGCCGTGATGTGGTCTTCACCTGGAACGGCACCACCTCGGGCGTGCGCGTGCCGGACGGCGACTGGATCGCCGACGACCGCGAAGGGCTGGCCATCTGCGACGCCACCTCGGCCGCCTTCGCCATGGATCTGCCCTGGCACAAGCTGGATGTGGTCACCTGGTCCTGGCAGAAGGTGCTGGGCGGCGAGGCCGCGCACGGCATGCTGGTGCTGAGCCCGCGCGCCGTGGCCCGGCTGGAAAGCTACAAGCCGGCCTGGCCGCTGCCGAAGATCTTCCGCATGACCAAGGACGGCAAGATCTCCGAGGGCATCTTCAAGGGGGAGACCATCAACACCCCCTCGATGATCGCGGTGGAGGATGCCATCGACGGGCTGACCTGGGCCCAGTCGGTTGGCGGGCTGGCGGGGCTGAAGGCCCGGTCGGAGGCGAACCTCAAGACCATCGCCGACTGGGTGGCCGCGACCGGCTGGGTCGATTTCCTGGCGGAGACGCCGGAGACCCGCTCCTGCACCTCCATCTGCCTGAAGATCGTGGACCCCGCGGTCACGGCTCTGCCGGCCGAGGCCCAGGCCGAGTTCGCCAAGAAGGTGACGTCGCTGCTGGAGAAGGAGGGCGTGGCCCTCGATGCCGGCTCCTACCGCGACGCCCCGCCGGGCATCCGCCTCTGGGGCGGCGCCACGGTGGAGAATGCCGATATGGCCGCCCTGCTGCCCTGGCTGGACTGGGCCTATGCCCAGGTGAAGGCCGGCTGATCTGCGTCCCCCGGTCGGGGTGAGCCAGCGGCGACCCCGACACCCCTCCCGCTATCCCGCAACAGATGCCGTGTGCCCGCAGTCCTGGGTCCCTTCATTGCCCCTGGCCTGCGCGCGGCGCCGGTTCCGCCAAGGAGTTTCCCCATGCCCAAGGTTCTCATTTCCGACAGCCTGAGCCCCCGCGCCGTCGAGATCTTCAAGGAGCGCGGCGTTGAGGTCGATGTGAAGACCGGCCTGAAGCCCGACGAGCTGAAGGCCATCATCGGCGAGTATGACGGCCTGGCCATCCGCTCGGCCACCAAGGTGACCAAGGACATCCTGGCCGCCGCCACCAACCTCAAGGTGGTCGGCCGCGCCGGCATCGGCGTCGACAATGTCGACATCCCCGCCGCCACCGCCCGCGGCGTGGTGGTGATGAACACACCGTTCGGCAATTCCATCACCACGGCCGAGCACGCCATCGCCATGATGTTCGCCCTGGCGCGCGAGATCCCGGCCGCCAACACCTCCACCCATGCCGGCAAGTGGGAGAAGAACCGCTTCATGGGCGTGGAGCTGTACGGCAAGGTGCTGGGCATCATCGGCTGCGGCAATATCGGCAGCATCGTCGCCGACCGCGCCATCGGCCTGAAGATGAAGGTCGTGGCCTTCGACCCGTTCCTGTCGCCGGAACGCGCCACCGAGATCGGCGTGGAGAAGGTGGAGCTGGACGAGCTGCTGCGCCGGGCCGACTTCATCACCCTGCACACGCCGCTGACCGAGGCGACCCGCAACATCCTGGACGCCAAGGCCCTGTCGAAGACCAAGAAGGGCGTGCGCATCATCAACTGCGCCCGCGGCGGCCTGATCGTGGAAGAGGCGCTGAAGGCGGCGCTGGATGCCGACCATGTGGCCGGCGCCGCGCTGGACGTGTTCGCCGAGGAGCCGGCCAAGGCCCATCCGCTGTTCGGCAACGAGAAGGTCATCGCCACCCCGCACCTGGGCGCCAGCACCACCGAGGCGCAGGAGAATGTGGCGCTGCAGGTGGCCGAGCAGCTGTCGGACTATCTGATGCAGGGCGCCGTGGTCAACGCGCTGAACATGCCGTCGGTGTCGGCCGAGGATGCCCCGAAGCTGAAGCCCTATATGAAGCTGGCCGAGCAGCTGGGCGGCTTCGCCGGCCAGATCACCGAGAGCGGCATCAAGGCCGTGACCATCGAGTATGAGGGGCAGGTGGCCGATCTCAACACCCGGCCGCTGACCGCCATCGTGCTGAAGGGCCTGCTGGGGCCGCTGATGGAGTCGGTCAACATGGTCAACGCGCCCGTCATCGCCAAGGAGCGCGACATCAAGGTCAGCGAGACCAAGCGCGAGAGCGCCGGCGATTACCAGACCCTGGTCCGCGTCATCGTCACCACCGAGACCCGCACCCGTGCCGTGGCCGGCACCCTGTTCGGCGGCGACAAGCCCCGGCTGGTGGAGATCGAGGAGGTGCCGATCGAGGCCGAGGTCACGCCGCACATGCTGTTCATCCGCAACGAGGACAAGCCGGGCTTCATCGGCAAGCTGGGCAGCGCGCTGGGCGATGCCGGCGTCAACATCGCCACCTTCCATCTGGGCCGCACGGCGCCGGGGGCCAATGCCATCGCCCTGGTCAGTGTCGACCAGCAGATGGGCGATGCCCTGCTGGAGACCATCCGCGCCCTGCCCAGCGTGGTCCGTGCCAAGGAACTGTCCTTCTGACCCTCCGTCTGCTCCCGGTCCGATCCGCTCCCGGCCCTGTGGCCGGGGGTGGGCGGTCCGGCGCGCGGGGTGAAAAACGTCACGAATGTCGCAACTGATTTGTGGTATGACCGGTGAGGTGCCCCGGTCCGCCGGATCGGGGCAGCGTCCGGAATAATCTTTCAACCGCAGGTGTTAGGCGATGCGATACGGGCATGAACCGACCTCGAATTTGACCTCCGTGACCAAGACCGAGCTGGCCTCGGCGTTGCAGGAAATCAGCCGCGAGCTGGAAGGTCTGCGCGCCGAAATCGAAAAGGTCGGTACCGTCGCCCAGCAGATCGATGCCATCGCCAAGCAGACCAACCTGCTGGCGCTGAACGCCACCATCGAGGCGGCCCGTGCCGGTGAGGCCGGCAAGGGCTTTGCCGTCGTCGCCGGCGAGGTGAAGAACCTGTCGGGTCAGACCGCGGCGGCCACCGCCGAGATCTCCTCGGTGTTGCAGAGCCTGACCAAGCGCACCCAGCATCTGGGCCAGCTGGTCGAGCGGGCCATCACCAACGCCTGATGCGGCCTTGTGACGGCCGGCCCTCCGCCTCGGGGCGGGGCCGGCCGTCCGCCTGCGGCCGGCAGCGGTGCCGCGCCGGTTGGCTGTGCGCCGCGGGGTGCGCAGATCCGTTTGCACCCGGGAAGCCGGCATGCTTGTCTGCCGGCCATGACCCAGACCGATTCGCTCCCATCTGCACCCGTGCAACCCGCCGATCCCGCTTCGGCCGCTGCCGCGGGCAGAGACACCGCCGCCTCCCGCATCGCCATCATCGGGGGTGGCCCGGCCGGCCTGATGGCCGCCGAGATCCTGTCCGCCGCCGGTCGCGGCGTCGACGTCTACGAGGCCTTGCCCTCCGCCGGCCGTAAATTCCTGATGGCCGGGCGCGGCGGGCTGAACATCACCCATTCCGAACCGCTGGACCGTTTCCTGTCCCGCTATGGCGCCGCCCGCCCGCTGTTCGAGCGGCTGCTGGCCCGATTCTCCCCTGCCGATCTGCGCGCCTGGTGCGCCGGCCTGGGTGTGCCCACCCTGGTCGGTTCCTCCGGCCGGGTCTTTCCCGAGGGGTTCAAGGCCAGTCCGCTGCTGCGGGCCTGGCTGGCCCGGCTGGCGGCCCAGGGCGTGCGCCTGTTCCTCCGCCACCGCTGGAGCGGCTGGGACGAAGCCGGGCGGCTGTGCTTCGACACGCCGTCGGGGCGGGTGGAGGTGCAGCCCCTGGCCACCGTGCTGGCGCTGGGCGGCGCCAGCTGGCCGCGGCTGGGATCGGACGGGCGCTGGGCGCCGCTGGTGCAGGCCCGGGGCGTCGGACTGGCCCCGTTCCGCCCGTCCAACAGCGGATTCGACATCGCCTGGGGGCCGGGCTTCCTGGAGCGGGCCGAAGGCCAGCCGCTGAAGCGCATCGCCCTGGGCTTCGCCGGGCGGACCGTGCCCGGCGAACTGGTCATCACCCGCAGCGGGCTGGAGGGCGGGGCGCTCTATGCCCTGTCGGCGCCGGTGCGCGACGCGCTGGAGCGCGACGGGCAGGCCACGGTGCTACTGGACCTGAAGCCCGACCTGTCCCCGGCCCAGATCCAGAACAAGCTGGCGCGGGTGCCGGCCGCCGACAGCCTGGCCAACCGGCTGCGCAAGGCCCTGTCGCTGACCCCGCCGGTGGGGGCGCTGCTGCGCGAGCTGTGCCGGCCCGAGGATCTGGTCCGGCCTGCCGCCCTGGCGGCCCGGATCAAGGCGGTGCCGCTGGTCTTCACCGGCATGCGCGGACTGGACCGCGCCATCTCCACCGCCGGTGGCATCCGCCTGGACGAGCTGGATGCCAATCTGATGCTGCGGCGCTGCCCCGGCCTGTTCGCCTGCGGCGAGATGCTGGACTGGGAGGCGCCGACCGGCGGTTATCTGCTGCAGGGATGCATGGCCAGCGGCGTCGGCGTGGCCGAGGGTGTGCTCTCCTGGTTACACGACCATTAACATTGGGTTGCATAAGCACAATTCTATCACAAAGTTGCAATGAGTCTCGGATATCAACCCTGAATCGGTGGCGGGAAGGGCGTGGAGTCGGCTGTGCGGCCCGGCTCCATGCCCGCGGACGGCGGTGGGCGTCTGACGGAACCGAGGAGGGGAGATGCGTCTGTATGCGCTGGCGCGGGCGGCCTTGACGCTGCCCGCGGCTGATATTCTCGCGGATCTGTGCCGGTTCGATCCGGCCCGCCGTTGGGTGCTGGAGGGGCGGTCGCCGCAGATCGGCGCCGGGGCGGTGTTTGCCGGGGCGGGCGGCAGCCGCGATCTCCGCATCGTCCTGCAGCGGCTCGATGCACTGGCGGTGGGGCCGGCCGATCCCGATGTGCTCAACCGCTGCTGGTGGCTGGAGGACGGGGCCGTCCTGGTGGCCCGGCACCGGCTGCATTATCGCCTGTCGCTCCCCGACGCCGATGAAAGCTGGCTGACCGCCACCGAGGCGGCGCGGCTGCTGACCCGGGTCATGGCCGGGCTGGCCTGCGATCCGGCGCTGACGGCGGTCTGGAACGACACGGCCCGGGTGCTGTTCGCCGCCGAGCATATGCATGGCTTCGCCCGGCGGGCGGCGGGCGGCGATGTGCCGTTGCAGCTGTGGCTGGGCCTGACCTACGGGCTGGACAAGCCGGGGCTGGTCTCTGTGTCCACCAGCGGTCTGGCCGACTTCATGGGCTTCGAGGTCGAGCTGTGGGACGCGCCCTGGTCGGTGGAGGCGGCGGGGGAGAAGGTGACGTCGCTGCTGCGCTATCTGCTGCGGCACGGGCCGGTGCTGGGCGACGCCATCGGCAGCGGCGGCGGGCCGGGCCGGGTGCATTACCGCTTCGGCTACAGCCGGCTGGCGCGGCCGCAGCCGGTCCAGGCCATGTTCCTGGAGGTGGCGGCCCCGTCGGTTCCGGTGGCCGGCCGCATCGGCGAGAGCCGCAGCCGCGAACGGCCCCGCAGCGGGCGCAGGCCCGGCCGGGAGCCGTGACCCCCCAACCGGCGGCGCGGCTGCGGGTGCCGGGGCGCGCGGGGCGGGATCTCAGCTCCGGGCCGGCTCCCGCGGGACCGGCATGGCGTGGGTGCTCTTGACCTCCTCCATCACCATGTAGGTGTGGGTCTGGGCCACGCCGGGAAGGCTGGCCATCTGTTCCAGGAAGGCGCGATAGGCCGCCATGTCGGCCACCCGCACCTTGATGAGATAGTCGAAGCCGCCGGCCACCATGTGGCATTCCTGGATCTCGTCCAGATGCGACACGGCCTCGGCGAACAGGCGGAAGACGTCGGGCGAGGTGCGGTCCAGCCGCACCTCGACGAAGGCCATCAGCGCCCGGTCCAGCCGTTCCGGGTCCAGCAGGGCCACATACCGGCGGATATAGCCCTCCCGCTCCAGCCGCCGCACCCGCTCCAGGCAGGGGGTGGGGGAGAGATTGACCTGCCGCGCCAGTTCCACATTGGACAGGCGCCCATCCTGCTGCACCAGGCGCAGGATGTTGAGGTCGATCCGGTCGAGCCTGTGGCCGTTTCCCCGATCCGCCATATTTTCCCCTGTGTGTTATTTGGCTGACAGCACAACATAGCGCCGTTCCGCTTAAAACGGCGGGAAATCATCCAGGCGCTTTGCGATACTGCGGGGCAACCGTTCCGTTTCGGACAAACGTTCCCTCTCCAGAGACAGGGGCCCTTCTCCATGCCCGACGCCTTGGCCGCAGCCCGTTCCGGTCACGATCTCGCCAGCCTGCGCCAGCCGCTGCTGGCGGCCAAACATGCGCCGGAGGAGGAGGTCGTCACCACGCTCCTCGCCAGCCACGGCCTGACCGAGGCCGAGCGCGAAAGCATCCATGCGCGGGCGGCCGCCATCGTCACGGCGTCGCGCGCCCGCCGCAGCGAGCTGGGGCCGCTGGACAACTTCCTGCAGGAGTTCGGCCTGTCGAACCAGGAAGGCATCGCCCTGATGTGCATCGCCGAATGCCTGCTGCGCATCGCCGATGCCGACACCGCCGACAAGCTGATCGCCGAGAAGATCAGCCGCGGCCAGTGGGATGCCCATCTGGGCCGCAGCGACAGCGCCTTCGTCAATGCCGCGGCCTGGGGCCTGATGCTGACCGGCAAGATCACCGGGCTGGAGCGGGAGCAGGGCGCCGGTTTTCTGACGCGCATCGTGGCCAGGTCCGGCGAATCCGTGATCCGGGCCGCCATGGGGCAGGCCATGAAGGTCATGGGCGACCATTTCGTGCTGGGCCGCACCATCGGCGAGGCGCTGGCCGCGGCGCGCAAGGCCAAGCCGGCCGGCACCACCCACAGCTATGACATGCTGGGCGAGGGGGCCCGCACCTGGGAGCAGGCGGAGCGCTATCTCCAGGACTATGTGCAGGCCATCGACGCCGTCGGGGCCGAGGCCGGGGGGCGCGGCCCCATGGCCGCCCCCGGCGTCTCCATCAAGCTGTCGGCCCTGCATCCGCGCTATGTCGTGGCCCAGGCCGGGGCCGTCATGACCGAGCTGGTGCCGCGGGTGAAGGGGCTCTGCCTCCAGGCCAAGCGCTGGGACATCAACCTGACCATCGACGCCGAGGAGGCCGACCGGCTGGAGCTGTCGCTGGATCTGCTGCAGGCGCTGGCCGCCGATCCCGATCTGGCCGGCTGGAACGGGCTGGGTCTGGCCATCCAGGCCTATTCCAAGCGCACGGCGCTGCTGGTGGACTGGCTGGCGGCGCTGGCCCGCGGCGCCGGGCGCCGGCTGATGGTGCGCCTGGTCAAGGGCGCCTATTGGGACAGCGAGATGAAATGGTCCCAGGCGGCGGGCCATGCCGACTATCCGCTGTTCACGCGCAAGGCGGCCACCGACCTGTCCTATCTGGTCTGCGCCCGCAAGATGCTGGCCAACCGTGACGCCATCTATCCGCAGTTCGCCACCCACAACGCCTATACCATCACGGCCATCCTGCATCTGGCCCGCGGCAGCCGCGATTTCGAGTTCCAGCGCCTGCACGGCATGGGCGAGCTGCTGCATGTGGCGGCGCGCGAGGCCTTCCCGGACATGCCGCATGTGCGCATCTACGCGCCGGTGGGCACCCATGCCGACCTGCTGCCCTATCTGGTGCGCCGCCTGCTGGAGAACGGCGCCAACAGCAATTTCGTCAACGCCTACATGGACCCGGCGGTGCCGGTGTCGCAGGTGGTGGCCGATCCGGTCAGCCTGCTGGAGAAGGAGGGACATTTGCGTCACCCGCACATCCCGCGGCCCGCGGACATCTATGGCGCCGGCCGGCGCAATTCCCAGGGCTACGACCTGACCGCGACGGACAGGGTGGAGTCGCTGCAGGCGGAGATGGCCAAGGCGCTGGCGCGGCGCTGGCACGCCGCCCCCATCGTCGGCGGGGTGGAGCTGGACGGCCCGGCCCAGCCGGTGACCGATCCCGCCGACCGCGGCCGCAGCGCCGGCACCGTGACCCCGGCCGATGCCGCCGCGGTGGAGCAGGCCCTGGCCCGCGCCGCCGCCGCCCAGCCGGCCTGGAACGCCACCCCGGCCGCCGAGCGCGCCGCCTGCCTGGAGCGGGCCGCCGACCTGATGGAGGCCGAGCATGCCGTGCTGATGGCGCTGCTGGGCCGCGAGGCCGGCAAGACCATGGCCGATGCCGCCGCCGAGGTGCGTGAGGCCGTCGATTTCTGCCGCTACTACGCCGCCCAGGCCCGCACCCAGTTCGGCGAGCCGCTGCGCCTGCCCGGCCCGACGGGGGAGAGCAACGAGCTGTACCTGTCCGGCCGCGGCGTCTTCGTCTGCATCAGCCCGTGGAACTTCCCGCTGGCCATCTTCACCGGCCAGGTGGTGGCCGCGCTGGTGGCCGGCAACGCCGTCATCGCCAAGCCGGCGGAGCAGACCCCGCTGGTGGCCGCCGAGACGGTGCGCCTGCTGCTGAAGGCCGGCGTGCCGGCCGATGCGCTGCATCTGCTGCCGGGTGACGGCGCCACGGTCGGCGGCACGCTGGTGCGCGACCGGCGCGTGGCCGGCGTCGCCTTCACCGGCTCCACCGAGACGGCACGGGCCATCAACCGCAGCCTCGCCGCCCGCGACGGCGCCATCGTGCCGCTGATCGCCGAGACCGGCGGCCAGAACGCCATGATCGTCGACAGCACCGCCCTGCTGGAGCAGGTGGTGGATGATTGCATCACCTCCGCCTTCCTGTCGGCCGGCCAGCGCTGCTCGGCCATGCGCGTGCTGTTCGCCCAGGAGGAGATCGCCGACAAGCTGGCCCACATGCTGGCCGGGGCCATGGATCTGGTCCGGCTGGGCGACCCGCTGCAGCTCAGCACCGATGTCGGCCCTGTGATCGACGAGGAGGCCCGCGCCATCCTGGTGGACCATGCCGCCCGCCTGGACCGCGAAGCCCGGCTGATCAAGGCGGTGGAGGTGCCGGCCGCGCTGGCCGGTGGAACCTTCTTCGGTCCCCGCCTCTATGAGATCGACGGGCTGGCCCGCCTGCCGCGCGAGGTGTTCGGCCCCATCCTGCATCTGGTGCGCTTCAAGGCGTCGGAGCTGGACCGGGTGGTGGCGGAGATCAACGCCACCGGCTACGGCCTGACCTTCGGCGTCCACAGCCGGCTGGAGGACCGGGCCCAGTCGCTGTTCCAGCGCGTGGCCAGCGGCAACGCCTATATCAACCGCAACATGGTGGGCGCCGTGGTCGGGGTGCAGCCCTTCGGCGGCCAGGGGCTGTCGGGGACGGGACCCAAGGCCGGCGGCCCGCACTATCTGCACCGATTCGCCACCGAGAAGACCCTGACCGTCAACACCACGGCCTTCGGCGGCAATGCGTCGCTGCTGGCGCTGGGCGGCTGACGGACCCGCCGGACTGCAATGGGGCGTGCCGGCGGGACACCGCCGGCACTGCCGGCACCGCCCACGGGCATGGTCCTATCGGTTGTGCGTTCCGGTTGTGGGGCGCGTCGTGTCATGGCGCGGCCGCGCACGGTTCATTCCGCACCGCGACACAATAGGACTAAACAATTTTATCTATCGTGCTAGTGTGTGAAGTCGAGGGGGGCCGCCAAAGGGGGCCGTCAGAGACTGTGGTGGTGTATGGCGGAGACTTCGGACGCGCCGCTGGTTCTGGTCGTTGAGGACGAACCGGCGACGAGAGCTTTGATTGCCGGCTATTTCCATCAGGCTGGTTTTCTGGTGGCCGAGGCCGAGAATGGCCGGGAGACGCGGGAGGCCATGCTGCGGCAGCCCCCCGATCTGGTGCTGCTGGACATCGAACTCCCTGATGAGGATGGGTTTTCCCTGGCCAAGAGCATCCGGGAAATCTCCAATGTCGGCATCATCATCGTCACCCAGCGCGCCAATGAGGACGATCGTGTGTTTGGCCTGGAGACAGGCGGCGACGATTATGTGACCAAGCCGCCCAATCCGCGAGAGCTGCTGGCCCGCGCCCGCAACCTGTTGCGACGGACCCATCCCAGCAAGCTGCACCGGGCCGAAGGCACCGTGCGCCGCTTCGGCGGCTGGACCATGGATCTGGCCCGCCGCCGGCTGATCGATCCGCGCGGCCAGGAGGTGCGGGTGACCCGCGGCGAGTTCGAACTGCTGGCGCTGCTGGTCCGCTCCGGCGGGCGGGTCGTGACCCGTGACCAGCTGATCGACGCCGTCAGCGGCACCGACAGCAACCCCAGCGACCGCACCATCGACGTGCTGGTCAGCCGGCTGCGCAAGAAGACCATGGATGCCGACGCCGGTGTCAGCCTGATCCTGACGGAAAAGGGCCTGGGCTACCGGCTGGGTGTCGAGCTGGACTGATCCCGGCACCGGCCAGCCGGGCGCCGGTTCAGCTTGACGGCAGACCGGCCCGGTAGACCTGCATCAGCGGCAGGGCGCGTCCGTAGGCGTGCAGCACGGCATCGAACCCGGCCTGCGCCGCGGCTGGATCGCCCCGGTCCGCCGCCTGTTCGGCGGCGCGGGCCAGGGCGGCCAGCTGGCTCAGGCCGACGGTACCGGCGCCGCTGGCCAGTTTGTGGACGGCGCGGGACACCGTCTCCCAGTCCCCCGACTCCGCCCCGGCGCGGGCGGCGGCCAGGGTTTCCGGAGCCGCCCGCAGGAAGCTGTCGATGATATGGGCCATGCGCCCAGGACCCAGCACCTGCAGATGCCCGTCCAGGGTGGTGCGGTCCAGCACCGGGACGGCGGCCTCGCTCCCGGTCGCGCCGCTTTCCGCAGCCGTCCCGCCGCCGGCCGGTTGCCGGAACCGGTCGGGCAGCAGCCGTATGGCCTGGGCCAGCACATGGGACAGGGCCTCCGCCGTCACCGGCTTCGGCAGATGCAGATCCATGCCGGCCGCCCGGCATTCGTCCCGTTGATCCCGGCTCAGGCTGCCGGACAGGGCGACCACCGGCACCGATGCGGCGGCCGGGTCCGGCAGGGCGCGGATGCGGCGCGTGGCCGCCATGCCCGACTGCCCGGGGAGGCGCAGATCCATCAGCACCACGTCGAGCCCGCCCTCGCCGGCCCGGCGGATGGCCTCGCGTCCGTTGCCGGCCACGGTCACGCGGTGTCCCGCCTGTTCCAGCAGGGTGGTGGTCAGCGTGCGGCTGACCGCATCATCCTCCACCAGCAGCACCCGCAGACGCGGCGTCCGGCGGTCACGGTCGCCGGCCGTGTCCGCCGGCCGCAGGCGGCGCAGCAGGGCGGACAGCACCCGCCCCCCGGCGGCAAGCCGCGCCGACGTGCGCGCGGGGGCCGGGAATGCAGGCAGATCAGAGGAGGTGTGTTGCAGCGCAGGCATGGATTTTCCTGGCAGGGTTACCGATTTATAAATATCTGACGGGTCAGGGTCTATGCTGACCTATGGCTCCGATCTGCCGGTGCGGGCGTTCCGCCGCGCTGCTGCGGTGCCACATGAACGGGTAGCCATGCGTTCCTCCTGCGCTGAAGGGTGCAAGTGATGTCCATGCCGGTGAATCCTCATCGTGCGCTGTCGGGGCGGTCCCTGTTGCGGGTCGCCGCCCTTGCCCTGATCGTGGCTCTGCCGGCCGGTCCGGCGCTGGCCCAGTCGGGCGACAAGGCCGCAGGGCCATCGGAAGGCGCCACCGTGCAATGGGCACAGCAGATCCTCGATGCCAAGGGGCTGTATCATGGCCGTGCCCATGGCCGCATGGATGCCGCCACGGCGGCGGCCGTCTCCGCCTATCAGAAGGCGGCGGGGCTGAAGGCCACGGGCCGGCTGGACCAGGCCACCATCGACCGCATGCTGGCCGAACGGGCCGACAAGCAGGACCCGACGATCGGCAATCTGGCCGATCCCAAGAGCCGGGCCAAATCCTCCGGTCCCATGCTGCGCGAACAGGATGTGCGGCCGCAGGCGGCCCCGTCGGTGACCGGGGTCGAGCGCGGCGAGGGTGGCGACCAGGTGCTGGGCGGCGGCAGCATCGGTGTGGCGCCGCCGGCCGCCACGCGGCCGTCCGCACGCGGGGAGGCGGCCGGCGGCCCGTCGGTGATCGGCGGGCGCTCTGCGGGCGGTGTGTCCGGTGCCAGCCAGCCGCAGGCCGCGCCGTCCGTTCCGGTCGAGGGGGCGGTGGACGGGGCGGCCCCGCGCAGCGAGGTCAGCACCGAGGGACCCCTGGCCGGCAGCGTCGGGGATGCCGCTGGGTTCGAGCCGCCGGACTGGGCCCGCTACGGCCTGGTCGGGGCCACCGGGCTGCTGGTGGCCGCCATGGCCTTCTATTGGTGGCTCAGCGGCCGGCGCCCGTCCCGCGGCCGGCGCCCGGCGGCTCCCGCCGTCCCGGTTCACGCAGCCGGCCCGGTGCGGCGCGAGCCCGTGCTGGGACCGGACCCGGCGGCACAGCGCCAGGGGCCGGCCCTGACCGCCCAGCGCCGCGACAGCGGCCTGCGTGCCGGCTTCTGACCGGGGCCGGACGCGCGGAACGGCGTGAATCAGCGCGGCTAAAGGTCATGTCGTTTCCGGCGGCAGGGTCTGTGCGACGTGATTCGTGCCGGAACGGGGATAATAACGAAATCGACCCTGTCCCGTCAGCGCCCTAGAGTCGGTGGCTTGAGAATCCCGGCAAACCGGGATCTCGGCCGGGTTCACTGGAGCGGGGCGCGCCTGACCGGCGAGACCCCGTAGCCCGGTCTCTGTGCGAAACAGGAGAGGCCTCGATGGTTTTTGACGGTGCCGATTTCGATAATCATGAGTTGGTGGTGTTCGGCCGCGATGCGGACACCGGGCTGTCCGCGATTATCGCCATCCATTCGACCAATCTGGGACCGGCCTGCGGCGGCTGCCGCATGTGGCCCTATGCCAACGAGGCCGATGCCCTGCGCGACGCGCTGCGCCTGTCGCGCGGCATGAGCTACAAGAACGCCATGGCCGGCCTGCCCCTGGGCGGCGGCAAATCGGTCATCATCGGCGACAGCCGCAAGGACAAGTCCGAGGCGCTGTTCCGCGCCTTCGGCCGTATGGTGGACAGCCTGGGCGGGCGCTACATCGCCGCCGAGGATGTGGGCACCAGCGTCGCCGACATCATGGCCATGGCCCAGTCCACCAAGCATGTGGCCGGTCTGGCCACCGGCCACGCCGCCAGCGGCGACCCGTCGCCCTTCACCGCCTATGGCATCTATCTCGGCATCAAGGCCGCGGCCAAGCACAAGCTGGGCAGCGACAGCCTGAAGGGCGTGCGCATCGCGGTCCAGGGTCTGGGCAATGTCGGCAGCCATGTCTGCCGCCATCTGGCCGAGGAAGGGGCGGTGCTGTTCGTCACCGACATCCAGCCCGACGCCGTGTCGCGCGCCGTGGCGCAGTTCGGGGCCACGGCCGTAGAGCCGGGCCGCATCCATGCCGCCGACGTGGACATCTACGCCCCCTGCGCCCTGGGGGCTGTCATCAACGAGCAGACCCTGCCGGAGATCAAGGCCAAGGTCATCGCCGGCGGTGCCAACAACCAGCTGGCCACCGACGCCGTGGGTGAACTCGTGCGTCAGGCCGGCATCCTTTACGCGCCGGACTATGTCATCAATGGCGGCGGCATCATCAATGTCTCGGCCGAGGTGACGCAGTCCTACGACAAGGCGGCCGTGCTGCGTCAGGTCGAGCAGATCCCCGTGACCCTGTCCGACATCTTCCGTCGCGCCGACCGCGATAACCGTCCGACCAGCACCATTGCCGACGAGATGGCGCGCGAGCGTCTGGCCGCCGGCAAGCGCACGGCGCTGGCCGCCGAGTGAGGTTCGTGGAAGGATGGGGCAGCGCGGCGCTGCCCCATCCTTCCCTTGCTGCCCCAACCGCTGAAACTTCTGACCGCTGCCGCGCCTGTCCGTGCGGTCCAGCCTCTGCGAAGGAGATCCGCCTCTGCCCCGACCCTCCGTCTGGACCCGCCCCGTGATTTCCTGCCGCCGGACGCCGTCTCTCGGTTCCGGCCTGCGTTGTTGCATCCTGGGCTGTCTGCTGGCCCTGCTGCTGCCGGTCGCGGCATGGGCGGCGGGGTCGATCGAGGTGGGGGTGGTCTGCTTCCGCGTGCCGGCCGACTGGCAGCAGGTCCCCGCCGGCAATCCCAAGGTCACGCAGTTCCGCCGCTCCCCCGGTGCCGGGCCGGTGATGCAGTTCCAGCGCGGCGATGACAGTGTCGGCCAGGAGATCGAGCGGCTGCTGACCGGCTTCGCCGAGCCGCGGTCGCGGCTGAAGCCCCGGATCTGGCATGAGCAGGTGGCCGGCAGGTCCGTGACCATGCTGGATGCCACCGGCAGCCCGCCCGCGCAGGCCGGGCCGGGCCGGCACCGGATGCTGGCCGCCGTGTTCGAGACCCGCCGCGGCCCGGTGGTGGCCAGCCTCGATGGCAGTCCGGCGGCCGTGGCCCAGGCGGCCGCGGGCTTCTGGGCCGTGGTCCATGCGGCCACCGATCCGCTGAAGCCCTGAGCCGCGGTTCCGTCCCGGCGGGAGCCCCGCCCCGGTGAATTGAACCTTCCCGCCGCAGCGGCCGTTGTCCGGCAACAGCGTGGGGAGACCGGCCGTGGACGGGGGCATCAGCGGACAGGAGATGATGGCGCAGGCCGCGGCGGTCGATCTGCGTTATGTCAACGATGATGAACCCGGCATCCGGCGGCGGCGCACGGGCCGCGGCTTCCGCTATATCGGCCCCGACGGGGCCGCGGTGAAGGACCCGGCCGATCTGGCCCGCATCCGCCGGCTGGCCATCCCCCCGGCCTATACCGATGTCTGGATCTGCGCCGATGCCCAGGGCCATATCCAGGCCACCGGCCGCGATGCCCGCGGCCGCAAGCAGTACCGCTACCATCCGCGCTGGGTCGAGGTCCGGGATGCCGACAAATATGAGCGGCTGCTGGCCTTTTCCCGTGCCCTGCCGCTGATCCGCGCGCGGATCGAGGCCGATCTGCACCGCCCCGGCCTGCCGCGGGAGAAGGTGCTGGCCTGTGTGGTGAAGCTGCTGGATACGACGCTGATCCGTATCGGCAATGACAGCTATGCCAAGGAGAACCGCAGCTTCGGGCTGACCACGCTGCGCGACCGCCATGTACAGGTGCAGGGCAGGGTCATGCGCTTCCAGTTCCGCGGCAAGAGCGGCAAGGACTGGCGGCTGACCCTGCACGACCGCCGGTTGGCCCGGCTGGTCAAGGCCTGCCAGGATGTGCCGGGCCAGCGCCTGTTCCAGTATGTCGATACCGAGGGCGGGCGCCATGGCATCAGCTCCCAGGACGTCAACGCCTATATCCGCGACTGCGCCGGCCAGGATTTCAGCGCCAAGGATTTCCGCACCTGGGCCGGGACCGTGCTGGCCGCCTTTGCTCTGCAGGAACTGGAACAGGTGGACAGCCAGGCGGCGCGCAAGCGCAACCTGACCGCCGCCATCCGGAAGGTCGCGTCCCGGCTGGGCAACACCCCTGCCGTCTGCCGCCGCTGCTATGTCCATCCCCAGCTCATGTCCGCCTATCTGGAGGAAGGGCTGATCGGGCAGGTCCAGGCCGAGGTGCGGCGCGCGCTGCGCCCTGATCTGGCGGGGCTTTCGCCGGAGGAGGCCGCCGTGCTGGCCTTCCTGGAGCGGCGCTTGCAGCGGGAGGCCGGCTAGACCGCATCGCGGGGCGTCACCCCGGCCGGGCACCGGGGCCGAGACTGCGTACCGCCTCCTCGCCGCCGACGGCGCGCAGATGCGCCACCATTTCGGCCCGGATCCAGTCGGTGAAGGCCGCCACCTCCGGCCGGCGGAAATGGTCGGGCGGCGCCACCAGATGGAACGCATCCTGCGGGATCTGCACGGGGAAGGGGCGCCGCAGCCGGCCATCCGCCAGCTCGTCCCCGGCCAGCACCAGATCGCCCAGGGCCAGACCCTGGCCGGCCACGGCGGCATCGATGGCATGGGCGGCCTCGAAGAAGCGCGGTCCCTCCAGCCGGGTCACCCCCTCGACGCCCGCCGTGGCCATCCAGCGGTACCAGGGCTCGTCCGGATGCTCCAGCAGCAGTGGCCGCCGCAGCAGGTCGGCCGGGCTGGACAGATCCGCCACCAGGGCGGGCGTGCCGACGGGGAAGGTGCGCACCAGGGCCAGCAGATGGGCGCGCAGGCCCGGCCAGGGCGGACGGCCGAAGCGGATGCCCAGATCGGCGTCGCCGCGGAACTCGGTCTTCTGGGCGGTGGCGTCCAGGCTGACCTCGATGCCGGGATGGGCCGCCAGGAATCCCGCCAGCCGCCGGGCCAGCCAGCGCTGGGCGAAGGACGGGTCCACCGACAGGCGCAGCCGCCGCCGCTCCGCACCGGCGGTCAGGTCAGCCGTGGCCCGGGCGATCTGGTCCAGGGCCGCTGTCAGCGCGTCGCGGTAGACGAGCCCGGCCTGGGTCAGACGCAGGCCGCGGCTGTGACGCTCGAACAGCGGCCGGCCGATCCAGGCCTCCAGATCGCGCACATGCCGGCTCAGGGCGGGATGGGTGACATTCAGCTCCGCCGCCGCCCGGCTCAGGCTCTCATGGCGGGCCGCGGCCTCGAAGGCGCGCAGGGCGGTCAGGGGCGGCAGGCGGCGGGCCATGGCGGCAAGGGTTCCGATGTAACGTCCGGTTACAGCGACTGTAGCGACTCGGTAATCGACGTCAACCGTCCGCGGCCTGACACTGGCCGCCACAGGATCAAGGGAGGGCGGGTATCATGAGCTATCTCAGCAGAATCTTCGCCAGTGCCTACAGGTTGCTGCTCCCGGGGCCGCTCTTCTGCGGTGGTGACGGGATGGCGCGGGACAACACCGGCGTGCAGCGGCGACGGGATTGACAGGGAAGGTGGCTTGCGGCAGTTGGAGCGCGACGAGCGGGAGGGCCAGCCTCCGGCCGCTTTACTGTCTGGGACCGATGCAATGACCGACACTGCTTCCTCCGCCGCGCAGGCGTCTCTGCCGCTGTTCTACACGAATCCGGTGCCCGTCCATGCCGAGCGGCACAAGGACTGGAAGGTGAAGCAGGCCCGCAGCTTCGCCTATGCGGCCAAGACCCATGCCGTGCCGGTGGTGCTGGACGAGGTGCCGGCCCTGCAGGCCGCCTATCCCCTGGTGTTCTCGGTGGGCGAGAATCCGGGTCTGGTGGCGCTGGTCGGGCTGCGCGCCGACGAGAACCTGTTCGTCGGTGAGGACGGGACCTGGCGTCAGGGCTTCCCCATCCCCTCCTATGTGCAGCGCTATCCCTTCATCCTCATCGAAGTGCCGGATGAGAAGCGCATGATCCTGGCCATGGAAGAGGATGCCGGCACCGTCGGCACCGATGGCGAACTGGCGCTGTATGAGGACGGCAAGGCCACGCCGCAGGGCCAGGAGATCCTGAACTACTGCATGGCCTTCAACAATTCCGCCCAGGCCACCCAGGCCTTCTGCACCGAGCTGCAGCAGCGCGGCCTGCTGATCGAGCAGCGCGCCGACATCGTCACCCCCGGCAACCGCCGCCTGTCGCTGTCGGGCTTCCGCGTCATCGACGAGCAGAAGTTCAACGCGCTGCCGGACGAGGTCTTCCTGGAATGGCGCAAGCGCAACTGGGTCGGCATGGTCTATGCCCACCTGCTGTCGCTGGGCCGCTGGCAGAATCTGATCGACATGATGAAGGACCGCGAGGTCCCCGCCGCGGCGGAGTAAGAGCGGATGGTCCCGCTGGGCTGGGCCCAGCGGGACCGATCGCTGCGGCGGCAGGGTCCGCCCCGACAAAAAGGCCCCGGAGGATGACCTCCGGGGCCTTGGCGTTTCCGGTGCGCTGTCCCACGCGACCGGCAGCGCCGGTGAGGCTCAGCGTGCGCTGGGCGCCGGCTGCGGCGGCGTCTGCGGCACCTCCGGCGGCGCCACCTTGGTGCCCTGGCTCATCGGCTCGGGCGGGCTCGGCGGAGCCATGGTGCTGACCGGCGCCTGCGGCGTCTCCGGCGGGCGGGGCTGGGTCGCGGGGGCCGGACGGTCCACGCTGGGCTGGCTCTGGGTCTGGATGCCGGTGCCGCCCATGCCGTTCTGGGCCAGGACGATGCCGGGGGCGGCCTTGACGGCCGGTGCCGCGGCGGGATGCCGGGTCAGCGCCGCCTGGGCCGGGACGGTCAGCAGGATCAGGGCGCCGGCAAGCAGCAGCGGCCGGCGCGCGGAAAGGATCGTGGTCACGGTGTCTGCTCCATAGGCTTGCCGGTGTTGATAGCCCCGCCGGCGACGGGGTCCCGATCCATGGGGGCCAGCCCCATGGGTTCCAGATGGAAATAGGCGCCGAAGGCCATGCGCCAGACGGCATCGGGCTGCCCGGCGGAGGCGGCGCGCAGGGCCACGGCCTCGCGGTTGACCTTCAGCAGGGCCTGCATGCCGGCCCTGGCGGCCAGGGTGCGCAGCCGTTCGGTATCGGCCGCCGTCAGCCCGTCATAGAAGGTGGCGCGGTCGAACTGGGGCGAGCCGTCGCCCATCAGGTTCTGCACGCTGGCCGCCATATGATCGTACAGGTTCATTCCGAAATAATGCAGCTTCTCCGTCTGGCCGTCCTGCGGGACCATGGCCGACGGGTCCAGATGCACGCGGTCGTCGGCATCGATCCGGCAGATGCCGCGCCGCACCAGCTCATCCAGGATGGCGCGGGGGCGCAGGTCGCGGCTGACCGTTTCCGCCAGGGTCTGGAACGAGGGCTGGTCCGGTTCGGCCAGCCGGGGCAGGGGGCGGGGCATGCCATCGCCATCGGCCGTGGTTCCGCCCGCCAGCCACAGGCCGATGAGATGCGCCGCCGGGGATGCCGACGGCACCGGCGTCTCCGCCTCCGTCGTCGGTGCCTCGCGCAGCCGCTTCACTTCCTTGCGGTGGACCCCGGTCAGCAGGCTGAGGCGGCTGACGGTCTGGTCCTTGCCGTCCAGCGGAAAGTCGCTGGCCGCCACCTCCACATAGAGACGGCGCAGCCGGTCCATCAGCAGCGGAAAGCCGATGCCGCGGGCGATTAGCAGCCGCACCAGCGGTCGCAGCAGGCGGTCGATGGCGGCAAGCAGGGCAGGCGGCGGAGTCTGCACCGCGGTCGGTCCTCATTCCCGGAATGGCCGGGCCACCCCTGGTGGCCGGGCGTCGGTTCCGCTGGAGTGTGGACAGAATCCTCCGTCATCGGCAAGGAGAATCCGGATTGACGTGGGTGATTTTCCCACGCATAAGACTTTCCGCGTGGGTAAAATTCCCACGCGAAATCACAGCCGGGGTCAGTCCCAACCCCACCCCGGCCGCGATCCCGCCCATCCGCTCCCTGGTGAGCCGGGGGGGTCGGGTTAGGCGCCGGTGCGTCGGCCTGTCTTTCCGCCCCTTGCGGGCCGGCGCACCGGATGCTTGCTGCACGGCCGATCGCTCCCCCCTCGACGTCCAACGCCCCTTCGGCTAAAGCCTTCCTCCCATGCGAACGGGGATTGCTCTGATACGACCGGCCCGATGCCGCGCCGCCCTGCTGCTGCCGGCCCTGCTGCCGGCCCTGCTGCCGGCGGCACCGGCGCGGGCGGAGCCGTGGCGGCTGTCCCGCCTGTCCCTGGGCGCGGATGTGGAACGGCAGGCCGTGGCGGGTGGCGACCGCAAGCTGGCCAGCCTGCCGCTGTCGGCTTCCTGGCAGCAGGGGGATTGGCTGGCGACGGCATCGGTGCCCTACCAGCAGGTGCGCGGGGATGGGGGCGACGATATCGACGGCTGGGGCGATCTGACCCTGTCGCTGGGACGGCCGCTGCGGCCGTGGACGCCCGGGTCCTGGACCGTATCGGCCACGGCGCAGCTGAAGCTGCCGACGGCGTCGCGCACGCTGGGCACCGGCCGTGCCGACGCCGGCCTGACGCTCGATCTGGCCTGGTGGCTGGAATCGTGGCTGCCCTTCGCCAGTCTGGGCTACCGGATGACCGGCAAGCGCAACGATCTGCCCATGCGCGACACCATCGCCGCCATGGCCGGGTTGCAGCGGGATCTGCGGGAGGATCTGGGCCAGGGCTGGTCGGCGGGGGCCTATGTCTCCTTCCGCCAGAGCCTTTACCGCACCGTCGACGATTACCGCACCGCCGTCCTCTACGGCACGGCGCCGCTGGGCGATGCCTGGTCCGTGCAGGCCTATGGCTCGGCCGCGCTGGGCACGCGGGCCGGCGATCTCGGCGGCGGCCTGCATCTGCGCTACAGTTTCACTGGAAAATGACCGTCACTTTCGCGCCTACGCGGAGGGATAGGCGGGTAAGGGGCTGCGGAGCCGGCCTCCACACGGTATAGTCAGGCTGGTCCCCAGACTGGGGTCCAGCCAGGGGCAGGGCGGCAGGGATCGTCGTCTGCGCGCGGCCGTCGCGGCCGGCACAGGCGTTTCGGAGAATGCGGTGCCTGTCTGTTCCCGGGCTTTCCGGCTCAACTTCCGCTGTCCGGACGCACCGTGGCAGCCAGACCGCAGGTCCGCGCATGAACCTGGAAATCCGCACCTTCGCTATCCGTGATGCCGCTGCCGACGAGGATGAGGCACGGCTGGCCTCGTTCCTGCGTACCGTGGAGGTGGAGCGGATCGACACCGCCTATGCCGATGCCGGCTGGCGTGTGCTGGTCCATTTCCGCGATCTGCGCCGGAAGGAGGAACGCGCCCAGATCGAGCAGGCCATCAGCGACGCCATCAATGCCTGGCGGGCCGAGATGGCCCGGAACGAGGGCATCGAGAAGGATCAGGTCCTGCCCCAGGGCGTGGTTTCGGAAATCGCGCGCTATGCCCCCACCACCGAGATCGAGCTGGCGGTTATCGCCAGTGCCGCGGGCATCAACGTCGGTGAGCGCGGCGCCGACATCGTCCGTGTCGTCCGCCAGACCATGGAAGACCTGACCGACTGAGCGGGGTCTGACGGGTGTCCAGCCGCGGCGGCCCGGCCGCGGCTGGGGTCCGGCTGTCCGCAAAGCCGGGGGGACCTTAGGCGGAGACCATCTCCGACGGCTCCACATGCAACAGAGCGCCATCGGCGCGGATGACCCGCACCGGGACACCGGCCGGCAGGTCGCGGCCGGTCACGGTCCAGAGCGAGTCGCCCGCCACGGCCCGGCCGCGGCCATTGACGATGGGGCTTTCCAGCACCAGCACGCGGCCGACCATCTGCTCCGCCCGCCGGTTGAGATAGGGCTCGTCGGTGTCGCCCGGCTGCGGCCGTGGCAGAAACCGCGAGGCGGCGAAGGCACCCAGCGACAGCAGCGCGAACAGGGCGAACTGCACCTGCCAGGTCAGATCGGGGAAGACCAGGAGCACGGTGCCCACCAGCCCGGCCGCCAGGCCGAGCCAGAGGAAGGAGGCGCCGGGGGCCGCCACTTCAACAGCGGCCAGCACCAGCCCCAGCGCCCACCAGTGCCAGAAGACCAGTTTCACGCCATCCATTCAGCCTCCTTATGCCCGTCCCAGGGGGCATGTCGCACGGGGGCGCACCGTCCGGCCGTCCGCCCCGCCTTCAACCGCCCGCCTCGCCGCCGCCGCCGGCGGGCTGGCTCCAGGGGGAGGGGCGGGGGCGGGAGGTCCGCTCCGCCGGCCCGCCATCGGGGCCGCGGCCTTTGCCGGGAAAAGCGTCCTTGGCCAGTTCGGCGATGCCGCCCAGGGCGCCGATGACGCTGGACGCCTCCAGCGGCATGAACAGGATCTTCTGGTTCGGGCTGGCGGCGAAGGCCGTCAGGCTCTCCAGATAGCGCTGGGCCACGAAGTAGTTGATGGCCTGCACATTGCCGCCGGCGATGGCCTCCGACACCATGCGGGTGGCGGCGGCCTCGGCTTCCGCCTCGCGCTCGCGCGCCTCGGAGTCGCGGAAGGCGGCCTCGCGCCGGCCCTCGGCCTCCAGGATGGCGGCCTGCTTCTGGCCTTCGGCCTTGAGGATGGCCGACTGGCGCGCGCCCTCGGCCTCCAGGATCAGGGCGCGGCGGTCGCGCTCGGCCTTCATCTGGCGGGCCATGCTGTCCACCAGATCGCGCGGCGGCTGGATGTCGCGGATCTCGATGCGGGTGACCTTGACGCCCCAGGGCTGGGTGGCATCGTCCACCACATGCAGCAGCTGGGCATTGATGCGGTCGCGCTGGGACAGCAGCTCGTCCAGGTCCATGCTGCCCATGACTGTGCGCACATTGGTCATGGTCAGGTTCAGGATGGCCAGCTTCAGCTGGTTGACCTCGTAGGCCGCGCGGGCGGCGTCCAGCACCTGGTAGAAGACGACGCCGTCCACCGTCACCATGGCGTTGTCCTTGGTGATGACCTCCTGGCTCGGCACGTCCAGCACGGTCTCCATCATGTTCTGCTTGGAGCCGATGCGGTCGACGACCGGGATGATGAAGTGCAGGCCGGGGCGCAGCGTATGGGTATAGCGCCCGAATCGCTCCACCGTGTACTCCATGCCCTGGGGCACGGTCTTGACGCCGGCCAGGACCAGCAGTACGGCGAAGCCCACGATCAGCAGCACGAACAGGCTGAAAGCCTCCATCCTTCCCTCCCGGTGTTTGACGCGGCGGCAATTATCCCATGGGGGGTGCCTGCGGGCGAGGAAAACCGGACGGTGTACGCAACCGATGATGGGTGGCCGGCGCCGATGCCCGGCATCCATTGCCTGCCGGGGCTGGAAGCATTTAGCCTGCGGCCTCCGACACTCCACTTCCGGTGCCCCGATGACCCTGACATTGCGCAACATGGCTCCGGCCGCAGCCCTGGCGGCGGCTCTGACCCTGGCCGGTCCGGCCTTTGCCGACCAGGAGGTGGGTGAGTTCAGCAACGACTGGACCGGCAACGAGCTGAAGGTCGTGGCCTTTCAGGACCCCGAGGTTCAGGGCGTCACCTGCCATATCGTGCATTTCGACCGCTCGCTGATCGACCGGCTGTCGAAGGGCAACTGGTTCGAGGACCCGTCCAACGCCTCCATCGCCTGCCGCCAGACCGGCGCCATCGTCATCGGCGACATCGAGACGGGAAAGCGCGGCGAAGAGGTGTTCTCCGAGCGCAAGAGCCTGGTGTTCAAATCCATCGCCGTGCGCCGCATCTATGACCGGCACAACGACACGCTGGTCTATGTGGTTTATAGCCGCCAGGTGAAGGAAGGGTCGGCCAAGATGGCCATCTCCACCGTGCCGCTGTTCGCCGCAGACCCCACCTGGACCAAGGGCCGGCCCAGCCGCTGACCCGGGGAGACGCCCGCCGCGCCCCCTGTCGCACCGACATAACCAACCGTTGACATTGCCAGCCGGGTTACTACAAAATTCAAGACAATTTGGCGGGAAAAGTGTGCAAACCCAAAAGGGGGGAGCAGCCTTTCCGGGAGGGTTCCATGCGGCTGGCAGGGCTGGCGGGCGGCGGCGGGCCAAAAGGCCCGCGTCTCAGTTTCGAGGTGCAGAGCTACAAGACCGACCATTGGATCACCGAGGGGATCTGCCCCACGGAGCAGGAGTCGCGGGCGCTGGCCGCCCGCCTGCTGCCCAGCCGCGAGGGCATCCGGATCCTGCGGGAATTCGCCGGCAGTTCGACCCAGCCGCCGTCTGAAAGCGTGATCTTCTGCGAGATGCGGCAGCAGACCGCCCGGCCGGTGACGGTGGGGCCGGTGGAGGAGGCGCCGCTCTGCAGCGGTCCGGCCGATTACCTTTCGCTGGAAAGCCGGACCATCATCTCGCGCATGCTGCGCCAGTATCTGGAGCAGCGGGCCCTGACCACATCGGAGCTGCTGCACCATCCCGGTGAGATGAAGCGGGCCATGAACTTCGAAAGCATGGTGCCCACCGCCGTCTCGCGCGTGGCCAGTGTGCAGGGGCGCGCCGCCGGGCTGGATGTGCGCGACCGGCGCGATCAGATCTATGCCGCCCTGTCGGATCTGGGCGGGCGGGCGGAGGCCGCCAGCCGGCGCCCGCTGCCCAGCCTGCGCGCCGGCGGCTTCGCCGCGGCCATGGACCGGGTGGAGGCGCTGGCCGGTGCCGACCCCGGCGAGCGCGATTACCTGGCCACGGTCATGCTGTGCCGCGAGCTGGTGCAGGTCCGCTCGCTGCTGGGCAAGGTGGAATGGCTGCTGGATCTGGCCGCCGGCGCCGTCCAGGGCGATGCGGACCAGAGTCCGTCCCGGACCATGCCGGCGGCGCATCTGTCGATCATCGACAGTCTGGTGGCCGATGCCCTCAGCTTCCCCGCCACCATCCAGGATCTGCTGGGACGGCAGCCCGATCTGGGCACGGCCCTGCTGCGCCTGCTGGATGTGCTGGATGGCAGCTACGAACCGTTGCCGCGGGAATCGGCGCCGGCCATCACCGCCCTGCTCGGCCGCTGGATCGCTGCCGGCAGCGCACCGGAAAGCCGGATGGTGCTGCTGGAGTCGCTGCGCCGCAGCCTGTCGCTGACCACGCCGCTGGCCCGCGATGCCGAGGGGCAGCGGGCGCGGTTCGCCGCCCTGCTGACGCGGCTGCTGGGGCCGTCCGGCTTCCTGGGCGGCTCGGCCACGGCCCAGGCCCTGACCGAAGGCACGCTGCGGTTCATCGAACAGGGCGGGCAGGAGGGGCGGCGGCTGGGCATCGACATGGTGCTGGGCCTGCTGCCGACGCCGCGCGACCAGTTGCTGTATCTGGCCGAGCTGTCGGATTCCGTCCTGGGGGAACGTGAGCAGGCCCTGCTCCAGTTCCGGGCGGAGGACATCCTGGCGCGCCAGGGCGAGGTCAACCGGCTGGTGCCGCCGCAGACGCCGCTGAAGCCGAAGATGCAGCAGCTGGCGGCCCTGTACCGGGCACTGCTGGCCTCGGGCTTCCCCCCGACGGTGCGCCAGGCCCTGGCTGACCGGCTGGACGACCGTATCGCCGCCTATATCGTCGGCAGCCGCGTCATCGAGAAGCTGGACGATGCCGAGGCCAGCCTGCGGGTCCGTGCCAACCGGCTGATCCAGTTCGCCGCCACCGACGTTCTGGCCAGCCCCAAGGCCCGCCGCATCGTGCGCGACCAGATCATCGGCCATCTGCGCCAGCCCAATTTCGACGGCAAATATGTGGACGGCCTCGACACGCCGCAGGAACAGACGGCGGCGCTGCGCACCTTCTACGATCTGCTGCGCCAGGCCGAGTTCATCTGAGGCGACGGCAGGGGCGGGCCCGGCGCGTCAGGGCAGCAGCCGGCCCAGGCGCACCGCCGTCTGCCCGCGCACCAGCCGGCGTGCGGGCATGATCAGCAGGCAATCGTCATAGGGGGTGCGGATCTCCCTCAGCCCGTCCAGGGCGATCAGGGTGCCGGCCGTGGGCACGACGTCCATGCCGGTGAAGGCGGCCAGGAAATGGAAGCGGCTGCTGTCCACGGTGATGGCGTGGGTCACCTGCACGGCCCGCACCGGCGGCTGTGGCGGCAGGGTCAGCCAGGGCGCCACATCCTCGGGGGCCACGATGCCGCTGTGCAGCAGGAACCGGGCCGTGGTCTCCAGCGCCATGGGCACGGCGGCGGCCCGCCAGTGCTGGCCGCACTCGGCCAGCACGGCCATGGCCGTGCCCGCCGGGTCGGTGAAGCGGGCATAGTCGATCAGGCGTGGTCCCGCCACATGGCCGGCATCGGCCACGACCCAGGCCGGGCAGCCGATGCGGCGGGCCAGGTCCAGGCTGCGGGGCTGGCGACCGCACAGCAGCAGCGGCGGGGCGTCCTGCTGCATGGAATGGAGGTCCAGCACCAGATCGGCCTGATCGAACAGCGGGCGCAGCGCCCGGACCCGCTGGCGCTCCCGGCTGTCGCGGCCGCCGTCCAGGATCTCCGCCGACCACAGCCGGTTCATATCCTCGTCCAGATAGCGCGAGGCGCCGGGATTATCCGGCTCGAAGCTGTGGAAGGCGTCGACATTGCAGAACACCAGGCTCAACCGGCCGCGGCGCGGCCGCAGACCGGCCTGCAACAGCGCGTCCAGCACATAGGCGCCGCACAGCTCGTTGCCATGCATCAGGGCGCTGATGACCACATGCGGGCCGGGGATTCCGCCCACGAAACTGTAGGCATAGGGGATACCTGTGTTGCCAGGGCCATAGCCGGCAATTTCCGGTGCCAGAAGCTCCACCTTCTCCGAGGTCATGCTTGTGCTGCCGCTCCCATCGGGCTAAAGGGCGGGCGACACCGGCCGGCCGGAGGCGGGGCGCCCCGCGGCGGGTGTATACGACGGTATATACGACAGTGTGGCAGCGTCCGCTGAACCTGTCGATGGCAGGTGCTGGCACCTGTACAGCATCGTGTGATGATTTTATAAAGAGCCGGTGACAGGACCATGGCAGAGCCATGGCATGATGCCGGACGGGGGGATCGGGCCGGCACCGCTTCAGGCGCCGTCCCGGTCGGGTCAGGTGGGTGAGGAGCCGATGAGTCTGGTCATCGACGATGTGGTGGTGCGGCACGATCCCGGCGCCAATGCCGTGCCCGTGCTGTTCGATTCGCCGCACAGCGGCACCCGGTATCCCGCCGATTTCCACTTCGTCTGCCCGCTGCCGCTGCTGCGCCAGGCGGAGGACGCCCATGTGGACGATCTGTTCGCCCGCGCCCCCGATTTCGGGGCCACGCTGATCTGCGCCCTGTTCCCGCGCAGCTATATCGACGTCAACCGCGCCGCCGACGACATCGATCCCGCCATGCTGGACGGGGTCTGGCCCGGACCGCTGGCGCCGACGGAGAAGAGCCGTGCCGGCATGGGACTGGTGCGGCATGTCTGCCGCCCCGGCCTGCCCATGTATGATGGCCGCCTGCCGGTGGCCACGGTGATCGACCGCATCGACCGGTACTGGCGGCCCTATCACGAGTTGCTGGCGGAATGCCTGGACCGGCTGCATGGCCGGTTCGGCGTCGTCTACCATGTCAACTGCCATTCCATGCCGTCGCTGCCGCGCGGACCCTACGAGCCGCCGGTGGATTTCGTCGTCGGCGACCGCGACGGCACCACCTGCGATCCGGCCTTCGCCCGTCTGGTGGCGGAAACCCTGCGTGGCATGGGCTATACCGTGCGCTTCAACGACCCCTACAAGGGGGTCGAGCTGGTCCGGCGCTATGCCAGCCCGTTCGCTGGCCGGCACAGCCTGCAGCTGGAGATCGACCGGCGCCTCTATATGAACGAGGAGACGCTGGAGCGGACCGATGGCTACGAGGAGCTGCGCCTCAGCCTGCAACGGCTGATCCGCACGGTCTGCGACTATGCCGCGGAGCGGGTGCGCCCGCTCCAGGCGGCGGAATAGGCCCGCACCGCAGCCTCCCCATGCCGCCGCCCCACGCCGCCGCCGCGCCCGGCCGGGGCCGGTGTCAGGGCGCGAACTGTTCCTTGAGGATGCGCTCCTCCAGGTTCAGCTCCGGGTCGAACAGCAGGGTCGAGGCGACGCTGCGGTCCTCATAGACCTCGACCGAGACCACGTCGCGCACCTCGGTGAAATCGGCCACGGCGCTGACCGGACGCTTGGCCGCCTCCAGCGCCTCGAACAGGATGCGGGCGCCATGGGGCAGCAGGGCGCCGCGCCAGCGGCGCGGACGGAAGGCGCTGATGGGGGTCAGGGCCAGGATGTCGGCCCCCATGGGCAGGATGGGGCCGTGGGCCGACAGGTTGTAGGCCGTGCTGCCGGCCGGGGTGGAGACCAGGGCGCCGTCGCAGGTCAGCTCCGCCAGCCGCACCACCCCGTCGATGCTGATGCGCAGCTTGGCTGCCTGCCGTGTCTCGCGCAGCAGCGACACCTCGTTGAAGGCCAGCCCCTCCTGCACGCTGTCGGCCGTGCGCGCCAGCATGCGCAAGGGGTGCAGCGTCACATGCTGGGCCCGGGCCACCCGCTGCGGCAGGGCGTCCTCGCTGAAGCTGTTCAGCAGGAAGCCGACCGAGCCGCGGTTCATGCCATAGACCGGCACCTTCAGCGGCAGCATGCGGTGCAGCGTCTCCAGCAGGAAGCCGTCGCCGCCCAGGGCGACGATGATGTCGGCCTGTTCCGGGGCGACGCAGGCATAAAGGCAGCAGAGCCGGTCGCGGGCCGTGCGGGCCTCGGCCGTGTCGGCGGCCACGAAGGCCAGGCGCAGGTCGCGGGCGGGCAGGGGGACGGTCGCCGCCGCGGCCATGGCGGCGGGGACAGGATCGGCGGGCAGGCGGGTCTGATCGGGCATGGCCGCGGCAGCGTAGCCCATGCCGCCGGCCGGAACCAGAGTGCGTGCGGGCCATGCGTGTTCCGGCCGCACGCGGCAGGGCGCGCGGCCGTGTGGGGCGTGCTCCGGCCGCACGCGGCAAGGCGCGCGGCCGTGTGGGGCGTGTTCCGGCCGCGCATGGCAAGACCCGGGGCCGTGTCGGCGTGGCGTGCCGGCGATCAGCCGCCGGTGACGCTCATGTGCCGGGTCACGGCGGGACCGCTGCGCCGGTCGATGATGAAGTCGTGGCCCTTGGGCTTGCGGGCGATGGCGGCGCGGATGGCCTGTTCCAGTGCCGCGTCGTCGTCGCTGGCGCGCAGCGCGGCGCGCAGGTCGGCCGCATCCTCCTGGCCCAGGCACATGTACAGCGTGCCCGTGCAGGTCAGCCGGACCCGGTTGCAGCTTTCGCAGAAATTATGGGTCATGGGCGTGATGAAGCCCAGGCGCCGGCCCGTCTCCGCCACGCGCACATAGCGGGCCGGGCCGCCGGTGCGGTAGTCGATCTCCTGCAGGGTCCAGCGCCGGGACAGGTCGGCCCGCACCGCGTGCAGCGGCAGGAACTGCTCGACCCGGGCGTTGCTGCCGCCATCGCCATCGATGTCGCCCAGCGGCATGACCTCGATCAGGGTCAGGTCGAAGCCCTCGCGTCCGCACCAGGACAGCAGCGTGTCCAGCTCCCCGTCATTGACGCCTTTCAGCGCCACGGCGTTGATCTTCACCTCCAGCCCGGCGGCCTTGGCGGCGGCCAGCCCGTCCAGCACCTGGGGCAGGCGCCCCCAGCGGGTGATGGCGGCGAAGCGGTCGGGATCGAGCGTGTCCAGCGAGACATTGACCCGCCGCACGCCGGCGGCGCGGAGTTCCTCGGCATATTTCGCCAGCTGGCTGCCATTGGTGGTCAGTGTCAGCTCGTCCAGCGCGCCGGTGCGCAGATGCCGGCCCAGGGACCGGATCAGGGTCATGATGCCCCGCCGCACCAGCGGCTCGCCGCCGGTCAGGCGCAGGCGCCGCGTGCCCAGCCGCACGAAGGTGCTGCACACCCGGTCCAGCTCCTCCAGGCTCAGGATCTCGGCCTTGGGCAGGAACGACATGTGCTCCGACATGCAGTAGACGCAGCGGAAGTCGCAGCGGTCGGTGACCGACACGCGGACATAGCTGATGGCGCGCCCGAACGGGTCGATCAGCGGTGCCGCGCGGCCGGCACTGCCGCCGGTTGCCGCCGTGCCGTCCGTCATCGCTCTCTCCTTCGTTCCGCATCCGGTTCCGCCGGCGACCCGGCGCGGGCTGCGCGGTTCGGATTGCGGCATGTTCGACCGGATATAGCGATCACGGCGGGTGTCGCCAAGCCGCGAATGTCCATGCCCCCGTCAGTCCAGTGTGCCGGGGTCGACCACGTTCAGCGAGACCGCGGCGCCGTTGATCAGCAGCTTGCCGGCATGCTCGAAATTGACGGTGATGCGGGGGCCGATCACCGATTGGACCTGGCCGATGCCCCAGTCCGGGCAGTCGGGATGGCGCACAAGGGCGCCGGGCACCAGTGTTTCATCCATCGGCGCTGTTCACTCACGGTTGATGGTGTATCACAACGGTAAGATAGAGCCGGCGGTGGTGTTGGGCCATGGGGTGGTGCGGTTCATCCGGACAGGGGGCGTGGCTTTCGGCAAGGGAGACGGCATGGCGGTGACGATGGATGTGGCGGTGGTGGAGCTGCTGTGCTCGCGGCTCTGCCACGATCTGGTCAGCCCGATCGGGGCCATCAACAACGGGATCGAGCTGATCGAGGAGACCGGCCCCGGCGATGCCGGTGAGGCGCTGGACCTCATCGCCGACAGCGCCGATGCGGCGGCCAAGCGGCTGAAACTGTTCCGTCTGGCCTTCGGGGCCGCCGGCGCGCAGGAGACGCTGAGCCCGGCCGATGCCCGGGCCGTGCTGGAAGGCTGGTTCCGCAGCGGACGGGTCGCGCTGCACTGGGCCGCCACCAGCCCGCGACCGCCGGCCCGCGGCCTGCTGAAGCTGGTGATGCTCGCGGCCCTGCTGCTGGAGGAGGCGCTGCCGCGCGGCGGCAGCATCCGTGTCCAGGATGCCGAGAGCGGCTTTCTCCTTCTGGGTGAGGGGAGCGGGGCGGCTTTCCGCCCAGAGGTGCGAGTCGCACTGGCGGATCAGCCAGGGGCAGAAGAACTGACGGCCCGCGCCGTCGTGTCACATTTCGCTGCCCGTCTGGCCACCCACTACAGCCTATCCGTGTCACTGCACGAGGATGGCCAGGGACATGTATCCGTAAGGATCGGTTAAAAAATATCATTATAAATCAGATGGTTGATGTGTGTTGCCTGGGCACCTGTCCGAAATCGGCATTCTTCCACTTGCCACGTTGCGCCGCTCGCGCCATGAATTCGTCGGCGGTAAGACGGATTTAACGCCAATCCGCCACTCTACTCCAATCGGACGGGGTCCCGGTCATAGGCCGCCCCCATCAAGGATCTGGGAGAGGTGTGAGGAAATGGCATCTTCCCGAAGCGGGGCTCGGAACCATGGATGATCTGCTGAGTGAATTCCTCACCGAAACCAACGAGAACTTGTCCGTTCTCGACGTGGAGTTGGTGAAGCTCGAACAGAACCCGAACGATCCGGGGTTGCTGAGCAACATCTTCCGCCTGGTTCATACCATCAAAGGCACCTGCGGCTTCCTGGGGCTGCCCCGGCTGGAATCGGTGGCCCATGCCGCCGAGAATGTGCTGGGCCGCTTCCGCGACGGCGAGCTGACCGTCAGCGCCTATGCCGTCTCGCTGATCCTGGAATCGCTGGACACCATCAAGGGCATCCTGTCGGTGCTGGAGAAGACCGAGGCCGAGCCGGCGGGCACGGACGAGGATCTGATCAACCGGCTGAACGCCATGGCCGAGGGGCGCGAACTGCCGAAGGCCGGCGCGGGCGCTGCGGCCGCCCCCGCGGCCCCGGAGCCGCCTGCCGAGCCGCCCGCTGCCGCCAACGATCCCGAGCAGCTGTTCGAGCCGGTGCGCGCCGTGCCCGTGGCGGTTGAGCCGCCGCGTCCGCCGGAGGTGGTGCAGACCCGGGAGGTCGCCCCCATCACCGAGGCGCCGCCGCCCGCCCCCGTGCCCGAGCCGCAGCACCGCGCCGAGGCGGCCGATGCCGGCCCCGCCGCTGCCGCCGACAAGGGCGGTGAGTCCGCCGTGGCCCAGCAGACCATCCGCGTCAATGTGGATCTGCTGGAAAACCTGATGACCATGGTCTCGGAGCTGGTGCTGACCCGCAACCAGCTGCTGCAGATCCTGCGCTCCCAGAAGGAGAGCGAGTTCGCGGCCCCTCTGCAGCGCCTGAACCATGTGACGTCGGAGCTGCAGGAAGGCGTGATGAAGACGCGCATGCAGCCCATCGGCAATGCCTGGGCCAAGCTGCCGCGTCTGGTGCGCGATCTGGCGCACGAACTGCACAAAAAGATCGATCTCCAGATGCTGGGCGCCGAGACCGAACTCGACCGCCAGGTGCTGGAACTGATCAAGGACCCGCTGACCCACATGGTCCGCAACTCCGGCGACCACGGGCTGGAAGGCCCCGCCGAGCGCGTGGCCAAGGGCAAGCCGGAGGCCGGCCGCGTCACCCTCAACGCCTATCACGAGGGTGGCCACATCATCATCGAGATCAGCGATGACGGCCGCGGCCTGAACCTGGAGGCCATCAAGCGCAAGGCCCTGCAGAACGGCATGGTGACCGAGGCCGAACTGGCCGGCATGTCGGATCAGCAGATCCAGCAGTTCATCATGAAGCCCGGCTTCTCGACCGCGGCCAAGGTCACCAGCGTCTCCGGCCGCGGCGTCGGCATGGACGTGGTCAAGACCAACATCGAGAAGATCGGCGGCACCATCGAGATGAAGTCGCTGGAAGGTCGCGGCACGACCTTCACCATCAAGATCCCGCTGACCCTGGCCATCGTGTCCGCCCTCATCGTCGAATGCGGCGGCGAGCGCTTCGCCATCCCGCAGATCAGCGTGGTGGAGCTGGTCCGCGCCGCCGACGACAGCGAGCACAAGATCGAGCGCATCAACGGGTCGCCGGTGCTGCGCCTGCGCAACCGCCTGCTGCCGCTGGTCAGCCTGCAGCGCCTGCTGAAGCTGGGCCATCAGGACGAGGACAAGCGCGAGAACTTCATCGTCGTCACCCAGGTCGGCAACTACACCTTCGGCATCATCGTCGACCGCGTGTTCGACACCGAGGAAATCGTGGTGAAGCCGGTGGCGCCGATCCTGCGCAACATCGAGCTGTTCTCGGGCAACACCATCCTGGGTGACGGTTCGGTCATCATGATCCTCGACCCGAACGGCATCGCCACGGCGTCGGGCACGATGACGGTGCAGGACACCTCCATCGCCACCACCGAGGTGGCCAAGCAGACCCGGCGCGAGGACGACAAGATGGCCCTGCTCATCTTCTCCGCCGGTGCCGGCAGCCCGAAGGCGGTGCCGCTGTCGCTGGTCGCCCGCCTGGAGGATGTCGATCTCAACCAGGTCGAGCTGTCCAACGGCGAGCCGGTGGTGCAGTACCGCGGCAAGCTGATGCCGCTGGTCCCCATCGATGCCAACTGGAGCATCGTCCGCGACAAGCGCCAGCCGGTGGTGGTGTTCGCCGATGGCGACCGCTCCATGGGTCTGGTGGTGGATGAGATCGTCGACATCGTCGAGGACAAGCTGGCGGTCGAGCTGGGGACGGAGCGTCCGGGCTTCCTGGGCAGCGCCATCATCGCCGGCAAGGCCACCGACGTCATCGATGCCGGCTTCTATCTGACCCGGGCCTTCAAGGACTGGTTCGGCAATGGCCGCGACGGCGCCTTCGAGGAGGAGCGGCAGCACCGCATCCTGCTGGTGGACGACAGCCCCTTCTTCCGCAACCTGCTGACCCCGATGCTGTCGGTGTCCGGCTACGATGTCACCGCTGTCGAGAGCGGCGACGAGGCCATGGCGCTGCAGGAGTCCGGCGAGCAGTTCGATGTCATCATCTCCGACATCGAGATGCCGGGCATGAGCGGCCTGGAGTTCGCCGAGGCGGTGCGCGCCAGCGCCCGCTGGGCCAATGTCCCGCTGGTCGCCCTGTCGAGCCATGCCACGCCGCGCGATCTCGATCGCGGCCGTCAGGCAGGCTTTAACGATTACGTCGCTAAGTTCGATCGTGACGCGCTGCTCTTCACGTTGCAGCAGACGCTTGCCGAGAAAGGTGCCGCATGAGTGCCCGTCTTCCCGCCAAGAGGACCCAGTCCACGGAAATCTCCGCCGCCAAGAACGAGGATTTCGTGACGGCGACCATCGCGGACCAGCTCTTCGGCATCCCCGTGCTGCAGGTCCGTGACGTGCTGGGTCCGCAGAAGATCACCCGTATCCCTCTGGCCCCGCCCGAGGTTGCCGGCAGCCTCAATCTGCGCGGCCGCATCGTCACCGCCATCGATGTGCGTCTGCGCCTGGGCTTGGACAAGCCGACCCAGGCCAGCCGCGGCATGAGCATCGTGGTCGACCATAAGGGCGAGCTGTACTCGCTGATGGTCGACAATGTGGGTGAGGTGCTGAGCCTCTCCGCCGACGATTTCGAGCGGCACCCGGCCACCATGGATCAGCGGTGGCGCGAGGTTTCGACGGGCATTTACCGTCTCCAGAATACCCTGTTGGTCGTTCTGGACGTGTCCCGCCTGTTGAATTTCGCCAGCATCGAAGCGGCTTGACCCCCGACTCCCGAGGTCCTTCATGAAGACCTGTCTCGTCGTCGATGACAGCCGCGTCGTCCGCAAGGTGGCGCGTAAGATCCTGGAAGAGCTTGGCTTCTCCTGCGCCGAAGCCGAGGACGGCAAGCAGGCCATGGAGCAGTGCGCCAAGGCCATGCCGGATGGTATCCTGCTGGACTGGAACATGCCGGTGATGACCGGCATCGAGTTCCTGCGGCGCCTGCGCAAGATGACCGGCGGCCAGGAACCCAAGGTGGTGTTCTGCACCACCGAGAACGACCTGGCCCACATCCAGGAAGCGCTGACGGCCGGGGCCAACGAATACATCATGAAGCCCTTCGACAGCGAAATCATCCAGACCAAGTTCGAGCAGGTCGGGCTTCTCTAAGCCCGGCCAGGGACTCCACATGACCGAATTTTCCGGAAAACCCCCAGGGCCGGCAGAACAGGGCGTACCCGAACCATTTCGGGTGATGGTGGTCGACGACTCCGCGGTGATCCGCGGTCTGATCAGCCGGGCCCTGGAAACGGACCCGGAGATCAAGGTGATCGCCTCGGTCGCCAACGGTCAGATGGCCATCAACACGCTCCAGCGCCAGATCCTTGATGTCATCGTGCTCGACATCGAGATGCCGGTGCTGGACGGGCTGTCGGCTCTGCCGCACCTGTTGCAGGTCGATCCCAACGTCAAGGTCGTCATGGCCTCGACGCTGACGGCCAAGGGCGCCGATGTGTCGCTGCGGGCCTTGCGCGCCGGTGCGGCGGATTACGTGCCGAAGCCGTCTTCGACGCGGGAACTGACCGGGGCCGACAATTTCAAGCGCGAGCTGACCGAGAAGGTGAAGGCCTGGGGTGCCGCCGCGCGCCGGGCCGATCCGAAGAAGGCGGCCAGCGCCGCGGCACCGGCCCGTCCGGCGTCGGTGACGGCGCCGGTGCAGCCCTCCACCGGCTTCACCCTGCCGACCCCGGTGCGCGTCAAGCCGGAGCCGCAGCCGATCCAGCTGCGCCCGATGCCGCTGGATCTGCGTCCCGACCTGATCGCCATCGGCAGCTCCACCGGCGGTCCGCAGGCCCTGTTCGAGGTGATGAGCCATCTCAAGGATCTGCCGCAGCCGATCCTGATCACCCAGCACATGCCGGCGACCTTCACCACCATCCTGGCCGAGCACATCACCCGCCAGTGCGGCGTGCCGACCACCGAGGCCAAGGATGGCGAGCCGATCGTAGGCCGCCACGCCTATGTGGCGCCGGGCGATTTCCACATGCTGGTCAACCAGAAGGCGCCCGGCATGAACATGATTGCGCTCAGCAAGGACGCGCCGGAGAATTTCTGCCGTCCGGCCGTCGATCCCATGCTGCGCAGCATCGTCAAGGCCTATGGCCGCCGCGTGCTGGTCTGCATCCTGACCGGCATGGGCCATGACGGCCAGAAGGGCAGTGACCAGGTGGTCCAGTCGGGCGGCGCCGTCGTCGGGCAGGACGAAGCGTCCAGCGTGGTCTGGGGCATGCCGGGGGCCGTGGCCACCGCCGGCTTGTGCAGCGCCGTGCTGCCGCTGAAGGAAATCGGGCCGTTTCTCCGCAAGATCGCATTGAGGCAGGCAGCATGAAGGTCGAAGACTTCGATATGTTCTGCACCCTGCTGAAGCAGCGGTCTGGACTGGTGCTGACCAAGGACAAGGCCTATCTGCTGGAATCCCGGCTGATGCCGGTGGCCCGCAAATGGAACCTGAAGGGCTTGGACGAGCTGGCCCAGGTGGTGCGCACCCGCAAGGACGAGGAGCTGCTGCGCGACATCACGGAAGCCATGACGACCAACGAATCGTCCTTCTTCCGTGACCAGAAGCCGTTCGACCAGTTCAAGGCGGTGGTGCTGCCGGCGCTGCTGGCCACCCGGCAGAACAAAAAGCACATCCGCATCTGGTCCGCCGCCTGCTCCTCGGGGCAGGAGGCCTACAGCCTGGCCATGGTCCTCAATGAAGAGGGCGCACGGCTGGCCGGCTGGCGCATCGAGATCATCGGCACCGACCTGTCCAGCGAGATGGTGGCCAAGGCCAAGGCCGGCGTCTATACCCAGTTCGAGGTCCAGCGCGGCCTGCCCATCACCTATCTGGTCAAGTACTTCAATCAGATGGGCGACAAGTGGCAGCTGAAGGACGAGTTCCGCAGCCGTGCCCAGTTCCGCGAATACAATCTGCTGTCGGACCTCAGCCCGCTGGGTCAGTTCGACGTCATCTTCTGCCGCAATGTGCTGATCTATTTCGATCAGCCGACCAAGACCAAGGTTCTGGAAGCCATGGCCAAGATGCTGCCGCCCGACGGCGTGCTGTATCTGGGCGGGGCGGAGACGGTGTTGGGCATCACCGAGAAGTTCAAGCCCATGGATGGGCAACGCGGTCTCTATACCCTGTCCGGGGTGCCGGCCAAGGTCTGACGTTCCCCGTCCATCGGGCGATGCGAACGGGGCGGGGCGAACGGGGCGGGCGCCTGTGCGTCCGCCCCTTTTGCCGTGCGGGGTCGGCCCCGGACGCCGGATCAGAACGCGGCCTGGGGCGACAGCACCACCTTGATGCAGCCATCCCGCTTGTCGCGGAAGGTGTGATAGGCCTCCGGACCCCGCTCCAGCGGCAGCCGGTGGGTGATGACCACCGTGGGATCGATCTGCCCCTCCTCGATCCGGCGCAGCAGGTCAGTGGCGAAGCGGCGCACATGGGTCTGGCCGGTGCGGATGGTCAGGCCCTTGTTCATCATCGCCCCCAGCGGGATCTTGTCGGCCAGCCCGCCGAACACGCCGGCGATGGAGACGATGCCGCCGGGACGGCAGGCATAGATGGCTTCACGCACGGCCATGGGCCGTTCCGTCTCCAGCATCAGGGCGGCCTTGGCCTTGTCCATCAGCCCGCCCAGCCCCTGGAGCGAGTCCAGCCCGGCATGGGCCTCCATGCCCACGGCCTCGATGCATTTGTCGGGGCCGCGGCCACCGGTCAGTTCGGCCAGCCGTTGCAGCACCGGTTCCTGTCTGAAATCGATGGTGACGGCGCCGGCCTCGCGGGCCATGGCCAGCCGTTCCGGCACGCAGTCGATGGCGATGACGCTGTGGGCGCCCAGCAGGCGGGCGCTGCGGATGCAGAACTGGGCCACCGGGCCACAGCCCCAGACAGCCACCACATCGGTCGGTTCGATATCGCAATGAATTGCGGCCTGCCAGCCGGTGGGCAGGATATCGCTGAGGAACAGCAACTGATCGTCGCTCAGGCCGGTCTTCGGCACTTTGATGACCGTGGTGTCGGCGAACGGGACCCGCAGATACTCGGCCTGACCGCCGGCATAGCCGCCGGTGATGTGGGAATAGCCGAACAGGCCGGCGGTGGGATGGCCGAACATCTTGCTGGCCAGGGCGGCGTTGCGGTTGGTGTTTTCGCAGACGGAATAATTGCCGCGCCGGCATTGCTCGCACTGGCCGCAGGTGATGGTGAAGGGCACCACCACCCGGTCGCCCACCTTCAGGTCCCGGACCTCGGCGCCGACCTCGACCACCTCGCCCATGCTCTCATGGCCCAGCACATCGCCGTGCTCCATGAAGGGGATGTAGCCGTCCATGAGATGCAGGTCGGAGCCGCAGATGGCGCAGCTGCTGACCTGGATGATGGCGTCCTTGGGGTCCTCGATCCGCGGATCGGGGACCGTGTCGTAGCGGATATCCCCTTTTCCGTGCCAGCACAGCGCGCGCATCCTTGTCCTCCAGGCCTTCGGTCAGGCCCTGTCGAACAGGAGGGGGCACCAATGGTTCCGTGGCCGGCGCGGCCGGTACGGGCAGGTTGAGCGCCCCGGCGCTCAGCCCATGCGGGCGCTCAGCCTCATAGGACGCTCAGCCCACGGCCTTCTGCGAGGCCACCGCCTCCGGCGGGTCGCGCAGCACATAGCCACGGCCCCAGACCGTCTCGATATAGTTCTCGCCCCGGGTGGCCGTGGTCAGCTTCTTGCGCAGCTTGCAGACGAAGACGTCGATGATCTTCAGTTCCGGCTCGTCCATGCCGCCATAGAGATGGTTCAGGAACATCTCCTTGGTCAGCGTCGTGCCCTTGCGCAGGGACAGCAGCTCCAGGATGCCGTATTCCTTGCCGGTCAGGTGCAGCGGGGCGCCGTCCACCTGCACGGTCTTGGCGTCCAGGTTCACCGTCAGCTTGCCGGTGCGGATGACGCTTTCCGAATGGCCCTTGCTGCGGCGGATGATGGCCTGGATGCGGGCCAGCAGCTCGCGCCGGTCGAACGGCTTGGTCAGATAATCGTCGGCGCCGAAGCCCAGCCCCTTGATCTTGGCGTCCAGGTCGGACAGGCCCGACAGGATCAGGATCGGCGTGGTCACCCGCGCCGCGCGCAGCCGGCGCAGCACCTCGTACCCGTCGATGTCCGGCAGCATCAGATCGAGGATGATGATGTCGTAATCATAGATCTTGCCGATCTCCAGCCCATCCTCCCCCAGGGAGGTGCTGTCGACGATGTAACCGGCCTCGCTCCCCAGCATCAGCTCGATGCTCTTCAGCATCATCGGATCGTCTTCAACCAGCAGAACTCGCATTGCACATCCTTTGGGTTAGGTCCCGCAGACGGTGCCGGAGGAACGGCGAATCTGGCGCTCGACGGCACTAGGTTAACAGAGCACGAACGAATATGCTATCAGCCGACGTCGTTACGGCTGATTAACCCGGCCGGATTAAGAATCTGGCCGAGTCCTGGGCCGCTGAGCCGGGCCGCTAACCGGGCTGCTAACCGGGTCGCCCATTGCGGGCAGGGGAATTCATGGTCGCCGATCCCGAACGCATCCTCCAGGACATCGCCGCCTTGCCGGCCTACCGCATGTTCGGCCGTGTCACCTCGGTGCTCGGCATGATGGTGGAAGCGGGCGGGGTGGAGCGCCAGCTTTCCGTCGGCGGGCGCTGCCGGGTCATATCCCGCGGGGGCAGGATTGTCCCCTGCGAAGTGGTGGGATTCCGCTCCGGAAGAGCGGTGCTGATGCCCTTCGGAACCCTTGACGACATCGGCCTGGGCTGCCGGGCCGAGGTGGCGGAGGGGCAGGCGGCCATCCATCCCACGCCGGCCTGGCTGGGCCGCGTCATCAACGCCCTGGGCGAGCCCATCGACGGCAAGGGGCCGCTGCCCCAGGGCGAACAGCCCATGCTGATCCGGGCCAATCCGCCGCCGGCCCATGCCCGCGACCGCGTGGGCGGCAAGATCGACATGGGCGTGCGGGCGCTGAACACCTTCCTGACCCTGTGCCGCGGCCAGCGCATGGGCATCTTCGCCGGCTCCGGCGTCGGCAAGTCGGTGCTGATGTCGATGCTGGCCCGCTACACCGCCGCCGATGTCAGCGTCATCGGCCTGATCGGCGAGCGCGGGCGCGAGGTGCAGGAGTTCCTGGAGAATGATCTGGGCGCCGACGGTCTGGCCCGCAGCATCGTCGTCGTCGCCACCAGCGACGAGCCGCCGCTGATGCGCAAGCAGGCCGCCTACATGACCATGGCTGTGGCCGAATATTTCCGCGAGCAGGACCAGGATGTGCTCTGCCTGATGGACAGCGTCACCCGCTTCGCCATGGCCCAGCGCGAGATCGGCCTGTCGGCCGGCGAGCCGCCGACCACCAAGGGCTATCCGCCCACGGTGTTCGCCGAATTGCCGCGCCTGCTGGAGCGGGCGGGGCCGGGCACCGGCCGCGGCAGCATCTCCGCCATCTTTACCGTGCTGGTCGAGGGCGGCGACATGGAGGAACCCATCGCTGACGCCGTGCGCGGCATCCTCGACGGGCACATCGTCATGGAGCGCCGCATCGGCGAACGCGGGCGCTATCCCGCCATCAACATCCTGCGCTCGGTCAGCCGCACCATGCCGGGCTGCAACACGGCGGAGCAGAACGCCCTGGTGACCAAGGCCCGCCGGCTCATGGCCACCTATGCCGACATGGAGGAGATGATCCGGCTGGGCGCCTACCGCCGCGGTGCCGACCCGCAGGTGGACGAGGCCATCCATTTCAACCCGGCGCTGGAGAGCTTCCTGCGCCAGGGCAAGGATGAGCGCAGCGACCTTGCGACCGGCTATGCCGAGCTGGCGGCCATCCTGGGCGGTGCCGCATGAAGGATCTGAAGCCGCTGATCCGGCTGCACCAGCGCACGGTGGACGAGCGCCGCCGGGCCCTGGGCGAGCGTCTGGCCGCGCTGGAGCAGGCGCTGGCCCAGCAGACCGCCTTCGAGGCGCAGGTGGTGCGCGAGAAGCAGGTGGCGGCCGGGGATTTCAATGCCGGCCTGACCTATCACAGCTTCGCCAAGCAGGTGATCCGCGTGCGCGAACAGATGGCCCGCGCCATCGACCTGCTGCGGCAGGAGGTGGCCCAGGCCGAGGAGGCCGTGGCCGAGGCCTTCCGCGAGCTGAAGAAGTACGAACAGGTGCAGGAGCTGCGCGATCAGGCCGCCAAGGAGGCCCGCCGCCACCGCGAGACCCAGATGTTCGACGAGGTGGCCAGCATCCGCTTCCAGCGGGCGCGGGACGGGGAGGAGTAGCCCCTCACGGCTCCGGCCAGACCTCCCCGTCGGCCATCAGCGGCCGGTCCGGCAGGGTGGGCAGGACCGTGTCGAGATAGTCGGCCAGGGCGGCATCGGTGCCCACATCGCGGCCCTGCGCCTCGGACAGGTACCAGCGGTGCTCCAGCACCTGGAAGTACAGCTCCGGATCGTCCAGCTTGTGGCGCAGATCCTCGGGTACTGCGTCCAGCAGCGGGGCATAGACCTCGTGGACCCAGCGGTGCGCCGCCATCAGCTCCGACAGCGGATGGCCTTCCTCCAGCTCCAGCTGGGCCTTGTAGCGGCGGATATCGTTCAGCAGCTGGCGGCTCTGGTTCTCCTCCGCCACCAGCCCGGTCAGCTGGGTCAGCCGGCGCTTGTGATGGCCGGTCTCCACCACCTTGGGCCGCATCAGCAGCCGCGCACCGGTGCGGGCGGCGCCGTCGCCCGCCTCGCCGGCGGTGATCAGCTCCAGCTCGTCCACGTCGAAGCCATAGTCGTTCAGGGTGCGGATGCGGCTCTGCACCCGGAACTGTTCGTCGGGGCTGAACAGCTCGTCGCGGGTCAGTTCGTGCCAGAGCCGGTGATAGCGGGCCTGAAGCTCCATGGCCGTGTCCACCGGGTCCAGCCCGTCGGGCAGGCCGGGGCCGGCGGCCAGATCCATCAGTTCGCCGGCCACATTGTCGCGCGCCAGTTCCACATCATAGCCGCGCAGCCCGTCCGACAGCTCCTCATGCAGCTCGCCCGTCTCCGCATCCACCAGATAGGCGGCCAGGCGGCCGGCATCGCGGCGGAACAGGGTATTGGACAGGGAACAGTCGCCCCAATAGAAGCCGGACAGGTGCAGCCGGATCAGCAGATCCACCAGCGCATCCAGCAGCCGCTCGCGGTCGGCCAGACTCTCCCCCCGCTCGAACAGCAGGCGGTAGGGCATGGCCCGTTCGAGATACCGGGTGACCAGCACCGTCAGCAGCGGGGCACCGCCGGCGTCCGCCCGCTCGCTGACCAGGCCCACCGCCTCGACCGACGGCAGGCCGCGCTCGCGCAGGCAGCGCAGCAGATCGTATTCCTTCTCCGCCACCCGCTGCGGCAGCTCCTTCAGGGCGAAGACGGTGCCGCGGTCGTCGCGCACGAAGCGCACGACGTTGCGGCTGATGCCCCGGGGCATCTGCACCACCACATCGTCCGGCCATTGCTCCAGCGGCACGCCCCAGGGCAGGGCGACGCCGAAGGAGAAGCTGGCAGGGGCTGCGAGCTTGATGCGCACCGCGTGTTCCCTTCGCTCAGTCCCGTCGATCGGGCGGTCCGACCATCCGGCCCAGCCCTGCGCCCGGCGATGCTAGCACGGGGGCGCGATGGAACCGTTACCGTCGGGAACTGGTCCGTCAGGCTGCTGGGGCCGTCAGGCCGCGGGCAGGCGGCCGGCAGCCTCGGTCAGGCCGCGCAGCTGCCGCGCCGCCGCACCGTCGAACTGGCCGGGCTGCAGGCGCCAGGACCAGTTGCCGTCGGCCTTGCCCGGCACGTTCATGCGCGCCTCGGTTCCCAGTCCCAGAATGTCCTGCACCGGGCAGATGGCGATGCGGCTGTTGCTGTTCAGGGCGAAGCGCACGAAGTCCCAATGGATGGCGCTGCGGTCGCTGCCGAGATAGTCCAGCATGCGCCGGCCGATCTCCGAGTCCGCACCGCCCAGGGCGTTGAACCAGCCCAGGATGGTGTCGTTGTCGTGGGTCCCGGTATAGAACACGCTGTTGGCCGGGAAGCGGTTGGGATCATAGTCCCAGGGCTTGAAATCCTCCCCCCACTCGAAGGGCAGGACGCGCATGCCGGGGAAGCCGAAATGGTCGCGCAGCCGCTCCACCTCGGGCGTGATGATGCCCAGATCCTCGGCGATGATCGGCAGGCTGCCGAAGCGGTCGCGCATGGACTGGAACAGCTCGTAGCCGGGGGCGGGGACCCAGCGGCCATGGATGGCCGTGGGTTCGCTGGCCGGGATCTCCCAATAGCTCTCGAACCCGCGGAAATGGTCGATGCGGACCAGATCCACCATCTCCAGCGTCTTGGCCACGCGCTTGTGCCACCAGGCAAAGCCCTGGGCGCGGTGGGCGTCCCAGCGGAACAGCGGATTGCCCCAGCGCTGGCCGGTGGCGCTGAAATAGTCGGGCGGCACGCCGGCCACCAGCAGCGGCTGGCCGCCGCGGTCCAGTTCGAACAGCTCGGGATTAGCCCAGACATCGGCGCTGTCGCCGGCGACGAAGATGGGGATGTCGCCCATGATGCGCACGCCCAGCCGGGCGGCCTGGTCGTGCAGCCGCTGCCACTGCCGGAAGAACAGGAACTGCTGCACCTTGATCTTGCGGATCTCCTGGGCCAGCGTCTGCCGCGCCTCGTCCAGGGCCACGCTCTCCCGCGACACATAGGCGGCGTTCCAGTCCTGCCAGGCCCGGCCGCCATGCCGGTCCTTCAGCACGATGTAGAGCGCGTAATCGTCCAGCCAGTCGGCCTCGTGCTTGGCCAGGAACAGCTCGTAGTCGATCCACAGCTCGTCGTCGGCGGGGCGGCGCAGGAAATCGGCGCAGACCCGGTCCAGCGCCGTCAGCTTGCCGGCCAGGACGGCGGCGAAATCCACGCGCCCGCTTCCGTTGCCCGGCCCGTTGCCCGGCCCATTGCCCGGCAGCGTCTCCAGCAGGGCGGCGTCGGCCAGCCCCTCGGCGGCCAGATCATCGAAGCTGATCAGCAGCGGATTGCCGGCGAAGCTGGATAGGGAGGAATAGGGGGAGGCCCCCACCCCGGTCGGCGACAGGGGCAGGATCTGCCACAGGCTCTGCCCGGCTTCGGCCAGCCGCTCCAGGAAGGCGCGCGCCTCGGGACCCAGGTCCCCGATGCCGTGCCCGCCGGGCAGCGAGGTGGGATGGAGCAGGATGCCGCTGGCGCGCAGGTCGTTCATGGAAGCCGCTGGGAAGAGGGGGGAGGGGGCCGGGGGCGATGGTTGCGACCCCGGCTTTGCAATCAAACCACATTCCGCAGGTAGATCTGGTCCATTTCCGCAGTGTGCGCATTGATATAACACCGGTTCCCACCGCGTCCGGGGCCGGATCGAGGAATGTCGGGGAAAGAGGATACTCCTCCACTGGCGCCGTTTAACGCCGCTTGGTAACTCGATTACAGTAATCCACCGGTATGGACGGGCAGATTGCTACAGATCCGCCCCGCGCCAGCACGGCGGTCACGGTCCATGGCCACGACGCCCAGGCCTGGGGGCTGTCCGCGGCATCGTCGCCCCCTGGTCCCGGCCGATCGCCACCGGAGGGCGACACCCACGCCCGCTCAGGGCACTTGCCGGCCTTCGGCCGCGGCCAGCAGCTTGTACCAGTTCTGCCGGTCGAGCTGGATGGACTGGGCATGGACGGCCCCACGCAGCCGGTCCAGCCGCCCGGTGCCGACGACACAGCGGATGCCGGCCGGATGCGCCAGCAGCCAGGCCAGGGCGATCTGGTCCGGGGCGGCACCATAGGCGTCGGCCACCTCACGCAAGGCCTGACGCAGCCCGGCCCGGGCGGGATCGTCGCGGAACAGCCCGCCGCCGCCCAGCGGTGACCAGGCCATGGGTGTCAGCCCCAGCTCCTGGCAGCTGTCCAGCGTGCCGTCCCAGATGGCGTCCGGCCGTTCCAGGCTGATCTCCACCTGGTTGACCAGCAGCGGCTGGGCCAGGACCCGCTGCAGGGCCCGCACCCGCGAGGCCGCGAAGTTCGACACGCCGAAATGCAGCACCTTGCCGGCCGCCTGCAACCGGTCGAAGGCGTCGGCCACCTCCTCCGCCCGCATCAGCGGGTCGGGCCGGTGCAGCAGCAGCAGGTCCAGCCGGTCGGTGCGCAGCTTGCGCAGGGACGCCTCGACCGTGGCCAGGATATGGGCGCCGGACAGGTCGTAATGCATGTGCCAGACGCCGGGATTGCCGGGACTGACCCGCTGCACGCCCACCTTGCTGATCAGCTGCATGCGGTCCCGCTGGGCGGGCTGCAGCGCCAGGGCCTCGCCGAAGGCGTCCTCGACGCCGTAATCGCCATAGACGTCGGCATGGTCGAAACTGGTGATGCCCAGGTCGAGCACGGTGCCGATCCAGTCCCGCAAGGCCGCGCGGTTCAGGCCCCATTGGCCCATGCGCATGAAGCCGACGGTGATCGGGGAAAGGGGGAGCATGGCGTTTCCTTGGGTGTGGGGATCGGGCTGGGCGGCACGGTAACGCGCCGGGGCCGGCCTTGGGTAGAACCCGCCGCCGCGACCGATCCGCCTCCCTCTGCCGCCCCCGCGTCTCCCCGCGTCATGCCCCGCGCAGGCGGGCATCCAGGGGAGGTGGTGCGCGCGTGGCCTGGGTCCCCGCCTTCGCGGGGACGACGCCGGGCGTGGGGCGGCGGCGGGGAAGGGATGGTGCCGGAGGTGGGGCGGTGGTGGCGGGCGGGGACGTTCCCCTTGCGTCTCCCCGCGTCATGCCCCGCGCAGGCGGGCATCCAGGGGAGGTGGTGTGCGCGTGGCCCTGGGTCCCCGCCTGCGCGGGGACGACGCCGGGCGTGGGGCGGCGGCGGGGAAGGGACGACGCCGGAGATGGGACGGCGGTGGCGAAGGGATGATGCGGGAACGGGGATGGTTGAGCAGGGAATGGCGGCACCATTTCCCTTTTTGATTGATGAAATCGATAAATCACACTAATTCTATGAATTGCCGCGGCGTCGTCCCCGCGCAGGCGGGGACCCAGGATCCCAAGCCAACCCATGCGGTCCTACTTCGTCTATATTTTGGCCAGCCAGCGGAACGGGACGCTGTATATCGGCGTGACCAATGATCTTGCGCGTCGCGTCTATGAACATAAATGCGCACGGACGGATGGTTTCACCCGGATCTATGGTGTGAACCTTCTGGTCTATTACGAGATCTTCGACACGGCGTTCCATGCCATCGGGCGGGAAAAGCAACTGAAGAAATGGAATCGGGCCTGGAAGATCCGGCTGATCGAAGAGCGCAATCCACAATGGCTCGATCTCTATGGCACGCTGCACTGACTGTGCGCCTGGCCTTGGGGCCCCGTCTGCGCGGGGCACGACGCCGGAAGTGGGGCGGCGGTGGGGAAGGGATGATGCGGGAAGGGGGGGCGGACGGGGACGTTCTCCTTGCGCCTCCCCGCACCACACCCGCGCGGGCGGGCATCCGGGCGGACGCGCTCAGCCCTTCACCAGCACCAGGGCGGCCAGCGGCGGCAGGGTGAGGGGGGCGCTGAAGGGCTGGCCGTCCCAGGGGACCGCCTCGGCGGTGACGCCGCCGCCATTGCCCAGATTGGAGCCGCCATAGAGCGCGGCGTCGCTGTTCAGCGCCTCGCGCCAGAAACCGCCCTCCGGCAGGCCGACGCGATAGTCCTGGCGCGGCACCGGCGTGAAGTTCACCACGGCCACGGCCACCGATCCCGGCGTGCTGCCGTGGCGGCTGTAGGCCAGCACCGATTCCTCAGCGGCGTTGCCCTTGATCCAGCGGAAGCCCTCGGCCTCGCAGTCCAGCTCGGACAGGGCCGGCGTATTGCGGTAGAGGGCGTTGAGGTCGCGCACCAGCCGCTGCACGCCGACGTGCCAGGGGCCGCCCTGGTCCGGGTCCAGCAGATGCCAGTCCAGGCTGGCATCGTGGTTCCATTCGCGGCCCTGGGCGAACTCGCCGCCCATGAACAGCAGCTTCTTGCCGGGATGGGTCCACATGAAGCCGTAATAGGCGCGCAGATTGGCGAATTGCTGCCAGGTGTCGCCGGGCATGCGGGCCAGGATGCTGCCCTTGCCGTGGACCACCTCGTCATGGGACAGCGGCAGGATGAAATTTTCGGTGAAGGCGTAGAGCAGGCCGAAGGTCAGGTCGTTGTGGTGATAGCGCCGGTGTACCGGATCGTTGCGCATGTAGCGCAACGTGTCATGCATCCAGCCCATGTTCCATTTATAGCCGAAGCCCAGACCGCCCACATAGGCGGGTCGGGAGACGCCCGGCCAGGCCGTGCTTTCCTCGGCGATGGTGATGGCGCCGCCGCCCTGGCCTTCCTCCTCGCCATAGACCAGCTCGTTCATGCGGCGCAGCAGGTCGATGGCCTCCAGGTTCTCCCGCCCGCCGAAACGGTTGGGCACCCACTCGCCCGCCTTGCGGCTGTAATCCAGATACAGCATGGAGGCCACGGCATCGACGCGCAGCCCGTCCACATGATAGTGGCGCAGCCAGAACAGGGCATTGGCGATCAGGAAGTTGCTGATCTCGTTGCGGCCGAAATTATAGATCAGCGTGTTCCAGTCCTGGTGGAAGCCCTGGCGCGGATCGGCATGCTCATAGAGGTGGGTGCCGTCGAACCAGGCCAGCCCATGGGCGTCGCTGGGGAAATGGCCGGGCACCCAGTCGATGATCAGCCCCAGCTCCGCCGCGTGGCAGGCCTCGACGAAGGCCTGGAAATCGGCCGGCGTGCCGAAGCGGCTGGTGGGGGCGTACAGCCCCAGGGACTGGTAGCCCCAGCTGCCGTCGAACGGATGCTCATGCACGGGCAGCACCTCGATATGGGTGAAGCCCATCTCCTTGGCATAAGGGACCAGATCGTCGGCCAGCTCGCGGTAGGTCAGGAACCGGTTGCCCTCGCCCCGCTTCCACGAGCCCAGATGCACCTCGTAGATGCTGATGGGGGCGGTGCGGGCGTTGCGGGCGGCCCGCTTCTGCAGCCAGTCCCGGTCCTGCCAGGGCTGGCGGTCGATGCGGCGGACGATGGAGGCCGTGTGCGGCCGGTTCTCCGCGGCGAAGGCGAAGGGATCGGCCTTCAGCGGCAGCAGCTCGCCCCGCGGTCCCAGCAGCTCGTACTTGTAGAGCGTGCCTTCGCCCAGGCCCGGCAGGAAGATCTCCCACACGCCGACGCCGGGCCGGTTGCGCATGACATGCACCCGCCCGTCCCAGCCATTGAACTCCCCCACCACCGAGACGCGGCGGGCATTGGGGGCCCAGACCGCGAATCGGACCCCATCCACCCCGTCGATGCGGACGGGATGGGCGCCCAGCTGTTCATAGGCCCGCCAGTGCCGGCCCTCGCCCAGCAGATGCAGGTCGAGATCGCCCAGCAGCGGCGGGAACCGGTAGGGATCGTCGATCTCCCAGGCCGCGGCGCCGCGGTGCAGCCGCAGCCGGTAGCCCGCGGGCGCCGGCCCGTCGAACCGATGCTCGAAGAAGCCGCCTTCATGCCGCCGCCGCATCTCGGCCAGCACGGCGCCGCTGCCGTCCAGGATCTCCACACGGTCGGCGTCGGGGCGGAACACCCGCAGATCCGTCGGCCCGTCACCGCCCTGTGCGCCATCGGCTGAATCGGCGTCCGGCGCGTCGGCATCCCCTGCTGCCCGATGCGGCCCCAGGACGGCGAAGGGGTCGGCGTGATTGCCGCTGACGATCAGGGCAATGGTGTCGGGGGACATGGCTGCTCCTTCAGACTTCCACGATGGCCGGGCGCTGCGGCCGAGGATGGGCCGTCAGGGCTTGACGGTCTGGAGCCGTCGTTCCCGGATCGAGCGTTTGGCGCGGGCCAGACTTTCCGTCAGGTTCATGCCCCGGCGCAAGGCCACGCCCACCTGCAGCACGTCCATCATTGCCAGATGGGCGATGCGCGAGGTCATCGGGGTATACATGCTGGTGTCTTCCGGCACATCGACGATCAGGCTGACCGTGGCCCGGTCGGCCAGGGGGGAGCCGCCGCTGGTCAGGGCGATGACCTTCGATCCGCTTTCCAGGGCCAGATCCACGCTGCGCAGCAGCTCGCGCGTGCGCCCGGTGTGGGAGATGGCCACCACCGCCCCGGTGGGGCCGAGAATCGCCGCCGACATGGCCTGGACGTGATAGTCGATATGGGCGGCGCAGGGGATGCCCAGGCGGAAGAATTTGTTCTGCGCATCCATGGCGACGATGCCGGAGGCGCCGAATCCGTAGAATTCCAGACGGCCGGCCGCGGCCATGATCTCCACCGCCTGTTCCAGCGCGTCGGAATTCATCTGGTTGCGCACGCGGGTCAGCGAGGCGATGCTGCGGTTCAGCACCTTGGCCGCCACATCGGCCACCGGATCTTCCGGCCGCACATCCTCATGCACATAGGGTGTGCCGGTGGCCAGGTCCTGGGCCAGCCGCAGCTTGAAATCCTGGAAGCCGCCACAGCCGACCGAGCGGCAGAAGCGCACCACCGTGGGCTGGCTCACCCCGGCATCGCGGGCCACTTCGGAGACGGAGGCATTGACGACGGAATGGGGTTGCTTCAGCACCACTTCCGCGATCTTCTGCTCGGACCGTCGCAGTCCCGTCATCATTCCGCGAATCCGGTCCAGCACCTGGGTCTTCCTTTCGTGATCATGGGGGCGTCGTGCCGGCCGGATGCCGGTTTTCGACCGCACTGCCAGCAATTCGGCCCCGGTCAAGGGGTCTAATGAAACGGGTTTCACCAGCCTGTAAAGGAATTACACGCCGATCAACCGGCTTTTGCAAGCCTGCCGATAGAACTCCCGTGGGCAGAATGACAGGGGAAAGATGCCTCTGCTTTGATCTGGGATAATGCGGGCCGGGGTTGTTGACGGTAAATGCTTGCTGCAACGCGATACACAGTCGCTGCAAGCCTGGGGTAGGGCCATTGGCCCGTCTGATGGTTCGAATGCGTTTGCGGGATGGTTGCGGCCGGCCTGTAATGATACTACACCGGTTGTAACGTGATGCCGGCTGGTCTCCGGCCGCAGGTCCGCCAGGACCCGCGGAACGGGGCCGGGACAAGGTCATCTGCCTGGGAGGAAGTCTTGCCTGCTGCCACTCTATCCGGCGCCATCACAGCCAGTCCGATGCGCCCGCTCCGCCGCCCGGCGGACGCCGGGCCATGCATCCGCCGGGCGCCACCGCGTGGCGCCCGTATCCGCATCGCGTCCTGACCTCCTGACATCGGCGGAAGGCAATGGCCCAGATCATCTTCGATGCCGTCTCCAAGCGGTTCAACGACGTCCCCGTCATCGAGAACCTGTCCCTGCACATCCGGGACCAGGAGTTCATGGTCTTCGTCGGGCCGTCCGGCTGCGGCAAGTCCACGGCGCTGCGCATGATCGCGGGCCTGGAGGAGATCAGCGCCGGCACGCTGAGCATCGGCGACCGCGTGGTCAACGACGTCCACCCCAAGGACCGCGACGTGGCCATGGTGTTCCAGAGCTACGCGCTCTATCCGCACATGTCGGTGCGCGACAACATCGCCTTCGGCCTGAAGATCCGCAAACTGCCGCCGGCCGAGATCGACGCGCTGGTCAATGACGCGGCCTCGATGCTGGGCCTGACCGAGTTCCTGGACCGCAAGCCGCGCGCCCTGTCGGGCGGCCAGCGCCAGCGCGTGGCCCTGGGCCGCGCCATCGTGCGCAAGCCCAAGGTCTTCCTGTTCGACGAGCCGCTGTCCAACCTGGATGCCGAGCTGCGCGTGGTCATGCGGGCGGAGATCGCCAGGCTGCAGCGCCGGCTGAAGATCACCACGGTCTATGTCACCCACGATCAGGTGGAGGCCATGACCATGGGCGACCGCATCGCCGTGCTGGCGCCGCTGAAGCGCCATCCCGCCGGCAATCTGATGCAGGTGGGGACGCCGCTGGAGCTGTATGACCGGCCGCAGAACCTGTTCGTGGCCCGCTTCATCGGCACGCCGTCCATGAATGTGGTGCCGATGGAGGTGGATGCCTCCGGCACGCAGCTGCGGCACCAGGATCTGGTGCTGCCCGTGCCTGCGTCCTTCCGCGCCGGGATCGGCAATTACCACGGGCGTACCGTGTCGGTCGGTTTCCGTCCCGAGCATGTGGGCCATGCCGAGGAGCATCAATGGACCAGTGTCGCGCCCATCCGCGGCGCGGTGGAGATCGTGGAGACGCTCGGTCACGAGGCCATGATCCATTTCCGCCTGGGTGAGCACATGCTGATCGGCAAGATCCGCGGCCATGGGCTGACGCTGCCCCGCCCGGGCGAAACCGTCGAACTGGTGATCAAGGCCGACGGCCTGCACCTGTTCGATCCGCAGTCGGAGAAGCGCCTACCCGAGGCCTGAGGCTCGCCGGGGTCCGCTTTGTGAAGGCCGCCCCGGACGGGCGGTCGTTGGGAGGAAGGAAAACCTCATGGAACTGTCCCGTAGAACTGTGTTCCGCCTGTCCGGTGTCGCCCTGCTGGGCACCACGCTGCTGGGCGGTCTGACCGCCACCGCCTGGGCCCAGGCCACCAACGTCACCGTCTGGCACGGTTACCGCGGTGAGGAAAAGGCCGCCTTCGAGAAGGTGGTTTCGCTCTACAACGACGCGCACAAGGGCAAGGTCATGGTGTCCGCCCTGGCCGTCCCCTATGACGCCTATGCCGACAAGATCTCCGCCGCCGTGCCCCAGGGCAGCGGCCCGGATGCCTTCATCTTCGCCCAGGACCGCCTCGGCGGCTGGATCGAGGCCGGCAACATCGTCGAGCCTATCGACTTCTATCTGGACGACGCCACCAAGGCGCAGTTCCTGCCGAACATGGTCGATGGCCTGAGCTATCGCGGCTCCATCTACGGCCTGCCGCTGAACTACAAGTCCATCGCCCTGATCTACAACAAGGCCAAGGTCAAGGAGCCGCCGAAGACCACGGGCGAGCTGGTGGCCTGGGCCAAGAAGAACACCAACGCCGCCACCGGCACCTATGGCTGGGCCTACGCCTACAGCGATTTCTACTTCCATGCCGGCGTCATGAACGCCTTCGGCGGCAAGGTCTTCGACGACAGCGCCAAGTCCGGCCTGCCGAAGCCGACCGTGAACTCGCCGGAGAACGTCAAGGCGGTCGAGCAGGTCATGACCTGGTTCAAGACCGACAAGATCCTGCCGGCGGACCCGACCTCGGCCCTGATCACCTCGCTGTTCAACCAGGGCAAGACGGATATCGTCTTCTCCGGCCCGTGGTTCCTGGGCGAGGTGGACAAGTCCATCCAGGTGGGCATCGCCCCGCTGCCCACGGTGGACGGCGCCGGCGGCAAGCCGATGACGCCCTGGATGACCATCGAGGGCCTGTACATCTCGGCCAAGAGCAAGAACAAGGAAGCGGCCTACGACTTCGCCAAGTTCGCCACCTCCGAACCGGCGGCCAAGATCATGGCCCTGGAAGGCCGGCAGCAGCCGACCAACAAGGCCGTCTACGCCGTGCCGGAGATCGCCAACGATCCGGTGCTGACCGGCTTCCGCCAGCAGGCGGAGCGGGCCACCCCCATGCCGAACTATGCCGTCATGACCGCCATGTGGTCGCCCATGACCATGGCCATGAACAAGATCGTCAAGGGGGCCGCGACTCCGAAGCAGGCGCTGGATGAGGCGCAGGCCAAGATCAGCGCGGATGTCGACGCCCTGCGCAAGGGCCGCTGAGCCGGTGGGGGACGAGATGGGCGAGCGGCGGCTTTCCGGCGTATCGGCGCTCCTCGGCCTGCTGGCCGGGCTGGTGCTGTTCCTGGCGGCGGGCCTCTGGTTCGTCGGCGGGGCCGAGCGCGCCGCCCGACAGGATGTGGAGGTGCGCAAGGCCACCGTTGCCAGTGCCGGCTTCGCCGCGCTGGCCGGGGCGCTTGAGGCCACCGAGCCGTCCCCGGAGACGGTGGCGGCGGCGGTCGCCGCCTGGAAACAGGCGGATCCGTCCATCCGGGCCGTGCGGCTGGTCCGCCAGTCCGGCGCCCAGCTCATCTTTTCCGACATCGACTCCGACCTGGCAGCCGGCGCGGTTCCGCGCCGGCTGGTCCGGGACGAGAAATCCCTGTTCGATCAGGCCGCCCGCCTGCGCGCCAATGCCGAAGGCAACGCGGCCGAAGGCGTGAAGCGCCTGCCCGAGATCGAGGTGGCCCCGGCCGGGCCGGGCGTGTTGGCGGTGACGGCCCCGGTGCTGGTCGGCGGCAGCTACTGGGGCATGGCCGAGGTGCGGCGCGCCATGGCGCCGGCGGACCCCGCCGGCCACGGGGCCACGGCGCTGCTGCCGGGTGTGCTGGCGCTGGCGCTGTTCATTCCCATCCTGCTGGCCGTGGCCCGTTCGGGCCTGGCCGCCCGGTCCCGCCGCTGGGTCCTGTTCCTGGCGGCGCTGCTGCTGTTCGCCGCCGCCGCCGGTTTCGTCGGCCGCGCGGCGCTGGCCGATCTGGCCGACGGCACCCAGAGCGTGGTCGCCGGCATCGGCCAGGTGCAAAGCGATCTGCGTCAGGCGGCGACACCGGTCCTGGCTGCCGCCGGGCTGCCGCCCCTGGCCGAACAGGTCTGGGATGTCGACGCCTATCAGCGTCCGCTGGGCCAGATCACCGCGGCCGGCGGCATCGATCCCGCGTCGGTGGCGGCGGCCCTGTCCGCCCATGTGGGCGGTGTGGCGCGGCAGCTCTGGATCACGGCCGGCCTGTCGGTCCTGCTGCTGGCCGCCTTCGCCCTGGGGGCCATGGGCCGGCTGGCGCACACCCTGACGGAGCACCGGCAGGCCTACGCCTATGTGGCGCCGGCCATCGTCGGCATGCTGCTGCTGGTGTTCTTCCCCTTCGCCTATGGCGTGGCCCTGGCCTTCACCGACCGGACCCTGTTCAACCAGTCGGTGCCGCTGACCGAGCTGTGGGTCGGGCTGGACAATTTCGTCCGTATCCTGGGCGATGTGGATGTGCTGCGCAGCACGCCGGACGGCTGGGTCGTCAATTACGAGAGTTTCTACTGGACCCTGTTCATCACCATCTGCTGGACCATCATCAATGTCGCCATCGGCGTGACGCTGGGGCTGATCCTGGCGCTGGCGCTGAACACCGAGGGACTGCGCGGCCGCGCCATCTACCGGGTGCTGCTGATCCTGCCCTGGGCCATTCCCAACTACATCACGGCGCTGACCTGGAAGGGGATGTTCCACCAGCAGTTCGGCGTCATCAACCAGGCCATCATGCTGTTCGGCGGCGAACCCGTCGCTTGGTTCGACAGCGTGTTCAGCAGCTTCATGACCGGCGTCATCACCAATGGCTGGCTGAGCTTCCCGTTCATGATGGTGGTCAGCCTGGGGGCGCTGCAATCGATCCCCACCGACATGTACGAGGCGGCGGAACTGGACGGTGCCAGCAAATGGCAGCAGTTCTGGGGCATCACCCTGCCGCTGTTGAAGCCGGCGCTGGTGCCCGCCATCATCCTGTCGGTGGTGTGGACCTTCAACATGTTCAACGTGATCTATCTGGTGTCGGGCGGCGACCCCGCGGGCGCCACCGAGATCCTGATCACCAAGGCCTACAAGATCGCCTTCGAGCGCTACCAGTACGCCTACGCCGCCGCCTATTCGCTGGTGATCTTCGTGATCCTGCTGGCCTATGGCGTGTTCCAGAACCGCGTCTCCCGCGCCACGGAACGGGTCGCATAAGCAGGGGGCATGAGCCGCATGACGACCACCACCGCACTGCCCGCCCCCGCCAGCACGGCCCGCCGGACCAGGCCGGCGCCGCCGCGCCATCTGCTGCTGCACCTGTTCCTGGCCCTGTTCACGCTGCTGTCCTGCTATCCCATCCTCTGGGTCATCAGCCTGGCCTTTTCCGGCCAGCAGAGTCTGGCCATCGCGGCGCTGCCGGCCGATGCCGATGTCTGGGACCGGCTGCGCATCATCACCCCCTGGCCGCAGCAGGTCAGCCTGTCGAATTTCCGGGACGTGCTGACCGAACAGCCCTTCCTGCACTGGCTGATGAACAGTGCCATCGTCGCCGGGCTGACCACCATCGTCGGCGTCTTCCTGGCCTGCACCGCGGCCTACGCCTTTTCCCGCTTCCGCTTCCCCGGGCGGCAGGCCGGCATGATGGCCTTCCTGGTCAGCCAGATGTTCCCGGGCACGCTGATGATGATCCCGCTCTACATCATCATCGTCAGCTGGCTGGGGCTGGGGAATTCGTACTTCGGCCTGGTCATCGTCTATGCCGTGACCTCGATCCCCTTCTGCGTCTGGATGCTGAAGGGCTATTTCGACACCATCCCGCTGGAGATCGAGGAAAGCGCCATCATGGACGGCGCCTCGCGCTCCATGATCTTCTTCCGCATCATCCTGCCGCTGGCCAAGCCGGCGGTGGCCGTGACCGCGCTGTTCAGCTTCATGACCGGCTGGAACGAATTCATCCTGGCCTCCGTCTTCATGACGGAGGAGGCGCGCTACACCGCGCCGGTGGGCCTGCGCTTCTTCGTCGGCGGCTTCAGCGCCCAATGGGGCTATTTCGCCGCCGGCTCGATCATCGTGTCGCTGCCGGTGATCGTCCTGTTCCTGTATCTGCAGAAATATCTGGTCAGCGGCCTGACGGCCGGCGGCGTCAAGGGCTGATGCTCCGGGCCACGCAGGGCCGGCGGCTGCGGCCCCGCGTCCGCCGCCGCGTGCGTAGCGGAATTACCGGAATCCGTGGGCGCGACAAACAGCGCCGGTAATGAATTTACTAGCGCTATTGCGCTGTTTTGTAATTCTGCTACATTGCCAATCGCGGGGTGCCGAACCGCCCTATGGCGGGGCCGGGACCGCACACCCGCGGAGGAAAGCTCATGGGTGAGCGCATGCAGCAGGTACAACCCTTCGATTTCGTCGTCTTCGGTGGCACGGGCGATCTGGCCCTGCGCAAGCTGATGCCCGCCCTGTACTACCGGGAAGCCGACGGCCAGATGACGGAGGACAGCCGCATCATCGGCGTGTCCCGCACGGAGCAGTCGGCGGACCAGTTCCGCCAGCAGATCATCGAAGCGCTGGAGCGCTATATCCCGGCGGCGGAACGCCAGCCGGCAGTGATCGACCGTTTCCTGCGCCGCATCGACTATGCCGCCGTCGATGCCACCCAGCCGGCCTCGGAAGGCTGGGCCGCGCTGAACGCCTGCCTGGACCAGACGCCGGGCAAGGTGCGGGTGTTCTATCTCGCCACCTCGCCGGCCCTGTTCGGGGCCATCTGCCGCAGCATCCGCGATGCCGGCGTGCTGACCGACACCAGCCGCGTGGTGCTGGAAAAGCCCATCGGCCACGACCGCGCCTCGGCCAAGGCGGTCAATGACGAGGTCGGCGCCGTCTTCCCGGAAGAGCGGATCTTCCGCATCGACCATTATCTGGGCAAGGAGTCGGTGCAGAATCTGATGGTTCTCCGCTTCGGCAACGCCCTGTTCGAGCCGCTGTGGAATTCCGGCTGGGTCGATCATGTGCAGATCACCGTGGCCGAGACGGTGGGCGTGGAAGGGCGCGGCGATTATTACGACCGGGCCGGCGCGCTGCGCGACATGGTGCAGAACCACTTCGTCCAGCTGCTCTGCCTGATGGCCATGGAGCCGCCGGGCAGCCTCAACGAGGACCAGATCCGCAACGAGAAGATCAAGGTCCTGCGCGCCCTGCGCCCGATCGAGCTGGCGGAGATCAAGCGCAACACCGTGCGCGGCCAGTACACGGCCGGCGCCATCAACGGCAAGCCGGTGCCGGGCTACATCCAGGAGCTGAACGGCCGCCGATCCAACACCGAGACGCTGGTGGCCATCCGGGCCGAGGTGGACAATTGGCGCTGGGGCGGGGTGCCCTTCTATCTGCGCACCGGCAAGCGCATGCCGACCCGCGGCTCCGAGATCGTCATCCAGTTCAAGTCGATCCCCCACAACGTCTTCGGCCGCGATGCCGGCGAGGTGCTGGCCAACCGGCTGATCATCCGCCTGCAGCCGGATGAGGGGGTGAAGCTGTCGATCATGACCAAGGTGCCGGGGCCGGGGGGCCTGCGTCTGCGCTCGGTGCCGCTGAACCTGTCCTATGCCGAGACCTTCAAGGACCGCTCGCCCGACGCCTATGAGCGTCTGCTGATGGATGTGGTGCGCGGCAACCCCTCGCTGTTCATGCGCCGGGACGAGGTCGACGCCGCCTGGTCCTGGATCGACACCATCCAGACCGGCTGGGACCAGCTGGACATGCGGCCCGAACCCTATGCCGCCGGCAGCTGGGGTCCGATCAGCTCGGCCCTGCTCCTGGCCCGCGATGGACGGAGGTGGCATGATGGCGACGAATGAGACCGCCGCCGCCGGCGCACCGGCGGGGGCGCCGTCCGGCCTCCCGTCCGGCTCCTGGCGCAGCTTTTCCGATGCCGCCGCGCTGGCGGAGGCGTTGGCCGACCATCTGGCCGCCATCGCCCGGGCGGCCGTGCAATCCCGTGGCCGGGGCACCCTGGTCCTGTCCGGCGGCAGCTCCCCCGTCCGGGCGTTCGAGCGGCTCGGTCTCCGTGCCGATGTGCCCTGGCCGCGGGTTACCCTGACCCTGTCCGACGAGCGCTGGGTCCCCGTGGACGATGCCGCCAGCAATGAAGCCATGCTGCGGCGGACCCTGGCCCCGGCCCTGGCCGCCGGGGCCACGCTGGTGGGGCTGAAGAGCGGCGGCGATTGTCCCGCCGCCGGTGTGCCGGAGACCAACCGCCGCCTGCTGGATCTGGACCGTCCCTTCGACCTGCTGCTGCTGGGCATGGGCGAGGATGGCCACACCGCCAGCCTGTTCCCGGGCGGACAGGGGCTGGCCGAAGGGCTGGCGCCGGTGACCGGGCGCAGCGTCGCCGCCGTGGTGCCGGCCATTCCCGGCCCGGCCCGCATCTCCATGACGCTGCCGACCCTGCTGGAGGCGCGGGAGATCGTGCTGCTGATCACCGGTGCCGCCAAGCGCCGGGTGCTGGAACAGGCCTTGCAGCCCGGACCGGTGGAGGAGATGCCGGTGCGGGCCGTGCTGCGGCAGACCCGGGTCCCCCTGACCGTCTGGTGGACGCCCTGAGCCGGGGCGTCCGCACCGACGACAGCGCCGCCCGCTTCCCATCCGCCCCATCTTTTCCATTGGCCAAGGAGGGGACACCATGCCCACCCATGACACCATCCGCCGCGTGACCGACCGGATCATCGCGCGCAGCGCCGCCGGCCGTGCGCGCTATCTGGAGCAGACCGCGGCCGCCCGCGGGCAGGGGCCGCACCGCCGCGTCCTGGCCTGCGGCAACCTGGCCCATGGTTTCGCCGCCTGTGCCGGCAGCGACAAGGACCGGCTGAAGACGGGGGCGGAGGCCAACATCGCCATCGTCTCCGCCTACAACGACATGCTCTCGGCCCACCAGCCGCTGGAGCGCTTCCCCGCCCTGATCAAGGAGGCGGCCCGTGCCGCCGGGGCCGTGGCCCAGTTCGCCGGCGGCGTGCCCGCCATGTGCGACGGTGTCACCCAGGGCCAGACGGGCATGGAACTGTCGCTGTTCTCCCGCGATGTCATCGCCATGTCGACGGCGGTGGCCCTGTCGCACAACATGTTCGACGCCGCCCTCTATCTCGGTGTCTGCGACAAGATCGTGCCGGGCCTGCTGATCGGCGCCCTGTCCTTCGGGCATCTGCCGGCCATCTTCGTTCCGGCCGGCCCCATGACCTCGGGCCTGCCCAATGCCGAGAAGTCGCGCATCCGCCAGCTCTATGCTGAGGGCAAGGTCGGCCGCGCCGAACTGCTGGAGGCGGAGTCGCAGAGCTATCACGGCCCCGGCACCTGCACCTTCTACGGCACGGCCAATTCCAACCAGATGATGATGGAGATCATGGGGCTGCACCTGCCCGGCGCCTCCTTCATCAACCCCAACACGCCGCTGCGCGATGCGCTGACCGTGGCCGCGGCCGAGCGGGCCGTCCGCATCACCGCGCTGGGCGACGAATACACCCCCATCGCCGAGGTGGTGGACGAGAAGGCTGTCGTGAACGCCATGGTCGGCCTGCTGGCCACCGGCGGTTCCACCAACCACACCATCCATCTGGTGGCCATGGCCGCCGCCGCCGGCATCAGCATCGACTGGCAGGATTTCAGCGATCTCAGCCAGGCCGTGCCGCTGCTGGCCCGCGTCTATCCCAACGGGTCGGCCGACGTGAACCATTTCCATGCCGCCGGCGGCCTGCAGGTCATGATCGGCGCGCTGCTGGATGCCGGGCTGCTGCATGGCGATGTCAAGACCGTGGCCGGACCCGGCGGGCTGGAGGCCTATCGTGCCGAAGCCGTGCTGGACGGGCAGGGCCGCGCCACCTGGCGCCCGGTCCCCACCGTCAGCGCCGATACCGCCGTGCTGCGCGGCGTGGACGCGCCCTTCGACAGCACGGGCGGCCTGCGTCTCTTGACCGGCAATCTGGGCCGCTCCGTCATCAAGGTGTCGGCGGTGCAGCCGCAGCACCGGGTGGTGGAGGCGCCGGCCGCCGTGTTCCACAGCCAGGAGGACATGCTGGCCGCCTTCAAGGCCGGGCAGCTGAACCGCGACGTGGTGGTGGTGGTGCGCTACCAGGGGCCGCGGGCCAATGGCATGCCCGAGCTGCACAAGCTGACGCCGTCGCTGGGCGTGCTCCAGGACAAGGGCTTCCATGTGGCCCTGGTCACCGACGGCCGCATGTCCGGGGCCAGCGGCAAGGTGCCGGCCGCCATCCATGTCACGCCCGAATGCCTGGCCGACGGGCCGCTGGCCCGGGTGCGTGACGGCGATCTGATCCGCCTCGACGCCGAAGCCGGCACGCTCGACGTGCTGGTGGACGCGGCCGGGTTCCAGGCCCGCCCGGTCCAGCACCCCGACCTCAGCGCCAATGGCTGGGGCACGGGCCGCAACCTCTTCGCCGCCTTCCGCGCGGCCGTATCCGGCGCCGAACAGGGCGCCAGCAGCTTCAGCCTGCCGGGGAGCCTCTGATGTCCATCGCCCTGAAGACCGTCCTGTCCGATAGTGCCGCCATGCAGGCCGAGATCGGCCGCATCTGTGCCCTTGCCCCTGTGATCCCGGTCATCACCATCGACCGGGTCGAAGACGCCGTGCCCATGGCCCGCGCCCTGGTCGCGGGCGGGCTGCCGGTACTGGAAGTGACCCTGCGCTCCGACGCCGCCCTGGAGGCCATCGCCGCCATGGCCGCCGTGCCCGGCGCCGTGGTCGGGGCCGGCACCGTGGTCGATCCGTCCCAGGTGGAGCGGGTCAAGGCCGCCGGCGCCCGCTTCGCCGTCACCCCCGGGGCCTATCCCGCGCTGATGGACACGCTGCTGGACAGCGGCCTGCCCTTCCTGCCCGGCGGGGCCACCCCGGCGGAGATGATGGCGCTGCTGGCCCGCGGCATCCGTCACCAGAAGCTGTTCCCGGCCACGGTGGTGGGCGGCACGGCCATGCTGAAGGCGGTGGCCGGCCCGCTGTCGTCGATCCGCTTCTGCCCCACCGGCGGCATCACGCCGGAGAATGCGCCGGAGTTCCTGGCCCTGCCGAACGTGGTCTGTGTCGGCGGCAGCTGGCTGACGCCCAAATCCCTGGTCAAGGCCGGTGACTGGGCTGCTGTCGAAGCCCTGGCCCGCAAGGCCGCCGCCCTGCGCTGAGGGGGCGGGCCTGCACCGCAGGCCCCGCCGCTCCATTCCGGCCCCACCCGCGCCGTCCCCGCATCCTTTCGCATTGTCCCCGCGCAGGCGGGGACCCGCTGGTTCCTAACCAGCAGGGGCAACAATTGTCCCCGCGCCGGCGGGGACCCGGGTCCGGCGACATATCCCCAATCGCGTCGCGCGAAATCGTCCCCGCGCCGGCGGGGACCGGGGGGCCATGCCTGCACCGGCAGGCCCCGGATCGGGCACCGCCCACCGGCCTTCGCCCCCCCTCCACCACGGCATGAACGCGCTTCCAGGCGTCGCCCTCTGGGTCCTGGGTGCCTGCGCAGGCGGGCACGACGCGGGAGGGGTGCGGCCAGATCACCGCCGCCCGCCGCCGCCCCCTTCACAAGGGCGGGCCGACGCCCCACATCCACCCTGTCACGCCGGAGCCCCTTCGCCTGTTGAGGGGAGGGACCCCGGCCGGTGTTCCGTTGCCAAGGAAGCCATTGATGTCCCACCGCGACCCCCGCATCTTCATGTGGGCCCAGGCGGTTGAGCTGCTCGACCAGGTCGAGCGCCAGCACCGCCACCAGACCTTCCGCCCCGCCGCCGGCCACAGCCGGCCGAGCTGGGAACCCCCCGTCGATGTGTTCGAGACCGCGGGCGAGTACCGCATCTGCGTCGCCCTGCCGGGCGTGCGCGGCGATCAGCTCCAGGTGCTGCTGGACGGCCGCACCCTGGTGATCGGCGGCGAGCGCTCCTTCCCCGTGGCCCAGGGCGAGGAGGCGCTGGTCCACCGGCTTGAACTTCCCTATGGGCGCTTCGAGCGCCGCATCGATCTGCCGCCGACGGTGGCGGGCATCGGCCATCGCGAATTCACCGATGGCTGCCTGCTGGTCGTGCTGCACAAGGGTTGAGGTGGGATCATGGACACCACACAGAATCAGACACCGGTCCGGAGGACGGCCCAGATGGCGGCCCAGATGGCGGCAGAGATGGCAGCCCAGATGGCGGCCGACATGGCGTCCCCGGCCGCATCGGCGGGGCCGGAGACGAAATTCGCCCCGCTGCCGGACGATGCCATCATCGTGCTGCCGGCCCGCAACATCGTGCTGTTCCCCGGCGTGGTGCTGCCCGTCGCCATCGGCCGCAAGCGCTCCATCGCCGCCGCCCAGGAGGCGGCCCGCAGCGGCAAGCCGCTGGGCCTGCTGCTGCAACGGCAGGAGGAGATGGAGGAGCCGGGCGGCGCGGACCTGTACGAGGTCGGCACCGCCGCCAACCTGCTGCGCTACCTGACGGCCCCGGACGGGACGCACCATCTGGTGGCCCAGGGCGACCAGCGCTTCCGCGTCAAGGAATGGCTGGAGGGCTGGCCCTTCATGGTCGCCCGCATCGAGCGGCTGGCCGAGGCCGGTGACCAGGATGCCGAGATCCAGGCCCGCTTCATCCTGCTGCGCGACCGGGCGCTGGAGGCGGTGGGGCTGCTGCCCCAGGCCCCGGCCGAGCTGTCGGCCGCCATCCAGTCAGTGACCGCGCCCGGCCAGCTGGCCGACATGGTGGCCACCTATCTGGACATCGCCCCGGCGGAGAAGCAGGCCCTGCTGGAGACGCTGGACCTGCGCACGCGGCTGGACCGGGTGACGCAGCAACTGAACAGCCGCATCGAGGTCATGCGCCTGACCCGCGAGATCAGCCAGCAGACCAAGGAGAGCGTGGACAAGCGCCAGCGCGAATATCTGCTGCGCGAGCAGCTGCGCACCATCCAGAAGGAGCTGGGCGAGGCGGACGACAAGGCCGCCGAGATCGAGGAGCTGTCCCAGGCCATCGACAAGGCCGGGATGCCCGCCGAGGTGGAGGCCCATGCACGCAAGGAGCTGAAGCGGCTGGAGCGCATGTCCGAGGCCGCGGCCGAATATTCCATGGTCCGCACCTATCTGGAGTGGCTGACCGAGCTGCCCTGGAGCGTGGAGACGGCTCAGCCCATCGACCTCAAGGAGGCGCGTACCGTCCTGGATGCCGAGCATTTCGGCCTGGAGAAGATCAAGAAGCGCATCCTGGAGTTCCTGGCGGTGCGCAAGCTGAACCCGGAGGGCAAGAGCCCCATCCTCTGTTTCGTCGGTCCGCCCGGCGTCGGCAAGACCTCGCTGGGCCAGAGCATCGCCCGCGCCACGGGCCGCAAGTTCCAGCGCGTGGCCCTGGGCGGCGTCCATGACGAGAGCGAGATCCGCGGCCACCGCCGCACCTATGTGGGGGCGCTGCCCGGCGTCATCATCCAGGCCCTGAAGAAGGCCGGCAGCCGCGACTGCGTGCTGATGCTGGACGAGGTGGACAAGCTGGGCCAGGGCTTCCACGGCGACCCGTTCGCCGCCCTGCTGGAGGTGCTGGACCCCGAGCAGAACAGCACCTTCCGCGACACCTATCTGGGCCAGCCCTTCGACCTGTCGAAGGTGATGTTCATCGCCACCGCCAACATGCTGGACAGCATCCCCGGCCCGTTGCGCGACCGCATGGAGATCATCAGCCTGGCCGGCTACACCGAGGAGGAGAAGCTCCAGATCGCCCGGCGCTATCTGGTCGAGCGGCAGCTCAAGGCCAACGGGCTGACGGCCGGGCAGGCCAGCCTCGGCGACGAGGCCCTGCGCGCCATCATCCAGGGCTATACCCGCGAGGCCGGCGTGCGCTCGTTGGAACGGCAGATCGCGGCGGTGCTGCGTACCATCGCCGTGCGCATCGCCAGCGGCGAGGCCGAGCGGGTGGAGATCGGGCCGGACGATCTCCAGCCCATCCTGGGCGGACGCCGCTTCGAGAACGAGGTGGCGCTGCGCACCGGCCTGCCGGGCGTGGCGACCGGTCTGGCCTGGACCCCGGTGGGCGGCGACATCCTGTTCATCGAGGCCAGCCGCTATCCCGGCAGCGGCAAGCTGATCCTCACGGGACAGCTGGGCGACGTGATGAAGGAAAGCGTGCAGGCGGCCCTGTCCCTGGTGAAGAGCCGGGCCGCCGCCCTGGGCATCCGGGCCGAGGAGCTGGACAAGCAGGACATCCATGTCCATGTCCCGGCCGGGGCCACGCCCAAGGACGGGCCGTCGGCCGGTGTCGCCATGTTCACCGCCCTGGTCAGCCTGCTGACGGGCCGGCCGGTGCGGCACGACACGGCCATGACCGGCGAGATCTCGCTGCGCGGGCTGGTGCTGCCGGTGGGCGGCATCAAGGAGAAGGTCACGGCCGCGGCCCTGGCCGGGGTCAAGACCGTCATGCTGCCGGCGCGCAACCGCCGGGACTATGACGACATCCCCGAGGATGTGCGCAAGCTGCTGACCTTCGTCTGGCTGGAGACGGTGGACCAGGCCATCGCCAGCGCCCTGGGCGAGGATCTCGGCCAGCAGTGCCGGCACGCCGCCGCGGCGGAGTAGCCGGGCGCCCCCTGTCCCGGTCACCCGCCGGGACAGGGGGGCATGTCCGGTGCCAGGCGCCGCCGGATCAGGGGATCAGCGGGGCCTTGTTGAGGGCGGTGACGAACCAGTCGCAGGGGCCGTTGGCCTTGGTGCGGATCCAGTTGAACAGGTTGGTTTCCTTCTTTTTATACAACGTCGTGACGCAGGTCCGCATGTCATCCGCATTGTCGGCCATCCTGGCGCTGATCATCTGTTCCAGCTGCGGACATTGCCGGCGGACATTCTCGGGAATGCAGGCCTGGATGATCTCGGCATTCTCATAGGGGAAGATTTCCTGGGTTTTGGTGAAGTACGTCGCCAGCGGAAAGGGCAGCTGGAAGGTACGGAATTTTCCGATGGCTTCACCGATGGGAAAGACGGCGACCTGGTTCAGTTCATTGTCCTCAACATCGTTGGCCTGGATGTTGGTGTTAATCTGGGCGCAGAGCGTGCCGATGCCGACCGTATAGATGTAGAAAATGCAGAAGGAGCGATCCTCGGGAAAATACTGGCGTGTGGACTCCAGTGTGGGCGGCTCGAAATACTCCCCGGCTTCCGGATCGATGCCCAGCTCCTCGTGGATCTCCTTCTTCACCTGCTTCAGGCAGGCCGTCAGGAACTCAGCCTCCGGTTCCATCTGCTTGTCTTCCTCGACATGGCCGCCCGGCAGTACCCACTGGCCGGCATTGTTGTTGGCGAGCGGCTTGGACAGCGTCTTTCCATCGACGCGGGTGATGAGGAAGTTCTTCTGGCCCAGCAGCACCTTCAGCTGCACGTCCAGGCTGGGTTCGGCGAAGCAGGCATAGACGCTGGTCATTGTCGGCTCTCCTGTCTCGGGTGTTGGCCGTGCCTTACAGGGCGATGCGGGGCAGGTGCAGGAGCGCCTGGGTGAAGCGGTCGAAAGGCTGCAGAGCCTTTTCATAAATTGAAGAATAGAGGGTAAGGCCGGGCGCGGACGCCCACAGCTTCTCCGTTGCCGTCGCATAGTTCTGCTGCCGCTTTTCCGGTTTCGGGTCGTTGAGGGCATCCAGGATGGGGTCCAGGCCGGGGCACTGCTGCAGCAGCGGCTCCGGCGTGTGCTGGCGCAGCGCCTGCACCTGCGGCGGCCCGAAGCCCATCAGCGCGACGGCATCCTTGTTGCGCAGGGTCATGGGCAGGCGCACCCGCCCCAGCCGGGCCCGGGCGTCGGCCAACGGGAACAGGCCGGTGGCGTAGTAGCCGGCATCCGGCGTCCCCTTGCTCACCAGCCGGTCGTTGATCTCCACCGACATCGGCAGCAGCCCGACCGTGGGCAGGTAGAAGATGCAATAGTCCCGGTTCTCCGGGATGAGATGGGCGACACCGTCCGCTGCCGGCGGCTGGAAGAAATAGCCGCCCTCCAGCGCCACGCCCAGCCCGCCGGCGATGGCGCCGGCCGCCGCGGTCAGGCAGACAGCCAGGAAGTCCGGCCGGTCCAGTGTCCGGACCGCCCCGGCATTCAGCACCGGACCGCCGGGCAGCACCCACTGTCCGGCATGGTCGGCGGCGGCGGGGTTGGCCACCTCCTGGCCGGCGATGCGGCCGATCGTGAAGTTCCGCCGTGCCAGCAGCACGCAGGGGCCGAGGTCGGGCAGGATCTCGTAGAAACAGACATAGGTGCTGACCATGGGGAGTCTCCGCTGCGGTGCCGGGGGGCCTGTCCTCCGGTTAGACGGCGCAGCGGGGCCGCTGTGACGGACGGCAGCGGGAAAAGCCGCCGCCCGAGGCTGCGACATCCCTTCCAGCAATCGTGAACGATTATCATTCGCTGGCTCTTGCGCCCGGCCGCCGCCGGCCCCAGACTGCGGCCATGGACAGCAACCCCGCCTCCTCCCCGCCGATGGACGGGCCGGCCGCCGATCATCCGGCCGCGCCGGCGCTGGCCGCGCGCCGCTGGCGCTGGTTCTATCTGGCGCTGGGCTATGTCTGCGTCGGGCTGGCCATCGCCGGGGCCGTGCTGCCGGTGCTGCCGACGACACCGTTCCTGCTCGTCGCCGTCTGGGCCTATATGCGCAGCCACCCGCAGCGGGCGCAGCGGCTGTTGAACCATCCCCGCTTCGGCCCGCTGCTGCGCGACTGGCGGGAGCAGGGGGCCATTCCCACCCGGGCCAAGATCATGGCCATCAGCCTGATGGCGGCCTCCTGGGGGCTGGTCTATGTGACCAGCGCCAGCCGGCCGATGGTGCCCTGGATCGTCGGCCTCACCCTCTGCGCCACCGGCCTGTTCATCCTGACCCGCCCGGCCCCGCGGCGATCCGCTGGCGCGCCCCCGACGGAGCCGGAGGCGCGCTGACGCTCAGCCATAGATGGCGCTGGGCAGCCACAGGGCCAGCTGCGGGAAGATGTAGAGGATGGCCAGCGAGATCAGCACGATGGTCATGAAGGGCAGCATGCCGCTGAAGATGTGGCGCAGCTCCACCCCCGGCGGGGCCACGCCCTTGAGATAGAAGGCCGACATGGCCATGGGCGGGGTCAGGAAGCTGGTCTGGATGTTTAGCGCCACCAGCACGCCGAAGAACACCGGATCGATACCGAAACTGTCCAGCAGCGGCAGGAAGATCGGCACGAAGATGACGATGATCTCCGTCCATTCCAGCGGCCAGCCCAGCAGGAAGATCAGGATCTGCGTCAGCAGCAGGAACTGCCAGCCGGTGAGGTCCATGCTGCGGAACCAGCCCTCCACCACATGGTGTCCGCCCAGCAGCGAGAAGACCGAGGCGAAGATCCAGCTGCCCACGAACAGCCAGCAGACCATGGCCGTGGCCCGGCCGGTCAGGAACACCGCCTCCTTCAGCTTGGCCCAGCTCATGGAGCGGTAGGCGACCGCCAGCAGGATGGCACCCAGGGCGCCGATGCCGGCGGCCTCGTGCGGGGTGGCCAGCCCGAACAGGATGGCGCCCAGAACCGCCAGCACCAGTGCGGTCAGCGGCACGAACGAGGTCAGCAGCAGCAGCAGCACCCGCCCTGCGGGGATGTCGGCCCCGTGCTCCGGCGGCAGCGGCGGCGCATCCTGCGGCCGCAGCATGGCCCGGATCATGACATAGACGATATAGAGTCCGGCCAGCAGCAGCCCCGGAAACAGGGCCGCGGCATAGAGCCGGACCACCGACTCCCCGGCCATGGCGGCATAGAGGATCAGCATGATCGAGGGCGGGATCAGGATGCCCAGACAGCCGCCGGCGGCGATCAGCCCGGTGGCCAGCCGCTTGTCATAGCCGGCCTTCAGCATGGCCGGCAGGGCCAGCACCCCCATCAGCGTCACCACGGCGCCGACAATGCCGGTGGCGGTGGCGAACAGGGCGCAGGTGGCCAGCGTGGCCACGCCCAGCGAGCCGGGCACCCGGCGCAGGGCCAGCTGGATGGAATAGAACAGCCGGTCCAGGATGTTGGCCCGCTCGATCATGTAGCCCATGAACAGGAACAGGGGCACGGAGATCAGCACGTCATTGGCCATCACCCCATAGGCCCGCTGCACCAGCAGCGGGAAGATGGTGTCGCCCACGGCATAGAAGCCGAACATCACCGACAGGGCGATCAGGGTGAAGGCGATGGGGAAGCCCAGCAGGATGGTGAAGATGAACACCACCAGCATCAGCATACCGACGGCGGGATCGCTCATCGCAGGCCTCCCGAGGTCTCGGCATGGTCATGCGCCAGCTGCTCGTCGGGGCTGCCGGGGCTGTGCTGGCGCAGCATCAGCTGTTCCAGTTCCTCCACATCATGGCGGCGCGGCGGCCAGTGCCCGTCGCGCAGGCACAGCACACAGCGCGCCGTCTCGGCCAGGCCCTGCACCAGCAGCAGCAGCCCGGCCAGCGGGATCAGCGTCTTGAACGGATAGACCGGCGGGCCGTCGGGCGTGAAGGCGCTGTGCTCGTTCATCATCCAGGACAGCTTGGCGAAGCCGTAGCCGGAATAGACCAGCGTCAGTGCCGCCGGGAAGAAGAACAGCAGGTACAGGGCCAGATCCACCGCCGCCTGGGTGCGCGGCCGCCATTGCTTGTACAGGAAATCGCCGCGCACATGGCCGTTGCGCGCCAGCAGATAGGCGCCGCACATCATGAACAGGGCGCCATAGAGCATGGTGCTGGTGTCGTAGGCCCAGCTGGTGGGCGATCCCAGCACATAGCGCATGAACACTTCGGTGCAGACCACCAGGGTCAGGCCCAGGATGCACCAGGAGAAGGCCTTGCCCACCCCGGTGCTGATGGCATCGATCAGGAACAGGGAACGGCGCATGCAGCGTCTCCGCGAGCGGGGAGGGGCGGCACGGGCGGTTCCGCCCCCGTGCCGGTGGCCAGCCGGTGGTCCGCGGGGCGCGCGGACCACCGGAGCGCGCTCAGCCGAAGAAGTGCTTGAACGCCAGATCGGTGCGCACCTCGTATTCCTGCTCGAAGCCGATGATGCGCCTGGCCCAGGCGCGCTGGCTGTCCAGCACCTTCTTGAAGAAGGGGTCCTGGGACTTGGCGGCGATGACCTTGTCCCAGGCCTGCAACTGGGCCGTCAGCACGCTGTCCGGCGTCTTCACCACCTTGACGCCCGCCTGTTTCAGCGCCTCCAGGTCCTTGGAATAGCGGTCCATGGCCTTCCAGCTCATGTCGGCGGAGGCCGCCTCGGCACCCAGGCGCAGCACCTCCTGCAGCTCCTTCGGCAGCTTGTTGAACTTCGTGCGGTTCCAGAGCACCTCGAAACATTCGGCCGACTGGTGGTAGCTGCCGACCATGTAGACCTTGGTCACGTCCTGGAAGCCCAGCGCCCGGTCGGAGGAGGGGTTGTTGAACTCCGCCCCGTCCAGTAGCCCGCGGTCCAGCGCCGGCACGATGTCGCCGGCCCCCATGATGGTCACGGCCACGCCCAGCTCCTTGTACAGGTCGGCGGCCAGACCCACGGTGCGGTACTTCAGCCCCTTCATGGCCTCGATGCTGTCGATCTCCTTCTTGAACCAGCCCAGCGGCTGGCTGGGCATGGGGCCGGTCAGGAACCCCACCAGATCCAGCTTCAGGATGCCCTGCACCAGCTCGTCATACAGGGCCTGGCCACCGCCATATTTGATCCAGCCCAGCATGTGGTTGGCCTTCCAGCCCCAGGCCGGCGGCGTGCCGAACAGGGAGAAGGCGGGATTCTTGCCGTACCAATAGGCGGTGACGCCGTGGCCGCCATCCAGGGCGCCGGCGATGACGGCATCCTGCAGCTGCAAGGCCCCGACCACGGCGCCGGAGGGCAGAAGGTCGATCTTCAGCCGTCCGCCCGACAGGGTGTTGACGGTGGCGGCATAGTCCTGGGCGAACTCATGGAAGATGTCGCGGGCGGGCCAGGTGCTCTGGAAGCGCAGGGTCGTGGTCTGGGCGCGGGCCACGTTCGGCATGGCGATGGCGGCCGTGGCCAGACCGGTGCCGGCCGCGGCCTTCAGGAAGCGGCGGCGGGCCGGCGTTTTTGTTTCATTGGGAACGATATCGGCGGGGGGCGTGATTTCGGGCGTCATGCTGCGTCTTCTCCCTGATCGGTGATCGTGAACGATCGTTTCCGTCAACGATCGTTTCCGTCCGGCCGCGCAGGCGCGGCCGGCTGCCGGCTTCGGGCGGTGTGCGCAACCGCTCGTGCCGATCTATCGCAAGGATGGTCTGTTTCGCGGCATGTGTCTGCAATTTTCCGCAGCGCCGGGACTGTGCGGCGGCCATCTCCGCGCCGATGCCGGCATGGTCCGGACGGTTCAGCCGAACAGTCCGGCCACGAACCCGGTCAGGAAGTCCCAGACCGTCATGAGCAGGTCCGGGACGGCCGAGCCGATCTCATAGGCCGTGCGGTAGACCTCGCCGCTGTCGCCAGGGCCGGCCCCGTCGGGTGTGTTCAGCCACAGCCCGTCCCACAGCCCTTCGATGGCGTCGCCGAGCACCGGCAGCAGCCCGCGCGAGGCCTCGCCCGCCTGTTCGCCCAGCGCCCGCGCATGGTCGTTGTCCTGCGCCATCCTGTGCCTCCCGTGTCTGCGTGCCTGCTGCGCCAACGTAGGCGACGCCCTTTTTGTGCCCGGCCCGGGATGGCGGCGCATCCAGGGGTAAGGCCGCCGACTATGCCGAATCGCGGCCCGGGGACGCTTGCCCCGGACCGGCGCCTGTAGTTTCCTGTCCTCATCATTGGCCGGCGACGGCCTTTCCCCGTGCCTTATGCAGGAGCAACGCCTCCGTGACGTCCCCGTCCCCTTCCGAGCTGGCGCAGCACACGCAGCTGTCCGACGATATCGTCTATCCCTCCATGATCCCGTTCCTGCTGGTTCATGTTGCCTGCCTGGGCGCCATCTGGACCGGTGTCCACTGGCAGGATCTGGCCATCGCCGTGGCGCTCTATGTCGCCCGCATCTTCGGCATCGGCGCCGGCTATCACCGCTATTTCTCCCACCGCGCCTTCAAGACCAGCCGCTGGTTCCAGTTCGCTCTCGCCGTCCTGGCCCAGAGCACGGCGCAGAAGGGGGCCCTGTGGTGGGCGGCCAAGCACCGTCACCACCACAAATACTCCGACACCGAGATCGACGTGCATTCGCCGCGGCAGAAGGGCTTCTTCTATGCCCATCTCGGCTGGATCTTCACACCGCGCCACGACGCCGCCGATTACCGCAGCATCGGCGATCTGACGAAGTATCCCGAACTGGTCTGGCTCGACCGCCATTACTACGTCCCGCCGGCCATCCTGGGATTCGCGGTCTGGCTGCTGGCGGGCTGGTCGGGTCTGGTGGTGGGCTTCTTCTGGTCCACGGTGGCCGTCTATCACGCCACCTTCTGCATCAACAGCCTGGCCCATGTGCATGGCCGCCGCCGCTATCTGACCGGCGATGACAGCCGCAACAACTGGGCGCTGGCGCTGGCGACCATGGGCGAGGGCTGGCACAACAACCACCATGCCTACCAGTCCAGCGCCCGCCAGGGCTTCCGCTGGTGGGAGCTGGACCCGACCTATTACATCCTGCGCGGCCTGGCCCTGGCCGGCATCGTCTGGGACGTGCATGAGCCGCCCAAGGCGGTGATCCGCAACGAGCAGCGCCTGGGCACCAAGGTCATCGAGACGGCGGCGGCCCAGCTGGCGGCCAGCTTCCAGATCGACCGCATCGCCGCCCAGGTGCGCGAGGCGCTGGCCCACACGCCGTCGCTGGCGCCGACCCTGGCCGAGCTGGAGCAGCGGCTGCGCAGCGCCCGTCAGCGGGCGGAGGCGGCCGTGGCCGGCCTGCACCTGCCGCAGATCCCCACGGCGGACGAGCTGCGCCAGCGCGCCGCCTCCATGTTCGTGCGCACGCCCAGCATGGACGAGATCGTGGAGCGCGCCCGCCAGATCCTGATCGAGCGTGTCTGCGCCCGGCTGGAGCTGGCGCCGACCGGGGCCTGAGGCCGCCCTCCGGGGTGCCTCCGGGGTATGCGGGGCGGCCGGCGGCCGCCCGAGGCTGCATACCCCCCTGTGTGTGTCGGTCCAGCCGAAGTCCTACCGTTGTCTCTTTCGTTTTGACCGGGGCGGGCGTATCACGGGCACTGGGGCAATAGATCGATCAAGGAAAGTGAACGACATGCGCAAGAGTTCGGTTCTGATGCTGGCGGGCCTGCTGGCGGCCGCGCCCAGCTTGGCGCTGGCGCAGCAGGGATCTGCTGCGCAGCCGACCGTGCCCGGTTCCGCTGGTGGCGCGAAGCCGGCTGCCGCCGGTGCGGCCAGCGGCGGTGCTGCCGGTCAGGCCGCGTCCGGCTTCGCGCTGGGGGGACTGACCACCACGGCCGGTGTGGCTGCCGTCGCCGTCGTCGGCGGTCTGGTGGCCGTTGCCGCCGGTGGTGACGATGCCGGTACCGTCACGGTGACCTCCACCTCCACCTCGACGGCCACCAGCACGGCCCGGTGACGGTCGGACGCAGATCCCCGGACAGAAAAAGCCCCGCCGTCGCCGGCGGGGCTTTTTTCTTGGGCGCGGCGTTGCCGCTCAGTGCGCCTCGGGCGAGCCGGCCGGCACCATGGTCACGCGGATGATCAGGGCCAGATTGACGAAGGTGGCGATCACGGCCAGGAGCGGCAGCCAGGTCGGATGGAAGTAGATGGCGGACAGGAACAGCCCCAGACCGCCGCCGAAGATGACCAGCAGCTTCAGGGCGATCAGCCAATCGCGCCCGTTACCGAACAGAGCCTGCATCAGACCAACTCCTCAAGGATTGCGTCGGGCGCCCGACGATGCGGCGACCCATTCATTGCGCCGCAGCATGTAGCGGCCGGGAAAACGGTTTGCACCGCGGCAGGATGACGCAGCGCCTGCCGCCTGCCCGTTAGAGTTGATGTGCCCCGCGCCCAATGAAGCGCCGTGTCGGCAAGCAAACAGCAAAAAGCCCCGCAGCCGAAGCTGCAGGGCTTTTGAAGACGATGGCGTCCCCATGGGGATTCGAACCCCAGTTTACGCCGTGAGAGGGCGTCGTCCTAGGCCTCTAGACGATGGGGACTGGGCCGTCGGTGGAGGCGTATTTAGGCGAAGCGCTCCGGCCGATCAAGCTCTTTTTTGCAGCTTTGTGAATTTTCTTGCCGGCCCTATCGCGCCGTCCCAGACGGCCCGATGCAGCGCGGCGCGTCAGTCCCCGGCCAGCTCCCGCGCCGCCGCCAGCAGCGCCTCCACATCGGCCTCCGCCGTGTTCCAGGCCGCCACCAGCCGGATCAGCGTGCCGTCCCAGCGGTAAAAGCCGAAGCCGCGGGCCTCCAGCCCGGCCACCACCGCTTCCGGCAGGGTCACGAACACCTCGTTGGCCTGCACGGGATGGCGCAGGGACGCCCCCGGCAGCGCCGCCAGCCCGTCGGCCAGGCGCCGGGCCATGGCATTGGCGTGGCCCGCCAGCCGCAGCCACAGCCCGTCGGTCAGATAGGCGTCCAGCTGGGCCGACAGGAACCGCATCTTGCTGAACAGATGGCCGCCGCGCTTGCGGCGATAGCCGAACTCGGCCGCCAGGGTCTTGTCGAAGAAGACCACGGCCTCGGCCGCCAGGGCGCCGTTCTTGGTGGCGCCGAAGGACAGGGCGTCAATCCCGGCCTTCCAGGTCACCTCGGCCGGGTGGCAGCCCAGCCCGGCCACGGCGTTGGCGAAGCGGGCGCCGTCCATATGCACGCGCAGCCCGTACTTCTTGGCCGTATCGCACAGGGCCGCCACCTCCGCCGGGCTGTAGACCGTGCCGGCCTCGCTGGCCTGGCTCAGCGACAGCGCCGCCGGCTGCGCCGCATGGACGAAGCCGAAATGCGCCCGGGCCAGGGTCTGCTCCAGTGTGGCTGCGCTCAGCTTGCCGCCGGCGCCGGGCAGCCCGATCAGCTTGGCCCCGGCGGTGAACAGCTCCGGCGCCCCGCATTCATCCACATTGATATGGCCATCGGCATGGCAATAGACGGCGCCATGCGGCGGCGTCATGACCGACAGGGCCAGGGCGTTGGCCGCGGTGCCGGTGGCCACGGGGAACACGGCCACCTCGGTGCCGAACAGCGCGGCCAGCCGCCGCTCCACCGCCGCGGTATGCGGGTCGGCCCCGTAGGAGGGGACGCTGCCCTCATTGGCCCGCGCCAGCGCCGCCAGGATCTCCGGGGCGGCACCGCTGACATTGTCGCTCATGAAGTTCATGCGAAAGGTCCTTGCGCACTGGGGCGGAATGACGTCGTTTCTGTGACGCGGGTCACGGCGTTGCAGCCTGCGGCTGCGCTAGGGTCGGCGCCGTGGCAGAGGCGGCGGCGGTGGAGACCGCTGTCTGGCTGCTGCCGCTGCGGGGATCGAGGATGCGCAGCTCCTCCCGCCCGTCCGGCAGGGTCACATGGAACACGACCCGTCCACCGGCTTCGACCATGGCGCCGATCCGGCTGCCAAGGGGGAGGGCGGACACCGCGGCGGCGGTTCCCGTGGACAGAGTTGCCGTGGCGGCGGGCGAAGCAACAGCCGCCGCGGCCGGTGCCTCGCGGCGGGCGAAGCTGCGGGGGTGGTCGGGATTGGTGGCGCGCTGGTACACCTCCCAGCCGATGAATGCGAAACCGGCGACGATGATGGCGCCCATGACGATCAGGAGTGCTTTGAGTGCCCGCACGGAAAGTTGTCCCTTCGCTTGAGGCCGACCGCGCCCTGCCCGCGGCGATCCTCGACGATCTGGATGACGACCTCCTGCCGGAGGAGGGCGGGGAGGAGGCGCTTGCCGCGGCGGCGGCCGAGGTCCTGCACGCCGAGGTCCTGCACAGTGTCGCCGTGCCCGGAACGGCCGCCGGCGAGCGGCTCGACCGGGTGCTGGCGGACCTGCTGGCGGCAGCGGGCCTGTCGCGGTCCCGCGTCCGCGCCCTGATCGAGCAGGGATGCGTGGCGACCGGCGGCCTGACCATAGACGACGCCTCCCGCAGGGTCAAACCGGGCCAGGCCTTCACCGTGCGGGTGCCGGGCGCGGCTCCGGCCCTGCCGCAGCCCCAGGACATCCCCCTGACCATCATCTTCGAGGATGAGGACCTGCTGGTGGTGGACAAGCCGGCCGGGCTGGTGGTGCATCCGGCGGCGGGCAACGCCGACGGCACCCTGGTCAATGCGCTGCTGTTCCATTGCGGGGAGCGCCTGTCGGGCATCGGCGGGGTGCGCCGGCCCGGCATCGTCCACCGGCTGGACAAGGATACCAGCGGGCTGATGGTGGTGGCCAAGACCGACCGGGCCCATCAGGGGCTGGCGGCCCAGTTCGCCGACCGCTCGCTGTCGCGCACCTACCAGGCCGTGGTCTGGGGGGCGCCGTCGCCGAAGGAGGGGCGGATCGAGGGTAATATCGGCCGCTCCGCCACCGACCGCAAACGCATGGCCGTGCTGGAGCGCGGCGGCAAGCCCGCCATCACCCTCTACCGCACGCTGAAAAGTTTCGGTGCGGGTGCCGCGCTGGTGGAATGCAAACTGCTGACCGGGCGTACACATCAGATCCGGGTGCACATGACCCATGTGGGCCATCCGCTGGTGGGCGATCCCGTCTACGGGCGCGGACGGCCGGCACGGGCCAGGCTGCTGCCGGAGCCGGTCCGCGCCGGGCTGGCCGCCTTCCCGCGGCAGGCCCTGCATGCCGGCGCCATCGAGTTCCTCCATCCCGTGCGGCAGGAAAGGATGCGGTTCCAGTCCCGACTGCCCGCCGACATTGAAACCTTACTTGCAACGCTGGACTCGGTATAATGGCCGATCCCGAGTTCGGCAGGTGGTCAGAGCGACACCTGTCCACGCCAAATGGCTCCACGCCAGCCGGCCGCGCCTCCGGTGCCGTAACGGGCCGGGGCGGGTCATCAAGGCCCATCAGGGGGTGAAACATGGCATCGGTACCCGCGGTCCCGGTCATCAATTCCGAAAGCAACCTGTCCCGGTATCTCCAGGAGATCCGCAAGTTCCCCATGCTGGAACCGGATGAGGAGTACATGCTGGCCAAGCGCTGGCAGGAGCATGAGGACAGCGTCGCCGCACACCGGCTGGTCACCAGCCATCTGCGTCTGGTGGCGAAGATCGCCATGGGCTATCGCGGCTACGGCCTGCCCCTGTCCGAGCTGATCTCGGAAGGCAATGTCGGCATGATGCAGGCGGTCAAGCGCTTCGATCCCGAGCGTGGCTTCCGCCTGGCCACCTACGCCATGTGGTGGATCAGGGCCGCCATCCAGGAATACATCCTGCACAGCTGGTCGCTGGTGAAGATGGGCACCACGGCGGCGCAGAAGAAGCTGTTCTTCAATCTGCGCCGGCTGAAGGGACAGATGCAGGCCATCGAGGATGGCGATCTGGCCCCGGAGACGGTGACGAAGATCGCCCAGACGCTGGAGGTGCCGGAGGCCGACGTCGTCTCCATGAACCAGCGCCTGTCCCAGCCCGACCACAGCCTCAACGCGCCCCTGCGCGTCGACGGGGAAGGCGAGTGGCAGGACTGGCTGGTGGACGAGCAGGACAGCCAGGAGATCCGCCTGGGCGAGCAGGAGGAGATGGGCAAGCGCAAGGCGCTTCTGGCCCAGGCCATGAAGACGCTGAACGAGCGTGAGCGCCACATCCTGGTCGAGCGCCGCCTGCGCGACGAGCCGACCACGCTGGAGGATCTGTCCCAGCAATACGGCATCAGCCGCGAGCGCGTGCGTCAGATCGAGGTGCGCGCCTTCGAGAAGCTGCAGAAGGCCATCAAGGCCGCGGCGCTGGAGCAGCGTCTGGCCTGACACCGTCCCGGTCCGCCGGGGGCCGTGTCGCCGGGGCGGGCGTGGTCTGGACCGGTTGGGCCGCCGGGGCATCCGCCCCGCCCTGACCCTCCAGCAGCCCCTGGGGTTCGGCCGCCTCCGCATCCTTGCCCAGGATGGCCGTGCCCCATTCCGCCACCAGGGTGGCGCGCTGGGCCTCCAGCGTGCGGATGCGGCTTTCGTTGCGCATGGCGATGCCGGCCGCCACGAACTGCGGCACCAGGAAATAGATGACCCAGCCCACAGCCGCCGCTCCGTACATCACCAGCCAGGTGGACGGGTCGGCCAGGAAGCGCATGGCGCGCTCCATGCTGTGTCCACCCTGCCAGAGCAGGATGACATAGGGGGCGATGCCGCAGAGATTCATGGCGCCCACGGTCAGGGCGGCCGATTTTTCGCTGTCGCGGTCGACGATCCAGGCCACCACGGTCGGCAGCAGCCCTACCATCAGCAGCACACTGGTGGGCAGCACGAACAGCCCCAGCGGCAGCAGCACCAGCAGCAGGACCAGCAGGCCGCCCTGTCCCGGACGGCGCTTGGGCGCGACCTGGCTCATGCTCATGCCGGCCTCGGCATCACGGATGGCCCCGGCATCACGACGGCCTCAACATGACGATGATGGTCAGGATCAGGATCATACCCGAGACGACGCTGGAGATCACGGCCGCCATCTGGCGCCCGCTGCCCTCGGCCATGCTGCGCCGGTCATCCAGCCCGGCCTTCAGCGTGTCGATCTGCCGGGTCAGCCCCTCGTAACGGCGCATGGCGGTCAGAAAGCCCTTGTCGTCGCGGCGGATGGCCTCGGCATCGTCCACCAGCCGCAGCACATCGTCCAGCACCCCGGCCCGCGCCAGCCCCAGCGCCTCCGTCTTCAGCCGTGTGCGCACCTCGCGGTTCTTGAAGCGTTTGAAGGCCGGCTCCAGCAGCGTGATCATCCAGCCGCACAGATTGGGCAGGCGGGCGGGGCCGTAGCGCTGCTGCGCATCGGCCAGGATGGCGGCCATGGCGATGGCGCGCCGGGCCGGATCGGGCGTGCCGCTGGCCAGCGGACCCAGCAGGGCCTCGTTCAGCTTCTTGTTGCGGGCGGCGATGAAGGCCAGCACATGCCGGTCCACCGGGTCGCGGGCGCGGTTGGTGGAGGCGCCGACCGTGTCCAGGGCCTGCAGCAGGTCCGGCAGCGTCAGCGGATGCTGCCCGCGCACCAGCGGGCTCAGGCAGGGGCAGCCGGGGTTCAGCTCGTACAGCACCCGCTCGATGCCGAAGCCGGGGCCGGTATGCTCCAGCAGCACGCGCTGGGTGTCGAACAGCTGGATCAGCGGCACCAGCTCGGCCCGGAATTCGGTCTGGCAATTGACCCAGAACAGCGGCAGCTGGGCCAGGATCATCTCGGCATGGGGCTGGACGCTGCCGCCGGCGGCCATGGCCTCGGCCAGGGCGGGACCGAAGCCGTCGGGCAGCACGGCGATGCCGCGGTAGCGGATGGGGGCTGGCGGGTCCAGGGCGATGGCGGCGCGGGCCACCAGCCGTTCCTCCTGGCTGGCGCTGCGGGCGCCGATGCCGGCGGACTCGATCGCCGTCTGCAGCACATTGGCCCGGTGCTCGTCACCGACGCTGCGGCGGACCCAGCGGTCCACATCGCCCTTGTCGATCAGCGGGGCCGCGGTGGTGGGGGCGCGGGTCATGGCCCGGGCCAGCGCGCGGCAGTGCCAGAGTTCCTCGCCCTTCAGCTCGAACGGGCGCACGCCGCGCCGCGGCACCTGCGGCTGCTTCGGCGACAGGCGGCGGCCCTGCAGCCACAGATCGAGATCGGCCAGGGTCCAGCGCTGGCGCGGATCGTCGGTCATCAGCCCGCGCAGCGGTTCGATCAGGCCCTGGGGCAGCCGCACGGCGCTGGTCAGGGCCGGATAGGTGCCGCGGTCCATCTTCAGCCGCAGGATGGCCTCGTCGTCCAGGTCGCGCAGGGGATTGCGCCCCAGATGCAGGATCAGCAGCGTGACGCCCAGGGCGTAGAGATCGTCGGCGATGGTGCCCGGCCCGCGGCCGGAGGGCTGGGCCATGCCCCGCTCGATGGTCTCCAGCAGCAGTGGCTGGCTATAGCCGGCGGGGGTGGAGACGCAGTCGCCGATGACCAGAGCCGTGCTGGTGGCGTCCTTCAGGAACAGGTTGGTGGGGCGCAGCCCGCCGCAGGTGACGCCGCGCACCGTCATCTCGCGCAGGGCCAGCAGCAGCGACGGCATCAGCACGCGCACGATATGGTCGTCGCTGAACGGATCGCGGCTGTCGCCCAGCGACGTCATCAGCCGGCGCCCGCCCGGCCGGTCCAGCACCAGGGCGAAGCGGCGCCCGCCGCCGGGCCAGTCGATCGTGCCCCAGTCCAGCAGGCGCAGCACCGCCGGATTGTCCATGCCGCGGAAGGCCTGCAGCACATCCAGGCGCGGCGGCACCGGCGCCTCGCAGACCAGGGCGAACAGTTCGCTGCGACGGTCCTTCAGGCCGCGGCAGACATAGGCGCTGGCGCCGGGCGAATCCAGCTCGGCCAAAGGCGCGCCGGGCATAACTTCCCAGCGTCCGCCCAGATCGACGGGCGTGGTGTCGATCCCGCCCGCATCCCTGGTTCTGGCCGCGCTTGCCATCATCGTCCGTGTCGCCGCCGCGGCCCCTGCCGCCCGCCGGGATCATGGCAAAGCGGGGGGCTTTGTACAACCCGGGCGGACTTCGGACCCTGCGGCCTGTCCGTCCGGCATAGGCCGGCCGGCGGCCGGCCGGTCTCAGTCCTCGAACGGGTCCTTCACCAGGATGGTGTCGTCGCGCTCGGGGCTGGTGGACAGCAGCGTCACCGGCGCCTCGATCAGCTCCTCGATGCGGCGGATGTACTTGATGGCCGTGGCCGGCAGCTCGGCCCAGCTGCGGGCACCCTGGGTGCTCTCGCTCCAGCCCTCGAAGCTCTCATAGACCGGCTCCACCTCGGCCTGGGCGGTCTGGGCCGCCGGCAGATGGTGGATGATCTCGCCCTTGTAGCGGTAGCCGGTGCAGACCTTCAGCTCCTGGAAGCCGTCCAGCACGTCCAGCTTGGTCAGGGCGATGCCGGTGATGCCGCCGGTCTTGATGGCCTGGCGCACCAGCACGGCGTCAAACCAGCCGCAGCGGCGCTTGCGGCCCGTCACCGTGCCGAATTCGCGGCCGCGCTGGCCGATGAGGTCGCCGGTCTCGTCCAGCAGCTCGGTGGGGAAGGGGCCGGAGCCGACGCGGGTGGTATAGGCCTTGGTGATGCCCAGCACATGGCCGACGGCGCCCGGCCCCATGCCCGAGCCGGCGGCGGCATTGCCGGCCACGGTGTTGGAGCTGGTGACGAACGGGTAGGTGCCGTGGTCCACATCCAGCATGGCGCCCTGGGCGCCCTCGAACAGGATGCGCTTGCCCTGGCGCCGGGCCTCGTCCAGCCGCTCCCAGACCACGGCGGCATAGGGCAGGATCTTCGGCGCGACCTCGTGCAGCTGGGCCATCAGCTCGGCCTTGTCCAGCTCGGCGGCGCCCAGGCCGCGCAGCAGCGCGTTGTGATGGAACAGCAGCTGGTCCACCTTCTCGCCCAGCAGCGCCTCGTCGGCCAGATCGCACAGGCGGATGGCGCGGCGGGCCACCTTGTCCTCATAGGCCGGGCCGATGCCGCGGCCGGTGGTGCCGATCCTGTTGGCGCCCCGGGCCTCCTCGCGCGCCTTGTCCACGGTGGAGTGCAGCGGCAGGATCAGCGGGCAGTTCTCCGCCACGATCAGGCTGTCCGGGGTGATCTCCACGCCCTGGGCCTTGATGGCCTCGATCTCGCGCAGCAGGGCCCAGGGATCGACGACGACGCCGTTGCCGATCACCGACAGCTTGCCCGGCCGCACCACGCCCGAGGGCAGCAGGCTCAGCTTGTAGACCACACCGTTGATGACCAGGGTGTGGCCGGCATTGTGGCCGCCCTGGAAGCGCACGACCACGTCGGCGCGGCTCGACAGCCAGTCGACGATCTTGCCCTTGCCCTCGTCGCCCCACTGGGACCCGACGACCGCCACATTGGCCATGATGCTGCTCCTGCTTTCTCAAGTCGGCCGGGGCGGGCCATGGTGGCCGGCCCCGGCAAAGGATGGCTTGGGATGGTGCTGCCGGAGCGCGGCTGCCGCCATGCCCCGCACTCCGTTCTAAACGGCTGTCGGCCCGCTGGCGCCCAGCACATGGCCGCAGCCCAGGCGCCGCGCCTCGGCCGCCGCATCGCCGGCGGGCTCCAGCCCGCTGACGGTTTGCCATCCTTCCGCCCGCAACTGCACCGCTGATTCATAGGGGGTGCCATGGGGCAGGAACAGACGGCGGGGGGCCTGGGGTCCGGGAATGGCCTGGATCACCGTATCGGTGAACAGGGTGAAGCCGGTGGCCGGCTCGTCGGCCTCGGTGCGGTAGCGGCCGCCGCGGCCCAGCTCGCCACGCACGCCGCGGGCGAACAGGGTGAAGCTCAGCCCCGTCTGGTACTCGAAGCCGCGCTGTTCCACGGGATCGATGGTGAAGGACAGGTCGGGCAGGGCCTGCTCCAGCAGGGCGACGGCCGCGGTCAGGCGGGCGCGTTCCGGCTCCGCCGCGTCCGGCAGGGCGATGGCGGCCAGCCGCTGCACGGCGGCGGGCGCCGGGCCGCTGGCCTTCAGCAGGTCGGTCAGCACCGCGGCGGCCGGGCCGGCCACGGCGGCCACGGCGGCGGCATCGCGCTTGTCCAGGGCGGCGCGCAGCTGGGCCTGCTGCTTCGGCGTCAGGCCGAAGGCGGCGGCCACCGCCGGCACCAGCGTCGGCACCGTCAGATCGATGCTGACATCGGCCGCGCCCACGGCGCGCAGCGCCGACAGGGCCAGCAGCGCCACCTCCACATCGGCGGCCGGCGCCAGGCTGCCGATCAGCTCGATGCCGACCTGGCCGAACTGGCGCTCGGGCCGCAGCTGCCCGCCCTTCACCCGCAGGATCTGGCCGGCATAGGACAGGCGCAGCGGCCGCGGGGCACCGCCCAGGCGGGTGGCGGCGATGCGCGCCACCTGGGGTGTCATGTCGGAACGCAGCCCCATCATGCGCTGGCTGACCGGGTCCATCAGCCGGAAGGTCTGCTTGGACAGGGCGGCGCCGGCGCCGGACAGCAGCCCCTCCTCGAACTCGATCAGCGGCGGCTTGACCCGCTCATAGCCATGGGCGGCGAAGGCCGCCATCAGCCGGCCCACCACCTCTGCCTCATGCTCCGCATCCGGCGGCAGCAGGTCGCGCAAGCCCGTCGGCAGCAGGGCCTTGGCGGCCAGATCCTGGTCCGGCAGGTCGGGAAGGAAGGCGTCGGTCATGGGCTCCATCGCCACGGCAGAGGCAGGGACGGGGGCGCCCGCCAGGGCGTCCGCACGCCCGTTTCGTACCGCCCCCCGCCGCGTCTGGCAAACGGATTTGGCCGGGGGGCTGTCAGGCGAACAGGGCGCGGATGCTGTCCATGGGCAGGAACAGGCGGTCTGGATGGTCGGCGAAGGGGTGGAACCCTTCCCGCCGGTAAAAGGCGGCGGCCGCCGCGTCCTTGGCATCGACGATGATGGCAAAACTGGCGATCTCGCTGCGCAGGACCCTGTGCAGGGCGTCTGCCAGCAGGAACCGGCCCAGACCACGGCCCCGACACTGCCCATCAATGGCCAACCGGCCGAGCAGCGTGGCCGGGATCAGCGGATAGCGCGGCAACCGGCGGATCAGCGCCTGCGGCAGGTCCGAGGGCGACACCGAAAAGGCCGACAACGTGTAGAAACCGCAGATCCGGTCAGCGTCATCGATCAGGACGAAGGGGGCCGCCAGATGTTTGCGGGCATCCTGCCCGGCCTGGAGACGGAAATACCGGTCCAAGGCGTCGACGCCGCAGCGGAACTGCGTGCGATCATGCCGGGGCGCCAGCGGCTCGACCCGCAGACCGTCCCAGGGATGCACCGCTCATGCTCCGGTTGCGTCGCGATAACGCCGAACGGTCTCGTGCAATCTTTCACTGACGGCGGGCGGATTGAGCAGCGCCTCGACAAACGCCTCGCTGTCCCGCCGGGACAGGTCCAGGCGATGGTGGGCCTCAATGGTCTGCCGGGCCGCATCCTGCAGGCTGGACAGCACGAAATCGGTCACGGAGCGCCCCTGCAGGGCGGCCGCCTGTTCGATCAGCTGCTTCTGCTCCGCGCTGATCCGCGCTTCCAACCGTTCGGACCGGGCACGCCCCGCGGTCATGGCGCCGTGTCCCGTTCGCTTTCCGGCGGCCTGCTTTTCCGTCGCTGTCGGCATGGCCTGTCTCCTTCCCGCTACTGTACGGCCATTGGCCGGAGGAGTCGACTCTCTCCCCCGTTCCGATCCTCCCCGTCCCGATAAAGCAGAAGGGCGGGCACCCCGCGGTGTCCGCCCTTGCGCCGGTCCCGTGCCCGCCCGGGTCAGACCACGCGGACGTTCTTGAACTGCCAGGGATCGCTGTGGTCCAGGTCTTCCGGGAACAGCGTGCCGCGGCCCTGCAGCGGGGTCCAGTCGGTATAGGCGCCGACCACCGGACCCAGATAGGGCATGCAGATGTCCAGGCAGCGCTCGAAATCCAACTCGTCCGGCTCGACGATGCCGCGCTCCGGGTTCTCGATGGCCCAGACCATGCCGGCCAGCACGGCGACGCAGACCTGCAGGCTGGTGGCGCTGTTGAACTCCACCAGCTGGCGGGCCTCCTCGATGGACAGCTGCGAGCCGTACCAGTAGGCGCCCTTCTCATGCCCGGCCAGCAGCACGCCCAGCTCGTCCACGCCGTCGATGATCTCCTTCATCAGCAGGCGCTGGGTCTCCTGCTGCACGAAGTTCTTGCCGGCGAACTCGTGGATCGACTTCACCGCGTCGTCGCAGGGGTGATAGGCGTAATGGGCCGTGGGCCGGTAGACCACCCGCTCCCCCTCGCGCAGCGTCAGATAGTCGGGGATGGAGATCGCCTCGGAATGGGTGATGAGGAAGCCGTGGAACGGCCCCTCCATCGGCGTCCAGGTGCGCACGCGCTGGGTCACGCCGGGGCGCGCCAGGATGATGCCGGCTTGGCAGCCGAAATCGTGGCGGATGCCGTCGGGCGGGAAGGTCTTCTCATGGCTGCCCCAGCCCAGCTCCGCCGGCTGCGAGCCTTCCGAGACGAAGCCGTCGATGGACCAGGTGTTGACGAACTCGCCCCGCCGCTTCGGCACCGACGAGATCTGGGTGTCGCGCTCGGCCACATGGATGACCTTCACGCCCAGGTCGCGGGCCAGGGTGGCCCAGCCGGTGCGGTCGGCGGGCGTGGCCACGTCGCGGCCGGTATCGGCGGCGATGTTCAGCAGGGCGCGCTTGACGAAGTGCGACACCAGCCCCGGATTGGCACCGTGGGTCAGCACGGCGGTGGCGCCGCCCGGCCGCTTCTGGCGCAGGGTCAGCGCCTGCTCGCGCAGGGCGTAGTTCGAGCGCAGCGACAGCGACAGGCCGGGGTCGGTATAGCCGCCGGCCCAGGGCTCGATGCAGGTGTCGATGTAAAGCGCGCCCAGCGCGCCGCACAGCTCCACCAGGGCGGTGGAGGACACATCGACCGACAGGTTCACCAGGAAATCGCCCTTGCCCAGCAGCGGGGACAGGATCTGCCGGTAGTTCTCGCGCGTCAGCGGCTCGCGCACGAACTTGATGTGGTAATAGTCGGCCTCGTCATGCCCGCGCTCATCGGCGGTGACGATGGTGATCTGCTCGGGCTTGATGTCGATGTGTCGCAAGATCAGGGGCAGGACACCCTGGCCGATGCTGCCGAAGCCCACCATCACCAGACGGCCGGGCAGGGCGCAGTGCTTCACATGATCGTTCATTCTCTCTCGCTCCGAGCTATGTTTCGCGCGTAGAAGGTCCTTTGACCTGCGACTTGGGGTTGAAGTGGAACAAAAAGATCCCAAGGCCGCCCTGTAGGGGGCGGCCCCGGGGTCTGTCGGGTACCTGTGACAGAGAGTGGACTAGCCGGCGCTCGCTGGCAACCTCGCCGCGATGCCGTGGCCCGCCGTCTCCAGCAGCGGGCCGTCGGAAACCTCGACCAGACGCGCCTGGTCGAAGCCGTTGAAGGCGGTGCGCAGGGTGGCGCCATAGGCGCCCAGCTGGCCGATCTCGATCCAGTCCCCTTCGCGGATATCGTCCGGCAGCAGGAACGGCCCCTGCATGCGGTCGGCGCTGTCGCAGGTCGGCCCCCAGAAGCTGAAGGCCGTCAGGGCCGCAGCGCTGTCCCCCGCCGGCCGCACCAGCCGGCAGGGAAAGCGGAAGCCGGGCACGCCGGCATCGGACAGGCTGCCATAGGCGCCGTCATTGATGAACAGCTCCCGGCCGCGGCGGCGCTCCACCTGCACCACCACGCTGCCGCCGGCCGCCACCAGGGCGCGGCCCGGCTCGCACCAGATCCGGGTGCCGGCCGGCAGGGCCAGCCTGTCCACGCCGCGGCGGATGGCCTCGAAATAGAGCGACAGGTCGGGCGGGTCCATGTCGGGATAGGCCACGGGGAAACCGCCGCCCACATCCAGCACGTCGATGGCGACGCCGGCGGCGGCGATGACCTCGCCGGCCAGGGCCAGCGCCCGCTCATAGGCCGCCGGGTCCAGCATCTGGCTGCCCACATGGAAGCACAGGCCCACGCGGGCGCCGATGCCGCGGGCACGGCGCAGCAGCGCCGCCGCCGTCTCGCGCTCGGCGCCGAACTTGCCGGACAGGTCCATGGCGGCCGTGCCCTTGGGCATGGCCAGCCGGATGAACAGGCCCAGATCGCCGGCATTCCCCGTCTCGGCCAGCAGCTTGTCCAGCTCCTCGCCGCAGTCCAGCGAGAAGTCGCGCACCCCGTACTCGCCATAGGCCTGGCGGATGGCGGCGCGGTTCTTCACCGGGTGCATGTAATGGATGGCGGCATCCGGGAACATCTGGCGCACCACGCGGATCTCCGCCGGGGAGGCGCAGTCGAAATGGCGCACGCCGCCCTTCCACAGCTGGCGCAGGAAGGCCGGGTCCGGGTTGCACTTCACGGCATAGAGCACATCGCCGCCCAGGGCCGCGGCGAAGCCGGAAACGAAATGGCGGGCCGTGGCGCGCAGCACCGCCGGGCGGATGCAGTGCATCGGCTCGGCCGGGCGCAGATCGGCGACCCGCGCCTCGACGCTGGGCAAGCTGGCGGGCAAGCTGGCGGGCAAGCCGGCGGGCACGGTGGCGGCGGCGGTGAAGCTGCGGCGCAGCGGGGACACGGCGGAACGGAAACGCGGCTGGGCCATGGCGAACGGCTCCCTTCGGGGACAGGGTCCCCGCATCCCGGCGGCACGCGGCCGGACCGGAATGACGAACGTGGGCGGACCGGACGGTCTGTCCGGAAGGCGACGAGGGGGGAGGGACTCTGGTCCCGCGCCGTGATTGCCGGGCCTGGCCTGCCGAAGGCAGGGGTGCCGCAAAGCGTCAACTGACGAGGGGAATGACCAGACGGGGGCTCAGGCTGTCATGGCCCCAGGGTGCCATTTTCCTGACATCGGAACGGCGTTCATATCGACTTCCCTCTCGGGACCGGCCCACTTTCGACCGGTTCTGCCAAAAAGGACGCCTGACGTCGTTGCGTAAACACCAGGGGCGGATGGGGCCGGTTGGTCTGGCATTTCGCCAGGGCAACGGCCTGCCCAAGGGCCAGGGGCACGTGCGGGTGCGTCTGTGCCCTTATTTATGCATTTCGCGTCCGGGCGCAAGGGACTTTTATGCGGGGGCGGCCGCCGGGCCGGAGCGGGGAAACGGACAGGGGAAGGGCGGACCGGTGCCGCGACCGTGGCCGCGGCACCGGTCCGCGACGGATCAGGCGGCGCGCTCGGCGGTGCCGCCGCTCTTGGCCCCCGCCGCGCCGGTCATGTCATGCAGGCGGGCATTGATGCGCGACAGCGCCTCGGTGCGGCGGCGGCGCTCCTGCTCCACCGTGCGCAGCAGGGCCGACAGCAGATCGCGCATCTGCTGATTCTCCTCGGCCAGCCGGGCCTTCTCCTCCACCAGCCGCGCCTTGTCGGCGGCCATGCGGGCCACGCTGTCGCGGGCCTCGGCCACCTCCTGGTCCTGGCGGCTCTGGCGGGCCGACAGCTCCTCGATGGTGCGCAGCACGCTGTCCAGCAGGCGGGCCTCATCCTCGGATGGTGCCTGGGTGATGGCGGCCCGCACCTGGGCGATCAGCGGCTGGGCCGTCGCCACCCCGCCGGCGGGCCTGTCGCCCGCCTTGTCGCCGGTCCGGTCACCGGTCCGGTCGGCGGCCGGGTCCAGGGCCGGCGTCTCCCGCTCCGGGGCCGGCCGGGTCAGGACCAGGGGGGGCTCGTCCAGGGCGCCGTCACCGGCACCGGCCTCGTCCGGCCGGGTGCCGGCCCTGGCCGTCGTCTGGGGGAAGGCCGTCTGCGGCGCCGTGGCCTGCCCGTCCGCCCCGTCCAGCGGAGCCGGTGTCAGCCGCATGGGCGGCGGCGTCCGGCCCGCAGCCGTGCCGCTCGGCGGGGTATTGGCCGACGGGGTATTGGCCTGCTGGGGGCTGGCCGTCTGGGTGCTTGCGGTGCGCAGGGCGGACGCATCGGCGTCCGGGCTGGGTTCACGGCCGAACCGGAACCCGATCTTGCTGTCGTTCAGGAACATGGCGGGGGCCTCCGGCAGAAGGGTGCGCAGGACGGACGGTCACGGACAACACAGGGATACTGCCCTGACCATGCTGCCGTGGAGATGTGATTTTAAGCAGGTACAAAATGGGGGGAGGGATGATTTTTCCGGCCGGCGCCCCGGCGGTAAGACCAGGGGGCGACAGGCCGGACGCCGCTGGGCCGGACGCTGGTGGGCCAGACGCTGGTGGGATTGACCGGCCGCGGCCCGGCACAGGGCCGTGGCCCGCAATCATTGCCGGCCCCTGCGGTTGACAGGGCACCCCCGGCACGGCCGGGGCCTGTCACATGTGAAGGAGTGTTTCCATGGCCGATGAAACCATGACCGGCGACCTGCGCGGCAAGCGCTATGCCGTCCTGGCCACCGACGGATTCGAGCAGGTGGAGCTGACCGGGCCGGTGCAGGCGCTGAAGCAGGCCGGCGCCACGGTCCATGTGGTGGCGCCGGGCGCCGGCCGCATCCAGGGCTTCAACCATCACGACAAGGGCGAGACGGTGGCGGTGGACGTGACCCTCGATCAGGCCAAGGCCGAGGAGTACGAAGGGCTGGTGCTGCCGGGCGGGGTCATCAATCCCGATGCGCTGCGGCTGGAGCCGGCGGCCATCACCTTCATCCGGCATTTCGTCGAAACGGCCAAGCCCATCGCCGCCATCTGCCATGGTCCCTGGACGCTGATCAATGCCGGGGCGGTCAAGGGCAGGACCATGACCTCCTGGCCGTCGCTGCAGGCGGATCTGGAGAATGCCGGCGCCATGTGGGTGGACCGGGAGGTGGTGACCGACCACGGGCTGGTCACGTCGCGCAAGCCGGACGATCTGCCCGCCTTCTGCGCCAAGATGATCGAGGAGTTCCGCGAAGGCCGGCATGACGGCCGCCGGCACGCGGCGGCCTGATCCCCGGATCTGATCCCGCCGGGGCGCGCCCCTTGCCTGCGCGCCATTGCCTGGACGGGCGATGGCTGCGCGCCATCGGCCGGCCCGCTCTGCCCCCTTTTCCCGTTCACCCCGGCGACGGGGCGGGTGACGGGGCAGGGCGGGCACCCCATATGATGCTCATGCGCCCGTTCCTTCCCCTGATGCTGTTTCTGCTCGTCGCCGGCCCGGCCGTGGCCCAGCAGAACCCGCTGCTGCGGCCATCGCCGCTGTCGCCCGGTGCCGTCTCCTCCTCGCCGCAATCGGCGGTCGAGCAGGAGCGGGCGCGGCTCTACCGTGACACTCTCGCGCCCGCCGTGCGCGATGGCGCGACGCTTGACGCCCGTGGCAAGCTGGACCCGCTGGAACAGCGCCGGCTGCATGAGCTGCAACGCGAAGCCCGCCGGGTGGATCAGGCGCTGGTGCCGCCGCCGGCGCCCCTGGTGCCAAGCCAGGAGGCGGTGGACGAGACGCTGCACCGCGACCGCGTGCCCGGCACGCTGGAGCGGCTGCCGCCCCTGGGCCATGGCGGGGCCACGCTGAAGCCCGGCTCCCGCCCCGACAGTCCCCCGCCGGAGCCGGCGCCCGCAGCCGATCCCCGTGCCGCCACCGCCGCCCCCCTGTCCCTCCGCCCGCCCCCCGCCGGCGAATAGGGGCCGGCCTCCGTCCACGCCGCGGCCACGTCCGGGACGCCCGGCCACCCGTCATTTCCCTGCCTGCCTGCGGTTGTCGGCCCGCGACCAAGCGGCCCACCCCGCCACCGCGTCGTGCCCGCGCAGGCGGGGCCGGCCCTGGATGCCCGCCTGCGCGGAGGGTCCAGGGGAACGCCGCGCCCGTTCGCTGCCGGAACGAAGCCGGCCCGGATGGGTTATTCCTGGACCGGGTCCAAACACGGAAAGGTTTTCCCATGGACGTTCTGCGCATCCTGATCGCCATCCTGTTGCCGCCGCTGGGCGTGTTCCTGCAGGTGGGTCTGGGGTTGCAGTTCTGGCTCAATCTGCTCTTGACGATCCTGGGCTACATCCCCGGAATCATCCACGCTGTCTATATCATCGTGAAATACAAATAGCGGGAGGAGGCGGTGACCCGCCACAGGCCCCGGGCCGTCGATCCGGCCACCATCGCCCATCTGCGCCGGCTCTCCGACCTGCTGGACACGCGCTGGCGCATTCCTGGCACCGGCATCCGGTTCGGGCTGGATGGGGTTGCCAGTCTGGTGCCGGTGGCGGGCGACACGCTGACGGCCCTGGTGTCCGCCTATATCATCCTTCAGGCCCGCTCCATCGGCGTGCCGGCGGGGACGCTGGTGCGCATGATCGGCAATGTGGGGCTGGACTGGGCCGTGGGTTCGATCCCGGTCATCGGCACAATCTTCGATGTGGCCTACCGCGCCAACACCAAGAACATGAAGCTGCTGAACCGCCACCTCGATTCCTTCGAGACGCTGGCGGCGGAGCGCTACAGCATCAGCCATCCCGGCTGACGACCGGGCCGGGTTCCGCCCGTGCGGCATTGGACAAAATTCCTATTATCCCCTATGCTGCGGCGACGCATCGGCGCGATGCGCGGCTCTTGTCCATGGTGAAGATCCCGACGGGGAAGGGGCTGGCCCGGCACCCGCTGTCACATTGGTGACTGTCGCACAGGCGGGGGGCGGTTCACACGTCACCTTTGTCACCTTAAGGCGCTTGTATTCAACGGAATCAAAGGCTTGTAAGTTAACGCCCGCGGTGCTGAGCGTCACGTTGACGTCACCTTAGCGTTGCGTTTGTCGCTTTGATGTCGCCTTTGCGTCGCCTTTGGTCGCGCGACGGCAGGTGATGTCACCTTGACCGGGTGACCGCCCTGGCGGCGGGACGGGACAGCGGCGCGTTTCGCCGCCGCCGCCGCTCTGCTAGCATCCGCCGTCTCCGGCCCCGTGCCGCACTTTCCCGACTGTCTGCCCCATGCTTGCCATCACCCCCTTCATCAGCCTGGACGAGGACGAACTGCAGGAGAGCTTCCTGCGGGCCGGGGGGCCGGGCGGGCAGAATGTCAACAAGGTGGAGACGGCGGTGCAGCTGCGCTTCGATGCCGCCAACTCGCCCGCGCTGCCCGACTGGGTCAAGCAGAAGCTGCGCACGCTGGCCGGACGGCGCATGACGGACGAGGGCGTGCTGGTCATCACCGCGCAGAAATACCGCAGTCAGGAGCGCAACCGCGAGGATGCGCGCCTGCGGCTGGTGGAGCTGATCCAGAAGGCGGCCGAGCGCCAGCCGCCGCGCCGCCCGACCCGCCCCACCTTGGCCAGCAAGCAGCGCCGCCTGGAAGCCAAGGGCGGCCGCTCCGAGGTCAAGCGCCTGCGCGGCAAGGTCACGCCGGATTAAAGGGCGCACCGGCCCGGGCGCTGCGGCGCGGGGCCGGCGGAAATCCTTGCTGCCGCCGCCTGCGGCCACTACAGAAGCCAGCCATGACCGCTTCCCATCACGATGTCCTGATCATCGGGGCCGGCGCCGCCGGGCTCTATGCCGCCATGACCGCCGGGCGCCGCGGCCGGCGCGTGCTGGTGCTCGACCATGCGGAGGAGGCGGGGAAGAAGATCCTGATCTCCGGCGGCGGGCGCTGCAATTTCACCAACACCGGCACCGATCCCAAGCGCTTCCTGTCGCGCAACCCGCATTTCGCCATCTCGGCCCTGCGCCGCCACGGGCCGCGCGAGTTCCTGGATCTGGTGGAACGGCACGGCATCCCCTGGCACGAGAAGAAGCTGGGCCAGCTCTTCTGCGACCGCTCGGCCCGCGACATCGTCGCCATGCTGCTGGCCGAATGCGCCGATGCCGGGGTGCAGATCCGTCTGTCCTGCCGCATCGACGCGGTGGAGCGGCCGGATGGCGGCGGGTTCGCCCTGGCCACCAGCCACGGCCCCGTCACCGGGGATGCGCTGGTCCTGGCCACCGGCGGCCTGTCGATCCCGAAGATGGGGGCCACCGGCTTCGCGCTGGATGTGGCCCGGCGGTTCGGCCTCGCCATCGTCGAGCCGCGGCCGGCCCTGGTGCCCTTCACCTTCGACCCGGCCACGCTGGAGAAGACCCGCGACCTGTCCGGCATCGCCCTCGACGGGACCGTCTCCTGTGCCGGGACCAGCTTCCGCGAGGCGCTGCTGCTGACCCACCGCGGCCTGTCCGGCCCCTCGATCCTGCAGATCTCCAGCTATTGGCGCGACGGGATGGGGGTGACGGTGGATCTGTCGCCGGACCTCGATCTGGCGGCGCATCTGAAGGCGCTGAAGCGCAGCCGGCCGCGGGTGGAGCTGAAGACGGTGCTGGCCGAGCTGCTGCCCCGCCGGTTCGCCGAGCGCCTGTTCGAGGCGGCGGTGCTGGAGCAGCAATTGGTCAGCCGGCCCCTGGCCGATCTGCGCGATGCCGACCTGGCCGAGACGGCGCGGCGGCTGCACGGCTGGACCGTGGTTCCCGCCGGGACCGAGGGCTACCGCACGGCCGAGGTCATGCTGGGCGGCGTCGATACCGCCGGCCTGTCCTCCAAGACGCTGGAGGCCAGGGCGGTGCCCGGCCTCTATGTGGTGGGGGAGGCGGTGGACGTCACCGGCTGGCTCGGCGGCTACAATTTCCAATGGGCCTGGAGCAGCGGCCACGCCGCCGGCATGGCGGCGTGACCGTCCCTCAGTCGGCCTCGCCCCGGAGCGGGGGTTTGCTCCAGGAGCGGAAAGGATGGGCCAGCTGGCCCAGGAAGCCGTGGGGCACGGTGTCGTCGGTGCCGATATCGACCGGGGGGCGCCGGCCGGCCGGCAGATAGCGCGTGCCGAACAGCATGTCCCAGAGGATCAGGTTCTCGCCGTAATTGGTGTTGCCTTCGACCGGGTCACGGCTGTGGTGCCAGCGGTGCAGTTCCGGCGTGCTGAACACCCAGTTCAGGATGCCGCAGCGCATGTCGATGTTGCAGTGGGTCAGCAGCCCGACATAGGTGGTGATGGCCAGCATCCACAGCACCACATCCTTGGGCGCCCCCATGGCCAGCCCCACGGTCAGGGCGAATCCGGCCTTCCACAGCGAATCGAGGAAGTGGAAGCGGCCGGTATTGACCACCCACAGGCGCGTGACGCTGTGATGGATGGCGTGCCACTGCCAGGCGACACCCCATTCATGGCCCAGCCGGTGCGCCCAATAGAGGCCGAACTCGCCCACGACCAGGGCCAGGGCCACCTGGGCCGCCAGCGGCCAGTCGGCCGGCCACCAGCCCGAGGCGGCGGCGGGGGCCACGGCGCTGACCCCGACGAAGGTGCCGACCGTGGCCAGCATCTGGCCGATGCCCTTGTTCAGGGCCGTGTGAGCGACGTCGTTGAGGATCTGGCCGTCATTTTTCAGCCAGACCGTCTCATAGGGCATCCGCTGTTCCAGCAGCAGCAGCACGGCGCCCAGGCCGAAATAGGTGACGTTGTAGGCCAGGACGGGATGGCCGGAGGCCCAGCCCAGCCAATAGCCGGCAATACACAGCGCCAGCAGGGCCGGCCACAAGATACGCGACAGCAGACCGCGCATTCGCCATCCTTTCGGCTAGTTTCTAGGGTGTTATCGCTGAGTTCACCGGCTATCCGCAAGATGCCTGAAGGATTCGGGCGGCCATTGGTTCGCCGCGTGGACGGTATCGGGGAAGAGTGACGGCATCATGAAGATCGGACTTGCGCTGGGAAGCGGCGCGGCACGGGGATGGGCCCATATCGGGGTCATCCGGGCGCTGAACGAGATCGGCATCCGCCCGGACGTGGTCTGCGGCACCTCGGTCGGCGCGCTGGTGGGCGGCGCCTGGCTGACCGACCAGCTGGACGACCTCCAGGACTGGGCCAAGCGCGTCGGCCTGATGGGGGTGCTGAAGCTGATCGACATCACCCTGTCGCGCGGCGGGCTGGTGTCGGTGGAAAAGGCCTATGAGCAGTTCCGCAATCCGCGGACCGACCGCGCCATTGAAGGGCTGGAGACGCCGTTTGCCGCCGTCGCCACCGATCTGGCCACGGGCCGCGAGGTCTGGCTGCGCGAGGGGCATCTGCTGGATGTGGTGCGCTGCTCCGCCGCCATGCCCGGCCTGTTCCCGGCGGTGCGGCATCAGGACATGTGGCTGGTGGACGGCGCCCTGGTCAATCCGGTGCCGGTGTCGCTGTGCCGGGCCATGGGGGCGGAGATCGTCATCGCCGTGAACCTCAACGGCGACCTGTCCTGTCTGCCGCGCCTGTCCAAGGCCGCGCCGGGGCCGGTCAACGTCTCCCTGGAGGAACCGTCCGACATCGGGCCGGAGCCGCCGTACCATGCCGTGCTGCCGCCATCGAAGCCGCTGGCCCAGTTCATCGCCAAGCTGGGCGCCACGGTGGGGGAGCGCACCAAGTTCCTGGCCTCGCAGCTGCTGGCGCCGAAGCAGCCCACGCCCAATGTGCTGGAGGTGCTGGCCGGGTCCATCGACATCATGCAGGACCGCATCACCCGCTCGCGCCTGGCCGGGGAACCGCCGGACGTGCTGCTGACGCCGCGCATCGGCCATATCGGCATCCTGGATTTCGACCGGGCCGAGGAGCTGATCGAGCTGGGCTATACCGCCACCATGGCCATGCGCCCGGCCATCGACCTGGCCATCCATCCCCGGATCTACTGACGCGGGCGCCCTCAGGCGCCCAGCCGCACCCAGGTCAGCTCGTGCTTGTTATGGTGCAGGTGGAACAGCTGCGACCCGGGAATGGCGGCGAAGGCCCGCGCCGTCTCGTGATCGGTCTCGCCCTGGAACTTCAGGGTGCAGACGAAGTTGCGCACGGTCCCCGCCGCCAGCCAGCGCCGCACCATGCTCAGCAGCCGCGACGGATAGCAGATGATGTCGCAGCAGAGCCAGTCCACCGGCCCGATGGCGGCCGGGTCCAGGCCGAAGGCGCTTTCCCGCCGCTCGGTCACACCGGGCAGGCGGGCGATGCGCGGGTCGAGCGGGGCCTTGTCCACGGCGATGACCCGGGCGCCGCCGCTCTGCAGCACCCAGGTCCAGCCACCGGGGCAGGCGCCCAGATCCAGGCACAGTTCCCCCGGCTGCGGCCGCAGCCCCAGGCGGGTGAAGCTCTCCCACAGCTTGAGATAGGCCCGGTTCGGCGGTGTCACCTTGTCCTCGACGAAGGTGATCTCGCCATTGACATAGGGGCTGGAGCAGCGGGCCGCCGCCAGGATGGTGGCCTCGTCCAGCAGCGTCCAGGAGCCCAGCGGGGCCGTCGGCAGCGGTGAGGGGAACACCACCGGCTTGGCCGAGACATGGGGCAGGTTTTCCTGGATCAGCGCCGTCCGCCGGTGATGGGCGAAGGCGTAGGGCGCCCAGTTGCGCTGGATGGCGCGCAGGGCCCTGGCGCCCTGCTTGATCGAGGGGACCGGCAGCAGCACCGGGTCGAACCAGATGTTCTGGGCCCAGGCGGCGGGGCGGGGCGGGCCGTCGGCCAGCACCAGCCGGCCATGGACGGCACGCACCTCCCCAAGCTCCTGCAGCAGCGGCTCCAGGAATTCCTCAGCGGCCAGATAGCCGGTGGCCCCGGTCGGGGTGCCGGCCGGGGCCACGAACGCGGTCGTTTCAGTCAAGGCAGTCCGGATGGTCAGGGCAACAGATCGGTGGAAGCAATAACCGCCTGGGTCCGGTTGCGCACGCCCAGCGAGCGCATGACTGCCGTGACATGGATCTTCACCGTGCCTTCGGACAGGCCCAGCTCATAGGCGATCTGCTTGTTCGATTTGCCTTCGCGCAGGCAGCGCAGCACATCGCGCTGGCGCTGGGTCAGGGCCGGCATGCCGGCACTGCCGCCGCCGCCGGATGCGGCGGTGCCGCCCGCCGCCGCGCCTTCGCCCTGGATCGCCGCCGGCGGCACATAGATGCCACCGGAGAAGACCAGGTTCAGGGCGCTCAGCATGATCTTGACGCTGGAGGATTTCGGAATGTAGCCGGAGGCACCGGCATCCAGGGCCGCACGGACATCCGCCTGGGATTCCGAGGCCGAGACGATGACCACCGGGGTTCCTGCCTGCATCTCGCAGATTTCCTGGATGCCGGCGAAGCCTGGCCAGCCTGGCATCTGCAGGTCCATCAGGATCAGGTCGAATTCCTGGTCGCCCTGCGCCAATTGAAGCACTTCATCGAACGTCCCGGCTTCAACGAACGTTGCCTTCTCGTCGAGTTGCATCAGCAAACGACAGAGACCTTCCCGGAAGAGCAGATGATCGTCACCGATAAGGATATTCATCATGATTCCTGCAACGTGGCCTTGACCAATTTAGCCATTCGGGCGATGGGGCCGCACCGAAAGGGGTAGTGGTGCGGCGTGGCATCATTATTAGCCTCTTATTAATACAAAAGTCCCGGCCTGTCTGCCATTAGCTGCGCTTACCCCTCCCGGATAAGGCAGGGGCAGCCTAATCCGATCGCCATCTTCATCTGCGCCGGAGGGGGCTGATCCTCCCTTGTCGCTGGCGCCGAAGGGGTGCGGGCTTCAACGCCGTTCCGCTGCCGGTTCAGGCCGGTCTCATCGCGTGCGTCCCTGCAACCGCGACAGGTGAAAGGCGTCCGGATTGCTCCGGAAAAGCCAGTCAGGAGGTGAGACGTCGCCGAAGGCCGAGCGCCGGGACTGGCCGTTTGTGTCGCTGGATACCCCGATCTGCGCGGGTTGTCAGTGCGTTAAGGCCGTGGCACAAGGGGGTGGCTCTGCGGCGCGTGCCGGCCGGCCCTGCCCCTTGGCCATAGACGGTGCCAACCAGCAATTCAGGGGTTGTTGATGCCCAGAAAAGTGCGCAAGGCTGTATTTCCGGTGGCGGGTTTGGGGACGCGGTTTTTGCCTGCGACCAAGGCGATCCCGAAGGAGATGCTGCCCTTGGCGGACCGTCCGCTGATCCAGCATGCGGTGGATGAGGCGCGGGCGGCCGGGATCGAGATGTTCTGCTTTGTCACCAGCCGGGGGAAGAGCGCGCTGGAGGACCATTTTGACCTGAACTATGAGCTGAACGCGACGCTGCGCACGCGCGGCAAGACCGATCTGCTGGCGCTGGTGGAGGCGATCCAGATCCAGAGCGGCTATATCTCCTATGTGCGCCAGGCCGAGCCGCTGGGGCTGGGCCATGCCGTCTGGTGCGCGCGCGAATTCGTGGGCAACGAGCCCTTCG
>NZ_QGNJ01000008.1 GCF_003336875.1 Oleisolibacter albus | reverse complement strand
GGCGACAACATCCGCCTGGGCGTCCAGCTCATCGCCCCGATCGCCATGGATGAGGGCCTGCGCTTCGCCATCCGCGAAGGCGGCCGCACCGTCGGCGCCGGCGTCGTCTCCAAGATCGTCCAGTAACGCGTATCAGGTTTGTGGGCAGGCCGGCCTCAATTCGCTTGGGGCCGGCCCGTCTCTTGGGTATAAAGCCGCCTTTTCGGGGTTAAGCACATGGAAAGCCAGAATATCCGGATCCGCCTGAAGGCGTTCGATCATCGCGTGCTCGATCAGAGCACCAGCGAGATCGTCAACACTGCCAAGCGGACCGGGGCCCGCGTGCGCGGTCCGATCCCGCTTCCGACCCAGATCGAGAAGTTTACGGTCAACCGCAGCCCGCACATCGACAAGAAGTCGCGCGAGCAGTTCGAAATCCGGACGCACAAGCGTCTGCTGGACATCGTCGATCCGACGCCGCAGACCGTTGACGCCCTGATGAAGCTCGACCTGGCCGCCGGCGTCGACGTCGAGATCAAGATCTAAGTGTGAGTGAGTACGGGACCTCTCCCTCCGAGGATGTCCCGAATGAGGAGAAAAGAAGAATGCGATCCGGATTGATCGCGCAGAAGCTTGGCATGACCCGCGTCTTCACGGGCGAGGGTGAGAGCGTGCCGGTGACTGTGCTGAAACTGGACGGTGTCCAGGTTGTGGCCCACAAGACCGAAGAGCGCGACGGTTACACCGCGCTGCAGCTCGGCTCGGGCAAGGCGAAGGTGAAGAACGTCGCCAAGGCCCAGCGCGAGATGTTCGCCAAGGCGAAGGTCGAGCCGAAGAAGAAGCTGGTCGAGTTCCGCGTTGATCCGCAGAACCTGATCGAGGTCGGTGCCGAGATCACCGCCGACCACTTCATCGCGGGCCAGTTCGTGGACGTCCAGGGCACGACCATCGGTAAGGGCTACGCCGGCGGTATGAAGCGCTGGAATTTCGGTGGCCTGCGCGCCACCCACGGCGTGTCGGTGTCCCATCGCTCCATCGGTTCGACCGGTGGCCGCCAGGACCCGGGTAAGACCTTCAAGAACAAGAAGATGCCCGGTCACCTGGGTGTCGATACGGTCACCGTCCAGAACCTGAAGGTCGTGTCGGTCGATGCCGAGCGCGGTCTGATCCTGGTCAAGGGTGCCGTTCCCGGTCACGAGGGCGCCTGGGTCCTCGTCAAGGACGCGGTGAAGAAGAAGCTGCCGGAGGGCGTCCCGTTCCCGGGTTCGTTCCGTACCCCGGTCGCTGAGGCTCCTGCGGCGCAGGAGGGCTGAGCATCATGAAGACGAACGTCATCAATCTGAACAATGAGACGGTCGGCGAGATCGATCTCTCCGAAGAGGTCTTCGGCCTGCCCGCGCGCCAGGACATCCTGACCCGCATGGTGCTGTGGCAGCTGGCCAAGCGCCGCGCCGGCACCCACAAGACGAAGGGGATCTCCGAGATCTCCGGCACCACGAAGAAGCCGTGGCGCCAGAAGGGCACCGGTCGTGCCCGTCAGGGCTCCGTCCGTTCGCCGCAGTTCCGCGGCGGCGCGCGCATCTTCGGGCCGGTCGTCCGCTCCCACGAGCACGATCTGACCAAGAAGGTCCGCAAGCTGGCCCTGAAGACCGCCCTGTCGGTCAAGGCGGCGGAAGGCAAGCTGATCGTGCTGGAGGCCGCCAAGGCCGACACGCACAAGACCAAGGCGCTGTTCGCCCAGCTGCAGACGATCGGGCTGAACTCCGCTCTGATCATCGACGGTGCGAACCTGGACAAGAACTTCGTTCTTGCCGCCGGGAACATCCCGCACATCGACGTGCTGCCGGAACAGGGCGCCAACGTGTACGACATCCTGCGGGCGGACACCCTCGTCCTCACCCGCAACGCGGTCGAGCAGCTGGAGGCTCGTCTGAAATGAGCACGACGAAGAAGCCGACGATCTCGGCCGAGCGCATGTACGACGTGATCGTGGCGCCGGTCATCACCGAGAAGTCCACCATGGGCTCCGAGCACAACCAGGTCACCTTCAAGGTGCGTCTGGATGCGAAGAAGCCCGAGATCAAGGCGGCGGTCGAGGGCCTGTTCAAGGTCAGCGTCAAGGCCGTCAACACCGTTGTGGTCAAGGGCAAGACGAAGCGCTTCCGCGGCACCGTCGGCCGCCGTTCTGACTACAAGAAGGCTGTGGTGACCCTGGCCGAGGGCAGCAGCATCGACGTCACGACGGGCGTGTGAGGGTAGGACAATGGCACTGAAGACATTCCGTCCCATTACGCCGAGCCTCCGCCAGCTCGTTCTGGTCGATCGCTCGGAACTGCACAAGGGCAAGCCGGTGAAGATGCTGACCGAGGGCCTGACGGGCTCCGGCGGTCGCAACAACACCGGTCGCATCACCGCCCGCCGCATGGGTGGCGGCCACAAGCGGACCTACCGCCTGGTCGACTTCAAGCGTCGCGGCAAGCTGGACATGACCGCCACGGTCGAGCGTCTGGAGTACGATCCGAACCGGACCGGCTTCATCGCGCTGGTGAAGTACGAGGACGGGACCCTGTCCTACATCCTCGCGCCGCAGCGCCTGAAGGCGGGCGACGTGGTCGTCGCCGGCGAGAAGGTCGACGTGAAGCCCGGCAACGCCATGCCGCTGAAGAACATCCCCGTTGGCACCATCGTGCACAATGTGGAGCTCAAGGTTGGCAAGGGCGGTCAGCTGGCCCGCGCCGCCGGCAGCTATGTTCAGCTGGTCGGCCGCGACCAGGGCTATGCCCAGCTGAAGCTGCCGTCCGGCGAGCTGCGCGTCGTGCGCGGCGAGTGCATGGCCACCATCGGCGCGGTGTCGAACCCCGACGAGTCCAACTTGGTCATCGCCAAGGCCGGCCGTAACCGCTGGCTGGGTCGCCGTCCGGCGGTCCGCGGTGTCGCCATGAACCCGATCGACCACCCGCATGGTGGTGGTGAGGGCCGTACGTCCGGTGGCCGTCATCCGGTGACCCCTTGGGGCAAGCCGACGAAGGGCAAGAAGACGCGTCAGAACAAGGCCACGGATAAGCTCATTATCCGTCGTCGCGCTAAGTAAGGAGGCGGAGCCGTGACCCGTTCCGTGTGGAAGGGGCCGTTCGTTGACGGCTACCTGTTGAAGAAGGCAGACAAGGCCCGTGCTTCCGGGCGCAACGAGATCATCAAGATCTGGTCCCGTCGCTCGACCATTCTGCCCCAGTTCGTCGGTCTGACCTTTGGCGTGTACAATGGCCAGAAGTTCCTGCCGGTGCTGGTGACCGAGAACATGATCGGTCACAAGTTCGGCGAGTTCTCCCCGACGCGGACATTCTACGGCCATGCGGCCGACAAGAAGGCGAAGAGGAAGTAATCATGGGAAAGCCTGCTGCAGAGCGGCGCCTCAGCGAGAGTGAGGCCAAGGCGTTCGGCGGAATGATCCGCACGAGCCCGCGCAAGCTTAACCTGGTTGCGCAGCTGATCCGCGGAAAGACCGCTGGTGAAGCCCTCGCCATGCTCACATTCTCCCGCCGCCGTATTGCCGGTGAGGTGAAGAAGGTGCTGCAGTCCGCGATCGCGAACGCCGAGAACAACCATCAGCTGGACGTTGACCGTCTGGTCGTTTCGCACGCGACCGTCGGCAAGGCCCTGGTGATGAAGCGGTTCCACGCCCGCGCCCGCGGCCGCGGCGCCCGCGTCGAGAAGTCGTTCAGCAACCTGACCGTGATCGTGCGCGAGCGCGCCGAGGAGAAGGCCGAGGGGGCCGCTGAGTAATGGGTCAGAAAATCAATCCCATCGGGCTGCGGCTCGGCATCAACCGCACCTGGGACAGCCGCTGGTTCGCGGACAAGGATTACGCCGACCTGCTCCACAAGGACCTGAAGCTGCGCAAGTACCTGCAGGGCCGCCTGCAGGCTGCCGGCGTCAGCCGCGTGGTCATTGAGCGTCCGGCCAAGAAGGCCCGCGTCACCATTCACACCGCCCGTCCGGGTGTTGTGATCGGCAAGAAGGGCGCGGACATCGAGAAGCTGCGCTCCGAGCTGAGCCGCATGGCCGGTGGCGAGGTGAATCTGAACATCGTCGAGATCCGCAAGCCGGAGCTGGACGCGCGTCTGATCGCCGAGAACATCGCCAGCCAGCTGGAGCGCCGCGTGGCCTTCCGCCGCGCCATGAAGCGCGCGGTGCAGTCGGCCATGCGTCTGGGCGCCCAGGGCATTCGTATCAACTGCTCCGGCCGTCTGGGCGGGGCGGAGATCGCCCGCCTGGAATGGTACCGTGAAGGCCGCGTGCCGCTGCATACGCTGCGCGCGGACATCGATTACGGCGTCGGCACGGCCAAGACCACCTACGGCACCTGCGGTGTCAAGGTGTGGGTGTTCAAGGGCGAGATCCTGGCCCACGATCCGATGGCGCAGGACAAGCGCGCCGCGGATCAGGCGCCGGCCCGTTGAGCCGCCGGATACTAGCAGGGATATGAAAGGCAGATAGCCATGCTGAGTCCGAAGCGAACCAAGTACCGGAAGGCGCACAAGGGCCGTATCCACGGCACCGCCAAGGGCGGTACTGCGCTGAATTTCGGTGCCTTCGGCCTGAAGGCGGTGGAGCCCATGCGCATCACCGCCCGCCAGATCGAGGCCGCGCGTCGCGCGATCACCCGCCACCTGAAGCGTCAGGGGCGCGTCTGGATCCGGATTTTCCCGGACGTTCCCGTCTCCACCAAGCCCGCCGAAGTCCGCATGGGTTCCGGTAAGGGGTCTCCGGAGTACTGGGCGGCCCGCGTGCATCCGGGTCGTATCATGTTCGAGGTCGACGGCGTGCCGGCCGATCTCGCCAAGCGGGCCTTTGAGCTCGCGGCAGCCAAGCTGCCGATCAAGACGCGTTTCGTCACCCGTCTGGGTGAAGGGGGTGAGGCATGACGAAGGCTACCGACCTTCGCGAGAAGAGCGCCGAGGAGCTGAACGAGCAGCTCCTCCAGCTCAAGAAGGAACAGTTCAACCTGCGTTTCCAGAAGGCCTCCGGCCAGCTGGAGAACACGGCGCGGGTCCGTGTGGTGCGTCGCGACATCGCCCGCATCAAGACAATCCTGGGCGCGCGGGCTTCGCTCGCGACGTCCGCCTGAGTGAGGGGAGAGTAAGATGCCCCGTCGCGTTCTGCAGGGCACGGTGGTGTCCGACAAGGGCGACAAGACTGTTGTCGTCCTTGTCGAGCGCCGCGTCATGCACCCGGTGTATAAGAAGTTCATCAAGCAGTCGAAGAAGTACGCTGCCCACGACGAGCTCAACGCACACAAGATCGGCGATACCGTCCAGATCGAAGAGTGCCGTCCGATCTCGAAGCGGAAGCGGTGGACTGTCGTTTCCGAAGCCGCTCCGGCGGCATCCGCTGAATAAGGAAGGCATCCCATGATCCAGATGCAAACCAACCTGGAGGTCGCGGACAACAGCGGCGCGCGCCGGGTGCAGTGCATCAAGGTGCTGGGCGGCGCCGGCCGTCGTTTCGCGACCATTGGCGACGTCATCGTCGTCTCGGTCAAAGAGGCGATTCCGCGTGGCCGCGTGAAGAAGGGTGACGTGCAGCGCGCCGTCATCGTTCGCACCGCCAAGGAGATCCGTCGCGAAGACGGCTCCGTCATCCGCTTCGATCGCAACGCCGCCGTCCTGATCAACAAGCAGGGCGAGCCCATCGGTACCCGTATCTTCGGGCCGGTGACCCGCGAGCTGCGCGCCAAGAAGTTCATGAAGATCATTTCGCTGGCGCCGGAGGTGCTCTGATGGCTGCGAAGATCCGCAAGGGTGACCGCGTCGCCGTCATTGCCGGCAAGGACAAGGGCAAGACGGGCGAGGTCATTGAGGTTCTGCCGACCGAGAACCGCGTGAAGGTGCGGGGCGTCAACCTGGTGAAGAAGCACCAGCGTCAGACCCCGACCCAGCAGGGCGGTATCGTCGAGATCGAGGCGGCGCTGCATGTGTCGAACGTGGCGCACGTCGATCCGAAGACCAACAAGCCGACCCGCGTTGGGTTCAAGACGCTGGACGATGGCCGCAAGGTCCGCGTCGCCAAGGCGTCCGGCGAAGTCATCGATCTGTGAGGCGCGCCATGTCTGCCCGACTGAAAGAGCATTACGAGAAGGTCGTGCGCACCAAGTTGAAGGCGGAGTTCAACTACGCCAACGACATGGAAGTGCCGCGCCTCGAGAAGATCGTCATCAACATGGGTGTCGGTGAGGCCGCCGGCGACAGCAAGAAGATCAACGCTGCCGTCGCCGAAATGGCCGCCATCACCGGTCAGAAGCCCGTGGTGACCAAGGCCCGCAAGTCCATCGCGCAGTTCAAGCTGCGTGAAGGCATGCCGATCGGCTGCAAGGTGACCCTGCGCCGCGACCGCATGTACGAGTTCCTCGACCGTCTGGTGACCATTGCCCTGCCGCGTGTCCGCGACTTCCGCGGCATCCCGGGCAACAGCTTCGACGGCCGTGGCAACTACGCCATGGGTCTTAAAGAGCAGATCATCTTCCCCGAGATCGACTACGACAAGATCGAAGACATCCGGGGCATGGACATCATCATCGTGACCACGGCGAAGACCGACAAGGAGGCCAAGTCCCTCCTGAAGGCCTTCGACATGCCGTTCGTCGGATGAGTGGCGGGGAACTGACCCATGGCTAAGAAAAGCTCCATCGAGAAGAACAAGCGCCGCACGCGCATGACGGCCCAGCAGGCCGAAAAGCGCGCCGCGCTGAAGGCGTTGGTGAAGAACCGCGACGTCGCCCCGGAAGAGCGGTTCGCCGCGGTGCTGAAGCTGGCCCAGATGCCCCGCAACGGCAGCAAGGTCCGCATCCGCAACCGGTGCGAAATGACGGGCCGTCCGCGCGCCTACTATCGCAAGTTCCGTCTCTCTCGCGTCACGCTGCGTGACCTGGCCTCCAATGGCCAGATCCCCGGCATGACCAAGTCCAGCTGGTAAGGAGGGTCGGGTAATGAACCTGAGCGATCCCCTGGGCGATATGCTGACCCGTATCCGTAACGGTCAGAAAGCCCGTATGTCGGTGGTCGTGAGCCCGGCCTCCAAGCTCCGCACCAATGTGCTGGAGGTTTTGAAGCGTGAGGGTTACATCCGCGGCTACAACGTCGAAGACGTGAAGCCGGGTGTGCGCAACCTGCGCATCGAGCTCAAGTACCACGAGGGTGAACCGGTCATTAAGGAGATCCACCGCGTCTCCAAGCCGGGCCGCCGGATCTACTCGAAGATCGCTGACCTGCCGCGCGTCTACAACGGCCTCGGCATCGCGATCCTGTCGACGCCCCGTGGCGTCATGTCGGATGTGGAGGCCCGCGCTGCCAACGTCGGCGGCGAGGTTCTCTGCAAGGTGTTCTAAGGAGCTCGGCCATGTCGCGTATCGGAAAGCATCCGGTGCCGGTCCCGGCCGGGGTGACCGTACAGGTCGCCGGCCAGACCGTCACCGCCAAGGGCAAGCTGGGCCAGCTCAGCCTGACCTTGATCGACGAGATCGAGGCCAAGCTCGAGGACGGCAAGGTCGCCGTTGCCCCGCGCAACGAGACCAAGCGCGCCCGCCAGAACTGGGCCACGGCGCGTACCAATATCGCCAACCTGGTCGCCGGCGTTGAGAAGGGGTTCACCAAGAACCTTGAAATCAACGGCGTCGGCTACAAGGCCATGGTGCAGGGGACGGATCTGATCCTGAACCTGGGCTTCAGCCATGATGTGAAATACCCGATCCCTCAGGGCATCTCGATCAAATGCGAGAAGCCCACTGCGATCAGCGTGTCGGGTGCCGACAAGCAGCAGGTGGGTCAGGTGGCGGCCGAGATCCGTGCGTACCGCGGCCCCGAGCCCTATAAGGGCAAGGGCGTGAAGTACGAGAACGAGACGATCGTCCGCAAGGAAGGCAAGAAGAAATAAGGCGAACGACCATGAGCAAGCAGAAGGATCTCAACGCGCGCCGCAAGCAGCGCGTTCGTACCAGGATCCGGAAGTTCGGCGGCGGTCGTGTCCGTCTGTCCGTCTTCCGCTCCTCCCAGCACATCTACGCCCAGATCATCGACGACGTTGCCGGCCACACCCTTGTGGCCGCTTCGACGCTTGACAAGGATCTGCGCGAGACCCTGAAGACCGGGGCCGACATCGAGGCGGCCAAGGCCGTCGGCAAGCTGATTGCCGAACGCGCCACCGCCAAGGGTGTCACCGAAGTGGTGTTCGATCGCGGTCAGTATCTGTTCCACGGCCGGGTCAAGGCCCTGGCCGACGCCGCGCGCGAAGCCGGCCTGCAGTTCTAAGGAGTGCGAACCATGGCTCCACGTAATGAGAGGGACGCCGCAGGCGGCGAGAACGAGCGGCGCAACCGGGACCGCGGCGAGCGTCGCGGTGGCGGTGAGCGCGGCGACCGGCGGGAAGAACGCGAGGGTGATGACCTCGTCGAGAAGCTCGTCGGCATCAACCGCGTCGCCAAGGTGGTGAAGGGTGGCCGTCGCTTCGGCTTCGCCGCCCTGGTTGTCGTCGGTGACGCGAAGGGCCGCGTCGGCGTCGGTGCCGGCAAGGCCCGCGAGGTGCCGGAGGCCATCCGCAAGGCCACGGATCAGGCCAAGCGGTCGATGATCCGCGTGCCCCTGCGCGAGGGCCGCACCCTGCACCACGATGTGGACGGTCACTTCGGTGCCGGCCGCGTGGTTCTGCGTGCCGCCCCGGCCGGTACCGGCATCATCGCCGGCGGTCCGATGCGCGCCATCTTCGAGGCCCTGGGCGTGGCCGATGTGGTGACCAAGTCGGTCGGCACCTCGAACCCGCACAACATGATCAAGGCGACCTTTGACGCGCTGCAGAAGTGCGTCAGCCCGCGCGCCGTTGCCGCCCGCCGCGGCCGCCGCGTGAGCGACATCCTGGGCAAGCGGGAGACCGCGGGCGAAGGGAAGGAGGCTGCGTGATGGCCGAGAAGAACACCGTCATCGTCACCCAGACCGGCAGCCCGATCGGGCGCAAGTCCGACCAGCGGGCCACGCTGATCGGCCTGGGTCTCAACAAGCTGCACCGGACGCGCGAACTGGAGGATACTCCGGCCGTGCGTGGCATGATTGCCAAGGTGCAGCACCTCGTGCGCGTCGAGGAGGCCTCGTAAGAGGCCTCTCCGATACGGCTTGAAGGATACGAACCATGAAGCTCAACGAGATCCGTGAAAACCAGGGCGCCCGCAAGAAGCGGATGCGCATTGGTCGCGGCATCGGCTCCGGCAAGGGCAAGACCGGTGGCCGTGGTGTGAAGGGTCAGAAGTCCCGCACGGGCGTGTCGATCCGTGGTTTCGAGGGTGGTCAGATGCCGTTGCATCGCCGCCTGCCGAAGCGCGGTTTCTCCAATGCCCCGTTCGCCAAGGACTATGCGGTGATCAATGTCGGTGCCGTGCAGAAGGCTGTCGAAGACGGCCGTCTGGGCATCGCCGAGGTCATCACCGCCGAGGTGCTGGTCAATGCCGGTCTGGTCCGCCAGGCCCGCGATGGCGTGCGCCTGCTGAACAAGGGTGAGATCACCACCGCGCTGACCTTCGAGGTCGCCGGTGCCTCCGCCACGGCCGTGGCCGCGGTGGAGAAGGCGGGCGGCAAGGTCACCGTCCTCGCCACGGCCGAAACCCCGGCCGAGTAAGTCAGGTGGTTCCCGGCCGGTGCTTGTTTTCAGGCGCCGGCCGACCCTTATAATGGCGGCCACCATCAGAATGGCGGCCATAGCGCCGTTTCGCAGGGACGCCCAAGGGGCGACGAGGATACGCATCCATGGCATCCGCCGCCGAGCAGCTTGCCGCTAATATCAATTTCGGGGCCTTCGCCAAGGCCACGGAACTCAAGAAGCGTCTCTGGTTCACGCTGGGGGCGCTGATCGTGTATCGGCTGGGAACCTACATCCCGCTCCCCGGCATCAATGGCGCGGCCTTCGCGAACATCTTCGCGAATCAGTCCGGCGGCATCCTGGGCATGTTCAACATGTTCGCCGGCGGCGCCGTCGAGCGCATGAGCATCTTCGCGCTCAACATCATGCCGTACATCTCCGCCTCCATCATCATCCAGCTGATGACCGCCGTGGCGCCGTCGCTGGAGACGCTGAAGAAGGAAGGCGAGTCCGGCCGCAAGCGCCTGAACCAGTACACCCGTTACCTGACGGTCGCTCTCGCCCTGGTGCAGTCCTACGGGCTGGCCGTGGGGCTTGAGGGCATGAATGCCCAAGGGGGACAGGTGGTGATCCACCCCGGCTGGTTCTTCCGCATCAGCACCGTCATCACCATGGTCGGTGGCACCATGTTCCTGATGTGGCTGGGCGAGCAGATCACCTCACGCGGCGTGGGCAACGGCATTTCCCTGATCATCTTCGCCGGCATCGTGGCGGCGTTCCCGCGGGCCTTCGCCCATCTGCTGGAACTGGGACGCACCGGCGCCATGAGCGGCTGGTTCATCCTGTTGCTGCTGGTGATGGCCGTGGTCGTGATCATGGGCATCGTCTTCTTCGAGCGCGCCCAGCGCCGCCTGATCGTCCAATATCCCAAGCGACAGATGGGCAACCGCCAGTATGGCGGCGAGTCCTCGCATCTGCCGCTGAAGCTCAATACCTCGGGCGTGATCCCGCCGATCTTCGCCAGCTCGCTGCTGCTGCTGCCGCTGACGGCCGTGGGCTTCGCCGGCGGACAGGGGCCGGGCTGGCTGACCGCCCTCACCACCCATGTGGCCCATGGCACGCCGCTGTACATGCTGCTCTATGCGGCCCTGATCATCTTCTTCTGCTTCTTCTACACCGCGATCGTCTTCAACCCGACGGAGACGGCCGAGAATCTGAAGAAGTATGGCGGGTTCATCCCCGGCATCCGCCCGGGCAAGAACACCTCCGACTATCTCGACTATGTTCTGACCCGCCTGACCGTGATCGGCGCCGCCTATCTGACGGTGGTCTGCCTGCTGCCGGAATTGCTGATCGCCCGTTATGGTGCGCTGTTCTACTTTGGTGGCACCAGCCTGCTGATCATGGTGACCGTGACCATGGACACAGTGGCGCAGATCCACTCGCACCTCTTGGCGCATCAGTACGAAGGCCTTATCAAGAAGGCCAAGCTGCGCGGGAGACGTGGATGAATTTGATTCTGTTGGGGCCGCCGGGGGCTGGCAAAGGAACCCAGGCCCAGCGTCTGGAAAAGACGCGGGGACTGATCCAGCTGTCCACCGGCGACATGCTGCGCGCGCTGGTCAAGAGCGGTTCGCCGCTGGGCCAGCGGGCCGACGCCATCATGAAGGCCGGCCAACTGGTCCCGGACGACGTCATGGTGGAGATGATCTCCAACCGCATCGACCAGCCGGACTGCAAGCAGGGCTTCATCCTGGACGGGTTCCCCCGCACAGTGGTGCAGGCCGAAGCGCTGGATACGATGCTGTCCGAGAAGGGCCTGAAGCTCGATCACGTCATCGAGATGCAGGTGGATGACGCCGCCCTGACCGAGCGCATCGTCGGGCGCTTCACCTGCGCCAAGTGTGGCGCCGGCTATCATGACCGCTTCAAGCGGCCGGCGGTGGACGGCACCTGCGATGTCTGCGGCAGCCACGAATTCACGCGGCGCGCCGACGACAATGCCGAAACTGTCAGCAAGCGTCTGGTCGCCTACCACAAGCAGACCGCGCCGATCCTGCCCTACTACGCGGCGCGCGGCGTGTTGAAGACGGTGGACGGCATGGCCGACATCGACGAGGTGGCGCAGCAGATCGAGGCGGTTCTCGGCTGAGTCCGGGGGGCCTGGAGCAATGAAAAGGCCGGTCGATGAGACCGGCCTTTTTCCTGCGGGCGGCACAATAGCCTGGGCGGGGGCCTGGGCGGGGGCCGGAGCGCGATGCTGGCAGTGGATCCGATCCTGCGCGGGGCGGCCATCGGCATCCTGATGGTGCTTGGCTGGGGCCTGTGGCGGGCGCGGCCCCGGAGCCTCGTGGGGGCGCTGGGTCCCTTCCAGGCCGGATTGGAGGCGACGATGCCGCCGCCATTGGAGATGTGGGCACGCTGGTAGCTCATCTCCAGCCGCAGCCCCGGACCGAGATCATAGCCCGCGCCGCCCCCCCAGCGGACGAGGCCATTGACGCCGCTGCCCCCGGCCGGGAAGGGGGTGCCCATGGTCCAGAGGAACTGGACAGACCCCTCAGCGAACAGGTGAAGGCCCTGCCAATCCAGCAGGTATTGACGCAACCCGCCGCCAAAGGCGAGGCCCTCCGCATCGCTGTGCAGGGGCGGGGTGGGGGAGAAGGGCTCGCTGCGCTCGTCACGGGCAACCACGCCGGAGGCCAGCGCCCGCAATTCCAGCCCGTAGCCGAACTGCCACGACCGGCCCAGGGTCAGGCCATAGAGATCGATATCGCGGAACTGTTCGCCGAAATCCCCCCGCGGGCCGAGCAGGTCGATGCTGGCGCTCCAGCCGTCCTCCCGGAGGGCCAGGACGGGGCCGGACCAGTCGGGCAGGGCCTCCGCTCCGCCGGCCCGGGCGGTCATGGGGAACAGGAGCAGACCAGCCAGGATGCCGGTATGGACAAGCCGGGGAATTCCGGATGAAGATGGCATTCAGCACGCCTGAAGCAACGGGCACCGGGGTCGATGCGGTGGAGCCAGTTGGCAACCGGGCCGGTCCGGCGTCTTGCCGGTTCCGGGGAAATGCTGGCCGATTCCGGAAACGGCATCGGATTTCAAGGTCCGCACAGCGGCCGGCGCCGTTCCGGAAGGGCGCCATGGCAACCCGCCATTGTTCTTGACTCCGGACCATGCCTGCCTATACTCCCGCTCCTTCGGTCCTGTGGATGATTCCTCGGGATTGATCTGTATGTCCGCAGCCCACCCGTACCGGTCGATCCGCGCGGGGGACGGGAGCGGACATGCTGTGCTTGGGAATCCCGGTCGTCCCGGGGTTTCTTCGGATGAGATGTCCCGATGCGCCCGGCCCCCGCCACAGGGGCGGTGTCGCAGGCGGGGCGTGGACGAAGATCGCTGTCTCCGGATGATCCGGGGGCGGCACGCAACGAGGAGAGAACGCGTGGCGCGTATCGCTGGCGTCAATATCCCCACCGCGAAGCGGGTGGAGATCGCCCTTCAGTACATTCACGGCATCGGGCCGAAGTTCGCCAAGGACATCTGCGCGAAGGTGGGCATCCCCACCGACCGTCGCGTCCACCAGCTGACCGACGACGAAGTCCTGCGCATCCGCGAAGTGATCGACGCCGACTACCGCGTGGAGGGTGACCTCCGCCGCGAAGTGGCGATGAACATTAAGCGCCTGATGGACATGGCCTGCTATCGTGGTCTGCGTCACCGCAAGAACCTGCCGGTTCGCGGTCAGCGCACCCACACCAATGCGCGTACCCGCAAGGGTCCGGCCAAGCCGATCGCCGGCAAGAAGAAGTAAGGGGACCCTCGGACCATGGCCAAGCCCGCTGCTTCCGCCGCTCGCCTCCGTCGTCGCGAGCGCAAGAACATCACCGCCGGCGTCGCGCATGTGAACGCCAGCTTCAACAACACCATGATCACCATCACCGATGCCCAGGGCAACACCATTGCCTGGTCTTCGTCGGGCACCATGGGCTTCAAGGGGTCGCGTAAGTCCACCCCCTATGCCGCCCAGGTCGCTGCCGAGGATGCCGGCCGCAAGGCCCAGGAGCACGGCATGAAGACCCTCGAGGTCGAGGTGAAGGGTCCGGGTTCGGGCCGTGAGTCGGCGCTGCGCGCTCTGCAGTCGATCGGCTTCCAGATCACCTCGATCCGTGACGTGACGCCGATTCCGCACAACGGCGTTCGCCCGCCGAAGAAGCGTCGCGTCTGATCCACCGGTTACCGGATCACAGCCCCGCCGCCCCGGGACAGCCGGCCGCCAGCCATCGCGGCCGGCCAAGCATGGGGGCGGCGGGTCTTCCATTTGGTGCTGCCCTGTTCATAGAGGCGACGGCGAATGGAGGACCGGCTGGGATCGGGTGGTTTCCCCCTGATGGCGTGAGGTTGTCCCCGTGATCCAGAAGAACTGGCAGGCTCTCGAAAAGCCGAGCAAGCTCGACATCACTCCCGGTCATGACCCGAAGCGTGAGGCGACCATCGTCGCCGGTCCGCTGGAGCGTGGCTTCGGCCTGACGCTGGGCAACGCCCTGCGTCGCGTGCTGCTGTCCTCGCTGCAGGGCGCTGCGGTCACGTCGATCCAGATCGACGGCGTGCTGCATGAATTCTCCTCCATCCCCGGCGTGCGCGAGGATGTCACCGACATCGTCCTGAACATCAAGGCGATGGCGCTGAAGATGGGGGCGGAAGGTCCGCGCCGCATGCGTCTGCGCGCCGAGGGGCCGTGCAACGTCGTTGCCGGCATGATCGAGACCGGTGCCGATATCGAGGTCCTGGACCCCGAGCATTTCATCTGCACCCTGGACGCTGGCGCCAAGCTGAACATGGAACTGACCGTGCACAGCGGGAAGGGCTATGTCCCGGCGTCGATGAACCGTCCCGAGGATGCGCCGATCGGCCTGATCCCCATCGACGCCATCTACAGCCCGGTCCGCAAGGTCGCCTACAAGGTGGAGAACACCCGCGTCGGCCAGACCACGGACTATGACAAGCTGTCGCTGACGGTGGAGACCAACGGCGCCCTGACGCCGGAGGATGGGGTGGCCATCGCCGCCCGCATCCTGCAGGACCAGCTGCAGATGTTCATCAACTTCGAGGAGCCGCAGGCCGCGGTCTCGGAGTCGAAGGCGGAAGAGATCCCCTTCAACAAGAACCTGCTGCGCAAGGTGGACGAGCTGGAGCTTTCTGTCCGCTCGGCCAACTGCCTGAAGAACGACAACATCGTCTATATCGGCGATCTGGTGCAGAAGACCGAGGCGGAGATGCTCCGTACCCCGAACTTCGGCCGCAAGTCGCTGAACGAGATCAAGGAAGTGCTGGCCCAGATGGGTCTGCACCTCGGCATGGAAATCCCGAACTGGCCGCCCGAGAACATCGAGGAACTGGCCAAGCGTCTGGAAGAGCCGTACTGAGCCTTGTGATCCCGACCGCCGGACGCCGTCACCGCGTCCGGCGGGTTTTGCAGTGCGTACCCCGGGCATTCCGCCCGGCCCCGGCGTACCGGCCCGATCGCGGGTCAGGGCGCACGGGGATCACCATCGGCCCCGCCCCGCGGCGCCACATCTGAAGGAGACGGACCATGCGTCACGGAGTTTCCGGTCGCAAGTTCAGCAAGACCACCACCCACCGCCTGGCCATGTTCTCCAACATGGCCAACGCCCTGATCAAGCATGAGCAGATCAAGACGACCCTGCCCAAGGCCAAGGATCTGCGCCCGATCGTCGAGCGTCTGATCACCCTGGGCAAGAAGGGTGGCCTGGCCAACCGCCGCCTGGCCTATGCCGAGCTGCGCGACAACGCCATGGTGGAGAAACTCTTCACCGTGATCGCCGAGCGCTACAAGGACCGTCAGGGCGGCTATACCCGCGTGCTGAAGGCCGGCTTCCGCTATGGCGATGCCGCCCCGATGGGCGTGATCGAACTGGTTGACCGCGACGTGGCCGCCAAGGGCCAGGACAGCGGCCCGGTCGAGGTGCAGGACGAGGCGGACGAGGCCCAGGCCTGATCCGTCGTCCGTACCGGACCCGATCTGGAAACCGCGCCCCGGCAGCCGCCGCGGGCGCGGTTTTCTTTTGGGGGGACGAGCGCTCAGGGCACGGGCTTGTCGCCCCGTGCATGCAACGGACGCTGGTCCTGGCGCACCGGTTCCACCGTGGGGCGGGGCACCGTCTCCGGGGCCTTGCGGTTGCGCAGCATGGCGACGGCGATGACAATGCCCAGCACCACGAAGCCGCCGAAGACGGCGATGAAATAGATCCAGTCGGATGACCCGGTTTCGGTCATGGCGATGCTGCTCCTCTGCCGCGCGGACGGTGCCGTTCGAACAGGCGTGGCGGCGGCGGGGTTCCATCCATCCGGGTGGGCGGGGGCGATCCGCACGAGATGCCCGTTGCAAGTCGGTGACGGGGGCCTAGGATGGCGGCATGTTCCCGACCCGAGGTTTTTCATGACACGCCTCCTCCTGGCCGCCCTCTCCGCCTCCGCGCTGCTGCTGTCCGGCTGTATGAGTCTCCCCGCCCAGCGCGAGGCGCGGGACGGCAAGCTGGATTCCCACAGTGCCTGCATCGCCCAGTGCAACCGCGACAATTCGGTCTGCGGCGACCAGCGCTCGGCCCAGACGGGCAACACCTCCTATGGCATGGGCGCCACCTGCCAGAATGAACTGCAGAGCTGCCTGCGCCGCTGCTGACCGCCGCCCCGCCTGTCCCGTCCGCCTGCCGTGACCAGAGTTCCGCCATGACCCGAACCCTGTTGCGCCCGGCTCTCGCCGGGTTCCTGGCCCTTGCCCTGTCGATGCCGCTGACCGCCCTGGCGCAGACGCGCCAGGTGCCGGAGGGCCGGGAACAGATCAGTCTCAGCTTCGCGCCGCTGGTGAAACAGGCGGCGCCGGCCGTGGTGAACATCTACACCAAGCGCCGGGTGCAGCAGCGCCTTTCCCCCCTGCTGGAAGACCCGATGTTCCGCCGCTTCTTCGGTGATGCCTTCGCCGGCATCCCGCGGGAGCGGGTGGAATCGTCACTGGGCTCCGGTGTGATCCTGGAGGCGGACGGGCTGATCGTCACCAATGCCCATGTCATCAACGGCAGCGACGAGATCACCGTGGTGCTGGCCGACCGGCGCGAGTTCCCGGCCAAGCTGGTGAAGCTGGACGAGAAGGTGGATCTGGCCGTTCTGCGCATCGATCCGGGGGCGGAACGGCTGCCGACCCTGGCCCTGCATGACAGCGACGACCTGGAGGTCGGGGATCTGGTGCTGGCCATCGGCAACCCCTTCGGTGTCGGCCAGACCGTGACCAGCGGCATCGTCTCGGCCGTGGCGCGCACGGCCGTGGGCATCTCCGACTATAATTTCTTCATCCAGACCGATGCCGCCATCAATCCCGGCAATTCCGGCGGCGCCCTGATCGGCATGGACGGACGGCTGGTGGGCATCAACACCGCCATCTACAGCCGCTCCGGCGGCTCCATCGGCATCGGGTTCGCCATTCCCGCCAACATGGTGCGCACCGTGGTCGATGCCGTGGCCAAGGGCGGCAAGCTGGTCCGGCCCTGGATCGGTGCCGGTGGGCAGGCGGTGACAGCCGATCTGGCGGCCAGCATGGGGCTGCCGCGACCGGCCGGCGTGCTGATCAACCAGGTCCGGGCCGGGGGACCGGCGGCCAAGGCCGGGCTGAAGGTGGGCGACGTGGTCACGGCCATCAACGGTCGGGCCGTGGACGATCCCGATTCCATGCGCTATCGCGTCGCCACCCTGCCGGTGGGGCAGGCGGCGGCCCTGACCATCCTGCGCCAGGGGCGGGAGCAGCAGGTGTCGCTGCACCTGATCGCGCCGCCGGAGGACCCGCCGCGGCAGCAGACCAAGCTGACCGGGCGGCAGCCCCTGGCCGGGGCCGAGGTCGCCAACATCAATCCGGCCCTGGCGGAGGAGACCGGCATTACCGACGCCGACAGCGGCGTCGTCGTGCTGGAGGTGGAGCGGGGCAGTCCCGCCGGTGCGGTCGGGCTGCGTCCGGGCGATATCGTGCTGCGCCTCAACGAGGTGACGGTGCGCACGGTCGATGATCTGCAAGGGGCCCTGCGCCAGTCGGTGCGGCGCTGGACGCTGAGCGTTCGCCGTGGCGACCAGACATTGACCACCACCATCGGCGGCTGAGCGGAACAATGCCGCCGGCGCCGCGCCGGCCCGCCGCGGCCGGGTGCGGCGACAACGCCGCAGTCGGTGCGATATAGATGTTGAATAAATAGAAAAAAGGTGGATTCCTACACCCAATGGGTTCTATCGAAAGGATAGGATCCAGAGAGAACCGGCGAGACAACGCCGGTGACCGGCGCCCGGGAGCATCCGTGCGCCGCACTATGGGAAGGAGAACACCAATGGTTGCTGTCAATGCCCAGACCGGCACCCAGGCTGCCGGCCTTTTCCTGCTGCAACTGCGCACCCAGGCGGCGATGCCGGGGGCGCCGACGCTGGCCCTGACCCTGTCTGTCTATACGCCGGGCCAGAAGGTCACCGGTCACGCCATCGTGACCCAGGCCCTGGCCGATCCGGTGGTCTGCCAGTCGTCCGTGTCCGGCCCGCTGATCTATGAAACGGTGATGCCGCCGGCCAAGTCGGCCATCCGCATCGACCTGACGGGCTATCCCAGCATCCAGTGGCCGGCCCACGGCGGTGTCGGGCCGGCGCTGGAGCCGAACTTCCGGGCCATGATCGTGATGGCCACCGATTACAGCTCCGGCATGGCCCACTATCAATATCTGGACGCCAGCGGCAACTGGCACGCCATCGAGCAGCCGATCAGCCAGGCCTGATCCGGTCCGCCCTCTGACGGGAACGGCGCGCACCCCCTGGGGATGCGCGCCGTTTTTTCAGGGAGGCGGCACGGGTGGCCCCGCCTCAATAGCCGGGCGGACGCTTGGTGGTGACCACCTTCTTCGGCAGCGCCATTTCCGTGCGCAGGCGGGCATAGGCCACGGCGATCCCGGCCCCGACACGGGCATTGTTCAGCAGCAGCGCCGTATTGGCCGTCAGGCTGGCGCCGCCGGTCAGTTCCTCCAGCCGCTTCAGCAGGAACGGTGTCAGCGCCTTGCCGCGCACGCCCTGGGACTCGGCCTCGCCCACGGCCTGACGGATGGCGGCCTCCACCGCGTCGGCGTCCAGGGCCGCCGCCTCGGGGATCGGCACGCCGAAGACGACACCGCCACCCAGGCCCAGCTGCCACTTGGCCCGCAGGATGCGGGCCGCATCCTCGGCCGAGTCCACGCGCCCATCCACGGGCAGGCCCAGATCGGCCGTATAGAAGGCGGGGAAGCGGTCGGTACCGTAGCCGACCACCGGCACGCCCTTGGTCTCCAGATATTCCAGCGTCCGCGGCAGATCGAGGATGGCCTTGGCCCCGGCGCAGACCACGGCCACGTCGGACTGGGCCAGTTCCTCCAGGTCGGCGGAGATGTCCAGCGTCGTCTCCACCCCGCGATGCACGCCGCCGATGCCGCCGGTGGCGAAAACGGCGATGCCCGCCATATGGGCGGCGATCATGGTGGCGGCCACCGTGGTGGCGCCATCAGCCCCGGCCGCCAGCACCAGCGGCAGGTCGCGGCGGCTGACCTTGCGCACGCCCGGCTGGGCCAGCCGTTCCAGATCCGCATCGTCGAGGCCGACGCGGATGCGCCCGTCCAGCACGGCGATGGTGGCGGGGACGGCGCCGCCGGCGCGCACCGCCGCTTCCAGCGCCTTGGCCGTCTCCACATTGGTGGGATGGGGCAGGCCATGGCTGATCAGGGTGGATTCCAGCGCCACCACCGGCCGATTGGCCTTCAGAGCGGTCGCAACGTCGGGATGGATGGAAAGGAAGTCCTGCATGGCCCTGTCTCCTGGGAAGGCCCGGAGAATGCCCCCGCGCCGTCCGGAGCGCAACCCGCCACGCTGCCTCAGTGCCGGCCTCATGGACCCTCGACCCGCTATGGCGGAACGATGCTCGCCGCTTGCCCGGCGCCCCGCCTGCTGTCACCACTAAGGAAAACGGCAATCTCTGCACAGGAGGCAGCGTATGGGAACGGAAGGGGCCTGGGGACAGCGTGTGCTTGCGGGGATCGAGCGGACCGGCAACCGACTGCCGGACCCGGTGACGCTTTTCCTGCTCTCGATTCTGGGTCTGGTCGGTCTGTCGGCGCTGCTGGCAGCGCTGGGGGTGGCGGCGGTCCATCCCGGCACCGGCAAGACCATCGCCGCCGTCAGCCTGGCCGATGGCGCCCAGATCCGTCGGCTGCTGACGGAGCTGCCGCAGATCTTCGCCGGCTTCCCGCCGCTGGCCATGGTGCTGATCGTGATGATGGGCGTGGGTGTCGCCGAGCGCAGCGGCCTGATCGCCATGGCGTTGGGCAGCCTGGTCCGGGCCGTGCCGCCGCGGCTGCTGACGCTGACCGTGGTCTTCGCCGGCGTTCAGGCCAGTCTGGCCGCCGATGCCGGCTATGTCGTGCTGACGCCGCTGGCGGCGGTGCTCTATCACAGCGTCGGCCGCCATCCCGTGGCCGGGCTGGCCGCGGCCTTCGCAGGCGTGGCCGGCGGTTTCAGCGCCAATCTGCTGCCAACCTCGCTCGATCCGCTGCTGGCCGGCATCACCCAGACGGCGGCCCGGCTGATCGATCCGGCCTACGAGGTGCCGGTGACCGCCAATTACTATCTGATGGTGGCCTTCGTGCCGCTGTTCACCCTGGTCGGCGCCCTGGTCAGCGACCGCATCGTCGAGCCGCGCCTCAACGCCACGGCGCCGCTGGCGCCGGATCTGCGGCCAGAGGTGGCGGCGGCCACGCCGGAACAGCGGGCGGCCGAGCGGCGCGGCGGGCGCTATGCCGGCTGGACCCTGCTGGCCGCCGCCGCCGCCATGCTGGCGCTGGTGCTGCCGGAGGGCGCGCCGCTGTGGGACCCGGCGGCCACGATTCCGCTGACGCCCTTCCTGCATGCGCTGGTGGCGCTGCTGTTCCTGGTCTTCCTGGCCTGCGGCATTGCCTATGGCATCGGCACCGGCGCCGTCCGCAGCGACCGCGACGTGGTGCGGATGATGGGGGCCAGCATGGCCGACATGGGCGGCTATATCATCCTGGCCTTCGCCGCCGCCCTGTTCATCGCCCTGTTCGGCTGGTCGAACATCGGCGCCATCCTGGCCATTGAGGGGGCGGCGCTGCTGAAGGCCGTGGGCTTCACCGGCCTGCCGCTGATGCTGGCCATCATCCTGGTCACCTGCACCCTCAATCTGCTGATCGGCAGTGCCTCGGCCAAATGGGCCATCCTGGCCCCGGTGCTGGTGCCGCTGCTGATGCTGCTGGGGGCGACGCCCGAGGCGACCCAGGCCGCCTATCGCGTGGGCGACGCCATCACCAATCCGGTGACGCCCCTGATGCCCTATTTCCCGCTGATCCTGATCATGGCCCAACGCTATGTGCCGGGTTTCGGCATCGGCTCGCTGGTGGCCACCATGCTGCCCTTCAGCCTTTGGTTCGGGATCAGCTCCACCGGCCTGTTCGCCGTCTGGTTCCTGCTGGATCTGCCACTGGGGCCGGGATCGGGCGTGGGCATGCCGGCGCCGTCCCGCTAGGCGGGGTCGCCATGGCGGCGGGACGGGCTATATTAGCCGAGCCATGATCGATCCTGCCGCCCATCCATCCGGCCTTTTCCCGCCCCCTCCCGAACACTGGGTGCATCCCTGTCCGATGGAGCGGGGCGGGGGGTTGTGGGTCGAGCCGGGGGGCTTCCATATCGATCCGGTGCGGCCGGTGGACCGGGCCGTCATAACCCATGGGCACAGCGACCATGCCCGCGCCGGCCATACCCATGTGCTGGCGACGCTGCCGACGCTGGATATCATGCGTGTCCGGCTGGGGGAGGGGGCGGGGCGGCATCAGCAGACTCTGGATTACGGCCGGCCCCTGCGCATCGGCGATGTGACGGTGACGCTGGTGCCCGCCGGCCATGTGCTGGGCAGCGCCCAGGTGGTGCTGGAGCATGGCGGCCGCCGCGTCGTCGTTTCCGGTGATTACAAGCGGCAGCCGGACCCCACCTGCGCCCCGTTCGAGCCGGTGTCCTGCGATGTGTTCGTGACCGAGGCCACCTTCGGCCTGCCGGTGTTCCGCCACCCGCCGGCCGCGGCCGAGATCGCCCGGCTGCTGCATGCGGGACAGCTGTTCCCCGAGCGCGCACTGGTGGTGGGCTGCTACGCCCTGGGCAAGTGCCAGCGCCTGATCGCCCATCTGCGGGATGCGGGCTACGACCGGCCCGTCTATCTGCACGGCGCCCACCTGCCGCTGTGCGAGCTGTACCGGCGCCATGGGGTGGATCTGGGGCCGCTGCGTCCGGCCACGGCCGCCGACAAGGAGGAGATGCGCGGCGCCGTCGTGCTGGCCCCGCCCTCGGCCCTGATGGACCGGTGGGCGCGGCGCCTGCCCGACCCGCTGATCGCCTATGCCTCCGGCTGGATGCGGGTGCGGGCCCGGGCGCGCCAGCATGGGGTGGAACTGCCGCTGGTGATTTCCGACCATGCCGATTGGGACGAGTTGTGCCAGACCCTGCGCGAGGTGGCCGCGCCCGAGGTCTGGGTGACCCATGGCGCGGAGGAGGCGCTGGTGCATTGGGCCGGCCTCAACGGCTTCCGCGCCCGCCCGCTGCATCTGGTCGGTTTCGGCGATGAGGAGACGTGAGCCATGGACCGGTTCGCCGCCCTGATCGACGCGCTGGCCTATCAGCCGTCGCGCACCGGCAAGGTCCGCCTGCTGGTGGATTATTTCGCGCAGACTCCCGATCCCGATCGCGGCTACGGGCTGGCGGCCCTGACCGGCGGTCTGTCCTTCGCCGCCGCCAAGCCGGCCCTGGTGCGGGAGCTGGCGGCGGCACGCACCGATCCCACCCTGTTCGCGCTGTCCTACGATTTCGTCGGCGATCTGGCGGAAACGGCCGCCCTGATCTGGCCGGCGCGGCCGGGCAGCAACCAGCCGCCGCCGACGCTGGCGGAAATTGTCGGCGCCCTGGCCGGGGCCAGGCGGGCGGCGGCCCCGGCCCTGATCGAAGGCTGGCTGGACGGGTTGGACGCCACCGGGCGCTGGGCGCTGCTGAAGCTGATCACGGGCGGACTGCGCATCGGCGTTTCCGCCCGGCTGGCCAAGACGGCCCTGGCCGAGTGGGGCGCCGGCCGCGGCACCGCCGTGACCGTGGATGCCATCGAGGAGCTGTGGCATGGGCTGGCGCCGCCCTATGCCGACCTGTTCGCCTGGCTGGAGGGGCGGGGGGACAAGCCCGATGTCACCGGCGGCGGCGGCTTCCGTCCGCTGATGCTGGCGCACCCGCTGGAGGAGGCGGACCGGGCCGGGCTGGACCCCGCCGCCTACCGGGCGGAATGGAAATGGGACGGCATCCGCGTGCAGCTGGTGGCCCGGACCCTGGGCCAGCCGCGCCTCTACAGCCGCACCGGCGACGAGATCGGCAGCACCTTTCCCGATGTGGTCGGGCATCTGGCCTTCGATGCCGTGCTGGATGGCGAGCTGCTGGTGAGGCGCGACGGCGCCATCGCCCCCTTCAATGATCTGCAGCAGCGGCTGAACCGCAAGCAGGTGACGGCGAAGATGCTGCGGGACTATCCCGCCTGGGTGCGGCTGTACGACCTGCTGATGGAGGGGGAGGAGGATCTGCGCGGCCTGCCCTTCGACGCACGCCGGCGGCGGCTGGAGGCGTGGTTCGCCCGGGTGCGGCCGACGGGCATGGACCTGTCGCCGCTGATCCCCTTCGACGATTGGCCGACGCTGGAGGATCTGCGGGCCGGCGCCCGCGACAATGCCATCGAGGGGCTGATGCTGAAGCGGGCCGACAGCCCCTATGTGGCCGGTCGGCCCAAGGGGCCATGGTTCAAATGGAAGCGGGGGCCGCTGACGCTGGATTGCGTGCTGATGTACGCCCAGCGCGGCCATGGCAAGCGCAGCAGCTTCTACAGCGACTACACCTTCGGCGCCTGGCGCGGGGACGACGGGCCGGGGGGCGAGCTGGTGCCGGTGGGCAAGGCCTATTCCGGCTTCACCGACGAGGAGCTGCTGGAACTGGACCGCTGGGTGCGCGCCCACACCACCAACCGCTTCGGCCCGGTGCGGGAGGTGGCACCCGGTCTGGTGCTGGAGGTGGCCTTCGACAGCGTCCACCGCTCCAGCCGGCACAAGAGCGGCGTCGCCATGCGCTTCCCCCGCATCGCCCGCATCCGCTGGGACAAGCCGGCGGCCGAGGCCGACCGGCTGGAGACGCTGGAGCGCCTGATCGTGACGTGACCTGCGCGAAAGGCCATGGCATTCCCGGCGCCGGAGTGCCACATAGGGGCCGCGCTTTCCGCCGGAGTACCCATGCGCCGCAGTACCCAGATCGCCGTTCTGATCCGTGCCGTCGCCCTGGCCGTCGCCCTTGGCATCATGTCGCTGCTGGTCTCGGGCCTGGATGGTTTCCTTGCCGCGTTGCAGATGTTCATGCAGCCGCGCGTGCCGCCGGTGATGGTGGTCACCGATCCGGCCCTGCTGCGGGCCACGGCCACCGATCCGGCCGGCCAGCCGGCGCCGCCGGCCGGTCCCGCTGCAAATCCGGTTCCCGACCCCGCCCCAACCTCGGCCGGAACCCGCTGACCGGACGGACAGCTATCCGCACGGTGCCTATCCGTCCGCACGTCTGCCATTGCGGGCGGTTCCGCGCGTTGATGGGGCATGACCTGCCCCGCGCTTTTTCCCATCCTTTCCGTTTCCGCTGCCGCGGCGGCCCGCGCCGTCATCCGCCGGCTGTTGGCGGCCGGGCTGTTGCTGGGGCTGGCGGGGTGCGCCGGTGTTCCGCGGGACGAGGAGGCCCTGGGCCGCAGCCTGACCGGGCCTGTCGATCTGCCCTTCGTCCTGGACCGGCAGCGCATCGTGGTCGAGGCCACCATCAATGGCGAGGCCTCCCACGGCTTCCTGTTCGACACCGGCCTGACCGACACCCATCTCATCACTCCGGCCGTGGCCACGGCGCTCAGGCTCCCCTGGCGGCCGGTCGATACGGCCTATGATGCCGCCGGCCGCCCCTTCCGTATCGGGCAGGCGGCGCTGGACAGCCTGACCCTGGGGCCGCTGCGGCTGGCCGATGAGCCGGTGGCCGTGCTCGACCTGCCGGCGGCGGCCCTGCAGCGCAGCGACGGCGGCGTGCTGGCCGGCATCCTGGGCGACCGGCTGGTGCAGGATTTCCCCGTCACCCTGGATTTCGACCGCGGCAGCCTGCGCCTGGGCGGCGAGGTGCCGGCGCCGGATGCGGAGACGCTGGTGCTGCCGCTGGGCTGGCGCGGCAATCTTCTGGTCACGCAGGTCCGGGTCGGCGACCGCGATCTGCGCCTGCTGGTGGACACCGGCGATTTCGGCAGCATCACCCTGTTCGACGAGCATCGCGGCCTGCCGGGCCTGCTGGTGCCGGAGGGGCCGGGAACGGCCATCCCGGTGCTGGGCGCCGCCGGCCCCTATGCGCTGCAGATGGCGGTGATGCCCCGCCTGCGGCTGGGCGGGCGCGAGGTGGGGCCGCTGTCGGCCGCGCTCAGCCCGCGCGGCGAGGGCATGCCGGCCTTCCTCGACGGGCGGCTGGGGCTGGGACTGTTGAGCCGCTACCGGGTGGTGCTGGATACGCGGCGGCAGCGCCTGCTGCTGTTCCCGCGCGAATTCCGTCTGGCCCAGACGCGATGACGGGCGGTCAGCCCGCCAGGACGGCCTGACGCCGGCTGCCGGACAGCCGCAGCAGCAGCGCGCCCAGGCCCAGGGCGATGACGAGCATCGTGGCGATGCCGCCGACCAGTGGCAGCATGGACACCAGCGTCAGCAGCAGGGCGAAGAAGGCGAACCGCAGCAGCAGGCCGCTGCGCGGCGGGCGCCGCCGTCCGGCCCACTCGGCCAGGCCGAATCCGGCCACGGCCGTGCCCAGGGGCAGTGCCAGCAGATAGAGCCCCAGCAGCAGCAGCGCCAGGGGAATGCCGATGACGGTCAGGCACAGCAGCAGGATGGCCACAGGCAGGCCGACCAGGCCGATCAGGCCCACGCACAGGGCTTTGGCCCAATTGGCGCCGATTTCGGCATTGGTGGCGCGGATGAGGCCGGGGGCGGCCCAGGCCACACCCGCCCCCAGGAGCACCAGGGCCAGGACACGGCCGACCGTGCCGGACAGGCCGGGGCTGTCCCACTCTTCGCCATCGTCCTCGCGGTACTGCACGGTGCCGCCGACGGTGACGCCGGCCGGCACATCGACCGGGGCCGGCCCGGCATGACGGATATCGCCGCCGACGCGGGCGCCGGGTTCCAGCACCAGCTCCACCGCGGCCACATCGAGGGTGCCGTCGATGCGGCCGCTGACAACCACCCGCTCCGCCGCGATCTGCGCATCGCCGGCCACATGGCCGGACAGCACCACCTCGCCGCCGCTGGCCGCGAAGTCGCCGGCGATGATCCCCGCCGGCGCCAGCGTCACCGTCGTTCCCGTGGCGCGGGCATCGCCGCCGATCCTGCCGGTGATGCCGATCTCCATGCCCACGGCCAGCAGATCGCCGCCGATGGAGGCCGGGATCCGCAGATGATACCCGGCCAGCATGGCATCGCCGCCCACCGCATTCTCGGCCGACAGTTCGAACCCGGCGGAGAACAGGTCACCGGCCACCGGACTGCGCAGCGTCACCGCCTGGCCCGCGGCAAACAGGGTCTGGGACACGGGATCGGTGACCGTCACGGTCTGGCCGCTGCGGAAATCGGCGGCGGCGGCCGGGCCGGACAGGCCGAGGGCGAGCAGGATGAGCGGCAGCAGATGGCGGTGCATGGAGGAAGCCTCGTCTCTCCGGGCGGATCGGCGGGACCCAGTGTCCGGCCCTGCGCCGGTGCTGGCAAGGTCCACCCGCGCCTTCATCCTGGGCGCCAGCGCGGATTGCCGCGCCCCTTGCCGTTGACGGCCTGAGCCGCCATGATCCCGGCATGGTCGCCGGGCCTGGCGTGGAACCGGGAGCGCCAAACGGGCGGATGAGGACGAGCGTCATGCAGCCGGACGAGATTGCCAGTGCCTTCGTGGCCCATGCGACGGTCCTGCTGGCCGTCAATCTGGTGCATGACCTGGACCCGACCCTGGCCGGTTTCCTGCCCGACAAGGTTCCCGAGGCCGACGAGCTGTTGGATGATCCCGTGCTGCTGGGACAGGTGCTGCGGGCGCCGCGGGGCGAGCCACGGCTGGAGCGGGCCATCACCTGGTTCGACAGCGTCTGGTTCGAGCAGGCCGACCGGGCGGCCTTGACCCCCGTCGTGCGGGAGACACTGGACCGGCAGCGCGATGTGCCGGCCATCCTGGATCTCGAGACCGCCCTGTCCTCTGCCGTGGACCTGCTGGAGCCGTTGGTGACGCAGAGCAGCTTCTTCCGCGGCGTTGCGGACCTGGAACGGGTACTGGAGGCGGTCAAACGCTGGCAGGGGGAGCCGACGCGCGAGAACCTGCTGGATGTGCTCTGTCTGGCCCAGGCCATCGACGAACCGGACACGCTGCCGACGTCCGAGGTGGTCCGGCAGATCCGCTTCTTCGCCCAGGAGGGCACGCTGCTGGCCGCTGAATACCTGGCCCTGCATTTCAGCCCTGGCGGGCTGGTGGACTGGGATATGAATGAGCTGACCGATCTGCTGCGCAGCCGCTATCCGTTGATGCGCCGCAGCGACGTGGTCGAGGTGGTGGGCCGGCTGACCCGACGCTGAGACGCGGACGGAGCAACGGTCAGAGTGGTCCCGCCCGCGTCGGGATGGCTTTGCTGGTGACCAGCACCACATGCTCTCCGCTCATTTCGATGGCCTTGCTGCCGCTGCGGGGCAGCGGGATCTTGGCCTCGCGGCAATAGAGGATCAGCATGGCCGCCAGTTCGCTTTCCTGGATCTCCACTTCCCGGTAGCCATGGGCGCCGGGCGCCAGAACCTGCACGCCCAGGACCAGGGGCGCCGTCTGGCGGATCAGGATCGGGCCGAGTTCGCCCGGGGGCTGCTTCTGCGGGAACAGGGCGCGGTAGGTCTTCACCACCGCCCGCAGGGCTTCCGGCGAGAACATCAGGTGCCGTGTATCGACGATCATGGGGCCTGCATCATCCACGCAGAGGGGGGAGGGCCGGTGTAGAGGCGGAGTGCGCCGCCTGGACTGATCTACATCATGTCCACGCCGTTCCGGGCGCGACACGCTGATGCGGCGGCGGAAAAGTTGGCGGGCCTTCCCGGTTAGCCCCATACCAAAGGATAGGGTGGTCGGGCATTGCGACGCTCCGGCGGGTGGGGGATTACTTTTCCGTGCCGATTTAAGAAATCTTCGTGCGGGGGAGAAACGTCATGCTGCGCTATCAGGACCTCCACAGCCGTTCCCTGTCGGACCCGGAGGGATTCTGGGGCGAGGCCGCCGTCGGCATTGACTGGGTCCGCCGCTGGGACCGGGTGCTGGACGACAGTACCCCGCCGCTGTACCGCTGGTTCGCCGGTGGGCTGCTGAACACCTGCTGGAACGCCGTGGACCGCCATGTGGAGGCGGGCCGGGCGGAGCAGGCCGCCATTCTTTACGACAGCCCAGTCACGGCAAGCAAGCGGACCATAACCTACCGCGAGTTGCGTGACCTAGTGGCCCGGTTCGCGGGTGTGTTGCGCGGCCTGGGCGTGGAGAAGGGCGACCGCGTCATCGTCTACATGCCGATGGTGCCGGAGGCGCTGGTGGCCATGCTGGCCTGTGCCCGCCTTGGCGCCGTGCATTCCGTGGTTTTCGGCGGCTTCGCCCCGCATGAACTCGCCACCCGCATCAACGACGCCAAGCCGCATGTCATCGTCACCGCCAGCTGCGGTATCGAGCCGGGCCGCGTGGTGGCCTACAAGCCCATGCTGGACAGCGCCATCGAGCAGGCCACGCACAAGCCCGCCCGCTGCGTGGTGCTGAAGCGGCCACAGGCGGAGGCCGTGCTGCATCCGGGCCGCGATGTGGACTGGGACGAGGCCATGGCGGCGGCGACGCCGGCCGACTGCGTGCCGGTGGCGGCCACCGACCCGCTCTATATCCTCTACACCTCCGGCACGACGGGCCAGCCCAAGGGCGTGGTGCGCGACAATGGCGGCCATGCCGTGGCGCTGAAATGGACCATGGAGCATTTCTACGGCGTGAAGCCGGGCGAGGTGTTCTGGGCCGCGTCCGATGTGGGCTGGGTCGTCGGGCACAGCTACATCGTCTATGCCCCGCTGCTGCATGGCTGCACCACCGTGGTCTATGAGGGCAAGCCGGTGGGCACCCCCGATGCCGGCGCCTTCTGGCGCATGATCGCCGAACACCGGATCTGCACGCTGTTCACCGCCCCGACGGCCTTCCGCGCCATCAAGCGTGATGACCCCAATGCCCTGCTGCTGAAGCAATATGACATCTCCAGCCTGCGTGCCCTGTTCCTGGCCGGCGAGCGCAGCGACCCCGACACGCTGCACTGGGCCGAGGACCATCTCAAGGTACCGGTCATCGACCATTGGTGGCAGACCGAGACCGGCTGGCCCATCGCCGGCAACCCGCTGGGGCTGGAACTGTTCCCGGTGAAATATGGCAGCACCTGCAAGCCGCTGCCGGGCTGGGACATCCGGGTGCTGGGGGCCGACGGGCATCCGGTGAAGCCCGGCGACATCGGTTCCATCGTCGCCACGCTGCCGCTGCCGCCGGGCACGCTGCCGGGCCTGTGGCAGGCGGAGGAGCGCTTCGTGCGCAGCTATCTGTCGGAGTTCCCCGGCCATTACCAGACCGCCGACGCCGGCTTCATCGACGAGGACGGCTATATCTTCGTCATGGCCCGCACCGACGACATCATCAATGTGGCCGGGCACCGCCTGTCCACCGGCGCCATGGAGGAGGTGCTGGCCGGGCATCCCGACGTGGCGGAATGCGCCGTTATCGGCGTGGCCGACGATCTGAAAGGGCAGGTGCCGCTGGGCTTCGTCGTGCTGAAGGCCGGCGTGACCAAGGACCATGCCACCATCTGCAAGGAGGTGGTAGCCAAGGTGCGCGACGAGATCGGCCCGGTGGCCGCCTTCAAGCAGGCCATCGTGGTGGAGCGGCTGCCCAAGACACGCTCGGGCAAGATCCTGCGCGGCACCATGCAGAAGATCGCCGATTCCGAGCCGTGGAAAATGCCGGCCACCATCGACGACCCGGTCATCCTCAGCGAGATCGGCGAGGCCCTGCACAGCATCGGCTACGCCAAGGAGAAGCTGGCCGGCTAGGTCCCCCCTTTGGTCACAGGAGCCACGGCAACGTTCGGTCCCGGCCGCCTGTTCTTCCCTTGCATAGCGGAGGGAGGGGCGGCTTGGGCGATTTCGGCGGCAGCAGTTTCGGCAGCAGTATCGGACAGCATATCGGCCCGTTGCGGCGCTATGCCCAGGCGCTGATGCGCGACCGGGCCGCCGCCGACGATCTGGTGCAGGACAGTCTGGCCCGGGCCCTGTCGCGGGCGGACCGGTTCGAGAGCGGGACGAACCTGCGGGCCTGGCTGTTCACCATCATGCACAATCTCCACGCCAACCAGATGCGGCAGCGCAAGGCCCGGCCGGAGACGTCGTTGCCGGAAAGCACGGTGCTGCCGCTGACCAGCCCGGCCGACCAGGATGATCGCATCGCCCTGCGTGACATGGCCCGCGCCCTGTCGGTGCTGCCGCTGGAACAGCGGCAGGTCGTGCTGCTGGTGGGGCTGGAGGGGTTGCCCTATCAGGATGTGGCGGCGGTGCTGGGCATTCCCATCGGTACCGTGATGTCCCGCCTGTCCCGTGGACGTGAGGCGCTGCGGCGCCATCTGGCGGGGGAGGCCCCCCGGCTGCGGAGAGCGAAATGACCGACCCGGGCCGTTCCCCCATCAGCGAGGCGGAGCTGCACGCCCTGGTCGATGGTGCGCTGCCCGCCGGCCGCCGCGCGGATGTCGAGGCCTATCTGGCGGTCAACCCGGCGGCGGCGGCCCGGGTGGCGGCCTGGCGGGCGCAGAATGTGGCGTTGCGACGCCTGTTCATGGCCGGCGAGTCCGCCGGTGTCGATCCGGCGTGGCGGACGGACCTGCAGCAATTGTCGGCGCGTCCGCGCCGGATTGGTGGGGGACGGTGGCGATGGCTGCCGGGGCCGCGGGCGGCCATGGCCGCCGGCCTGCTTCTGCTGCTGGCCGGCGGCTTGCTCGGCCCGGGGGGACCGGACCGGGAGACCGGGGGCGAACTGGCAGGCTTCAGCCAGGCCGCGGAGCGGGCCTACCTGACCGCGGCGGTGCAGGAGGGGGAGGCGGCCCCGTCCGACTGGCATCCCCCCGATCTCAGCCTGCTGGGCTGGCGGCTGGTAGCGAGGGGGCAGGCGCCGCCGGGCAGTCAGGCCACGGCACGATTCGATTATGCCGACAGGGACGGCCGCCGGCTGCTGCTGCTGGTGGGGCCGCCCAAGAGCGATCCCCGGCCATCCTATGCCTATCTGCATGACGGGAACCGGGTGGTCTTCAGCTGGATCAGCGACCGTCTGTCCTATGCATTGGTCGGCGAACTGTCGCGTCAGGAAATGATGGGCTTGGCGGAACGGGCCCGGGCCGGCCTGCGCGCCGCCGGGTCCGCGCCGCCCCGTCTGGACGGAGCGCCGGTAATTCAATCAGCTCTGGACCACCGTCTGTGACACGAATGCAACGTTCCGTGACGGATCGATGAAATGTTGGAGATTGTTCGGCGGGTTAGCGCTTGACGGCCTCCGATCCGCTGCATACCGTCAACACACGTTCGACGGGTTGAACGGGCGGGGCTTCAAAAGAAGAGGGCGGCCAATGTAGCCGCCCTCACTTTTTTCCGGCCCAAGTTTTCCGGCCCAAGTTTTCCGGCCCAAGTTTTCCGGCCCAAGTTTTCCGGCCCCAGAGAGCGGGGCCGATCGCTGACGGATCAGGCCGCCTGGGTTTCGATCCGCGCGGCCGCAGGGACGGTGCCGGTCTGGATCGTGCCCGGCTGGCCCGGGCCAGTCTGGATGGCGATGGTCCGCGGCTTCATCGTTTCCGGGACTTCCCGCACCAGATCCACATAAAGCAGACCGTTCTCCAGGCTGGCATGGCCGACACGGATATGGTCCGCCAACTGGAAGCGCCGGTCGAAGGCGCGGCCGGCGATGCCGCGATGCAGATAGGTGACGCCGTCGGCCTCACGCGATTTGCCCTGGATCACCAGCAGATTGGGATGGGCCGTGATCTCCAGATCCTCGGGGCGGAACCCGGCCACGGCCATGGTCACCCGGTACTGGTCGTCGCTCAGCTTTTCGATGTTGTAGGGTGGGTAGGTGTTGCCTGTCTCATCCGTGTTCAACGCGCTTTCCAGCAGGCGTGTCATCCGGTCGAAACCGACGGTGGAGCGGAACAGAGGCGACAGATCATAGGTGCGCATGGGTATCCTCCAGATCGAGCGATACGAAAGCGGAGCCGCCGACATCGCACGGCTCCCGGTTGGCTTGCGGCGCTGGACCCCAATCGGGCGTCCCGGCCACGCCAGTGGAGATGGGAAGCCCCCGGGAGGGCGTCAAGAGGGGACCCGCGGTGCGCCCGATCGACACGGCCACGGCCATCTGCGCCTTTGCGCCCGCCATCCGCGCCGGGACCCGTTGGACAAGCCGCCGGTTAATCTTTACAGTCAAACCAGCAATCCGGGCCCGCTGCCCGGAGAAGGGGTGCCGTGAACGGTCCGACCGCCTTCTTCAACCGCCTGTATGACGAGACCATGGCCCTTCTCGTCGAAGCGCGGAATTATGTGGCCTATCAGGAAGCCAGCGACCAGCGTTCCCTGCCGCCCGCCGTGCGCCTGCAGGTCTCCTACGAATCCATGCGCGTCACCAGCCGCCTGACCCAGGTCATGGCCTGGCTTCTGGCACAGAAGGCCGTGCATGCCGGCGAACTGACCCAGGCCCAGGCCGTGGGGGAGGAGTTCGCCCTGTCCGGCGGTTCCGTCTGTTCCGATCCGGCGGGGGCGGACAATGAGGTGCTGCCCATGGGGCTGCGCTCGCTGCTGGAACGCAGCCACAGCCTGTATATGCGGGTGGAGCGCCTGGAAGGCATGGTCCGCCGCAACGTGGCCTGACCTCGCGTCGGCAGACGGAGTCGGCATGCTGTCCTGCCCGGTGCCAAGGGCCGGGAATCCCGGGGCCAAGATCGCCGCTCATGCCGGGGGCACAGACACGAAAAGGGCGCTCGCGGCTATCCGCGGCGCCCTTCCCGGGTACGCACCGAAGCGTTCAGAGGTCCGGCTTACTTCAGGCCGAAATTCTGGAAGCGCTTGTTGAACTTGGCGATCTGGCCACCGGTATCCAGCAGCTTCTGCACGCCCGTCCACGCCGGATGGGTCTTCGTATCGATGTCCAGACGCAGCGTGTCGCCGGCCTTGCCCATGGTGGAACGGGTCTTGAACGAGGTCCCGTCGGTCATGATGACGGTGATCTCGTGATAGTCGGGATGGATATCGGCTTTCATGGTCGGCAGTCCCCAAAAAGAAGCCGCGCTTATACTCAAAACGGCGGCGCAGCGCAACCACCTCTGTGCTGCCCTGTCATGCATCCGGCAGGACGGCCGGGCCGCAGCGGGGAAACGGCCTTGCCGGTTGCCCTGTCGACGGCGGGAGGCTACCACCGTGTGCGGGACGGCATTCCTTGTAACGGCGACCGCCGGGAGTAGCACGTGGCTTTCCGTGAACCGAACGCATCCGACACCGTGCCGCACGATCCCACCGCTCCGGCGCGGCGCGACCTGAAGCCGCTGCGGCGCCTGCTGCCCTTCCTGAAACCCTATTGGCGCCAGATCGCCGGGGCCAGCATCGCCCTGGTGGTGGCCGCGGGCACGGTGCTGGGGCTGGGCCAGGGGCTGATCGCCCTGGTGGACAAGGGATTCGCCGCCGGCAATGCGGCGCTGCTGGACCGCGCGCTGCTGGTCATGCTGGGGGTCATCGCCCTGCTGGCGGTCAGCACCTACGGCCGCTTCTATCTGGTGTCCTGGGTCGGCGAGCGGGTCATCGCCGACCTGCGCAAGGCCGTGTTCGACCATATCGTCAGCCTGTCGCCCGGTTTCTTCGAGACCACGCGCACCGGCGAGGTGCTGTCGCGCCTGACCACCGACACCACCCTGTTGCAGGGGGTGGTGGGCAGCAGCGTCTCCATCGCGCTGCGCAATACGCTGACGCTGGCCGGGGGGCTGGTCATGCTGCTGCTGACCAGCCCGAAGCTGACCGGTCTGGTGCTGCTGGTGGTGCCGCTGGTGGTGGCCCCGATCATCATCTTCGGCCGGCGCGTGCGCACATTGTCCCGCGCCAGCCAGGACCGGGTGGCCGATGTGGGCAGCACCGTGGACGAGGTGCTGACCGGCATCCGCACAGTGCAGGCCTATGTGCGCGAAGGTATGGAGCGGCAGCGCTTCGCCGACCGGGTGGAAGCGGCGGTGGACACCGCCGTGCAGCGCATCCGCATGCGCGCCTGGATGACCATGCTGGTCATCACCCTGGTGTTCGGCGCCATCGGCATCATCCTCTGGGTCGGCGGGCATGACGTGCTGTCGGGCCGCATCAGCGCCGGGGAACTGTCGGGCTTCGTCTTCTACGCCATCGTCGTGGCCGGTGCCGTCGGCGCCCTGTCGGAGATCATGGGCGAGCTGGCCCGCGCCGCCGGTGCCACCGAGCGCCTGTTCGACCTGCTGGAGACGCGGCCCGACATCGTGGCGCCGGCGCGCCCGGTGCCGTTGCCCCTGCCGGCGGCCGGCGCCGTGCGTTTCGAGGGGGTGCGCTTCCACTACCCGTCGCGGCCCGACTGGGCGGCGTTGCAGGATTTCACGCTGGAGGTGGCGCCGGGGGAGACGGTGGCCCTGGTCGGCCCCAGCGGTGCCGGCAAGAGCACGGTTTTCCAGCTGCTGCTGCGGTTCTACGACCCCCAGGCCGGTGTCGTCCGCCTGGACGGGGTCGATGTGCGTCAGGCCGACCCGCAGGAGGTGCGGTCGCGCATCGGGCTGGTGCCGCAGGACCCGGTGATCTTCTCCACCAACGCCCTGGAGAACATCCGCTACGGCCGGCCCGAGGCCAGCGATGCCGAGGTGCGCGCGGCCGCCCGCGCCGCCCATGCCCTGGACTTCCTGGAGGCGCTGCCGGAGGGGTTCGGCACCTATCTCGGCGAGAAGGGGGTGCGTCTGTCCGGCGGCCAGCGCCAGCGCATCGCCATCGCCCGCGCCATCCTGCGCAATCCGCCGCTGCTGCTGCTGGACGAGGCGACCTCCGCCCTGGATGCCGAGAGCGAGCGGGCGGTGCAGCTGGCGCTGGAAGGGCTGATGCAGCACCGCACCACCCTGATCATCGCCCACCGGCTGGCCACGGTGGTCAATGCCGACCGCATCATCGTCATGGATCAGGGCCGGGTGGCGGCCATGGGCACCCACACGGAACTGCTGCGCCAGGGCGGTCTTTATGCCCGGCTGGCGGCGTTGCAATTCGACGGGGCGGGGGTTTGACGCGAGGTCCGGTGTCCAGACCCGCCCCGGACCTCTGACCACGGGCGGCGCCGCTGCCCGTTGCTCCGGCACCGGCTTGCGCGCAGGTTTTCCCACATCGGGCGCCGCCGTTGCTGTACGATCCAGCCGACGTCCCCTGCCGGAAACACCCCGATGTCACTGGAGTCCCTTGTCGCGCTGGCCCTTACCCTGGCCGTCTTCGCCGTCACGCCGGGGCCGGGCATGCTGGCCGTGATGTCCTGCGCCGTGGCCCGCGGGTTCCGCCCGGCCCTGGCGCTGGGGGCGGGGCTGGTGCTGGGGGATCTGGTCTATATGACGCTGTCCGTGCAGGGCATGGCCCATCTGGCCCAGGCGCTGGGCGGGATGTTCCTGGCCGTGAAACTGGCCGGCGCCGCCTATGTCCTGTGGATGGGGGTCAAGGCGTGGCGGGCGGTGCCGCAGCTGCCGGCGGCGGCGGAGGCCGAGGGCGGCCCGGGGGCGGGGCGGACCTTCCTGGCCGGGCTGGCGGTGACCCTGGGCAATCCCAAGACCATCCTCTTCTATATGGGCTTCCTGCCCAACTTCATCGATGTCGGCCGGGTCGGCCCGGCCGATCTGGCGCTGCTGGCCGGGATTGTGGTGGTGGTGGTCGGCGGCGTTGCCCTGGTCTATGCCCGTGCGGCGGCCCAGATGCGCGCCCTGCTGACCAGCCGGCGGCGGGTGCTATGGATGAACCGGGCCGCCGGCACCGCCATGATCGGCACCGGCCTCGCCATCGCCCTGAAACGCTGAGGACCGAGCGGGCGCGCCACCCTCCAGATAGGCGACCCGTCCAGTCGAGGCAGGTCGGGACCGGCTTGATCAGCCGTCGGGTCTCATCTTGAAAGGCCAGTGTTTTGAAGGGCTGTGTCCGGGTGGTACGCTGCCGTCCCGTTTTGGCGCCGTTCCCGTTTTAGCGCCATTCATTGAGCAATGGACCCGCATGGCCCAGACAGATCAGAGCGTGATCAACGTGCGGATCGTCATAGAGCGGCCGGTCATCGGCGTGCTCCACAGCCTTCAGGCCAAGGACGGATCGCCGCTCGATCCGAGATGCTCGCGTGCGGGCGAGGCGCTTCCCTTCGATTTTCAGGTCCGTGTCGGGCCGGGGCCAAAATTCTTCGGCGATCAGGTCCGCCGCGAAGGTCCGGTGCGGAGATTTGTCTACATCCGTATCGGCCAATTGGCCGGCGACCCCTCCTCGCCTTGGTCCCGCCGGATGAAGATCGACATCCACGACATTGAAAATGACCTGCTCGCTCATGCCGTCGATGGCGGAGGGATCATCGAAACAACGGTCATCGGCACGGCCAAGGACGGCACTCCCGCCTGTGCCACGGTGCGACCGGCGGGGCGGCGCATCGTCGAGCGCTGAAGCCGCATGGGCGGGACGTCCTGCCGCCGGGATGGGGCGGGCGCCTCAGTGCGCGCCGCCCTCCAGATAGGCGGCCCGCACCTCCGGATTGGCCAGCAGGTCCTTGCCGCCGCCCTGCATCACCACCAGCCCCTGCTGCAGCACATAGGCCCGGTGGGCCAGCTTCAGCGCGTGGTAGGCGTTCTGCTCCACCAGCAGGATGGTCATGCCGCGCGTCCGGTTGAGGTCGGCGATGACGTCGAAGATGCGGCGGATGATCAGCGGGGCCAGCCCCAGTGACGGCTCGTCCAGCAGCAGCAGGCGGGGGCGGCTCATCAGCGCGCGGGCGATGGCCAGCATCTGCTGTTCGCCGCCCGACAGCGTGCCGGCGCGCTGGTCGCGCCGCTGCTTCAGGATGGGGAACAGGTCGAAACAATAGGCCGCGTCGGCGTCGAAATGGGCCGGGTCGGACAGCGTCGCCCCCAGCTGCAGATTCTCGAACACCGTCATGCGCGGGAAGATGCGCCGCCCCTCCGGCACCTGGGCGATTCCCAGCCTGGCCGTTTCGTGCGGGGGCAGGTCGTTGATGGCCCGCCCCTCGAACAGGACCATGCCGGCATTGGGCCTGGGATTGCCGCAGATGGTCATCAGCAGGGTCGATTTGCCGGCGCCGTTGGCACCGATCAGGGTGACGATCTCCCCGGCCTGCACCGTGACGTCCACGCCGCGCAGCGCCTCGATCGGACCGTAGTTGGTCCGCACGCCCTTCAGCTCCAGCATGGTCATGGCCGGGTCTCCTGCGACAGGTCCTGCGCCAGATCCTGGGCCACCTCGGCCGGCATCTCCTCCTCCTCCGGTTCGCCGAGATAGGCCTTGATCACGCGCTCGTCGCTGCGGATCTCGGCGGGCGTGCCCTCGGCGATCTTGCGCCCGTACTCCACCACATGGATGCGGTCGGAAATGCCCATGATCAGGCTCATGTCATGCTCGATCAGCAGGATGCCGATGCCGAACTCCTGGCGGATGCCCAGCAGAAGCTGGCCCAGGGCCGCCGTCTCGCGCGGGTTGAGGCCGGCCGCCGGCTCGTCCAGGCAGAGCAGCAGGGGCCGGGTGCTCATGGCGCGGGCGATCTCCACCCGGCGCTGCATGCCATAGGAGAGGTTGCCCGCCTCCTCATCGGCCACGGCGGTCAGGTCCAGCCGCTCGATCCAGAAGCGGGCCCGGTCGATGGCGGCATTTTCCGCCGCGCGCCAGCCCGCCAGCCCCAGCAGCCCGGCCACGGAGAAGCCGGATTTCGGCATCAGCTCCACATGCTGGGCCACCATCAGGTTTTCCAGCACGGTCATGCGCGGGAACAGGCGGATGTTCTGGAAGGTGCGCACCACCCCGTGCCGCGCCACTTGATAGCCCGGCAGACGCTGCAATTCGATCTCTCCCTGGTCCGGATGGCGCAGCAGCAGCCGGCCGGCCGTCGGCCGGTAGAAGCCGGTCAGGCAGTTGAAGATGGTGGTCTTGCCGGCCCCGTTGGGACCGATCAGCGCGGTGATGGCACCGGTCTGGGCGGTGAGGCCGACGCCATCGACGGCCACGAGGCCGCCGAAGCGCATGGTCAGGCCGCTGACCTCCAGCAGGGGGGCGGTCATGGCGTGGCCTCCTTGGCGGCTGAATCCCCGGCGGCGGAACGGCCCGCCAGGCGCAGGGTCGGTTCCCGGTTCGACAGCAGCCCCTGGGGCCGCCAGATCATGATGAGGATCATGGCCGCGCCGAAGATCAGCATGCGGTAATCCGCGAAGTCGCGGGCGAATTCCGGCAGCAGCACGATGAACAGGGCGGCGATGACGACACCGATCTGGCTGCCCATGCCGCCCAGCACGACGATGGCCAGGATCAGGGCGCTTTCGATGAAGGTGAAGCTCTCCGGGCTGACGAAGCCCTGGCGTGCCGCGAAGAAGCAGCCGGCCAGACCGCCGAGAAAGGCGCCGGTGGCATAGGCCGAGACCTTGCTGGCCGTGGGATTGATGCCCAGCGAGCGGCAGGCGATCTCATCCTCGCGCAGGGCTTCCCAGGAGCGGCCGATGGGCAGGTGGCGCAGGCGCCAGACGCCCCAGCTGGCCACCAGCACCAGCCCCAGGGCGACGAAATAGAGGAACATCAGCCGGTGCTCGCCGCTGAAGGCGATGCCCGTGACCTCGTGGAAGCTGCCCAACCCCTCGGGCGGGCGGCGGTCGAAGCTCAGTCCGAACAGGCTGGGCCGCGGAATGCCGGAGACACCGTTGGGGCCGCCGGTCAGGCTCTGCCAGTTCAGGAGGATGATGCGGGTGATCTCACCGAAGCCCAGGGTGACGATGGCGAGATAGTCGCCGCGCAGACGCAGGATCGGCAGGCTCAGCAGCACCCCGAAGCTTGCCGCCACCAGACCCGACAGCGGCAGGCTGAGCCAGAAGCCGAAGCCGAAGAACTTCGACAGCAGGGCGAAGGTGTAGGCGCCGATGGCATAGAAGGCGACGAAGCCCAGATCCAGCAGGCCCGCCAGCCCCACCGTCACGTTCAAGCCCATGCCCAGCAGGATGTAGATCAGCGCCGTCATGCCGATATCCAGCACATAGCGGTCGCTGAAGGGCAGGAAGGGCAGGGTGAGGGCGAACAGGGCGGCGCCGATGCCGAAGCCGCGGGTCAACCGCCCGGCCAGGGCCTCCGACACCAGGGAGCGGCCCGCCCTTGCCGTCCGCCGCCGCTCGGCCAGCAGATCGGCCAGGATGGCGAACAGCAGCCGTCCGGCGAAGATGACGGCCGCTGCGGCCAGCAGCCAGGGCCAGCGGGTGCCGATGGCCAGCCCCTGGTCGGTGCTGAGGGTCTGGAGGCCGATGAAGGGGATGCCCAGAACCAGGGCCAGCAGGGCGGCCAGCGCCGCATCCCGGAGACGGGCCGGCAGGCGCGCGATGATCGTGGACGCCATCTCACACCTTCTCGATGTCGGGGCGGCCCAGCAGGCCGGTGGGACGCAGCACCAGCACCAGGATCAGCACGCTGAACGCCGCCACATCCTTGTAAGCACCGGAGACATAGCCGGTGAAGAACGCCTCGATCAGCCCGATCAGCACGCCGCCCAGCATGGCGCCGGGCAGGCTGCCGATACCGCCCAGCACGGCGGCGGTGAAGGCCTTCATGCCGGCCAGGAAGCCGATGAAGAAGTCGATGACGCCGTAATACATGGTCACCAGCACGCCGGCCACGGCGGCCAGGCTGGCGCCCATGACGAAGGTCAGGCTGATGGTGCGGTCCACATTGATGCCCAGAAGCGCCGCCATGGTGCGGTCCTGCTCGCAGGCGCGCTGTGCCCGGCCCAGCGGCGTGCGCTGGATCAGCTGGGTGAAGCCCAGCATCAGCACCAGCGTCAGCAGCATGATGAACAGCTGGATGTAGCTGATGGACAGGTCGAAATTCTCACCCCGCCACAGGGTGAGGCCACCGACCAGAACGGGCTGAAGCGGCTTCGGCCGGGCACCCTGGGTCAGCATGACGTAGTTCTGCAGCAGGATGGACATGCCGATGGCGCTGATCAGCGGCGCCAGCTTCGGTGCCCCGCGCAACGGGCGGTAGGCCACCCGCTCCACGGTCCAGCCATAGGCCGCCGTGAACAGGATGGAGACCACCAGCACCGCCAGCAGTCCCAGCGCCACCGAGCCGACGCCGGCCGCCGACAGCAGGGTGAAGCCGGTCACGCCGACGAAGGCGCCGATCATGTAGATTTCGCCATGGGCGAAATTGATCATGCGGATGATGCCGTACACCATCGTATAGCCGATGGCGATCAACCCGTAGATGGCCCCCAAGGTGAGGCCATTGATCAGGTGCTGGAGAAATGTCCCCAGCGCGACAGCACTGTCCATGAAACCCCACCCGTTTGCCGCCCTGCGCGGTCTTCCGGCCTTGCCCTTTCTGCATCGGGGCTGATTGTTGCCGGTCTTGGGACTGAACCGTATCCGAGGCCCCCGCGGGCATCAAGCGCATGTGGGGCGGGAGACAGGGACAACAGCATGAAATCGCTGAAAATCCGGGAAAGAGGGCAGTTTCTGCCCGGAGGCGGGAGGTGCGGCCCCGATGGGGGGGCGGCAACGTTTGCATCGCCCGCCGGTTGCCTATGCGGCGGAAAACGGGACAAGGGATTTGCAGGGCTGCGGCCAAGCTGGTAGGTTCCGCGCCGTTTTCGGACTCCTACTGTTGAGAAGAGTGCCATGAAGGTCAACGCGAACACCATGCGCAAGGGCCACATCCTTGAGCATAACGGCAAGCTGTACGTCATCACCGGCACGCAGATCGTGCAGCCTGGCAAGGGTGGCGCCTTCATCCAGCTTGAGATGAAGGACGTGAAGACCGGCAACAAGAACATCGAGCGCTTCCGCACCGGCGAGTCCGTCGAGCGTGCCCGCCTCGACGATCACGAGATGACCTTCCTGTTCGCCGAGGGCGACCAGTACACCTTTATGGACAAGGAAAGCTTCGAGCAGGTCACCATTCCGGGTGAGCTGATCGGCGATGGCAAGATCTTCCTGCAGGACGGCATGGAAGTGGTGGTGCAGTCCTTCGAGGGCACGCCCCTGACCGTGGAGCTGCCGCAGACCACGACCCTGACCATCACCGAGGCCGACCCGGTGGTGAAGGGCCAGACCGCCTCCTCCTCCTACAAGCCCGCGCTGCTGGAGAACGGCGCCCGCGTGCTGGTTCCGCCCCACATCGAGGCCGGCACCCGCATCGTCGTGAACATCGAGACGGGCGAGTATCTGGAGCGCGCCAAGGACTGAGGCCGCGGGCAAGCGGACCATGTCCCGGGGGCCGGTCCTCCAGGGACGCTGTCCGCTTCCGCTTTCCAGCAGGAGTGCCCGGGGGCGACCCCGACGGCCTGCCGACTGTCAGGTCGAGTATCTGGTCGAGTATCCGGCGCCCGCGTGTCCCGCGCGGGCGTCTTCATTTCCGGTCTTGAAACAAGTGGAGCGATTTCCATGGCAGCCCGTTCGGCCATCCTCAACGTCATGACCCGTGCGGCGGAGAAGGCCGGCAAGGCCATCCTGCGCGACTTCGGCGAGGTGGAGCAGCTGCAGGTTTCCCGCAAGGGTCCCTCGGACTTCGTGTCCACCGCCGACCAGAAGGCCGAGCGCATCGTGCGCGAGGAGCTGCAGAAGGCCCGCCCCGATTACGGGCTGCTGATGGAGGAGACGGGCGAGGTCAAGGGCAAGGACCCGTCGCACCGTTTCATCGTCGATCCGCTGGACGGAACCACCAACTTCCTGCACGGCCTGCCGCATTGGGCCATCTCCATCGCCCTGGAAAAGGACGGGGAGATCGTGGCCGGCGTCGTCTACGAGCCCGTGCATGACGAGATGTTCTGGGCGGAGAAGGGCGGCGGCACCTTCCTGAACCACCGCCGCCTGCGCGTGTCCGGCCGGCGCGAGCTGGGCGACAGCCTGATCGCCACCGGCATCCCCTTCAAGGGCCACGGCAATGCCGGCAAGTTCCTGGTGCAGCTGGAAGCCGTCATGACCAAGGTCGCCGGGGTGCGCCGCTTCGGCTCCGCCGCCCTGGATCTGGCCTATACCGCGGCCGGGCGCTTCGACGGCTATTTCGAGACGGACCTGAAGCCCTGGGATGTGGCCGCCGGCGTGCTGCTGGTGTCCGAGGCCGGCGGCTTCGTCAGCGAGATCGGTCCGGGCAAGAACCCGGCCTCCGGCTCGTCGGTGCTGGCCGGCAATCCGCATATCCACGGCCAGCTGTCGGTGATCCTGCGCGACGCGGTGAAGCCGAAGGCGGCTGCCCCGGCGCCGGCCCCCGCCAAGTCCTGATCCGCGCCGGAGGGGGCATGCGGGGTTGTTCCCCCACGCCCCCTCCAGTAAGGTCGCGGCATCCGAACCGTTGCGGCCCGACATGCTGGGGCCACAATTGAAGGCTCTGATGGCGGCCGTGACCAAGACCCGAACCATTGCCGCGGCGGGTGCCGCGCTGTTCTCCAGCCTGCTGCTGACGGCGCAGGCCGCGGGGCAGGCGTCCCCCAGCGGTATCCCCGCCCCGGCGCAGCGCAGCGCTCCGCCTGCCCATGTGCAGGCGCCGCCGCCTCCCAATCTGGGCGAGCAGGTGATCCCGCCGCCGCCCGACCTGTCCGACATCCCGCCGGCTCCGCTGGCGGCCCTGCCGCCCGAGCGCACGGTGGCGCCGGCCAGCGGCAGCGTGCCCGCGTCTCTGCGGGGCAAGGACAGCGTGGCTCTGGCCTTCCCCGGCGGCAGCGACACGCCGCCGGCCGAGGCGGCGCCGCTGCTGGCCGATGTGGTGGCGCGGCTGAAGGCACAGCCGGCGGAGCGGCTGGAACTGCATGCACAGGCCCCGTCGCGTGCCGACCGCGTGGGCGAGGGGCGCCGGTTGGCCCTGCTGCGGGCCCGCGCCGTGCGCACCCAACTGGTGGCCAAGGGGATCGAGCCGACGCGCCTGATCGTCTTTGCCCAGACCGTGCCCACCGGCACCCCCGACTCCGACCGTGTGGATCTGGTGTTCCGCCCATGACCAGCCTGACCGCAGACCGGCGCCGGCCGGCCGACCCCGGTGACCCTGCGCCTGCCACGCCGGCGGCCATGTCGCGGCCCCAGCGCTATCTGACCCGGATGGTGGCGTTCCTGGCCATCGTCGCCGCCGTGGTGGCGGTGCTGTTCCCGGCCATCAGCCATGCCTTCCTGGCCAATCCCGGCCTGAACGGGCTGATCCTGTTCGCCGAGTTCATGGGCATCGTCTTCATCTTCCGCCAAGTGCTGATGCTGCGGCCGGAGGTGGACTGGCTGGAGGGCTTCCGGGCCGGACAGCCGCCTGCGGCGGAGCCGCGCCTGCTGGCACCCATGGCGCGCATGCTGGGCGAGCGGCTGGGGCGCTTCACCCTGTCGGCCGTGGCCACCCGCTCGCTGCTGGACGGTGTCGGCGCCCGCCTGGACGAAAGCCGGGAGATCAGCCGCTATCTCATCGGTCTGCTGATCTTCCTGGGCCTGCTCGGCACCTTCTGGGGCCTGCTGCACACGGTGTCGTCCATCGGCGGCGTCATCGCCGGCCTCAGCTTCGACAACAATGACGTGGGCAGCGTCTTCTCCACCCTGCAACAGGGTCTGGCCGCGCCCTTGAGCGGCATGGGCACCGCCTTCAGCTCCTCGCTGTTCGGTCTGGCCGGGTCGCTGGTGCTGGGGTTCCTGGAGTTGCAGGCGTCGCAGGCGCAGAACCGCTTCTATACCGATCTGGAGGACTGGCTGTCCGGGGCGACGCGCCTGTCGTCCGGCGCCATCGCCGAGACGGGGGAGGGCGGGTCGGTCCCCGCCTATATCCAGGCCCTGCTGGAGACCTCGGCCGAGAATATCGAGCGGCTGCAATACACCATGGCCGCCGCCGAGGAGGGGCGCCGCACCCACAATGCCCAGCTGATGCAGCTGACCGAGCGGTTGTCGACCCTGACCGACCAGATGCGCACGGAGCAGCAGCTGATGGTGCGGCTGGCGGAAAGCAATCTGGAGATGCGGCCGGTGCTGCAACGGCTGGCCGACGCCCTGGCCGGCGGCGGCAGCTTCGGCATCGACGAGGCCACGCGCACCCATATCCGCAATCTGGAGCTTTATACCGCCCGCCTGCTGGAGGAAACCAGCCAGGGCCGGATCCAGAGCACCCAGGAGATCCGCAACGAGATCAAGATCCTGGCCCGCACCATCGCCGCGCTGGGCGAGGGGGAGTGAGGACCGTGCGGCACCTCGGTCGGAAGGGAGCCTGAGATGGCGGCCTGGAGTCGGCGCGGCGGGCGCAGCACTGCCGTCGATGTCTGGCCGGGCTGGGTGGACGCCCTGTCCAGCCTGATCATGGTCGTGGTCTTCCTGCTGATGGTCTTCGTCGTGGCGCAGTTCTATCTGTCCACGGCCCTGCAGGGGCGCGACCGCGAGCTGGCGCAGCTGAACAGCCGCATCGCCCAGCTGGCCGACCTGCTGGCGCTGGAAAAGGACAATTCGGCCAAGCTGCAGGCCGACATCACCAGCCTGACCGACCGGCTGCGCGCCACCCTGTCCAGCAACGAGCAGCTGCAATCGCAGCTGAACGCCCTGGGGGCCGAGCGCGACCAGCTGGCCGGACGCCTGACCCAGCTGGGCGACACGGTGCAGCAGCGCCAGGGCGAGCTTGAGGCGGAACGGCAGGTCAGCGCCGAGGCCAAGGCCCAGGTCGATCTGCTGAACCAGCAGATCGCCGCCCTGCGCCAGCAGCTGGCCGAGCTGTCCCAGCTTCTGGACGCATCGGAGAAGAAGGCCAAGGAACAGGACGTCCAGATCGCCGATCTGGGCAAGCGGCTGAACGCCGCCCTGGCCGGCAAGGTGGCGGAACTGGCCCGCTTCCGCTCCGAATTCTTCGGCCGCCTGCGCGAGCTGCTGGGCAACCGCGAGGATGTGCGCATCGTCGGCGACCGCTTCGTCTTCCAGTCGGAACTGCTGTTCGAGAGCGGCAGCGCCGAGCTTGGCGATGGCGGGCGCCAGCGCCTGGCGGCGCTGGCCGCGACGCTGAAGCAGATCGCCGCCACGCTGCCGCAGGACCTGAACTGGATTCTGCGCATCGACGGCCACACCGATGTGGTGCCGATCAAGACCGACCGCTTCGCCAGCAATTGGGAACTGTCCACGGCCCGCGCCATCTCGGTCGTGCGCTTCCTGGTGCAGCAGGGCATTGCGCCGGAACGGCTGGCCGCCACCGGCTTCGGCGAGTTCCAGCCGCTGGACAACGCCAGCAGTCCCGAGGCGCTGGCCCGCAACCGCCGCATCGAGATCAAGCTGGACAGCCGCTGACCCGGAACAGCCCGGTCAGGCCGCGCGTGCGGCCTGCTGCCAGCCCAGACGGGCATGGTCGATGAAGCGGGCCAGCGCGCCGGTCAGGGTGGTGTCACGGCGCCGGACCAGCAGGGTCGGCGCCAGATCCCAGGGCGGTGGGACGGGGTGCAGCCGCACCGATGCGTGCAGGCGGGAGCCTTCGACCGAGGCGCGGGGCAGCAGGGCCACGCCGATGCCGGCGGCCACCCCGCCGATGATGCCGTCCAGCGTGCCGAACTCCTGGACCCGCGCATGGCGGATGTCGAGGGCGGCCAGCAAGCCCTCCTGCCGCTCGCGATAGGCGCAGCCCCGGCGGAAGGCCAGGATGCGCAGGTCGGCGGCATGCAGGGCCTGGGACAGGCCGCCGACCTCCATCGCCGTGGCCAGCATCATCTCTTCCTCGCCCATCGCCAGCATCTCCAGGTCGGGATGGTCCACGGGGCCGGCGACGAAGGCCGCATCCAGCCGATAACCCAGAACGTCGGCCAGCAGCGGACCGGTGGCCCCGGTCTGCAGCGACAGTTCCACCGCCGGAAAGGCGCGGTGGAAGCTGGCCAGCACCGTCGGAAGGCGGACGGCCGCCGTGGTCTCCATGCTGCCGATGGCCAGCGGCCCGCAGGGGGAGGCCGGGTTGCGCAGATCCCGCAGTGCCGCCCGCGCATCCGCCAGGGCCGCCACCACACGCCGGGCCTGGGGCAGCAGCACCTCGCCGGCGCGGCTGAGCACGAGATTGCGGCCGCTGCGGTGGAACAGCGGCGTGCCGAGGGCCGCCTCCAGCCCGCGGATCCGGGCCGTGACATTGGACTGCACGCAGTTCAGCCGGCGGGCGGCGGCGGTGACGCCCCCCTCATCCACGACGGCCAGGAAGAAGCCCAGATCCGTGCTGTCCATGCGCGCATCCATCATCCAAACAGAAGTATAATATCAAAACGTTTCATTTTTTCTGATGTCAAGCCCATGCCAGACTGCCGGCCATGCCGACAGTCCAGACCCGATCCGCCGCTGCCACGCGCCCCGCCTCGTCCGCCGCCGGACAGTGGCTGCGCCCCTCCCTGGCCGGGCTGATGGCGACGCTGCTGGGGCTGGGGCTGGCGCGCTTCGCCTATACGCCGCTGCTGCCGGCGCTGGTGCAGCAAGGCTGGCTGCGGGCCGATGCCGCCGCCTATCTGGGGGCGGCGGCGCTGCTGGGATATCTGATCGGGGCGCTGCTGGCGGCCCGGGCCGCGGTGCGCTGGGGCAATGTGCCGGTGCTGAAGGCCATGATGCTGCTGACGGCGCTGGCGCTGGCGGCCTGCGCCTGGAATGGCGGCGTGCTCTGGCTCAGCGTCTGGCGGGTGGTGGCGGGCATCACCGGCGCCGTGCTGGTGGTGCTGGCGGCGCCCACCGTGGTGGCGGGGCTGCCGCTGGCGCGGAAGGCGCGGGCCGTGGCCGTGGTCTTCTCCGGCATCGGTCTGGGCGTGATCCTGGCCGGATTCGCCATGCCGGTCCTGGCCGGGCAGGGACTGACCACGGCCTGGCTGGTGCTGGCCGCCGCGGCCTTGCTGCTGACGGCGCTGGCCTGGCGTCTGTGGCCGGAAGGGGGGCCGGCGCGGCCGGCGGTGGCCCCAGCCGCGCCGGTCACGTCCCATCGTAAGGCGCTGGCCCTGTTCACCCTGGCCTATGCCGGCGACGGCTTCGGCTATGTGCCGCACACGCTGTACCTGTCCGACTTCGTGGCCCGCGGCCTGGGCCAGGGCGTGGCCGCGGGGGGCTTCTATTGGGCGCTGTTCGGAGCCGGGGCGGCGGCCGGGGCGGCCGCGGCCGGCCTGCTGGCGGCCCGGCTGGGCTTCGGCCGGGCCTTCGTGCTGGTGCTGGCGATGAAGGCCGCGGCCGTGGCCCTGCCGCTGCTCTCCACCGCCGGGCCGGTGCTGGCCCTGTCGGCCATCCTGGTTGGGCTGCTGACACCGGGCAGCGTGGCCCTGGCCTCGGGCGTGTCGGCGCTGCTGGCGGGGCCGGCCGGGCATGTGCGGGCCTGGGGGCGCATGACGGCGGTGTTCGCCGCGACTCAGGTCGTCGGCGGCTACGGCCTGTCGGCCCTGTTCGCCACCATCGGCAGCCACCGTCCGCTGTTCGCCCTGGGGGCGCTGGCCCTGGCTGCCGGTGCGGCCGTCGGGCTGCTGGCCCTGCGCATCGACCATGAGGAACCGCGCCCATCATGAAGCTCTATGTCAACGCCACTTCCCCCTATGCCCGCAAGCTGCTGGTGCTGCTGCGGGAGAAGGGAGCCGCGGACCGGGTCGATCTGGTGAGCATCGATCCCTGGTCCGCCCCGGACGAGCTGGTGGCCCACAATCCCGTATCGAAGGTGCCGACGCTGGTCACCGGCGCAGGCTGGGCGCTGACGGAAAGCTGGGCCATCGCCGATTACCTGGATGCGGTGCTGCCGGGGCCGCGCCTGCTGCCCGCGGAGGGGGAAGGGCGCTGGCGCGACCTGCGGCTGGCCGCCCTGGCCCAGGGCCTGCTGGATGCAGCCTTCGCCGCGGCGGCGGAGGGGCGGCGGCCGGAGGACGGGCGCTCCCCGGCCTGGGTGGCGCGGCAGCGGGCTGTGGCCATGCGCACCCTGCCGGCGCTGACGGCAGCGCTGCCGGATCTGTCGGCGGGGTTCGGCCTCGGCGCCCTGTCGGTGGCGGTGGCGCTGGACTATCTGGCGTTCCGCCATGGCGATCTGGCGTGGGAGCGGCAGGCCCCCGATCTGGCCGGCTGGTTCCGGCAGGCAGCCGCCCGCCCGTCCCTGCGGGCCACGGATCCGCGCTGATCAGCGCCAGACGCCGACCAGTTCCTCCTCCTCGCCGCCCATGCCGCGCTTGAAGGCGGTCACGCCGGGGGCCTGGTCCGGCAGGATGCCGCCGAGATCGAACCAGAGGCGGCCCTGGCGCTTCAGCTCCAGCGCCGCCCGCCAGAGCAGCAGGTTGTGGGCGCGGCTGCGCCGGCCCTCCGCCCCGGTCCAGCCGATCTGGTAGGTGGCGGCCTTGCCGTGCCCCAGCAGCAGCACCCCGGCCACGGGCTGCCCGTCCTGGATGGCGCGCAACAGCAGAATGTCGCCATCCCCATGCATGGCCGTGCGCAGGCGGGTGACGAGACGGGCCGAGGGGCCGCGATAGCCCTTGGCGGCCCGGTCCTTGGCGTACTGCTCCAGCAGCCAGCCCAGTTGCTGCGTGCCGTCGCGGTCGATCTCCACCGTCAGGCCGGCGCGCTCGGCCTGATGCAGGGCGTTGCGCCATTTCTGGGCCAGACCGGCCCGCAGCGCGGCCTCGTCGGCCCGGAGGTCGAGCCAGAGCGTGCGGTAGCCTGGCCCCTTGACGTGGCTCCAGCCGGCCCAGCGCAACAGCGCCGCATTCTCGTCCGTGGCCGGCAGTTCGGGCACAATGGCGGTCCAACGCAGGGGGCCGCTGGGATAAGCCTGCCGCAGCGCCTTCAGCACGGCGGCATAGACGGCGGGCTTCTGTGCCTCCGGCCGCAGCAGCGGCCCGCGATGCAGGCGCACCACCCGGATCAGGCCCAGCACCCGCTTCTCCGTCACCACCACCAGCCCGATGGGCTTGTCCGCCAGTTCGATGACGCCCAGGCGGGGTTTCCACCCCTCCACCGTGAACTGGGCGGCGGAATAGCCGAAGCCCTGGGTCAGGGTGCTGCGCGGGCAGGCGGCCAGCAGCCGGTACCATTCCGGCACGGTGCCCACATCCCAGACGATGCGGATGGCGGGCGGGGCGGCGGTGCCTGGAGGCAGAGCGGGAGACGGGCCAGGGGGAGGAGTCGACATGGGTCCGGCCATGGGGGTATGCAGGGGCACTCTGCCCCGAGCCATGATCCGCTGTCGAGCCATGTCCATGCCCTCCGCCCCGCGCCCCGCCCTCCGCCGTCCCTGGTGGCATCCGGAGGCCTTCGCCCGCCGCCTGCCGCATCTGCGGACGCGCCAGACCATGACCCGCGCCGTGCGCGGCTGGTTCGAGGCGCAGGGCTTCACCGAGGTGGAGACGCCGGCCCTGCAGCGCTCGCCGGGGCTGGAAGTGCATCTCATGGCCTTCGCCACCGATCTGGTGGGGCCGCATCCCGACGACCGGCTGCGGCTGTATCTGCACACCAGCCCGGAATTCACCATGAAGAAGCTGCTGGCGGCGGGGCTGCCGGCCATCTTCCAGCTGTCACACGTCTTCCGCAACGGCGAGCGCTCCGGCACCCATCATCCCGAATTCAGCATGCTGGAATGGTACCGGGCCGGGGCCGGATACCGTGACCTGATGCGGGACTGCGAAGCGCTGGTGCGCACGGCCTGCAGCGCCGCCGGGACGACGCTGCTGCGCCGGGGCGAGGTCACCTGCGATCCCTTTGCGGACTGGGAGGTGCTGACGGTGCCGGAGGCGTTCCAGCGCCATGCCGGCATCGACCTGCTGGCCACCGCCCCCGACCCGCTGGCGCCCGACCGCGACCGTCTGGCCGCCGAGGCGGCGCGCATCGGCATCCGCACCGCCGCCAGCGACACCTGGGAGGACCTGTTCTTCCGCATCAGCCTGGACCGGATCGAACCGCATCTGGGCTTCGGCCGTCCCACTTTCCTGGCCGACTATCCCGTGTCCATGGCGGCACTGGCCCGGGCCAAGCCGGACGACCCGCGGCTGGCCGAACGCTTCGAGCTGTATGCCTGCGGGGTGGAACTGGCCAACGCCTTCGGCGAGCTGACCGATCCGTCGTTGCAGCGCCGCCGGTTCGAGGCGGACATGGCGGAGAGGCAGCGGCTCTATGGCGAGCGCTACCCGATCGACGAGGATTTCCTGGCGGCGCTGGCGCTGATGCCGGACAGCGCCGGCATCGCCCTGGGCTTCGACCGGCTGGCCATGCTGGTCAGCGGGGCCGACAGCATCGACGATGTGCTGTGGGCGCCGGTGGCCGCGGTATGAGGGCCCGCCGGCGCTGTGCCTAGCCGGCCAGGAGCGTGGTGAAGGCCTTCACCGCCGCGGCCGGGCCGTCGGGATGGGACCAGACGCCGCCGCAGACCGCCAGGAAGTCGGCCCCGGCGTCCACCAGGGGGGCGGCGTTCTCCACGGTGATGCCGCCGATGGCGACGCAGGGAATCTCCATCATCTCCTGCCACCAGCGCAGGATCTCGGGATCGGCGCGGGTCGGGGCGTCCTTGGTCTGGGTCGGGAAGAAGGCGCCGAAGGCCACGTAATCGGCCCCGTCCTCCCCGGCCACCATGGCCAGATGCCGGCTGTCATGGCAGGTGACGCCGACGATGGCGTCCGGCCCCACCAGCTTGCGCGCCTGCCGGTAGGGCGTGTCCTCCTGGCCGATATGCACGCCGTCGCAGCCCAGCTCCGCCGCCAGATCCGGCCGGTCGTTGAGGATGAAGGCCACATCGCGGGCCTGCACCAGCGGGCGCAGCAGGTCGGCGGCGCGGCGGACGGCATCATCCGGCACATCCTTCAGCCGCAGCTGGACGCAGGCCACGTCGCCGGCATCCAGCGCTGCGGCTAGGGTGGGGGCGAAAGCCTGCGGGTCGAAGGCGGGCGGGGTGATGAGATAGAGACGGCAGTCGGACATGCTGGACTTCTGACAGGAGGCGGATCTGGCGACCGGGATCGGTCCCAAACAGGAGCGGCCCCGCCCCGGAGAACCGGGACGGGGCCGCAGCATAGCTTGAACGGCGGGCCGTTGACACCGTTGCCGCCGTACAGGCGGCGCCGCATCACGGCCGCAGGGCTTACTCCTTGCCCTGGTAGATCTTCACCAGCTTGTCCAGCAGGGCCAGCGCATCCTCGCGGCTGCGCTGGAAGGCGTTGCGGCCGATGATGGAGCCGTTGCCGCCACCGTCGCGGATGGCGCGGGCATCCTCGAACACCGCATCCTCGCCCTTGGCGGCGCCGCCGGAGAAGACGACGATGCGGCGGCCGTTGAAGGACGCCTGCATGATGTGCTTCACGCGGTCGGTCAGCGTCTCACGCGGCACATTGGTCTTCTCGTAGATCTTGCGCGCCTCGTCCTGCTCCAGATCGGCGGTGGGCAGCTTGACCTTGATGATATGGGCGCCCAGCAGCGCCGCCATGTGGGCGGCATAGGCGTCCACATCCAGCGCCAGCTCACCCTTCTTGGAGATGTCGCCGCCGCGCGGATAGGACCAGATCACCGTGGCGATGCCCTTGGACTTGGCTTCGCGCGACAGCTCGCGGATCTCCTCGAACTGGCCGAACATGGCGTCGGAGCCGGGGTAGATGGTGAAGCCGATGGCGGAGCAGCCCAGGCGCAGCGCGTCGTCGACGCTAGCGGTCACAGCCTGGTCAGCGCCTTCCTTCAGACGGGACAGGCTGTTGGAGCTGTTCATCTTCAGGATCAGCGGGATGGAGCCGGCGAAGGTGCCGGCGCCGGCCTCCAGCGGGCCCAGCGGCGCGGCATAGGCCGACAGGCCGGCGTCGATGGCCAGCTGGTAATGGTAGTGCGGATCATAGGCCGGCGGGTTGACGCCGAAGCTGCGGGCCGGGCCATGCTCGAAGCCCTGGTCCACCGGCAGGATGATCAGCTTGCCGGTACCGCCCAGGCGGCCTTCCATCAGGATGCGGGCCAGGTTGGCCTTGGTCCCGGGATTGTCGCTCTCGTACCAGGACAGGATTTCCTTAACGCGCCGGGTGAGCTTCATAACCGCCTCGTTCCTCGGTTTTGGGATGGAAAGGACGAACGGTGGGCTTGATAGCCCACGCTTCTCGCCATTGCAACGGAGGGCGGGCGAAATGTAACGGACGTGCCGCCGTTACAAACCTTCGGATTCAGTCCTTTGGGGGAGCAGGTCGGGCCAGCCAGGCGCGCAGGGCGGCGGGGGACGCGCCGCCACGCAGGTCCAGCGCGCCGGCAACCGGCGGGTGCAGGCGGCTGCCAGCCTGGGCGGCGATGTCGGCCAGCCGGGCCCCGACATCGGCCGGGCCGGCAAAGGCGATGTCGCGCACGCCGGCTCGGATTGCAGCCAGCACATGACCGGGATTGTCGGCACAATCGAGCAGGGCGACGAGGGGATGGCCGTCGGCGGCCGTGTCCAGGGCCGACTCCAGTGCCGCCCACCAGCCCGGCCCGGCAAATCCGGCGGCACCGGGATCGCTCACCAGCACCAGCGGACAGCCCAGCTCCCGCGCGACGGCAAGAGCGGCGCGGCCATCGGCCAAACTGCGGATGCGGATGGGATTGGGGGGCAGCGGCATGGTGCCAGGGAACGCGGAAAGGGGGGACGGTGCCGACGATCCCCGACTCTGCCGGCCCGGCCGTCCGGTCGTCAACCCGACACAAAAAGAAGGCGGTGCCCCCGGAGGAGCACCGCCCAAGGCGGGGGGAACTTCGGTCAGGCGGCGCGGATGCCGGCCAGGAAGCCTTCGATGTCGCGGCGCAGGGTTTCGGACTGGCGCGACAGCTCGCTGGCGGCTCCCAGCACCTCGCCGGCGGCCGCACCGGTCTGGCTGGCGGCGTCGGCCACCTGGGCCAGATTGGAGGAGACCTCCTGCGAGCCGACGGCGGCCTGCTGCACGTTGCGGGCGATCTCCGCCGTGGCGGCGCCCTGCTCCTCCACCGCCGCGGCGATGGTGGTGGCGATCTCGCTGACGCGGCGGATGGTCTGGCCGATGGCGGTGATGGCGGCGACGGCCCCGCCGGAGGCGGACTGGATGCCGGCGATCTGGGCCGAGATCTCCTCGGTGGCCTTGGCCGTCTGGTTGGCCAGGGACTTCACCTCCGAGGCCACGACGGCGAAGCCCTTGCCGGCCTCGCCGGCGCGGGCCGCCTCGATGGTGGCGTTGAGCGCCAGCAGGTTGGTCTGGCCGGCGATGTCCTGGATCAGCTGGACCACGGCGCCGATGCGTTCCGCCGCCTCGGCCAGACTGCGCATGCTGGCGTCGGTCTGTTCGGCCTGGGCCACGGCGCTGGCGGCGATGCGGGAGGATTCGGACACCTGACGGCCGATCTCCTGGCTGGAGGAGGACAGTTCCTCCGCCGCCGAGGCCACGGTCTGGACATTGCTGGAGGTCTGGCCCGACACCGTCGCGCAGAGATTGACCTGTTCGTTGGTCTGGCGGGCGATATCGGTCATGGAGCGGGCGGTGCCGTCCAGCTCGGTGGCGGCCGAGGCCACGGCCTGCAGCACGTCGCCGATGGCGCTTTCGAACTGGCCGATCAGTTGCTCCACCCGCCGGGTGCGTTCCTCGCGGGCCTTGCGGTCGGCGGCGGCGGCCTGTTCCAGACGCTGGCGTTCCTGGGCATTGCGGTTGAACACCACCAGACCGCGGGCGATGTCGCCGATCTCGTCGCTGCGCTCGGCACCGACGATGCTGACCTGGAGCTGGCCCTCGGCCATGTGGCCGATGACCTGGGTCAGGCCATTGATCGGTGTGGTAACCCGGCGGCTGAAGATCATGGCCAGGACCAGGACGGCCACACCGACGCCGATGGTCAGCAGCACTTCCAGGATGATGCCGGTCATGGCACTGGCGGCGCGCTCATCCAGATAGGTCTCGCCGGTATCCAGGGCGGCATCGCGGATCAGCATGATGGGCTGGACGAAGTCGGACTGCTTGGCGCGGAAGGCGGGGACATCCAGCCCGTGCTTGCCATCGATACGGGCGGCATTGACGATGATGTCGTAGAGGTCGCCGCCTTCCTTGAAGTAGCGGGTTTCCACGGCCGACAGGGCCGCCACCACCTTGGGCGGGCTGCCGATCAGGCTGGCCTGCATCTGCACCCGCTTCCACACCTCATCGAGCCGCGCCATGGCGTCGGCATAGGCCTCGAGATTGGCGGCAGTGCCGGCGGCCGGATCATTGAGGAAGCGGCCGGCGATGGAGCCACGGTTGGCGACGGCGGCGCGGAGATCGATGGTCAGGCGGGCCAGGGAGACATAGTCACCGGCGCCGGGGCTGAGCCGGTTGACGCCCAGCTCCAGCGCTTCCAGGACCGGGGTGAATGCGGCGATGATCTGGCCGATGCTGGCCTGGTAGCTCTTGGCCAGAGCCGCATCGCGCTGCGATTTCTCCTGGCTGGCTGCGGCCACGGCCTGTGTGCGCACGGCCTGGAAGCGCGTGCGCAACTCGCCCACGGTCGCCAGCATTTTCTGGTCGCCCAGTTCGGTCTTGATCGTTTCAAGGCTGTCGTTGAAGGCCTTGTCGGTCTTGGCCGCCTCCTCGGCGATGCGGGCCCGGGTCTTCTCGTCGGCAGGGGCATCGGCCACCAGGGCCGCACCGACGACTCCACGCTCCAGCGGCAGCCGCTCGATGATCCGCGAGACGGCATAGAGCGAATGCATGTAGCGCTTGGCTTCCAGGCTGTCGCGGTGGCGTCCGATCTGCTGCACGACGAGGGTGAAGGCCAAGGCGACGGCGATCGCGCCGGCAGCAGAAATACAGACCATGAAAAGAGTTTTGACCCGCATGCCGCACCCTTCCTGAAGAGCCCAGGTTTCCTGACCGGACATTGATCGGCAGGAATTAAGCAAACATTACCAAATATCCCGGCTGGCGTTTGGTCGCAGACGGAATATTCATACGTGAAGTTTTCTTTGGTTTTGCGGAAATTATGAACTCACAGCGCTGGGTTGTCATGTGCCCGCATATGCCCTTTCGGGTAGGGTTGCGATGCGACACTGCGCGATGGCCAGAATCAAAAAGGCGGCGGCCCGGACAGGCCGCCGCCCGATGACGGTGAGACGATCTGGGTCAGGCGGCGCGGATGCCGGCCAGGAAGCCTTCGATGTCGCGGCGCAGGGTTTCGGACTGGCGCGACAGCTCGCTGGCGGCCCCCAGCACCTCGCCGGCGGCCGCACCGGTCTGGCCGGCGGCGTCGGCCACCTGGGCCAGGTTGGAGGAGACCTCCTGCGAGCCGACGGCGGCCTGCTGCACGTTGCGGGCGATCTCCGCCGTGGCGGCGCCCTGTTCCTCCACCGCCGCGGCGATGGTGGTGGCGATCTCGCTGACACGGCGGATGGTCTGGCCGATGCTGGAGATGGCGGCGACGGCCCCGCCGGAGGCGGACTGGATGCCGGCGATCTGGGCCGAGATCTCTTCGGTGGCCTTGGCCGTCTGGTTGGCCAGGGACTTCACCTCCGAGGCAACGACGGCGAAGCCCTTGCCGGCCTCGCCGGCGCGGGCCGCCTCGATGGTGGCGTTCAGCGCCAGCAGATTGGTCTGGCCGGCGATGTCCTGGATCAGCTGGACCACGGCGCCGATGCGTTCCGCCGCCTCGGCCAGACCGCGCATGGTGGCGTCGGTCTGCTCGGCCTGATTGACAGCGCTGGCGGCGATGCGGGAGGATTCGGACACCTGACGGCCGATCTCCTGGCTGGAGGAGGACAGTTCCTCCGCCGCCGAGGCCACGGTCTGGACATTGCTGGAGGTCTGGCCCGATGCGGTGGCGCAGACGGTGACCTGCCGGGTGGTTTCCTGGGCAATGTCGGTCATGGAGCGGGCGGTGCCGTCCAGCTCGGTGGCCGAGGCGGCCACGGCCTGCAGCACGTCCCCGATGGCGCTTTCGAACTGGCCGATCAGCAGTTCGACCCGCTGGGTGCGCTCCTCGCGGGCCTTGCGGTCGGCGGCGGCGGCCTGTTCCAGACGCTGGCGTTCCTGGGCGTTGCGGTTGAACACCACCAGACCGCGGGCGATGTCGCCGACCTCGTCGCTGCGCTCGGCACCGACGATGCTGACCTGCAACTCGCCTTCGGCCATGTGGCCGATGACGGCGGTCAGACTGTTCAGCGGGCTGATGACCCGGCGGTTGAAGATCATGGCCAGGACCAGAACGGCCACGGCAACACCCGCGGTCAGCAGCGCCTCCAGGATGATGCCGGTCATGGCACTGGCGGCACGCTCGTCCAGATAGTCGCCGCCGGCATCAAGCGCGGCGTCGCGGATCAGCAGGGTGGATTGCAGGAAGGCGGTCTGCTGGGTGCGGAAGGTGGCCAGTTCGAGCCCATGCTTGCCGTCGGCCCGGGCAGCCTTGAGGATGCCGGCGTAGAGGTCATCGCCTTCCTTGAAGTAGCGGGCCTCCACGGCCGACAATGCTTCGGCGATCTTCGGCGGACGGCCAGTCAGGGTGGCCTGGACTTCGATGCGCTTCCACAGCTCATCCACCCGGGCGGAGAGATCGGCATATTTCTCCAGGGATGCCGGCGACGCTGTCGCGCCGTCGGATACCAACTTCGTCATCAGCACGCCACGGTTGCCGGCCGACCCGCGCAGATCAATGGCGAGCCGGGCCAGGGAGATATAGTCGCCGGCATGGGCATCCAGCTGGCCGACCGAAATCTCGAGCTGCTCCAGGATCGGGGTCAGCTCGTCGATCTGCTTGGCGACGATGGTCTGGAAGTCCTTGACCAGGGTGGCGTCGCGGGCGGCCTTGTCCTGGCCGACGGTCTCCAGCGCACGGCTGCGCATGGCGAGGAAGCGCTTGTTGAGGTCGGTCAGCGTCGACTCGATGCCCTTGTCGCCGAGCACATCCTTGGCAGCGTGCAGACTGTCGGCGAAAGCCTTGTCGGTGGGGGCGCTGTCCTGGGCGATACGGGCGCGGACCTTGTCGTCGGCCACCGAGTCCGATTGCAGGGCGGCGTTGAGCGTTCCACGCTCCAGGGCCAGACGTTCGACGATGCGCGAGACGGCATGCAGCGCCCGCATCTGTTCCTGTGCCTCATGGCTGGCGTTGTAGCGGCTGATCTGCTGGACCACCAGCATCAAGGCGATGGCCACGGCAATCGCGCCGGCCGAAGAGATACAGAGTGTGAACAGGGTTCTGACGCGCATCACGGCACCTTCATCCCAAAAGATTGGTTTTTATGTCCTGCAACTTATAGGCGGCTGACCTTTCCAGAAGTTTATCGAATCCCCCATAAGAGATATGTCTTGCATACAACTAAATGCAGGTATCTTAGATGCAGGCTCTCTGCTGTCGGTCCAGACGACGCTGCTTGCCCCCGGTGCTGCGCTGCAGCATAAGGAGGCGGGGCGGGTGCCGGGAGATGATCCAGGGGTTCATCGGGATAGGATGGGCCGTAGCGCCGTTGTGCGGCTTCCCCGGCGCGAACAGGGCGGGGGATCTTCACCCGGCTGGTGACGCAAACAGGGGGGCCGGCCTCTGATGACATGGCCCGAGCCCGTGCATGGGGCGTCTCAGCGGAGCATGCCGGGAGCGCCCCGTCCGGCAGGGCGACTGGACGCGGGCTTCTCCCGCTCCGGCCGTTCATTGCGACCGGTCGATATCCGTCCAGGCATCGGGTCCGCTTTCCCGTGCTGGACGCCAGCGCCCGCGGGGAGCGCTGGCCTTCGGCATCATTTCTTCGCCGGGGCAACCGTGGGCAGGTCGTCGGCCAGGATGGTCATGTTGAAGGCATAGGAGATGTCGCCATCCTCCTCGTCCCGGTACAGGGTGCCGATGAACTCATCCCCGATGGTGACCTCGACGGGCTGACCCTTCTTGGCCGGCGGATTGACGGTCACCTTCTCGTTGCCGAAGGTCTTGCGCAGGTAGGTTTGCAGGCGGCTGATCTCGTTCGGGGTCATGGGACACCTTTGTTGACGGGAAATGGAGACGGGGCAGTGGTCGTCCGGTGCCGGTGGACCACCCTGTCAGGAAACGGATGCCCCGACCTATAATAGCAAAGGGCGCCGGCCCGTCACGGGCCGGCGCCCCCTGTCAGGCGAAAGTGATGGCTCAGCCGACCTTGGTCATGGCGACGGCGGTGTCGCTCATGCGGTTGGAGAAGCCCCACTCATTGTCGTACCAGGACAGGATGCGCACGAAGGTGCCCTGGATGACCTTGGTCTCATTCAGCGCGAAGATCGAGCTGTGCGCATCATGGTTGAAGTCGGTGGAGACCAGATCCTCGCTGTAGACGCCCAGCACGCCCTTCAGCGGACCGGCTGCGGCGTCGTTGATCAGCTTGGCGATCTCTTCCTTGCTGGTCTCGCGCTTGGCGACGAACTTGAAATCCACCACCGAGACGTTCGGGGTCGGCACGCGGATGGCGGTGCCGTCCAGCTTGCCCTTCAGGTCCGGCAGCACCTTGCCCACGGCCTTGGCGGCGCCGGTGGAGGTCGGGATGATGTTGACGGCAGCGGCACGGGCGCGGTGCAGATCCTTGTGGAAGGTATCCACGGTGTTCTGGTCGCCGGTGTAGCTGTGGATGGTGGTCATGAAGCCGTGGTCGATGCCGATGGCGTTGTGCAGCACATAGGCGACCGGGGCCAGGCAGTTGGTGGTGCAGCTGGCATTGGAGACGATCTTGTGCTCCGGCGTCAGCTTGTCATGGTTGACGCCGTAGACAACGGTGATGTCCTCGTCCGTGGCCGGAGCGGAGATCAGCACCTTCTTGGCGCCGGCGGTCAGGTGCTTGGCGGCATCGTCGCGCTTGGTGAAGCGGCCGGAGCACTCCATGGCCACGTCGATTCCCAGCTCGCCCCAGGGCAGCTGGGCCGGATCACGCTCCTGCACGGAGCGGATGGTGTGGCCGTTGACCACCAGATTGCCGTCCACCACCTCGACGGTGCCGGGGAAGCGGCCATGCACACTGTCATACTTCAGCAGGTGGGCATTGGTCTTGGCATCGGCCAGGTCGTTGATGGCGACGACCTCGATGTCCGTGCGACCGCTCTCATAGATGGCGCGCAGGACAAGGCGGCCAATGCGGCCGAACCCGTTGATCGCAACTTTAACAGCCATGCTTTCCTCCGGTTGAGCGGTCCGCGCGTCCCCCCAAGGGACGGCGCAATCCCGTTTGGTTCACAGGGCGGATTAGCCGGCCTTGCCCGTCAGGACAAGGGCGCAAGCGGCGTGGTCCCCATGCATGAGCTGCACGGCGCCCATGGTAGAGCTACGGAATTATTGGACAATTCCGTCTCCCTTTCCCGGACTGACCGTGCGGGTGACGTCGACAGATGAAATCACGCGGGCAAAATCGGCAACAGTGAAAAATGCCGCAATGATCCGCATCAATCGGAAGCAACACGGCTGATCCGGCATAAACAACGGGCGCCGGGACCCAAGCCCCGGCGCCCGCCGTTCCTGCCCGCCGGTGGCGGGCCGATGCTCAGGCCGCGATCACAGCCGCGCCTTGGCCGCAGCGACAATGGCCTCGGCGGTGATGCCGAAATGCTTGTACAGCTCCTGGAAGGGGGCGGACTCGCCGAAACCCGGCATGCCGATGAAGACACCGTCTTCACCCAGCCAGCGGTCCCAGCCCAGCCGGATCATGGCTTCGACGCCGATGCGGACGGTGCCCCTGCCCAGCACGGCGGCGCGGTAGTCCGCCGGCTGCTCGGCGAACAGCTCCCAGCTGGGCATGGAGACCAGGGCCGTGCCGATGCCCTCGGCCTCCAGCGCCTCGCGGGCGGTGGCGGCGATGGCGACCTCGGAGCCGGTGGCCAGCAGCGTCACCCGGCGTTCGCCGGCCGCCGCCTCGCGCAGCACATAGGCGCCCTTGGCCGACAGGTTCTCCGCCGTGTGCTGCTCACGCAGGGTCGGCAGGTTCTGACGGGTCAGGGCCAGGACCGAGGGACGGTCGCGGCTGTCCAGGGCGATCTGCCAGACCTCGGCGGTTTCCACCGCGTCGGCCGGGCGGAAGACCAGCAGGTCGGGGATGGCCCGCAGGGCGGCCATATGCTCCACCGGCTGGTGGGTCGGGCCGTCCTCGCCCAGGCCGATGCTGTCATGGGTCATGATGTAGATGACCCGCTGCTTCATCAGTGCCGACAGGCGGATGGCCGGACGGCAATAGTCGCTGAAGGTCAGGAAGGTGCCGCTGAACGGAATGACACCGCCATGCAGGGCCATGCCGTTCATGGCCGCGGCCATGCCGTGCTCGCGCACGCCGTAATGGATGTAGCGGCCGGCCCAGTTCGACTTCTGCACCGAACCGGCATTCTTGGCGCGGGTATTGTTGGAGCCGGTCAGGTCGGCGGAGCCGCCCATCAGCGTCGGGATGGCCGGGACCAGCACGTCCACCACATTGCCCGAGGCCACGCGCGAGGCGATGCTGGGCTTGTCGGTGGAGATCTTGCGCTTCAGCGCCTCGAACAGGGCCGGGACCTCGGCCGGCAGGCTGCCGTCGACGGCCTGGCGGAACAGGGCTTGCTGCGAGGCATCGGCCGCGGCCAGCCGCTGCTCCCAGGCATCGGCCTGATCGGCGTTGCGGCCGCCGGCGGTGCGCCAGGCGTGACGGATGTCGTCGGGGATGACGAAGGGGGCATGCGGCCAGTTCAGGGCCTTGCGCGCGCCCTCGATCTCGGCGGCGCCCAGCGGCGAACCGTGGGACGAGGCGGTGTTGGCCTTGGTCGGGGCGCCGAAGCCGATGGTGGTGCGGCAGGCGATCAGCGACGGCGCATCGGTGGTGCGGCAGTAATCGATGGCCATGGCGATCTGGGCCGGGTCATGCCCGTCCACCGTGCGCACTTCCCAGCCATAGGCGCGGAAGCGGGCCAGCGTGTCGTCGGTGAAGGACAGGTCGGTGGGGCCGTCGATGCTGATGCGGTTGTCGTCCCACAGCACGATCAGCTTGCGCAGGCCCAGATGCCCGGCCAGGGAGGCGGCCTCGTGGCTGATGCCTTCCTGCAGGTCGCCGTCCGAGGCGATGACATAGGTGTAATGGTCCACCAGCGCGTCGCCGAAGCGGGCATTCATGATGCGCTCGGCCATGGCCATGCCGACGGCCGTGGCGATGCCCTGACCCAGCGGCCCGGTGGTGGTTTCGATGCCGGCGGCCATGCCGTATTCCGGGTGGCCGGCGGTGCGGCTGCCCAGCTGGCGGAAGCGCTTCAGCTGCTCCAGCGGCATGTCCTCATAGCCGGTCAGGTGCAGCAGGCCGTAGAGCAGCATGGAACCGTGGCCGGCCGACAGCACGAAACGGTCGCGGTCGGGCCAGTGCGGGCGCTTGGGGTCGAACTTCAGGAACCGGGTGAACAGCACCGTCGCCACGTCGGCCATGCCCATGGGCATGCCGGGATGGCCGGACTTCGCGGCCTCCACCGCGTCCATGGCGAGGGCGCGGAGGGCGTTGGCCATGTCGGCGTGGGGCACGCCTTCAATCAGATCGGACGAGGACATTCACTCGGGCCTTTCGGTGCGCAAGACGGCGAAAACAACAGGGCGGGACACGGCGTCGCGCCTTCCCGCAGCAAGCCGCACCTTGCGCAGGCCGGGCCTGCCCGTCAAGCGTGCGCACGGCATGGCCGGCGCTCATGTGCGGCGTTTCGGCTGAATGCCGCCGAATCACCGTCGGGATAGGGGGCCGGGGCTGTGCGCGCCGTTGACGCCGCCGCGCTCCGGCCCCTACTGTTCGCACACGCAAACTGACCGGGACTTTTCGCGTTGGACCGCCTGCAATCCTCTCTCGACCGCCTGGACGAGGCCATCGGCCGCCTGGACCAGGCCATCCGCCTGCGTCTGGAGCGGGCGACCGAAGCCGGAACCGAAGCCGCCCGCGCCAGCTTCGACGAGGAGAAGCGGCGCCTGGAACGGGAACTGGCCGAGGCGCGGGACGGGGAGCGGAAGGCCCGCGAGGCCGCCGATGCCGTCGCCGCCCGTCTGGACCGCGCCATCGAACGGCTGCGCTCCGTTCTGGAGGACTGACATGCCCCGGGTCGAGGTCACCCTCAACGGCAAGCCCTATGCCCTGGCCTGCGAGGACGGGCAGGAGCCCCGGCTGCGGGAACTGGCGGCCTATGTCGACAGCCGCCTGCGCCAGCTCTCCGGCGGGGCGCCGGTGGGCGGCGAAAGCCAGTGGCTGGCGCTGATGACGCTGGTGCTGGCCGACGAGCTGTTCGACATGCAGGCCGAATTGCAGGCCGTGCGCACGGCCCGGCGCACGGCGGAGACAGCCGCCGCACCGCCCGCACCGGCCCCGGCGCCGCCCGATCTGCCGGCGGAAAAAGTGGCCGATGCCGTCGAGACCCTGGCAAAACGCATCGAGGACATTGCCGCCCGCCTCGAACGTGCCTAGATTAGGCAGCGGAAGATGGCTGCCTGGTGCGTCAGGTCGCATAATCCCCGGGGCCGATAACCATCTCTCTGGGAGCTGTCCCTGGCCGCATCGTGGTGCGGTCACACGGCGCCCACCTGCACTGGCAGGTCACGAGGGATACGCACATACCAACGGCCAAGGCGGCTGTCTTCCGCACCCTTTCCCTGTCCTGCCCGGAAAAGGCCGTATGTTCCGGTAACGGAACGATCCCGGCCGGCAGCCCCGGCGGATATTCTGCGCCGCGTCAGCGCGGCGAGCGGATGGCCCGATGACCCGGCAGACGACCGCCGATCCCGTTTCCCCCGCCGCCGAGGCGACGCCCGAAACCGATCCGCTGGCCGATCCGTTGGCCGCGGCCAAGCGCGCCGCCCGCACGGCGGCCCGCGCCGCGCGCGCCGCCGTGCCCCCGGCCGGCCTGGGCGACGCCGTCGCCCGCGTGGTTCTCGACAGCTTTCCCGATCTGCCGCCCGACACCATCGTCGCCGGCTACTGGCCCAAGGGCGACGAGCTGGATGTGCGGCCGCTGCTGCGGGCCTTGGGCGCGCGCGGTCTGCGCACGGCCCTGCCGGTGGTGGCCGGGCGCGGCTGGCCGCTGCTGTTCCGGCTGTGGCGCGACGGCCATCCGCTGGTGCCCGGCGCCTTCGGCGTCATGGAGCCCATGGCCGAGGCGCCGGTGGTGCAGCCCGATCTGGTGCTGGTGCCGCTGCTGGCCTTCGACCGGCAGGGCTGGCGTCTGGGCTACGGCGCCGGCTTCTATGACCGTACCCTGGACGCCCTGCGCCAGGAGGGGCGGCCGGGCCGGGGCGTTGTCGCCGTGGGCATCGGCTATGCGGCGCAGGAGGTGGCGTCGGTCCCGCGGGACGCCTATGACCAGCCGCTTGACTGGATCGTGACGGAGCGGGGCGCCTTCCGGCCCGGCGCCGGAAAGGACTGAGTGCATGCGTATCCTGTTCCTGGGGGATGTGGTCGGCCGCAGCGGCCGCGAGGGCGTGCTGCGGCACCTGCCGGGGCTGCGTGAGCGGCTGAGACCGGATTTCATCATCCTCAACGGCGAGAACGCCGCCGGCGGCTTCGGCATCACCGACAAGATCGCGGCCGAGTTCTTCGCCGCCGGGGTGGACTGCATCACCCTGGGCAACCACAGCTGGGACCAGAAGGATCTGGTCGGCCAGATCGACCGGCTGCCGAACCTGATCCGGCCCATCAACTATCCCGAGGGCACGCCGGGCCGCGGCCACACCGTGCTGCCAAGCCGCAATGGCCGTTACAAGGTGCTGGTGGTCAATGCCATGGGCCGCGTGTTCATGGACCCGATGGATGACCCCTTCGCCGCGGTGGAGAAGGTGCTGAAGATCCACCAGCTGGGCGGCGCCCGCATGGGGCCGGCCGGCGTCGATGCCGCCGTGCTGGATTTCCACGGCGAAGCCACCTCCGAGAAGATGGGCATGGGCCATGTGCTGGACGGCCGCGTCAGCCTGGTGGTCGGGACCCACAGCCATGTGCCCACGGCCGACACCCAGATCCTGTCGGGCGGCACCGCCTATCAGACCGATGCCGGCATGTGCGGCGACTATGACACCGTCATCGGCATGAAGAAGGAGGCGGCGATCTGGCGGATGACGCGCAAGATCCCCGGCGAGCGCTTCAGTCCCGGCGAGAACGACGCCATGGTCACGGTCTGCGGCGTCTATGTGGAAACCGACGACCGCACCGGCCTGGCCAAGCGGGCCGAGGCTGTCCGCGTGGGCGGGCGGCTGAAGGAAGCGGCGGGGATCTGAGGCGCCGGGCCTGCCCGCCCGCCGTGCGGCCGGCCGGTGTGTGGGCGGTGCGCGGACGGCGTGCTAGCCTTTCGGTTCCACCGGTGTGTCCGGCCCGCTCAAGGATCGTTGCGGCGGCGGAATGATCTCTGCCTCCGGGGTTTTCCGCCGCAGGCGGCCGGCACTGTCCAGCAGGGCGCTGCCGGCATGCAGCAGGGCGCGGGCCAGACGGTTGGCCAGCGCGATTTCCCCCCGGTAGACCTGGCCCAGGGTGGCGCGCATGGAGACGATGCCGGTCTGCGCCAGCCTGTGGAAGCGGCGCACGCTGATGAGCCAGAGCGGGCTGGCCAGCCAGCTCAAGGCCACCACGGTCACGGCCATCTGATAGCCCTGCGGGTCGATGACGGCCACCGACAGGCCGGCGGCGGCCAGGACGAAGCTGAATTCCCCCAGCGAGCCCATGATGGCCCCGGCGGGGAAGGCCCGCTCCCACGGCTCGCCCAGCAGGCGCAGCACGCCCACATTGATGGCCGTCTTGACCAAGGTCACCAGCAGCAACAGCAGCACCACCTCGCCCAGATTGGCCCAGATGTGCCGCAGATCGATCAGCAGGCCGATGGAGAGGAAGAACACCACCATCAGCACCGACTGGATCGGCTGCGTGGCGCGGATGGCGACCGGGCGGCCGGTGCTGTTGCCCAGGATGAAGCCGGCGACGAAGGCGCCGAAGGCGGTGGACAGGCCCAGCAGGCCGGTGACCGAGGCGAATGTGAAGCAGAAGGCCAGGGCCGCCAGCGGCACCACATCGGGATTGCGCTGGAACCAAGCGCCATAGGGCAGTTGCAGACGCTCCCGCCGCGACAGGAACCAGACCAGTCCGGCCAGCACGGCCAGGGCCAGCGCCAGCTTGACCAGCACGCCGGCATCGAGGCCGCTGGACTGGGGTCCCAGCGCGTTGGTCACCAGCAGCAGCGGCACGAAGGCCAGATCCTGGGCGATCAGCACGCCCACCGTGACCCGGCCCATGTCGGTCCGCAACTCGCCGATATCCTCCAGCATCTTGATGGCGACGGCGGTGCCGGACAGGGCGATGATGAAGCCGAAGACGATGCTGCGCGCCAGCGGCCAGCCCAGCAGCAGGCCGGCGACGGAAACGGCGGCCAGCGACAGCACCAGTTGCAGCAGCACGGCCAGGACGGCCACGCGGTACACCTGCCGGAAGGCCCGCACCGACAGTTCCATGCCCACCAGGAACAGCAGCATCAGCACGCCCAGCTCGGCCAGGGTATGGACCGATTCGGCATTGTCGATCAGGCCGAAGCCGGTGGGACCCAGCACCACACCGGCTACGATATAGCCGACGATGGCAGGCTGGCGCAGGCGTGACAGGGCCAGCCCGCAGAGCAGGGCGACGGAAGTGACGAGGGCGATCCCGGTGAGGTCGAAGTGACCGTGCATGCGATCCTGTCCCGGACGATTGGCCTGCGGCCGAGGAGGGGGCGACACTGTCCAGCCGGAGCGGGAAGGTGGCAACCCTGATGAAGGGGGTGCGCCCGATTTGTGGCAGGGCTGGGGCGGACGACGGCGACGGTGAGGCGCTGTATCCGGCCGGGCTTGCCGCCGGAGGTGCGGCCCAGTTCTGCCGGCGCCCGGCCCAAGGCATTCCAGTCCGGCCTGTCCGGCCCTGCCGATTCCGGTCAATAGCAGGCACGACCATTTCAGAGCTGCCACCGGCCTTCGTCGCACAGAATTGCCGCCCATCTCTGGCCGGCCGGCACGCAGCCTTTGAGCCATCTGTGGAATTCTCAGCAGCGCCTGCTCTCGATTTCGGTTGATCCGGCCGGGGCTCGTCCCATATACGCGAAATCTCCACTGCGTCCGGCGGCCTGAGCCATGCTCGTCCGTGCGGGCGTCGCCGTCCCCGCCGTCCGGTCGGGACGGTCCCGCTTCACCGGACAGGAAAGGGCGGACACGGATGCTCACCGCCGTGGTGGCGATCTTTCTGCTGGCAGCCCTGGCACCGAGCCTGCATCGCCTGCTGCCCAACGGGTCGCACTGGGTGCTGGCCCTGGGGCCGGCGGCGATCACCGTCTGGTTCGCCAGCCAGATCCCCGCCGTCAGTGGCGGCGCCGTCCTTACCCAGGCCATGCACTGGGTCCCGGCGCTGGGGGTCGAGCTGGCCTTCCGCCTGGACGGGCTGTCGCTGCTGTTCGCCCTTCTGGTGACGGGCATCGGCAGCCTGATCGTGGTCTATAGCGGGAGCTACCTGCACGGGCACGAGCATCAGGGCCGTTTCTACCTGTTCATCCTGGCCTTCATGGGCTCCATGCTGGGGCTGGTGCTGGCCGACGACATGATCGGCCTGTTCGTGTTCTGGGAGCTGACCAGCGTCACCAGCTTCCTGCTGATCGGCTTCAACCATGAGGATGCCCGCAGCCGCCGCTCGGCGGTGCAGGCGCTGCTGGTCACGGCCACGGGCGGTCTGGCCCTGCTGGCCGGTCTGGTGCTGCTGGGGCTGGAGGGCGGCAGCTTCCGCCTGTCGGCGGTGCAGGCGTCGGAGGTGGATCTGCGCGGCTCCGCCCTGTATCTGCCGATCCTGGGCCTGCTGCTGCTGGGGGCCTTCACCAAGTCGGCGCAGGTGCCGTTCCATTTCTGGCTGCCCAACGCCATGGATGCGCCGACGCCGGTCAGCGCCTATCTGCACAGCGCCACCATGGTCAAGGCCGGCGTCTATCTGGTGGCGCGGCTGCAGCCCACCCTGGGCGGGACCGAGGTCTGGATCTGGACCCTGGCCGGGTTCGGGGCGGTGACGGCGGTGTGGGGCGGGCTGATGGCCCTGCGCTCCACCGACCTGAAGAAGGTGCTGGCCTATACCACGCTGATGGCGCTGGGCGTGCTGACCCTGCTGGCCGGGCTGGGCAGCGAGGATGCCATCCGCGCCTATTGCGTTTTCCTGCTGGGCCACAGCCTGTACAAGGGCGCCCTGTTCATGGGGGCCGGCGGTGTCGACCACGGCACCGGCACCCGCGACGTGCGGGATCTGGGCGGACTGTGGCCGAAGATGCGCCTGACCGGCCTGGTCATCCTGCTGGCGGCCCTGTCCATGGCCGGGCTGCCGCCCTTTTTCGGCTTCGTCGGCAAGGAGCTGATCTATGAGGGCGTGCTGGAGGCCGACCCCGCCGGGCTCTGGATCCTGGCGGGCGTGGTGCTGGCCAATGCCACCATGCTGGGCGCGGCCGGGCTGGTGTTCGTGAAGCCGTTCCTGGGCCGGCCCACGCCGGCCACGGCCCACGCCCATGAGAACGGTCCGGCCCTGCTGCTGGGGCCGGCGGTGCTGGCGCTGCTGGGGCTGGGCTTCGGTCTGATGGGGTCCTGGCCGGCCGGCCTGCTGCAGGCCACGGCCGCCGCCGTGGCCGGGCGGCCGCTGGCGCTGGAACTGCATCTGTGGCACGGGCTGACGCCGGCCCTGGGCCTGTCGGCCCTTACCATCGCCCTGGGGGCGCTGCTTTATGTCGGCCTCGGCCCGGTGACGGCGGCCTTGGCCGGGCTGGCCCGGCTCAGCCGCGTCGATTTCGATGCGGGCTGGGACCGGCTGCTGGCCGGGCTCGACGCCCTGGCCCGTGCCATCACACGGCGGCAGCAGACCGGCGCCCTGACCTGGTACATGCTGGCCACCATCGCCGTGCTGACGCTGCTGCCGGGCGTGACACTGCTGGCCCGCGGCGGGCTGCAATGGCCCGACCAGCCCGTGGGTGACGATTATGTGGGCTGGGCCCTGTGCGGGCTGATGCTGCTGGGCACGGCCGGGGCGCTCTGGGCGCGGACCCGCCTGGGCGCCATCACGGCCCTGAGCATCGTCGGCATGTCCATCGCCCTGTTCTTCCTGGCCTTCAGCGCCCCGGATGTGGGCATCACCCAGCTGATGGTGGAGACGCTGACCGTTATCATCATCGTGCTGGTGCTGGCCAGGCTGCCGAAATTCGGCCCGCTGGAGCGGACGGGGGCGGGACTGCGCCTGCTGAAGGCCGGGCTGGCCCTGCTGGCGGGGGCCGTGACCACCGCCATCCTGCTGTCGGTGCATGCACAGCCGCTGTCGCCGCACCTGAGCGAGTTCTATGCCGCCGCCTCCTATGTGGAGGCGTTCGGGCACAATGTGGTCAATGTCATCATCGTCGATTTCCGCGGCTTCGATACGCTGGGCGAGATCGCCGTGGTGGCCATGGCCGGGCTGGGCGTGCTGGCGCTGTTGAAGGCGCGCGGTGCCCCCGCTGCCGAGGACCAGAAGCGGGAAACCGCGCCATGATGAATTCCCTGATCCTGCAGACGGCCACCCGGCTGCTGCTGGGGCTGATGATCCTGTTCAGCGTCTTCATCCTGTGGCGCGGGCACAACCAGCCGGGCGGCGGCTTCATCGGCGGTCTGATCGTGGCCGTAGCCTTCGCCCTGCATGCCCTGGCCTATGGCGTGCGCGCCATGCGCAAGCTGCTGGTGCTCGATCCGCGCACCATCCTGGCGGCCGGGCTGGCGCTGTCGATCCTGGCCGGTTTCGTGGCGGCGCTGGGGCCGGGCGGGCTGTTCGCCAACCCCTATCTGGAGGGGCGCTGGTTCGTCACCTACACGCCGGCGGGGGAGAAGAGCTTCGCCATCGGCACGCCGGTCCTGTTCGACATCGGCGTCTATCTCGTCGTCATCGGCGGCATCCTGGCCATGGTCCAGGGGCTGATGGAGGAGGACTGAACCCATGGAAATCGTCCTCGCCTTCACCGTCGGGGCGCTGGTGGCCGGCAGCGTCTATCTGCTGCTGTCGCGCAACCTGCTGCGCCTGCTGTTCGGGGTGATCCTGCTGTCGAACGCCGTCAACCTCTCCATCTTCCTGGTCGGCGGGCTGACCTTCGGCGCGCCGCCGCTGATCGCCGAGGGCCGGTCGGTGCTGGAAGCCCCCTATGCCAACCCGCTGCCCCAGGCCCTGATCCTGACGGCCATCGTCATCGGCTTCGGGCTTTTGGCCTTTTCGCTGGTGCTGGTCTATCGCGGCCATCAGGAGATCGGCACGCTGGACGGTGACGCCCTGCGTCTGGCCGAGCCGCCGGAGACGCCGGCCGCCGGCGGCGGGGCGACGGCCATCCCGACGCAGGACAGGAGTGCCGCATGAACTGGCTGGTCGCCGCCCCCATCCTGATCCCCATGGCCACGGCGGCCCTGACCGGGCTGGCCTGGCGCAGCGTGCCGCTGCAACGTGCCCTGACCCTGGCCGGCATGACGGCGCTGCTGCTGGCCGCCATCGCCCTGCTGCTGCAGGTGCAGCACGGGCGCATCCTGGTCATGCAGATGGGCGGCTGGGCCGCCCCCTTCGGCATTACCCTGGTGGCCGACATGCTGACGGCCATCATGGTCCTGGTCTCGGCCCTGATGGCGCTGGCTGTCGCCGTCTACAGCCTGGGCGACATCGACCCGGTGCGCGCCCGCACCGGTTTCCATCCTGTGTTCTGCGCCCTGATGGTGGGGGTGGGCGGCGCCTTCGTCACCGGCGACCTGTTCAACATGTATGTGTGGTTCGAGGTCATGCTGATCGGCAGCTTCGTGCTGCTGGCCCTGGGCGGGCGCAAGGAGCAGCTGGACGGGGCCATCAAATATGCCTGCCTGAACCTGGTGGCCACGGCGGCGCTGCTGCTGGCCGTGGCCCTGCTCTATGGCGTCACCGGCACGCTGAACATGGCCGAGCTGGCGCTGCGGGTGCGGATGGTGCCGAACCAGGGCATCGTCACCACCATCGCCGTGCTGTTCATCGTGGCCTTCGGCATGAAGGCGGCGGTGTTCCCGCTGTTCTTCTGGCTGCCGGCCGCCTATCACACGCCGGCGGTGGCGGTGCAGGCCATCTTCGCCGGCCTGCTGACCAAGGTCGGCGTCTATGCGCTGCTGCGCACCTTCACCCTGATCTTCACCGGCGATACCGGCTGGACCCATGGCGGCATCCTGATGTGGATCGCCGGGCTGACCATGCTGGCGGGCGTGCTGGGATCGCTGGCGGTGCGCGACCTGCGCCGGGCCTGGTCCTGGCAGGTGGTGGCGCATATCGGCTACATGATCATGGGTCTGGCGCTCTATACGCCGCTGGCCGTGGCCGGCGTGGTCTTCTATCTGGTGCATGACATCGTGGTGAAGACCAACCTGTTCCTGGGCGCCGGCGTGGTCCGCCGCCTGGGCGGCAGCGCCGACTATGCCGGCCTGGGCGGGCTGTTCAAGGCGGCGCCGCTGCTGGCCGTGCTGCTGTTCGTGCCCATGGCCAGCCTGGCGGGCTTCCCGCCGCTGTCGGGCTTCTGGTCCAAGCTGGTGCTGGTCCAGGCCGGGCTGGAGCAGCAATCCTGGGCCATTGTCGCCGTGGCGCTGGTCACGGGCCTGCTGACCATGGCGCTGGTGGGCCGGGTCTGGGCCGAGGTGGTGTGGAAGCCCCATCCCGACGGCGATATCGCCGGCACCGCGGCCCTGCCCGCGGGCCAGCGTCTGGCGCTGGTGGCGCCGCTGGTGCTGCTGTCGGGCATCACCGTGGCCATCGGCCTCTATGCCCAGCCGGTCATGGATCTGTCGAGCCGGGCCGCCGCTGACCTGCTGTCGCCGGAGCCCTATATCCGCGCCATCCTGGGCGAGCCGCCGCCGCCGCCGGTGCTGGTGGGGGAACTGCCATGAGCCTGTTCGTCACCAACCTGCTGCTGGCCCTGGCCTGGGTCGCCGTGAACGGGGATTTCAGCCTGGGCGGCTTCGTGGCCGGTTTCATCCTGGCGCATCTGATCCTGTTCCTGGCCCGGCCGCTTTATCCCGGCCAGCGCTATTTCCACACGCTGTGGGGCGCGCTGGGCTTCCTGCTGTGGTTCCTGAAAGAGGTCTGGGTCAGCAGCGTGCGCGTGGCCAAGGGTGTGCTGGGCATCGGGCCGAAGCCCACGCCCGCTGTCGTCGCCATTCCGCTGGACGCACGCACCGACCTGGAGATCACGCTGCTGGCCTGCTGCATCACGCTGACGCCGGGCACGCTGAGCCTGGATGTCTCCCCCGACCGGCGCACGCTCTATATCCATTCCATGTTCACCGAGGATGTGGAGGCGCTGCGGCGGGAGACCAAGGAGACCATGGAACGGCGCATCCTGGAGTTCCTGCGATGATCCCCTTCCTGCAGATCTGCATCGAGATCGCCCTGGGCGTGCTGCTGCTGGCGCTGGTGCTGGCATCGGTGCGCATCCTGCGCGGCCCCAGCCTGCCGGACCGCATCATCGCCGTCGATCTGTTCGGCACGCTGTGCGTGGCCGCCATCGCCCTGCTGGCGCTCTATACCGACCAGCCCGTCTTCATCGACGCCGCCATCGCCCTGGCCCTGGTCGCCTTCTTCGGAACCGTGGCCTATGCCCGCTTCGTCGAGCGCCGCACCGTGGAGGAGACCAATGCCGATGACTGACCTGCTTCAGATCCTGGCGGGGCTGCTGGTGCTGGGCGGCGCCTGCTTCTGTTTCGTGGCCGCGCTGGGCATCGTGCGGCTGCCCGATCCGATCATGCGCATGCACGCCTCCAGCAAGGCAGGCACCGTGGGCTGCGGCCTGATTCTGCTGTCGGTCGCCCTGCATTTCCCCGAGGGCGGGGTGATGGCGCGGGCGCTGGCGGCCATCGCCTTCCTGCTGATCAGCACGCCGGTGGCGGCGCACATGATCGGCCGGGCCGCCTATGCGTGTGGCGTCGAACTGTGCGCCGGCACCATCGCCGACGAGTTGAAGGACACCAAGGACAATCCCCGCCGGCTTCTGCTGGGGCAGGCGGGGCCTGGGGTAGAGCGGACAGGCGGCCCCTGACCCGTGCCCGGTTCCGGCCTTTCGGGCGGCACACGGTTCCGTCTTGCGCGCAAAAAACCAGCACGCATCAAGAAACACTTGTGAACGCGCCTGTCCTGCCGATATAGGTCAAGGATAACGGGAGTCCGCTGGACGGCAACCCGACGACTTTGGGAGGAACGACCATGGCCGAAGCGGCGACGCTTTCGCAGCAGCAGAGCAGCGTCCAGATCTGGGAACGGAGCTATCCTGCCGGGGTCGACTGGCATGCGCCGATCCCGCAAAGCTCCATGGTCGAGTTCTTCGACACGGTCACGGCGAAGTTCGCCAGCCTTCCCTGCATCGATTTCCTGGACAAGGTCTACAGCTACCGCCAGACGGCGGATCTGGTGGACCGCTTCGCCCGCGGCCTGCAGGCCATGGGTCTGAAGAAGGGGCAGAAGGTCGGCCTGTTCCTGCCGAACACGCCCTATTCCATCATCTGCTATTTCGGCATCCTGAAGGCCGGCGGCACGGTGGTGAACTTCAACCCGCTCTATGCCGAGCGGGAGATCCAGCACATGATCAACGACGCCGAGGCGGAGATCATGGTGACGCTGGACCTGAAGGTCACCTATGACAAGCTGGCCAAGATGTTCGGGCAGAGCCGGCTGAAGACCATCATCGTCTGTCCGATGGCGGCCATCCTGCCCTTCCCGAAGAACCTGCTGTTCCCCTTCGTCAAGAAGGCCGATATCGCCGCCATCCCCGGTGACGACCGGCATGTCTGGTTCAAGAGCGTGACCGGCCATGGCAACCGTCCGGCCCCGGTCGCCATCGACCCGCAGCAGGACGTGGCCGTGCTGCAATATACCGGCGGCACCACGGGCGTGCCCAAGGGCGCCATGCTGACCCACGCCAACCTGACGGCCAATATGCGTCAGGCCGCGCTGTGGTTCCCCGAGCATCTGGAGGGCAAGGAGCGCATGCTGGGCGTGCTGCCCCTGTTCCATGTCTTCGCCATGACCTGCGTGATGAACCTGACCCTGCTGATGGGCGGGCTGATCATCCTGTTGCCGCGCTTCGACCTGGATCAGGTGCTGCAGACCATCGACAAGAAGAAGCCCAGCTTCTTTCCGGCGGTGCCGACCATCTACACCGCCATCAACAATCACAAGGACCGGAACAAGTACGACCTGTCCTCCATCAAGCTGTGCAATTCCGGCGGCGCCCCGCTGCCGGTCGAGGTCAAGGCCGAGTTCGAGAAGCTGACGGGCTGCAAGCTGGTGGAAGGCTACGGTCTGTCGGAAAGCGCACCGATCGCCACCATCAACCCGCCGCTCAACAGCCGGGCCGGCTCCATCGGCCTGCCGGTGCCGGGCACCGATATCCGCATCATCAGCCTGGAGGACCGCAAGACCCCGGTGCAGATGGGCGAGCGCGGCGAGCTGTGCATTGTCGGCCCGCAGGTGATGAAGGGCTATTGGAACAAGCCCGACGCCACGGCCGAGACCCTGGCCGACGGCATGCTGCACACCGGCGATGTGGGCTACATGGATGCGGACGGCTTCATCTATATCGTCGACCGCATCAAGGACATGATCCTGGCCGGCGGCTACAACGTCTATCCCCGCAATGTCGAGGAGGCGCTGTACCAGCATGAGGCCGTGGCCGAATGCATCGTGCTGGGCGTGCCCGACCCGTACCGCGGCCAGACGGTGAAGGCCTATATCAAGACCCGCGACGGGCAGCCGCTGACCACGGAGGAGCTGAAGGCATTCCTGGCCGACAAGCTGTCGCCGATCGAGCAGCCCAAGCTCTATGAGTTCCGCGACGAATTGCCCAAGACCATGATCGGCAAGCTGTCGCGCAAGGCCCTGCTGGACGAGATGGACGCCGGCAAGAAGTCGGCGTGAGCCGGCCTGGAACGCTCTGGCGGACGGGGATGGGGCCGGCGGCATGACCGCCGGCCCTTCGTCTGTCCGCCGGCCGGTCCCATTCGCCCCTTCCGTCGGCTTCCCCATTGCGTTAGGAAGCGCAAAAGCGTTTCCAGGGGGAGCCCATGGCCAAGGTCGTCATCGCCGGCAGCATCAATATCGATATCCTGTCCACCATGACGCGCGCGCCGCGCGCCGGTGAGACGGTCAATGGCGATACCGTCGCCTTCATGCCCGGCGGCAAGGGGCTGAACCAGGCGGTGGCGGCGGCGCAGCAGGGGCTGCCCGTGGCCTTTGTCGGCCGTGTCGGCCAGGATGCCTTCGGCGATCAGGTCATCGCCTTCTTCCGGGAGAAGGGCATCGACACCGGCGCCATCATTCGCACCGGCACGGCGCCCACGGCCAATGCCATCATCCTGGTCGACGGCACGGCGGAGAACTACATCGTGGTCATCCCGGCCGCCAACGCCGAGACCTGCCCGGCGGATGCCGAGCGGCTGGAGATCGCGGCCGGCGACGTGGTGGTCAGCCAGTTCGAGATCCCCCGCACCACCATTGCCGCCGTGTTCAGACGGGCCCGGCAGGCCGGTGCCCGCACCATCCTCAATGCCGCCCCGGCCCTGGACGATGCGCCGGAGTCGCTGTGGGCCGACACCGACATCCTGGTGGTCAACGAGACCGAACTCAGCCATTTCGCCGGAGTCCCCGTCAGCGGTGACGCGCCGGTGGCCGAGGTGGGCGATGTGGCCCGCCGGCTGATCCAGCGGCCGGGCCAGACGGTCATCGCCACGCTGGGCGTGCGCGGGGCCGTGGCGGTGACGGCCGAGGGCGAGATCCTGGTGCCCGGCCGCGCCGTCAAGGCGGTGGACACCACCGGGGCCGGCGACTGTTTCGTCGGCAGCCTGTCGGCGCGGCTGGCTGCCGGAGACGATCTGGCTGCGGCCATGCGCTATGCCAATGTCGCCGCCAGCATCAGCGTGACCCGCGTCGGCACCGGCACGGCCATGCCGACGGCGGACGAGGTGCGTGCCGTTCTCGGCTAAAGTTCGGTGCAATAATCGGGCGGAATGGCGGCTCGTCCCTTGCGTTTTATTGCGAGGGCCGGGCGTCGCGCCTGCGCTTCTTCCAGAAGCGCGCATAAAAATGTCGCATTCGTATCGGTCCGTGCTTTCGCGGTGTGGGTCCCCATGATATAGGCCCGGCTTTCGCCACCCCAACCGCAGGCGACAATGGCTCTGATCTCCTCCGATCCCGAGCGCGGTTTCTTTGGCCATCCGCGCGGCCTTGCCCCCCTCTTTTTCGCCGAGATGTGGGAGCGTTTCAGCTTCTACGGCATGCGGGCGCTGCTGACCCTCTATCTGGTCAAGCATTTCCTCTATTCCGACGAACAGGCCGGCTTCATCTATGCCAGCTATGCCTCGCTGAACTACGCCATGCCGGTCATCGGCGGCCTGATCGCCGACCGGTTCCTGGGCAACCGCAAGGCGGTGATGCTGGGCGCCATCCTTCTGGTGTGCGGCCATATCGGCATGGCCTTCGAAGGCAGCCCGGCCCAGATCGTCGACGGCGTCATCGTGCGCCAGTCGCCCTATGACCAGATCATGTTCCTGTCGCTGGCCTTCATCATCGTCGGCGTCGGCTTCCTGAAGTCGAACATCTCGACCATGGTCGGCAAGCTCTACAGCGACAAGAATGATCCGCGCCGCGATCCCGGTTACACCATTTTCTACATGGGCGTTAACCTGGGCTCGTTCTTCTCGACCATCGCCTGCGGCTATCTGGGCGAGACCTATGGCTGGGCCTATGGTTTCGGTCTGGCCGGCATCGGCATGATCGCCGGCCTGTTCGCGTTTTCGCGCGGAACCAAATGGTACCGCAATGCCGAGCCGCCCAATCCTGCGCTGCTGAAGCAGCGCACGGCCATCGGCCTGCCGCGCGAATGGCTGATCTATCTGGGCGCCGTGGCCGCCGTCGGCGTCAACTGGCAGCTGGTGCAGCTGCATGCCGTGGTCGGCAGCCTGCTGCTGGTCATCGTGGCGACGGCACTGGCCGGTGTGCTGTGGTTCAGCTTCACCCAGTGCAGCAAGATCGAGCGCGACCGCATGTTCGTCGTGCTGGTGCTGACGGCGTTGTCGGTGGTGTTCTGGACCCTGTTCGAGCAGGCCGGCACCTCGCTGACCCTGTTCGCCGACCGCAACTCCGACCGCTCGCTGTTCGGGCTGATCATCCCGGCGTCGGTGGTGCAGGTGTTCAACCCCATGTTCATCGTGCTGCTGGGGCCGGTGTTCTCCTGGGGGTGGGTCAAGCTGGCGCAGAAGGGGCTGGAGCCGCCGACGCCGCTGAAGTTCGCCCTGGCCATCCTCCAGGTGGGCCTGGGTTTCGGCGCGCTGGTGTTCGGTGCGTCGCTGGCGGGTGAGGATGCGCAGACCGGCCTGTTCTGGCTGGCGCTGGGCTATCTGCTGCACACCACCGGCGAGCTGTGCCTGTCCCCGGTGGGCCTGTCCATGATCTCCCGCCTGTCGGTGGCGCGGGTCACCGCGATGATGATGGGCGTGTGGTTCCTGGCCTCGGCCGGTGCCCACTTCCTGGCCGGCATCGTCGCCGCCATGGCCAGCACCAGTTCGGAGCCGGGCCGGGTCATGTCCGCCCAGGAAAGCCTGCCGGTCTATAGCGGCGTCTTCTACGACCTGTTCATCGCCGCCACCATCATCGCCGTGCTGGTGGCCGTGATCAGCCCGTTCCTGACCCGGAAGATGCATATGGGCAAGGAGGCCAATCTCGGCGCCGAGCCGGAACGCAAGGTCCAGGCGTCGGCCGAGTGAGCTGATCCCCCAGGGATGTCAGCAGGGCAGGGGCCGCCGGGTGATCCGGCGGCCCCTGTCGTTTGTATCGGGTTCGTTTGTATCGGCCGTCAGGCGCCGGGCGGCAGGGGGGACAGGGGCGGGATCTGCATATGGAAGCAGGTGCCGTGGCCCGCGGGCGGGGGGGTGAAGCCGGAATCGGCATAGAGCTGGCGGGTCAGGGCCTGGATCAGCTTCATGCCGATGCTGCCGTCGCGCTGGGTGTCGGCCGGCATCCCGCGGCCGTCATCGCAGATCTCGACCCGATGGCCGGTCCGATCCTGGCTGACGGCGATGGTCACGCTGCCACCGTCCCCCGGCCGGAAGGCATGTTTCATGGCGTTGCTCAGCACTTCGGTCACGATCAGGGCCACGGGCACCGCCCGCTCCAGATCGATGCTGCTGGGGTTGAGGCGGAACTGCAGCTTGATGCCCCGCTCCCCGGCAGCGTAGGTGTCCGCCAGTCCCTGGGCAAGCCGGGTCAGATAGCTGGGCAGATCGACCTCGGCGGCCTGATTGCTGCCGTAGAGCGTCTCATGCACCAGGCCGATGGCGCGCAGCCGCTCCGCCGTCTCCTCGAATGCGGCCCGCACCGCCGGGTCGGAGAATTTTGCCGATTGCAGCTGGACCAGGCTGGAGGTGACCTGGAGGTTGTTCTTGACCCGGTGATGCACCTCGCGGAACAGCACCTCCTTGTCGGCCAGGGCGCGGTTCAGCGCGTCACGCGTGCGCGCTTCGGTGGCGCTGGCCCGCAGCAGCAGGAAGACCAGCGGGACAAGGCTGCCGAAAGCCGGCAGGGCGATGGCGCCGCTCCACCACAGGCTGCCATACCAGCTGGCCAGGGCCGTGGTCACGGGCAGCGAGGTCACGGCCACCACAGGCCAGCGCTCCAGCCGGCGGAAGGAGGTGATCTCCTCGCGCCCGTCGAAGATCGACGCGGCGCGGAAGGTGCCCGTCGACTGTGTGGCGTAGGCGCTGAAGATGGGGGATGCGGCCATGGTCCGGTCCACGTCCGGCGGAGCCAGATTGGAGCGTGCGATGATGCCGCCCGCGGGCCCGAGCAGGGAAAACACCGTGTCGCGCCCCTGGTTGAGCCCGATGCCGGCGGTGGAGAAGAAACGCTGGCGGAAGGAGACCTGGACGGCCCCATCGAAACGGCCGTCGGGTGCGATCAGGCGCCGGCTGTAGGTATAGAGCACTTCGCCGGTGATGCGGCTGAACAGAGCCTCGCCCACATGCTGTTCCGCCCCGTGGAGATGGGCCTGGAACCAGGCCCGGTCGGCCAGCGATGTGGCCGGCACATCCCGGCGGTCGGAGATGGACACCGGCATGCCCGTGCGGTCCACCACCATCAGGTAGTCGCCCGCCATGTTGGCCGACAGCCGGGCCAGCAGCTGATGCAGGACCGGCGGGCGGATGCCGGAGACACCGCCCGCCGCCAGGATCTCGTCAGCGATGCGGGCGGCGACCTGGTCGCCATTCTCGAAGGTGCGGATGGCGAATTGCTCCAGCACCAGGGTCAGATCGCGGGTCGTCGCTTCGGCCCGGGCGATGGCGCGCCGGTATTCGAGGGACAGGAAGATCCCCAGCAGGCCGGCGATCAGCAGCAGGGTGGTCGCCAGCAGCAGCAGCAGCAGCAGCCTGATCCGGCGGGCGCCGGCGGTGGCAGGGGTCCGATCCGACACAGCAGGCCTCGTCTGGCGGGCGGCGGGACTGCCGCCGGTTGCAGGGCCGGTCCATTGATTAGCCGTCCCGGCGGTGTGGCGCCAGCCCGAATCCGGGCGGAGGGCGGATGATTCCGCGGCGGGCAGCTTTTTCCTCCCGGTCCCCGCGCGGCGGGCAGAATCTGCCAGCACATCCTCTGGGAAGCCGCGGCGTGCCGACCTCCGGCCTTTGGCACGGCGGTTGCTGAGGCAGAGCAGTGTGATCGGGAACCATCCGGGTTCCACCTGTCCAGGGAGTGTTGCCATGTCGCCGGGTCCGGACTGTCTCTACCTGTGCCGCCACCAGTTGGCGGCCGGATTGCTGGCCGATGCCGAGAGCGGTTGCCGGTCGGTGATGGCGGACGAGCCGGACAATGCCGAGGCGGTGCATCTGCTGTCGCTGGTGGCCTTGCGCTCGCACCGGCTGGACGAGGCGGCGGCGCTGGCGGCGCGCGCCGTGGCCCTGGACCGGGAGCGGGCCGAGTTCCATAACGCCCGCGGCATCATCCTGTATCACCGCCGACGGTTCCAGCCAGCCGTGGCGGCCTTCCGGCGCGCGCTGCGCCTGGATGCGACCGCGCCCGTCTGCCACAACAATCTGGGCAATGCCCTGCTGGCGCTGGGCCGTTCCGGCCCGGCGGAGGCCGCCTTCCGCCGGGCCGTGGCCCTGTGGCCGGGCTATGCCGAGGCCCATGCCAACCTTGCCGCGGTCCTGCGCGCGCGGGGCGAGGCGGAAGAGGCGGAGTTCTGCCTGCGCCATGCTCTGGCCCTGCGGCCGGACGGGTTGGACATCGCCTATGAACTGGCGGGCCTGCTGCTGCTGCGGGAGCATTTCGACGAGGCAGCGGCCCTGTTCGCCCGGGTTCTGGCCGGCGACCGCAGCCGGGCTGAGGCGGCCATCGGTCTGGCCCAGTCCTTCCTGGGGCAGGGACGTCACGAGGATGCCCGCCATCTGCTGCGGGGTGTGCTGGCGCGGATGCCGGGCCATGTGGCGGTGACCCTGGCGCTGATGCAGGTGACGGGCGAGGCAGAGCGGATATCCGTGCCATCGATGCTGCCCCCCGGCCCGGCGGCCCGCCTGCCCGGTGATCCGTTCCATGTCATGGGGTGAGCATGATGGGCCGGACGGCACGGGTGGAGGTCACGGGCTGAGCGACCGCCGGCTCAGGCCACCCGGCGATCCAGCATCTCGTCCAGCTTCTGGGCCAGGATGCGGGGGCTGATCGGCTTGGTGAAGAATCGGATCAGGGGGTCGCCCAGACCAACCGGCCCAGCATCCCCCTGATAGCCGGTGACCACCAGGATCGGCAGCGCCGCGTTCCGCTCCCGCAGCCGCGGAATCAGGGTGCGGCCGTCCATGCGCGGCATGCGCAGATCGGTGACGACGGCATCGGCAGGATCGAGGGCGTCAAGGGCCAGCGCTTCCACCCCGTCACGGGTCAGGGAGACCCGGTATCCCGCCTGACTGAGCGCCGCTTCGAACATCATGCCCACAAGCGCCTCATCCTCGACAATGATCACATGCAACGCGGGAGCTCCGGACTGCGGGGGGACGGTCCTTCGGCCGTCCGGACAGTGCGGCGGAGATGGCAACGGGTCCCGAACGGGCGAGGGTGCGGGGCCGGCAGTCCCGTCCGCCGCGGGAGTGCTGCCTTATCCTAGGGAAAGTCCCGGCGGCTTTCCATCTTGCCCGTTTAGGGTTTTGGTCAGGGGAGATGTCCCCGTCTCGTCCAATCGATCTAGACGGGGAAGGTGGCGCCGGTGGCGGGGTGGTCGATCAGGCCGATAGACAGCCGCGCCCTGGTGAAAAATCTCTTGACGTTTACGTAAGGGGAAGTCAGTGTCGGCTAACGTCAGCGCCGACCTCCGGTTCCTTGGCTCCGCCGTCCGGTACGGGCTGCATGCGGGAGGGAAGGGCGGCCGTGCGGGAGGATGATCGCGCCATGCTGGATGGGGGCGGTAAGGCACAGGCCGGTGGCGGCCGCACCTACGGCATCGGCGAACTGGCCGAGGAATTCGGCCTGACCCTGCGCACGCTGCGTTTCTATGAGGATGAGGGGCTGATCGCCCCGGCCCGGCTGGGCACGGTGCGCGTCTATTCCCACCGCGACCGGGCGCGGCTGAAGCTGATCTGCCGCGGCAAGCGGCTGGGCTTTTCCATCGGCGAGATCAAGGATTTCCTGGATCTGTACGACAGCGACGAGGCGCAGGTGGAGCAGATGCGCTTCCTGCATACCCGTGCCCGCGACCGCATCGTGCAGCTGGAACAGCAACTGCGCGATGTGCAGCAGACCTTGAAGGAACTGCGCGAGATCGACGACCTTATCCTGGCCCATCTGCGCCAACAGGGCGCCGAGGCCGGCCAGGGCTGAGCGGGTGGCGACACCCGCGCCGGACCCAAGATCATAAACATCCTGCCGAATGCACCGGGGTCCACCCGGACGGGCAGGCAACCTAGGCGAGGAGATCCCTGTCGATGAAGAACGTCGTCATTGCCGGCTATACCCGGTCCCCGTTCCACCTGGCCAACAAGGGCGAGCTGACCAGGGTCCGTCCGGACGATCTGGCCGCCGCCGTGGTGAAGAGCCTGCTTGAGAAGACGGGCGTCGACGGGGCCGAGATCGAGGACCTGATCGTCGGCTGCGCCTTCCCCGAGGGCGAGCAGGGCTTCAACGTGGCCAAGCTGATCGGCATGATCGCCGGCCTGCCGAAGTCCGTGGCCGGCACCACCGTCAACCGCTTCTGCGGCAGCTCGATGCAGGCCATCCACATGGCCGCCGGCGCCATCCGCATGAATGCCGGCGAAGCCTTCATCGCCGCCGGCATCGAGAGCATGACCCGCGTGCCGATGATGGGCTTCAACCCCATGCCGAACCCGGCGCTGGCCCAGGTCGAACCCGGCGCCTACATGTCCATGGGCATCACCGCCGAGAACCTGTCGAAGAAGTTCGGCATCTCCCGCGCCGAGCAGGAGGCCTATGCCGCCCTGTCCCACCGCAAGGCCGCCCAGGCCCAGGCCGAGGGCCGGTTCGAGGCCGAGATCACCCCGATCACCGTGCCGGGCGGCAAGGTCGTGTCCAAGGACGGCTGCATCCGCCCCGACACCACGGCCGAGACCCTGTCGACGCTGAAGCCGGCCTTCGATGCCACCGGCACCGTCACTGCCGGCACCTCCTCGCCGCTGACCGACGGCGCCTCCGCCACGCTGATCTGCTCCGAGGATTTCGCCCGCGCCCACGGGCTGAAGGTGCTGGCCAAGATCCGCGCCATCGCCGTGGCCGGCTGTGATGCCACCATCATGGGCTACGGCCCGGTGCCCGCCAGCAAGAAGGCGCTGGACCGCGCCGGCATCACCGTGAAGGACCTGGACATCATCGAGAGCAACGAGGCCTTCGCCGTCCAGTCCATGACCGTGGCGCGCGAGCTGGGCTTCGACCCGGAGAAGGTCAACATCGATGGCGGCGCCATCGCGCTGGGCCATCCGCTGGGGGCCACCGGCGCCCGCATCACCGGCAAGGCCGCCAGCCTGCTGCAGCGCGAGGGCAAGGCCCTGGCCCTGTCCACCCAGTGCATCGGCGGCGGCCAGGGCATCGCCACCATCCTGGAAGCGGTCTGATCCGCGGCGCCTGACGGGAGGAAGAAGCCCATGGAAATCAAATCCTGCGCCGTGATCGGCGCCGGCGTGATGGGCAGCGGCATCGCTGCCCACATCGCCAATGCCGGCATTCCCGTCTTCCTGCTCGACATCGTGCCCAACGCGGTGAAGGAGCAGGGGGGCGACCGGTCGGTGGTGGCCAAGACCGCCATCGAGAAGATGCTGAAGACCGACCCGGCCCCCTTCATGCACAAGAAGGCGGCCAGCCTGGTCACCCCCGGCAATATCGAGGACGACCTCGCCAAGCTGGCGGATGTGGACTGGATCATCGAGGCCGTCCTCGAAAATCCGCAGATCAAGCACGACCTGTACAAGAAGCTGGACGCCGTGCGGAAGCCCGGCTCGGTGGTGTCGTCCAACACCTCCACCATCCCGCTGAACATCCTGCTGCAGGGCCAGAGCGAGCAGTTCGCCCAGGATTTCTGCATCACCCATTTCTTCAACCCGCCGCGCTACATGCGGCTGCTGGAGATCGTGAAGGGGCCGCAGACCCGCGCCGAGGCGCTGGACACCGTGGCCCGCTTCTGCGACGTGGTGCTGGGCAAGGGCGTGGTCGCGTGCAAGGACACGCCGGGCTTCATCGCCAACCGCATCGGCACCTATTTCATGCAGGCGGCGGTCAATGAGGCCATCGACGGCGGCCTGACGGTGGAGGAGGCGGATGCCATCTCCGGCAAGCCCATGGGCCTGCCCAAGACCGGCACCTTCGGCCTGATCGATCTGGTCGGCCTCGATCTGATGCCGCTGATCTCGAAGTCGCTGCTGTCGACCCTGCCCCAGGACGACGATTACCGCCGCATCTTCCGCGAGAACCCCCTCGCCATGAAGATGATCGCGGAGGGCTATACCGGCCGCAAGGGCAAGGGCGGTTTCTACCGCCAGACCAAGCTGCCGGACGGCAAGCGCGTGCGCGAGGCCATCGATCTCAAGACCGGCGAGTACCGCAAGCAGCAGCGCGCGTCCCTGGACAGCGCCAATGCCCGCGGTCTGCGCGCCCTGGTGGAGAGCCCGGACAAGGGCGGCCAGTACGCCTGGCGCGTGCTGTCGCAGAGCCTGACCTATGCCGCCGATCTGGTGCCGCAGATCGCCGACACCGTGGCCGCCGTCGATGAGGCCATGCGCCTGGGCTACAACTGGAAGTTCGGCCCGTTCGAGATGATCGACCAGCTCGGCACCGGCTGGTTCGCCGAGAAGCTGAAGGCCGAGGGCAAGCCGGTCCCGCACATGGTGGAGGTCGCCGCCGGGCGCCCCTTCTACCGGGTGGAGGCCGGGACGCTGGAGTTCCTGGGCACCGACGGCGCCTATCGTCCGGTGGTCCGCCCCGAGGGCGTGCTGCTGCTGTCGGACATCAAGCGCGCCTCCAAGCCGGTGGCCAAGAACGGCTCCGCCAGCCTGTGGGACATTGGCGACGGCGTGCTGTGCCTGGAATTCACCTCGAAGATGAACGCCCTGGACCCGGACATCATGGCGATGCTCCGCAAGGCCATCGGCATCATCGGCGACGGCAAGTCCGGCCCGTTCAAGGCCCTGGTCATCCACAACGAGGCGCCGAATTTCTCCGTCGGCGCCAATCTGGGCCTGGCCCTGTTCGCCATCAACATCGGCATGTACCCGCAGGTGGAGCAGTCCATCGCCGAGGGGCAGGAGACCTACAAGGCGCTGAAGTTCGCGCCGTTCCCCAGCGTGGCCGCGCCCAGTGGCATGGCGCTGGGCGGCGGGTGCGAGATCCTGCTGCATTCCGCGGCCGTCCAGGCCCATGCCGAACTGTATGCCGGTCTGGTCGAGGTGGGCGTGGGTGTGCTGCCGGGCTGGGGTGGCTGCAAGGAGCTGGTCCTGCGCCACACCGCCAACAAGAAGCGTCCGGGCGGGCCGATGCCGCCGCTGGCCGCCGCCTTCGAGGCCATCTCCACCGCCAAGGTGGCGAAGTCGGCTTTCGAGGCGCGGGACATGCTGATCCTGCGCGGCCATGACGGCATCACCTTCAACAGGGACCGGCTGCTGGCCGACGCCAAGAAGAAGGCTCTGGACATGGTCGCCGCCGGCTATACCGCGCCGGAGCCGGTGGAGATCCGCCTGCCGGGTCCGGCGGCCAAGGCCGCGCTGGAACTGGCGGTGGAGGGCTTCGCCCTGCAGGGCAAGGCCACGCCCCACGATGTGGTGGTGTCGAAAGCGGTGGCGACGGTGCTGTCCGGTGGCGACACCGACATCACCCGCGTCATGACCGAGGACGACCTGTTCGCGCTGGAGCGGGAGCAGTTCCTGGCCCTGACCAAGACCACCGGCACCATCGAGCGCATCGAGCACATGCTGGAAACCGGCAAGCCGCTGCGGAATTGATAGGCTGGACCGGGAGGGTTGGGTTAGAGTCTGGCCCAACCCTCCTATCCCGGGGCATTTCGACGGCTCCCCTGCAGCTCGGGTATTCTTCCGGACCGTGGGGTGACGTCGGGCCATCATGCATCGAGGCGGAATATCCTCCATGTCGACCTTGGACTTTAGCCACCTTTCCACTCAGGAGCGGCTGATCCTGATCGAGGAACTGTGGGACAGCATCGACCGGGACAGACTTCCGTTGACGGAGGCGCAGGCCATCGAGGTCGACCGCAGGCTCGCCCAGCTCGACAAGCGTCCAGGGGAGGGGCGGGATGCCTTCGAAGCGTTGGCTGACCTTCGGAAGCGCTTTGGGTGATCCATGTCCGCCTGACGTCGGCAGCCGAGGCTGAACTCGCCGATGCTCTCCGCTGGTATGGGGAGATCCGCCGGGAATTGGCCGGCCGCCTGCTGGACGAATATGAGCGTCTCCTCCTCCGGCTCCGCGAGAATCCCCATCAGTTCCCAAGCGTGCGCAATGACATACGCAGAGCCGGCTTCCGCCACTTTCCCTACGGTTTACTTTTCCGCCTTTTTCCGGAGGAGGTGGAGATCATTGCCGTCTTCCACACGAGCCGCGACCCACGCCAATGGGAACGGCGCATGTAGCATCATCCGTCGGCTCCCGGCGTCGGTCGGATGCTGGAAATAACGTTTACGTCAAGGTAAGCTAGATCGGGTCATCAAGACCCGCAAGACTGTCGCCCACCCGCGCGTTCCGGTGCCTTCTTCCCCGAATTCGGGCAATGACGCCTGTTGCCGGGGTGGAGCCGTGCCGGCCGCCGATGAGAGGAAGGACCCCTCCCATGCCCGTCTACAAGGCTCCGCTTGAGGACATCAATTTCGTCCTCAACGACGTTCTGAACGCCCAGACCCTGGCCCAGTTGCCGGGGTACGAGGATGCCACGCCCGACCTGATCCAGTCCGTGCTGGAGGAGGCGGCCAAGCTCTGTGAGAACGAGCTGCAGCCGCTGAACCGCGTCGGCCACGAGGAAGGCTGCCACTACGAGAACGGTGTGGTGCGCACGCCCAAGGGCTTCAAGGAAGCCTATGACAAGTATGTCGAGGGCGGCTGGCAGGGCATGGCCTTCGATCCCGAATTCGGCGGGCAGGGGCTGCCGCACACGATCGGCTTCGTGCTGGAGGAGCTGATGTGCTCCGCCAACATGGCCTTCGCCATGTATCCGGGCCTGACCCACGGCGCCATGAGCGCCATCAAGGCCCATGCCAATGACGAGCTGAAGCAGCGCTACCTGCCGAAGATGGTGGCCGGCGAGTGGTCCGGCACCATGTGCCTGACCGAGCCGCACTGCGGCACCGATCTGGGCCTGCTGAAGACCAAGGCCGTCCCCAATGAGGATGGCAGCTACAAGATCACCGGCACCAAGATCTTCATCTCCGCCGGTGAGCACGACCTGACGAAGAACATCGTCCATCTGGTGCTGGCCAAGCTGCCCGACGCCCCGCCGGGCATCAAGGGCATCAGCCTGTTCCTGGTGCCGAAGTTCCTGCCCAACGATGACAACGAGCCCGGCGTGCGCAACGGCGTGATGTGCGGCTCCATCGAGCACAAGATGGGCATCAACGGCAACGCCACCTGCGTCATGAACTTCGACGACGCCACCGGCTGGCTGGTGGGCGAGGCCCACAAGGGCATGCGCGCCATGTTCACCATGATGAACGCGGCCCGTCTGGGCGTCGGCATGCAGGGCCTGGGCGTGGGCGCCGTCGCCTATCAGAACGCCGTCGTCTATGCCAAGGACCGCATCCAGGGCCGGTCGCTGTCCGGGGCCAAGGCGCTGGACAAGGCCGCCGATCCCATCATCGTGCATCCCGACGTGCGCAAGAACCTGCTGCAGGGCAAGGCCTTCATTGAGGGCGCCCGCGCGCTGGGCTATTGGGTCGGCATGATGATCGACACCTATGAGAAGCACCCGGACCCGAAGGTGCGGCAGGAGGCGGAGGATTTCGTCGCCCTGCTGACGCCGGTGGTGAAGGCCTACTTCACCGACATGGGCTACGAGGTCGCCACCAACAGCCAGCAGATGTATGGCGGCCACGGCTATATCCGGGAATGGGGCATGGAGCAGTTCGTGCGCGATGCCCGCATCGCCATGATCTATGAAGGCGCCAACGGCATCCAGGCGCTGGATCTGGTGGGCCGCAAGATGCCGCAGAACATGGGCCGCCTGCTGCGCCGCTTCTTCCACCCGATGCAGGCCGAGCTGGAGCAGAGCCAGGAGAACCCGGCGCTGCTGGAATTCGTGGTGCCGCTGGCCAAGGCCTTCGGCAAGCTGCAGCAGGCCACCGCCATCGTGGCCCAGAAGGGCATGGCCCGGCCGGATGAGGCCGGTGCCGCCAGCACCGATTATCTCCGCATGTTCGGTCTGGTCAGCCTGGGCTGGATGTGGCTGAAGATGGTGAAGGTCGCGCAGGCCAAGCTGGCGGATGGCAGCGACGGCAAGGCCGACTTCTACGACGCCAAGATCAAGACCGCCCGCTTCTTCGTCGAGAAGATGCTGCCGGAGGTGGAATTCCGCTTCCGCAGCCTGATGGCCGGCGGCAAGAGCATGATGGACTTGGCCGTCGAGCAGTTCTGACACTGAGGAAGGGCCCCGGCGCTGACGCCGCCGGGGCCTTTGCCCGCCGGCTGGCCCGTGGGGACGGGCCGGTTGATCGGCTCGCCCTGTCATTTCCGGGGCCTCCCGTTTTCCTGTCTTCGCGCCGTGCCTGCGCAGGCGGCCCCGGGGTCGTGTGTACGCCGATCGGGCCTGCTGATCCCTGGCTCCTTCATCTTCGTGGGGGATGAAGCGGGGACAGCCCGCCGAGGGCATCCGGCTTTCCCTGCACAACCATGAACATCCAGGGCCATGAATCTGTTTTTCCGCATGCTGTGGGTCATTGCCACGGCGCTGCTGTCCCGGCGGCGGCTGGAGCCGCTGGATGTGTCGGAGCTGACCTTCCGGGTCCTGCCCAATGACCTGGACGTCAATCTGCACATCAACAATGGCCGCTATCTGACCATTGCCGATCTGGGGCGCATCGACATGATGCTGCGCACCGGCATGGTACGCACGCTGGTGCGCCAGCGCTGGGCGCCGATCCTGGGCGGTGCAACCGTGCGCTTCCGCCGCTCGCTGCTGCCGTTCCAGCGCTATCGCCTGAAGACGCGATTGCTCTGCTGGGACGCCAAATGGGTCTATATGGAACATGTGTTCGAGACCATGGACGGGGAGCTGGCCGCCGTGGTCTGGGTCAAGGGCCTGTTCAAGGCCGGATCGCGCACGGTTCCCACCAGCGATGTGCTGGAGGCCATGGGCCGCCACTATGACAGCCCGCCCATGCCGCCCGAGGTCTTCGCCTGGCAGACGGCGGAGCAGGCCATGGCAGAGTCCGCCCGCGCGGCATGAAACCCCCGGCTCTCCTCTCCTCGGAAGGGGCAGGGAGCCGCAGGAAGCGGGGTAAGAGCCGTACCACCGAACCTCTGTCCGCATCGTCCCGTTGTCGGCCCGTCGGCAACAACGGGGCGAGGGACCCATGCGGAGCGATATCGGGAAGATGACGGCGGTGGCGCTTACTCTGGTCGTGGCGGATTGGGGCGTATCGCGGCTGGGCGGAACGCCGGACCGTGTGGTGGAGGAGATCGCGGGTGTTCCCGCGGCAGAAGCGCTGCCGGCCCTGGCGCTGGCGCCGGAACAGAAGCACTGTCTGGCCCAGGCGGTCTATTTCGAGGCGCGCGGCGAGCCGGAAACCGCCAAGCGGGCCGTGGCCGCGGTGGTGCTGAACCGGACCCGGCATCCGGACTTTCCCGACAGCATCTGCGGTGTCGTCCGCCAGGGCGGATCAAAGGGCCCCTGTCAGTTCTCCTGGTGGTGCGATGGCCGCAGCGATGCGGCGCAGGACGCCCGCTCCTGGCAGGAGGCGCTGCGCATCGCCGAGGAGATGGCCCGCGCGCCGGAGCGCGATCCGACCCGGGGCGCCCTCTATTTCCACCGCGATGACGTGCATCCCACCTGGAAGACCGCCTTCCGTCCGGTGGCGTCCATCGGTCGCCATATCTACTACGCAGAGTAATAGCAGCCGGCGGCCGTGGCCGGGCGCGCAGCATGGCGCGGATCTGGGTGCGGTCCGGCCCCGGGTGACGGACCCGGGGCCGTGTTCGCCGTCAGCGCTTCTTGCCGAACATGTTTTCCCGCTCGGCGTCGGTCAGGGACTGGCCGGCGGGGCGCACATTCTCCTTCAGCAGCTCCAGCCCGCGCTGCACGGCGGGGCGGGCGGCGATGGCGTCGATCCAGCGCTTCACATGCGGGAACTCGGCGGTTTCGATGCCATAGCGCTCATGCAGGCGCAGCCAGGGGAACGTGGCCATGTCGGCGATGCCGTATTCGTCGCCGCCCAGATAGGCCGATGCGGCCAGCCGCTCATTGGCGACCTTCATCAGCCGCTTGGCCTCGGCACCGTAGCGATCGATGCCGTACTGGATCTTCTCCGGCGCATAGAACATGAAATGGCCGGCCTGGCCGAACATGGGGCCGACGCCGCCCATCTGCCACATCAGCCACTGCAGGTGCGTGTACCAGGTGGCCGGGTCCTGCGGACGGAACTTGCCGGTCTTCTCCGCCAGATAGATCAGGATGGCGCCGGATTCGAACAGGCTCAGCGGCTTGCCGCCGGGCCCGTCGGAATCGACGATGGCGGGCATGCGGTTGTTTGGGCTGATCTTCAGGAAGTCCGGCTTGAACTGGTCACCGGCGCCGATATTGACGGCATGCACCGTGTAGGGCAGCCCCATCTCCTCCAGGGCGATGGAAACCTTGTAGCCGTTCGGCGTGGGCCAGACATAGAGATCGATGGCCATCGGTTCGCTTCCTCGGGAATTGCACAGAGGTCCGGACCCTAACAAACAGCCGGCGCCCGTGACTATGCGCGATTTCACACCCGGCGGCCGCTGCAAATCCGCCCTCAGCCCAGGGTCACGTCCAGATACATCATCACGGCCAGCCCGACCATGACCCCGCCGGTGGCCATAGTCTCATGCCCCTGTCGGTGGGTTTCCGGGATGATCTCGTTGCTGATGACGAACAGCATGGCGCCGGCGGCGAAGCCCAGACCCCAGGGCAGCAGCGGTTGCGACAGGCTGGTGGCGGCGGCCCCCAGCAGCCCGCCCAGCGGTTCCACCAGTCCGGTCAGCAGGGCCACACCCACGGCCACGCTCCGCCGATAGTTCAGCCCGATCAGGCTGGCGGCCACGGCCAGCCCTTCCGGCATGTTCTGCAGGCCGATGGCCAGGGCGATGGTCCGGCCCTGGGCCAGATCACCACCACCAAAGCCGACGCCGACGGCCAGCCCCTCCGGCACATTGTGCAGGGTGATGGCCAGCACGAACAGCCAGATCCGCCGCAGCTTAGCCGCATGGAGGGGGCTGTGCGCCTGGGGGATGAAATGCTCGTGCGGGACCGTCCGGTTGATCAGCCAGAGCACTGCGGCCCCCAGCAGCACCGCCGTCAGCACGGTCAGTGCCGCGCTGGAGCGGCTGTGGCCGCTGTGTTCGACGATGTCCAGCGCCGGGATGATCAGGCTGAAGAAACTGGCGGCCAGCATGACGCCGGCGGCGAAACCCAGCAGCGTGTCCTGCCAGCGGTCGGTCAGGCGGCGGATCAGCAGCATGGGGGCGGCGCCCAGACCGGTGGCGGCGCCGGCGATCAGGCTGGCCAAGGTGCCGGCCAGAAGGGGATTATCGGGCAAGATACGCAGGAACTCCGGACGGCCGGCCTCCAGGGACAACGGTTCCCCAGGCCCAAAGGTCCCGGCATGGTGCCGTCGCTCAGGCCAGACGGTCAATGCGTTCGGTTGTCAGGTTGCCCGGAACCACCAGCAGCGGAATGTCCAAGGTCCCGGCGAGTTCACCCGCCAGCCACGAGATCAGGCGGCCCTTGCGCACCGCCGGCGGGGCGGCGCCGACCACCAGGGCGTGAATGTCGCCATCCTCGGCGATAGCGGCCAGGATTTCCTCGCCGATCTGGCCCTGGCGGATATGCAGTTCCGGGATCAGGCCGGTCAGCCGCTGCACCTCGCCGGCCAGACCATGCAGCAGCAGCTCCGCCTCGGCGCGGCTCTCCTGCTCCATGGCGTCGGCGATGCTCATCCAGCCCAGATACTCGGCCGGTTCAATGACATGCAGCAGGGCCAGCAACCCGCCGACATTGCGGGCGCGCAGGGCTGCGAAGCGCAAGGCGGCACGGGATTGCGGGCTGCCATCGACACAGACCAGGAACTTGAACCGTTCCGGTGCCGTGGCCGGTGCTGGCGGCCAGGGGGCGGCAAGGGCGAGAGGGGGCGCTGGCGCCGGCGGTGCCGGCGCCTGTCGGACGGTCAGGAACATGCCGATGCCCTCCGCGGGGTCAGAGACTGCCGGCGACGTAGCTGCGCAGGCTCTCCACCTCGTGCGTGTATTCGTCGAGGCGGAACTTCACCACGTCGCCGATGCTGATGACGCCGACCAGCCGGCCGCGGTCGAGCACCGGCATATGGCGGAAGCGGCCGTCCGTCATGCGCGCCATGATGCTGGCCACGGTGTCGTCGGGGCTGCAGGTCATGACCCGGCGCGTCATCAGGTCGGACACCGGCATCTGCAGCACCGGGGCGCCATAGCTGGCCAGCGCCCGCACGATGTCGCGTTCCGACAGGATACCGGCAATGCCGCCGGCGGCATCGACCACCAGCACGGCGCCGATGCGGTTGATGCTGAGAAGCTGGGCCGTGGTGCCCACCATATCCTCGGGCCGCGCCGTGATGATGGTCGCGCCCTTGGTCTTCAGGATCGCCGAGACGTGCATGCCAGTGTCCCCCACCTGTCCGGGTGTGGGGCATCCGGCCCGCGGATCGCGGGGCAGGTGCCCTGTTGCATACAGGGAACGGGATGTTGCGGCGCACGCGCAAGAGGATTTGTGACCGAACAATACAGCCTATGACATATCGCCGGCAGATCGATCATCCCGCTATGACTTCCGGCCGAGCCCCTCAACAACGCAGAAGGCCCGCACCAGCGGTGCGGGCCTCGGGATCGGGATGAAAAGACGGAAGCCGATCAACGGGAGGTGCTGGCCGGCTGCACCTGCTGCTGCGGGATCAGGGCCAGACAGTTCTCGACGATCTGGTAGCACTGGCCCAGCCGGCGGGACTGGCTGTCGGTGGCGCCGCCATAGACCAGTTGCGTCACCGTGCCGTTGCGCAGGGTGAAGGTGGCCTGGCAGTCGCGGCTTTCGATCTCGACCTCGTCCGGCCAGCCCCAGGCGCCATAGCCGCCCCAGGGACCCCAGCCCGGCCCGTACCAGGGATGGTAGTAGCCGGCACCAAAGCGCGGCGACGGATAGCGGTCCGTGGTGATGCGCTGGCTGACATAAGTGAAATAGTCGACATTGTCGATGGTGGCCGACCGTGCCGGCACACCGGCGCAGGACAGCAGCGTCTGCTTCGGCATGCCGATGAAGGCCTGCTGCGCATACAGGGCCTGATCCGCCTGCGGATTGGCGCAGGCCGCAAGACCGCCCAGCATGGCCGCGGCGGCCAGTACTTTCAGGGCGCGACGAGACGTCATTTTGCTCGCTCCTCAAACCTGTCGGGCCCGGTTACCCGTGCCACGGCACCCCAGCAGCCCCCCAACAAGCCCATTGCATCATATTGGGGCAGCCTTGTGACGTTGCAGTGATCCAAATCACCGATCATCCAACAATTTCCGCGCCAAAGCGTGCCGTCGGCAGGATCATGCCGCCATGCTTTCCGCGGCGGCCAGATCGACCGAGACCAGCTGGCTGACGCCCCGCTCCATCATGGTGACGCCGAACAGCCGGTCCATGCGCGCCATGGTCAGGCGATGGTGGGTGACGATGAGGAAACGCGTCTGTCCACCGCGGGCCATCTGTTCGACCAGATCGCAGAAGCGGCCGACATTGGCCTCGTCCAGCGGCGCATCCACCTCGTCCAGCACGCAGATCGGCGCGGGATTGCACAGGAACACGGCGAACAGCAGCGACAGGGCCGTCAGCGCCTGTTCGCCGCCCGACAGCAGCGACAGCACCTGCAGCTTCTTGCCCGGCGGGCTGGCATAGATCTCCAACCCGGCCTCCAGCGGGTCCTCGGCCTCGGTCAGCTTCAGATGCGCCCGGCCGCCGCCGAACAGGCTGGTGAACATCTCCTGGAAATGGGCGTCGACCTTGCTGAAGGCGGCCAGCAGCCGTTCCCGCGCTTCGCGGTTCAGGCTGGCGATGCCCTGGCGCAGGCGGGAGATGGCGCTGACCAGATCCTCGCGCTCGCCGCGCATGACCCCGATCTGCTCCTCCAGCTCCCGCACCTCCTGTTCGGCGCGCAGATTGACCGGCCCCATATTCTCCCGTTCGGCCAGCAGCCGGTCGAGCCGGGACTCCACGGCGGCGGGATCGGGAAGGTCCTCGGCCGGGTCGATGCCGGCCACCGACAGCACCGTGTCCGGATCGCAGTCGATCCGCTCGGCGATGCGCTCGCGCACGGTCTGCTGCGCCTGCTGGGCGGCGGCCACGGCCGCCTCGGCGCGGGCGCGGGCCTCGCGCGCATCGGCAAGACCGTTCTCCGCATTCTTCAACTGGCGTTCGATCTCGGCCATGCGGGTTTCCAGCTCAGCCAGCGCATCGGCTGCGCGCTTGCGCACGCGCTCGGCCTCGGCGATGCGGCCGGCCAGATCCTCACGCTGAAGCTCGATCTCGGCCGGGCGTTCGGCCAGAAGATCCAGCTCGGCCCGCGCCTCCGCCGCGCGCTCCTCCAACTCGGCCAGACGGCCGTCGGTGCCGGCCATGCGGCCGGTCCAGGAGGCGTGCTCCTGGGCGATGGCGGCCAGACGGCGGCGGCGGGACTCGGCATCGCGCACCAGCCGGTCGGCGGCGTTCTGGCAGCCGGCCAGACGGGTCCGCTGCTCCGCCACCCGCGCCCGCAGCTCGGCGATGCGGTTGCGGCCCTCCGCCGGGTCGGGCAGCCCGGCCAGGGCCTCGCGGGCCTCGGTCCAGTGTTCCTCGGCGGCCAGCCGGTCGGCCTCGGACTGGGCGACGGCTTCGGCCAGGGCCTGCAGCCGCGACGCCGCGGCGGCGGCGGCCTGGGCCAGCCGGGCATGGGCGTCGCGGGCCTGGCTGCTGGCGCTGAACGCGGTGCGCACGGCATCGCGGGCGGTCCGGTCGCGGGCGGCGGCCTGATCCAGCCCGACGCGGGCCGCGGCAGCGGCGGCCTCCGCCCCGGCGCGCACCTGCTCGACCGTCTCCCGGGCCTCGGTGACCCGGTCCTCGGCCGCGGCCAGTTCCAGCTCCAGCTCGGCCAGCCGGTTGCGCTGGGTCAGGCGGATGGCGGCGGCGGTGGGGGCGCCCGGGGCCGTGGTCAGCCCGTCCCAGCGCCAAGCGCCGCCATCGCGGGTCACCAGCACCTGACCCGGCCGCAGGTCCGGGGCCAGCCGCGCCGCCGTGGCGGCATCGGGCACCAGGGCCACATGGGACAGGCAGCGGGCCAGCGCCGCCGGGGCCCGCACCTGCCGGGCCAGCGGATCGCTGCCGGCGGGCAGGGGGGCCGGATCGGGCAGGGCGGGCAGGGCACGCCAATGCACCGGCGCCGCCTCGTCCAGCGGTGCCGTCAGATCATCGCCCAGGGCGGCGGCCAGCGCCTGTTCATAGCCCGGCGTCACCGTCACGGCGTCGATCAGCGGCGGGAACAGGTCGGCCTTGTTGACCTTCAGCAAGGCCTGAAGACCGTCGCGCTCGGCCCGCAGCCGGCCGCGATGCTGGTCGGCCTGGGCCAGGGCATCGCGGGCGCGGGCCTGGGCCACCTGACCCTCGGCCCGCCGCTGCTCGGCGGCATGCTCGGCCTCGGCCTTGGCCCGCTCGGCCGCCTCGGCCTCGGCGCGGGCCAGGTCCAGCCGTTCCTCGGCCTCGGCGATGGCGGCTTCGGCCTCCTCCAGGTCGGCGCGGCCGCCGGTTTCGGCCTGCAACGCCGCCTGCTGCACCCGCTGCTCCTCCAGCCGGCGGCGGGTGGCGGTGACCCGGGTCTCCAGGTCCCGCAGCTGGCGCTCCAGGGCGCTGCGCTGTGCCTCGTCGGCGGCGGCCGCCTCCAGGGAACGGGCCAGATCACGGTCGGCGGCATCCACGGCATCGCGGGCCTCCAGCAGGGCGGCCTGCGCCTCCTCCTGCTCGATGGCTTCCTGCTCCTGCGCCTCCAGCAACGACAGGCGTTCCTCGGCCAGCCGCTCCAGGGCCTGGCGGGCGTCCTGGGCCAGGGATGTCTCGCGCGACAGGTCGCCATCGAGCTGGGCCAGCCGGCGCTGCACGGCGGCGAAGGCCTCCCTGGCCCGGCGCTCCTCCGTGTCCAGCTGTTCACGCGCCAGCAGCAGCCGTTGCAGGGCCGCGGCCGATGCCGCCTCGGCCTGACGCCGGGCCGGCAGCCCCTCGGCTTCCTCCAGCCGCCGCGCCGTGGCCTGGGTCACCGCCAGCATCAGGCCGCGCACCGCCTCCTCGGCGGTGGCGAATCCGGCACGGGCGCGCTGCACCTGTGCCTCGACCTCGGTCCATTTCAGATGCAGCAGGATGGCCTCGGCCCGGCGGATATGCTCCTGCAGGTTCCGGTAGCGGCTGGCCTGCCGCGCCTGCTTGCGCAAGCCCTGGAGCTGCTGATCCATGGTGGTCAGCACATCGTCCAGCCGGGTCAGATTGGTCTCGGCGGCGCGCAGCCGCAGCTCGGCCTCATGCTTGCGGGCATGCAGGCCGCTGATGCCGGCGGCTTCCTCCAGCAACTGGCGGCGGTCGCCGGGCCTGGCGTTGATCAGGGCGCCGACGCGCCCCTGGCTGACCAGGGCCGGGCTGTTGGCGCCCGAGGCATTGTCGGCGAACAGGATCTGCACGTCGCGGGCGCGCACCAGCTTGCCGTTGACGCGGTAATCCGACCCTTCGCCGCGGGTCAGCTTGCGGGTGATCTCCAGCTCGTCCAGGTCGTTGAACTGGGCCGGCGCCGTGCGGCTGGCATTGTCCAGGACCAGCGCCACCTCGCACAGATTGCGGGCGGGGCGGGTGGCGGTGCCGCCGAAGATGACGTCGTCCATATCGGCGCCGCGCATCTTCTTGGCCGAGGTCTCGCCCATGACCCAGCGCAGCGCTTCCAGCAGGTTGGATTTGCCGCAGCCGTTGGGGCCGACGACGCCGGTCATGCCCGGCTCGATCAGCAGTTCGGTCGGATCGACGAAGGATTTGAAGCCGGAAAGACGGAGCCTGGTGAACTGCACGGCGGTATCCCTGTCACGGCAGGGCCGGCCGCCCCACCCCGGCCCGCACTCCGCGGCCGGCGCAGCACGGGCGGCGGGCCGGACGGTCAGGGCGGCGGGGGAGGCGGCGCATGCGGATCACTCAGCCGGCGGGCTTGCCGCGCTTGGCGCCGGCCTTCACCAGCGCATCGATCAGTTCCTGCTCGTTGGCGCCATTGACACGGCCGGCGCCCTCATTGATCAGGAAGGTCGGGGTGCTGTCGATCTTGTACTTCTCGGCCGCCACCATCTGGCTCTGGATGATGGCATCCTCCAGCGGCTTGTTGGCCAGGCAGGCATCGATCTGGGGCTGGGACATGCCGGCCAGCTTGGCCGTCTGCGTCAGGTGCTGCAGGAAATCCTGGTTCAGCCACTTGGCCTGGGTCTTGAAATAGACCGACTTCAGCGCCTTGCCCTTTTCCGGTCCGCCGCAATGCACCAGCATGGCGGCGCGCAGGCCCGGCGCATTCAGCGGGTAGTCGCGGAAGATCAGCTTGACCTGACCGCTGTCGATGAACTCCGCCTTGATCTTCGGCAGGATCTCGGCATCGAAATGGCCGCAATGGGAACAGGCGATCGAGGCGTATTCGATCACGGTGATCGGGGCCTTGGGGTCGCCGATCATCACACCCTCGGTGGCGGCCTTCACCGGATCATAACCGGCATCCTGGGCCAGGGCCGGTGCCGCGGCCAGCGGCAGGGCCGCCAGCGACAGGGCGGCGGCCGTCAGGCCCATCAGGCCGCGACGGGTCAGGTGGGAGCGAACATGTCGGCGCAAAATTGCCTCCTGCACACAAGATGTTGGACTATAAACAGAGGGGTGAGGGCGGAGCAAGCCGGTCACCCGGCGCCCAGGGCACGGCCCAGCCGTTCCAGCGCTTCCCGCAGGTCGGGATCTTCCACCGTGGCGGCCGTGGCGGCGATGGATTTTTCCTGCTGCGGGGTGATGCGCTTGGGCGGCACCACATAGCTTTTGGACTTGAGCGCCGGCCCGCCATGCACCAGCTTCAGCCGCGCCACCGCGCGCCAGCCCATATAGGCGTTGATCCGTTCGATCAGCTGGGGTTCCTCATGCTGCAGCAGCAGTGCCGCCGGGCTGGAGACGCGGAGATGCATCACCGCCTCCTCCCGCTTGCCGGCGGGGAAGACCAGCTTCAGCGGCGATGTCTGTTCGGCCAGGCGCGAGCCGACGATGCTGGCCCAGTCCGTCAGCAGGGCGCCGAAGGCAAGCCCGTTCTTTCCCAGCGCCTTGCCCGCAACGGCGGTCAGGGTGCGACCCAACCTCTGTGGTCCTGTCATGGCGAAACGCTCCAGCCCGATGCCGTCCGTTAAAGCAGAAGCCCGCCCGGCTGACCAGCCTGTTGCCCGCCCTGCCGCGGAGGAAAGGGCGCGTGCCATGGCCGCACGGCTGCTGGACTGGTACGACCGGCACCGTCGCATCCTGCCCTGGCGCTTCGCTCCCGGCGAGACGGCGGATCCGTACCGGGTCTGGCTGTCGGAGATCATGCTGCAACAGACCACGGTGGCGGCCGTGGTTCCCTATTTCCAGGACTTCACCCGCCGCTGGCCGACCGTCTCCGCCCTGGCCGGTTCGGACCTGGACGATGTGCTGCGGGCCTGGGCCGGGCTGGGCTATTACGCCCGCGCCCGCAACCTGCATCGCTGCGCCCAGACCGTGGCCGACCGGCACGGCGGTGTCTTCCCCGACGATGAGGAGCAATTGCGGCAGCTTCCAGGCGTGGGCGCCTATACTGCCGCCGCCGTGGCCGCCATCGCCTTCGACCTCCCCGCGGTGGCGGTGGACGGCAATGTTGAGCGGGTCATGGCCCGGATCTTCGCGGTGACCGAGCCGCTGCCGGGGTCCAAGGGCCGGCTGCGGGATCTGGCCGCCGGACTGGTGCCGGCCACGCGGCCCGGCGACTATACCCAGGCCCTGTTCGACCTGGGGGCCACGATCTGCACGCCGAAGAAGCCCCGCTGCATGCTCTGCCCCTGGGAAGCCGGCTGTGCCGCCCGTGCCGCCGGGATCCAGGACGGCCTGCCGGCCAAGGCGGAGAAGGCGGCCAAGCCGGTCCGCCGCGGCATCGCCTTCTTCGTCAGCGCGCCCGACGGGTCGGTGCTGCTGCGGCGCCGGGCGGAGCAGGGGCTGCTGGGCGGCATGATGGAGGTGCCGTCCACCGCCTGGACCGCGGCGATGCCCACGGACGGGGAGGCGGCGGGACAGGCGCCGCTGCCGGCCGACTGGCGCGTTCTGCCGGGTCTGGTGCGTCATACTTTCACCCATTTCGAACTGGAGATTGTGGTCTGGAGCGGACGGGCGGCAGCGGCCCCGGCCCTGGCGGGATGCCGATGGGTGGCGCCCGACCGGCTGGGCGACGAGGCGCTGCCCACGGTCATGCGCAAGATGGTCCGCCATGCCCTGAACCAGGGATGATGGATCCAGGCCAGACGAGGCGGTGCTGCGGTGCGGGTGAATCGGCGTGCGGTTCTGACGGGGTTGGTGGCGGCACCGGCAGCCATGGCGCTGCCGGCCCATGCGGCGGCGGAGCCGGTGGATCTGGCCCTGGTGCTGGCGGTCGACGCCTCCGCCAGCATTAGCAGGGGGACGTTGGATTTCCAGCTGCGCGGCCATGCCGCTGCCTTCCGCCACCCGGCGGTGCCGCAGGCCATCGCCAACGGCGCCCGCCGCCGCATCGCTGTCATGCTGGCGCAGTTCGCCGGGCCGGATGCCGTCACCACGCTGGTGCCCTGGCGCGTGCTGGCCAGTGCCGATGAGTGCCAGGCCATGGCGGCCACCATCGATGCGGCGCCGGGGGTGGCCATGGGCGGCAGCACGGCCCTGGGCGGGGCCGTGGCCGCGCTGGTGCGGCAGGTGGACGCCGCCCCCTTCGCCACCGACCGCCGCACCATCGATGTGGTGTCCAACGGCTTCAGCAATGCCGGCCTGGACCCGATCTCCGCCCGGGCCTATGCGGCGGCGGCGGGCGTGACGGTCAACGCCCTGGCCATCCTGGACGAGTATGACTGGCTGGAACGCTATTACGCCGACAATGTCATCGTCGGCGACGGGGCCTTCGTGCGCACGGTCGACAGCCCGGAGAGCTTCGCCGACGCCTTCCTGGCCAAGCTGGTCAGCGAGATCGTCTGATCCGGCCCGATTGTGGCTTCCCGGCCAACGCCCACCCTATGCGGAGGTGCGCTGGCCCCGGACCGGCACTGGGATCATTGTTGGACCACCCGGCACCAGGAGACGAGTCCGGCTGTTGCTCCTGGCAGGAGGACCCGATCATGCGGCATTACGGGGTTATCGCGGAGGAGGACCGGCGTGGCCTGGGCGCTGTACTGGGCCTGCTGACCGGCATCATCGGCGGGACCGCCATGGCTGTCTGGACCGCTCCGCTGTCGGGGCCGTTGCTGGCCCGGCAGGACCCCGCGGCCCTGTATGCGGCCGCGGATGCCTTTCCGCCGCCGCCCGGTCTTTCCCGGCAGGCGTGAGGCGGCCGGCGGGGGCGGTCTATCCTTCCCGCTGCAACACCAGGGTCCCCAGGGGCGGCAGCGTCAGCGACAGGCTGTTGGGCCGGCCGTGGGAGGGGATATCCTCGCTGTCCAGCCCGCCGCCATTGCCCACATTGGAGCCGCCATAGATCTCGGCATCGGTGTTGAGACGCTCCACATAATGCCCGGCCTCCGGCACGCCCAGCCGGTAGCCCTGACGTGGGATCGGGGTGAAGTTGCAGACGACGGTGACGCTGTTGCCGTGCCCGTCCAGCCGGCGATAGGCCAGGACCGAGTTCTCGTTGTCGCCGCCTTCCAGCCAGTCGAAGCCGGCGGGGTCGCAGTCGAGCCGGTGCAGCGCCGGCAGGCTGCGGTAGAGATGGTTGAGATCGCGGACCAGGGTGCGCAGCCCCTGATGCTCCGGCAGGTCCAGCAGGAACCAGTCCAGGCCGCGGTCATGACTCCATTCCCGCTCCTGTGCGAACTCTCCGCCCATGAACAGCAGCTTCTTGCCGGGATGGGTCCACATGAAGCCGTAATAGGCGCGCAGATTGGCGAATTTCTGCCAGCGGTCGCCGGGCATCTTGTTCAGCAGCGAGCCCTTGCCGTGGACGACCTCGTCATGGGACAGCGGCAGGATGAAGTTCTCGGTGAAGGCGTAGAGCAGGCCGAAGGTCAGATCGTGATGGTGCCAGCGCCGGTGGATGGGGTCCTGGGCCATGTATTGCAGCGTGTCATGCATCCAGCCCATGTTCCATTTGAAGCCGAAGCCCAACCCGCCGAGATAGACCGGCCGTGACACGCCGGGCCAGGCGGTGCTTTCCTCGGCCACGGTCATGCTGCCGGGATGGCGGCCATAGCTCAGCTCGTTCATGCGGCGCAGGACGTCGATGGCCTCCAGATTCTCCCGCCCGCCGAAGCGGTTGGGCACCCATTCCCCCGCCTTGCGGCTGTAATCCAGGTACAGCATGGAGGCGACCGCATCGACGCGCAGCCCGTCCAGATGGAAACGGTCGAGCCAGTAGAGCGCATTGCCCAGCAGGAAGTTGCGCACCTCCCGCCGGCCGTAATTATAGATCAGCGTGTTCCAGTCCTGGTGGAAGCCCTGGCGCGGGTCGGCATGTTCGTACAGGTGCGTTCCGTCGAACAGGCCCAGCCCGTGGGCATCGGTGGGGAAATGCCCCGGCACCCAGTCCAGCAGCAGGCCCATGCCTTCACGGTGGCAGGTCTCGACGAAATGCTTGAAATCCTCCGGGCTGCCGAAGCGGCTGGTGGGGGCGTAGAGGCCGATCGGCTGATAACCCCAGCTGCCGTCGAACGGATATTCGGTGATCGGCAGCATCTCGATATGGGTGAAGCCCATCTCCTTGATATAGGGCACCAGATCGTCGGCCAGTTCGCGGTAGGTCAGGTAGCGGTTGCCGTCACCCCGCTTCCACGAGCCCAGATGCACCTCGTAGATGCTGATCGGGCTTTCCCGGTCGTTGGCGCGGGCACGGGCATCCTGCCAGAGCTGGTCCTGCCAGTCCCAGCGCGGCAGCCCATGGACGACGCTGGCCGTGGCCGGCGGCTGTTCGGCCCGGAAGGCCAGCGGATCGGCCTTCCAGGGCAGCATTTCGCCCTGCGGCCCCTTGATCTCGAACTTGTAGCGGTCGCCGGCCCCCGCATGGGGCACGAAGACCTCCCACACGCCGATGCCGTGATGCAGGCGCATGGGCAGGCGCCGGCCGTCCCATGTGCAGAAGTCGCCGACCACGGCGACGCGGCGGGCGCTGGGGGCCCAGACGGCGAAAACGGTGCCGCGCACACCTTCATGCTCCACCACATGAGCGCCCAGCTTCTCCCAGATGCGCTCGTGCCTGCCCTCGCCCAGCAGATGGCGGTCCAACTCGCCCAGCCAGGGGCTGAAGCGATAGGCATCGTCAATCTCGACCGGGCCGGCGCCGAAATCGATGCGCAGACGATAGGGCCGCTGCCCGCCCCGCATCTCGGCCAGCCAGAAGCCGTCGTCATGCACCCGCACGGCCTCCCCCAGGATCTGGCCGTCGGCGGCAATAATCCACAGGCTGCGGGCGTCCGGGAACAGGGCGCGCACCTGCCAGGTGCCGTCCGGTCCGGGATGGGGGCCGAGGACGGAGAAGGGGTCGCCATGATCGGCGCGCAGCAGGGCCTCGATGGCGGCGTGGAAGGCACTGTCGATGCGGTCGGGCATGGGCAGGTCGGGCATGGTTCCCTCAACACGAAACTGTGGGCAATGCCCCTACAACAGACCGGCCTCCGCGATTTGCAGGGGCCGGTCCGGCGATGACAGCAATTTTCCGGCGCAAAAGGTTTAAGGCCCCGGGTCAGGTCTCCCCGGCAGGGGGTCCCGGCTGCAGACGGTCGAGAACGGCCAGGGCGCCCCGCACGGGAATCGGCAGCCACGCCGGGCGGTTCCCGGCCTCGTAGACGATCTCGTACAGGGCCTTCTCCAGTTCGAACAGGGCGATCAGCCGGTCTGCTTCGCCGGCGCCCGGCGGATGGGACGAGCAGTCGCCGATGCAGGTGCGGTAGCCGTCCAGGAAGGCGGCGCGGGTGAGCCGTTCCCAATCCTCGGTCAGCGGGCGCAACCGGTCCATGGCGTCGGCGTGGACCTGGGCGATCTGGCCCAGGGCTGACCAGGCGGCATAGTCGAAGCTGCGCAGCATGCCGGCCACGTCGCGCAACGGGGAGCCCTTGACCCTGCGTTGGGCCAGAGGCTTGGCGGGCTCGCCTTCGAAGTCGATGATGAACCAGTCGGTGGCCGAGCGCAGTACCTGTCCCAGATGGTAGTCGCCATGGATGCGGGTCTTGGTCACGTCCGGCCGGCCGCGGCACAGCTGGTCGATCCGCGCCAGCAGCTCTGGCTCGCGCTCCAGCAGCCGGCCCACCTCTGTCCGGGCCGCGTCGTCGAGCCGCTCACGACCCAGGCGCAGGGCCTGGATAGCCCGCTCACCCTGACGCCGTGCCCCCTCGCGCCACGCCGTCATGTCCGCATCGGTGACGGGTTCGGGATCGAAGGCGGGATCGCCGGTCACCGTGGCCAGGGCACAGTGCAGCTGTGCCGTCCGCTCGCCCAATGTGCGGGCCAGCGTGGTATAGAGGCCCCATTCCTCGCCGGCGCCCTCCGCTTCCACCGTTGGCGGAATGGTCTCCGCCGGCGTATCGGCCATCAGGCGCAGGCGGCGGTCGTCCAGCTCCCGGCTGAGATAGTCCAGGGTGAAGCGCCAGCCGTCACCCTGGTTGCGGACAAAACCCTGCAGCACGGCCAGGGCGGTGACACCGTGCTCCGATACATGCTCCACTGTGCCCAGCAGCGGCGGCGTATTGGCAAAGGGCACCTTCTCCGTCAGGAAACGGGCGATCTCCAGTTCGGGATGCACGCCCGGTTCCAGCCGGCGGTAGATCTTCAGGACCATGGCATCGCCCAACAGCACCGAGCTGTTGGACTGCTCCACGCCCAGCGTGCGCGTTTCCACCTCGCCCTCCGGCAGCGGCGTTGCGGCCAGCCGCTCGGTGGGACGGAACTGCATGGTGCCGGCGCTGGTGGGCATATCCAGGCCGCGGGCAATGCCGTCCACCATGGTGCGGGCGAAGGCCGGCGACTGCATGGCATCATAGGCGGCCCCCATGTGTGCGCCATGGCGCACCTTGGCCAGGGTATAGGGCAGCAGCGGCCAGCCTGGATTGCCGGCATTCTCCTCCCAGGACAGGGCCAGCGGCAGGAAATGGGGGACCGGCTCCGGTGCGTCGCTGTGGTGGACATCGATGCGGGCCAGCAGGAAGCCTTCGGCCGGGCCGGGGAGGATGGCGGATGCCACCATCTGCACGCCGGAGACCTGGGCGTTCTTGGCGGCGAACCAGCGCTGTTTCGGCACGAAGGCGGGCAGGGCCACCTCTGCCAGCTCACGTTGGCCGCGTGGGCCGATCACATCGCGCCAGCCGTCACGGGTGACCAGGGTGACCAGATCGGGCACAGGCTCCGGCGCCGGCTCGTGCCAGCTGGGCATGGCGCTCTCCCCGGTCAGCAGGAACCAGTAGAAGCCATAGGCCGGCAACGTCAGGAGATAGGGCAGGTCGCCGATAGGGGGGAAGGCGGAGCGGCCGATCATTTCCACCGGCACGCAGCCGCGATTGCCGCGCAGGTCCAGCTCGACAGCCTGCGCCGCCCGCGACAGGTTGGCGACGCAGAGGATGGTCTCTCCCTCATGCTCGCGCAGATAGGCCAGGACTTTGCGGTTGCCGGGATAGAGGAACTTCAGCGTGCCGCGGCCGAAGGCCTTGTGCTGCTGCCGCACGGCCACCAGACGGCGCATCCAGTTCAGCAGCGAGGTGGAACTGCGGGCCTGCGCCTCGACATTGACGGCCTGGAACCCGTAGATCGGGTCCATGATCGAAGGCAGATAGAGGCCTGCGGGGTCGGCCCGGCTGAATCCGCCATTACGGTCCGGCGACCATTGCATGGGTGTGCGCACACCGTCGCGGTCGCCCAGAAAGACATTGTCGCCCATGCCGATCTCGTCGCCGTAATAGATCACCGGCGTGCCGGGCATGGAAAACAGCATGCTGTTCAGAAGTTCGATCTTGCGCCGGTCATTGTCCATCAACGGGGCCAGCCGCCGCCGGATGCCCAGATTGATCCGGGCCCGGCGGTCGCCGGCGTAGAAGTTCCACATGTAGTCCCGTTCCTTGTCGGTCACCATTTCCAGCGTCAGCTCGTCATGGTTCCGCAGGAAGATGGCCCACTGGGCGTTGGCCGGGATCTCGGGCGTCTGCCGCATGATGTCGGTGACGGGATGCCGGTCCTCCATGGCCAATGCCATGTACATGCGCGGCATCAGCGGGAAGTGGAACGCCATGTGGCATTCGTCGCCCCCCACCTCGGGATTGCCGAAATAGGGCAGCACATCCTCCGGCCACTGGTTGGCCTCGGCCAGAAGCATGCGGTCGGTATAGCCGGCATCGACGTCGGCCCGGATCCTGCGCAGGATCTCGTGCGTCTCGGCCAGGTTCTCGCAGTTGGTGCCCTCGCGCTCGATCAGATAGGGCACGGCGTCCAGCCGCAGCCCGTCCACCCCCATATCCAGCCAGTAGCGCATGACGTTGGTCACTTCGCGCAGGACCTTGGGGTTGTCGAAATTCAGGTCAGGCTGGTGGCTGTAGAAACGATGCCAGAAATAGGCGTTGGCCTCGGCATCCCAGGTCCAGTTGGACTTCTCCGTGTCCAGGAAGATGATGCGGGTGCCCTGGTATTTCTGGTCTGTCCCCGACCAGACGTAATAGTTCCGGTGGGCATGGCCGGGCGGGGCGCGGCGTGCGCGCTGGAACCAGGGATGCTGATCGCTGGTATGGTTGACCACCAGTTCGGTGATGACGCGGATGCCGCGGGCATGGCATTCGCGGACGAAGGCGCGGAAATCCTTCAGCGAACCGTAGCGGGGATTGACGTCGCGGTAATCGGCGATGTCGTAGCCGTCGTCCCGCAACGGGCTGGGATAGAAAGGCAGCAGCCAGAGGGCCGAGACCCCCAGTTCCTGGATATAGTCCAGCTTTGCCGTCAGCCCGGCGAAATCGCCGATCCCGTCATTGTTGGCATCGAAGAAGGCTTTGACGTGCGTCTGATAGATGACGGCGTCCTTGTACCAGGTGCGGTCGTTCCGATCGATCATGATGGCCGTATGACATCCAGGGCGGGTCTCTTCTGAACACCGGTAACGCACTTTGGTTTCGGCGGGACCGGCTGTCGAGGCCGGGAGAGGGGATGGCCGGCTTGACCGGTCTCCATCCCGGCCATACAAGGTGCACGAACTCCCCCGTTGGATGTAGCCCGATGGCCCAAGAGCGCTTCATCATCGTCACCGGTGGCGACAGCCGGTACTATCCGCTGATGCGGGAGTTGGTGGAGTCCATCCGCACCTTTCCCCAGGGACGCCACTGTCCGATCGGCATCATCGATGCCGGCCTGACGGAGGAGCAGCGCGGTGTCTTGGCCGCCGAAGGCTGCCTGCTGGCCACGCCGGGCTGGGAATATGATCTCTCGACCATGCGGACCATGGGGCAGGATCATGTCCGGGCCGAGATCGCCAAGATCTTCCTGCCCCGCCATTTCCCCGGTTTCGGCTCGATCATCTGGATCGATGCCGACGCCTGGGTCCAGGACTGGGCAGCCATTGACCTGCTGTTGCAGGCGGCGGAGATGGGGCGGTTCGGCATCGTGGCCCAGACCGGACGGTTCCGGCCCACCGAAGTGACGGTGCGCTGGCTGTTCCATGATCTGGGACGCATCCGCTCGATCCTGGGCAAGGCGGCGCGCAAGACCAAGCTACCGGCCAAGGTCAAACAGGACCTGGCCCTGCGGCCGAACCTCAATGGCGGTGTGTTCTCGGCCCGCAGCGATGCGCCGCATTGGGCCGTGTTCCAGCGCCGCCATGCCGAGGTCATCCACCATTGCCGGCTGTTTTCCTCGGTCCAGCTGGCCTTCGCCCTCGGCATCTTCATCGACGGGATGCCGGTCGAACTGCTGCCGGAATGGTGCAATTACCTGGGGCCGTGGCGCTATGATCCCGCCGGGCCGAAGCCCTGGGTGGAGCATTACCTTCCGAACCGGCCCGTCGGCATCGTGCATATGGCGGGCGCCGATGCCATGCGCCGCGATCCGGATGTGCGCGAGCAATTCCTGGGCACGGACGGGAAGCTGCACTGGCTGACGCTGCGCTATCCCGTCTGGGCCAAGCGGCTGGCCGACGGTGCGCCGGACCTACTTGCCGCCGCCGCCGCCGAAGGTGAAGCGCAGCCCGGCCAGGGCGGACCAGGTCTGCAGGCTGTGGTCGACTGAGGTGCTGGGCAACAGGCTGAAATCGTCGGTGCGCTGATAGCGCCCGTCCGCGAAGAAGGACAGGCTGTCGCTGAACGGCACCGACAATCCGACGATGCCCTGATAGGCCACGGCATCGCCGCTGCGGGCGCTGAGCGAGGGGGCGCCGGTGGCGTCCGGCGCGATGCGGGCCATGCCCACGCCGAAGCCGACATAGGGGGTCAGCCAATCCGACACCCGCAGATCGATCATGGCGTTGGCCATCAGGCTGCGGGATGCCAGCGTGCCGTCGCTGCTGCCGAGATCCAGGGGCATCGAGCGGCTGCCATTGCGCTGCGCATATTCCAGCTCGACGCGCAGGCTCTCCAACGGCTGCCAGCCGACCGAACCCATGCTCGGTCCGCCACCGGTCAGGGCCATAGCCCCGGATACCGGCGGCAGGCCGATCCCGAACCCGTCGTCGATCGGACGGCCACTGAGACCCTGCACAGACACGTTCCCGGCCTTCCCGTCAGCCCCCCCCTCTTGCGCGAGGGCGGTGGCGGCAAGCATCAGCAGGGCGGCAAGGGCAAGGCCAGCGGTCGTAAACGTGTTCATCGCTCAAACTCCACGACCATACTCTAGCGAAGACCCCGCGCAGAGTCATGCGACCACGATTGGGAGGTAGCGACAGGGTCGCCGGGAACCAAGAAGGTGTGTCGCACAAGACACGTTTTCAGCCGGAAAAATGTAACATCCCTGGAGATGGCGGCCATTTGCATGGCCAGGACCCGTGACGAAAGCGGTAATCATAGTGCGGACGCAGTAAATATATCGTTTCGACCTTTTTCTCCTGCCGTTTTGTGCCGGCCACAGCGGTGATTCAGCCGGAACGCGGGGGCGTGATGCGCCAGAGGCCACAGGGATTCACCGCCGGGTCCAGCGTGATCTGCTGCCATTTGCCGTACCAGAACCAGCGGGCGCCGCTGAACAGATCCTCCACCTCGACCACACCGTCGTCGGGCAGGCCGAACTCCCAGACCGGCACTTCGATGGAGACCTGATGGACGGCCTGATCCGGGACCATGTTGACGGCGGTCAGGATCATCTCTCCCCCGGCCGGTGACATCTTGCCGTAATAGAGGACCTGGTCGTTGTAGGCGTTGTAGAAGCGGAGATTGGTCAGCTGCTGCAGGGCCGGGAAGCGCTGCCGGGCCAGGTTCAGCGTGCGGATGTAATCGCGGATATTCCGCGGAGTATTCCAGTCCAGCGCCCTGATCTCGTACTTCTCACTGTCGAGATATTCCTCCTTGCCGGGAACCGGCGTGCCATCGCACAGCTCGAACCCCGAATACATGCCCCAGACACTGGACAGGGTCGCCGCCAGGACGGCCCGCGCCTTGAACCAGGCGGGATTGCCGCTGTGGAGATAGGGCGGGTTGATGTCGGGCGTGTTCACGAAGAAATTGGGCCGGTAATACTCCCTGGCCGGCCCCTGGGTCAGTTCCACCAGATACTCCGTCATCTCCTGCTTGTGACGGCGCCAGGTGAAGTAGGTGTAGCTCTGGGTGAAGCCCGCCTTGGCCAGCCGCTTCATCATCTTGGGCCGGGTGAAGGCTTCGGCCAGGAAGATGGTATCGGGGTGCCGGTCCTGGACCTCGCGGATCATCCATTCCCAGAAGGGAAGGGGCTTGGTGTGGGGATTGTCCACGCGGAAGATCCGCACACCCTGCTCCACCCAGAACAGCACCACGTCCCGCAGGGTGAGCCACAAGGAAGGAAGGGCGTCGCGGTAGAAATGGACATTGACGATGTCCTCGTACTTTTTCGGCGGGTTCTCGGCATAGGCGATGGTGCCGTCCGGGCGCCAGTCGAACCAGTCCGGGTGCTGTCTGATCCAGGGGTGGTCGGGGCTGCACTGGATGGCGAAATCCAAGGCGATCTCCAGCCCGTGCCGGCGTGCCGCGGCCACCAGCCGCTGGAAATCCTCCAGCGTGCCGAGCTGGGGATGCACGGCATCGTGGCCGCCCTCATCCGATCCGATGGCATAGGGGCTGCCGGGATCGTCGGGGCCGGCAGTCAGGCTGTTGTTGCGGCCCTTGCGGTGGCTGCGGCCGATGGGATGGATGGGCGGGAAATACAGAACGTCGAACCCCATGTCCCGGACATAGGGCAGCTTGGCGATGACGTCGTCGAAGGTGCCATGGCGTCCGGGATCATCGCTCATGGAGCGGGGAAACAGCTCGTACCAGCTGCTGAAACGGGCGGCCGTCCGGTCCACCACCAGATCGAAGGTCCGCGACCAGGTGCGGTTGGTGCGCACGCCGAACCGGGCCATGTCCGCCGCCAGCGTTTCCGCCGTCAGCAGCGCATAGGCGCGGTCCTTGTCCCAGTCCGGTACGGCCCGCACATGGTCGAGATGGGCCGCCAGTGTGGTTCTGGCCCGTCCCTCGGCCTTGTCCACCGCCGTTTCCAGCAAGCGGCGGCCCTCCACCAGTTCCAGGGCGATGTCGCGACCGGCATCCCGCTTCTTGCCGATGCCGGAGCGCCAGCTGGCCCAGAGATCGCGCCACGCCTCGATCCGGTACTCCCACCGGGCATTGCGGTCCAGCGGCAGCCGGCCATGCCAGCGGTCATTGTCGATCAGCGCCATCGGCGCCTCGATCCAGCCCTCCTCCCCCTGGACCCGGGCCTGGACGCAGGCGGCGATCCGGTCATGACCGTCGCAGAAGATGTCGGCCCACACCTCCAGCAGGTCGCCGACCACCCGTTTGGCCGGGAAGCGTCCGGCATCGACAGCCGGGTAGACATCCTCGATGGCCACCCTGGACGCGGCCAGCGCGTGCAGGCGTTCCAGCGATTGCTCGTGGCTGGGCTCCCGCCGCGTCAGGCTGGTCTCTCCGCGCAGGACACGCAGTTCCAGCGGCTCCAGGGTCAGCGGCTGGCCGGGAACCAGGGCGGACGGGGTCTTGCCCGGCGTGACATCGCGGAAAGACAGTCCGCCTGCAGCAACGAGGAGGGGGGCGGGATCGACGGTCCGGCTGCGGGTTTCATCGGTGTTGACCAGCAGCAGTGCCGCGCCCCCGCCGGCCGGGTCGCGGCGCAGCAGGATGGTGATGCTGTTGCCGGGCGGGCTGAGCCGCGCCATCGGACCCTCGCCATTGAGGGCCGGGACCGCCGCCTTCATGGCGTTGACATCGGCGATGAAGCCGGACAGGTCCAGGCGGGGACGCGCGGCCTCGGCCTCCCAATCCTCCGGCCGGCTATCGACCACGTCCAGCTTGCGGGTGAAGCCGTACTCGAACCCGGCGGGGATCATCACCCCGCTGCTGATGGAGGCCGCCAGCAGGTAGCGCATCTTGGCGATGGCGGCCAGCCGGCGGGGATCGTCGCTCCCCACTTCCGCCGCCAGCCGCTCGGTATCATGACTTTCGGGGAAGGCGATGGAGGGGGCGATGGTGCGGAACAGGTTGTACTGGTCGATGAACCAGTCCTGCCTGAGGTCCCACCATTTCACGCTGTTGAAGATGTAGTCGAAGCCGGCATCGGCCAGATCCGTCACCTGATGCGGCGTGCAGCCCAGCGTTTCGGCGAAGAACTTCACCTCGGGATCGATGCTGCGCCCCGCCTCGATCAGGGCGCGCCAGACCCCCGCCGGCACCTGATAGGCCGCATCGCAGCGGAAGCCCTTGGCCCCCAGCTCGACCTGATGCCGGACCCAGTGGGCAAAGGTCCGGATCAGCCCCTCACGCGAGTCCGGACGATCATAGTCCAACTCGGCCAGGTCGCCCCAGACCGTGACATTGGCCGGATTGGTGGGATCGACGGCGCGGGGGCTGCGCAGTTCGCCGTCCGCCTCGCGCCGGAACCAGTCGGGATGCTCCTGCACCAGGACGGCATCCTTGGCGGTGTGGTTCACCACCAGATCCAGCATCACCGACAGGCCGTGTGCCGCGGCGTCGGCGTGGAACCGGCGCAGCAGCGAATCCGCATCCTCGTCCGTATCGCCCCGCACCCGGTCATGCAGGCGCCAATAATCCTTCACCGCATACAGGCTGCCGGAGAAGCCGGGATACTGGATCGGGTTCAGATAGATCCAGTCGAAGCCCATGCCGGCGATCCGCGGAAGATGCCGGGACCAGCCGCCGATGGGACCGAGCAGCAGGGGGAACAGGTTGTAGATGCGGGGACCCGGTCCCGGCGCCCCCTGCGGCGACGGCGCCGCGGCTTCGGGGGGGAAGGGGCGGGCGAGCGCGGCATCAGACATGGTCCGTCCCATGGACAGAAGGGGAAAGGAGCTTTGTCTCAACCCCTTGGACCGGCCCCCTGTTCCCCGCGCAGGCACGGAAAAGTCGCCCATTACGCAAACGGCCGGGCGTTGCCGCCCGGCCGTCGATCCTGCGATGGAACCGGCTGTTACTTGCCGGCGGGCTTGGCCGGCGCCTTGCCATCCTGGGCCTGACCCGGCTGGGCCAGAGGCTGCTTACCCTTTTCCTTCAGCACCTTGAGGATGCCCTGGCTGGCCGAGTCGGCCTTGGCCTTCTCCGCTTCCACCGTCTCATGCGTGAAGACGGTCAGCAGGCGGACTTCCTTGTCCTGGCCCGGCTGCTTGGGAATGGGGATGAACTGCAGGACCATGGAGACATAGATCTTGCCTTCCTTGGCCTCGCACTGGGCGGACACGTTGCGGACCTGATAGGCCGGCACCGTCTCGATCTGGCCCAGGGTCGGGGTGAAGGTGCCCTCGCAGCTGGCCTTCAGCTGATCCATGTATTTCTGGGTGACGGCGGCGAAATCGCCGGCCTCCTCGCCCACGGGGAAGCCGCGGACGGACCCCAGAACCTTGTCACCCAGCTGCCAGGCGTAATCACCCGGACGCTGCTGCGGCGGCAGCTTGTCGACGGGGATGGCCCGCGCATCCTGCAGACCGGCTTTGACCAGCATCTTGGCCAGATCCTCATCGATCACCGGGATCGGGGAGGGCGGCAGCTTCAGCGTGCCGGCCTTGGCCTGATCGACGCAGGTGGACAGATCGGACAGGGCCTTGGTGGTGCCCTTCAGCTGGAAGCTGGCGGTGTCGCCGGGCACTTCCACGATCAGCGCGCTGCCGTTGGACAGCGCCTTCAGCAGCTCGGCGTCATTGCCCAGGCCGATGGTGATGGCCTCGGGCTGGCTGACCACAGCCGGCTGTTCCCGTGTGATTTTGTTCTTGCCATCGACGGTCAGCTTGACCTTCAGCTGCCGGCCGGGTGGCATGCGGGCGCCAGGGACGCCCAGCACCATGTTGGTGTGCTTTTCCGGATTCTGCAGCAGCAGCAGGTGCAGGTTGTTGTCGAATTCGACACCGGCGGCACAGAGCTTGAAGCTGCCGTCGGTGAAGACCTGCGGACCCACCTGCCAGGCGCCCTTCGGTGCCGCGGGCTTGCCCGGCGCCTTCGGTGCGGCGGCCGGCTGGGCCGACGGCTGCTGCTGCGGCGCTGCCTGGGCCGGCTGCTGCGGAGCAGGTGCCGCGGTCGGGGCCTGCTGGGGCCGCGGGGCGATGGTGCCGGCGGCCGGCGATCCGGCCGGTCCGGTCTGCACCTGACCCGGCAGGATCAGCCCGCCACCCGCAGGGGCGGACGGCTGCTGCACGGTTCCGGCGGCACCGGTGTTGCTGGATGACTGGGCGGCGGCTTGCCCCGCCAGAGTGAACGCGGCACCGGCAAGCAGCAGGCGCACGAGCGGACGCGAAACGGACCGAACCACGGAAGTAGAATCCCCCTCTACACTGGCGAGGGGACCCTAGGCCCTTGCCGGGCGCCTTGCAAGGTCGATCCAAGGGACGGCTCAGGGAAACCTCATTTCCGCCGGCGGTTGCCGTCGAAAATTCACGAAACCGGACCCTGCAACCGGACAAGGGCGGGCCGGTGGCGGACAATGACAGGGGCGGCAACGAGGCTTCCGGGCGACCTCCCGCACGGGCGGGCGGCGAACCGGTATGGTCGCCGTCGATCCCGGTCAGGCCCGTGACTCCGTCCCGTCGATTCGCCGTTTGCACGGCCCGGACTCATCCTCTGGCCGGTGGAACCGGGGCTATGGCCGGCTGTTCAGCGCTGCTGCCATCCCCTTGTAATCCCCTGCATTTGGCCTGTCCGTGTGTCCATACCGGGAAAGGGAGCGGAGAATATTAAAATTTCTTTGAAAATCGGCGACGAAACGCTGAATCCACCGGAACGGCGCCGTTAGAACGGTAGTAACCCTTCGGGGGATAGAGTACAAAACTGTGCCCTCATGCTCCCCGGTTCGAAGATGCGCACGGCGATCCTGTTGTCGTTGTTTGTCATCCTGTCCGCCCCTGATTTCGCCCGCGATCCGTTGCCGGCGCAGGAGGTGGCGCGCTTCATCGCCGCGGCGGAGGAGATGGCGGCCCGGCCGGATCTGCCATCGATCCATGCTCCGGGACAGTTGCCGGCCCTGGCGGCGGCGGCGCCCGATGTTCTCGATCATCATGGTTTCAATGCCCAGCGCTGGCGTGTCATCGGACAGCGCATCCTGGCCGCGTATCAGATGGAACGGCGCGGCGGTGCGCCCCTGGATGCCGCCAAGGCGGCCACGAGGCTGGCCGCCGACCGCAGCCTGACACCGGAACAGCGCTCGGAGATGATGGCGCTGGTCCGGCTGCAACGGACCGATCTGGCCGTCCTGGCCGCGGAAACCGAGAAAGACCGCGCCGCGGTGGTGCCCTTCATGACCAAGCTGGACCTGCTGATGCAGCCGTGACGGCGCAGGCGATGCGCTCCGCGCGTGTTGCTAAGGCGCCAGGGCCTGTTCCAGATCGGCGATGAGGTCGGCGGCAGATTCGATGCCGCAGGACAGGCGCAGCAGGTCCGGTGGGCACGGGCTGTCCGGCCCCTCCACCGAGGCCCGGTGTTCCACCAGACTTTCAACCCCGCCCAGCGATGTGGCCCGGGTCCAGAGCTGCAATCGCGCCGCCGCCCGGACGGCGGCCGCTTCACCGCCGGCCACCCGCAGCGACAGCATGCCGCCGAAGCCGCCCCGCATCTGCCGGGCGGCGATGCCGTGGCCCGGATGATCCGGCAGACCGGGGTAGAGGATGCCGGCGCTGCGGGGATGGCCGTGGAAATGCTCGGCCACGGCCTGGGCGTTGGCACAGGCCTTGTCCACCCGCAGGGCCAGGGTCCGCATGCCGCGCAGCAGCAGCCAGGCTTCGAACGGGCCGGGAATGCCGCCCAGATCGCCGCGCACGCCGCGGATGCGCTGCCAGAACGCGTCCGGCGTCGCCACCGACAGCGTGCCCATCAACACGTCGCTGTGTCCGTTGAGATATTTGGTGGCGGCATGCATGACGATGTCGGCCCCGTGCTCGATGGGGCGGGTCAGCAGCGGCGTGGGCACCGTATTATCGACGACCAGCCGGGCGCCGGCCCGATGGGCGATGTCGGCGGCGGCGGCGAGGTCGGTGATGTCCCAGGTGGGATTGGCCGGCGTCTCCACCCAGACGATGCGCGTCCGGCCCGGCCGCACCGCGGCGGCGATGGCGTCGCTGTCGGTCATGTCCACCAGATCGAGGCCCAGGCCCCAGTGGGCGCAGAACTGCTTCAGCCAGCGGCGCAACGCCCAGTACATGACCTTGGGCGCCACTACATGGTCGCCCGGCTGCAGGGCCTGGAACACCGCCGTGGCCGCCGCCATGCCGGACCCGAACAGCAACGATTCCGCCGCCCCCTCGAGTTTCGACAGCAAGGCTTCGGGCGTGGCGAAGGTGGGGTTGGCCGGGCGGGCATAGACCAGCCCGGGATAGGTCAGGTCACCGCCGCGCAGGAACGTGGTCGCGGGATGGATGCCGGGCACCACCCCGTGGGTTTCCGCATCATGGCTGCCCAGCGCCCGGGCGAGCCAGGTTTCGGGTGACTGCCCCTGTTCCACGGTCATTAGCGGGCTTTCCCTGCGTTGCATATGGGCCGTCGGGTGTTCCACGGCCAAGGGGATCAACAGCAGCGCAGGCGGCCGGGCCGGCGCAAGTGTTTATCCGTCGCGCCTGTTCCGCCGCCGCGGCCGGACTGGTCCGCTCCGGCCCGTTGGGGGGCTACCCCTCTCCAAAAGGCCGGTTGTGAATAGATGATGAAGCTGTCCCGGAACCATCAGGGAGAGCCGACGTTTACGGGCGTACATACCTTTCGAAACGAAACATTGCCCGCCACCACCCTGACCTTGCCGTTTGCCCGCCTCCGCCGCGGGCCGGGCGAGCCAGTTGATCCACCGATCATCACGGCTTTTCTTGAAAACGGCCACGTCGGAGATCCGAGGAATACATGGCGAAGACGATCCTTATCACAGGTGGCGCCGGTTTCATTGGGTCGCATCTGGCCGATGATTTGTTGGCCGCCGGCCACACGGTGCGTGTTCTCGATTGCCTGTTGCCGCAGGTTCATCCCGAAGGCGGCCGCCCCGCCTATCTTGATCTCCGGGTGGAGCTGCAGGTGGGCGATGTGCGCGACCCGGCTGCCGTGGCGCGGGCGCTGCAGGGCGCCGATGTCGTCTATCACTTCGCCGCCATGGTCGGTGTCGGCCAGAGCATGTACCAGGTGGCCGACTATACCGGGGTCAACGACCTGGGGACGGCCGTGCTGCTGGAGGCGCTGATCAAGCGCCCGGTGGAACGTCTGGTGGTCGCCTCCAGCATGAGCATCTATGGCGAGGGGCTGTATCACGGGCCGGCCGGGGACAGCGTGCCCGCCGGCGAGCGCCCGCGCGACCGGCTGGAGCGCGGCGACTGGGAGATCCGCGCTGCGGACGGGCAGGCGCTCACCCCGGTGCCGACGCCGGAGGGCAAGCAGCCGGCGCTGGCTTCCATCTACGCGCTGAACAAATATGTGCAGGAGCGGCAATGCCTGCTGGTGGGGGCGGCCTACGGCATCCCGACCACCGCGCTGCGCTTCTTCAATGTCTATGGCCCGCGCCAGGCCCTGTCGAACCCCTATACCGGGGTCCTGGCCATCTTCGGGTCGCGGCTGCTGAACGGCAAGCGCCCGCTGGTGTTCGAGGATGGCCGCCAGATGCGCGACTTCGTGCATGTGAAGGACGTGACGCGCGCCTGCATGCTGGCGCTGGACAAGCCGGCTGCGGCCGGTGCGGCCATCAATGTGGGCAGCGGCCAGGCCATCGCCATCCGGGATCTTGGTGAGCGCATCGCCGCCACGGTCGGGCGCCCCGATCTGGGGCCGGAGATCACCGGCCGTTTCCGCGTCGGCGACATCCGCCATTGCTTCGCCGATATCGGCAAGGCGCAGGCACTGCTGGGCTATGCGCCGCAGATGGATCTGGATCGGGGACTGGCCGACCTGGCCGACTGGCTGTCCGGCCAGATCGCCATCGACCGCGTCGAGGAAGCGGCCAGGGAACTGGCCATGCGGGGGCTGACGGTATGAGTGTGGATGCGCAAGGGCGCGACCGCCCCGTGTTGATCACCGGCGGCGCCGGGTTCATCGGGACCAATCTGGCCGACCGCATCCTGCGCGACGGCGGGCGGGTCATCGTCTATGACAATCTCAGCCGAGCCGGTGTCGAGCGGAACCTGGAATGGCTGCGGCAGACCCATGGCGGCCGCGTCGAGATCGAGGTGGCCGACATCCGCGACGCGGCCCGGCTGACGGCGTCGGTGGTACGGGCGGGCGCCGTGTTCCACTTCGCGGCCCAGGTGGCTGTCACCACCAGCCTGACCGAGCCGCGGCACGATTTCGAGGTCAACGCCCTGGGCACCTTGAACCTGCTGGAGGCGGTCCGGGCCCAGCCCGCGCCGCCGCCACTGCTGTTCAGCTCCACCAACAAGGTCTATGGCGCCCTGTCGGATCTGGCGCTGGTGGAGGAGGCGGAGCGCTACCGCCCGCGCGACGTTGCCGATGCGGCCGGTGTGCGCGAGGAGCAGCCGCTGGATTTCCACAGCCCCTACGGCTGTTCCAAGGGGGCCGCTGACCAGTATGTCATCGACTATGCCCGCAGCTACGGCCTGCCCATGGCCGTGTTCCGCATGAGCTGCATCTACGGGCCGCACCAGTTCGGCACCGAGGATCAGGGCTGGGTCGCCCATTTCCTGCTGGCGGCCATGCAGGGCCGGACCATCACCCTGTACGGCACCGGCAAGCAGGTGCGCGACGTGCTGCATGTCAATGATCTGGTCGAGGCCTTCCTGCTGGCAGGACAGCACATGGACCGCATGGCCGGGCAGGCCGTCAATATCGGCGGCGGGGCGGAGAACGCGGTCAGCCTGCGGCAGGTGCTCAAGATCATCGGCCAGCTGGAAGGACATCCGGTGCCGGTCGCCTCTGGCCCCTGGCGCGGCGGCGACCAGCCCTGGTACGTGGCCGACAGTGCCCGGATGCGGCGGCTGACGGGCTGGCACCCGCGCATCGGTGCCGCCGAGGGCATCGAGCAGCTGCATTACTGGCTGAAGGCCAATGGCGGGTTGCCGGCGCCGTCGACCAGCGCCGGGCCCCCGTCCATGCACGGGCGGCCGCCGGTCCGGCCGATGACGGCGGCGGGGTGAGGCGGCCATGCCCGACGGACACGGGTTCGGGGGCGGCGCTCCGCCCGTCACCAAGGTGCTGATGACGGCAGACGGCCTGGGCGGGGTCTGGGACTATGCGCTGACCCTGGCCCGCATGCTGGGCCGGCACGGCATCCGGGTGACGCTGGCGGCCCTGGGCGGTCCGTTGGCCGGGGACCAGCGCGCCGCCGCCGCCGGGATCTTCGGGCTGAGTCTGGCGGAAAGCGACTGGGCGCTGGAGTGGATGCCCGGAAGCGGCGACCAGGTGGAGCGGTCCGGCCGGTGGCTGCTGGACCTGGAGCGGCGCCTTGCCCCGGATCTGGTACAGGTGAACGGCTACGCCCATGCGACCCTGCCGTTCCGGGCGCCGGTGTTGTGCGTGGCCCACAGTTGCGTGCGCTCCTGGTTCGCCGATGTGCTGGGCCGGCCGGCACCGGACGGTTACGACGGGTATGGCGATGCCGTCGGCCGCGGGCTTGCGGCGGCCGGGCTGGTGGTGGCGCCGTCGCGGGCCATGGCCGCGGCCCTGCGCCGCCATTACGGCACCGGGCGCGAGATCCTGGTGATCCCCAACGGTGTCGAGGCGGCGGCGGACCCGGCCCCGGGGCGGAAGGACGATCTGATCCTGTCCGTGGGCCGGGTCTGGGACGAAGCCAAGAACATCGCGGCGCTGGACGCCGTCGCCGACGGTCTGGGCAGCCCGGTGGCCGTGGCCGGCAACTGCTGCCATCCCGACGGCAGCGAGCGCCGTCCCTCGCGGGTGGCCATGCTGGGCCGGCTGCCACGCCGGGACCTGGCGGACTGGTATGCACGGGCGGCCGTCTTCTGCCTGCCGGCCCGTTACGAACCCTTCGGTCTGGCCGTGCTGGAGGCGGCCCAGGCGGGCTGTGCCCTGGTGCTGGGCGATATCCCGTCTCTGCGCGAAAATTGGAACGGTGCTGCCCGCTTCGTCCATCCCGACGACCGGGCCGGATTGAAGCGCACCCTGAATGGGCTGATGTCGGACCCGGCCCGCCGGGCCGATCTGGCCGAAGCGGCCCGCATCCGTGCCCGCCGCTTCAGCGCCGGTGCCATGACCGACGCCTATCTCGACGCCTATGCCCGGCTGGTGGCCGCCGGTTCGCGCCGGCTGGCGGCCGAGTGATCCCGCTCCCCGTCTGATCCTGGATCCCGCCCCATGCGCTTCGTCCTGTTCGTCCACTCGCTTCTGTCCGACTGGAATCACGGCAATGCCCATTTCCTGCGCGGGATCGCCACCGAATTGCAGGAACGCGGGCATGAGGTGCGCGCCTTCGAGCCGGCGCAGGGCTGGAGCCGGCGCAACCTGCTGGAAATGCACGGTGCCGAGGCCTGGACCGGGATCCGGGCGGCCTTTCCCGGCCTGTGCTCCGACGAATACGACCTCGGCACCCTGGACTTGGCAGCGGCCCTGGACGGGGCTGATGTGGTCATCGTCCATGAATGGAACGAGCCCGATCTGATCCGCCGGCTGGGCAGGGTGCGGGCGGCCGGCGGCGGGTTCAAGCTGCTGTTCCACGATACCCATCACCGCAGCGTCACCCAGCCGGCGGAGATGGCCCGCTATGACCTGTCGGCCTTCGACGGCGTGCTGGCCTTCGGGGAGGCCGTGCGCCAGCGCTACCTTGAACAGGGATGGGCGCGGCAGGTCTGGACTTGGCACGAAGCGGCGGATACCCGCCTGTTCAAGCCCCTGCCGGCGGTGGAGAAGACCGGCGATCTGGTCTGGATCGGCAATTGGGGCGATGACGAACGGACGGCCGAACTGCACGAATTCCTGCTGGGGCCGGTCGGGCAGCTGCGCCTCCGCGCCGATGTGCACGGCGTTCGCTACCCCGAGGAGGGGCGGCTGGCCCTGGCCGCGGCCGGCATCCGCTACCGGGGCTGGCTGCCCAACCACCAGGCGCCGGAGGTGTTCGCCCGCCACCGGCTGACGGTGCATGTGCCGCGCCGCCCCTATGTGCGGGCGCTGCCGGGCATTCCCACCATCCGCGTGTTCGAGGCGCTGGCCTGCGGCATTCCGCTGGTATCCGCACCCTGGGACGATGCCGAGGGGCTGTTCCGGGTCGGGCGCGATCTGCGCATGGTCCGGGATGGGGCCGGTATGCGGGCGGCGCTGAAGGACCTGCTGAATGACCCGGCTGCCGCGGCCGAGCAGGCAAGGGTAGGGCTGGAGACGGTGCGCAGCCGGCATACCTGTGCGCACCGTGTCGATGAATTGCTGGGAATCTGTGCCGCGCTGGGCGTTCCCGGCTCCTTCCTGTCGCTGGCGGAGGTGTCCTGACCATGGGCCTGTCCATTTCCTTCTATGGGTCAAGTCTGGTCTCAGCCTACTGGAACGGCGCCGCCACCTATTACCGCGGCATCGTCAAGAACCTGGCGGCGCGCGGACACCGCGTGACCTTCTTCGAGCCGGATGCCTATGAGCGGCAGAAGCACCGGGACATGGCCGATCCGCCGTGGGCCAGGGTCGTGGTGTACGCGGCCACGCCCGACGGCATGGCCGCCGCCGTCGAGCAGGGGTGCGGCGCCGACGTGCTGATCAAGGCCAGCGGCGTCGGCGTGTTCGATGCCGAGCTGGAGGCGGCAGTGCTCCAGGCCCGCCGACCGGGCGGCCTGGCCTTGTTCTGGGACGTGGATGCACCGGCCACGCTGGACCGGATGGACAGGGACCCGGCCGACAGTTTCCGGCCCCTTGTTCCACTGTATGATGCGGTGCTGACCTATGGCGGCGGCCAGCCCGTGGTGGATGCCTATGCCCGGTTCGGGGCCCGCCTGTGCCTGCCGGTCTACAATGCCGTCGATCCCGACACGCATCATCCCGTGCCGCCCGATCCACGCTTCGCCGGCGATCTGGGCTTCGTCGGCAACCGATTGCCCGACCGCGAGGCGCGGGTGGACGAATTCTTCCTGAAGGCGGCGGCGCTGCTGCCGGGGCGCCGCTGCCTGCTGGGCGGGTCCGGCTGGGCCGACAAGCCCTTGCCGGAGACGGTCCGGTCTCTCGGCCATGTCTACACGGCCGACCACAATGCCTTCAACGTTTCGGCCATGGCCGTGCTGAACATCAACCGCGACAGCATGGCCCAGTATGGTTTTTCCCCGCCCACCCGCGTGTTCGAGGCGGCGGGGGCCGGCGCCTGCCTGATCACCGACCGCTGGCCCGGCATTGAGCTGTTCCTGGAGCCGGGGCGCGAGGTGCTGGTGGCCGAGGACGGGTACGCCGTGGCGGCGCATGTGCGGGGGCTGACGCCGCAGACGGCCCGGGCCATCGGTGCCGCGGCCCGCCGCCGGGTGCTGGCGGATCACACCTATGCCCATCGCGCCGCCCAGGTCGATGCGCTGCTGACCGGGCGGGAGCCGGGCCGTTTCGCCGAAAGGATGTCCGCATGACCGCACCGCTCGACATCACCGTCCTGGGGCTTTCCATAACCTCGAGCTGGGGCAACGGCCATGCCACCACCTATCGCGGTCTGCTGCGGGAAATGGCGGCGCGGGGGCACCGCATCACCTTCCTGGAGCGGGATGTGCCCTGGTATGCCGGGGCGCACAGGGATTGCCCGGCCCCGCTGGGCGTGGACACCATTCTCTACGGCTCGCTGGAGGAGCTGTATGACCGCCATGCCGAGCGGGTGCGCCGGGCCGATGCCGTCATCGTCGGGTCCTATGTGCCGGACGGGGTCGCGGTCGGCGATTGGGTCCAGGCCACGGCCCGCGGCCTGACGGCCTTCTACGACATCGATACGCCGGTGACCCTGGCGGGTCTGGCCGGCGGCGGCACGGCCTATCTGGCCGCCCGGCAGATCCCCGGCTACGGCCTCTACCTCTCCTTCACCGGGGGGCCGACGCTGACGCGGCTGGAACGCGCCTTCGGTTCTCCCATGGCGCGGCCGCTCCATTGTTCCGCCGATCCGGCCAGCCACCGGCCCCAGCCGGCGGCGGAGCGCTGGGCGCTGGGCTATCTCGGCACCTACAGCAACGACCGCCAGCCCGTGCTGGACCGGCTGCTGCTGGGGGCGGCCCAAGCGCTGCCGGAGCAGCGCTTCGTCGTCGCCGGGCCGCAATATCCCGCCGACATCGCCTGGCCCGCCAATGTGGAGCGTATCGAGCATCTGCCGCCGCCGGCCCATCCCGGTTTCTACAGCGCCCAGCGCTTCACCCTGAACGTGACGCGGGCGGATATGGTGCGGGCGGGCTGGTCGCCCTCGGTGCGGCTGTTCGAGGCGGCAGCCTGCGGCGCGCCCATCATCAGCGATGCCTGGGACGGGCTGGACAGCCTGTTCCGGCCGGGGCGTGAGATCATCATCGCCCGTGACACGGCGGCGGTTCTGGACGCGCTGACCCGCCTGTCGGAGGCCGAGGTCCAGGCCCTGGGTAAGCGCGCCCGTACCCGGGTGCTGGCAGCACACACGGCGGCACACCGGGCCGGGGAGCTGGAAGCTCACCTGCGGACGGCCTTGCGGCTGCGCGGTGCCGGCGTCATTCCGGTGCCGCGGGCGGCAGCCGCGGGAGCGCGGGCCTGACCTGTACGCTTTTCCCCTCGCCGTCGGCGCGCGTCTTGCCTAAATAGGGCGCGTGACGACAGGACCGGTCATCAGCACCGGCCAAGGATGAGGGTATGCAGCAGGACGGTTCCAGCACGGGTCCCACCGCGATCGTTCCCGATGCGGCGCCGGCAGCGCCGGCCGAACGGGGCAGCCTGCTCGGGCGCTATCTCAACATGCTGTTCAAGGACCATGCCTTCATCCGCATGGTCTACAAGAACATGTTCCAGATCTCGCCGCGCATGTACCGGTCGAGCCAGCCGACGCCGGCCCATGTGGCCCAGGCGGCCAGGCTGGGCATCAAGACCATCATCAATCTGCGCGGCCGGCGCGACGATTGCGGCAGCTATTTCTATGAAAAGCGCGCCTGTGAACGTCATGGCATCACCCTGGTCGATTTCCCCGTCAATTCCCGCGACGCCCCGAAGAAGGAAAAGCTGATCGAGGCGCGGGAGATCTGGAACCGCATCGAGTATCCCGCCCTGATGCACTGCAAGGCCGGGTCCGACCGTGTCGGCTTCATGAGTGCGCTCTACATGTTCGTGCATGAAGGTGCGCCGGTGGAGCAGGCCATGAAGCAGCTCCATTGGCGCTATGGCCATCTGCGCCACGCCAAGACCGGCATCCTGGACGCGTTCTGGGAGAGCTACCGCGACTACAACGCCAAGACGCCCACCGATTTCTACACCTGGCTCGATACGGTGTATGAACCTGTCAGCTTCAAGGCCTCCTTCATGGCCGGCTGGTGGGCCAGCCTGCTGATGGACCGGCTGCTGAAGCGGGAATAATCCGTCCCGACCCAGGCGGACAGGCGGTGTTCCGGACCGGCGGCATTGCGATGGCTGCCGCCGGTCTTCGGCCTATGCTGAGGGATAGGCGTATCGGCCGCGCCGGGTGGAGGGTGTCGGCCAAGCCGCTGATTCCGAAAGAAAAACTGGATCAGACCGGCGGACCGCCTCGCTGCGCCGGCGACAACGTGAACCTGTGGATATGTTCTCTCCCTGCCGTTGCCGGGCGTAGGCTTCCTCCCAAGGCAGTTGACTGCCGCATCCTGTCCCGGGGAGGACGCCATGTTCATCGAAATGGTTCTGCTGCTGATCTCGGGCCTGTTCCTGTCCATGTTCGCCGATCAGCTGAGCGACGCCTTCCGTCCCGTTGCCGTCGAGCGCCGGCGCCATTCGGCGCTGCCCAAGCGCTGAGACTGGGATCAGCCCAGGATCGCTTGCCTTTCGGGGGAGATGGCCCGTGTCGATCCGGATGACGGCGCTCTGCGCCGCACTGATGATGGCTGCGCTCTGTGGCGGCGCCCGTGCCGATGATTTCGCCATTGACAGCCCGTCGGTGGATGCGGGCGTGCTGCAATGGGAGATGCGGGCTGCCCAGTCCCGCGACGGCGATCCCGCCGCCGATGGCGACCGGGTGGTCACCACCTCCCTCAGCTACGGCGTCGGGCCGTGGCTGCAGCTGTCGCTGACCGGCCAGTGGGAACGCCCGCCAGCGGAAACCCCGTCGCTGGAGCAGGTCGCACCGGCCGCGCTGCTGCGGCTGACCCGGCCCGGCGAGGCCTGGGTCGATCTGGGGCTTTCCGTCGAATACGGGATTGCCGCCCACAAGGGCGACCCCGATACCGTCTCGGTCGGATTTCTGGCGGAGAAGGGCATCGGCCCCCTGACCACCACGCTCAATCTCTGCTTTTCCCGCGATGTCGGTGCCAACAGCGAGTCCGCCATCTTCGGCACCTATGCGCTGGATCTGCGCTATGACTGGGCCGAGGCGTTCAGCCCCGGCCTCCAGTTCTTCGGTGATCTGGGCAAGGCCGCGCGGCCCTTCCGTCACCTCGACCGGCACACCCATTATGCCGGGCCGGTGGCGACAGGCTCCGTGGCCCTGGGCGAGGGCCTGTCGCTGGAGTACGAGGCCGGCTACCTTTTCGGCCTCACCCGGCGCAGCCCCGACGGGGCCTGGAAGGCCATGCTCAGCGTCAGCATGGCTCTCTGAGCGTCAGACATCCTCCACCAGCCGGATACCCGTCATGTGCAGGCGGACATGGGGGGCCAAGGCGTGGCGGGTGGTGGCCCGGACCATGTCGGCCGGGGTGAGGGCGCTGCCGCCGCGCAGGGCGAAGCGGCCACCGATGGCCACATCCGCATATTCGCCGATGGCCATGTCGCCCGGCTGGTGCCGGGGATAGGGGGCGAAGGCGCTCTGGGTCCATTCCCAGGTGTCACCGAACAGCTGCCACGGACCGGTGTCGCGGGCCGCGGCCACCGCCGGATGGTAGCGGCCATGGTCGAGCAGATTGCCCGTCGGCATCCGCTCCGCCGCCACGATCTCCCACTCGGCCTCCGTCGGCAGGCGGCGGCCGTCCCAGCGGGCGAAGGCGTCGGCCTCGTACCAGCTGACATGGCAGACCGGTTCCTCCACATCCAGAAGACGCGTGCCTCCCAGGGTGAACTGGTGCCAGACGCCGCCGCGCTTGAACCAGTAGAGCGGCGCATTCCAGCCCTCGCGCTGGGCCAGGGTCCATCCATCGGGATGCCAGAGTTCGCGCCGCGTATAGCCGCGGTCCTCCATGAACTCCAGATATTCCCCGCCGGTGACCAGCCGCCCGGCGAAGCGGAACGGGGCGACGAAGACGGGATGCCGCGGTGTCTCGGCTTCGGGTGCCGGGGTGTCCTGGCCGATTTCCACCAGCCCGCCTCCATGCTGGAACCAGCCCTGTCCGGGGGCGGCCGGAACGGCGCCGGGGCCGGTGCCGTGATAGGCCGGGCGCAGCGGGTTCATCCAGAAGGCCTGTTTGATGTCGGCCAGGATCAGTTCCTGGTGCTTCTGTTCATGCAGCAGGGCCAGATCGAGGCGACGGGCCACGGCGGGCCACTGGGCCGAGGGGACATCGGCAATCAGGCGCAGGATCGCGGCGTTGACATGATCGCGGTAGAGCTGGACCTCATCCGCCGAGGGGCGGGACAGCAAGGCCCGCTGGGAGGCGGGATGACAGGTGTCCGCCGGTTCGGTCAGGGCGTTGAACAGATAGGTGAAACGGTCGTCGAACGCAGTATAGCCGGTGGCGAAGCGTTCCAGCACGAACCGCTCCAGGAACCAGGAGGTGTGGGCCAGATGCCATTTGGTCGGGCTGCAGTCCGGCCCCGCCTGCACCATCTGGTCTTCCGGGGTCAGCCGTGCCGCCAGCTGACTCGACAGGGTGCGGATGCGGCGGAAACGGCTGGTTATCAGCGGCCGGCTGTCGGTTTCCGGTCTTGGCGCAGCGCGTCCTGCCTCATCCGCGCGATCCCGGTGGTCGGAGGTCACACTTCGCAGCCCATTCATCATCCTTCGTTTCCCCCTCTGGTCAACCCAGGGTTTTACCCCGGTCCGTCCGCTCAAGGGTGGGTGCGCACCCCGGTGGAGACATTGAACGCCACCGGGGAGAGGGAGGGACAGCGCGCACATTAGTTAGGGATGAACTCCGTCGGGGGAGGGGGTTCCCCGGAGGGTCTATGTCGCTTATCCGCAGAAACGCGAGGTCCTGAAAAAAAGAACGCCTCCTGCCCGGGGGCGGGAGGCGTCCGCTGTCGAATGGAGGACGGTTGCCCGATGGGCCTATTCCGCCCCGGCGGCGGCTTCGGCATCCTTCTTCTTCGGGGCCGGCAGCCCGTTGACGGTGGCGACGGCCAGGGCGGCGATGTAGGGCAGCGACTGGACCACCAGCATCAGCGCCCAGATATAGGCGTCACGGTTGTCGCCGCCTTCCTTCCAGGCCACGGCCACGGCAGTGATCCACAGGCCCAGCATCAGCATCACCTCCTCCTTGGCGTAGAGGAAGCCCTGGATCAGGGCCGGCTGGTCCTCGCATTTCGGCGTGCGCACGAAGGGACGGCCCTTGGTGAACAGGCCCTGCCAGACGGCGCGGCCCACGGTATGGGTCAGGGCCATGCCGGCGATGGCGGCGCTGATCTTGTCGGCGAAGCTGCACTTCACCCGCGCCTCGTAGAGCCAGAGGCCGCACAGCACCTTGAAGAAGAAGACGCTGAGCGTGGGCAGGATGAAGACGGTCGGCGGGAACTCGAAATAGCGCGGCAGGAACAGCAGGCCCAGCGACCACAGGATGCCGCCGACGACGAAGCCCATATGGGCAGCGTCGGCGAACCAGGGCAGCCAGCCCGTGACGAAATGGTACTTCTGGCCGAAGGTCAGGGTCTTGCCGCTGGGCAGGAACTCGCGCCAATGCCGCTTGATGATCTGCACGGCGCCATAGGCCCAGCGGAAGCGCTGGGTCTTGTAGCCGGCGAAGCTGTCCGGCACCAGGCCCTGGCCGAAGCTGTCCGGCATATAGACGCTTTCCAGCCCCTTCTCGAACAGGCGCAGGCCCAGTTCGGCATCCTCGCAGATGCACCATTCGGCCCACCAGCCCACCTCTTTCAGGATGCTGGTGCGGATCTGGGTCATGGTGCCGTGCTGGATGATGGCGTTGCGCTCATTGCGCTGCACCATGCCGATATGGAAGAAGCCCTGATATTCCCAGTTGATCATGCGGTGGAATGGATGATCGTTCCACTCCCGGTAATCCTGCGGCGACTGCACGAAGGCCACCTTGGGATTCTGGAAATAGGGCACGGTGCTGGACAGCCAGTCCGGCGTGACCTGGTAGTCACTGTCGATGACCGCCACCACCTCGGCGTCCGGCGCCGTGACCGCCAGCGCGAAATTCAGGGCGCCGGCCTTGTAGCCCGGCCATTTCGGCAGATGGAAGAAGCGGAAATGGGGGCCGAGCTTGCGGCAATGCTCCTCCAGCGGCTTCCACACCTCCTCGTCCTTGGTGTTGTTGTCGATGACCAGGACTTCGAAGTTCGGATAGGTCATGGCGGCCAGCGCGTTAAGCGTCTCGATCACCATGTGCGCCGGTTCGTTGTAGCAGGGCACATGGATGGAGACCTTGGGCGCATAGCCGGAACTGTCGTCGCGGATCGGCGTGAATCTGCGCTTGAAGCGGCTGGTCCAGACCACCTCGGTCAGCTCAAGGCCATCGATCAGCATCACCGCCAGCAGGATGAGCTGCGCCAGCATCAGGATGCTGAAGGCCACGGTGGACATGGTGTTCATGCCCGTGGTCATGGCCGAGGTGGCGGTCCAGACCAGACCCGAGGCCACGGCCTGGATCAGGGCGCCATAGAACAGCTGCCCGGCCGGCTTCAGATCGTCGCGGCGCAGCACGAACCAGAACATGGGCAGGAAGGCCAGCACCGTGGCAATGGCGCAGAGCACCGGCCAGCCCGGCACCTCGAACACCTGGCCCTCCATGGGGAACTTCAGGTGGCGCTTGGCATCCCAGATGCCCCAGTTGGCCTCGGCGGCGCCGCCGATGGCCCGCTTCCAGGGCTGGTCGAACGCCTCCATGATGTAATAATCCCAGCGGTTCTCGCCGGCCAGATTCAGGAACTTGCGGATGAAGTCGGCCTGATTCTGGCGGCTGGCCTCGGCGCCGCCGCGATAGGGGCCGTCCGACGGCCAGCCGGCTTCGCCGATCAGGATGTGCTTGCCGGGAAAGCGCGTCTTGATGCGGTTGTATTCCTGCAGCACCTGCTGCATGGCCTGCTCGATCGGCACCTTCTCCCAATAGGGCAGCAGATGGATGGTGATGTAGTCCACCGCATCGGCCAGCTCGGGATGCTCATGCCAGACATAGGGCGGCTCGGCCGTGGAAACCGGGACGTTGACCTGCCGCTTGACCCGCTCGATGTAGTCGATCAGCTGCGAGATCTCCAGATCCCCGCGGAACATGACCTCGTTGCCCACCATCACCCGCTTGATGGTGTCGGGATGGGTGCGGGCCATGCGGACGAGGTTGTTGATCTCCTGCTCGTTGACGGCCAGGTTGCCGTCCAGCCAAGCGCCGGCCGTGACCTCCAGCCCCACCCGGGATGCCAGCTCGGGGATCTGCTCGAAGCCGTTCAGCGATGAATAGCTGCGGATGGAGCGGACATAGGGGGCCACCACCCGCACATCGCGCTCGATCTCGGCGCGGCTGGGGAACTTCCTCTCGATCGGACCCTGGTTTTCCTGATAGGGGCTGAAGGCGACGCCGGCAATGGTGCCGGACCACAGCTTCTCCAGTTCGGCCGGACGGTTCGACAGCGACCAGCCCAGGATGTTGCCCAGGACCAGCAGGATCAGGACGATCCAGGCCGAACCGCGCATCTTCAGAATATTGCGCATCGCTCTCTCAATGCCCCTTCACGAACGCCACCGGATTAGCGCCCCGGCGGGCCTCTGGCTCCATCCCGCCCCTGCCAGGAGGGACGGTGGAGCCAGAGAAGACAACAGCAATGGCGTCCGTTTTTGGTATTTTCGTGATACCCCGGTGATCCTGCCGGAGAGGCTGGCCCGCATGCTCCGCATGCCGGCGCTCCACCGCGCAGGGTCGAACCACCATAAGCAAATCCACAGCAGCGTCCAGAGGCGGGCCTCTGCGTCCACGCTCTGTCACCCGTGCTTGCAAAGAACGGCACAAGGGTGCCCGTGGGTTCCACCGCTGAAGACTTGCCCGATGCTTCAGCGTCCGCCAGCGGAATGGGTGACCAGCCAGTCGCGCAGGGGCGCCCACATCGCGGCCTCGGCCGTGGCGCTGACGATCATGCCGATATGGCCCAGCGGCGGCGTCCAGCAGTCGGCGCCCGGGATGGCCGACGCCAGGGCCGTGGCCGAGCCGGGGGGCACGATGCGGTCGCGGGCCGGCACCACCACCAGCGCCGGCAGCCGCAGACCCTGCGGCCGGACCGGTTGACCCTCGACGCACCAGCGGCCGGCCGCCGGGTCGTTGCGGCCGTACCAGCCCTCCAGGCACTCCCGCGCCACGGCGGCCGGCAGGGGGACGCCGTCATTCAGCCAGTCCTCCAGCGCCACGAACTCCTCCACCTCGGGCGCGTCCGGCGGCAGGGTGGCGAAGCGGGTGAATTTCTTCAGGGCCAGAAGCGGATCGAGCTGGGCGAACAGGGTCTGGAGAGCATCCACCGGCAAGGCCCCGAGCAGGTGCAGGGCCGGTTCGAACACCGGCAGGGCCGCAGCAGTGCGGCGCGCCCCGGCGGGATCGTCGGCGTGGAAGTCCCAGGGGGTGGCCAGGGCCACGAAGCAGGCGAAATCATCGGGCTGACGCAGTGCCGCGGCCAGGGCCAGATTGCCGCCCATGCAATAGCCGACCAGCGCCGGCCGTGCCCCGCCCAGAACCTGCCGGGCCGCGGCAACGGCCCGGCCCAGCCGCCCGGCGATGACGTCGGTCAGGGTGAAGCCGCGTTCCTGGCCGCCCGGTGCGCCCCAGTCCAGCAGCAGCGGCCGGAGCCCGTGGGCCGCCAGCCAGCGCAGCAGGCTCTTGCGGGCTGACAGATCCAGGATATAGCCGCGGTTGACCAGCGAGGGCACGAACAGCACGGGCATGCCGCTGCCGCCGAAATCCAGCAGCCGGGTGCTGCCCTCCTGCCACGGCACCGGAGGGTCGGCGAGGTCGCGGCGATAGGGGTGATGCCGGTAACGCTCCAGCCCGGTCAGGAACAGGTCAAGGCGTCGGCGCATCTCCCGGTCGACGGCGGCGGCCAGACTCTCCGGCGGGACGTTTGCGAGGTCCGCGCGCAGTGCGGCCACCTTGTCCGCCATCGCCCCTGACCAGGGCAGCGACCTGTTGTTCAAGAGCGGCAACCCGCCCGGCGAGCTCAGCAAGACCGTCAGGGCACTGCCCAGGTGGAGGTTCAGCGGGCGTGGACCCAGACGGGACCGGGGTCGGGGCGGAGGGGGACTCATGGCCGGACTTCCGCGCTGCGGCAGCGGCGGACCCGGGCGGTGACATACCCGGACCCGCCGACAGGAACGGATTGAGCATCAGGGCCGACTGGCCCATGGCCTGGGCCATGCGGGCGACGCTGTCGGCCATGTCGGGATCGGCACTGACTGTGGCCCACTGCTCCTGCCACAGATCCAGATAACGCCGGGCCAGATCCTCCAGCGACGGGGGCTCCTCGCGCGACATCGAACGCATTTCCTTCCGCTCTGTCTGGGGTTGCGACGTCATAACCCTTCGGGCATGCCGGGGCATGGCCGCGGGATGCTTGCGCTGCGAATGCGAAATCGCGTACTTCTAGCGATAACGGGACGAACATCGCCGGGAAGCGCCTTCGATGGCCGAGAAAGAAGAGACCAAACCCGCGCCGGTGACCATCAAGAAGTACGCCAACCGGCGCCTCTATAATACCGCGACCAGCAGTTATGTGACCCTCGATCATCTGTGCCAGATGGTCAAGGATGGAACCGATTTTGTCGTCTACGACGCCAAGACGGGGGATGACATCACCCGCTCGGTGCTGACGCAGATCATCGTGGAGGAAGAGGCCAAGGGGCAGAACCTGCTCCCCATCCCCTTCCTGCGCCAGTTGATCAGCTTCTATGGCGACAACATGCAATGGCTCGTGCCGCGCTATCTCGAGCACAGCATGCAGTCCTTCACCCGCAACCAGGAAAAGATGCGGGACTATTTCCAGAACGCCTTCGGCGGGGTCTTCCCCTTCGGCACGTTCGAGGAGATGGGCAAGCAGAACATCGCCATGTTCGAACGGGCCATGCGCATGTTCAGCCCCTTCGCCGGCAGCGAGGGCGGCCTCGTCAAGCCGGAGGGGACGCCGGCCACGGCGGCGCCCGAACCGCGCAAGGCCGTCGACGACAAGTTCGGCGAATTGCAGAAGCGCCTGGATGAGCTGCAGTCGCAGCTGGAGAATCTGACCCGGCGCAAGGGCGACTGACCGCCCGCAATTCCGGAGAAAGGCGCGGGCGGCTTCGGCCGCCCGTCGCATGTCCGGGGGCCATTGGCGCATCATCCTTCGCCTGCGGATCAGGGGCGGGGAAGCGGGCGTTAGGCTGGGGCATGCCGCCCCACCTGCCCATTCCCGCCGGAGCGTCCCAGACCGCGCTGCCACGCCGCCAAGGACCGGGGCCGCCGACCCCGCTGATCATCGAGGGGGACTGGCGGGCATCACCCCCCGGCCCCGGACCGCCCTGTCCGCCGCCATCCGCCCTGCCGCCACCGCCAGACCGTGCGGCTTTCGCCCGGGCCTGCCGCGCCTATGACCGGCGCGCCCGCGCCGCCGGGCCGGTGACCGGGCCCGGCATCCAGATAGCTCCGGTCTGACCGGCATGCATATTTTCAGCACCACCGCAGAGAAGCATTTTCGTCCCGCACAAGCTGGGCTATCGTCCGGCAAAGGCCGACCTCGATGCCGGCCGTAACAACAAACACGGGAGGATGCCCATGAGCGGGCGCATGCAGGACAAGGTCATTATTGTCACCGGCGCGGCCTCGGGAATCGGGCTAGCCACGGCGCGCCGTCTGGCGCAGGAAGGCGCCAAGGTCGTGATGACCGACCGCAACCCGGCCGGTGAGTCCGCCGCCGCCGCCATTCCCGGTGCCCTGTTCCTCAGCCATGACGTCACCAGCGAGGCGCGCTGGGTCGAGGTGGTGCAGGCCACGCTCGACCGCCATGGCCGCATCGACGGGCTGGTCAACAATGCCGGCGTCGGCTCGATGAAGACCATCGAGGAGGAGACGCTGGAAGGCTGGCGCTTCGTCCACGCCGTCAATGTCGAAGGCGTGTTCCTGGGCTGCAAGCACGCCATCCGCGCCATGAAGACCACCGGCGGCGGCGCCATCGTCAACCTGTCCTCGGTCGCCGGCCTGATCGGCGCGCCCATGCTGCCGGCCTATTGCTCCAGCAAGGGGGCGGTGCGACTGCTGACGAAGTCGGTGGCCGTCTATTGCGCCGGCGCCAATTACAATATCCGCGTGAACTCGGTGCATCCGTCCTTCCTGCAGACGGCCATGGTCGAGCAGATGATCGCCGGCGCCCCCAACCCGGAGAAGATGCGCCGCGGGCTGGAAACCACGGCGCCGCTGAACCGCATGGGTGAGGCCGAGGACGCCGCCAACATGGTGCTGTTCCTGCTGTCGGACGAGGCCAAGTTCGTCACCGGCGCCGAGTTCGTGGTCGATGGTGGCACCACCGCCCGCTGAGCGGCGCGGCAGTCCCATAAAACAAAAATACTTCGGGAGGAGCAGTCCAGATGAGCAATCCCCTGTTCGACCTGACCGGCAAGGTCGCCCTGATCACCGGCTCCAGCCGCGGCATCGGCAGATCCATCGCCGAGGAGTTCGCCCGCGTCGGCGCCAAGGTCGTGATCTCCTCGCGCAAGCAGGAGGCCTGTGACGCCGTGCGGGCCGAGATCGAGGCGGCGGGCGGCGAGGCCATCGCCGTTCCCTGCAACATCGGCCGCAAGGAGGAACTGGAGCGGCTGGTGCGGACGACCCTGGACACCTGGGGCCGCATCGATGTGCTGGTGGCCAACGCCGCCATCAATCCGGTCTATGGTCCGCTGGCCGGCGTCAGCGACGAGGCCTGGGACAAGATCATGGGCACCAACCTGCGCAGCACCTGGCAGCTGTGCAACCTGCTGATCCCCGGCATGGTCGAGCGCAAGGACGGCAGCGTCATCATCCTGTCCAGCATCGCCGGCCTGCGCGGCAATCCGGTCATCGGTGCCTATGGCGTGTCCAAGGCGGCCGAGGCGGCCCTGGTGCGCAATCTGGCGGTGGAGCATGGCCGCGCCAATGTGCGCGTCAACGCCATCGCGCCCGGCATCATCGAGACCGATTTCGCCAAGGCTCTGACCGATAATCCCGACATTGCCAAGGCGGTAATGCGCCGGGCGCCGCTGGGCCGCTTCGGCACACCGGTGGAGATCGCCGGCGTGGCGCTGATGCTGGCCGGGGCCGCGGGCCGTTTCGTCACCGGGCAGGTGATCGTCGCCGATGGCGGCGCCACCATCGGCGATCCCACGGCGGTCTGAGGCCGGCCATGACGGGCGCCATCCTCATCGATGTGCTGCCGCAGCACCGCTTCGACGAAGCGGCGCTGTGGTCCCATCTCACCGCCGCCCTGCCGGACTTCCGCACCCCGGCCACGCTGCAGCAGTTCCAGGGCGGGCAGAGCAATCCCACCTTCCTGATCACCGCGGCGGACGGGCGCAAGCTGGTGCTGCGCAAGAAGCCGCCGGGCACGCTGCTGCCCAGCGCCCATATGGTCGAGCGGGAGTACCGGGTGATGCGGGCGCTGGCCGGCACGGCGGCGCCGGTGCCGTCGGTGCGGCTGCTGTGCGAGGATGCGTCCGTCATCGGCACGCCCTTCTATGTCATGGACCATGTGGATGGGCGCGTGCTGACCGATGTGGCCCTGGCCGGCATGGCGCCGGCGGAGCGCGCGGCCATCTACGACGCCATGAACGCCACGCTGGCCGCCCTGCACGGGGTGGACTGGCAGGCGGCGGGGCTGGGCGATTTCGGCAAGCCGGACCAGTATGTGGCCCGGCAGGTGGAGCGCTGGTCCAAGCAGTATGCGGCGGCCCGGACCGACGAGATCCCGGCCATGGACCGGCTGATGGCGTGGCTGCCCCGCCATGTGCCGGCGGGGGACGAGACCACCATCGCCCATGGTGATTTCCGCCTGGGCAATCTCATGCTGCACCCGACGGAACCGCGGGTCGTGGCCATCCTGGACTGGGAACTGGCCACGTTGGGCCACCCGCTGTCGGATCTGGCCTACAACTGCATGGCCTATCACCTGCCGGCGGGGATCAAGGAGTTCCCGGGGCTGAAGGGGTTGGACCTGCCGGCCCTGGGCATCCCGTCGGAAGCCGATTATGTGGCGGCCTATTGCCGGCGCACCGGCCGCGACGGCATTCCCGACTGGCCCTTCTTTCTGGCCTTCAGCTTCTTCCGCATCGCCAGCATCTGCCAGGGCGTCTATGCCCGGGCGCTTGCCGGCAATGCCGCGGACCGCAAGGCCCGGATGTATGGCGAGGTGGCGCGCGCCACCGCCGAGGGGGGCGGGAGCTGCGTGAGGGGAGAGGGGGCAACCCCGCGCCCGGAGCCGAACACCCCGCGCCTGTGTCACAAGGGGAAGGCGCGGGGAGGGGCGGGCAGCGGCTGGGGAGCCGCTGCCCGCTTTCATTCCCCATGCCGGCTTACCGACCGCCGTCCGCCAGGGCCTCCAGCACCAGTGCCGCCACCTTTTCCGAGGATTGCGGGTTCTGGCCGGTGATGAGGTGACCGTCGCGCACGGCGAAGGGCTGCCAGTCCGGTCCGCTTTCGTAGCGGCCGCCCAGCTGCTTCAGCCGGTCCTCCAGCAGGAAGGGGACGACCCGGGTCAGGCCGACGCCCTCTTCCTCGCTGTTGGTGAAGCCGGCGACACGGCGGCCGTCGACGATGGGCTTGCCGTCGGCGCGGCGGGCCGAGACCAGGCCGGCCGGTCCGTGGCAGACGGCGGCGACGACGCGGCCGGCATCGAACTGGCGGCCCAGCAGCCGGGCCAGGGTGGTGCTCTCCGGCAGGTCCCACATGGTGCCGTGTCCACCCGGCAGCAGCACGGCATCGAAGGTCTGGTCGGCCACGCTGTCCAGCGACGGACTGTTGCGTGCCACCGCCATGGCCTGTTCATCGGCCAGGAAACGGCGGACGGAGGCGGGGACCTCCTGCTGTCCGGCCGGCTCGTCTCCGTGTCCCTGTCCGGCGTCCGCCGGGACGCTGCGCGGATCGAAGGGGATGGGGCCGCCCTTGATCGACACCAGCGTGACCGTGGCGCCGCCATCGACCAGGGCGTAATAGGGCGTGGACAACTCTTCCAGCCAGACGCCGGTCCTGTGTCCGGTCGTGCCCATGTCGGCATGGGAGGTGGTCACCACGAGAACAGTCTTGGCCATTGCTTCGGCTCCTGCGGTTTCACTGCCACATCGTCATCGCGGGACGGCCCTGCCGGGGCCGCCGCCGTTGCGTGGCAGGGAGATGGGAGCGCAGCACCGCCGGCGGAAGGGGGGATGGAGCCATCCGCCCCATCACATCGGCGTGTCGGCCTGGCGCCGGGCCGTCAGGGCGGGGAGTCGAAGATCGGCAGCGGGCCGGTGTCGCGCACCGGACGCAGCACGATGTTGCTGGTGACACGGCTGACACCCAGCTGCACCTCGTCGATCCAGCCCTGGGTCAGGGCCTGATAGGCGGCAATGTCCGGGCAGACCAGCTTGGCGATGTAGTCGTATTCGCCGCTGACCTCGAAACACTCGACGACTTCCGGCGTCCCGCGCAGGGCGCGCTCGAACAGCAGGCGGGCTTCGCGGCCGTGGCGCTCCAGGCTGATCTGGGCCAGGACGACGACACAGGATTGCAGCCGCCGCAGATCCAGCACCGCCTGGTAGCGCTGGATCAGCCCCTCCCGCTCCAGCCGGCGCACCCGGTCCAGGCAGGGGCGGGGGGACAGCCCCACCCGCTCCGACAGGGCCTGGTTGGTGATGCGGCCATCGGCCTGGAGTTCGCGCAGGATGCGGATATCGATCTGGTCGAGCTTGCGGCGCATGCGGGCTGTATACCCCGAACGCCGGCCGGCCACCAGACGGCGCCTCAGTCCCCGGCGGCTGCCAGCGATCCGGCCTCTGCTCCCAGAAGGGCGGTGGCAGTGCCCCGCAGCGACGGGCGGTCCAGCCGCAGCACCAGGCACCAGGCGGAGCCGCCGGACAGGCCGAAACTGCGGATCGGCACCTCATGGACCTGATAGCCGCGTTCGGCCAGCATGGATTTCAGCCGGGACGAGGCCTCGGCCAGCACGATGTCGCGGTCCAGGTTGACGGAGTTGCAGGCCAGCTTGGCCGCATCCTCCATCGGCACCTCGATCAGCCGGTCGGTGCCGACGATCTCCCGCAATTGGCCCTGGCCCTGGGCGGAAAAGGCGCAGGGCACCCACATCACCTCGCCGCCGGCCAGCGGGTTCAGGCAGGTGTCCATATGGTAGAAGCGGGCATCCACCAGCTCCAGCGGCACCACCGCCTCGCCGAACAGCTCCGCCACCAGCGGCGCCGCCGCCTTGTCCGAGCGGAAGCCGTGGCCGAGGAAGAACATCTCCCGCCCGCGGTCATGCACACAGTCGCCGGCGCCTTCCAGGCAGAGGCCGGGGGGCATGTCCACCACCTGCCGCACCAGCCCGCGGGCCGCCAGCTGCTCGAAGGCCCGGCGGAAATGGGCGGTTTCGCCCTGGCGCTCGGCATGGCGGAAGCTGGCCACCAGCACGGTCCCGTCCAGCGCCACGGCGGCGTTGGCGGTGAACACCATGTCGGGCAGGGCCGGCTGGGGCGGCACCAGCTCGATGGCGGCCCCCAGCCGCTCCAGCGTGTGGCGCAGCATGGACCAGCCGTCGCGGGAGCGGCCGGTCAGCTCGTCGCGCCGGGACGACCACTGGTCCGGGTGCATCCAGGGATTGATGCTGTACCTGACCTCGAAATGCTCCGGGGCGCACATCAGGATGCGGGCGCGCGGGGTGGCCGGCCGGTGGTCCTGCATGGAAGTCTGCCTCTTGGCTGCCAGGGCGGTTGGGAAAGGGCGGATGCGGGTCTGCCGGCAGGCGGGTCAGGCCGGCGCCGGCACGGACGCGGAGGGGGAGGTGGCCAGGGCGTCAAGGCTTTCCGCCAGACGGTCGACGGCCCAGTCCAGCTCCTCCCGGGTGATGACCAGGGGCGGGGCCAGACGGATCACCGTTTCGTGGGTTTCCTTGCTCAGGACACCCCGGCGCATCAGGTCCTCGCAGACGGCGCGGGCGGACACACGGGCCGGGTCGATCTCCAGGCCCAGCCACAGCCCCTTGCCCCGCACATCCCGGATCAGCGGTGAGGAGAGCGCGTGCAGCCGCCGCCGCAGATGCTCGCCCAGCTCGGCCGAGCGCTGCACCAGCCCTTCCTCTTCGATCACGATCAGCGCCTCCAGCCCGACGGCGGCGGCCAGCGGATTGCCGCCGAAGGTGCTGCCATGGTTGCCGGGCTTGAACACGCCGATGACATCGCGGCGGGCGACGAAGGCCGACACCGGCAGCACGCCGCCGCCCAGGGCCTTGCCCAGGCAGAGGCCGTCGGGCTTCACCCCCTCATGCTGGTGGGCGAACCAGCGTCCGGTGCGGCCCAGGCCCGACTGGATCTCGTCCAGGATCATCAGCACATTGTTCTGGTCGCAGAGCCGGCGCACGGCGGCGAGATAGCCGGCCGGCGGCACCACGATCCCGGCCTCGCCCTGGATCGGCTCCAGCAGCACGGCGGCGGTGTTCGGGGTGATGGCGGCGGCCAGTGCGTCCGCGTCGCCATAGGGCACCAGGCAGAAGCCGGGGGCGAAGGGGCCGAAGCCGTCCCGGTACTCCGCCTCGCTGGAGAAGCCGACGATGGTGGTGGTGCGGCCGTGGAAGTTGCCGTGGGCGACGATGATCTCGGCCTGATCGCGGGCGACGCCCTTGACCGTGCCGGCCCAGCGGCGGGCGGCCTTGATGGCGGTCTCGACAGCTTCGGCGCCGGTGTTCATGGGGCAGGCGCCATCAAGCCCGGTCAGGTCGCACAGGCGGGCCAGGAACGGGCCGAGCCGGTCGGTGTGGAAGGCGCGGGAGACGACGGCCACCTGTTCCGCCTGCCGTTGCAGCGCCGCCAGGATGCGGGGATGGCCATGGCCGGTGTTCACGGCGGAATAGGCCGACATCATGTCGAGATAACGCCGCCCGTCCGTGTCCCAGAGCCAGACGCCCTTGGCGCGGGAGATCACCACCGGCAGGGGCTTGTAATTGCGGGCGCACCAGCGCTCCTCGACGGCGATGGCATCGGCTGCGGTCGTTGCGCGCATGTCCATGGGCGGCCTCCCTGCCTGCGTCCGTATCTGTCTTCAGTCCAGCATGGCAAAGGGCCGCAGCCGAAACGGCTGAAGGCGGCGGATGCGGCGACAGGATCGGCCACGCCCCACCCGCCGCCCGCCCGATCCGGTGGTGCCTGCGATCCGAACCGATTGGGACATTCGTGGGCCGGGGGCGGCACATATCCGCTGCTAGGCATCGACGCGGGCGTGGTGTGCCCCTAGTATGCCGCCCCGTCGATGCATATGTGGCGGCCGCAGCATGGCCCCGCCGGAGTGACCAGGTCCCTGTCCGCTGATGGTTTCATCTCGTCCGCCGATACCGGCCCCGGCCGTGACCGCAGTGCCAGCCCTGGTGCTGATGCTGCTGCTCGGAAGTGGCGGCGCGGCCGTCGCGGCCAAGGACGACCCGGCCCGGCAGCTGGACAGCGTGCAGAAGGATCTGAAGGCCGGGCAGGCCCGGCAGCAGGAACTGGACGCCCGTGCCGAGGCGCTGGAGAAGGAGCTGGCGGATCTGCGCGCCAAGCTGATCCAGTCCGCGGAGGAGTCGCGGCGCCAGGAAGAGGATCTGGCCCGGCTGGAACAGGCGCTGGATGGCCTTGCCCGGGATGAGCAGCAGCGCAGCGCCCGCATCGAGGCCGACCGGGCGGCCTTGGCCGAGCTGCTGGGTGCGCTGCAGCGCTTGTCGCGGGTCCCGCCCGAGGCGTTGATCGCCCGGCCCGGTGCGCCCGCCGATACGGTGAAGAGTGCCTTGCTGCTGCGGGCGGCGGTGCCGGAGCTGAAGGCGCGGGCCGATGCCCTGTCCGCCGAGCTGGCCGGGCTGGCGGCCGCACGGGAGAAGCTGGCGGCCCAGCGCCGACGCACGGAAGTGGCGGCGAAAGCCCTGGCAGCCCGGCAGGCGGAGATGCAGCGTCTGGCCGCCAAGCGCGAGGCGCTGTTGAACGCCACCGACGCCGAGCGGCAGCAGGTGGTCCAGCGCGTGGCCGCCCTGGCGACCCAGGCGGCCGATCTCAAGGATCTGCTGGAAAAGCTGGAGGCCGAGCGCCGCGCCGCCGAGGCCCGGCGGCAGGCCGCCGAGGCGGCCAAGCGGGCGGCGGCCGAGGCGGAACGCGAACAGCGGGCCAAGCAGAAGGTGGCACAGCTCGGCCGCGCCCCGGGAAAGTCAGATTTGGGCGGCATGGTGCTGCCCGTCGGCGGTGAGGTGCAGACCCGCTATGGCGAGCAGGATAGTCTCGGCACCACCAGCCGGGGCGTCACGCTGACCGGGCGGGCCGGCAGCGCCGTGGTGGCGCCCTATGAGGGATCGGTGATGTTTGCCGGCCCGTTCAAGGGCTATGGGCTCATCTTGATCCTGGATCACGGCCATGGATATCATTCCCTGCTGGCCGGATTGGGAAAGATCGACGCCGGTGTCGGCCAGAGGGTGCTGACCGGCGAGCCTGTGGGCACCATGGCGGGTGATGGCCGTCCGACATTGTATTTCGAACTTCGCCGGGGGGGGCAGCCGATCAACCCCCTGCGCGGCCTCGCGGCTTCCGACGGCAAAGGACAAGGGTGACATGACGAAGCTTTTCTCCACGGTGGCCGCAGCGGCTCTGCTGATGATGGTGCCGGCCTGCGCCGAGGCGCAGAACAAGACCCCGGTCAAGGCGGACACCTACAAGCAGCTGGACCTGTTCGCCGATGTGTTCGAGCGGGTGCGCTCCGAATATGTGGAGGAGGTTTCCGACGAGCAGCTGATCGAGGCGGCCATCGACGGCATGCTGACCTCGCTGGACCCGCATTCCAGCTTCCTCAACAAGAAGAACTTCGAGGATATGCGGGTGCAGACCCGCGGCGAGTTCGGCGGCCTGGGCATCGAGGTCACCAGCGAGAGCGGGGTGGTCAAGGTCATCTCCCCCATGGACGACACGCCGGCCTTCCGGGCCGGGGTGCAGCCCGGCGACTACATCACCCACCTCAACGATGAACCGATCGTCGGCCTGTCGCTGAACGAGGCGGTGGAGAAGATGCGCGGCCCCGTGGGCAGCGACATCAAGCTGACCATCCGCCGCGGCCAGTCGCCCGACCCGATCCAGCTGACGCTGACCCGCGCCGTGATCAAGGTGCAGTCGGTCCGCTATCGTGTGGAGGCGGAGAATATCGGCTATATCCGTGTCTCCAGCTTCAACGAGCAGACCCAGCCGGGGCTGGAAAAGGCCATCAAGGCCATCAAGGAGAAGGTCGGCGACAAGCTGGCCGGTTATGTGCTGGACCTGCGCAACAATCCGGGCGGCCTGCTGGATCAGGCCATCTCCGTGTCCGATACCTTCCTGGACAAGGGCGAGGTGGTCTCGACCCGTGGCCGCGACCCCAACAAGAGCGAGCGCTACAACGCCAAGCCCGGCGACATGACCGGTGGCCTGCCGGTGGTGGTGCTGATCAATGGCGGCTCGGCCTCGGCCTCGGAGATCGTGGCCGGTGCGCTGCAGGACCATAAGCGGGCCATCATCATGGGGACCCAGAGCTTCGGCAAGGGATCGGTCCAGACCATCATCCCGTTGCAGGGGCAGGCCGGTGCCATGCGGCTGACGACGGCGCGCTACTACACGCCCAGCGGCCGCTCGATCCAGCAGTTGGGCATTTCGCCCGACATCGAGGTGCAGCCGGCCCGGGTGGAGGAGATCGCCCAGGGCATGCGCCGGCGCGAGGCCGACCTGCCGCATTCCCTGCGCAACACCGATCCCGACGCGGCCAAGCGCCAGCAGCAGCCGGCGCCGCAGCCGGGAGCGCAGCCGCCGGCCGCACCGGCCACGCCGCCGGGCACCGGTGCCCCTGGAACCCCGACCAGCGAAGCCGCGCCGCCGACGGGGGGCGATGGTCAGGCGACGGCCCAGGCCCCCGGTGCCGATCAGCCGGTGGATTACCAGCTGGCCCGCGCCGTGGATCTGCTCCGGGGCGTCTCGCTTTTCGCCACCAGCAAGCATGTGAACTGACGGGCTGAGGCATCGTGGCCCGCTTGTCCCTGCGCAGGAAGCCGGTTGAGGCCGAAGCCCTTCCCCCGTCGGAAGGGCCGCCCTCGGCGGCTATTCTGGCGGCCCGCTTCGGCGTCGAGCACCCGGCCTCGGCCCGGTCGGAGGCGCGGCCCGGCCTGTTGGCGCGCTGGCGCCGTCCGACCGCGGATGGCGGTGGTGGCCCCCGCCCCCCGCGGCCGACGGGCTTCCTGGTCACCAGCCTTGTCCTGGTCGCCGGCCTTGCCGCCGTGGCCGGCTGGCTGGTCGGGGGCGCCGACGACACGGCCTCCCGCCGCGTGGCGGCGGAGCAACCCCGGGCCACCGCCGACATTCTGCTGCCCGATGGCAGCAAACGCTTTCCCGATCCGGTGCCGGCGGCGGAGGTGGCCGTCGATCCCGTCGATCCCGTCGATCCCGTCGATATGGATGTGGAACTGTCGCCATCCCGGAACGAAGCCCTGCTGGAACGCGGAAGGGCCGGTTTCCTGCCGAAGATCGGCCCCGACGGGCTGGCACCCTGGCAATATTATGCGCGCCCCTTCCCGCAGAATGATCCGCGTCCGCGGATCGCCCTGGTGGTGACCGGTATGGGCCAGTCCATCGCCCAGACCGAATCCGCGCTCGACCGGCTGCCCGGCGTGGTGACCTTCAGCTTCGTGCCGCAGGTGGCCGGTCTGCAGGACATGATCGACCGGTCCCGCCGGGACGGCCATGAGGTCCTGCTGGCCGTGCCGATGGAGCCGCTGGGCTTTCCCCGCAACGATCCGGGGCCGGGTGCCCTGCTGACGGCCTTGAGCGACGAGGAGAATGTCCGGCGTCTCGAGGATGTGATGGCCAAGGCCACCGGCTATGTGGGGCTGACGGCCAAGACGGACAGCGGCACCAAGTTCCTGACCCGGCGCGAGAGTGTCGAGGCGACCCTGGCCCAGGTGAAGCGCCGCGGGCTGATGTTCTTCGATCTGTGGCAGGTGCGCGAGAGCTTTGCCACGCGCGTGGCGGACCAGGTGCAGATGCCGCGCGCCGTCAGCGATGTGCAGATCGACCGGGTGGCCAGCCCGCAGGCCATCGAAGCCCAGCTGGCGGAGCTGGAACGGTTGGCCAAGGCCAACGGGATCGCGGTCGGTTTCATCGAGGCGCAGAACCCCGTGTCGATCGAACGGGTCGCCGCCTGGACGGTGGGGCTGCGCGACCGCGGCATCGTCCTCGCTCCGCTGACCGCCGTGGCCGGACGGCAGCCGACCCGGTAGAGCATCCGCCGGCAGGGCCGATCCCCGAGTCGTACCTATTGCACCGGCCGAGACCAGCGGTTGTTTGGCGACGCCGACGGGCTGTCGCGCGAGGCGACCACGACCGTATGCCTTTGGTGGGGGGCGCTGCGGCACGGAACCGCCACAGTCCCGTTCCTTCGCGTGGCGGTGGTAACCTTTCGGTTATAATTCGCTTGCGAAATCCGAAAGGACGCGGTCTCGTAGACCGGTCATAAGCACTCCGGTGGGGACCGGATGTGCAGGGGTAAAGTCTGGGAGCGAAAATGAGGAATAGTGCGATGCGGCCGCGCCTGCGCGCGGCGTCTCTGCTTGGCTGCGTCAGTGCCACGGCGCTGCTGGCCTTGGCAGCCGCTGGTCCGGCAGGCGCCGTTGTCGCCCGCGATGATCAGGCGGGCGCGGGAAGCGTCACCATCCCTTCCATGAATAATCTCACGGTCAATAACGTTCCTGCCGCCGCCTTGGTGGACAAGAATAATCTCTACAGCTATGTCGGCCGTCTTCTGGTTGATCTTCAGCCGATCTTGGGTGAAGGCTATGGCGGCAGCTGCACCGGCACGCTGATCAATCCGCGCTTCTATATTACGGCTGCGCATTGCGTGAACGACTATGCCGCCGAGCGGTATGGCGTTGGTGGCGACCTTCGGGCCGGCGTGAGCTTCGCGGTGGCGCCGAACGCCAACAGTGCGGCGCTGAACTGGCTCGCCGGTCAGGCCAATACCGGCTATGTCGACGTCGTCGACGTTCAGATCCATCCCAGCAATATCGAATTCCAGCAGGCCGATATCGCCATCCTGGCGCTGAAGACGCCGGTGACCAATGTCGGCTTCGGCAATCTGCTGATCTCGCCGGTCGACCAGGGCAGCCTTATCACCATGGTCGGGTACGGCCGGACCGGCAGCGGCACCAGCGGCGGCACCGTCAACTCGACGATCCGGCGCGTGGGCGAGAACACGCTGGGCCTGCGTGGCTCCATCGACGATCTGATCCTGACCCTGTTCGGTGAAACGGAAGGGCTGCCGCAGACCCTGTACTGGGCCGACTTCGACGATCCCACCTATGTGACCCAGGGGCAGGACCGCTACCGCGCCAACCCCTATGACTTCGACCTGTTCCCGGGTGCCGCGGTTCCCAACGAGGCGGTGACCGCCCAGGGTGATTCCGGCGGGCCGCTGTTCGCGACGATCAACGGCCAGAAGGTGCAGATCGGCGTGCTGTCGGGCGGCTACCGCTTCTTCCGCGGACAGGAGTTCGGGGCCTACGGCACCGCCAGCTTCTGGCAGCCGGCCTATCTCTATGCCAACTGGATCGCCCAGAACAATCCGTACCGCTATATGGGCGCCAAGGCCGGGACCTTCACCTGGGGCGACAAGGCGGCATGGACCGAGTATCTCGATCCGGCCTTCGTGATGCTGGCCGACGGCAAGCTGGTCAATGCGCTGCCGGCCACCGATCTGGGGGCCACCCCGACCAATCCGCAGGGCACCATCAATGATGGCTCGCTGGCACCGGCGGCCGGCAAGGTGGCCAGCGCGGACGTGACCAGCGTGGCCGCCGCCGCCGCGTCGTCCACCATCACCCTGACCGCCAACACGGATGCCACCCGCGGCAAGCCGCAGATCGCCGAAGGGGCGGCCCATGGGGCCAGCCCGGAGGTCGCCGAGGGCGCCGCCCAGGCCAGCCCGACCACGGCGGAAGGCCAGGCCCAGGGTCCCGCCACCGCCGTCGCCACGCCCATCGGCCTGGAGGTCAGCAAGTTCGAGGCCGACAACAGCGCCGGAACACAGGACAGCCAGCCCGTTGCCGATTCGGCCGCCATGGCGGCGCCGACGATTCCGGGCATCATCAGCGCCGGTCCCACCGGGAGTGTGCTCGGCAACTTCAACATCAGCGTGCCGAACAACGATTACGGAACCGTCCTGGGCACGCTGCAGAATGGCCTGCCGAATGTCAGCGCGGCCCGCTTCTATGATGTCCGTCTGGCCAATGCCACCGATCTGACGGTGACGGGCAACACCGCCTACACCATCGACCGGCTGAATCTGGTCAACCAGAATGCCCGCCTGACCGTGGCCCAGGCTGGCCGGCTGACCATGGAGATCGGTGCGGCCATGACGGCCGGCACGCTGGCGGTCAACGGTACCTTCGCGCCCAACCTGTATCTGCAGACGGGCGGTACGCTGACCGGCACGGGCACGATCCAGACCAATGGCGCCCTGATCAGCGGCGGTGCCGTCATCCCCGGCAGCCTGACCAGTGTCGGCACCCTGACCATCGCGGGCAATACCGCCTTCGGCAGCCAGTCACTGCTGGTGATCAATGCCGGCGCCGGCAACACCTTCAGCCGCCTGAACGTCACCGGTTCGCTGACGCTGGGCGGCGCGCTGGCGCTGAACGCCCTCAACGGCTATATCCCGACCTATGGTCAGACCCTGGCCGTGGTTGCCGCCACCAACGGTATCGATGGCAACTTCTCCTCCAGCGTCTCCAACATCGGTGTGCTGGTGCCGACGATCCGCGTGGCCAACGGTGTGGCCACGGCCATGGTCGATGCGCTGCCCTATGCGGCCACGGCGACCCCGAGCAGCCAGAGTGGCAAAGCATTCGCCAAGACGCTCGATGCGGCCCGCGCCGGCAACTACACCGCCCTGAAGGGTGTCTATGACAGCCTCGACCCGCGGCCGGTCAATCAGTTGGGTGCCGCGCTGGACAGTCTCGCTCCGGACGTGGTCGGGCAGGCCCAGAGCAATGCCCGGGCGCAGATGGGCTTCCTGGCCAAGGGTCTGGGCAGCCGCATCAACGCCGCGCGTAACGGCGCCCAGGGCGTGACCATGGCCGGTCTGGCCCCGAAGCTGATGAATGAGGGGGGCGAGGGCCGTGCGGCGCTGCTGGCCCTGCAGAACGATCCCGAGACCCAGGCCAAGGGCGAGGCCCGCGAGAAGCTGGCCGATCTGAAGGAGGGCTACGGCCTGTTCTTCGATCTGCGCCACATGGATGGTGACGGGCGGCTGATCTCGGGCCGCAAGAGCGACCTGTCCAACACCCAGGCCACCATCGGCCTGGACAAGATGATCACCGACAAGCTGCTGGCCGGCGTCGCGTTCACGTATGGCTGGGGCGATAGCACCGACAAGGCGCTGGGCGCCAAATCCGACAACGATACCTATGCCGCCAGCGCCTATGGCAGCTACTTCGACGGTCAGTTCTTTGCCGAGAGCTATCTGTCGGTGGGCAAGGCCAAGGCGGATACCAGCCGTGTGGCCCTGGGCAGCGTGCTGAAGGGCGATACGGACGGCACGCTCTGGGCCGGCGGTGGCGCGCTCGGTTTTGATCATTACGCCGGTGCGGTCGGTATCCAGCCGTTCATGCGCTATGATTTCGCCTCGGCCAAATTCGGGGCCATCGATGAAAAGGGTGGGGCTGCGGCCCTGCGCTTCGACTCCAACCGGGTGTCCATCAGCGAGTGGCGTCTGGGCACGACGCTGTACAGCAAGCTGGATCTGGGTGACGGCATGCAGCTGCGTCCGCAGCTGACGGCCAGCTATGTGCGCGATTTCAACCACAAGGCCGACGGCGCCCGGTCTGCCAGCTTCGCCGCCGCGCCGACGGTGATCGTCAACGGCTTGGCCACCACACCGCGTGATCGCGATTGGGTGGAACTGTCCGGTGGTCTCGACCTGCAGGTGAGCGACATGACCTCCATCAGCCTGTCCTATGAGGCCACGGACGGGCGTGACGACCTGAAGACCCACGCCTATGTGGGATCGGTCCGCATCCGCTTCTGAGCGGGCGTGGCCTGACAATCAAGGGCGGTTCCCTCCGGGGGGCCGCCCTTTTTCTTTGGGATGCTCCGCCTGTACCGCGTTCGACTCACATCGAACCGGCCCGCGGGCCGGGCGCTGTCGGTGCGCTATCGGCGGTGTCAGGCCCGGTGATAGGGGTGGCCGGCCAGGATCTGTTGAGCGCGGTAGAGCTGTTCGGCCAGCAGGCCGCGCACCAGCATGTGCGGCCAGGTCATGGGGCCGAAGGCCAGGACCAGGGCGGCCCGGCGGCGGACCTCGTCGGCGAGACCGTCGGCCCCGCCGATGATGAAGGCGAGGTCGGCGACGCCGCCATCGCGCCATTGGCCGATACGCTGGGCGAAGGCTTCAGACGAGACGGTGCGCCCGCGCTCATCCAGGGCCACCAGGGTGGCGCCGTCGGGGATGGCCGACAGCAGCAGCTCGGCTTCCAGCCGCTTCAGCTCCTCGCCCTCGACCCGCTTCTTGCTTTCGACTTCCTTGAGGGTCAGGGGCCAGCTCAAGCGCCCCCGATACTCCTCGAACAGGTCACGCGCGGGTCCAGGCCGGGCCCGCCCGATGGCGGCCAGCCACAGGCGCATGGTCCCGCGCTCCCGTCAGACCGTCGTGTACTCGGTGGTGCTGCCAGCCAGCAGCACCGAGGCCGGCGGCTCCACGCCCCACATCTTCTCGATGTTGTAGAAGGCGCGGACCTCGGGACGGAACAGGTGGACGATCACGTCGCCGGCATCGACCAGCACCCAGTCGCACTGGGGATAGCCTTCCGCGTCGGCACCGTGCACACCCAGCGCCTTGAGCTTCTCCAGGAGATGCTCCGCCATGGCGCCGACCTGCCGGGCCGAGCGGCCCGAGGTCACGACCATGTAGTCCGCCAGCGTGGTCTTGCCGCGCAGATCAATAACGACGGTATCTTCCGCCTTGTCTTCGTCGAGGGACTGCTGAATCAGGTCCCGGATACGGTCCGGCATGTCGGCGGGCGCGTGCTGCTGCCCTTGGGTGCCGGTGGTTGCAGGGGTCGCGATGGTTGTCACCTCTGGTCCTTAACGCTGCGAGACCCACGCCCCGGGCAGTCCGAGGCGGCGAATCTCCGTGGCCGAAGCCGGATGCAGCGGACCATGCACGAAAGTCCAGGCCGGCGGGTCCATCTCGGCCAACTCGCGTGCCCGACCCGCATCCACCCGGGCTTTGGCAAAACGCCGGGCGACCTTGCCGCCCAGCGCCCTGATAGAATAGGGATGCCGCGGCAGGACTGCAACGGGCACCATAGCGAAGATCCGGGTCCAGTCATGCCAGCGTGGCAACTGCTCCAGATTGTCGGCCCCCATCAGCCAGACGAAGCGGGTGCGGGCATAGCGCTGTCGCAAGGCCGCCAGCGTATCCACGGTGTAACGGGTGCCGAGATCGGCCTCGATGGCGGTGACGCGGATGCGGGGATGCCGGGCCCGTTGCCGGGCGGTCGCCACCCGCAGGTCCAGCTCGGCCATGCCCGCCCGTGGCTTCAGCGGATTCTGCGGGCTGACCAGCCACCAGACCTCATCCAGGGCCAGGCGGCGCAGCGCCTCGATGCTGATGAAGCGGTGGCCCTCATGGGCCGGGTTGAACGACCCGCCCAGCAGGCCGATACGGCGTCCGGCCCAGGCCGGGCCGGTGTGCAGACCGGGAACCAAGGCCGTGCCGCTCACGCCCGGACCTGCCCATCGCCCCGGACCACATATTTGTAGCTGGTCAGCTGGTCCGCCCCCACCGGCCCGCGGGCATGCAGCTTGCCGGTGCTGATGCCGATCTCCGCCCCGAAGCCGAACTCGCCGCCATCGGCGAACTGGGTGGAGGCGTTGACCAGGACGATGCCGCTGTCCACCTGCGCCAGGAAGCGGTCCGCCGTGGCCGCCTCCTCGGTGACGATGCTGTCGGTATGATGGCTGCCATGGCGGCCGATATGGGCGATGGCGGCATCGACCCCATCCACCACCCGCACGGACAGGATGGCGTCGAGATATTCGGTGTCCCAATCCTCTGCCGTGGCCGGCTTCACCGCGGGGTCCAGGGCCTGCACCGTCTCGTCGCCGCGGATCTCGCAGCCGGCGGCCAGCAGGTCGGCCAGAATGGGGCGCAGATGGCTGTCCACCACCGGCCGGTCCACCAGCAGCGTCTCCATGGCGCCGCAGATGCCGGTGCGGCGCATCTTGCTGTTCAGCGCCACGGCCCGCGCCTTGTCCAGATCGGCGGCGCGGTCGATGAAGACATGGCAGAGGCCGTCCAGGTGATAGATCACCGGCACCCGGCTTTCCGCCGCCACCCGGCCGGTCAGCGACTTGCCGCCGCGCGGGATGACCACGTCGATCCAGCGGGTCATGGTCAGCAGATGGCCGACCGCGGCGCGGTCGGTGGTGGGGACGGACTGGATGGCGTCGCGGGGCAGGTCCGCCTCGGCCAGGCCGCGATGCAGGGCGGCCAGAATGGCGGCGCTGCTGTGGAAGCTCTCCGACCCGCCGCGCAGGAGGGCGGCGTTGCCCGACTTCAGGCAGAGGCCGCCGGCATCGGCGGTCACATTGGGCCGGCTTTCATAGATGATGCCGATGACGCCCAGCGGCACCCGCACCTTCTGGATGCGCAGGCCGTTGGGCCGCGTCCAGGCCTCCAGCACGGCACCCACCGGGTCCGGCCGTTCGGCGATATCCTCCAGGCCCTTGGCCATGGCCTCGACCCGCGCGGGGGTCAGCAGCAGCCGGTCGAGCAGGGCGGGGGAAAGCCCCTTGGCGCGGGCGGCATCCATGTCGCGGGCGTTGGCGGCCAGGATTCCGGCCGAGGTGGTGCGGATGGCGGCGGCGGCGGCACGGAGTGCCCGGTCCTTGGCATCGGACGGGGCGATGGCCAGAACCGCGGACGCGCCGCGCGCCCGGCGCCCCAGATCCTCCATCACCGCGGCCAGATCGGCCGTGCTCTTCACGCTGTTGTCCATGGCATCCTCCCGCGAAGGGGGCAGACTGTAGCCCAGAGCCCACGGCGTTTCACGCGCTTTGCGGACGGGACTGCCGCTGCCGGCGGGATCATGCTATAGATCGGATATGGAGATGCGATCGACCCTCGGCACCGGGATGCCATCGGCCTTCACGGCCGCAGCCAGCGGCTTTTCCGCTGCCCAGGCGCGCGTGGCCGAGGATGCGGCGGCCCTGGCCGCCGGCGAACTGGACCCGGCGGTCATCGTCGATCTGCGCCAGGGGCAGGTGGCGGCCGCGGCCAGCGCCAAGGTGCTGCGCAGCCAGCAGGACAGCTTCTCCCGGCTTCTCGACATCCTGGTCTGATGGCCCGGATCGGTTCCGCTCGGGGGCGATCACGGCCATGCGGCCAGATGACCGATATCCGTCAGGCCGCGGGTGGGGCAGGGGGCGCCTTGGCCGGTTTCGGCGGCTTGGGCGGCGCCGTCAGCAGGGCGATGCGGGAGGCGTATTTCTCGGCTTCACCCGCCGCCATCAGCGGGAACTCGGCCGCCAGCATGTCCAGCAGTGTCGGCAGCCAGGATTCGTCAGCCTTGGCGAAGTTCGACAACACCCAGCCCTGCACCTTTTCCTTGCTGCCGGGATGGCCGATGCCGACGCGGACGCGCCAGTAATCCTTGCCGATATGGTCGTCGATGGAGCGCAGGCCGTTGTGGCCGCCATGTCCGCCGCCGCGCTTGACCCGGATCTTGCCGGGGACGACGTCAAGCTCGTCGTGGAAGACGATGACCTGATCGGGAATCAGCTTGTAAAAGCGCATGGCCTCGCCGACCGCCTGGCCGGAGAGATTCATGAAGGTCTGGGGTTTCAGCAGCCAGGATTTCTCCCGGGCGATGCTCCCCTCGGCGATCAGCCCCTGGAAGCGCTTCTTCCAGGGGCCGAAGCCGTGGCGGCGATGGAGTTCGTCCACCGCCATGAAGCCGACATTGTGCCGGTGACGTTCGTATTCCGGGCCAGGGTTGCCCAGTCCGACCACCAAGCGCATATCGGCCTCTTGTCCAGCGTCAGTCGTCCGAGGCTTCGGTCTCGGCCGGAACCTCCGCCACCGCCTCATCCGTCATGCCCGACGGGGCGGCGATGGTGACGATGGTGAAGTCGCGGTCGGTGATGGTCGGGCGCACGCCCTCCGGCAGCTTCACGGCGCTGATGTGGATCGAGGCATTGATGTCGGCGCCGGACAGATCGATCTCGATCTTCTCGGGAATGGCGGCCGCACGGCAATGCACTTCGATGTCATGGCGGACGGCGTTGATGACGCCACCACGCTTCAGGCCCGGGGACTGCTCGGCGTTCACGAACTCGACCGGGATCTTCACGATGATCTCGGTGGTCTCCGACACGCGCAGGAAGTCGGCATGGATCGGGCGATCGCTGACCGGGTCCAGCTGCAGGTCACGGGGCAGCACGCGATGGGTGGTGCCGTCCACGGTGATGTCGAACAGGTGGGTGAAGAAGCCAGGACGATGGATCTCGCGGAAGAACTTGGCGAAATCCAGGGAAATCATCACCGGCTTTTCCTTGTTGCCGTAGATGACGGCCGGAATGCGGCCCTGGCGACGGGTGGACCGGGCGGTCCCCTTTCCGGCCCGGTCACGGGCCTCGGCGGCCAGCGCGATAATCTGGGTCATGGGTGTGCTCCTCAACGCAAAAGGACCCGACGGGCAGAACGGCCCGGGGTCCGGGACTGGCGGCAGCCTCCAGGGGTGCTGCTCGCCCGCAAATCGAACCGCGCGTGTAGGTCAAACCGCGCGGAAAGTCAAGCGCCGGCCCGTCCGTTTCCGGAGGCGGGCCGGCGGATGCATCAATCGAACAGGCTGGAGACCGAGCGCTCGTTGCTGATGCGCTCGATGGCATCGGCCATCAGCCGGGAGATCGACAGCTTGCGGATATTGGGGCTGTCCAGCACGGGCTGGGTGGCCTCGATGCTGTCGGTGGTCACCAACTCGTCCAGCGGGCTCTTGGCCACGCGGTCGACGGCGCCGCCGGACAGCACGCCATGGGTGACATAGGCCCGCACGGACTTGGCGCCGCGCTCCTTCAGGGCGACGGCGGCGTTGCAGAGGGTGCCGGCGCTGTCGACGATGTCGTCGATCATGATGCAGTCGCGGCCATTGACGTCACCGATGACGTTCATGACCTCGGATACGCCGGCGCGCTCGCGGCGCTTGTCGATGATGGCCAGATCGGCCTCAAGGCGGCGTGCGATGGCACGGGCACGCACCACACCGCCCACGTCCGGCGAGACGATCATCAGGTTGCGGGTGTCGAGCCGCTCCTTGATGTCGCGGGTGAAGACGGGGGCTGCCACCAGATTGTCGGTGGGAATGTCGAAGAAACCCTGGATCTGGCCGGCATGCAGATCCAGCGTCAGCACGCGGTTGGCGCCGGCCGTCGTCAACAGGTTGGCCACCAGCTTGGCCGAGATCGGCGTGCGCGGGCCGGTCTTGCGATCCTGGCGGGCATAGCCGAAATAGGGAATGACGGCGGTGATGCGCCGGGCCGATCCGCGGCGCAGGGCGTCGACAGTGACCAGCAGCTCCATCAGATGGTCGTTGGCGGGGAAGGAGGTCGATTGGATCACGAACACGTCCTCACCGCGGACGTTTTCCTGGATCTCGACAAAAACCTCCATATCCGCGAAGCGGCGGATGCTTGCCTTGGTCAGCGGGACCTCAAGGCAGGTGGAGATAGCTTCGGCCAACGGCCGATTGCTGTTCCCGGCGATCAGCTTCATGAGGTCCGCCCGTTTTTCCAGTCATGTTGAAAGAAGATCCATTTGGATCAAGGCATTAGCCCTGACTCCGACGCCCCTGTCGTCTAACCGTCACAAAGGCGGGCGCACCATATCAATGGCCCCTGCGGCTGTAAACGCCACCCCAACTGAGATCACCCATGTGTGGCAGTGATGCCTCAACCACTGCACATGGCCAGCAGGGCCAGCATCAGAAAAAACACACAGAACATCCATATATAGTGCATCGGCCGCTCCACGATCCTGCTTATGGAGTCAGGGCGATGGCGGACAGACCCCGGCCATAATCGGGCTCGCCCCGCAGCGTGGCGCGGCGGTAGCTGAAGAACAGGTCCTCCTCGCCCGCCGTGTCATGGGGCGCGTGCCCGCAGCTGCTGACGCCGGCTGCGGCCAGACGCTGTTCCACATAGCGGCCAAGGTCGAACAGCCAATGGTCCGGCCGCGTCGACGGCAGGAACAGGGCGGCATGGCCGGCATTCTCGGCCAGGAAGCGGGCGCGGAACTCGGGCCCGACCTCATAGGAGCGCTGGGCGATGTGTGGGCCGATGCCAGCCCGGATGTGCTCGATGCGGGCACCCAGGCCCGCCATGGCCGCCAGCGTCGCCTCCAGCACGCCGCCGACGGCGCCCTTCCAGCCGGCATGGGCGGCGCCGATGACACCAGCCTCGGGATCGCAGAACAGGACGGGGACGCAGTCGGCGGTGAGGATGCCCAGGGCGAGACCGGGCCGCGCCGTGACCATGGCGTCGGCACGGGGGGGCTGACCCGGCGGGAACGGCGTATCGACGGTGACCACGTCCGGGCTGTGGATCTGGTAGCAGGTGACCAGCCGGTCCGGGGACAGGCCCAGCATCCCCATGGCCCGGGTGCGGTTCTCGGCCACGGCCTCGGGCGCATCGTTGGAGCCGAGGCCGCAATTGAGACCGGCATAGAGTCCGGCGGAGACGCCGCCGGCGCGGGTGAAGAAGGCGTGGCGGATCCCGGGCAGGCCGGCCAGCGGCTCAAGGGTGATCACGGTCGGTCCGCTCCCGTCGTCGCATCGAATCCGGCCGGACCGTCGAAACCGGCCGGGGCCGGCAGAGCGGGACTGGTCAGGGCCAGCACCTTGAACAGCCGGCCCATGGCGTCATCCCCGGTGAGACGGTGCCGGGCCAGTTCTATATCGGTGGCCTGGGCCGGTGTGGCAACCCGTTTCAGGGCGGCGGCCCGCATGTCGATGCCCAGCCGGCGCAGGAAGTCGCCCTGGGTCCGTGTCCCCCAGGCGGCGGCGCCCGCCTGGCGCGCCGACCCGGCCAGGGCGGTGAAATCCACATGGGCGGTCAGATCGGCCTCGCCCGGTCGCTCCAGCACGGGGACGAAGGCGTGGGACCGCATGGCTTGGAGCGTGTCGCCCAGGGCCGGCCCCTCATAGCCGTAATCGACGATCAGAGCCGATCCGGGGCAGCGGGCCAGACGGGCACCGATCTCCGCCGCGATGGCCTCACCCAGGGGGGCGCGCTCGACCACGCTGCCGGGCGGCGCCGGGCGCAGCGGGGGGGGCACCAGACAGTCGCCCGGCCGGCGGTCCAGCCGCCAGACCAGCGCGCCCGTCTCGTCAAGGCCAACCTTGCGTTCCCCCCATCCAAGCGGTCCGCGCTCGAACTGGCGGATGGGCAGGGCATCGAAGAACTCGTTGGCCAGCAGCAGCAGCGGCCCCTCGGGGACCTCGGCCAGCCGGTCGTGCCAGACCGGGGCGACGCTCCGCAGGGCGGCAGCCTGACGCTGCCGCAGCACCGGACTGGTCTCTACCAGATGCAGCCGCAGGGCGGCATGGAATCCGGGAATGCGGGCTGTGGCCCGCAGCGCATCGGCCATCAGCGTGCCGCGCCCCGGCCCGAGTTCGACCAGATGCACCGGTGCGGGCTGGCCCATCTGCAACCAGCACTGGGCGGCCCAGACCCCCAGCAACTCCCCGAACATCTGGCTGATCTCGGGCGCGGTGGTGAAGTCACCGGCCGTGCCCAGCGGGTCCCGCGTCGTGTAATAGCCGTGCTGCGGATGGCCCAGGCACAGCGCCATGTAGTCACCCACACCCAGCGGACCGTCCAGGGTGATGCGCCGGGCAATCAGCGCCTGCAGGGGCGTGGGCATGCGGTTCAGCCGGCCAGGGCGCGCCGGCCCCAGGGCGCGCGGGCGATGAGAAACAAGCCGATCAGCACCATCGGGACCGACAGCAGCTGCCCCATGGTGACGCCGAAGGCCAGGAACCCGATATTGGCGTCGGGCTCGCGGAAGAACTCGCCGGTGATGCGGGCAAGGCCGTAGCCGACCAGGAAGCAGCCCGACAGGGTGCCGGTCCGATCCAGCATGCCGGGACGGCGGGCCAGGATGAACAGGGCGAGGAACAGGACGATGCCCTCCAGCCCGGCCTGATAGAGCTGGCTGGGGTGGCGCGGCAGCCCGTCGCTGTGGGGGAAGATCATGGCCCAGGGCACGTCCGTCGGCCGCCCCCATAGCTCGCCGTTCACGAAATTGGCCAGGCGCCCCAGGAACAGGCCGACCGGTGCGGCACAGGCCAGCAGATCGCCCAGGGCAAAGGGGGAGAAGCCGAGACGGCGGCTGAACAGGATGGTGGCCACGACCACACCCAGGAAGCCGCCGTGGAAGGACATGCCGCCCTTCCAGATCATGAAGGCTTCCAGCGGATTCTGCAGATAATAGAAGGGATGGTAGAACAGCACATTGCCCAGCCGGCCGCCCAGAATGACGCCGATCACGGCCCAGGTCAGGAAATCGGACAGATCATCGGGATTGGGGCGGCAGCCCGGACGCCACAGCGACAGCCGGCTGCAATACCACCAGGCAAACAGGAAGCCGCCGAGATAGGCCAGGGCATACCAGCGGATCACCAGCGGCCCCAGCGCCAGGGCGACGGGGTCAATCTGGGGAAACGGGATGGCGAGCATCATGACAGCAAACTCCGGCCGACGGTCGGCCCGTCAGACATAGGGATCGGGGGCGGACAGATAATCCTGCACATACCGGCGCACCCCGTCCTCCAGGCTGGTGAAGGGGGCGGTGTAGCCGGCGGCCCGCAGCCTGTCCATCCGCGCCTCGGTGAAGTACTGGTACTTGCCGCTCAGATGGGGCGGCATCGGGATGTAATCGATCCGCTGTGGCCGATTCATGGCGGCAAAGACGGCGGCGGCCAGATCGTTCCAGCTGCGGGCCTGCCCGGTGCCGAGATTGAACAGGCCGTTGACCGTGGGCGTGGCGTGCAGCCACAGCATCACGTCCACGCAGTCGCCGACCCAGACAAAGTCGCGTTTCTGGCCGCCATCGGGATAGTCGGGCCGGTCGCTGGCGAACAGGCGCGCCGGTTCGCCGGCCGCCAGCAGCGGGTAGAGCTTCGCCACCACGCTCTGCATCTCGCCCTTGTGGTGCTCGTTCGGGCCGTAGACATTGAAGAACTTCAGTCCGGCCCACTGCGGCGGCCGCCGGCCGCTGAGGGCGAGGCCGGCCAGGATGCGGCGGTCGAACAGGTGCTTGGACCAGCCATAGGGATTGAGCGGACGCAGCCGGGCCAGGGCCGCCGGTGCCGGATCATCGTCAAATCCGGCCGACCCGTCACCGTAGGTGGCGGCCGACGAGGCATAGATCAGCCGTGTTTCCGTGCGCTGGCACCAGTCCCACAGATCCAGCGACAGGCGGAAATTGTTGGCGGTGATCAGATCCGCGTCGCGCTCGGTGGTGGCGGAGATGGCGCCCAGATGAAAGACGGACTCCACTTCGCCGGCATGACGGTCGAGATAGGCGAACAGTGCCTGGGGCGGGATCAGGTCGTGCAGGCAGCGCTTGGCCAGATTGCGCCACTTGTCGCCGCTGCCCAGCTGGTCACAGACCACGATGGGGCCGAGGCCGCGTGCCTCCAGGGCCGCCACCAGATTCGAACCGATGAAGCCGGCGCCGCCGGTCACCACGAGCATGCCGATTGCGCCCTCGTCTGCGTTCCGCACCGCCGGGACCCCGGCGGACCCGGCTTGTTATAGGGGGGGAGCCGTGGCAACGGCAAGCCGCAGGCGTGCCGTGTCGGGGATGCGGTGCCGGTCTGCGCCGTCCCCGGCCCCATTGGACAGTGTACCGTGGACAGGTCCGGGGTGGATCTCCATAATGCCGGCCATTTTTCAGGGGGTTGGACCGATGCAGGTCGAAAACAAGCTGCTGGACGATCTGGCGCGCCTGGCGAGCGGGGCCGCAGGCGCCCTCTCCGGTATCCGTGGCGAGGTCGAGGCCCAGTTCCGCCAGCAGTTCGAGCGGATTCTGGCGCAGATGGATGTGGTCTCGCGCGAGGAGTTCGAGGCGGTCAAGGCCATGGCCGCCGCGGCCCGGACGCAGCAGGAGGAGATCGAGGACGTCTTCAAGCTGAAGGCGGACCTGGAGGATCGAGTCGTCCAGCTGGAGGCGCTGGTGGCCACGCTGATGGCTCATCTGGAGTTGAGCGGGCCGGAGCCGGCGCCGAAGCGGCCGGCCCATGCGGCCAGCCCGGCTCCGGCTGATCCCGACACGCAGCCCGAGGCGTAAGGCCGGGACGGGTGCGCCCGCGGTTTCCGCCGGAACCGCTGTCCCGCCGGCACAGATGATCATGAAACCGGGGCCGTCCGGAAATCCGGTTGCGCCGAGGCGGAAGCTTCTGGCACCGTATTTTCGTAGCCCCGCGGCCCATGCCCACCATATCTGGGGTGGCCGGGCCGGTACGGGGGATGGGTCATCCCTTCCCACCGCGCACGAGATGGAGGGCGCAAGATGACGGCAGTCACCGTCGAGACCGCAACCAGCACCCATAATCCGCTGGATATGCTGGAGGAGATCGTCGTCGCCAATGAATGGGCGTTCGAACGGTCCAGCGACGAGGAGATGATCGTCGAGATCAATGGCCGCTGGTGCGATTACCGTCTGTTCTTCCTCTGGCAGACGGAAGTCAGCGCCATGCAGTTCTCCTGCCAGTTCGACATGAAGGTGCCCGCCGCCCGCCGCGCCCAGGTCAATGAATTGCTGGCCGAGGTGAATGCCAAGATGTGGCTGGGTCATTTCGACGTGGACCCGGACGAGTGTACGCCCATGTTCCGGCAGACGACGCTGTTGCGTGGTGCCCGTGCCGCCAGTGTCGAGCAGTTGGAAGACTTGGTGGACATCGCCCTGTCGGAGTGCGAGCGTTACTATCCGGCCTTCCAGTTTGTCATCTGGGGCGGGAAAACGGCGCAGGAGGCGGTGACCGCCGCCATCCTGGATACGGTGGGCGAGGCGTAAGGCCGGCCGGTCCGGCGCCGCCCGGGACGGTGTGGGAGCGGATTGGACGGACATGAGCGCGACCTTGCTTCTCGTCGGATGTGGCCGCATGGGCGGTGCCCTGCTGTCGGGGTGGCTGGCCAGGGGGACCGCGCAGCGCGTGGTCGTGGTTGAACCGGCGGGGCGAATTCCCGGTCCGCCCCTGGCCGGGGTCGAGGTGGTGACCGACGCCGCGGCCATTCCGGCCGGCTTCACGCCCGACGCCGTGGTCCTGGCGGTGAAGCCGCAGACCATGCCATCCGTCATCGCCGATTATGCACGCTTCGCCGGTACGGCCGTGTTCCTGTCGATCGCGGCCGGCAAGCCCATCGTTTGGTTCGAGGAGCGGCTGGGGCCGGACGCTGCCATTGTCCGCGCCATGCCCAATACGCCGGCATCGGTGGGCCGGGGCATGACGGTGGCTGTCGAGAATGCCAGGGTCAGCCGGGCGCAGCATGCGCTGTGCAACGGGCTTCTGGCCGCGGTGGGGCAGGTGGCCTGGACTCAGCGGGAGCCACATCTCGACGCGGTGACGGCCGTATCCGGCAGTGGGCCGGCCTATGTCTTCCTTCTGGCCGAGGCCCTGGCCCATGCGGGAGAGGCGGCGGGCCTGCCGGCGGATCTGGCGGCGCAACTGGCGCGGGCCACGGTGGCGGGGGCCGGCGAATTGCTGCAGCAGAGCCACGAATCCGCGGAGCAGCTGCGCCGCAACGTGACCAGCCCCAAGGGAACGACCGAAGCCGCCCTGGCGGTGCTGATGGCATCCGACGGGTTGGGGCCGCTGCTGGACCGGGCTGTGGCCGCGGCGGCGGCCCGATCACGGGAACTGGCCGGGTGAGATCATGGCCGGTCCCTTGAGCCCCAGTGCCCAGATGATTCAGAATCTGCTGAACGATCTGGGCCACCCCATCCATGTGCTGGAATTCGCCGCCACCACCCGGACCGCCGCCGAAGCGGCGGCGGTGATCGGCTGCGACGTGGCCCAGATCGCCAAATCCATCCTGTTCCGCACCCGGGACAGCGCCCGCCCCGTTCTGGTGGTGGCCAGCGGCAGCAACCGCGTCAACGAGGCCGCCGTGGCGCGGCATCTGGCCGGACGGATCGGGGGCGAACGCCTGCTCAAGGCCGAGGCGGATTTCGTGCGCAGCCATGCCGGCTATGCCATCGGCGGCGTCCCGCCGATCGGTCATCTGGTGCCGCCGGTGACGCTGTTCGACCGCGATCTTCTGGACTTCGATACGGTCTGGGCGGCGGCGGGCACGCCGAACAGCGTGTTTCCCATCGCCCCCTCGATCCTGCTGGGGCTGACAGGGGGGCAGACCGGGCCGGTGACCTGATCCGGCCTCTTTCCGCCGAGGCCCTCAGCCGAGAGCGGTACGCAGCAGCGCCTGCTGCGGTTGCAGCAGGGTGCGCAGGCGGGTGATGGCGCGCTGTTCCAGCTGCCGCACCCGGTCCTTGCTGATGCCCAGGTCCCGGCCGATGGAGTCGAAGGTGGGGGCCGGATCGATCAGGTGGCGGATGCGGATGATATAGGCCTCCCGCTCCGGCAGCAGACGCAGCGCGCCGTCCAGCAGCCGGTGGCGCAGACGGGACAGGCTGTCCTCCTCTGCCAGATCCTCCGGCGTCGGCTGCGCGTCGGCGAGCTGGTCCGCCAGAGTCGGCCCCTCTTCCCCCTCCGCTGCGGTGCCCATCGGTGCGTCCAGGGCCTGGTCCGGCAGCAGCAGCCGGCGGGCCATGGTGGCGATTTCGGCGGCCGGCAGGCGGAAGCGCTCGACAAGCCGCGGCAACAGCTCGTCGGGAATGGCAGCGGCCGGGTCCGGCCGGCCCACCGCTGCCGGACCGGCCATGAACCGGCGCAGCGACAGGAACAGGCTGCGGTGCGATGCCGTCTTGCCCACACGCACCAGCGACCAGGTGCGGACCACATGCTCCTGCATGGCGGCGCGCACCCACCAGCTGGCATAGGTGCTGAGGCGGTTATGGCAATCGGGATTGAATTTGCGGATGGCCTGGATCAGGCCGATGGTCCCTTCCTGCACCAGATCGGCCACGGGAATCCCCAGGCGTCCATAAAGACGGGCCGATTTCCAGACCAGACGCAGATGTGACAGGACAAGCTGGGTTTCCGCCGACCGGTCGCCCGCCGCCAGCTGCTGGGCGAGGCGGCGCTCCTCCTCCGGCGACAGATAAGGGTGGCGGTCGGCGCCGGCAGCATTTGCCAGAGGGTCCGTCATGTCCGCAGCGTTCGCTCTGTTCCAACCTGTCCGTGATGGCCGGGCGCACGGTTTGCGGCATGCGACTGGCCGAATGCCTTCTGATACCCCACCTTGAGCGCAGACAACAGTGGATTGGGCCGTTTTGTCGGAGCGAGACCATGGCGAAGAAGTCTGACCCTACCGCCCGCCTTGTGGCGGCGGCGATGCAGCTGGCGGCCGAGCAGGGATGGCGGGCCACCAGCCTGGCCGACATCGCGCTGCGGGCCGAGGTTCCCCTGGCCGACCTGTATCGGGAGACACCGTCGAAGGCGGCCATCCTGGAAGCGGTTGCCCGCCAGGCCGATGCAATGGTGCTGGCCGCCGGCCCCGCCGATGCGGAGGAAAGCCGGCATGACCGCATGTTCGACGTGTTGATGCGTCGCTTTGACGCGCTGGCGCCCCACAAGGCGGGGCTGCACGCCGTCTGGCGCGAGCTGCGCCATCATCCGCTGGACGGGCTGTGCCTGACGGCGCAACTGCATCGCTCCATGCGCTGGATGCTGGAAGCGGCCGGGATCGCCCGCGCCGGATTCGGCGGAGTGCTGCAAGTCAAAGGACTTAGCGCCGTCTGGCTGGCGACGCTGCGCCCCTGGTTCGGGGATGACAGTGAGGACATGGCCAAGACCATGGCCGCCCTGGATGCCAATCTGCGACGCGCGGAGGAGCTGTGGAACAGTCTGCCATTGCAGCGCAGCGGTTTCATCGGGCGTAAATCCGCATCTCCTTGATCCGAAAGCGATTTTGTGCATCGCAACATAACGATTGACGAAAAATGCGGCAAATTGCATTATCCCACCGCTATTGCTGCATTGCAGCAGAATGGAAACCGCCAGCCGAGGGACCCGGACCATGGCCACCACGAAGAACCCGTTCCTGGATTTCGACCCGACGAAATTCTTCGATCCGAGCAAGTTCATGGATCTGAGCAAGCTCATGTCCGACTACCGGCTGCCGGGCATGGATATCGAGGCCATGCTGGCCGCCCAGCGCCGCAATGTCGAGGCGCTGACTGCCGCCAATCAGCTGGCGGTCGAGGGTGTCCAGGCCGTCCTGCGCCGTCAGGGCGAGATCCTGCGCCAGTCGCTGGAAGAGGCCTCCTCCATGATGTCGGAGCTGATGGCTGCCGGCACGCCGGAAGACAAGGTGGCCAAGCAGGCCGAACTGGTGAAGGGCGCGTTCGAGAAGGCCATCGCCAACATGAAGGAAATGGCCGAGATGGTGGCCAAGTCCAACAGCGAGGCGGCCGAGGTTCTCTCCAACCGCGTGAAGGAGAGCATCGAGGAAGTGAAGATCCAGATCGCCAAGTCGATGCCGAAGAAGGGCTGACGGCTCTTCCACCCTGGCGCAGGCCGGTCCCTGGTGTCCGGCCTGCGCCAGTGGCCATGGACGGGGTAGTCTCAGCGTGGCACCTCAGCGTGACAGCCTCAGCGGGGCAGGCGGACCGTCGCCTTCAATCCGCCATGCGGGCTGTCGCTCAGCAGGATTTCGCCCCCATGCAGGCGGGCGGCATCGCGGGCGATGGACAAGCCCAGCCCGACGCCGCCGGTACTGCTGTTGCGTGACGGCTCCAACCGGTGGAATGGCCGGAACACCTCGCCGCGCTTGTCGGCCGGGATGCCCGGCCCGTCATCTTCCACCACGATGTCGATGACAGTGGCCGTTGTCAGCAGCGTCAGCCAGACATTGGTGCCATAGCGCCGGGCATTGCTGACCAGATTGGTGATGCAGCGCCGCAGCGCCACGGGGCGCAGGGGCAGGATGATCTCCTCGCCGAGTTCCCCTTCCGCTCCGTTCTCCGCCCCCAGCGCCAGGGTCAGATTGGTCCCCTCGCGCCGGGCATTGGCGGCGATCTCCTCCACCATCCGGGTCAGATCGACGGGCTGGGGCGCTTCGGCCCCTTCACCGCTGGCGAAGGCCAGATAGCCGTCGATCATGGTTTCCATGTCGGCGACATCCGCCTTCAGCTCCTCGGCCTCCGGCAGATCCGGCAGCATGGCCAGCTGGAGCTTCATCCGCGTCAGCGGGGTGCGGAGATCGTGGCTGACCCCGGCCAGCATTTCCGTGCGCTGGCTGATCTGACGGCGGATGCGTTCGCGCATGACCAGGAAGGCCAGCGCCGCCTGCCGCACCTCCGAGGCTCCCTCGGGACGGAAGGCCGGGGCATCCCGCCCCTTGCCGAAGGCGTCGGCCGCGGCCGCAAGGCGGCGGATCGGGCGGATCTGGTTGCGCATGAACAGGATGGCCACGGCGAACAGCACCAGCGAGCTGCCGATCATCCAGAGGATGAAGAGATAGCTGGTGAAGCTGTAGAGGCGGCGTTCCGGCGAGATCACGGTCAGGACGCCGTCGGGAAGCTGGACCCGGATTTCGACCCGCTCCTGCCCGATGCGGGTGTTGATGCGCCAGGGCCGGCCGATCCGCTCATCCAGCGCCTTGGCCAGCATCGAATCCAGCAGGCTGTGGACCCGCTGGCGGCCCGGGGGCAGGTGGGCGCCGCCATTCCAGTGTACGGACAGGTCGGTGCTGCGGCGGGCCATGGCCATGGTTGTGGCCCGCTCCGCCGGCGTTGCGTCCCGCTGCAACTGCTCGATGGTGAAGGCGATGTCGCCGACGACACCATAGGCCAGCCGGTTGGTGATGGTCTGCCAGTGCCGGTCGTAGAAGACGAAGGTGGCGATGGCCTGGGCCAGAACCACCGGCGTCATCATGATCAGCAGGGAGCGGGCGAACAGGGTGCGCGGCAGGAACCGCTTGATCCAGCGGAACAGCCGGGGGCGCCGCCGCCAGAGCGATGCCGGGGAGAGGGCGGATGCGGCGGTCACATCGGGCATGGGGTCCCCGGCATCTGGGCGTTCTGTGGGTCAGTCCGGCCGCAGCACATAGCCTTCGCCGCGGACGGTGACGAGATAGCGCGGTTCACGCGGATCATCTTCCAGCTTGCGCCGTAGCCGGGTGACCTGCACATCGATGGTCCGGGCATTGGCGGCATCGACTCCCGCCCGCTCCACCAGGGCTTCGCGGGACAGCACCGTGCCGGGTTCGGCCGCCAGCGCCTTCAACAGCGCCGCCTCGCCGGTGGTCAGGCGCACGCTCTCCTCGCCGCAGCGCAGTTCCTCACGCTGGGCGTTGAACAGCCAGCGTCCCAGACGGATCTCCAGCGGAGCTGTGGCCGGCTTCGGCAGGCGACGCAGGATGGCATTGAGGCGGAGGACCAGCTCGCGCGGCTCGAACGGCTTGGGCAGATAATCGTCGGCGCCGGCTTCCAGCCCGGCGATGCGCTCGTCGGCACCTCCCCGTGCCGTCAGCAGCAGCACGGGAATGGTCCCTGTCGCCGTCAGGTCGCGGCAGAGGTCGAGACCGCTCTCGCCCGGCATCATCACATCGAGAACCAGAAGGTCGAAGGCGAGGGCGGCCAGCTTGGCCCGGGCGTCGGCGGCATCGGCGGCGGTGCTGACCAGAAATCCGTTCTGACCGAGATAGCGGCGCAGCGCTTCACGCAGGCGGGTGTCGTCATCGACCACAAGGATATGCGGCAGGTCTTCCATCATGGCGCCATTCTAGCGGGCGGCGGGCCGGAACGCAGCCTTTGCCGGCGATCATCCGCGTTTGCCAGCCCCGCCCGGGAACTTGCCACGTTCCGCCTCGTCCATGATGCCGAGCATCACCGTGCGGAAGCCCTCCACCGCCTGGGCGCCGGCTGCGCGATAGGCCCGGGCGATGCGGGCGCGTTGTGCGTCGGACAGCTGCCGCTCCAGGTCCATCCCCTTGTCCGTGAGGCTGAGCAGGCGCTGGCGCCGGTCGCGGGTCCCGGTGCGCTGGACCACATAGTCCTGGCCGATCAGCTCCGACAGCACCCGTGACAGGCTCTGCTTGGTGATCTGCAAAATGCCCAAAAGGTCAGAAACCGTTATCTCCGGGTAGCGTCCAACGAAATAGACAACCCGGTGATGCGCCCGGCCGAGACCGATTTTTGCGAGCATGGCATCCGGTTCGGCGGTAAAGTCCCGGTAGGCGTAGAACAGCAGTTCCATGCCCTGGCGCAGGTCCTCCTCGCGCAGGAACAGGGGGTTGGGGCCGATCTTTACGTCAGTCATATTGACTTATATCCGCAATTCCGTAACCTGGGTCAAGCCCTGGCGGACATAAAATAACCCAAGGAAGCGAGCGCGATGTCTCTGATTCCCTTCCACGACCGTGATGGCGTGATCTGGTTCGACGGCCAGATGGTGCCCTGGCGCGATGCCACGGTGCATGTGCTGACCCATGGCCTGCACTACGGCAGTTGTGTATTCGAAGGGGAGCGGGTTTACAACGGGTCCGTATTCAAGCTGGCGGAGCATTCCGCGCGGCTGGTCAAGTCCGCGGACCTGTTGGGCTTCACCATCCCGTACAGCGCCGCCGAGATCGAGCAGGCGACGCGGGACGTGGTCAAGGCCATGGACATGGTCAATGGCTATGTCCGGCCGGTGGCCTGGCGCGGCAGCGAGATGATGGGCGTGTCGGCCCAGCACAACCGCATCCATCTGGCCATCGCCTGCTGGGAATGGCCGAGCTATTGGAGCCCGGAAGCCCGGATGAAGGGCATTTCCCTCCAGGTCTCGAAATGGCACCGCCCGGCGCCCGATACGGCGCCGACCGCCTCCAAGGCGGCGGGGCTCTATATGATCTGCACCCTGTCGAAGCATACGGCGGAACAGGCCGGTTTCCAGGATGCGCTGATGCTGGATTATCGTGGCCAGATCGCCGAGGCCACCGGCGCCAACATCTTCCTGGTCCGTGACGGCGTGCTGCATACGCCCAAGCCTGACTGCTTCCTGGACGGCATCACCCGTCAGACCGTGATCGAACTGGCCAGGCGCCGCGGCTATCAGGTGGTGGAGCGTGCCATCTTCCCGGACGAACTGCCGACCTTCAGCGAGGTGTTCCTGACCGGCACGGCGGCCGAGGTCACGCCGGTGGGACGGATCGAGGACATGACGTTCACACCGGGCGAGATCTGCAAGACGCTGATGCTGGACTACGACGCCCTGGTCAATGGCCGTCTGTCGCTGGTCCAGGCGGCCGAATAAGCGGCGACTTTCGCGATTCCAGTGCCGACAGCCCCCGGTCCTGGCCGGGGGCTGTTTTCGTTCGGGGTGCAGCCCTTCTCTGGTGCCTTCCGGGGGTGTCGTCCCGCTTGCCGGGAACCGTCCCCAGACTCTGTGGATAAGCCTGCGTGTAACCCGAAGGAAAGGGGATGGGAGGCCGGCGGTTCGGGCGTTCGTGCAGATTTGCCTATTTTTTAGGCACGGAAGATCCTGGGTGGTAATCCACCGGCGCTGTTCACGGCAAACGGGGCGGCCGTTCCGGTGATCGCAGGGGATCTCCGTTTCAGGCAAGGGCGCCGGCGTGGTCTGGCGCGGTCTGTGAGTGTGCGGAAGCGACCGGCAGGCGCACCACCACCATCGTTCCCCGTCCGACCTGGCTGAGGATTTCCAGGGTTCCTCCCAGCATCTCGACGAACCGCTTGGTCAGCGGCAATCCCAGGCCCGTCCCTTTTGGCGCGGGATGGTCGCTGCGGCGGATCTGGCCGAAAGGCTTCATGGCCGTCGGAATGTCATTGGCCGCCATGCCGATCCCGGTATCGCGGATGACCAGGATGACGGCGCCGCCGTCCGGCGCGGCCTTGACCTCCACCGTGACCTGGCCACCCCGTGGGGTGAACTTGATGGCATTGGACGCCAGATTGACGATGATCTGGCGGACCTTGTCGGGGTCGGTCCGGATCTTCACCATGTGATCGGGAAGATTGACCACCAGCCTGACCCCGCCCGTATCCGCCATCTGCCGCAGCAGCCGGGTGGCATCGTGGATGGTCCGGCCGATATCGACGTCCCCGATCTCCAGCTGTTCCTGACCATTGGCCATCCGGCTCAGATCCAGCGTGCCATTGACCAGGACCAGAAGATGGCTGGCCGCTTCGTGAATGTCGTTGGCATATTCGGCGTAGCGGGGGTCCCCGGCCTGCCCATAGACCTCCTGGCGGATGAGGTCGGCAAACCCGATGATGGCATGCAAAGGCGTGCGGAGTTCGTGGGCCACGCTTGCCAGCATGTCGGACCCGGGCGGCAGCGCCTCCTGCTCCGGTTGCCGTTGCAGACTCGCCACATGCTTTTCGGCCTGATGCAGCAGGGCCAGGGCTTCGGCCAAGCGCTGGTTGCGGTCGTTAATGCTGGCTTCCAGCGCGCTCACCCGTTCGGCCACCTCGCCGTAGCGCCCATGCATGTGCAGCAGCGTGTTGAGACGGTCCAGCACCAGGGCGGGGTGCGCATCATGGGGCAGGACATCCCACGCGCCGGCCCGCCGCAGCAGATCGGCGCTCCGGGCGGCCTGCTCCGGCGGGGCCATGACCAGGATGGCGGGTTCCACCGGCAGGCCGCTGGCCCGGATCTGCGCCAGCAACCCCAGGGGAGACCCCATCATGGCGCTGTCGATCACCAGCAGATCGGGACTCAGCGCCTCGCACAGGCGCAACGCGTCGGCTTCGCTGGAGAAGGTGGCGACCGAGGGCGGCCCCGGCAGTTCCCGCGCCAGAACCACCGTCGACCACGCACAGTCCGGATCGCTGCTGGTCGTCAGAAGAGTGGCGGCGCGGTGGACAGCGTGCATGGAGCGGAGTCCGGACATAATTCGAACTCTATCCTAACCTTTAGGACAGGGTTTGTCTTGATCCAATCCCTTTGCTTGCGCGGTCAGGGACTCTGCCCGCTGTTCCAACGCTCGGCAGCATGATCGTCGCTGTCCTTGGCCGCCACCCAATGCTGCCCGGACTCCGTCTCCTCCAGCTTCCAGAACGGGGCCTTGGTCTTCAGCCAGTCCATCAGGAACTGGCAGGCGGCGAATGCCGCGTCCCGATGGGCGCTGGCACAGGCCACCAGGACGATGCGATCCCCCGGTTCCAGGCGGCCATAGCGGTGGATGATCAGGGTCGCATCAAGGGGCCAGCGGGCACGGGCCTCTGCCTCGATGGCCTCCAACTGGCGCTCGGTCATGCCCGGGTAATGTTCCAGCGTCATGGACCGGACGGCCGAAGCGTCATGGCCGGGGTGCAGATCGCGCACCAGCCCGACGAAGCTGGCCAGACCGCCGATGCCGTGATTGTCGCGGGTCAGCGACTCCAGGGCTTGCCCCAGATCGAAATCCTCGCGCTGGACATGAACGACCATGACCGTTCTTCCTACCGTTCCGGGGTCAGCCGCCGGTGACCGGCGGGAACAGGGCCACCTCGTCACCGGCCCGAAGCGGGTGGTCGAACAGCACATACTCCTGGTTCACGGCAACCTTGACCACGCTGAGATTGGCCAGGGCCTCGGCATAGCCAGGCCCGCGCGTCTGCAGCCAGCCGATGAGATCGGCCACGGTGGAGATGCCGGCGGGCAGTGCCACAGTCTCCTCGGCCAGCCCGATCTTGGTGCGCAGCCAGGCGAAATAGAGCAGCTTCACGACGGGACTCCTTTGCATCCGCTCACGGCCCTCAGGCGCGCAACTCCGTATGCCCGTCCGGCAGCTTCTTCACGGCCGGGGTCATCATGTATTTGAGACCGGCCCGCAGATAATCCCAGCCCGTGATCAGCGTCAGCGCCGCCGCGATCCACAGCCCGATCTCCCCGACGGTTTCGGTCGGGAAGCCGGATGGTCCGTCCCGGCCGACGATCAGAACGCCGATGGCAACCATCTGGATGGCGGTCTTCCATTTCGCCAGCCGGCTGACCGGAACCCCGACCTGGAGGCCGGCCAGGAATTCGCGCAGGCCGGAGACCATGACCTCGCGCAGCAGAATGATGACCGCCGGGATCACCGCCAACCCGTCCACCTTGTCGACGGCGACCAGCATCATCAGCACGGCCGCCACCAGCAACTTGTCGGCGATCGGGTCCAGGAACTTGCCGATGACGCTTTCCTCCTGCCAGGCCCGGGCCAGATAGCCGTCGAACCAGTCGGTGATGCAGGCAAGCGCAAACAGGCCGCACGCCGTCCAGGCCGGCCAGGGGCCGGCGAAGAAGAACAGGGCCACCACCACAGGAATGGCGGCGATGCGGGACAGGGTCAGGATATTCGGCAGGCTGCTCAGCATGATCTCGACAGGCGTTGGGAGCCGCGCGGCATCCTAGTCGGTGGGATGGAAGTGGTCATAGATGATTTTGGCGACACTTTCATTGATGCCGTCGACCGCAGCCAGGTCCTGCAGGCCGGCCCGGGACACCGCCCTGGCCGATCCGAAGTGCAGCAGCAGGGCCTTCTTGCGCTTCGGCCCGATGCCGGCGATCTCATCCAGGGGCGACTGGCCGATCGCCTTCTCCCGCCGCGCCCGGTGGGTGCCGATGGCGAAACGGTGCGCCTCATCGCGCAGCCGCTGCAGAAAATAGAGCACGGGGCTGCGTGGCTCGATGCCGAAGGGTGGGCGGTCCGGCATGAAGAAACGCTCGCGGCCGGCCTCACGGTCGGCTCCCTTGGCGATGGCGACCAGGGGCACATCCTCGATGCCGAGATCGGCGCAGACCTCCATGGCCACCTTCAGCTGGCCTTCGCCGCCGTCGATCAGCACCAGATCCGGCCAGGTGCCGCCCGTCCGTTCGGGGTCCTCCTTGACCGCGCGCTCGAAGCGGCGGGTCAGGACCTCGCGCATCATGGCGTAATCGTCGCCCATGGCCTCGGGATCGCGGATGTTGAACTTGCGGTAGGCGTTCTTGATGAAGCCCTCCGGCCCGGCCACGATCATGCCGCCGATGGCGTTGGTGCCCTGGATATGACTGTTGTCATAGACCTCGATGCGCTGGGGCGGTTCGGACAGGCCGAACAGGTCGGCAAGGCCGGCCAGCAGCTTCGACTGGCTGCTGCTTTCCGCCAGACGGCGGCCCAGGGCCTCCTTGGCGTTGTTCAGGGCATGGTCGATGACGCGGCGCTTGTCGCCGCGCTTGGGGGCGTGCAACTCCACGCGGCCGCCGGCCCGGACCGACAGCGCCTCCTGCAGCAGCTCATGCTCGGCCAGATCGTGGCTGACCAGCACCAGCCCCGGTGCCGTCTTGTTCTCGTAGAACTGGGCGATGAAGGCGGCCAGCACCTCCGGCAGCTCCTGGCTGCGGTCATGGCTGGGGAAATAGGCGCGGTTGCCGTAATTGCGCCCGCCGCGGAAGAAGAAGACCTGGATGCAGGTCAAGCCGCCATCCTGATAGGCGGCGATGACGTCGGCATCCTCGACGCCCTCGACATTGATGTCCTGGTGCGCCTGGATCGCGGTCAGGGCGCGGATGCGGTCGCGCAGCTTGGCTGCGCGCTCGAATTCCAGATTCTCCGAGGCCTCCATCATGGCGGCGGCGATGCGCTGCTGCACCTCGTTGCTCTTGCCGCTGAGAAAGGCCTTGGCCTCGGCCACCTGCTCGGCATAGTCGGCGGCGCTGACCCGGCCGACACAGGGCGCGGTGCAGCGCTTGATCTGGAACTGCAGGCAGGGACGGGTGCGGGTGGAGAAGACCGCGTCGCTGCAATTGCGGATCTGGAAGGCGCGCTGGAGCGCCGTCATCACCCGGTTGACGCTGCCGGCCGAGGCGAAGGGGCCGTAATAGCTGCCGGCCTGGTCCCGGGCGCCGCGATGCTTGATCAGCTGCGGAAACGCGTCCTCGGCCGTGATCAGGATGTGCGGAAAGGTCTTGTCGTCCCGCAGCAGCACATTGTAGCGCGGCATCAGCCGCTTGATCAGGTTCGACTCCAGCAGCAGCGCCTCCACCTCGGTGTGGGTGGTGACGAACTCCATCACAGTCGTTTCGGCGACCATGCGCTGCAGCCGGATGGGCAGCTTGCCGACCTGGGTATAGTTGGTGACGCGGCGGCGCAGATTGCGGGCCTTGCCGACATAGAGCACGTCCCCGTCGGCATTCATCATGCGATAGACGCCCGGCCGTTCCGGCAGCGTGCGCAGATAGGCCTTGATGGTCTCCACCCCGCGCTGGAGATCGGCTGTCGTGCGCTTGCGGGGTGACGCCGCCGCAGGGGCGGCAGGGTCGGTCATCAGATCGGGGTCGGCCTGGTCCATGCCCCCTCATGTGGCCGATCCGGCCAGGGCGGTCAATCGTTCACAGCGGGGCATTCCCGGGCGGCCGCCATTCTCTGGCAGCAGGCACCGGGTCCGAATCGGGGTGGAACCGGCCCGGCAGCCGGGGCCGGTGCAATCATCCACCAAAGCTGTGGATAAGTTTGCGGAAAACCGGGGGTGTTCCCTGTGCGACCCCAAGCCAACCGCGGGTTTGACCGCATTGCCCAAAAAATAGGCATAAAAAGTCAACACATTGAAAAATATCGATATTTTGTCTGTCAATTCATCATCGGACTGTCACAAGCCCGAATTTTCGGCTTGACAGGACAGGAGACGGGGGCGGGCCGCTGCCAGCGGCGCCGATGTGCAAAACTGTAGGACCATTGAGCCAGCAGCAGGACTCTAATCAGGAACCGTCTGCTGCAATCCCTGGCCTGCGGGGTAATCCGCCTGCCGAATCCAGCCGGTTTCCGCCATGGGCGAGAGGAGGGGCCACCCCATTTCCTCACGCCCGTCGAGGGCGAGGATCTGCCCGCTGAGGCAGGGCGTTTCGAGAATGAAGCGCAAGGTCCGGCAAATCTCCACACCGGCATCGTGACCGGCGATGGGGGCTGCGGCAGAAGCGGGGAGAGGCCGGGCCGGGCCGAGTCCATTGACGCGAATCCGCGGTGCAAGCCCGGCAGCAAGGGCGCGGACCAGCGCCGCGGCCCCGGCCTGGGCCAAGCCATAGGACAGAAAATGCGGGGCCAGGGACTCGGGGCGCTGATCGACATGCAGGACGATTGTCCCGTCCTGCCCTGACGGAAGTTGCGCTGCCAGATGCCGGGCCAGCAGCAGCGGCGCCCGCACATGGGTGGCGGTAAGACGGTCCCAGATGCCGCGGTCGGCGCACTGCACGGTGTCGTCGATGACCAGACTGGCCATATGGGCCAGAAGGCTGACGGCTCCCAGGCGGAGCCCCGCTTCCGACATCAGCAGAGCGGCTTCACCATCACGGCTGAGATCCGCCTGGATGGCGGTGGCGATACCGCCCAGCCGTTCGATGGCGGCAACGGCCGCATCGGCCGCCGGCTTGTCGGCCGCATCGTGCTGAAGTGCCACGGCCCAGCCTTGCCGGGCCAGCTCCTGTGCCACCAGCGCACCAATCCCCAGGGCGCCGCCGGTCACCACGGCAGTTCTGCGGGTCAGGACGGTCATGCTGCCTCCCAATTCGACGGCCATACCGGGAGCAACATCCCCAGGCCGGCGTTGTTTGCCCATGCGCGTCCTGATCCCCGTTTTTGTCCTTCTGCTCCTGGGTGGCTGGTGGCTGCTGGACACCGGCCGGGTGCCGGCGCGATGGACACCATGGGCCGTTCCCGATCCGGCGGAACCGCCGGGCCTGCTGACCGCCTGGCAGTTGAACCGGCTGGGGCAGGAGCCGGCCGCCTGCTTCGACTGGCTGGACCGGGCTGATGTCGGCGTGTCGGTGTTACCGGATCGGGAGGATGGGGACGGATGCGGGCTGGAAGGGGCGGGGCGATTGCTCCAGGCCGCCAGCGGCATCCGCTACGGGGCGGGCGTCACTGCCCGGTGTCCGGTCCTGGCGGCCCTGGCCCTGTGGGAGCGCCATGTGCTGCAGCCGGCAGCGGTGCAGCATCTGGGCAGCCGGGTCGCCCGGGTGACCCATCTCGGAACCTATGCCTGCCGTGATATCCGCACGACCGGCGGGACCGGCGGGACGGGCGGGATGGGCGGCGGGCGACGCAGCGAACATGCCACGGCCAACGCCATCGACATTGCCGGCGTGACCCTTGCCGACGGGCGGGTCCTGACCATCCTGCGGGACTGGGACCGGCAGCGTCCCGACGGGAAGCCGGTGTCGGAGGCCCGGTTCTGGCGGGCCGTGCGCGATGGCGCCTGCGACCTGTTCAAGGTCGTGCTGAGCCCGGACTACAATGATCTGCACCGGGACCATCTGCACCTGGACATGGGGCCGTTCAAGACCTGCCGCTGATGCCGGCCAGGCGCAGAGCGCCTGCCCGTCAGCTTCCGGGCAGGCGATGGGCATCCCCGCCCCAGAGGTCCGCCAGCCGGGCATCGCGGCCGCAGGAATAGCGGTAATATTTGTACCGCAGCGGGTTCTTCTCGTAATAGTCCTGGTGGTAATCCTCCGCCGGCCAGAACCGTGTTTCCGCACGGATCTCGGTCACCACCGGGGCCGGCAGGCGGTGGGACGCGGTCAGCGCCTCCAGGCTGGCCCTGGCCTCGGCCTGCTGCTGCGCCGACTGGGTGAAGATGGCGGTGGTGTAGCTGTCGCCGCGGTCACAGAACTGGCCGCCGGCATCGGTGGGATCGACGGTGCGCCAGAAATAGTCGACCAGGGTGCGGTAACTGACCCGGGCGGGGTCGAACACGACCTTCACCACCTCGCGATGCCCGGTGCCGCCGGCGGAGACCTGCCGGTAGCTGGGATGGTCCAGGGCACCGCCAGCGAAGCCGGAGATGGTCTCCAGCACGCCGGGGACCTTGTCGAAGTCGCTTTCCACGCACCAGAAACAGCCGCCGGCGAACAGGGCGGTCTCGGTCCGGGCGGTCCCCGCCGGCGCAGGTTCGGCCGCGTGCGCCACCGGCCCGGCCAGCACCAGGCCCAGCAGGGCGGCGCGGGGAACGGCCCGGCGCAGCCGGTGCCACAATCCGGTGGCGGGGTCGGGATATGTGCTGCCCATCTCCATCCTCCTCAGCCGGCGGCGGAAACGAAGGTCATGGCCACGCCATTCATGCAGTAGCGCAGACCGGTCGGGGGCGGACCATCCTCGAACACATGGCCGAGATGGCCGCCGCAATTGGCGCAATGCACCTCGGTCCGGGGCATGAAGAAGAAGCTGCGGTCGCTGCGTGTGCCGACGCCGCCCGGCAGCGGCTGCCAGAAGCTGGGCCACCCGGTGCCGCTGTCATATTTCGAGGCCGCGTCGAACAGGGGATGGTCGCAACCGGCGCAGTGGAACCGTCCCGGCCGCTTCTCCCGGTCCAGCGGGCTGCTGCCGGCCCGCTCGGTCTCATGCTGACGCAGCACGGCATAGGCGGCCGGGCTGAGACGCTGGCGCCATTCGGCGTCGCTGAGACGGAACGGAAAGCTCTCCTCGCCGGCAGCCCCGGCCTGGCTGGAGGAAAGGGCGGCGCCTCCCGCCAGCAGAGCGCCCAGGAACCCACGCTTGGTCATCACGGCCTGTCTCCTTGCCTGGAATTGCCGATCACGTGGGGTAAATCTGGGGGCAATGACGGTCCTGGACCACTCACGCTTTCCCTCTGCCGCGTCACGGCTGCGTGAGCGGCTGGTGAAATGCGCACCGCCGGCCCGGGCGGTCCGGGACATGGCCGCCGGCGGTCCCTTCGGGGTGCGATCAGATCGCCACCGCATGCAGGGCGGCCGCTGCGACCACGCGGTTGCGGTCTTCTTTGGCGCGGTAGAGGGCCTGATCCGCGGCCATGATCAGAGCGGAAATGCCGATGGCCGGATCGGGAATGGCCCGGGGAAAGGTGGTGGCCACACCGAAGCTGGCGGTCACGATCCCGCCATGCGCCTCATTGCCTTCGTGCAGGATTTCGGCCGCCTCCAGGGCCATGCGGATGTGCTCCGCTATGTCCTCGGCCCCGGGGGAGTCGGTGCCGGGCAGAACCAGCAGCATCTCCTCGCCACCATAGCGGGCGGCGAGGTCTCCGGGACGGCGGGCCGCGGCCTTCAGCAGCGCGGCGACACGGATCAGGCAGTCGTCGCCGGCAAGATGGCCGTAGCGATCATTGAAGGCCTTGAAGTGATCCACGTCCAGGAGGATCAGGGACAGGGGAAGGCGCTCGCGCGCGGCCCGGCGCCATTCCAGCCGCAGCATCTCCTCCAGCTGGCGCCGGTTGGCCAGACCTGTCAGGGCATCCTGGCTGGCCAGAAGGCGCAATTCACGGTTGGCGTCTTCGAGCTGCTGCTCCAGGGCCTTGCGGCGGGACACATCGCGGAGATTGGCGACCAAGCGGGGAGTCGGGCCGTCCGGCGCCAGCTGGAACTTGGCTTCCGTCCACAGGCTGTCGCCATCGGTCCGCAGCAGACGGAACACACAGCTGACATGGTCCTGTCCATGCCAGGCGGCCGCCAGCGTGGCACCGAAATCGGCACGATCCTCCGTCTGGACGAACCGGGTCCAGGACTGGTTCACCAGGCTGTCGCTCTCGGCCCGGCCGGTCATGGCGATGAAGGCCGGCGAGGCATAGAGACAGCGTCCGGCACTGTCGATACAGACAATGCCGTCGCTGGAATTCTCGGCCAGCAGGCGGTACTGGGTCTCCGCCTCGAACAGCTGGTGTCCCCGGCGGGTCAGACGCAGGCCCAGTATCCCGACGCCCAGCGCGGCCAGCCCCGTCAGGATCATCCGGTGGATACTCTGGCTGCGCCAGGTGGACAGGGTGGAGTCGAGGGTGCGCGACACCACGATGACCAGGGGATAGCCATTGATGTGGCGGTAACTGCCGATGCGGCGCTGCTGGTCCAGCGTTGAGACGAAATCGACGCTGCCGGCGGGGGCCTGAGGCAGGAATTTGGAGAAGATCATGCCAGTCGAGGCGTCCCGTCCCACCATGTCGGCCTGGGCCGGGGAACGGGCAACGACGATGCCCTGGCTGTTCATCAGGGTGATGTTGCCGTCGAAGCTGGCATCAAAGGTGTTGAAATAGGTCTGAAGCGCCTCCAGCGACAGGGTCGCGGCGACAAGGCCGCCGAAGGAGCCATCGGGCCGGTCGATGCGGCGTGTCACGATGACAAGCGGCCCGCCCGCGTCTCCGGTCGGCGGCGGGACTGTGATCAGAGCGTCCCGATCCGCATTCATGGCATGGAAGCGGAAGCAGGAGAGGTTGGCATAGTTGAGGCGCCCCGGCAGCCCGGACCCGGTGACCACGGCTCCATCGGCCCCGATGATGGCGAGGCTGTTGACGAGGACCGGCACCTTGCTCTCGGCCTTCAGGATCCGGTGCAGTTGCATGATGCTGTCCTGGGGCGAGGATTCGGCTTCGTTGAGGTCGCGCAGCGCCCGGACAATGAGATCGGCCTCGTCCACCGTGTGATGGACATGCTGGGAGATGGCGTAGGCCAGATTGGCGGTCTCGCTGCGGGTCTCCTCCAACTCGTCGATCCGTGCCCCCCAGCAGCGCAGCCCCTCAAGGCCCAGCAGCAGGGCGCAGACAAACCCGATGAAAAGCAGGGTCCGAGCCTCGAACGATGTCTGGCTGCCGGCAGGACGGGGAAGGAAAACGGACATCACCTGCTCCGGGTGTCGGAAATCGCAGACAGTCGTAAGGGGTGTGCCTTAACGTAGAGTGTCAGTGGCCGCCTGTCATGGCGGAGTCCTATACCTAGAAGGACAGGGTCTTTCCCCATAGCCGCTTCTCCAGACGCATCCGTATTCTTTCAATCCATGCGGTATGGCCGACATGGAGGGATGGAATTTTGAAGATGGCGCCGCGTCCGGCTGGCTGCGCCGGGGCTGAAGGCAGAATGCAGCGTCTCGATGCGCTGTCTTTTGTTTGTCATGAATTTTGGGTCGTGTGCGCGACCTATTCTTATGAATAGGGTGTTGTGTGGCACTATATTTGGCCAGTTAATTTTTGTTTAGCAATATATGTGCGTTGATGGGCTTGTTCAGATGAGTGTCCATGCGAGTAACATTCGCGCCTATACGTCAGGATATATCGATCATTGGTAATGATGATTGACCGGAGATCAACTCAAAGGACATATTTTCGTGCGGTCTGGTGGAGATGGCGATGACGAGAATTCTGACCGGACGAGAGCGGTTATTCTCTGAAGATGAGCTGATCGTTACGAAGACGGACCCGAATGGCCGTCTGACGTATGCCAATGATGTTTTCCTGAATATCTCCGGCCTTACCGAAGAGCAGGCGCTGGGGGCGCCGCACAGCATCATCCGGCATCCGGATATGCCCAAGACCATCTTCCGTCTGCTCTGGGACACTGTGAAGAGCGGGCACGAAATATTCGCCTATGTCGTCAATCGGGCCAGCAATGGCGACCATTACTGGGTGTTTGCCCATGTGACGCCGACCTTCGCCAGCGATGGCGGCATTTCGGGCTTCCACTCCAACCGGCGTGTCCCTGACCGCCGCATCATCGGTGCGGTGATCCAGCCGCTCTACCGGGACATCCTGGCCATCGAGGCGCGGCACGGCCGCGCGGCGGATGGAATGGCGGCCGGGCTGGCGCATCTGCAGGAAATCCTGAAGGGAAAGGGTGTTAGCTATGACCGGTTCATCTTTTCTCTCCAGGGCTAGTCAACTGGCCGCCGTGGCCGGCCTGGCCGGTTCCGCCGCCATGGCGGCCGGGCTGGCCGGTGCGGCGGAAATCGCCGGACTTTTCGGCGTCATGGCTGCCGGTGCCGCGGCGGCTGCGTTCTGGATGATGCGCCGGACCGCTGCCGAAATCGCCCGTGCCCGGGATGTGGTCCGGGCGTTGGCGGCCGGCAATTTCGACCGGCGGATCACCGGTATCCGGGATCGCGGGGACCTGGGGGGCGTGCTGCGGGGGGTGAACGACTTCGCCGATCGGGCCGACGCCTTTGTGCGCGAGGCCGGCGCGTCCCTGCAGGCGGTCAACGAGCAGCGCTATTACCGCCGTGTCCTGGAACGCGGCATGGTCGGCGCCTTCGGGCAGGCCAGCGCCACCATCAATACCGCCACGGCCGGCATGGCCACGCGGATTGCCGACCTGAAGCAGGCCGCGGACGGGTTCGAACAGGAAATCCGCGGCATTGTCCAGGCGGTGGCGGCCTCGGCCACCCAGCTCCGCGGGTCGGCGGAGGCGTTGACGGGGATCTCCCGGACCACGGATGGCGAAGCCCGCGCCGTGTCCCAGGCCTGTCAGCAGGCCAGTGGCAATGTCAACACGGTGGCGGGGGCGGCGGAAGAACTGTCGGCCGCCATCCGTGAGATCACGCTCCAGGTGACCCGCTCCTCCACCCTGGCCCGCACCGCCAGCGAAGGGGCCGGGTTCACGCGGGGACAGGTCGGCAGTCTGGCCGACGCGGCGAGCCGGATCGGGGAGGTCGTGACCCTGATCACTGATATCGCCAGCCAGACCAACCTTCTGGCCCTGAACGCCACCATCGAGGCGGCCCGGGCCGGCGAGGCCGGCAAGGGCTTCAGTATCGTGGCGGCCGAGGTGAAGGCGCTGGCCACCCAGACGGCCCAGGCAACGGAAGACATCCGTGCCCAGGTGGCGGCCATCCAGCAGGCGACGACTGGCGTGCAACAGGCCGTCTCCGGTCTGGCCGGCATGGTCGGCGAGGTGGGGCAGATCAGCAATGCCATCGCGGCAGCCGTGGAGGAACAGAGCGCGGCAACGGCGGAGATCGCCCGCAATATCGAACAGGCCGCCGGCAGCACCGGTGCCGTGACCACACGGCTGGCCAGCGTGTCGACCGCGGCGGGAGAGGCGAGCCACGCCGCCGGTGAGGTCCTGGGGGCGGCCACCGACCTGTCCGTCCGCTCGGAAAGCCTGGGCGAGGATGTCGAGCGGTTCCTGCAGCGGCTCCGTCACGCAGTCTGAGCGGTTGCCGGCAGCGCCGGCGCATGGGCAGTGACAGGCCGATCCCAGGATCTTCCCGTCAGGGCGACCCGGTCGCGTCAGCGCCGGGGCTTGCGCGTGCGGGTGCCGCCGAACTGGATGCCGCCGACCTCCACCCCGCCATCGTCGGTGGCATGGGCGGCCCGGGGACCCTTGCCGCCCGGGTCCTTGCCCCCATGGTCCCTGTCGGCGCGGCCCTTGCCGGCGCGAGCCCGGTCGCCGCGGCCGCGCGGGCGTTCCCCTTGGGCCGAGGCGCGGATGGGGCTGGCCCCGGCGGTGCCGGGTCCGGCCAGCCCCAGATCCATGGCTTCCAGCCGGCGGATCTCATCGCGGATGCTGGCGGCGGTCTCGAATTCCAGGTCGGCCGCGGCCTGCCGCATCTTCTTCTCCAGATCGGCGATGACGGCCTTGATGTCCTTGCCGGCCAGGGTGATGCCGGCGGCCCCGGTATCCACCTCCACCCGGTCGCCGCGCTCATAGACGCTGCCCAGCACGTCGGCGATGTTCTTCTTCACCGATTCCGGCGTGATGCCGTGCTCGGCATTGTAGGCCAGCTGCCGGGCCCGGCGCCGTGCCGTCTCCTCCAGCGCCGCCTTCATGCTGGCCGTCTCCCGGTCGGCATAGAGGATGGCGCGGCCTTCCACGTTGCGGGCCGCGCGGCCGATGGTCTGGATCAGCGAGGTGCGGCTGCGCAGATAGCCTTCCTTGTCGGCATCCAGGATGGCGACCAGCCCGCATTCCGGGATGTCCAAACCTTCCCGCAGCAGGTTGATGCCGATCAGCACGTCGAACACGCCCAGGCGCAGATCGCGGATGATCTCGATGCGCTCCAGCGTCTCCACATCGGAGTGGATGTAGCGGACCTTGATGCCCGCCTCCATCATGTACTCGGTCAGCGCCTCGGCCATCTTCTTGGTCAGGGTGGTGACCAGCACGCGCAGGCCCTTGGCCACGACCTCCTTCACCTCGGCCATGACATCGTCCACCTGGGTCTCGGTGGGGCGGACGATGACCTCCGGATCGACCAGGCCGGTGGGGCGCACCACCTGTTCGGTGAAGACGCCGCCGGTGCGCTCCATCTCCCATGGGCCGGGCGTGGCCGAGACGAAGACCGTGGGCGGACGCATGGCCTCCCATTCCTCGAACTTCAGCGGACGGTTGTCGGCGCAGGAGGGCAGGCGGAAGCCGAACTCCGACAGTGTCGATTTGCGCATGAAGTCGCCGCGGAACATGCCGCCGATCTGCGGCACCATGACGTGGCTTTCATCCACGATCAGCAGCGCGTCCTCCGGCAGGTACTCGAACAGCGTCGGCGGCGGCTCGCCGGGATTCCGGCCCGACAGGTAGCGGGAATAGTTCTCGATGCCGGCGCAGGAGCCGGTGGCCACCATCATCTCGATATCGAACTGGGTGCGCTGCTCCAGCCGCTGCGCCTCCAGCAGCTTACCCTGGGCGTAGAACTCCTCCAGCCGGATCTTCAGGTCGCGCTTGATCTGCTCCACGGCCTGATTGAGCGTGGGCTTGGGCGTGACATAGTGGCTGTTGGCATAGACCCGCACCTCCTTCATGGAGGCCAGCTTCTCGCCGGTCAGCGGGTCGATCTCATGGATGGCCTCCACCTCATCCCCGAACAGGGAGAAGCGCCAGGCCCGGTCCTCCATATGGGCCGGGAACAGCTCCACCGTGTCGCCGCGCACGCGGAAGGAGCCGCGGGCGAAACCGGCATCGTTGCGGCGGTATTGCAGCTCCACCAGCTGGCCCAGGAACTGCTGCCGGTTCAGCAGCTGGCCGACCGCCACGTCCACGGTCATGGCCTGATAGGTCTCGACCGAGCCGATACCGTAGATGCAGCTGACCGAGGCGACGATGATGCAGTCCCGCCGCTCCAGCAGCGCCCGCGTGGCGGCGTGGCGCATGCGGTCGATCTGCTCGTTGATCGAGCTTTCCTTCTCGATATAGGTGTCGGTGCGCGGGACGTAGGCCTCCGGCTGGTAATAGTCGTAGTAGGAGACGAAGTACTCCACCGCGTTGTCGGGGAAAAAACTCTTCATCTCGCCATAGAGCTGGGCCGCCAACGTCTTGTTCGGCGCCAGAATCAGGGTCGGGCGCTGCAGCCGCTGGATGACATGGGCCATGGTGAAGGTCTTGCCGGAGCCGGTGACGCCCAGCAGCACCTGATCCCGCTCGCCCCGTTGCAGCCCCTCCGTCAGCTCCTCGATGGCCCGCGGCTGGTCGCCGGCGGGCGTGTAGTCCGACACCACCGTCAGCGGCATGCGCATGGGCGGCGTCTCCAGCCGGGCGCGCCAGGGCATGGGCGCGGGCTGGAGCACGGGCTGGGTGTCGGCGGGGAAGGGGGCGTCCTGTGGCATGGCAGAGAAGATAGGCCTGTCCGCCGCCGGATGCCAGGGGGGATGATCCGGGTTTGTTCCCATGGCCGACCACCCTTGCGGCCGCCACGGACCGTCAGGCGACCGGCGCACCGCCAGCGTCCCGCAACGCCGTGCTCAACGGTTCCCAGGCCTCCTCCATGGCCTCGCTGGCGGGGCCATCGTCGGCGGCCATGGCCCGCACGGCAGCCACAACGCCGTCCGCATGGCAGCAGCCGCGGGGCGGGCGTCCGCGGAAATCGGCGGTCTGCGGGAACACGGTCAGCAGCCGGATGCGCACCAGCGGAAAGCGCGAGCGGATGGCATGGATCAGCGGCCGCAGGGACACGACCGGATTCGGCATGGTGCCGACGGTTCCCTGGCCGTTGATGTAGCGCCATTGGCCGGCACGGCTGTTGACCATGACCTGTCCCGCCACGTCGGCCGGTGCCGAGGTGACCAGAAGCACGGAGGAGGGCAGGCGGATGACCTGGTCCAGCTTCAGCACCTTGCCCTTGCCGGCGCGGATGCGCACCTCGTTCAGCAGGGGATAGGACAGTTCCTCCAGCGCCATGCGCCGCTTGAACAGCTCGGCGTTGTACTGCCGTTCCGACAGGGGGCGGCGGCGGTGCGGACGGAGCGCCAGGGCAATGCTGACAACGAGCACCACCACCACCGCGGTCGCGGTGCCGATGCTGACGAGATCAACGAGATCAAGACGCTGTAGGACGGGCATTCCGATGGATTACCGCAGGACCGGCCAGCTGTCACGGTCACACCGGCCCCGCATCGGCCGGGGGGCGCGACGGCCAGCGGCATCCGGCGCTTTGCCGAAAACGGGGATGTGCCCCGACAAAGGGGCTGTTGCTGATGAATCCGGGGACTCCTAGGCTGCGGTCGGCCATTTTTCGCCGTAACCCGGGGTGCCTCCATGCCATTTCTTGCCGATCGCCTCTCCCGTATCAAGCCGTCCGCCACCATCGCCGTGACCAGCAAGGCGCGGGCGCTGAAAGCGGCGGGGCGCGACGTGATCGGCCTTGGCGCCGGCGAGCCCGACTTCGATACACCCGAGAGCATCCGCGAGGCGGCCAAGGCCGGTATCGACCGCGGCCAGACCCGCTATACTGACGTGGACGGCACGGCCGAGCTGAAGAAGGCCATCGCCGCCAAGTTCAAGCGGGAGAACGGGCTGGAGTATGATCCGGCCTCGCAGATCAGCGTCGGTACCGGCGGCAAGCAGGTGCTCTACAACGGCCTGATGGCCACGCTCAATCCGGGGGACGAGGTCATCATCCCTGCGCCCTACTGGGTCAGCTATCCCGACATGGTGCTGCTGGCCGAGGGAACGCCGGTGGTGGTGCCCTGCGGGGCCGAGAACGGCTTCAAACTGCAGCCGCAGCAGTTGGAACAGGCCATCACGCCGAAGACCAAATGGCTGATCCTGAACAGCCCCAGCAACCCCACCGGCGCCGCCTACACCGCGGCGGAGCTGAAGGCCCTGGGCGCGGTGCTGCTGCGTCATCCCCAGGTCTGGGTCATGACCGACGACATGTACGAGCACCTGGTGTTCGATGACTTCCCCTTCGCCACCATGGCCCAGGTCGTGCCGGAGCTGCATGACCGCACCCTGACGGTCAATGGCGTGTCCAAGGCCTATAGCATGACCGGCTGGCGCATCGGTTATGCCGGCGGTCCGAAGGCGTTGATCAAGGCCATGGCCGTGATCCAGAGCCAGAGCACCAGCAATCCCAGCAGCGTCAGCCAGGTGGCGGCCCTGGAAGCCCTGAACGGCCCGCAGGATTTCCTGAAGGAGCGGGCCAAGGTGTTCCAGCAGCGCCGTGACCTGGTGGTCTCCATGATCAACCAGGCGCCGGGCCTGCATTGTCCCACGCCCGAAGGCGCCTTCTACGTCTATCCCAGCTGCGCCGCCACCATCGGCAAGACCACCCCGGATGGTACGGTGATCAAGACGGATGAGGATTTCGTCACCTATCTGCTGGAAGCGGCGGGTGTGGCTGTGGTCCAGGGTGCCGCCTTCGGCCTGTCTCCCTTCTTCCGCATCAGCTACGCCACCAGCACCGACGTGCTGGAGGAAGCCTGCCGGCGCATCCAGCGCGCCTGCGCCGCGCTGCGCTGACCCTATGGCCGGGGGCGGGCGCAGCCGCCCGTCCCCCCCCACACACGGCATCGCACCGCCCTTCAGCCACGGACGGCGTTTACGGCCGCCCGGCCCGCGGGCTGGCCGGGTCCTCGGCCGGCGCGGTCAGCGGCTTGGCCAGCACCAGCACCCACAGGATCTCGTCATTCGGCCCCTTGGCCCGCGTGTTGAACTCACGGGCGATGCCGATCTCGGTAAAGGCCGGGTCCGACAGCGGAAAGGCCGTGAGCAGGTCCGATTGCAGCAGGGCAATGGCCTGGGCCGGATCTGCGGAGGAATAGGCCTGGATCGTCGTGTCCAGCATCGGAATATAGAGGTGCCGGATCAGGTCGGCATGGACGGCCGTTCCGTCCGGCTGCGTCGCGCCCGTCTGTACCAGCCGCAATGCCTCCGCCGCCGCGACCCGGTCCAGGCTGGCCACACGCCGCCAGGGGGTGGGGCGCTGAGCCTGTAGACCCTCCAGCAACTGGGCCGTGGGGTCAGAGGCCGTCATCACCGTTGGCGGTGTGGGGGAGGTCAGAGGCTCGGTCTCCACCGGAACGGCGGTTTGCGCCGAACCGGCCGGCGACAGCAGGGACAGCGGCACGACGCACGAGAACAGGGCGGCCGACAGCGGGCGGATGGTCATCCTGCGTTCCTTTCCGAACGATGGTCCCCTCCCCGAATTCTTCCATTGAGAATCAGCCTTCACCGGCAGCGGGTCCTTGACCTGGGTCAAGGACGCAAGGGGCTTGGCGCGGCAGGCTGTTTGCCATCATAAGACATCGAGCCAACGGTTGGGGCGGAATATGAACCGCCTCCGCGTGCAACACGCTCGCAGGTGAAGGGGAGAGAAACCATGGGCTTCAAGACAGTGCTGGTGCATCTGGGGCTGGATGCGGAGGCGCCGCGGCGCTTGGCGGCTGCCGTTGCGTTCGCGCGCCAGCAGGATGCGCTGCTGCGCGGTGCGTTCATCGTGTTGCCCATGCATGTGCCGGGTGTTCCGCTGGGCGCCAGCCTCAGCGATGCCCGCGAGATTGCCGCCCCCATGGCGACGGAGAAGCGGGCGGCGTTTGAGGAAACCTGTCGGCGCGAAGGGGTCCGGTGCGACTGGGTGTTCGATCTCGGCGACATGGCGGAGCAGCTGGCGATCCATGGCCGTTGCGCCGATGCCATCATCATCAGCCAGGGGGCGTCCAAGGGACCCTTGCAGGACTATCATGCCAGCCTGACCGAGTTCCTGCCTTTCGCGGCCAGCGCGCCGGTCATCGTGCTGCCGCGCGGCAAGGACAGCATCATTGATCCCAGCCGCATCGCCATCGCCTGGAAATCCTCCAAGGAAGCGGCCGCCGCCGTGCGCGATGCGCTTCCCTTGCTGAAGGAAGCGGGCAAGGTGACGGTGGTCACGGTGCGGGAGCCGGGCAGCCAAGAAATCCAGGGCCAGGATCTGTCGGCGTTCCTGGCCGAACATGGGGTCGCCGTGGACGTCCGCACCCTGACCGCACGGGAAACCGGAACCGGCGACGCCATCCTGGCCGAGGCGGCCAGCGTGCAGGCCGGTCTGATCGTCATGGGCGTCTACGGCCATTCCCGTCTGCGCCTGCGCATCCTGGGTGGTGTCAGCCGGTATATTCTGGCCAACAGCCCAGTGCCCCTCCTGGTGACGCACTGACGCCCGGCCACCCGGGTCGCGCCGGCTGACGGCGGGAAGAGGGCTGGCACGACAGCAAAAAGGGGCGTCCCGCGGGGCGCCCCTTTCGTTCGGGCGATGCGAGTGCCCGACTATTCCAGCAGCGAGCGCAGCATCCAGGCGGTCTTCTCATGGATCTGCAGGCGCTGGGTCAGCAGGTCGGCCGTGGCCTCGTCCCCGCCCGTCTCGGCCAGCGGGAAGACGCTGCGCGCCGTGCGGGCCACCGTCTCATGCCCCTCGACCAGCTGGCGCACCATGTCCATGGCGCTCGGAACCGACGGCTCCTCCTGCACCGAGGTCAGGGCGCCGAACTGGCCGCCGCTGCCGGGCGCGAAATGGCCAAGCGAGCGGATACGCTCGGCGATCTCGTCCAGGGCGTTCCAAAGCTCCGTGTACTGCCCCATGAACATGGTGTGGAGCGTGTTGAACATCGGGCCGGTGACGTTCCAATGGAAGCCATGGGTCTTCAAATAGAGCGAGAAAGTGTCGGCCAGCAGGCGCGACAGGCCCTCGGCGATCGCCTTGCGGTCGGTTTCATTGATGCCGATATCGATGGCGACGGATTTGGCCATGATGTCCTCTCCGTTTGGTTTGTTGCTGGATGTCAGGATGGGCCTGCCGGTCGGATACGGCAAGTCGTTTTTAGAAAGATTCTAAAGAGCCTGCCCTGCCGAGATCGCAAGGCTGGCGCAGGATAACGGGTTCGTCGGTCGGGGACATCCCGTGCGTCGTCGCATCCACACGTTTTCCCGCCAGCCGAGACGGTCCGGACCATTGGCGGGGAGGGCGGCATGAAAAAGCCCCCGCCGGGGAGGCGGGGGCTTCACAGGCCCGGGGGGCGGCCGGCGTTCTGTCAGCGCGGCAGGGCCGCGACCTGATCCATGGCAACTTCCGCCGTCCGGCTTGTCGCGCGGATGGCGGTGCCATAGTCGATGCGCAGCTTGCGTTCGGCATAGGCGGCGCGGCTCATCTGTGCGGCCAGGGCCTCCTTTTCGGCCCGGCTCAGGCTGTCGCGCCGCGCATTGACCTGCTGGCGCAGACAATCGATGTGGTTCTGAACCGCGGCGCTGTAGTCCCGTACCACGCGGGCCGGGGTTTCCGCACTGACGGCGGGAGCAGCCGGCAAGGCGGCGCAGGTTTCGGTGGCGCCGGCGCTGCCGGCGGTGAAGAGAAGGGCGGCGGACAACAGGGACGCGGCCAGGGGGGCGACGAGGCGCATGGCTGTCTCTTTCTCTCTATCTCTATCTCAGGAAGTGCTGCACGGCCCGGCGCGCGGTTTTGTATGCGCTGCGGCAATGACCGGCTATGGGGTCACTATGGCGGTTCGATCGGCAAAGGGCTGTGACCGCAGCCACAGGTGCCATGCACCGAACGCGGGGGCGCCCCTCCACCCACGGCAGGCGGTGTGATGGGCATCACCCGGCACTGGGGCGGTTCCATGGCAGGGAAGCCGCCGGCCTCATCACTCCCGTTTCAGCAAGGGACCTGCACCGTCATGGCCTATCTCTATCTGGCTGTCGCCATCATCGCCGAGGTCATCGGCACAACGGCGATGAAGCTGTCGGACGGGTTCACCCGGCCGGTGCCGAGCGCGGTCACGGCTGTCGGCTACGGTGTCGCCTTCTTGCTGCTGTCCTGGACCTTGCGCAGCGTGCCGGTGGGCATCGCCTACGCCATCTGGTCCGGTGCCGGCATCGTGCTGATCTCCGCCATCGGCTGGGTCTGGTTCAAGCAGGTCCTCGATCTGCCGGCCCTGGCCGGGCTGGGCCTGATCCTGGCCGGCATCCTGGTCATCAACCTGTTCTCGAAATCCGCGGGGCACTGACACCGGAGCGTCAGCGGGCGGTCACAGGGCCAGGTGTCCCTGCCGGTTCTGCGGGCGACGCATCAGCTCCGGAGCCGCTTCCGCCACCAGTTCCTGGGCCGCCTCCTCCAGCAGCGCCTCGGTGGCGCTGCCGGCCACCTGTTCCCGCCCGATCTCCAGGATGACGGGGACGGCCAGCGGGGAGATCCGGTCCAGCCGCCGGTGCTGGATGCGGCCTTTCACCCGGGCCAGCATGTCCGACAGGCGGCGCACATCGGTCAGTCCGGCGGCGGCGTCGGCGCGGGTGGCGCGCAGCAGCACATGGCCGGGCTCGTGCTTGCGCAGCACGTCATAGATGAGATCGCTGCTGAAGGTGACCTGACGCCCGCTCTTCTCCAGACCGGGGTGTCGCCGCTCGATCAGGCCGGAGATCACCGCCACAGTGCGGAACATGCGCTTCAGCATGGAGGATTCCTCCATCCACGCCTCCAGATCGTCGCCCAGCATGTCCTGGTCGAACAGCATGTCGAGATCGGTGCCGCTCGGCGCCTTCAAGGCCCAGGTGGCCAACACGTAATCGGTGGCGACAAAGCCCAGCGGCTGCAGGCCCAGCCGCTCCATGCGCCGCGTCAGCAGCATGCCCAGCGTCTGGTGGGCATTGCGTCCCTCGAAGCAATAGGCGACCAGGAACTCCTTGCCGGCGCGCGGGAAACTCTCCACCAGCAGGGAGGAGCCGTCCGGCAGGACGGAACTGTGGCGTTGCAGGCGCAGCCAGTCCTGCACCGCCGGCGGCAGGGCGATCCAGCGACCGGGATCGGCCAGGATGCCGCGCACGCGCTCGGCCAGATGGGTCGACAATGGCAGCCGGCCGCCGGCATAGGCCGGCACCTTGGGGTCGCCGCCCTTGCCCTTGGCCACCTGAACCTCCATGTCGCGCACGCCCAGGAAGGTCAGCAATTGCCCGGCGAAGAGGAAACTGTCGCCCGGTGTCAGGCCATTGACGAAATACTCCTCCACCTTGCCCAGCACGGCGCCGCGGTTCATGCGGACATTCAGCATGATCTCCTCGACGATGGTGCCGACATTGAGCCGGTATTGCCGTGCCACCTGGGGCGAGGCCGCGGACCACAGGCCGGTGTCCGCATCCCGGACCAGCCGCTTGAAGCGGTCATAGGCGCCCAGCGCGTAGCCGCCGGTGGACACGAAGTCGAACACGTCGTCGAAGCCGTCCCGGTCCAGGTCGGCATAGGGAGCGGCGCGCACCACCTCGGCATAGAGCGCATCGGCGGAAAAGGGGCCGGCACAGGCGACGCCGGTGATGTGCTGGGCCAGCACGTCCAGCGCACCGGGACGCGGCGGTTCCCCGTCCAGGGTGCGGGCGCGGATGGCCTCCACCGCCGCCTCGCATTCCAGCACCTCGAAGCGGTTGGCCGGCACCAGCAGGGCACGGCTGGGCTCGTCCAGCCGGTGGTTGGCGCGGCCGATGCGTTGCAGCAGCCGCGACACGCCCTTGGGCGCGCCCACCTGCACCACCAGATCCACCGCCGCCCAGTCGATGCCCAGATCCAGCGACGAGGTGGCGACCACGGCCCGCAGCCTGCCGGCGGCCATGGCCGCCTCCACCTTGCGGCGCTGCTCCACCGCCAGCGAACCGTGGTGGAGGGCGATGGGCAGATTGTCCTCGTTCAGCCGCCACAGCTCCTGGAAGGCCAGCTCAGCCTGGGCGCGGGTGTTGACGAAGACCAGCGTGGTGCCGTGGCGCTTGATGCGCTGATAGACCTCGGCCAGGGCGTGCAGCGCCATATGCCCGGCCCAGGGCAGGTACTCCTCCGTGGCCAGGATCTCGACCTCGGCCCTGGCGCCGGTGCGGCCCAGCACCGTGCGCACCGGCGCCAGCTCGCCCTGGCCGTCATGCAGGCGGCCGGTGGGCGACAGCCAGGCCACCAGATCGTCGGGCCGGGCCACGGTGGCCGACAGGCCGACACGGCGCAGATGCGGCGCCAAGCCGTGCAGGCGCGACAGGCCCAGCGCCAGCAGGTCGCCGCGCTTGGTTCCGGCCAGGGCGTGCAGCTCGTCGATGATGACGCAGCGCAGGCCGCGGAAGATGTCGCCGGCATCGGGGTAGGACAGCAGCAGCGCCAGGCTTTCGGGCGTGGTCATCAGGATGTGCGGCGGCTTGCTGCGCTGGCGCGCCCGCTTGGCCCCCGGCGTGTCGCCGGTGCGCGTCTCCGCCCGGATCGGCAGCCGCAGTTCGGCAATGGGCTGTTCCAGATTGCGCTGGATGTCCACGGCCAGCGCCTTCAGCGGCGAGATGTAGAGGGTGTGCAGCCCGTCGCGCGGACGTTCGGACAGTTCGATCAGGCTGGGCAGGAATCCCGCCAGGGTCTTGCCGCCGCCGGTGGGGGCGATCAGCAGGGCGTTCACCCCGTCTTGTGCCGCATCCACCATGGCCAGCTGATGGGCATGGGGCGCCCAGCCGCGGCTGCGGAACCAGCCGGCGATGGATGGCGGGATAAGGTCGGACTCGGTCGGGACGGACATGCGGGGCGCTCGGGCGGGAGATCCGGGTGGTGAACGTGTCGCCGGGAGCCTCCCTTGACAAGGCCCTGCGGAACGGGGTTCGGTGCAGGATAGAAAGCCGAAGACGGTGGGAGGTCCAAGATGGCGGCAATGGAGCAGCTTCTGGCAGCGGTGGTCGCCGGCGATGCGGCCGAAGCGGTACACCTGGCCCTGGCCGACCGCACGCTGCTGTCGGTACGCGGACCCGGCGGCGCCACGCCGATCCTGACCGCCCTCTATCACCATCAGACCGTGGTGGCCGATGCGCTGGCCGAGCTGAAGCCGGAACTGGAGCTGTGCGAGGCGGCGGCGCTGGGTGATGTGCAGCGCGTGGCGGGCCTGATTTCCCAGGAGCCCGGCTGCATCAACGCGCCGGGCGGGGACGGTTTCGCCCCGCTGGGGCTGGCCTGCTTCTTCGGACGGACGGAGGTCGCCGACCTGCTGCTGGCCCGTGGTGCCGATGCCAACCAGGTTTCGCTGAACGCCATGCGGGTGCAGCCGCTGCACAGCGCCGTGGCCGGGCGCCATACCGCCATCGTCCGCATGCTGCTCAGTCACGGTGCCGACGCCAATGCCCGTCAGCAGGCCGGGGTGACGCCGTTGCAGGCCGCGGCCCGGCATGGGCATCTGGACATGGTGACCCTGCTGCTGGAGCACGGGGCCGACCCGCACCAGACCAACGAGGCCGGTGAAACCGCCCTGGGGCTGGCGGAGAAGCATGGGAACGGTCCCGTGGTCGAGCTGATCCGGGTGGCATTGGCCGCCTGTGATCCACGCCCCTTCGGCCTGATCTGTGCCATCCCCGAGGAGATCGCCCATTTCGGTGCCCATTTCACCGAGGCGGAGGCGGAGACCCTGGGCGGTTTCACCTTCCGCCGGGGCCGGCTGGATGGCCGCGCGGCCGTGGTGGTGGAGGCCGGGATCGGCAAGGTCAATGCGGCCATCGTGGCGACGCTGCTGCTGTCGCATTTCGGCTGCCGTGCCCTGCTGTTCAGCGGTGTCGCCGGTGGCCTGGACCCGGCACTGGGGATCGGCGATGTGGTGGTGGCCACACGGCTGATCCAGCACGACTATGGCCAGTTCGTCGATGGCCGGCTGGTGGTGTACCAGCCCGGCATACCGCCGTTGCCGGGCGTGGACTCAACCCACGGCTACATCATGCCGCCGGACCTGGAGAAGACGGTGCGCGCCGCGTTGGCGGGGGTTCAGCTTCCACCGATGCCGGCCGCGGCTACCGGCGGCGGTGAGCGCCGTCCGGCGCTGCTGTTCGGAACGGTGCTGACCGGCGACCAGTTCCTGAACTGTGCCGCCACCCGCGATGACCTGTTCGCGCGGTTCCAGGCCCAGGCCGTGGAGATGGAAGGGGCGTCGGTGGCGCAGGTGGCGGCGGCCTGGGGCGTGCCGGTGCTGGTGGTCCGGTCGCTGTCGGATCTGGCCGGGGCCGAAAGCCATATGGATTTCCCCGCCTTCGTGCGCATGGCCGCCGCCGGCGCGGCCACCGTGGTCCGGCGGCTGGCGGCGGCGATCTGATCCCGACCCGGCGGTCAGCCCCGGTACATGGCGTCGAAGAAGGCCACTTCCAGCTCCACCATGGTCCGGAAGCGGGCGGCGACGCGGGTCTGGTCCGCGGCCGACAGGGTTGGCGCCAGAGTGTCCAGCTCCTGCCGCAGCCCCTGCACGAAGGCACGGAAGGCCGGGTTGGCGTGCAGATCGATCCATTCCCGGTGGACGAAGCGCGGCGGGGCTTTGCCCGCCTGCCGCAGCCCCCAGTCCAGATAGATCCACTCCGCCGGCAGCAGCGTGGCCAGGATCTCGGCATAGCTGCCCTGGGCGCCGGCATCGGCCATGGCCTGGATGAAGGAACGGGCCACCGGATGCAGATCCGGCGCGGTCCGGTCCGCGGCCGGCACGCCCAGATCGTCGAAGCTGCGCAGGAAATAGGTGTTCTCGGCCGAGGTCAGCGCGGCCAGAAACCCGGAGAGTAGGGCCTTGCCGGCCATGGTCGGGGCCTTGGCCACGCCGTAGCCGGCCATGGAGGTCAGGGTGAAGATGAACTGGTAATCCTGGACCAGATAGCGGCGCATGACCGCGTCCGCCAGCGTGCCGTCGCCCAGCTCGACGGTGAAGGGGTGGCTGCTGGCCCGCTCCCACAGCGCGGCATTGTCCCGGCGCAAGGTTTCGGCAAAGCTGGTCATCCAACGGTTCCCTTGTCTGCGGCCTGTGCTGGCCGGGTATAGTCGGTCTTGCACGGATTGCGAAGGGTGGCCGTCGCGGCGGCCACACGGGGACGAGGGAGACGGGTGGTGGCCATGGGTGGACTGTTCGAGAGCCAGGCGCCGCGGCCGCTGGCGGACCGGCTGCGGCCCGCCAGCCTGGAGGCGGTGGTGGGGCAGGAGCATCTGCTGAAGCCCGATGGCCCGATCGGCCGCATGGTCAAGGCCCGGCGTCTGACCAGCATGATCCTGTGGGGGCCGCCGGGTGTGGGCAAGACCACCATCGCGCGGCTGCTGGCCCAGGCCAGCGACCTGCATTTCGAACCGCTGTCGGCGGTGTTCAGCGGTGTGGCCGATCTGCGCAAGGTCTTCGAGGCGGCCAGGGCCCGCCGGGCCGGCGGCCAGGGCACGCTGCTGTTCATCGACGAGATCCACCGCTTCAACCGCGCGCAGCAGGACGGCTTCCTGCCCTATGTGGAGGACGGGACCGTCACGCTGGTGGGGGCCACCACCGAGAATCCCAGCTTCGAACTCAATGCGGCGCTGCTGTCCCGCGCCCAGGTCTTCGTGCTGAACCGGCTGGACGAGGCGGCGCTGGAAAAACTGCTGGGCCGGGCGGAGGCGGAGGAGGGGCGGCCGCTGCCGGTGGACGCCGATGCCCGCACCGCCCTGAAGGCCATGGCCGATGGCGACGGGCGCTATTGCCTTAACCTGTGCGAGGAGCTGTTTGCCCTGCCGGAGGGCACCATGCTGGATACGGCGGGTCTGGCCACGGCGGTGCAGCGGCGGCTGCCGCTCTATGACAAGGCGCAGGAGGGGCATTACAACCTGATCTCCGCCCTGCACAAATCGCTGCGCGGGTCGGATACCGATGCCGCCCTGTACTGGTATGGGCGCATGCTGGCCGGGGGCGAGGACCCGCGCTACATCGCCCGCCGTCTCTGCCGTTTCGCCGTGGAGGATGTGGGCATGGCCGATCCCGGCGCCCTGACCCAGGCCATCGCCGCCTGGGAAGCCTATGAGCGGCTGGGCAGCCCCGAGGGCGAACTGGCCATCGCCCAGCTGGTCATCTATCTGGGCACCGCGCCCAAATCCAATGCCGGCTACAAGGCCTATGGCGCGGCCGTGCGGGCGGCCAAGGAAACCGGCAGCCTGATGCCGCCCAAGCATATCCTGAATGCGCCGACCAAGCTGATGAAGGAGCTGGGATACGGCCACGGCTATGCCTACGACCATGACACGGCCGATGGCTTCAGCGGCCAGAACTATTTCCCGGACGGCATGGAACGGCAGACCTTCTACAAGCCGGTCGAACGCGGTTTCGAGCGCGAGATCCGCAAGCGTCAGGATTATTGGGCCAAGCTGCGGGCGGAACGGCAGGAGCGGTGAGGCTCCGTCCGGACCCTTTGCATTTTGCTGGTGTCTGCGGGATTTTTGGATCGAAAGTTCCCATTTTCGCGAATGGAAGAAACGGATTTGCTGATTTCAGGTTGAGTCCAGGAATTGAAGCAATGTCCGGTGTATTCTTTGTCTAGCGTTTCGAGTGATGCTGCGGCGCAACAGTTTGGGTGTGTCATTTTGCTGTAATATCTTTACGGTCGCTGATTTTGAGGTCTTGGAGTATTGCCCTCCGCCCGGAGGATCTGCCCGGGCATTGGACGGTGATCGGCCTGCTGTGCGTTGCCAGCGCCGCGGTCCATCGGTCCGCTGCGGGCTCATCCTCCACAGGTTGGGCGCCTGTCCCAGGACGGGCCAGCATAATGGGGAAGCGAAATTGCGGTTTAAGCAGATCATGAAGGCGGGCCTGTCGGTCGCCGCACTTCTGGCGCCGGCTGCCGCCATGGCCCAGACCACGGCGGATGGCACGCTGGAGGAGATCATCGTCACGGCCCAGCGCCGCAGCGAGAATATCCAGGAGGTTCCGGTTTCCGTGGCCGCCATCGACGGCGACCAGCTGCGCGATTTCCTGTCCGGTGGCGCCGACGTGCTGGCCCTGTCGGCCCGCGTTCCCGGCCTCTATGCCGAGACCTCCACGGGCCGCATTTTCCCGCGCTTCTACATCCGCGGCCTGGGCAACAGCGATTTCTATCTCGGCGCCTCGCAGCCCGTCTCCGTCATCATCGATGACGTGGTGATGGAGCATGTGGTGCTGAAGAGCTCGCCCATCTTCGACACCCAGCAGGTCGAAGTGCTGCGCGGGCCGCAGGGCACCCTGTTCGGCCGCAACACCACGGCCGGCATCATCAAGTTCGACAGCATCGCGCCGAGCCAGGACACCGAGGGTCGCGCCACGCTGACCTACGGCACCTACAACACCATCACCGCCGATGCCGGCGTGGGCGGGTCGCTGATCGACGGCGTGCTGTCGGTGCGCGCTTCTGCCATGGTGCAGCGCCGTGAGGATTGGGTCACCAACACCGTCAACGGTGACAAGCTCGGCGGCTATCAGGACCGGGCGGCCCGCCTGCAGTTCCTGCTGACCCCCAGCGAGAAGACGGACGTGCTGCTGAACCTGCACGGCCGCGATCTGGACGGGACCTCGTCGCTGTTCCGCGGCTTCGCGATGACCAAGGGCAGCCACAAGCTGAACGACAACTACATCAAGGACAAGGTCGCCTATAACGACGGCGACCATAACGACCAGGAATATTCGGGCTGGGGCAGCTCGCTGAAGATCAACCACGATTTCGGCCCGGTCGTGCTGACCTCCATCACCGGCTACGAGACCACCGACGGTCACAGCCGCGGCGATACGGACGGTCTGGCGCTGAACGCCGCCGAATCCCAGGGCAATGTGGACGATCTGGACCAGTGGACCCAGGAAGTGCGTCTGGCCAGCAATAGCACCGGCCCCTGGAACTGGCAGGTTGGCGGCTTCTACTTCAATTCCAAGGATGAGACCTCCTTCCGTCCGTACAATTTCTTCGAGACGGGCGGGAAGAGCGGTTTCGTCACTCTGGGTAACAAGAACACCTCCTGGGCAGTGTTCGGTCAGACCGGCTATCAGATCACCAGCGATCTGAAAATCACCGGCGGCGTGCGCTACACCGACGACACCAAGAAGATGGATGTGCTGAAGGCCCTGCAGGCCGGCAGCTTCACCAGTGTCGAGGATGGCCGCACGATCAACCAGGCCTCCTACACCGGCGGCCGTCACTTCAAGCTGTCGGACGATCAGGTCAGCTGGGATGCCAGCCTGTTCTACGACCTGACCGACGACGCCTCGGTCTATGCCCGGGTCGCCCGCGGCTTCCGCGGCCCGACCATCCAGGGCCGTACCGTGTCGTTCAACGGCGCGCCCACCTCGGCCACGTCGGAGACCATCCTCTCCTACGAAGTCGGCATGAAGACCCGTCTGCTGAATGACCGGCTGCGTCTGAACGGTGCTGCCTATACCTACGATCTGGACGACATCCAGCTGACCGCCTTCGACTCCAACGGCACCGCCCGCCTGCTGAATGCCAACAAGGGCGTAGCCTATGGCCTGGAAGTGGATGCCGAACTGTCCGTGACCCGGGATTTCCTGGTGACGGCCGGCTTCAGCTACACCGACACGGAGATCAAGGACAAGAACGTGACGTCCTCGGTCTGCGGCAACTTCCCTGGAACCGCTCCGGGCGTCAGCAACCCGGTTTGCACCGTGACCGACCCGATGGTCGGCGGCCGCGCCAAGATCGATGGCAACCCGTTCCCGAACGCGCCGGAATACATGCTGAACTTCACGGCGCGCTATAATGTTCCGCTGGCCACGGGCGCGACCGTCTATGCCTTCACCGACTGGAACGTGACGGGCAAGACCAACTTCGTGCTGTATGACTCGAAGGAGTTCTACAGCAAGGGCGATTTCGAGGGGAACCTGCGCATCGGTTATGAGAGCCCGAACAAGGGCTATGACGTGGCGCTGTTCGTCAAGAACATCACCAACGAGAAGAACATCAAGGGCGTGATCGAGAACTATCTGGCCCCGGTGGTCAACGATCCGCGTACCTTCGGCATCTCGCTGTCGGCCAAGCTGTAAGATCGCGGCGGAAGTCGACGGTTCTCAGCACCCCCGGTGCCCGGCGCCGGGGGTGTTTTCATTCAGGTTGTGCGCCGCCTGGGACACATCAGTCCGTGCGCTCCATCAGCGTCGGCCGGCCGATCTGGGTGGCGCTGACGGCTTCGGGCATGCGCAGCTTGCGCTCGCCGGCGCTGAAACGCTGTTCCGGCTCCTGCACATAGATGGAGCGCAGCCGCTCATATTCCTGCTTGTGATAGAGGTAATCCTCGGTCATGTCGGGCACCACAGGGCGGCGTCCGGTGACGACCACCTCGTCCAGGGTCTGTGGCGTTTCCGCCTGCGGGGTCGCCGGTGCGGGCTGCTGCGCCAGGGCCTGGGCCGGAAGCGTCAGCAGAAGCAGCACAGCCAGCGCCGGACGGGTGCGTTGTTTGGTCATGGACTGCCACCTCCGTGGCGGGGCCGTTGATTCGGCCTGCTTCACCCGATACGGTCGCATGGCATCGACGAGTTGCACAGTGATGTCCATCGCTTCCAGCGGAAATTTATCCCAGGATTTCGACCTGTTCGTCGGTATCGACTGGACCGGGGCACAGCCGGCCCGGGGTGTTGCGGTTGCGGCCTGTGATGCCGGCGGGCTGGTCTCGATGGTCCGGTCCGCCGGGCGCCACTGGCAACGGGCGGAGGCGATGGGCTGGCTGGCCGGTCAGGTGGAGTCCGGGCGCCGGGTCCTGGCCGGCATCGATTGCGGCTTCAGCCTGCCCTGGGTGCCCGGTGTCGGTTATCTCGACGGCCGCGTGCCGGCGGCAGCGACTCTGTTCGATCTCTGGCAACTGGTGGAGGACGCCAGTGCCGGCGCCCCCGATGATTTCGCCGGGCCGGCGGTGTGGCATCCGCTGTTGGCGCCGTCCTTCTGGATCAATGGCCCGACCCCGGCCCACTGGGGCGACGGGCGGACCAAGCGCCGGCGCACGGAGGTGGTGGCGGCCGAGACCGGGGCGGGAACGCCGGTTTCCGTGTTCAAGCTGGCTGCGGCCGCCAAGCAGGTGGGCAAGGCGTCCCTGGCGGGGATGCGCAGCCTGCTGCGGCTGAAGCGGCGCCTGGGAGACAGGATCGCCATCTGGCCGGCCGAAGCCCCCGTCGGGACCGACGGGCGGCCGCGGTCGGTCGTCTGCGAGATCTACCCGACGCTGTTCCGCAAACAGGCCCTGGCCTCGGTGCGCAAGGTGACGGCCGGCACAGTGCTGGCACCGGCGCTGGTGCGATATGGCGCCAGACTCGCCGCCGATGTGCCGGAGCTGTTCGACGACCATCTGGGCGATGCCCTGATCTCCGCGGCAGGGCTCCGGGTCCTGGCGCGGCACACCTCCGCCTGGAACCCGCCAGCCCTGGACGGGGAGACGGCATGCCGCGAAGGCTGGATTTTTGGAGTTGGAGCATGAAGGTCATTCTGGCCGTGGCCGCCGGTGGTGCCATCGGGTCCGTCGCCCGCTACCTCTGCATGAAGGTTGTGGCCGGGTGGATCGGCGGGGAGTTCCCCTGGGGCACGCTGACGGTGAACATCGTCGGCGGTCTCATCATGGGCATCGTCGCCGGTGCGGCCGGTACGATCTGGTCGCCCTCGCCGGAACTGCGGGCCTTCGTCGCCGTGGGCATCCTCGGCGGATTCACCACCTTCTCGACCTTCTCGCTGGACGTCATGCTGATGATGCAGCGCGGAGAGCTTGCGGGAGCGGCGGCCTATGTGGTTGCTTCCGTGCTTCTGTCGGTCGGCGGTCTGTTCGCCGGGCTGCAAGCGGTGCGGATGGTGGCGTGATGGCGAACGACGGTTCGGTCAAGGTGGTGGAAACCCGTCTGGTGGACGCGGACGAGGCGGAGATGCGCCTGGACCGCTGGTTCAAGCGCCATTTCCCGCAGCTGTCGCATATCCAGTTGCAGAAGCTGCTGCGCACCGGGCAGGTCCGGGTCGACGGCAAGCGGGCCGAGGCCAATTCCCGACTGGCCGCCGGCCAGTCCGTGCGCATCCCGCCGCTGCCCGACGCGCCGCCGCCTCCCGCCGAGGGCGCGCGTCCGGTCAAACGTCCGGCCATCAGCGACAAGGAGGCCGAGGCGCTGCGCCGCCGTGTGCTCTACCGTGACAGCGACGTCATCGTGCTGGACAAGCCCGCCGGCATGGCGGTGCAGGGCGGAACCGGCCAGTCGAAGCATCTGGACGCCATGCTGGATGCGCTGATGTTCGATGCCACCGAGCGGCCGAAGCTGGTGCATCGCCTGGACAAGGATACCAGCGGCTGTCTGGTGCTGGCCCGCACCAGTTTCGCTGCCACGCGCCTGACCAGTGCCTTCCGCAGCCGCGACGCCCGCAAGATCTACTGGGCGGTGACGGTAGGGGTGCCCGACCCGCGCCAGGGCCGTATCGATCTGGCCCTGGCCAAGGAGGCGGCCAGCGGCGGCGAACGCATGGCCGTCGACGAGGAAGAGGGGCAGCACGCCATCACCTATTACACGGTGCTGGAACATGCCCACCGCCGGGCGGCCTTCGTGGCCCTGTGGCCGCGCACCGGCCGCACGCATCAGCTGCGCGTGCATATGAACGCCATCGGCACGCCGATCCTGGGCGACGGCAAATATGCCGGCCAGAACGCGTTCCTGGAGGGGGGCGCCGAGGTGAAGCGGCAGTTGCACCTGCATGCCCGCCGCATCATCCTGCCGCATCCGCGTCACGGCACCATCGATGTGACGGCGCCGCTGCCGGAGCATATGCGCCCGGCCTGGGATTATTTCGGCTTCAGCGCCAACCTGAAGGAAGACCCGTTCCAGGCGCTGGAATTCTGATCCCCCGCGGGTGGCCGCGGGCAGAGCCTCAGCAGCCGTTGCCGTCACGCCGGTAGGACGTCACCTGGCTGTTGCTGACGGTCATGCTTTCCCGGCAGCTGAGGGTCGCACCGCTGTGCCGGTCACGTTCAGCCTGAACAAGCGTGATCTGCTGGCTGCCATTGTCGGCGGTGTTCCGCTGGATGATGGCCGGGCCTGCGGCCTTGACGATGGCAGACTCGGGCTGGCCAAGGATCTGTTCATCCAATCGCGCCCGGATCTCAGGGCGCCCTTCCACGGCCCCCCAACTGCAGCCTGTCAGCAGGGCGGAGCATGCAACGACCCGAATGATCAGCACCATGGATCGCATTTGAGCGGAAACCCCCGAAATTAAAGCGCAAATGGCTTTTACCGGCCTTGATGTCGTTTTGCAATCATGCGCTGTTGTTTTACAGCGTTAACACGCGGATCGGGCGCAGGGGCCGGCCGGTCGGAGGCAGGGAAACTGCATTGCCGCCCGGTCGAGCCGACACTTGCCGTGTCGCGTCCTGGCCGTTATCTGCTCCATGAGCAATAGCCGGCCCCGCCGGTAGTTCCCTGGGGACTCCACCTGATGACCCGTTCCTTGTCTCTGGCCCTGTTCGACTGCGACGGCACCCTGGTCGACAGTCAGAACGCCATCCTGGCCGCCATGCGTGCGGGTTTCGCGGCGGTCGGTCTCGCCGCCCCGGAGGCGCGGGCGGTGCGGCGCGTCGTCGGGCTGCCACTGGTGCAGGCGGTGGCCGTGCTGCTGCCCGAGGCGGACTCGGCGCTGCATGGACAGGTGGCCGAAGCCTACAAGGTCGCCTTCCACGACAACCGGGTGCGTGACCACCAGCCCGAGCCGCTCTTTCCCGGCATCCGCGAGACGCTGGACCGGCTCGACGCGCAGGGGGTGCTGCTGGGCGTGGCCACGGGCAAGAGCCGGCGCGGGCTGCTGGCGACGCTGGAGCTTCATGGGTTGCTCGACCGCTTTGTCACGTTGCAGACCAGCGACATCCGGCCGGGCAAGCCGCATCCGGACATGGTCTACCATGCCATGGCCGAAGCCGGTGCCACGGCGGAAACCACGGTGGTGATCGGCGACACGACGTTCGATGTGGAGATGGCGCGCAATGCCAGTGTGCCGGCGCTGGGCGTCACCTGGGGCTATCACGAGCCGGCCGAGTTGATCGGCGCCGGGGCGCAGGGGCTGGTGCGGAGTGGCGACACGCTGGCCACGGCCATCCTGGACCTGCTGCCGGCCGCCGTCTGACGCCGGCGGGACAAGGGAATCGGAGATGAAGCGCTTCTACAAGACCGTATCCGTTGTGCCGGCGGGTGCCGCCTTCGCCGTGCATCTCGATGGCAGGCCGGTACGGACCCCGGCCAAGGCTCCCCTGGACCTGCCGACCCGTGCCCTGGCGGACGCGATTGCCGCGGAGTGGGAGGCCCAGGGCGAGGAACTGGTGCCGCAGACCATGCCGATGACGCAACTGGCCAGCACGGCGCTGGACGGGGTGCATCTGCGGCGCGAGGCAGTGGCGGATGCCGCGGCTGCCTATGCCGGTACGGACCTGCTGTGTTACCGGGCCGAGCATCCTCAGGAACTGGCCGAGCGGCAGGCGGCGCTGTGGCAGCCGCTGCTGGACTGGGCCGCCGTGCGTTTCGATGCCGTCCTGGTGCCGACGGCGGGCATTCTGCACCGTCCGCAGGACCCCGACGCCCTGGCGCGGCTGCGGCAGGCGCTGGATGCCTATGATCCCTGGCGCCTGACGGCCCTGCAGAATGCCGTCGGCATCTGCGGCTCGCTGATCGTGGCCCTGGCCCTGCTTGACGGGCGGATCAGCGCGGCGGAAGCCTTCGCCATCGCACAGCTGGACGAGACCTTCCAGATCGAGCAATGGGGGGAGGATGCCGAGGCAACCCGGCGCCGCACCGCCCAGCGCGAGGATCTGGAGGCGACGGCCTGTTTCCTGGCGCTCCTGGGCAAATGACGCAGGGGGCAGCGTCGCCTCGACGCGAAAGGGGCGGGAGCCTATAGTCCCGCTTCCTTTCTGTCTTGGACCGGATCATGCAACAGGAACAAGAGGCCGCCCTGCCGGAGTTGACTCTGCGGGGCATCGTCCTGGGCGCGCTGATCACCGTGGTTTTCACGGCGGCCAACGTCTTTCTCGGGTTAAAGGTCGGGCTGACCTTCGCGTCGTCCATTCCGGCCGCCGTGATTTCCATGGCCGTGCTGCGGCTGGCCAAGGGCAGCAACATCCGCGAAAACAACATCGTCCAGACCATCGCGTCGTCGGCGGGGACGCTGTCCTCCATCATCTTCGTGCTGCCGGGTCTGGTCATGGTCGGATACTGGACCGGCTTTCCCTTCTGGCAGTCGGCGGTGCTCTGCGCCGTCGGCGGCATCCTGGGCGTGCTCTATACCGTGCCGCTGCGCCGGGCCATGGTGGTGCAGGGCGACCTGCCCTATCCCGAAGGGGTGGCGGCGGCCGAGATCCTGAAGGTCGGCAGTCCCGATCCGCTGCAGCAGGGGGGGGCGGCCGACGGCGGTCTGGCCGCAGCCGGAATGCGGGACGTCGTCGCCGGTGGTCTTGCCAGCGCCGGCATGGCGCTGCTGACGGCGCTGCGGGCCATCGCCGGGGAAAGCACCCTCTGGTTCAAGCTCGGCGGCGGTGCCATCACCAGCCTGGGAACGGCCATGTCGCTGGCCATGGTCGGGGTTGGTTATCTTGTCGGCATCGGTGTCGGCATCGCCATGCTGATCGGCATCTTCATCGCCTGGGGCATCGCCGTGCCGGTGCTGACCAGCCTGACACCGATCCCGGACGGGATCAGCATCGCCGACCATGCCTCGGCTCTCTGGCGCTCGCAGGTCAGGCTGATCGGGGCTGGCGCCATCGCCGTGGCGGCGGTCTGGACCCTGATCCTGCTGGCCCGCCCCATGGTGGACGGCATCCGCGCCAGTCTTGCCGCCATGGCCACCATCAAGACCAGCGGCAGCGCCGGCCTGCCGCGGACCGAGCGCGACATTCCCTTCAACTGGGTGACGCTGGGGGCCGGGCTCTGCCTGCTGCCATTGGCCGGCCTGTTCCTGGTGTTCATGCTGGGAGCCGGCCCGGCCATCCAGGACCATCTGCCGGTGCTGGTCATCGGCGGCGTGGTGTTCGCCGCCCTGGTCGGCTTCATCGTCGCGTCGGCCTGCGGCTACATGGCCGGGCTGATCGGCAGTTCCAATAGCCCGATCTCCGGCATCGGCATCGTCGCCGTCATCAGCGGATCGGTCCTGCTGCTGTTGCTGCTGGGGGCCCATCTGACCGATCCCGCCGTCCGCGGGGCCGCCGTGGCCTTCGCCCTGTTCGCCACCTCGGTCGTGCTGGCCATCGCCACCATCGCCAACGACAATCTCCAGGACCTCAAGACCGGCCAACTGGTGGGGGCGACCCCGTGGCGCCAGCAGGTGGCGCTGATCATCGGCGTGCTGGTGGGGGCGGCGGTCATCCCGCCCATCCTGGACCTGATGCTGAAGGCCTGGGGCTTCGCCGGCATGGCGCTGCCGCCCGGCATGGACCCGGCCAAGGCGCTGGCGGCGCCGCAGGCCACGCTGATGGCCACGCTGGCTCAGGGCATCCTGTCTGGCGACATGAACTGGACCATGCTGGGCATCGGCGCCCTGGTCGGCATCGGTCTGGTCGTGGCCGATGAAGGGCTGCGCCGGACCACCCGGACCCTGCGCCTGCCGCCCCTGGCCGTGGCGCTGGGCATCTATCTGCCCATGGCCTCCGCCACCATGCCGGTGGTCGTCGGCACGGTGGTCGGCTGGTTCACCGAGCGGACCCTGGCCCGGCGGGCACGGCAGGCCGGCAGGCCGCTGCTCGAGGTCGCGGAGGGTCCGCGCCGGCGCGGGACGCTGCTGGCATCCGGTCTGATCGTGGGCGAGGGGCTGTTCGGCATCGTGCTGGCCGCACTCATCGTCGCCACCGGTGAACAGGAGCCGCTGGGCCTGCTGCCCGCCAGTTTCGGGCCAGTGGCCGAGGCGTTGGGGGCCGCCCTGTTCCTGCTGGCCTGCCTGCGCATCTACCGCTGGATCGTCGGCCGGTCCTGACCGGACCGGTCCCCCCTGCCCGCGAAGAGCGCACCATCCGCCCGGGGCGACGCCGGATCAGGCCCAACAGCTGGCAACGGGCCGTCCGCTTGCCCATATGCCGTCGGCGGCGATGGGGCATGGCAGGACCGATGATGCGCGAAAAGGACCGGATGTGAGCGGACATGTGACGATCGCGGATCTGCTCGAACCGGTGCTGCGGGCCGCCGAGGCCGAAGAAGCGGAACTGGCCTGGGCCGTGACCCTGGTGGCGGAGGCCATGGCCGTTCTGGGGATCACCGTGACCGCCGGCCGGAACCGGGTGCTGTCCGGACTTTCCGATGAAAAGGCCGTTCTCCATCTGCTGCGCCGCCACCGGCAGATGCTCGTCTATGAAGGGCGCATGGAGGAGGCGCTGCTGCTGCGCGACCTGGCCCGCCGAATCGAACGCATGGATGCGGGCTGGCTCCACTGACGACGGCTTGCCTGGGAAGCGTGCCCTCTGTTAGGATCGAAACATCACCTTTACGTAAACGTAATATGGCACTCCGGTTCAGCCGGATCGGGGGCCGGTTCCAGGGAGCATGCCCATGACCCTCGATCAGGTCGAAGCGCAGATGAAGGCCCGCGCGATGCAGTTCAGCGGGCTGAACGCCCGTGTGAAGTTCGATTTCGGCAGCGCCGGCAGCCTGTTCCTCGACGGCAAAGCCTCGCCGCCGGCGGTGTCGCGGGAGGGGACGGACCCGGACACCACCCTGATCATCTCCCTGCCGGACTTCGTGAAGCTCAGCCAGGGGCAGCTGGCACCGACCATGGCCTTCATGATGGGCAAGCTGAAGGTGCAGGGGAACATGGGCGTGGCCATGAAGCTGTCGAACATGCTGGAGGACTGATCCTCCCTGGCCGCCACAGCCGTTGGCTTCACCATGAAAAAGGCCCGCGCCGGTATCGGTGCGGGCCTTTTCTGTCGCCGTCTGCCGGGCAGGACCGCCGCTGGTCAGGCGGCGCCGCGGATGCCGGCCAGGAAGCCGTCCACCTGGGTGCCCAGCAGGGCGGCCTGCTTCGACAGATCGTCCGAGGCCACCAGCAGTTCGGCCGAGGCGCTGCCCGTCTGGTCGGCGGCATCGCGCATGTCATTCACGGCCGCCGTGACCTCGCCGCTGGCACCGGAGGCGGCGTCGGCATTGCTGGCGATCTCCGCCGTGGCGGCATTCTGCTGCTCCACGGCACCGGCAATGGCGGCGCCGATGCGGTCCACCTCGGTGATGGCGGCCGCGATGTCCTTGATGGCCCGGACGGCATCGGACGTGGCCGCCTGAATCTCGCCGATGCGCTCGGCGATTTCCGAGGTGGCCCGCGATGTCTGGTTGGCCAGGGATTTGACTTCGTTGGCCACCACGGCAAAGCCTTTTCCCGCCTCGCCGGCACGGGCCGCCTCGATGGTGGCGTTCAGCGCCAGCAGGTTGGTCTGGGCGGCGATATCGGTGATGAGCTGGACCACCTCGCCGATGCGGTCGGCCTTGCCTGACAGCCCGTCGACGATGCGGTTTGTGTTCTCCGCCTCGACGGCGGCATGCCGTGTCCGGTTGGTGCTTTCGACGATGCGCTGACCGATCTCGGCGATGGAGGCCGACAGCTGCTGCGCCGCCGCGGCGACCGTTTCGACCGCGTCCGAGGCGCGGCTGGACGATCCGGCGGCGGTCACGGCCTTCTGTGTGGTGCCGCTGGCAGCGGAACTCAGGGACTCGGCCGAACTGCGGAGCTGGCTGGCCGAGGCCGATACGGTTTCCACCACCACCTTGACCTGTTCCTCGAAGCTGCGGGCGAGGGCAGCCATTTCCGCGCGTTTGCGCTGCTCGGCCTCGGCTGCGGCCTGGGCCTGACTGCGGCGCAGCGCTGCCGCTTCGATGGCATTGGTCTTGAAGACCTGGACCGCGCCGGTGATCTCGCCGACCTCGTCACGGGAGCGGACGCTGGGGATCTCCACATCGAGGGCACCGCCGGCCAGGGCCAGCATGGTATCCGTCAGCCGGCGCAGCGGCCGGATCGAGCCGATGGTCCACCAGGCGAAGCCCGTTCCGATCACCAGACAGATGGCGCAGAGCGCGATCATCAGCGTGGCGAAGCGTTTGGCGATGTGACCGGCATGGTCGGCGATGGCGCGGCTGTTCTTCTCCTGCAGGTCGATGAACTGATTGATCCGGTTCAGCCATTCCACGAAGCCGGGCCGGGCCTCCTGCAGCACCTGCTGCCGGGCGGCTTCCGTCTCCCCGGCCTCGGCCTTTGCGGTGACCTGGGCGATGATCGGCAGCATCCGCGCTTCGGTTTCCTTGATCGATGCCAGGATGCTGCGCTCCTCGGCCGAGGCGTCCTTCGACAGCATGGCGTCGAGCGGGCTTGCGGACTGGGTGTAGGCATCGGCCAGCCGCTTGATCAGAGCGATGGAGGCCGACCGGTCCTGCGTATCGGTGGCCAGGACCACGTCGCGCAGGGCGATGGCGCGGTCATGCACGCTGCCACGGAAGTTGATGGCGTAGCGCTGCTTGACGTTGTTGACCTCGCTCACCTGGGTCAGGCTGGCATCGATGCGGGCGACCTCGCGGACTCCGGTTCCGGTGAGCACCACCAGCAAGGTCAGCACGATCCCGAAGCCGAACAGCAGGCGGGTTCTGATTTTTGCGTCGCGGAGCATCTGCACGGTTTTCTGGCTCTCTTCGATGGAGCATTGGGCTGCCAGCCGGCATGGCGGCATCTGCTCACGGGTGGGACGATTACACTGTCCCGGGAGCCGAAGCAGATGGGTGACCGTCATCACAGCGTAAGGTTGGGCCGCGACATGGCGGCTTTGCGTTTCGCATATACGGGTGTATGTGCCGAGAGGCGTGCTTTATCGAGATATTCGGCCTAAATTAGAAGTTTTATCGGCGCGCTTCGGCCGCCGCCCGCACCGGAGGCGGACCCGCCGGCTGCGCCTGATATCAGACAGGCCCTGGTCTAATGGTGATAGCCTTCGCCCGGCCGGACCTTGCCGCGGAAGACCCAATAGGTGAACGCCGTGTAGGCCAGGATGGTGGGGATCAGGATCACCAGCCCGACCAGCAGGAAGATCTGGCTTTCGGGCGGGGATGCGGCCTCCCAGATGGTGATGCTGGGCGGGATGATGTAGGGCCACAGGCTGATGGCCAGCCCGCCATAGGCCAGTAGGAACAGCAGCATGGCCAGCACGAACGGTGTCCCCTCGCGCCGCAGGCGCACGGCCCGGTACTGCAGCCCGGCCACGGCCAGGGTGATGATCGGCACCGGGGAGAGATAGAGGATGTTCGGCCAGGTGAACCAGCGGGCGCGGACGTCCAGGTTGGTCAGGGGCGTCCACAGGCTGACGATGCCAACGAACAGCAGCACGGCCAGCAGCAGCTTCGGTGCCAGCCGGTAGCACCAGTCCTGCAACGGCCCGGTGGTCTTCCAGATCAGCCAGCAGCTGCCCAACAGGGCATAGCCGAACACCATGGCCACGCCCACCATCAGCGCGAAGGGGGAAAGCCAGCCCCAGATGCTGCCGGTGAAATCGCGGCCCGTGACCTCGAACCCCTGGATGAAGGCGCCCAGGATGATGCCCTGGGAGAAGGTGGCGGCCACGGAGCCGACGAAGAAACTCGTCGTCCACAGATATTTCGAGCTGTCCGCCTTGAAGCGGAACTCGAAGGCGACACCGCGGAAGATCAGGGCGATCAGCATCAGCAGCACCGGCAGATACAGCGCCGGCAGCAGTACCGAATAGGCCAGGGGGAAGCCGGCGAACAGGGCGGCGGCACCCAGGATCAGCCAGGTCTCGTTGCCGTCCCAGATCGGTGCCACCGTGTTCATCATGGTATCGCGGTCGCCGTCCCCGCCGGGGGCGAAGGGAAACAGGATGCCGACGCCCAGGTCGAACCCGTCCATCAGCACATACATGAACACGGCCAGCGCGGCGATGCCGGCGAAGGTCAGGGTCAGGTCGAAATCCATGGGGATGTCTCCTTACTCCGCCGGGCGGGACTGGGGGCGGGGTGGCGGGCGGCCCAACTCCTCATCCGCCTTGGACAGCGGGCGCTTGGGCCGCCCCGCTGCGGGGTCCGCCGGTTTCACCGCTCCCTGCGGTCCGCGCTGGAACAGGCGGACGATGTAGTAGGTGCCGGCGGTGAAGATGATGGCGTAGGTGATGAAGAAGGTGATGAGCGAGGCCAGGACGCCACCGCCGGTGATGGCGGGGGAGATGCTCTGCTCCGTGCGCAGCAGGCCGTAGACGGTCCAGGGCTGGCGGCCGATCTCGGTGGTGAACCAGCCGAACAGCACGGCCAGGAAGCCGATGGGTGTGGTCAGCACCAGCAGACGCAGGAACCAGCGCGTGTCATAGAGCCGCCTGCGCACACGCAGCCACAGGCTGACCGCCGCCACGCCCAGCATGACAAGGCCCAGGCCGACCATGGCGCGGAAGGACCAGAACACCGGCCAGACCGGCGGCCGGTCCTGGGGCGGAATCTCCTTCAGGCCCCGGATCAACCCGTCCCATTCATGGGTCAGGATCAGGCTGCCCAGTTTGGGCACGCTGATCTCGAAATGGTTCATCTCCGCCTCCTGGTCCGGCCAGGCGAACAGGATCAGAGGGGCGCCGCGGTGGGTTTCCCAATGGCCCTCGATGGCGGCCAGCTTTGCCGGCTGGTGCTCCAGCGTGTTCAACCCGGTCATGTCGCCCACCAGGATCTGGGCCGGGGCCAGCACCGCGATCAGCCCCAGCGCCATGCTGAGCGCGATGCGGGCATGGTCCTGGAACCGCCCCTTCAACAGATGCCAGGCGCTGATCCCGGCCACCACGAAGCTGGTGGTCAGGAAGCAGGCCATGACCATGTGGAAATAGCGGTAGGGGAAGCTGGGGTTGAAGACGATCTGCCACCAGTCCGTCGGGAACAGGCGGCCGTCCCGCACCTCGTAGCCGGCCGGCGTCTGCATGAAGCTGTTGGCCGACAGAATCCAGAACGCACTCAGCAGCGTGCCGAAGGCCACCATGCAGGCGGCCAGGAAATGCACCCAGCGTGGCACCCGGTCCCGCCCGAACAGCAGAATGCCGAGGAAGGTCGCCTCCAGGAAGAAGGCGGTGACGACTTCGTAATTGATGAGGGGACCCAGGATGTTGCCGCCGATGTCGGAAAAGCGGCTCCAGTTGGTGCCGAACTGGTAGGACATGACGATGCCGGAGACCACGCCCATGCCGAAGGACACGGCGAAGACCTTGGTCCAGAACTCAGACAGGGTGTGGTAGACATCCTTGCCGCTGAACAGCCAGCGCCCTTCCAGCACGGCGATCCAGGCCGCAAGGCCGATGGTGAAGGCGGGAAACAGGATGTGGAACGAGATGGTGAAGGCGAACTGCAGACGCGCCAACACAACGGGATCAAGGTCCATGGTGATACCCCTGGCCTGCCGCTGGAAAACCCCGGACATGGGTGCGAATGACGGATGCTGTGATCCGCCGGCGTTCCTCTAACAAATGCGGACGACACATCGTTCGCCCAGGGGCCGAAATGACGCTGCGGCAAAATGGTTCACTTGCCATGCGATTGCCCCGTGCGCACAAAGCCGCTATCGAAGCGGCGGGCAGGACAGGGATGCCATCGATGCCGCAGCAGGACAGGGACCGCTTACAGGCGCGTGTTGAGGAGGCGGACCGGGGCCGCCGGCGCCGCTCCGCCCTTTTGAATCACTTCATCGCCTATTTCGGCGTGATGGTGCTGCTGGTTCCGTTGAACTTCGCGACCACGCCGGACCGAATCTGGTTCGTCTGGCCCCTGGTGCTGTGGATGGCGCCGCTGGCCCTGCACACGGCCTGGGCCATGGGGCTGGTCGGCGGCAAGGGACGCTGATTCTCAGTCGACCGAGCGGGCCAGCCGGTCGAGCCAGCCGCCGCCGGGGCAGGCCAGGCCCGGCTCATCGGTGCAGCCGGTCCAACTGAAGGCGACGAGGCCCACCCGGCCCAGCACGCGCTCGGCCGGGATATAGCCGACCGCATCCAGGAAACGGCTGTCCTCGGAATTGTCGCGGTTGTCGCCCATCATGAACAGATGGCCCGGCGGCACCACATAGTCCGGCGTGTTGTCCGCCGGTCCTTCATCGCTCTGTTCCAGGATCAGATGCGCGTGACCGCCGGGCAGCGTCTCGCGGTACTCCGTCGCCGTGACAACCCGGCCGCCCTGCTGCCGATAGCTGTAGCGGCGCACCTCTTCCCGCGGGATCAGGGTCCCGTTGAGGAACAGACGGCCATGGCTGACCCGGATGTGGTCGCCGGGCAGGCCGATCACCCGCTTGACATAATCTTCCTCGACGCCCGGCACGCGGAAGACCACGACATCGCCGCGATCCGGCAGCTGGTCGGGATAGCGGCCGCTGCCGGTGGGAAAGCGGTCCACCGGCAAACGGGTGAAGGCGGAGGAGAAGCGGCTGTACCCATAGGCCCATTTGGCCGCGTAGAACTGGTCCCCGACCTTCAAAGTCGGCAGCATGCTTTCGGACGGCACATGGAAACCGGCGAAGGCGAAGCTGTTCATCACCAGATAGAACAGGGCCGCCCCGCCGACCACGCCGGCCCATTCCCTGAGGCTGCTCCTGATGCCGGCCCTGATGCTGGATTCCCGCGATGCCATGCCTGTTCTCCTGTGCCGGTCGGCAGCCTGAGCATGCGGTCGCCGGACCCCGATTGACAAGAGCACGCGGTCGCCACGCCGCGGCAGGGTTGGGCGGTCAGGGTTGCTGCGGCGGAGTGACAGGGCCGCATGACGGAGTCATGACGGGCTGTTCCACACAGTTTACCATTCCAATATCAAGGAGATGCTGCCGCGGCAGCAACCGGCACGGAACCCGGCCACGATCCGCGGGCCGATCCTGCCGCCGGTTCCTCCGGTCTTCCCCGTGGGAGCGCCGGGTTTCTTCTCATCTCTGGGGGGAGGTGATGACATGAATGGGCGGATCGCGGTTCGAGCCTGTATCAGCGGGCATGTGCAAGGGGTCTGGTTCCGCGGATGGGCCATCCAGCGGGCCGAGTTGCTGGGGCTGGACGGCTGGGTGCGCAATCGTCGCGACGGCACGGTCGAAGCGCTGTTCGCCGGTCCGGTCGGCGTGGTGGAGACCATGCTGGCCGACTGTCAGGACGGACCCCCGGCTGCCGAGGTCGCATCCATTGTGACCGAGACGGCGGATGATCCCGGCTTCATCGGCTTCGTCCAGCGCCCGACCGTCTGATCGGGGCCACAGGGCGGCAACCGGGGCCTGCGTCCCCGGCCCCTGTCCCTCGGCCCCTGTCCCCCCGGTCCGTGCGCCTCGGGGCCGTGCGCCGCAGGTCAGTGGATGGTGGCGTGTTCCGGCATGATCAAGGCAAACGGCGGCGGCATCGGCGCCGCCAGGGTCTCGTCGGTCAGGCGCAGCCCGCACTGGGCCAGGGCGGTGGCGGCCATACGGAAGACCGGGCCGGACACACGGGCGGCGGACGGCGTCAGCAGGCCCCGGGCCTCGAACAGGGCGGGCAGGTCCCGGCCAGCCTGGTAGAGCGCCAGCAGGCGCAGCAGCAACCGCTCGTCAGCGGTGACATCCGGGCATTGCGGACATTTCACCTCCACGGTCCGCGCTGCGCCACGGCCGATGAAGACGACCAGTGCTTCCAGCGGGCCGGCCGCATCTTCCGCCATGGCCTGGGCGAAGGTGGCGCGCACGGGTTCGCTGACAGGAACGCCCATACGCATTCCGGCGGCATGGACGCGCAGGCCCCAGAGGACAAGCTGTGTCTGCGGGTCGAGGGCGACGGCGGCGCGGCAATCATGGCTTCCGGTCATGGCGGTTCCTCTGGTGCTCGGGTCCGCTGACGCTAACGCGAGTGATAATGACTCGCAATAACAGTTTTATCACTGCTCCTTCTTCGTGCCGTCCGCCGCGGCGGCACCGGATTATCCGACCGGGGTGCTGTGCATGACGGCGCGTCTGAGGTATTCAGTCGGGCCGAGGCAGGCACAGGGGGAAGGAAGCGATGCTGAAGGAATTCCGGGAGTTCATCAGCCGGGGCAATGTCATCGACCTCGCCGTCGGCATCATCATCGGTGCCGCCTTCACCGGCATCGTCAATTCGCTGGTCAACGATGTGCTGATGCCGCCGCTGGGCTTCATCATGGGCGGCATCGACTTTTCCAGCTACTTCATCAACCTGTCCGGCGGGGATTACGCTTCGCTGAAGGCGGCGCAGGACGCCGGGGCGACGACCATCAATTACGGCCTGTTCGTCAATGCCGTGATCAAGTTCTTCATCGTATCGGTCTCCGTCTTCATCCTGGTGAAGCAGGTCAACCGCTTGCACCGCCGGGAACAGGCCAAACCCAGCGCGCCGCCGGCCCAGGAAGTGCTGCTGCGGGAAATCCGCGACCTGCTGCGGGACGGCGCGCCGCCGCGCGTGATCCCGGCCGCGGACAGCCGCACGGTCTGACCTGCCTATCCCCGCTTTTCCAGCAGATCGCGGATGCGGGCCACATGGGCGCAGACACGCCCCAGCCCGATCAGCATGGTGCCCAGCAGCAGCGATACCAGGCCGGGGCCGAAGGTGGCCTCGGCCGGTGCCGTCAGCAGGTACAGGCTGATGAGGATGGCAAGGCCTCCCACCATGTACAGGACCAGGGCGGTGACGGAACCGCGGCGCGGCATCAGTCCGCCGCCGCGCAGGAGGGGACGGCCGGCAGTCGGGGCTGGGTAGCGGGGCTGTCGCCGAAGATCTCCAGGAAGCTGGCCCGCAGGGCCATGTCCACCTCGTCCATGCTGACGATGTGGCCGAGATCGGCCAGCGAGGTTACCCCGAATTCGCTGATGCCGCAGGGGACAATGCCGGCGAAGTGGGACAGGTCGGGTTCCACATTCAGTGAAACACCATGGAAGCTGACGCCACGGCGGACCCGCACGCCAAGCGCCCCGATCTTGGCCTCCTGGCCCGGACGGCCATAGGGGGACAGGTCGACCCAGACACCGACGCGGCCGCAGCGCCGCTCGCCCTTGACGGCGAAACCAGCCAGGGTCCGGATCAGCCATTCTTCCAGGCGCCAGACGAAATTGTGCAGGTCGCCGCCCCGGGCCTGGACATCCATCATGACATAGCCGACCCGCTGGCCCGGTCCGTGATAGGTGTACTGGCCTCCGCGCCCGGCCTCATAGACCGGAAACCGGTCTGGCCGCAGCAGATCGGATGGCTTGGCGCTGGTCCCCGCCGTGTAGAGCGGGGGGTGCTCCAGCAGCCAGATGGTTTCCGGGGCCGTCGCGGCCCGGATGTCGGCCGCCCGCTGTTCCATGAAGGCCAGGGCCTCGGGATAGGCCACGGGCTCGTCGCTGATACGCCACTCGATGGACACGCTTTGCCACTCCGCCAGTCGCCGCCGCGGACGGGCCGCGGTGCAGATCATTCCCGCTATGTAGGACATTCGCCGGCCGGCTTCCATGACTTCGGAACAGGGCTGTTGGAATAGCTTGAACCCGCCCGCGGGATTTGCTATCTCCCCCGCACCCGACGGTGTCCTCCTCAAGCACCGTCGTTCGCTGAGTGCCGGTGTGCGGTCGTGGCGGAACTGGTAGACGCGCAGCGTTGAGGTCGCTGTGGGGCAACCCGTGGAAGTTCGAGTCTTCTCGACCGCACCATCCCGGCAAGAGTTCAGTTGGCGCTAGCTGACGTTGAGCGATGAAAAGGGTGACGCCGTCCGGCGTCGCCCTTTTCGCTTTTCCGGGATCAGGCCAGGGCCGCACGCATGCCGGCGGCGATGCCGCGCAACGCCGCGGCCAGTGTCGGCGTGCCCGACCGGCCCAGCAGGACAACCTCCGACGGTGGCAGGGGCGGCAGCCCCAGGGCCGGCCCGATGTCCGGCGCCTGGTGACTGCCGAACCGGCCCATGGGGGCAATGCCGAAGCCCGCCGTGATGCCGGCGAGCAACACGGCGCAGCTTCCCGCCACCAGGCTTTCCCGCCAGGCAAGGCCGGCGCGGTCCAAGGCCCTGATGGCGGCGGCCCGCACGGCACACGGGGGACCCAATGTCGCCAGGGGCAGAGGCTGGTCCGGGTGAACCGACGCCATGTCGCCACGCCAGCCCAACGGGTCGATGCCCAGCACATCGCCCTCCAGCCCCCCGGCCTCGCGCCGGATGAGGGCCGCATCCAACTCCCCCTCGTCAAAGGCGATCCGCAAGGGTTGCGACAGGGAGACCTTGACCTCCAGATCGATCTCGCTCCCCAGCGCCGCCCGCAATCGTGCCAGAACCACGCCCGTCGCGCCGCCCATCACATGGTCGCTGATCCCGAGCCGGAGGCGTGTCGGTGTCCGCCGGCGGAACCCCGCCGCACGATCATGGGCAGCCAGCAGCAGCCGGGCTTCAGCCAGAAAGCGCAGGCCCTCCGCCGTGGGACGGACAAAGCGGGGAGAGCGATCAAGGAGGCGGGTTCCCAACCGCTCCTCCAGGGCTTTGATGCGCTGGCTGACGACGGGCTGCACCGTTCCCGCCGCCTCCGCCGCGCGGGTGAGGCCGCCGAGATCAATGGTCATCACGAACAGACGTACCGATTCGAGATCCAGCATCACCCTGGGCTCATCTGGCTATCATAGTGATCTGCAATGATAGCAATATCTAATAATAGCGTTCCACTGGTTTTAGCGGTGGGCAAGGATATCCGGGCCAAGAAACCCGTCTGTGAGGAGAGACGATATGCCCATGATCACGATCCGCTTCATCCAGCCCGAAGGCGTCGATCTGCGCGCCACCCTTGCCGAGGCGGCGTCCGGGTGGTCGGCGCAGCATCTGGGCAAGGATAAGGATGTCACGGCTGTTCTGGTGGAGCCGGTCGATCCCGCCGGCTGGTTCATCGCCGGTCGCCGTCCGGCCGATGCGGGGCTGTCCGCGTTCTGGCTCGATGTCAAAATCACGGCCGGCACCAACACCAAGGCGGAAACCGCCCGCTTCGTCCGCGAAGCCTTCGCCGGGATGGAGCGGCTGCTGGGGCCGCTGCATCCGGAATCCTATGTCCTGGTCCATGCCGTCGACGGCCATGCCTATGGTTTTGGCGGACGCACACAGGAGCAGCGCTGGGCACAGGTGCAGGCCGGCTGAGCGGGCCGCGATCGGGCGGGCGGACTCGGCCGTCACGGCACCGGCAGCCGTGCCGAGATCGGGGGCGGGACCGCGGCGGGGACACGGCCCGACAGATTGGCATGACAGGGCGTCGGGGGCGCATTCCTCCTGGACAAGCCACATTGCCGCAGCCTAAGCAGGATGCGTTCAACTGCCAAATCCGCTCGGCTTTTCCAGGATTTCCGCCATGTCCGACAGCTTCCGCGACGCCGCCCTCGACTATCACCGGCTGCCGGTGCCCGGAAAGATCGCCGTCACCCCGACCAAGCCGCTGGCGACCCAGCGCGATCTGGCTCTGGCCTATTCGCCGGGCGTGGCCGCGGCCTGCGAGGAGATCGTCAAGGACGAGGCCAACGCGGCCAAATACACCAGCCGTGGCAATCTGGTGGCCGTCATCAGCAACGGCACGGCCGTGCTGGGCCTGGGCGACATCGGTCCGCTGGCGTCGAAGCCGGTGATGGAGGGCAAGGGCGTCCTGTTCAAGAAGTTCGCCGGCATCGACGTCTTCGACATCGAGGTCAACGAGAAGGACCCGGACAGGCTGGTGGAGGTGATCGCTGCGCTGGAGCCCAGCTTCGGTGGCATCAACCTGGAGGACATCAAGGCGCCCGAATGCTTCTATGTCGAGAAGAAGCTGCGCGAGCGCATGAAGATCCCGGTCTTCCATGACGACCAGCACGGCACGGCCATCATCGTGGCCGCCGCCATCACCAATGCGCTGAAGCTGACCGGCCGTGACATCGGCTCGGTCAAGCTGGTGGCCAGCGGCGCCGGTGCCGCGGCGCTGGCCTGTCTCGACCTGCTGGTGGATCTGGGCCTGCCGGTGGAGAACATCTGGGTCAGCGATATCGCCGGCGTGGTCTATGAGGGCCGCACCGAGCTGATGGACCCGCGCAAGGCCCGCTACGCCAAGAAGACCAACGCCCGTACCCTGGGCGACATCATCGGCGACGCCGACGTCTTCCTGGGGCTGTCGGCGCCGCGGGTGCTGACCGGGGAGATGGTGCAGCGCATGGCCAAGGCGCCCATCGTCATGGCCCTGGCCAATCCGACGCCGGAGATCATGCCGGAGGAGGCGCGGGCGGCCCGTCCGGACGCCATCATCGCCACTGGCCGCTCCGACTATCCCAACCAGGTCAACAATGTCCTCTGCTTCCCCTTCATCTTCCGCGGCGCGCTGGATGTGGGGGCCACCACCATCAACGAGGCGATGAAGATCGCCGCGGTCAAGGCCATCGCCCGGCTGGCCCAGGCCGAGGTGCATGATGTGGTCGCCACCGCCTATGGCGGTACGCCGCCCAGCTTCGGTGCCGACTATCTGATCCCGCGCCCGTTCGATCCGCGGCTGATGCTGGAGATCGCGCCGGCCGTGGCCAAGGCCGCCATGGACAGCGGCGTCGCCACCCGTCCCATCGCCGATTTCGCCGCCTATCGCGAGCAGCTGGGCCAGTTCGTCTTCCGCTCCGGCCTGACCATGAAGCCGGTCTTCGCCAAGGCCAAGGCTGATCCCCGGCGCATCGTCTATGCCGAGGGCGAGGAGGAGCGGGTGCTGCGGGCCGCCCAGCAGGTTCTGGACGACCGGCTGGCCCAGCCCGTGCTGATCGGCCGGCGCGAGGTGGTGCAGCGCCGCATCGACAAGCTGGGGCTGCGCCTGCGCGTGGGCGAGAATGTGCGGCTGATCGATCCGCAGAACGATCCCGCCTACAGCGACTACTGGCAGAGCTACCATCGCATCATGGAGCGGCGCGGCGTCAGCCCCGACCGGGCCCGGCAGGTCCTGCGCACCAACACCACCGTCATTGGCGCGCTGATGGTGGAGAAGGGGGATGCCGATGCCCTGATCTGCGGCACTGTCGGCCTGTATGACTGGCACCTGAAGCATGTCATGGATGTCATCGGCCTGCGGCCCGGCGCCCGTGTGGCGGCGGCGCTCAGCGTGCTGATCCTCAACCGCGGCACCTTCTTCCTGACCGACACCTATGTGAATGCCGATCCCAGCGCCCAGGATCTGGCCGAGATCACCGAACTGGCGGCGGAGGAGGTCCGGCGCTTCGGTCTGGCGCCCAAGGTGGCGCTGCTGTCCCATTCCAGCTTCGGCAGCCATGGCGACGAATCGGCCCTGAAGATGCGGGCGGCGCTGCAGGCCATCACCAGCCGGTGCCCGGCGCTGGAGGTGGAGGGCGAGATGCATGCCGATGCCGCCATCAGCCCGGAGATCCGCCAGCGCATCTTCCCGAACTCGCGCCTGTCCGGTGCGGCCAACCTGCTGGTCATGCCCGACCGCGACAGCGCCAATGTCTCCTTCAACCTGCTGAAGGTTCTGGGCGACGGGCTGGCGGTCGGCCCGGTGCTGCTGGGGGCGGCCAAGCCGGCGCACATCCTGACGCCCAGCGTGACCGTGCGCGGCATCGTCAACATGTCCGCCCTGGCCGTCGTCGACGCCCAGATGCACACGAAAGGCGCATGAGCGGCGGGGCGGATCTTCCCCCGGGCGACAACCGGCCCCACCGGGTGGGGCCGGAGCAGGCGGGTGATGGCCTGGCCATCATCCACGATTGTCTTGCGGCCGGTGACACGGTTCAGGCGGCACGGCTGCTGGCCGGGGAACACCCGTCCGATGTGGCCCAGCTGCTGGAGCAGCTGGACGCCGACGGCCGGGCGCAGGTGGTGGATCTGCTGCGCCCGGATTTCGATGCGGAGATCCTGGCCTATCTGCCGGGCGATCTGCGCGACGAGCTGATCGAGCAGCTGAATCCGGCCGAACTGGCGGCGGCCGTGGCCGAGCTGGAGACCGACGACGCCGTCGACGTCATCCAGGATCTGGACGAGCAGGCCCAGGCCGAGATTCTGGCCAACCTGCCGCCGGAGGCGCGGGCGCTGGTCGAGGAAGGCCTGACCTTCCCGGAATATTCGGCCGGCCGTCTGATGAGCCGGGCGTTCGTCTCGGTGCCCGTGTTCTGGACCGTCGGCGGCCTGCTGGACTATCTGCGCGCCGCCGCGGTCAGCGCGGACAGCGACGTTCCCGAGCAGTTCTACGATATCATCGTTGTCGATCCCATGCTGCGGGTGGCGGGCACCGTGCCGCTGTCGCGGGTCCTGCGGGCCAAGCGCGGAGTCAAGCTGGCGGACATCCTGCACGAGGATGTCCACCGCATCCCGGCCACCATGGACCAGGAGGAGGTGGCGCGCTGCTTCCGCAAATATGGCCTGGTCTCAGCCCCGGTGGTGGATGGTGCGGGCCGGCTTCTGGGTGTCATCACCGTCGACGACGTGGTGGATGTGATCGAGGAGGAGGCCGAGGCCGACCTTCTGGCCCTGGGCGGCGTGGAGGAGGGCGACCTCTACCGCGCCGTGCTGGACACCACGAAAAGCCGGTTCCGCTGGCTGGCCGTCAATCTGGTCACGGCCATCGTGGCCAGTCTGGTCATCGGCCTGTTCGAGGCCACCATCCAGCAGGTGGTGGCCCTGGCCGTGCTGATGCCCATCGTCGCCAGCATGGGCGGCAATGCCGGGACCCAGACCCTGACCGTGGCCGTGCGTGCCCTGGCCACGCGGGAACTGTCCCAGGCCAATGCCCTGCGCGTGGTCGGCAAGGAGGTGCTGGTCGGCGCCGCCAACGGCACCCTGTTCGCCGTGATCGCCGGCGGCGTGGCCTATGCCTGGTTCCATGATCCGCTGATCGGGCTGGTGATCGCCGCCGCCATGGTTGTCAACCTCCTCTGCGCCGGCCTGTTCGGCGCCTTGATCCCCCTGGTGCTGGACCGGCTGAAGATCGACCCGGCCGTGGCCTCCGGCGTCTTCCTGACCACCGTCACCGATGTGGTGGGTTTCCTGGCCTTTCTGGGGCTGGCGAGTTGGGTGCTGACCTGATCTGGCAGATTATGACCTGTAAGGCATTGCCTGCGCCTGCGGCGTGGAGCGGGGTATCTTTTTTGCGCAATAAAATTTCCTGAAACGTGAAGTTTGCCCAACATCGGTGAAGAAAAATTTCTTATCCGTCTTTTCTGTCGGCATAAGATTGCGATTGCTGCTGGATTGTTTGACATTTCTGCCACATGCAGCGTCAGATTCCCACGGCCGATTGCATAAAGATTGCGCACAGATAGACGTATTGGCTTAATCTCTATGGGCTTCTAGAAGGGATAATATCCTTTCTTTTGGTTGCTATAAAACAAACTGTTGAATGGGGAATAAACGATGAAGGGTAATCAAGCAGCCGTTGGGCGCTGCTTCCGCACCGCGTTGTTGGCTGGATCTGCCATCGTCCTGGCGGCTGGTGTAGCCAATGCGCAGGGAAGCGATACTCTGGAAGAAATTGTTGTGACCGGCTCGCGCATTGCCAGGTCCAACCTCACGGAAACTTCCCCGCTCCAGGTGATCGGTTCCGATAAGATTGAGGCGCAGGGTATTATCAATATCCAGGATGCGCTCATTCAGAATCCGACTTTCGGCACGCCGGGCTTTTCGCGAACCAATTCGAACTTCGACATCCAGAACTCGGGTGTTGCAACGGTTGATCTCCGTAATCTGGGGTCGAGCCGCACACTGGTGCTGGTCAACGGTCGCCGCTTTGTCGCCGGCATTCCTGGTTCCTCCGCCGTTGACCTGAATACCATCCCAACCGCGATGGTCGAGCGCGTCGAAATTCTGACGGGTGGTTCGTCCTCCGTCTACGGCTCCGACGCTGTGGCCGGTGTGGTCAACTTCATTATGAAGAAGGACTTCGAAGGCGTTCAGGCGGAAGCCCGCTATGGCATTTCCGAAGAAAGCGACGATATCGAAAAGGTCGGCAATGTCATGATCGGGGGCAAGATCGGCTCCCGCGGTCACGCCCTGGCCTATTTCGGCTATACTGAGCAGGGAGCGGTCTATTCCCGTAACCGGAGCCGGTCGGCCATCGACCAGCAGTCTCTGGGGACACTCACCGGCAACCCGGACGATGCGTTCTCCGTGCGTCGCCCCTATTATTCGACGAATCCGCCTCAGGGCCGTTTCGTCGCCGGCAACGGGGCTGGCACGAACTTCACGTTCGACCGCAACAACAATCTGCTGAACAGCTTCTCTCAGAACGGGTCGGACACGCGTGAGGCCGATGGCTACAACCGTAGCGCCATGCGCACCATCGCCATCCCGACGACCCGGTATGTTGCGGCGACCAATGCCGACTACGAAGTGACGGATTGGGCGAAGGCCTTTGTCGAACTGAATTATTCCAAGACCCGCACCCAGTCGCGGCTGGAGCCCTTCCCGCTGGCGACCAACAACGTCTTCCCGTCCAACCGCTGGAACGTCCAATACCGCAACTCGGCCGGCACGATTATCGATAACCCTCTGGTCCCCGCCGCGATTATGGCTGCGGCAACCGACCGTGACGGCGATGGCCTCAAGGACATCCAGTTCAACCGCCGTCTGAGCGAGATCGACAACCGCGGTTCACAGAACAACCGCGAGACCTTCCGTGCGGCAATCGGGCTTGACGGACAGATTCCGGGGATTGAAAGGGTCATCCCGACATTCAGCAACTGGCGTTGGGACACCTCCTATGTCTATGGGCAGACGACCCAGTCCCAGACCAGCACGGGCGCGGTCAATGTTCTGAATTTCCGACAGGCCCTGGACGTCGAAAGCGTCGGTGGTGTTCTGCAGTGCCGTGACGCCGTGGCGCGCGCTCAGGGATGCGTTCCGCTGAACATGTTCGGCTATAACACGATCAGCAAGGCTGCCGCCGACTATGTTCGTGCCGACCAGTCCCGGAATGCCGTAATCAATCAGAAGGTCGTTCAGGCCAACGCATCCGGCACGATTTTTGAGCTGCCCGCCGGCCCGGTGGGAATCGCCTTCGGCTATGAAAATCGCCTGGAGGAAAGCGATGCCAAGAATGACGCGCTGACCCAGGCCGGCCTGAATGGAAGCAATAAGAACCCGAACATTAAGGGCTCTTTCCGCGTTTCGGAGTTCTATGGCGAGACGAATGTCCCGCTGCTTGCCGATCTGCCGATGGTGAAAGAGTTGACGGCGAACGGTGCCATCCGTTTTGCCGATTATTCCACTGTCGGCAATGTGACCAGCTGGAGTGCCGGTGGCGACTATGCCCCGATCTCGGACGTTCGCTTCCGTCTCAGCTACGCCCAGTCCATTCGCGCTCCGAATATCGGCGAGCTTTATAATCCCGGTATCCAGACCTTCCCGACGGGCTTGATCGATCCTTGCTCGGGCGTGACTGCAACCACGGCTGGTCAGACGGCGGCCACCTGCCGCTCGATCCAGTCCATTGCAGACCGCATTGCCGCCCAGGGTTCTTTTACGCCGACCCAGTCGGAATTGCAGGGCATTAGCGGCTTCAACCGTGGTAATCCGAACCTTGGGGAAGAAACCGGTAAGAGCTGGACGATCGGCACGGTGCTGACTCCGAGATTCGCGCCTGATTTCGCATTCACCGTCGACTACTTTAATATCAAGATTGAAGATGCCGCGGCTTCCGTCGGTCGTCAGTATGCTCTGGACCAGTGCTATCGTAACGGCGATGGCAAGTCCGGTATGTATTGCTCTCTGATTACGCGTAACGGAGACGGTGCACTGCAGTATATCGATCAGTCGTCTCTCAACGTTGGTGTTGTGAAAACGACCGGTATCGATTTTACGGCTACTTATAACCTGGATCTGGAGGAAAATTTCAACCTCCCGGGCCAGCTTGGCTTCCGTGCTGCCTACACGCTGATGCTCAAGGGGTACCAGATCAACGTGCCGGGTGAAGATCCGGATCCGTTTGTCGGTGAAATCGGCGCATCCAAGCATCGTGCCAATATCGATGTGAATTATGCCTGGAACGACCTCTCCCTTAACGTGACAACTCGCTATATCGGGCCGGCTCGTCTGGAGAATACCTTCCTTACGAGCAACGGCTGGCCCGATGGCAAGGGCATCGGTGCCAAGATCTATAACGATGCCCAGATCCGCTATCGTCTGTTCGACGACAAGCTGGAGATGTTCTTCGGCGTGGATAACATCTTCAATACCAAGGCCCCGAATCTTGTGTCGGGTCTGCCGTCGAGCGTCACCGGTGCGGAAACCGACTCCGCCACTTATGACGTGATCGGCCGCGGCTATTACGGCGGTGTGAAGGTCACGTTCTGATCTCAACTTCAAGTGCCAAGATCCCTTATATGGGGTCTGTGGCGGAAATTCCGGGCCGCGTCTTCCTGTGAAGGCGCGGCCCCTTCTTTTTGCCGGTCGGTCTGTGTCTCTCTCCGGGCTTCCCCCGCGCCGCTGGTGGGGCTAGTGTCGGCGGCAAAATGTTACGGGAGAAACGACCACATGCTGCGCAACAGCCTGCCCCTGTTCGATTTCGGCCTTGGTGAAACGGCCGACGCGCTGCGCGATGCCGTGTCCGGCTTCGCCGGGGATGAGATCGCACCGCGGGCCGCGGAAATCGACCGCACCGACCAGTTCCCCATGGATCTCTGGCCCAAGATGGGGGCCATGGGCCTGCTCGGCGTCACCGTCGAGGAGGAGTATGGCGGGGCCGGCATGGGCTATGTGGAGCACATGGTGGCCATGGAGGAGATCAGCCGGGCCAGCGCCTCGGTCGGTCTCTCCTACGGCGCCCATTCCAATCTCTGCGTCAACCAGATCCGCCTCAACGGGCGAGAGGAGCAGCGCCGCCGCTATCTGCCCAAGCTGATCTCCGGCGAGCATGTGGGCGCCCTGGCCATGAGCGAGCCGGGGGCCGGGTCGGATGTGGTGTCGATGACGCTGCGGGCGGAGAAGCGGGGGGACCGCTTCATCCTCAATGGCAGCAAGATGTGGATCACCAACGGCCCCGATGCCGATACGCTGGTGGTCTATGCCAAGACCGATCCGGCGGCCGGTCCCAGGGGCATCACCGCCTTCATCATCGAGAAGGGCTTCAAGGGCTTCCGCGTCGCCCAGAAGCTCGACAAGCTGGGCATGCGCGGCAGCCACACGGGCGAGCTGGTGTTCGACGCGTGCGAGGTCCCGGAGGAGAACATCCTGGGCCAGCTGAACGGCGGCGTGCGCGTGCTGATGAGCGGGCTGGACTATGAGCGGGCGGTGCTGGCGGCGGGGCCGCTGGGCATCATGCAGGCCTGCCTGGATGTGGTGCTGCCCTATGTGCATGAGCGCCGCCAGTTCGGGCAGGCCATCGGCGAATTCCAGTTCATCCAGGGCAAGGTGGCCGACCTCTATGTGGCCCTGAACAGCGCCCGCGCCTATGTCTATGCCGTAGGCAAGGCGGCCGACCGCAAGCAGATCACCCGCAAGGACGCGGCTGGCGCCATCCTGCTGGCGGCGGAAAGCGCCACCAGATGCGCCCTGGATGCCATCCAGATCCTGGGGGGCAACGGCTACATCAATGATTATCCGACAGGGCGCCTGCTGCGCGACGCCAAGCTCTACGAGATCGGGGCAGGCACCTCGGAGATCCGGCGCATGCTGATCGGCCGCGAACTGTTCCGCGAGACGGCCTGAGTCCTGAGGCCAGCGGCATGACGCATCGGGGCCTGCCGCTGGCCCGCCTATACGCCCTGTCAGGCGTCAGCGGCCGGCGGAACACGCCCTTCCAACTCGTCCAGGCGGCGGGCCATGGTGCGGATATTGTCGATGAGGATCTGGACCAGCTGGCGCAGCAGCGGGTCGGCACCGTACAGGCTCTCCCGCAGGATGCTGGTCGGCATGCGCATCAGCACGCAGTCCTCCAGCGCCGTGGCATGGGCCATGCGCGGCTTGCGGTCGAAGATGGCCATTTCGCCGAACACGCCGCCGGCCTCGACGCGGCCGATCACTGTGGGGTGGTCCGCGCGCCCGCGCCAGATGCGGACGGCGCCCTGTTCGACCACATACAGGCTGTCGCCGGGGTCCCCTTCGTTGAAGATGGTTTCTCCTGGCGCGAAGCTGCGGCGCTGGAAGGCGGCAGAGGCCATGGGATCACTCCGCGGAGGAAAGACGGGACGGCAAGGGGCGGGAACTGCCCGCCCGGCACGCAGGGAGTGTTCTGTATCGGTCATGGTCTTGTAAAGCATGGTCGCTGTGCGGACGGCGAGGGGGACGGCTGCATTTTTCGCGCCGGGCACCGGATGCCGGGTCCGGCTTGACAAAAGAACGATCGTTCGTTTTACATGTTGGCATGAGCAAGGGCGAACGCACCAGGGCCGCCATCCTGGATCAGGCGCTGGCACTGACCAGCACGGACGGACTGTCGGGGTTGACCATCGGCACCCTGGCCGAGCAGCTGGGCATGTCGAAAAGCGGCCTGTTCGCGCATTTCGGCAGCAAGGAGCAGTTGCAGCAGGCGGTTGTCGACCATGCGGCCGCGCTGTTCGCCGAGACCGTGGTGAAGCCGGCGCTGGACAAGCCGCGTGGATTGCCGCGACTGCTGGCCTTCTTCGATGGCTGGATCGCCTGGTCGAAGGAACCACCGTTGCCGGGCGGCTGCCCGCTGCAGGCGGCCAGCTTCGAGCTGGATGACCGGCCCGGCCCATTGCGGGACGTGGTGGCGCGCACGCAGGGCGAATTGCGGCAGTTCGTGGCCGGCGGCGCCCGGCGGGCGATCGAGGCCGGGCACTTCCGCAGCGATCTCGATGTGGACCAGTTTGCGTTCGAAGCCATTGCCATCGCCTATGCCTTCACCATGAACCAGCGGCTGCTGCGCCATCCCTTGGCCGAGGGGTGGGCGCGGACGGCAATCGACGGTCTGGTGCAGCGGGCAAGCCGCCGCGTGGTCTGATCACCCCGGTGGACAATGGGTCCACCCGTTCGGAGGACTGGATGATGGTTGCCCCTGACAATGCGGCCGGCCCTTTTTCTGCATCACGTAAAAGCACGAACGTTCGTGATATTGAGGGCGGAATGCCAGAGAACTTGCCCGGTGGTGCAGGCGTGATCCGGTCCTGGACCGCGCCCGCGCGGGCGGCGCGGGCCTTCCTGACCCCTCGGCGTCTGGTGGTTCCGCCGGCTCTGCCCGAGCCGCCCGGCGGACAGGTCATCCCCGTGCCTGGATTCGCACCGCATCTCAATGTCCGCGGCTGGGGGCCGGCGGCGGCGCCGGCCGTGCTGCTGGTGCATGGATGGGAACGCAGCCTGTATGACATGGTGCCGCTGGTGCCGCTGCTGCTGGCGCAGGGCCTGCGTGTCCTCGCCGTCGATGCGCCGGCGCATGGCCGCAGCGGCGGCGACACGGCCAGCCTCATCGACATCGCCCGCGCTATCTCCGCCGTGGTCGCCACGGTCGGTGGCGTGGCCGCTGCTGTCGGGCATTCGCTGGGGGCGGCCGCCCTGGTGCTGTCCATGGCGGAGGGGATGGACCCCGGCCGCGTCGTCCTGTTGGCCCCGGCTCCGGCACCTTTGCCCTATGCCCTGGACTGTGCCCGGCAGCATGGGCTGGATGCCGACCAGACGATGGAGATGCTGGCCCTGCTGGATCAGGCCTTCGGCTGTCCGGTGGCGGCTCTGTCCACGGCGGTGGCGGCGGAGGGCCTGCGGCAGCCGGCGCTGCTGATCCACGCGCTGGATGACCGCGTGACGCCGGTGGCGGACAGCCTGCACCTCGCCGCCTGCTGGCCCGGCGCGCGTCTGCATCTGGTGGAGGGGCTGGGGCACAACCGGCTGCTGCGCGATCCCGGTGTGCTGCAGCAGGTTGCCGCCTTTGTGATCGGAGCCGCATGAGCCGGCGGTCGACCAAACCGTGCGGGCGCTTTATCTTCCTCCCGCAGAATAAGCGGGCGGAACGCCCGAAGAACGGAGACGGTGATGGCCAGTGTGATGATTACGCCCCTCTATGCCGGGATCCTGGGGCTGCTGCTGATGCTGCTGTCGCTGCTGGTGGTGAAGCAGCGGATGAAGCACAAGGTGCTTCTGGGTGATGACGGTGTGCCGGCCCTGAGGCTGGCCATCCGGGTTCACGCCAACTTCATCGAATATGTGCCGCTGGCCCTGGTTCTGATCCTGCTGCTGGAGCTGATGGCCGCTCCACCGGCGTTGTTGCACGGGCTGGGGATCGCGCTGCTGGCCGGCCGCATCGGCCATGCCCAGGGGCTTGGCCGGACGGCGAAGCCCTCGGTGGGGCGTTTCCTCGGCACCATCCTGACCTGGGGGGCGATTCTGGTCGCCTCTGTTGCGCTGCTGGCGCGGACCATGCTGTAAGCATCCGCGAAACCGGTCGTCCGGCCCAGAAGAGGCCGGGACCCAATCGGGAGTGAAATGCCGATGTCTGCTGATCCGATCGTGATCGTATCCGCCGCCCGCACCGCCATGGGCGGCATGATGGGCGACCTGTCCGGCCTGACCGCGGCCCAGCTGGGGGCCGCCGCCGTCAAGGCCGCCATTGAGCGGGCCGGTATCGCCGGCGATGACGTGGGCGAACTGGTCATGGGCAATGTGCTCCAGGCCGGGCAGGGGCAGGCGCCCGGCCGGCAGGCGGCGCTGGGCGCGGGGCTGCCGCAGTCGGTGCCCTGCAGCACCCTGAACAAAATGTGCGGCAGCGGCATGAAGGCGGCCATGCTGGCCCATGACCTGATCCGCGCCGGCAGTGCCGACATCGTGGTGGCCGCTGGCATGGAGAGCATGTCCAACGCCCCCTATCTGCTGGACCGGGCCCGCAGCGGCTACCGCTATGGCCACGGCACCATCTACGATCATATGGCGCTGGACGGGCTGGAGGACGCCTATAACCGTGGCCGCGCCATGGGCACCTATGCCGAGGACACCGCCACCCACTACCAGTTCACCCGCGAGATGCAGGATGCCTATGCGCTGGAGTCCCTGCGCCGGGCCAAGGCTGCCATTGAGGGTGGCCGCTTCGAGGGCGAGGTGGTGCCGGTCACGGTGACGTCCCGCGCCGGGGAGAGTGTGGTGGCCCGGGACGAGCAGCCGCTGAAGGCCAAGCCGGAGAAGATTCCCGGCCTGAAGCCGGCCTTCCGCAAGGACGGCACCGTCACCGCCGCCAACAGCAGCTCCATCAGCGATGGGGCCGCCGCCCTGGTGCTGATGACGCGGTCGCAGGCGGAAAAGCGGGGGCTGAAGATCCTGGCCGAGATCGTCGGCCATGCCAGCCACGCCCGCGCCCCGGCCTGGTTCACCACGGCCCCGGTCGGGGCCATGCAGACCCTGTTCGAGAAGACCGGCTGGACCGCGCGCGACGTGGATCTGTTCGAGATCAACGAGGCCTTCGCCGTGGTCGCCATGGCCGCCATGCGCGATCTCGACATCCCGCACGACAAGGTCAACGTCCATGGCGGGGCCTGCGCCCTGGGCCATCCCATCGGCGCCTCGGGCGCCCGGATCCTGGTGACGCTGCTGGCGGCGCTGGAAACCTACGGCCTCAAGCGCGGGGTGGCGTCCCTGTGCATCGGCGGCGGCGAGGCCACCGCCATGGCCGTGCAGCGGGTGCAGTAACGCCCGCCGCGATCACGACACCCGCCGCCCCTGCCACCGCCGCACCGGTGACAGGGGCGGCGATGGAGGACTAGGCTCACCGGATCGACCATCGCAGAGTCAGGACAAGATCCATGCCGACCGTCATCGTCACCGGAGCCAACCGCGGGATCGGGCTGGAGTTCGCCCGCCAGTACGCCGCGGATGGCTGGCGCGTCATCGCCACCTGCCGCCGTCCCGACGAGGCGGCAACCCTCAAGGCCATTGCCGGGGTCGAGGTCCATACGCTCGATGTGGGCGATGCCACGGCCATCCAGGGCTTCGCCGCGGCCCTGGCCGGGGAGCGGGTCGACCTGCTGCTCAACAATGCCGGGATCTTCGGTCCCGACCATCCCCGCCAGTCCAAGGACGGGATCGACCCGGAGGGCTGGCTGCAGACCTTGCGCATCAATGCCCTGGCGCCGGTGCTGCTGACCCTGGCTCTGCGCGACAACCTGGCCAAGGCCGAGGCGCCGAAGGTGGCCACCGTCAGCAGCCAGCTGGGCAGCATCGGGGAGAACGGCTCCGGCGGCATGTACGCCTATCGCGCCTCCAAGGCCGCCATCAATGCCGGCAACCGCAGCTTGGCGGTGGACCTGAAGGAGCGCAACATCGCCTGCGTCGTCCTGCATCCCGGTTGGGTCCAGACCGATATGGGCGGGGCCAATGCGCCGGTGAAGCCGGCGGACAGTGTGGCCGGCATGCGACGGGTCATCGCCCGCATCGGGCTGGACGACAGCGGCTGCTTCTATGGCTATGACGGGCGTGAAATCCCGTGGTGAGACCAGGCCCGGAGAACGGGCGATGATGATGGGCGAGGGGGTGGCGATGCCGGAACCGATCAGCTTCTATTTCGACTTCGCGTCCCCTTACGCCTATCTGGCGGCCACGCAGATCGAGGCCATGGCCGACCGCTGCGGCCGCGCCGTCGACTGGCGCCCCATCCTGCTGGGGGCGGTGTTCAAGTCCACGGGCAGCCAGCCGTTGCTGCAGGTGCCGCTGAAAGGCCCGTATCTGCAGCGGGATGTGCCGCGTTTCGCCCGGCTGCTGCATGTGCCGCTGCACATGCCCTTGCCGGTGCCCTTCGCCGCGCTGGCCGCGGCGCGGGGCGTCTACTGGCTGCTGGACCGGGGCGATGCCCATCGGGCCAAGGCCTTCGCCCTGGCCGTATTCCAGGCCCATTGGGCCGACGGGCGCGACATGGCCCTGCCCGAGAATGTGCTGGATGTGGCCGCCGGGCTGGAGATCGACCGCGCCGCCCTGGAGGCGGGCATGACCGATCCGGCGGTCAAGCAGCGGCTGCGCCAGGAAACCGACGACGCCATCGCCCGCGGCGTCTTCGGTGCCCCCTTCTTCATCGTCGATGGCGAGCCGTTCTGGGGCGTGGATCGTCTGCCCCAGCTCGAGCGCTGGCTGCAGACCGGCGGCTGGTGAGTCCGTCCGGTTGCGACAGGTCTTGCTCCGGGACTGCAACCGGTTAGTCTGCCGGGAACAGGTCCGTCAGGATCGGTGGAACAGGAAGGCAAGACGTGAAGAACCGGACTTTGTGGGTGCGGGCCGCCCTGGTGGCACTGGGACTCGGCACGGCGATGCCGCTGGTGATGGCGGCGGCCCAGGCACAGACGACGCCCGCGGTCCAGCGGGTCGAGCGCGGCAATCTGGTGACGGAGAATCTGCCGGAATTCGACGCGGTCCTGTCCGACCGGCTGCGCGCCTATCTTAACGCCCGCTCGGCCAGCGTCGTCGATTGGACGGCGGATGGAAAAGGGCTGCTGATCTCCACCCGCTTCGGGGAAACGGGGCAGTTGCATCTGGTGACCCAGTCCATGGGCGCGCGCACCCAGCTGACCTTCGCCGAGGAGCCGGTGGGCAACGGCGCCTTCCAGCCCGGCGGCAGCAAACTGGTCTATGTCTGGGACAAGGGCGGCAGCGAGAATTTCCAGCTGTTCCAGCTGGACCCGGCCACCGGCGCCACCACGCTGCTGACCGACGGCAAGTCGCGCAACCAGACCTTCCGCTGGTCGCACAAGGGCGACCGCATCGCCTTCAGCAGCACGCGCCGCGACGACAAGAACACCGACATCTATGTGGCCGCACCCGAGCAGGTCCGCACCGTCCAGCCGCTGCTGGCCGACACCGGCAGCTTCAGCCCGGTGGCCTGGTCCCAGGATGACGGCCGACTGCTGATCGGCCAGTATGTCTCCGTCGCCCGCGCCATGCTCTATGTGGTCGACACCCGCACCGGCGAGCGCACCCGGATCAAGCCGGACAAGGATGTCTATCTGGGCGGCGTCGGTTTCAGCCCGGATGGCAAGGGCGTGTTCCTGATCTCCGACGAGGAGGGGGAATACCGCAAGCTCGGCCTGCATGATCTGGCCAGCAACAGCACGCGCTGGATTTCCGGCGATCTGAACTGGGACGTGGAAGAGGCGGAACTGGCCGACACCGGCAAGACCCTGGCCTATGTGGTGAACGAGGGCGGCTGGTCCACCCTGCATCTGGTCGACACGAAGACCCTGAAGCCGCTGAAGGCGCCGGTTCTGCCCAAGGGCATCGTCACCGGACTGAAGTTCAGCCCCGACGGCACAAGGCTGGCCGTCAGCATCTCCCGTCCCACCGCGCCCAGCGACGTGTTCGTGGCCGACCTGAAGTCCGGTGCCGTCGAGCAGTGGACGCGCAGCGAGGTCGGCGGCCTCAACACCGACGGCTTCGCCGATGCCAGCATCATCCAGTATCCCAGCTTCGATCAGGTGGACGGCAAGCCGCGGTCGATCCCGGCCGTGGTCTACCGCCCCAAGGCGGCCAAGGCCGGTGCCCGGCTGCCGGTCATCGTCAGCATCCATGGCGGGCCGGAGGGGCAGAGCCGTCCCGGCTTCAGCAGCACCATCCAGTTCTGGGCCAACGAACTGGGCGCCGTGGTCATCGCCCCCAACGTCCGCGGCTCGGAAGGCTACGGCAAGACCTACCTGTCGCTGGACAACGGCTTCAAGCGCGAGGACAGCGTCAAGGACATCGGCGCGCTGCTGGACTGGATCGCCACCCAGCCGGATCTGGACCCGGCCCGCGTGGTGGTGGCCGGCGGGTCCTATGGCGGCTACATGACGCTGGCCAGCATGACCCATTACAATGACCGCTTCGCCGGTGGGGCCAGCACGGTCGGCATCTCCAACTTCGTCACCTTCCTGGAAAGCACCGCCCCCTACCGCCGCGACCTGCGGCGGCCGGAATATGGCGATGAGCGCGATCCGGCCATGCGCGACTTCCTGCAGAAGATCTCGCCGCTGACCAATGTAAGCAAGATCAGCAAGCCGATGCTGATCATTCAGGGCAAGAACGACCCCCGCGTCCCCGTCGGCGAGGCCGAGCAGATGGTGGCCGGCATCCGCAAGAATGGCGGCGACGTCTGGTATGTGCTGGCCCTGGACGAAGGGCACGGCTTCAGGAAGAAGTCCAACCAGTTCTACGGTTCCATGGCCCAGGCCATGTTCTTCCGCAAGCTGTTCGGGCCGGCGGGGTAAAGGAACCGGTCCCTGGGCGCCGTGTCCGCATGGACGGGCGCCCGGGGACCCGCGGGATCGAGGTGCCGGTCTGCGGCTCCCGGACCCGCCGCCTGCGTGGAGGATGACGCCGAACGGGCTGGACCGCGCTCGGCTGCCCGTGCAATCTCGCGCCCCAACGTTCCAATGCAGGACCGGCGACCGCACGCCGGCCGCCCAAGGGAGAGACCATGCCCGTCCTGTCCACCAGCATCGACCGGCGCAGCCCGGACTTCGCGGACAATGCCGCCGCCCTGTCGGCCCAGGTGGCCGATCTCAAGGCCGTGGTGGCGACGATCAAACAGGGCGGCGGGGAGAAGGCGCGCGACAAGCATCTGGCCCGCGGCAAGCTGCTGCCGCGCGACCGCGTCCGCTACCTGCTGGACCCCGGCGCGCCCTTCCTGGAACTGAGCCAGCTGGCCGCGCACAAGGTCTATGAGGATGCCGTGCCCGCGGCCGGCATCCTGACCGGCATCGGCCGTGTCGCCGGGCAGGAATGCGTGATCGTGGCCAATGACGCCACGGTCAAGGGCGGCACCTATTATCCGCTGACGGTGAAGAAGCATCTGCGGGCGCAGGAGATCGCCCGCGAGAACAATCTGCCCTGCCTGTATCTGGTGGACAGCGGCGGCGCCAATCTGCCGAACCAGGACGAGGTGTTCCCGGACAAGGAGCATTTCGGCCGCATCTTCTACAACCAGGCCACCATGAGCGCTGCCGGTATTCCGCAGATCGCGCTAGTCATGGGCAGCTGCACTGCCGGCGGCGCCTATGTGCCGGCCATGGCCGACGAGAGCATCATTGTCAAGGGGCAGGGCACCATCTTCCTGGGCGGTCCGCCGCTGGTGAAGGCCGCCACCGGCGAGGTGGTCAGCGCCGAGGATCTGGGCGGGGCCGATGTGCATACGCGCCTGTCCGGCGTGGCCGACCATTACGCCCAGGACGACCGCCACGCCCTGGCCCTGGCGCGGCAGATCGTCGGTCATCTGAACCGGCGCAAGCACCCGGAGGTGAGCCTGGCCGAACCGCGGGAGCCGCTCTACCCGGCGGAGGAGCTGTACGGGCTGATCCCGGCCGACACCCGCAAACCCTATGATGTGCGCGAGGTCATCGCCCGCATCGTTGACGGCTCGGAACTGGACGAGTTCAAGGCCAATTACGGCACCACCCTGGTCTGCGGCTTCGCCCGCATCATGGGCTATCCCGTCGGCATCATCGCCAACAACGGCATCCTGTTCAGCGAAAGCGCCCTGAAGGGCGCGCATTTCGTCGAGCTGTGCTGCCAGCGCGGCATTCCGCTGGTGTTCCTGCAGAACATCACCGGCTTCATGGTCGGCCGGAAGTACGAAAATGCCGGCATCGCCAAGGATGGCGCCAAGCTGGTGACGGCGGTGGCCTGCGCCGCCGTGCCGAAATTCACCGTGGTCATCGGCGGCAGCTTCGGCGCCGGCAATTACGGCATGTGCGGCCGCGCCTTCGGCCCGCGGTTTCTTTATATGTGGCCGAACGCCCGTATCAGCGTCATGGGCGGGGAGCAGGCGGCGAGCGTGCTGGCCACGGTCCGCCGCGACGGGCTGGAAGCCCAGGGCAAAGCCTGGAGCGCCGAGGAGGAGGATGCCTTCAAGGCTCCGATCCGCCGGCAGTATGAGGAGCAGGGCCATCCCTACTATGCCAGCGCCCGCCTGTGGGACGATGGCATCATCGATCCGGCGGATACCCGCATGGTGCTGGGCCTGTCCATCAGCGCCAGCCTGAACGCCCCCATCCCGAAGACGAGTTTCGGCGTGTTCCGGATGTGAGGGCCGGCCGTGCCGTGCGGTCCCGGCCGGCCCTGACGGGCTCAGATTCCGGCGCCGGCCATGTAGCCGCGGCGGGCATCGATGCCGACGGTGTCGCCGTCCTGGTGGGTGTTGCGGCCGGCGGCCGCCTTCTGGGCCGTGGCGGCGTCGGGGCGTGCGCGCTGCCATTCCCGTCCGCGCAGGTCGCCGGCTCCCGCATCGCTGCCGGTGCCGGCGGCCTTGGCGGCGTCGGCGGTGCGCCGCTGTCTGGCGGCGCCGCGGGCGGCCTGGCGCCATTCGCTTTCCGCCACCCGGGGGCGGCCTTCCGGCTGGCCGCCGCGGGTCAGGGGGTCGAGATGCATGGTCGTGTCCTCCTCTTCCTCGTCTTCCATGATCCAGGCGCCGGAACGGGTGCGGAAGCCCCCGCCGGTCCGGACCGCATCCTCTCCGGGATGTCCGGATGCATGATGGTCGGTCAGCAGCGCCGCGGACAAGGCGAAAAGGCCGTACCCCGCCAGGGCGGCCCGCACCGGGGCCGGTTCCTCATCCAGCATCCAGGCGGCGGACAGGAAGGCGGCTCCCTCCAGCGCATCCAGGGCCAGATGGGCGCCCATGGGCAGCAGCGGATAGGCGCCGCGCTCGTAATCGGTCAGGTGGGCATAGGCCAGGGTTCCGGCCGCCGCCGCATCCATGAGATGGCGGGGGCGGCCGTGCCAGCCCATGGCCCGGGGCAGGCCATAGAGCAGTGCGGCGGAGGCATAGTCGAGCCAACCATGGGTGCGGGTCGAGATCATGGCAGCGGGTATCCCGATACGGCTTGGTTTCCAGACGCAGCATCAACCCGCGGGCACAAGGCGGGTTCCCGCCGCCCGCCGGGCCGGCTATAGCAAGGGCAATATCAGAAGATCGGGCCGAAGCCCGGGGGAGGGTCCATGAGTGAGAGCGTGCGGATCAGCACAGACGCCCGCGGTGTCGCCTGCGTGACCCTGAACCGGCCGACCGTCCACAACGCCTTCAATGACGCGGTCATTGCCCGCCTGACGGAGATCTTCCGCGACCTGGGCGCGGACCGGTCCGTTCGGCTGGTGCAGCTGCGCGGCGCCGGCGCCAGCTTCAGTGCCGGCGCCGATCTGTCCTGGATGCAGCGCATGGCCGGGTTCGGGCGGGAGGAGAACCGGGAGGACGCCCTGGCGCTGGCCACCATGCTGCGCACATTGAACGAGATGCCGAAGCCCACGCTGGCCGTCGTCCAGGGGCCGGCGCTGGCCGGGGGCTGCGGGCTGGTCGCCGCCTGCGACATCGCCATCGCCGCCGAGACGGCGTTGTTCGGGCTGACGGAGGTGCGGCTGGGCCTGATCCCGGCCACTATCGGTCCCTATGTCGCCGCCGCCATCGGGCCGCGCGCCTGCCGCCGCTATTTCCTGACCGGGGAACGGTTCGATGCGGCGGAGGCGCACCGGCTGGGGCTGGTGCAGGCGCTGGTGCCGCCGGACCGGCTGGAGCAGACGGCGGCGGTGCTGACCGACAGTCTGTTGGCGGGCGGACCGCGGGCCCAGGCCGCGGCCAAGGCGCTGATCGCCGCCATCGCCTTCCGTCCCATGGACGACGCGCTGGTGGCCGATACGGCGGAGCGGATCGCCGATGCCCGCGCCAGTGCCGAAGGGCGCGAAGGCATTGCCAGCTTCCTGGAGCGACGCCGGCCTTCCTGGCAGCTCTGATGCACCCGGAGGGGGCCGGACGCTTGTCCTGGCTTTGAACCATCCCGGATCGGGCGGTTCCCGCATCCACGTGGGTTCCCGCGCCTGCGCGCACCGTGCGCCCGCGTCTGCCGGTCTGACGGCATCTTTATGTGTGCTGTGGGATCATTAAAACTGTGTCTCGGCAGAAGCGCCGAGCAAAGGGATAGTTGTCCTTAGAATCAGCGGCTTAGCTGCCCTATCAGAACGATTGTGAACCGACGGATAGATTGTTGATTGCGTTCCATGGGGTTAGGTGACGGGTACAGGTTGTCGGGCATATGTCCCAGGGAGAGAAAAATGATTCTCGTTTCGAAGTTGAAGATCACGGGCAAGATCTACGCTGTTGTGGCGCTTCTGGCCCTGGTGGCGGTGGTCGTCGGCGTTGTCTCCGCGATCCAGCTTCGGGCGTTCAACACGGAGGTCGCCATCATCCAGAATGCCGCCGAGCGCGCCCGCATCGGTGAGCAGGTCAACACGCTGATCATGGCCGTGGTCATGGATTCCCGCGGCGTCTACATGGCGAAGGAGAAGGCCGACGCCGAGAAATTCGGCAAGCCGCTGCTGGCCAATCTCGACAAGCTGGATGAGTTGATGGCGCGGTGGAAGCAGATGACCCCCGCTTCCGAACAGGACGATATGAAGGCGGCGCTGGAGCAGGTGGCCGCCTTCCGGGTGAAGCGGGTGGAAACCGTCCGTCTGGGCATCGAAGAGGGTGGCCCGGCGGCCCGTGTCTTCGGCGACAACGATGCCAACCGGGCCTCGCGCAAAGCCCTGAACGCCGCCATCGAAAAGCTGGCCGCCAACAATGCCAGGGATGTTGCTGAGGGTGCCCAGGCCGTGCATGCCGCCTACAAGGGGGGCCTCTGGACCATCGCCCTGATCGTTCTGGGCGGTGTTGCCGGTGGTGTCGCTCTGTCGAGCCTGGTGTCTGCGCGGGAAATTGCCGGTCCTGTCCGCCGGATCACTCTCTGCACCGGGGAGATGGCACGGGGCAATCTGGCGGTCACCGTCCCGGGACAGGATAAGCATGACGAGATCGGCGAGATGGCGCGCTCGATCGAGATCTTCCGGGCCGGGCTGGAGGAGGCCAACCGCCTCAGCGCCCAGCAGGCCGCCGAGCAGGCCGAGAAGGAGCGCCGGGCCGCCACCCTGGAAAAGCTGCTGGAAACGTTCGACAGCACGGCGACCGGTGTGCTGGGGGCTGTCGCCCAGGCGGCGGAAACCATGGGGGCAACGGCGCAGGACATGGCCTCGCTGGCCGAACAGACCAATGACCAGGCCATGGCGTCCGCCTCGGCGGCGGAACAGACCTCGGCCAATGTCCAGACCGTGGCCGCCGCCACCGAGGAAATGGCGGCCTCCATCCAGGAGATCAGCCGCCAGGTGGCGCACAATACCCGCATCGCCACCGAGGCCGTGGCCCAGGCGCGGGAAACCGGCAACACCGTGTCCGGTCTCAGCGAGGCGGTGCAGCGCATCGGCACCGTGGTGCAACTGATCAACTCCATCGCCAGCCAGACCAACCTGCTGGCGCTGAACGCCACCATCGAGGCGGCCCGTGCCGGCGAGGCCGGCAAGGGCTTCGCCGTGGTGGCCGGCGAGGTCAAGGCTCTGGCCACGCAGACCGCCAAGGCCACGGAGGAGATTTCGCAGCAGATCGGCAGCATCCAGACGGCGACGCATGGCACGGTCGAAGCGATGCAGACCATCGGCCAGACCATCGGTTCCATCAGTGAGGTGTCCGCTGCCATCGCTGCCGCCATTGAGGAGCAGAATGCGACGACCTCCGAGATCACGCGCAGCGTGCAGCAGGCGGCCGAAGGCACCCAGATGGTCAGCCGCAATGTCTCCCTGGTCAGCGGAGCCGCCACGCGGACCGGCGAGGCTGCGGGTGACGTGCTCCGCTCCGCCTCGGAACTGGCCGGACAGAGCGATCTGCTGCGCCGCGAGGTGGAAGGTTTCCTGAAGGGTATCCGCTCCGCCTGAGCGGACGGTTCCGCCGAATTGTGGGGGCGCTGGCGATCAGCGCCCCTTTTTTTCTCGCCCGGCGTCCGGAATGCTCTACCCTCCCGGCCAAAAATGCAGGCCCGCCGGAGAGGATAGCGATGCCGGATGTCCATCACGCCACACTGCCCTTTGTTCAGGAGGCTTTGCTGTTCCTGACCACGGGGGTGCTGGCCATCCTGGTCCTCTACCGGTTGCGACTCAGTCCCGTCCTGGGATATCTCGCCGCCGGTCTGGTGATCGGGCCATCCGGCCTTGAGCTGGTTGCCAATGTGGAGGATGTCAGGGCCTTCGCCGAACTCGGTGTGGTGTTTCTGCTGTTCCTCATCGGCCTTGAGCTCTCGGTGGAGCGCCTGACGGCCATGCGTCGCTGGGTGTTCGGGCTGGGGACGGGACAGGTCTTGCTCAGCGGGTTTGCCATCGGCGGCATCGCTCTGCTGGCCGGCGTGCCGCCGGCGGCGGCCATCGTCCTCGGCGCCTGTCTGGCCCTGTCCTCCACCGCCGTCGTGGTTCAGCTGCTGGTCGAGCGGGGCGAGGTGGCATCGCCTGCCGGACGCCTGACTTTCGCTGTCCTGCTGCTTCAGGATCTGGCCGTGGTGCCCATCCTGTTGCTGGTCGAGGTTCTGGCCTCCCCCGGCGACCAGTCGATCGGCATCACCCTGGCCCTGGCGGTGGGCAAGGCCGGTCTTGCCGTGGTCCTGATCCTGCTGATCGGGCGCTTCACGCTGGAGCCGCTGCTGCGGCAGGTGGCGCTGACGCGCAGCGCCGAGTTGTTCACGGCGACGGCCCTGCTGATCGTGCTGGGTACCGGCTGGGCCACCAATCTGGCGGGGCTGTCCGCCGCCCTGGGCGCCTTCCTGGCCGGTCTTGTTCTTGCCGGAACGGAATTCCGGCATCAGGTCGAATCCGACATCCAGCCCTTCAAGGGGTTGCTGCTGGGCCTGTTCTTCCTGACCGTCGGTCTGGGCATCGACCTGCACGCCATCGCCGGCCAGCTCGGCTGGATCCTGCTGTGCGTGGTCGGCCTGATCCTGGTCAAGGCCTCCGTCGCCGCCATCCTTGCCCGTGCCTTGGGCGCGACCAGCGCCGTGGCGCTGCGCACGGGGCTGCTGCTGGGCGAGGGAGGGGAATTCGCCTTTGTCGTCATCAGTACGGCTCTGGGCCTGCGCCTGCTGACGCCGGACCTGTCCCAGATGATGTTCGCCGTCGTCGGCCTGTCGATCATGGTGACGCCGTTCCTGCCCGGGATCGCGGACCGTCTGGTCAAGCTGCTGCCGGCGCCCGCGGACAGTGAGGAGGGGGCGCGCGAGGGGGAGCAGCTGTCCGGTCATGTCATCGTCTGCGGCTTCGGCCGCGTCGGGCGGACCGTGGCCCAGCTGCTGGCCGGCCAGCAGGTGCCGTTCGTCGCCCTGGACACCAATCCGGAGCTGGTGCGGCAGATGCGGGCCGACGGTCTGCCGCTGCATTTCGGTGATGGCAGCCGTCCGGATGTGCTGCGCCATCTCTGCATCGACAAGGCGTCGGCCGTCATCGTCACCCTGGACCAGCCGGCGGCCGCCGAGCGCACGGTGGCGGCCATCCGCCGTCACTGGCCGGAGCTGCGGGTCTTCGCCCGCTCCCGCGACCGCGCCCATGCCACCATCCTGGAACAGATGGGCGTGGCGGGTGTGGTGCCCGAAACCTTTGAAAGCAGTGTGACCCTGGCCCGGGGTGCCCTGGAGGCGCTGGGCGTGCCGTCGGTGGCCGTCGAAGAACTGGTGACGCGCTATCGGGAATCCGCTACCACCAGCAAGCCGGGAACCGGCAACAAGACGGCCTGAACAAGAACGGGGCCGATGAGGGAGGAAGGATGTTCCGGACATTGCTGATCGCAAACCGGGGCGAGATCGCCTGTCGTGTCATCCGCACGGCCCGCCGCCTGGGCATACGGACGGTGGCGGTCTGCTCCACGGCCGACCGCGATGCGCGGCATGTGGCCATGGCCGACCGGGCCGTGGAGATCGGGCCGGCCGCGGCCCGTGACAGCTATCTGCGCATCGAGGCCGTGCTCGACGCCTGCCGCCGCAGCGGTGCCGAGGCCGTGCATCCCGGCTATGGCTTCCTGTCGGAAAATGCCGCCTTCGCCGAGGCCTGCGCCGGAGCCGGTCTGGTCTTCGTCGGCCCGCCGGCCGCCGCCATCCGCGCCATGGGCGGCAAGTCCGAGGCCAAGGCCCTGATGCAGGCCGCCGGGGTGCCGCTGGTGCCCGGCTACCATGGGGAGGAGCAGGACCCGGCGCGGCTGGCGCAGGAGGCGGATCGGATCGGCTATCCCGTGCTGATCAAGGCCAGCGCCGGCGGCGGCGGCAAGGGCATGAAGGTGGCTGCCGGCGCGGCTGAGTTCCCCGACCAGCTGGCCAGCGCCCGGCGCGAGGCCAAGGCCGCCTTCGGCGACGACCGGGTGCTGATCGAGCGCTATCTCGCCCGGCCCCGCCATGTGGAGATCCAGGTCTTCGCCGATGGTCACGGCCAGTGCGTCCATCTGTTCGAGCGCGACTGCTCGATCCAGCGCCGGCACCAGAAGGTGGTGGAGGAGGCGCCGGCCCCCGGCATGGACCCGGCGCTGCGCCGGCGCATGGGCGAGGCGGCGGTGGCCGCTGCCCGCGCCATCGGCTATGTCGGCGCCGGCACGGTGGAATTCCTGCTGGATGAGGATGGTCGCTTCTACTTCATGGAGATGAACACCCGGCTGCAGGTGGAGCATCCCGTGACCGAGATGATCACCGGCCAGGATCTGGTGGAGTGGCAGCTGCGTGTGGCCGCCGGTGAGCCGCTGCCCCTGCCGCAGGAACAGCTGTCCATCGGCGGCCATGCCATCGAGGCCCGCATTTACGCCGAAGACCCGGCCAAGGGCTTCCTGCCGCAGACGGGAACGCTGCACCATCTGCGCTTCCCGGTAGAGGATGCGCATGTGCGGGTCGAAACCGGGGTGCGCCCGGGCGATGGCATCTCCATCCATTACGATCCCATGATCGCCAAGCTGGTGGTCTGGGATCGGGACCGGCCCGCCGCCGTGCGCCGGCTGTCCGCCGCGCTGGCGCAAACGGAGATCGCTGGTCTGACGACCAATGTGCCGTTCCTGGCCGCCATCGCCGGCCATCCGGCCTTCGCCGCCGCGGCGCTGGACACCCGCTTCATCGACCGGCACGAGGCCGATCTGCTGCCGGCCGCGCGGGCGGTGCCCGCGTTGGCGGTGCGGCTGGCGGCGCTGGGCTTGCTGCTTGACCGGGCGCAGGCCGCGCGCGCCACGCTGGCGACCAGCGCGGACCCCTGGAGCCCGTGGGGCGGCACCGACGGCTGGCGGCTCGACGCGCCCGCCGAGGACGGCGTGGCGCTGCGCGCGGCCGATGGCACCGACCATGTCCTGGATCTGACCTATGCCGCCGATGGCTATCATCTCCGGGATGCCGGCGGCGATGTGCCGCTGCGGGGGGCGCTGACAGCCGATGGGCGGCTGGCGGCGGAGGTGGACGGCCTGACCGTCAAGGCCGGCTGGGTTCGCCTCGGTGCCGAGATCATCCTGTTCCTGGAGGGGGACACGCACCGCTTCCATCTGCTGGAGCCGCTGGCCGCCGCCGGCGATGAGGCGGCCGGGGCCGGCCGGCTGACGGCGCCCATGCCGGGCAAGGTCATCGCTGTGCTGGTGACAGTGGGAACGGCGGTGGAGAAGGGTCAGGCACTGCTGGTGCTGGAGGCCATGAAGATGGAACACACCATCAAGGCGCCGGCGGCTGGGACCGTGGTCCGTTACCGGTACGGGGTGGGCGACCAGGTGCCGGACGGTGCCGAACTGATCGAGATGGAGGCGGCATGACCAGCAGCGCGGACAGGTTCTGGGACGAGCGCTACAGCCAGCCCGGCTATCTCTACGGCACCGAGCCTAACGCCTTCCTGCGCGGTCAGGCCTGGCGGTTTCCCGCCACGGGGGCTGCCCTGTCGGTGGCCGATGGCGAGGGGCGGAACGGGGTGTTCCTGGCCGAGTCCGGCCTGGCGGTGACAACGGTCGACGGGGCGGCGGTCGGGGTGGAGAAGGCGCGGGCTCTGGCCCGGCAGCGCGGTGTGGACCTGCGGGCCGAGCATGCCGACCTGTTCGCCTGGGACTGGCCGGAGGCCGCGTTCGATCTGGCCGTGTCGATCTTCCTGCATCTGCCGGAGCCGCAGCGGCAGCTGCTGCACCGGCATCTGGTGCGGGCGCTGAAACCCGGCGGCTTGCTGCTGTTGCAGGCCTACCGGCCGGATCAGATCGGGCGCGGCACCGGAGGGCCGCCGGACCGGGCGCTGACCTACACTGCCGACCTGCTATCGGCCGACTTCGCCGGTCTCCAGCGGATCGAATTGTTGGAAGGGGAGGCCTGGATCGAGGAGGGCAGCGGGCACCGCGGCATGAGCGCGGTGATTCAGCTGGTGGCGCGCAAGCCGGGCTGACCGGCGGACCGGGGGCGCGCGTGCAGGCATCGGGCCGGGACCTTCCGTGGCAGACTGCGGACAGGCGCCGGGCACAGGGAGGAAACAATGACGGCGGTGCGTATCGTGGAGGTCGGCCCGCGCGACGGGTTGCAGAATGAGCCGGCGCCCCTGGCGCTGGAGGCGCGGATCGCGCTGATCGACCGTCTGTCGGCCACCGGTCTCGCCAGCATCGAGGCCGGGGCCTTCGTCTCGCCGAAATGGGTGCCGCAGATGGCGGGAACGGCGGAGGTGCTGGCCGGGATCAGCCGCCGGCCCGGTGTCGCCTATCCCGTGCTGGTGCCCAACGAGACCGGGCTGGATGCGGCCCTGGCGGCCGGGGCCGGGGAGATCGCCGTGTTCGCGGCGGCGTCGGAGAGCTTCAGCCGCAAGAACATCAACTGTTCCATCGCCGAGAGTCTGACGCGCTTCCGCCCGGTGCTGTCGCGGGCACTGGCCGCCGGCGTCAAGGTCCGCGGCTATGTCTCCTGCGTCCTCGGCTGCCCCTATGAGGGGCGGGTCGAGTCGGGGGCGGTGGCCCGGGTTGCGGCCGAACTGGCGGCCCTGGGCTGTTACGAGATCAGCCTGGGCGACACCATCGGCGTCGGCACACCGCGCCAGGCCGCCGACATGGTCCGGCGTGTGGCCCGCGACGTGCCGGTCTCGCGTCTGGCCGTGCATTTCCACGACACCTATGGCCAGGCCCTGGCCAATATCCTGGCCTGTCTGGAGGCGGGGGTCGGAGTCGTCGACAGTGCCGTGGCCGGACTCGGCGGCTGCCCCTATGCCAAGGGGGCCAGCGGCAATGTGGCCACCGAGGATGTGCTCTACATGCTGGCCGGCCTCGGTCATGACACCGGGGTCGACCTCGACGCCGTGGCCGGCATCGGCGGCTGGATCAGCGCGCTCCTGGGGCGCGCCAACAGCAGCCGGGCCGGGCGGGCGCTGCTGGCCCGCTCCCAATGACGCGGACCTATCCATAAAAACCGCTTACCTCTTCTGCGCAAGAATGCGAATGTCTGCGCCGGGCTTCCCCTGCGGCGGCCCTTGTCAGCGGCGGCGTGGAGCAGGGTGGTGAGCCGGTCCATCGAAGGCGTATCCAACTGGATGCACATGTTCCGTTGGATCGTGAAGCTGATCCGGGACGAATACGGGATCGACGAGAAGCTCCTGACCCGCACGGCCGTTCTGGAAAGCGACTGTGGCCTGTCCATCGAGCAGGTGGAAGAGGTCCTGGAGGCCATTTCCGAGAGTTTCAGCATCACCTTTCCCGGCGGCACCCTGGACGAGGTGGTGAAGCTGGAAGAGCTGTGCATGCTGGCGGCCTGGCTGAAGGGGCTGTTCAAGAAGCCTGACTTCCTGTCAACCGGTTTCGAGGAGCAATGCCGGGCCTCCAACGCCACCGTCGGGGCGTGATGCCCCGCGGCCCTAATCGGTGCCGCCGCCCGGTTTGACGCTGGACGCGGCGGTGCCTCGGCGCTAGGCCTGACGGCCGGTTCCGCAGCGCAGTGCCTGATCATGACCCTCCATCTTCTTCGCCTTGCCGTTGGTGCCGACAGCCTGGAGGCCATGCGCGCCTGGCGGGCCGAGCACCAGATCGATTGGCAGGGGCGGCCTGTCGTTCCCACCTATACCCGGCGTCCCCCCAGCCGGCAGGCCGAGCTGCTGCAGGGCGGCTGCATCTACTGGGTGGTGAAAGGGTTCATCCGCTGCCGTCAGCGCTTCATCGGTTTCGATACGGTCGATGACAGTGACGGCACCAGCTATTGCCGCATGCTGATGGATCCGGAGCTGGTGGAAACCGACGCCGTGCCCAAACGCCCCTTCCAGGGCTGGCGCTATCTCAAGCCAGAGGATGCGCCGGCGGATCTGGGGGAGGGGAGGGGAGGGGGCGCCTTGCCCGAGCACCTGCTGGCCGAACTGCGGGCCTTGGGGCTGGCCTGATCCGGCGCCGGGGGAGCGAACTGTCATCGCTCTGTAAAAAACCTCTTGCCAGGGGCGGCGGGAAGGCCTACATAGCCGCTCCCCGCGGTTGGTCTGGGTTGTTGATCTGGTCTGGCGGTTGGGGTGGATCTTTGGACAAGGTGTAGCGATCTCCACGTTGGAGGGTGCGGAGTGATCCGGGTGATTCTGGATTGGTCTGGCGGGTTCTGTTGTTGCTTTTGTGGATTTGGTTGGCTGGATGGCTGGCTGAAGAAAGATGAAAAAAGCGGTTGACAGGGTCTGCGGTGGCGATTAGAAAGCCGCTCACCGACACGCCGGACGACGTTCGGCGGCGACGGTGGAGCGATCCCGAAATTCGGGGCTTGACGGCGGTAAGCTGGATGGCTAGATAAGGGGTCGAGTGCTTCGGCGGCATGGGCTGGATGGTCCGACGGTCGGGGATGCGTCCCTGGCGTGTTTTGCTGTTCGGGGTGCTGTCAAACGGAATTCGCCTCCCGCCTTGAGGATGGTCAGGGCTGATCCGGATGGATCGGTTCGCTCCTTGGTGTGGTGTGCGCTGGCTCCTTGTGGGGTCGCCGGTTCTTGGACAAGTGAAGTTGGTGTTGAGAAGGGATGCGCAGGCGGCGGATCTTTGGTTGGGCCATGTTGGTTCGATTGGGGATGCTGGCGCATGTGCATCGGGTTGGGGCTTTGGCTCTGGCCCATGTAGTTTAGCGTTGAAGTATCCCTGTCATGGAGATTGCGTTTCTGGGGTATTCCTTGGAGATGTGATCGCATCAAACCTGAGAGTTTGATCCTGGCTCAGAACGAACGCTGGCGGCAGGCCTAACACATGCAAGTCGAACGCCCCTTCGGGGGAGTGGCGCACGGGTGAGTAACACGTG
>NZ_QGNJ01000007.1 GCF_003336875.1 Oleisolibacter albus | reverse complement strand
GGACGTGCTGGTCGCCCGCGCCGAGGCCTTCACCCAGGACGGTCTCGACCGGCTGAAGGACCAGATCCGCACACAGCTCGACCAGAGCGGAATCAAGGCCCCCGCCGGCTTCTGATCCACACCGCCCTTCGTCCGCGGCAAGACCACCGCCCCCGCGCCTTTGGCCGGGGGCGGTGCTGTTTCCAGGCGTGGCGGATCGGATACGCTCGGCTGCCGTGTCACGGAATGGTCATCACCGTATGCAACGCCCAGGCCCGCGGGCCGTTGAGTGCGGCAGACGGTTAGAGCCCATGGACCTTGCCATCGTGTCAGCCCCGCAGATCACGTCCCGATCCTTCGACAATGGCGGCTTTGCCGCGGCTGTGCTGGACCGCATGGCAGAGGGTGCCTTCGCCCTTGATGGGAACTGGCGCTTCATTGTCTTCAATGCCGCCTGCGAGCGTGTTCTGGGACACACGGCGTCGCAGGTGCTGGGGCGGTCGCTGTGGGAGGTGTACCCCGAAATCCGCGGCAGCGATTTCGAGCAGCGCTGTCTGGCCATCCTGGCCGATGGCCATGAGGCCACCTTCGAGATCGACAGCATCACTCAACCGGGACTCTGCCTGAAACTCCGGGTCTTTCCCCTTGCGGACGGGCTTGGCGTCCTGGTTCTGGACGTGACCCAACGCCGCCGGGTCGAAGCGGATCTCATGCAGGCCCTGACCCAGACGGAGGCGGCACGCGCCTGGATGGATGCGCTGCTGGAGCATGCGCCCATCGGGCTGGCCTTTTTCGACCGTGAGGGCCGCTACATCCAGGTCAACCGCCGCCTGGCCGAGATCAACGGGATTCCAGCGGAAGCCCATGCGGGCAAACATATTTCCGAACTGCCGCCGGTGAAGGCCAGCGGCTTTGAGCCGGCCCTGGGACAGGTGCTGCAGACCGGGGATCCCATTCCCACCCTGGAGATCACGGGCGGAACCCCGGCGCACGCGGAGGCCGAGCGACACTGGCTGACCGGCCTGTACCCGATCCGGGGCCGGTCCGGCATCGATGCCGTGGGGGCCTTCGTGCTGGACATCACCGAACGCAAGCTCGGCGAGCACCAGATGCGCCTGCTGATGCAGGAGGTGGATCACAGGGCTAAGAATGCCCTGGCCGTGGCCTTGGCCCTGTTGCGCCTGTCCCGCGCCGGCACGCAGGAGGAATTCGCCCAGACCGTGGAGGGACGCATCGGCGCGCTGGCACGCGCCCATACGCTGTTGGCGGCCAATCGCTGGCAGGGGGCCGATCTCCGGTTGATGCTGGAAGAGATCCTGCGGCCACTGGCGCAGCAGGCGGGCGCGGACCTAAACCTTCAAGGACCTGATCTGCGCATAAGATCCGACGGTGTTCAGCCTTTGAGCCTGGTCGTGCATGAGCTGGGAACCAACGCTCTGCGCCATGGCGCCTTGTCGATTGCCGCGGGTACGCTCGATGTCCGGTGGCACCGCGACCCCAGCGGCCAGGGTCTCCATCTCGACTGGACGGAATCCCATGGCCCGGCACCGGTTCAGCCGTCGCGGCCGGGGGTTGGTCTGTCCTTGACCGAGCGCAATATCCGCCACCAGCTGCACGGTGTCCTGGCCATGGCGTGGCCGCAGGAGGGGGTGCGCATCCATCTGGACCTGCCCCGGCTGCTGGCCGACCCGGACTGAGCCCCCCCTCCGCTCGAACAGGGGGCATTTCTCCTTGGCAGTGCTCCGATGGCGCCATGGCGGCCGGTCCCATCCGCCCGCTAAAGTCCGTTCCCGCATGATCCCGGGGCAGAGCAATGCAGATCCTGATTGTCGAAGATGATGCCATCGTGGCGCACGATGTCGAGGAGACGCTGCGCACGACAGGCGTCGAAGTCTATGTCGCCGCCAATGCCGACGATGCCCTGTCGCTTGCCGAGCGGACCGCGTTCGATCTGGCGCTGCTGGATGTCCGGCTCGGCTATGGCGAAAGCGGGCTGATGCTGGCGGAGATGCTGCTTGAGCGTCATGCCATCCCGTCACTGCTGGTCACGGGACTGGGGGAATTGCCCGAGCATGTCGGGTCCTATGCCCTGGGCGTGCTGGCCAAACCCTTTTCGCCGGGGGATCTGGTCTCCGCCGTGCAGGCCGTGCGCTCCGCCCTGACAGGGCAGACGGTGCCCGCCGGTCCGGCCGGGCTGACCCTGTTCAGCGGGCGGGACCGCTCCTAAGGGCCGCCCGGATGGCTGCTGGCCGGATAGGGCTCAGCCGCCGGCTGAGCCAGCCGCAGCAGCGCTTCAACCAGGCCGCCTTCCTGAACCAGCAGCGCCGCCTGGGAGGGCGCCATCCAGCGCCGCGTGCGCTGGTCGCGCTCGGGCCAGTCCTCCAGTTCCTGCTCCACATGCAGCAGGAAGACATCGACCTCGCAGGCGACCGAAGCCTTGGCAGACAGGCGCTTCTCATAGCGAAAATGGGCGAAGGTGTCCGTCTCCACCCGGCCACGCAGCCCGGCCTCCTCGAAGGCCTCCTTGGCGGCCGCGTCCCAGGGGGTCAGGCCCTTGACCGGCCAGCCCTTGGGGATGACCCAGCGATGCGTCTCCCGCGAGGTCACAAGCGCCACCTGCAGTCGCCCATCCCGGGTTGAAACCGGCAGGACGGCATATTGGTGACGTTGTTTCCGGCTGGCTTTGGCCATGGCGGGCACTGCCTGTGCAATCGGAATTAGAACACAACCCACCGCAATCGGGCAGGTTCCATGCTCCATCAATCGCACAGAAACCAGCGGCGAGGTACTACCCAAGGGGAGAGGAACCGCCCCTGGTGCGGACCCGCAGTTTCAACTGGACGATGATTCGGGTGGCTGACCGCCCGATTCCGCCTCATGCTTGAGGCGGGCGGCCCGGACCTGCTGGATGATCAGGTGCCATTCCTCGGCATAGGCCAGTTCAATTCGCGTCGGCGACGGGGTCGACGGGGCAGCGACGGGGGTTTCCACCTGGGTGTGCATCATGTGATGCGCCTTTGTTGCATTGCACAAGGCTATACCTGTTTTAAACCCTGTGACAAGGCCATGACGGTTCGCCCTGTTGACGGCCGGCCTGCGGCGCCCTGTCGCACCCTCTGATTCCCGCCCAGATGCCCGATTGCCGCTTTTCCCTGTTGATGGTTCGGACGGTAAACGAGGGGGAGACGCGACATGAAGGCCTTTTTTCTGGCTCTGCTGTTCCTGGCCGTCGCTGCCGGCGGCGCCGGCCTGGTGCTGGAACGCTATGCCGCCCGCGAATCGGACCGCTACTTCGCCATGCCCTCGACCCGCCTCGACGCGGCCGACAGCATCGAACACCGCAACTTCTCCGGCGGGGCCGGCGACCCGATCCGACAGCGGCAGTGACCGGAGGGGGCGGAGCGACCTACTCCGCCCCGGCCGGGTGACCGCTGCCGGCCGGAGGCTCCCGCTGCCGCCGGAACATCTCATTGTACCAGCCGCGGTGATGCTCGATGGCCCAGTTCTCATCGACCTCGCCCCGGCCCATGGCGTCGAAGGCGCCTTCCATGCCCAGCGTGCCGATATAGATGTGGCCCAGGATCATGGCGATCATGAAGGCGGCCACGACAGCGTGGATGACATGGATCCACTGCATGCCGGTGACGCCGGTGAAGGCGAAGGGCACCATCATCAGGAAGCCGCTGATGGCCAGTGCGCCGCCGCCGGACAGCACGCCCCAGAACACCAGCTTCTGGCCGGCATTGAAGCGCCCGGCCTCGGGATGCTCCGACACTTTGCGCAGGATGCCGCCGCCGGTCTTGATCCAGATCCAGTCGGCCCTTTCCGGGATGTTGTCGCGTATCCAGAGCACCGCCATCAGCACCAGCCCCAGCACGAACGGCACGCTGGTGAAGTTGTGCAGGATCTTGCCGGCCTGGGCCAGCGGGGTCAGCACCTCATGCCCGAACAGGGGCACCAGGATCGGACGGCCGAAGGTCACCAGCAGACCGGTCAGCGCCAGGGTCAGGAAGCTGACGGCCGTGGTCCAGTGGGCGAAGCGGTCCAGCGTGGTGAAACGCGGAACCCAGCGGCCGGAGCGGCCGTGCTCGATGCGGAGGGTACCTTTCAGCAGATAGAACAGGGTCAGGGCCGCCGCAGCGCCCAGGATGATGATGCCCGCCCCCCATTTCAGCCAGACCTGGCGGAAATCGCGCCAGACGCGGCCCTCCGGCTGCACCAGCGTGGCCAGCTTGCCGTCGGGGATGCTGACGCGGCCGATGATCTTGTCCTGGGCCGGTACGAACAGCGGCACCTCGTCGGGTGATGTCACCTCGGTCTGACCAGGGATCTGATAGAGTCCGGTCGGGACCTCCGACGTCGTCTTCTCGCCGGCATGGGGCTGGGCCGTCTGCTGCGCCAGGGCCGGCAGGGCCATGAGCAGCAGGGCAGCCGTCAGGACGATGCGGAGGCGTTGGGCGGTCATCATCGGTCTCCCCTGCCGCAGGATTCAGACGCCCCGCCCGGGCTGGAAGGCCCGGCCGGGATTGGCGGCGCCATAGGCGGTGGCCCAGCCCCAGGCGCCGGAGCCATAACCGCGGCGCACCACCCGTTCCCGGTAGATGGCGGCCAGCATCTCCTGGTCGCCGGCCATCAGCGAGCGTGTCGAGCACATCTCGGCACAGAGCGGCAGCTTGCCCTCGGCCAGACGGTTGGTGCCGTAGGTCTGGTACTCCGCCGGCGTGCTGTCGGTGACCGGCCCGCCGGAACAGAAGGTGCATTTGTCCATCTTGCCGCGACCGCCGAAATTGGTGGCCTGCGGATATTGGGGCGCGCCGAACGGGCAGGCGTAGAAGCAATAGCCGCAACCGATGCACAGCTCCTTGCTGTGCAGCACCACCCCGTCCTCGGTCCGGTAGAAACAATCCACCGGGCAGACCGACGCACAGGGGGCGTCGGTGCAATGCATGCAGGCCATGGAGATGGAGCGTTCCCCCGGCAACCCGTCATTGATGGTGACGACACGCCGGCGGTTCATGCCCCAGGGCACCTCATGCTCGTTCTTGCAGGAGGTGACACAGGCATTGCACTCGATGCAGCGTTCGGAATCGCACAGGAAGGTCATGCGTGCCATGGCGTCTCCCCCTCAGGCCCGTTCGACACGGCAGAGCGTGACCTTGGTTTCCTGCATGGCCGTCATCGGGTCGTAGCCATAGGTGGTGATGCCGTTGCAGGGCTCGCCCAGGACGATGGGGTCGATGCCGGCTGGATAAAGGGGGCGCAGATCCTCCCCCTGCCAGTGGCCGGAAAAGTGGAACGGCATGAACACGACGCCCGGCGCCACCCGCGGCGTCACCAGCGCCTTGACCCTGGCCTTGCCGCCTTCCGGTCCCAGCACCCAGATATCGGTGCCGTCCTTGATGCCCATCCGGTCCGCATCCCGGTCGTTGACCTCGGCGAACATCACCTGCTGCAACTCGGCCAGCCATTTGTTGGACCGGGTCTCCTCGCCGCCGCCCTCATATTCGACCAGCCGGCCGGAGGTCAGGATCATGGGGAAGTCCTGCTTCACATTGCGTTCCGCCGCGCGCGCCTGGACCGAGCGGTTGAGATAGGGCATGCGGAAATCGCGCCGGTCTTCGAAGGCGGGATACTGGGCGATCAGGGCCGGTTCGGGCGTATAGACAGGTTCCCGGTGGATCGGCACCGGGTCCGGCAGGTTCCAGGCCACGGCGCGGGCCTTGGCGTTGCCGGCCGGCGAGCAGCCATGCTTCAAGGCCACGCGGATGATGCCCATGGACAGGTCGGTGGTCCAGCTGACCTCGTCGATATTGTCGCCGCCGATCATCGCGATGACCCGCCGTTCCTCCGCGGTCAGGTCCTTGTCCCAGCCCAGCTTCTTCAGCACGGCCATGGTGAATTCGGGATAGCCGTCCTCGATCTCCGACCCGGCGGGCCAGCTGCCCTCGGCCAGCAGGGTCGCGCCGTTGCGCTCGATGCCGAACCGGGCGCGGAAGGCCCCGCCCCCCTGCATGACCGGGCGGGAGGTGTCATAGAGCACATGGCTGCCGGGATGGCGCAGTTCCGGATGTCCCCAGCAGGGCCAGGGCAGGCCGTAATATTCACCCTTCAGCGGGCCTTTGGTGGCCTGCATGGTGATCTTGTCGAAGTCGCCCTGATATTTGGCATGGGCCTTCAGCCGTTCCGGCGACTGGCCGGTATAGCCCGTGGACAGGCAGCTGCGGTTGATCTCCCGCAGGATATCCTCCGGCACCGGCCGGGTCCCCTCCACCGTGATGTGCTTGAACATCGGTTCGGCGAAGCCCAGCTTGCGGGCCAGCAGGTACAGGACCTCGTAATCGTCCTTGGACTCCCATTGCGGCGGGACGATGCGCTCGCCCCATTGCAGCGAACGGTTGGAGGCGGCCCGGCTGCCGTCGGTTTCGTATTGCGGGCAGATCGGCAGGATGTAGGTGCCGTCGGTGCGCCCCGGCACGGTGGAAAAGCTGGTGGGGTGCGGGTCGGCGATGACCAGCAGGCGCAGCTTGCGCGCGCCTTCCAGCACTTCGGGCATGCGGGTGACGGTGTTGCCGCCATGGCCGAGGACCACCATGGCCTTGATGAGATCCGGCTGTTCCAGATCCTTGGGATCCATCAGCACGCCGTCGAACCAGCGCGTGGTCGGGATGCCCTTGGCTTCCATCAGCTTCTTCCTGGCCTCGCGCGGCATGTCCGTCGTGCCGAACTGGTTCAGCAGGAAGTCGTAATCAACGTCCCAGGCGCGGGCGAAGTGCTTCCAGGCCCCTTCCGCCAGCCCGTAATAGGAAGGCAGCGTGGTGACATCCAGACCCATGTCGGTGGCGCCCTGGACATTGCAGTGGCCGCGATAGATGTTGGCGCCGCCGCCGGCCACACCGATATTCCCCAGGGCCAGTTGCAGGATGGAGTAGGCCCGCACATTGGCGGTGCCCACGGTCTTCTGCGTCGCCCCCATGCACCAGATCAGGGTGCTGGGCTTGTTCTTGGCCATGGCTTCGGCCACCCGGCGCAGCTGGTCGCCCGGCACGTCGGACACCTTCTGCACCAGATCGGGGGTCCATTTGGCGACTTCCTTGCGGACCTCGTCCATGCCGTAGACGCGTTGGGCGATGTACGCCTTGTCTTCCCAACCATTCTCAAAGATATGCCAGAGGATTCCCCAGATCACCGGGATGTCGGAGCCGGGGCGCAGACGCACATAGTCCGTGGCGTGGGCGGCGGTGCGGGTGAAGCGCGGATCGATGACGATGAAGGGCGCGCGGTTGCGCTCCTTGCCGCGCAGCATGTGCTGCATGGCCACCGGATGGGCCTCGGCCGGATTGCCGCCCATGATGACCAGACATTTGGAATTCTGGATGTCGTTGTAGCTGTTGGTCATGGCGCCATAGCCCCAGGTGTTCGCGACACCGGCGACCGTGGTGCTATGGCAGATGCGGGCCTGATGATCGACGTTGTTGGTGCCCCAGAACGCCGCGAACTTGCGGAACAGATAGGCCGCCTCGTTGGAGAATTTGGCCGAACCCAGCAGGAAGACGCTGTCTGGCCCGGACTCCTGGCGGATGGCCAGCATCTCGGTGCCGATCTCTTCGATGGCCTGGTCCCAACCGATGCGGTGCCATTCCCCCCCCACCAGCTTCAGCGGGTATTTCGTCCGTCGGTCGCCCATGGACTGTTCGCGGACCGAGGCTCCTTTGGCGCAATGGGTGCCCTGGTTGATCGGGCTTTCCCAGCCTGGTTCCTGCTGCACCCAGACACCGTTCTGCACCTCGGCGATGACGCAGCAGCCGACGGAACAGTGGTTGCAGAAATTCTTCCGCATCACGATGTCCTGACCCGGCTGCAGGGTGGCAGCCTCGGCCTTGCGCACGCGCCCCACGGACAGGGCGCCCAGGCCCGCAAGCCCGCCGGCGGCAAGACCTGAGGATTTAAGGAAGCCGCGGCGGTCCAGCCCGCCGCCCGCCCCGGCGCGGGTCAGGGTTTCGGCGATGGCCCGGCGGGCCGGGTCGGCGGCACGGCGCTTGACCAGCATGGCGCCCCTCCCCCTATAGCCGGTTCAGGAAATAGAAGCGCTTCACATGCTCGGTTTCACGGTAGCGGGGCTTCAGCTGCTCTGCCACCGCCTCTTTTTCGCCTTGGATCATCGGTGCCGCGACCGCTGTGGCTGCGATCCCGGCCGCACCGGCCAGAACCGCACCGCGTAGAAGGTCACGCCGGTCCGGACCCTGATTGGTCGACTGATCCCCGTTCCGTCCGTTGCTGCCCGCCATGCCTGCTCCTTTTCCTGCCCGCCGGCCTGGCCTGTCGGACATGTCTCGACCGGCAGACAGGGCGGCGAGGAAACAACAGGCGGGGGGAATGAAGGTCGCGGGACAAAGGGTGACAGGCCCTGTTTTCCTGATCGATCCATGGACCGATCCGCCGAGGGGGAGATCCCGCATGCGTCCGATAGCCGTCCTTGCCCTGCTGCTCCTGGTTGCCCTGGCCGGAACCGGGGCCGCCGCCGCACCTGACGCCAGTCCCAGCGCAGCCCAGCGCGGCCTCACCGATCCCGGCACCAAGGCCGCACAGCAGCCCGATCCCAACGAACAGGGCGTTCGTTCCCCGGACCCGGACACCGATGCCGAGAACCAGACGGCCCGTCTTGCCGATGCGCTGGATGCCGTTCGCCGTGCGCCCCCCGGCCTTGACGGAACGCCGATCCCCCGGCCCAACCCGTGGGCCAGCGAGCCGGATGACCCGCACGAACCGACCCGATCCGCCAACCCGTCGGAGCAGGTCAGCCAGGAGGTTCATTGAGGATCTGGATGCCGGGGAGACACATGCCGGTCAAACCGGAGCGGCCGCTTGCCCGGTGCTGTCCGTTTGCCCGGGACGGTGTTGGCGGCGGCTGCGCAGGATTTTGGCCAACCGTACCAGATAAACCAGGATCAGGGCGGCGAAGAGGCTGAGGGTGAAGGCTCCAGCCCAGCGCTCGGCCTGGGGCCACCGGGCCAGAAGCCGCCCCGTCAGCGCCAAAACCAGTGTCCACAGGGCGGAGCCAAGGAAGGACCAGAGGGCAAACCGCCAGACCGGCATGCGGCAGGCTCCCGCCGGGATGGCGACCAGGGTGCGCAGGCCCGGAATGGGCTGCGCTCCAAGAACAGCAAGCCAGCCGCGGCGGCGGAACCACGCGGTCGTCCGCTCCACCCGTTGGGGCTGAACCGTCAGCCAATGGCCGTGACGGTGCAGAAAGCGCTCTAGCCGGTCAGGCTTCCACAGGCGGCTGGGCATGTACCAGACCAATTGCCCGGCCGTCGAGCCGAGTCCGCCCGCCAGGGCCAGCCCGAGAAGATTCCAATCACCCCCGGCCGTGCCAAGGCCGGCCAGCGGGATGACTGTTTCCGACGGGATGGGGGGGATCAGCCGTGCCAGGGCCAGCAGCAGAAATATCCCGGCATAGCCCCAGCTATAGACAATCCCCAGCAGCCACGCAGTCATCGGCCCGTCCCCTGTCGGTGTGGTCAGCCGAAGCTGAACAGCGGACGGGCACGATCCGTGCCAGGGCGCTCCCCCGGGCATGCCAGCGCTGCAATTCCCGCAGGAGCAACACCGTTGGGTCCGGAGATCCCCGGCGATCAGGGGATGCTGAGGATGGTCGCTCCGTTGGTCGGCTGCTCCGGCGCCACGGTGATGCTGCCGCCGACGTTGCGGCCGTTGACGGTGAAGCTGACGGGATAGTTCCTGCCGCCCATGACGGCGACATAGCATTTCATCGGACCGGGACGGCTGCTATCGGTGCAGGTGTATCCGGCCACGGAAATCGCCGATGCCCCTGCCGATGCTCCCTGCGGCGTACCTTCGATCCGGTAGATTCCCTCATGCACGGCGAAGAAATGGCACTGCTGCCCGGTACTGCCGGAGCAGGAGGTGACGGCGCTGTCTGCGGCTTGCGCACGGGCGGGAACGGCAAGGAAACCGGAGGCAACCGTCGCCAGAATCAATGCCTTATGGATCAGGAGAGTCATACGCACATGTCCCATCATCAAAGATCGTAACCGCCGCCTCAATTGGAGATCATACACATAGTATGTTCTTAGCGACAGTATCATGCGACGAAACGTCTGTTCCTTACGATCTATTCCGATGGGTAGAGTGTGCAGGAGTTTTCTTTCGAAAAGTTAAAACAAGATACTTGTATAAAATTCAATATAACTGTTTTTTATATGTGACGATCTCCGGGATAGAGAATAGATATGACCTCGATCTCCTCTGGTCCCGCCGGTGTCCGCAGCAGAACCACGTCGCCAACCCGCGCTTTCAGCAGGGCGCGGGCGATGGGGGAAATCCAGCTGACCTTGCCCTTGTCCATGTCGGCCTCGTCGATGCCGACAATGGTCACCGTGCGCTCCGTCTCGTCGTCACGGGCAAAGGTGACGGTTGCACCGAAGAAGACCTGATCCCGCCGGGTCTGGCGGGTCGGGTCCACCACCTCGGCGCTTTCCAGCCGCTTGGTGAGGAAGCGGACCCGGCGGTCGATCTCGCGCAGGCGCTTCTTGCCATAGAGGTAATCGCCGTTCTCCGAACGGTCGCCATTGCCGGCGGCCCAGGCGACGATCTCCACCACCTTGGGCCGCTCCACCCGCAGCAGCGTGCGCAATTCCGTCTGCAGGGCCTCGAATCCGGCCGGGGTCATGTAGTTCTTGCTGCCGGCGGGGATGCGTGGGGCGTCGTCATCGTCATCGTCGGCAGGGGCGGAGTTGTTCGGCGGCAGAGACGACATCAATCGGGTCCGGGAAACGGAAAGGAAGCCCCGGTTAACGCCTGACATGGCCCTCCGCTGTCAAGAGGCTCTCTTCTCCCTGGCGCCGAGTGGCGGTGGCACCATGCCGTCACCTGGCTGTTTCTTCGGGATGGCAGGATATTGGAGAGACCCGATGAACAAGACCACCGCCCCGGACGAACGGCGCCCAGCCTCCGCCCATGCAACGCGGCCGCCGGACCATGAAGGAACGTCCCCTGGGGGGAATGTGCTCCCCGGAGACCAGCGGCAGGAGATGGAGCGCACACCCGGCGACGGCAGTCTGACCGGCGCCACGCCGGCCGGCCTGACCGCCGAGGAACTGCGCCGGCGGGCCGAGCAACCGGGTCCGGTCAATGATGCCGGAACCGGTTGACCCTCCGGGGAACCCGGGCCGGGCGGTCCGGTTTGATTCCGTAGGGGACGACGACGGAGGAGGCAGACATCATGTCGGACCAATCTGTGCAGCGGCGGCACCACTGGATTCGGGGTTACAGTGACAGAGCCATCGACCGGGACAGCGCGATCGAGGACAGGGTTCTGGCTGAAATCTCCGGTGACCCCATCACCGGCCGCCATGGTGCCGGCAGGCAACAGGAGAACCGCTCCCCCGATCCAGCCCCTGGTCGACCCGGTACCGGTTCGAGGTCCGACCATCCCTCGACCTGGGAACGGCGTGGCGGCTACACCCCCAATCCGCGCGGGGACGGCAATCATGATGACATGCAGGAACGGAATGCGCGCGGCTTCCTGGCCCGTGCCGGTGACGAGGTGGCGGGCTGGCTCGGCAGTGATGCGGCCTTGCGCCGTCGCCGCCGCGATGCCTGGCTGGGTGATCCCGGTGCCCGGCATCATATCGGGCGAGGTCCCCGAAACTACGTCCGTGCCGATGGCCGCATCGCCGAGGAGGTCAACCAGCGGCTGACCGACGATCCGCTGGTGGATGCCAGCGACGTCACCGTGACGGTGGCCGGCGGTGAGGTGACATTGTCCGGAACCGTCGACAGCCGGCCGGCCCGCCGTCGGGTGGAAGACCTTGCCTGGACCGTTCCGGGCGTGACGCAGGTTCAGAACAATATCCGCTCGGCGGACCGGACGGGCGGGAGATAGGAAAATGGCCGGGCCGTAGATCGCCCGGCCATTTTGCAGTCGGGGTCGGCGACCGCTCCGACCCGTGGGATTGCGGCCTCAGTAGGCGCGGCCGACGATGATCTCCTCCACGGCCGGGCGGCAGGTGAAGATGCAGGAACCCAGGCTGGGCGGCTGGACCAGCGGGGCATTGCGCACCGTCAGCTTCAGGGCCTTCAGCGTCTGCTCGATCCTGGCCAGTTCCTCGCCCTCCGGCTTGGCCCAGGCCACCCGGACCCAGCCGCGGAAGCTCTCCTCCTCGCCCGCCTCGGCGAAATAGGTGGTCAGGGCGTCAAGGCTGTCGATGCCGCCGGTGATATTGGCATCCAGGAACGACTTGGCCCGGTCGAACAGGCTCTGCTGGATGCCGGTCAGCAGGCCGGCGATGTCGGCCAGGAAGGCCTCGCGGGTCCGGGCCTGCATGTTCATGCCCTTCTCCCCGCGCAGCGCGTCACGGCGCAGGAAGCTGACATTGCCGCCGGTGACGTCGCGCGGGCCGATCTCGCAGACGATGGGAGCGCCGCGCTTGACCCAGGCCCAGCGCTTGTTGACGGCCTTGGTCTTGCGCACATCCACATGGGCACGCACCGGCTCGCCGAAGGCGCTGACCTGGCGCAGGGCCTTGGCCAGATCCTGGCAATAGGCCAGGACGTCCGCATCTTCGGGCTTGTCGCGCAGCATCGGCACGATCACCACCTGATGCGGGGCGATGCGCGGCGGCAGCTGCAGCCCGTCATCGTCGCCATGGGTCATGATCACGCCGCCGATCAGGCGGGTGGACACACCCCAGCTGGTGGTATGGGCATGGACCAGCCCGCCATTCTCATCCTGGTAGCGGATGTCCTGGGCCTGGGCGAAATGGGTCCCGAGATAGTGCGAGGTGCCGGCCTGCAGGGCCTTGCCGTCCTGCATCATGGCTTCGATGGAGAAGGTGTTGTCGGCGCCGGGGAAGCGCTCATGCGGCGGCTTCTCGCCGGCCACCACCGGCATGGCCAGCACGTCTTCCGCCAGGATGCGGTAGACCTCCAGCATGCGCATGGTCTCTTCCATGGCCTCGTCGCGGCCGGCATGGGCGGTGTGGCCCTCCTGCCAGAGGAACTCGGCCGTGCGCAGGAACATGCGGGTGCGCATCTCCCAGCGCATGACGTTGGCCCACTGGTTCAGCATGACCGGCAGGTCGCGGTAGCTCTTGACCCAGCGCTGCATGGCCGAGCCGATGATGGTCTCCGACGTGGGACGGATGACCAGCGGCTCCTCCAGCGCGGCCTCGGGATCGGGCTGCAGCTTGCCGTCGATGGCCTTCAGGCGGTGATGGGTGACCACCGCCATCTCCTTGGCGAAGCCGTCCACATGCTCGGCTTCCTTCTGGAAATAGCTGAGCGGGATCAGCAGCGGGAAATAGCAGTTCTCATGTCCCGTCTCCTTGATCATCCGGTCCAGCTGCTGCTGGATGCGCTCCCAGATGCCCCAGCCCCACGGCTTGATGACCATGCAGCCGCGCACGCCGGATTCCTCGGCCAGATCGGCCTGATCGACCACCGTCTGGTACCATTGCGGGAAGTTCTGACGGCGGGTGACGGGAAGCGCATTCTCCACAACAGGTCTCCACGGCTGCGGCCGGCCGGTCCGCGGGGGACGGCCGATGCCCAGGAAGTCAGGGCTGATGATACAGGACCGCCATTTAGCCCAGCCGGTCCGCCGGGATCAACGCCGATGGTGTCACGGTCAGGGCTGACCGGGACGGCGGAGAACACGGCCGGCGGTGGGACCGCCGGCTGTCCAGCCTTGGGGCACGGGCGGATCAGGACCGTCCGTAGGTATCCTCGAAACGGACGATGTCATCCTCACCCAGATAGGTGCCGGTCTGCACCTCGATCAGATTCAGTGGCACCTTGCCGGGATTCTCCAGCCTGTGGACACAGCCCAGCGGCAGGTAGACGCTTTCATTCTCGGTCACCAGAACCTGCTTGTCGTCGATGGTGACCAGGGCCGTGCCATTGACGACGATCCAGTGCTCGGACCGGTGGAAGTGCTTCTGCAGCGACAGCTTCTGCCCCGGCTTCACCGTCAGCCGCTTGACCTGGAACCGGTCGCCGGTGTGGACGGACTGGTAGAAGCCCCAGGGGCGGTCCACGCGCTTGTGTTCGGTGTGTTCGGTCCGGCCGGCGGCCTTCAGCCGGTCGACCACCAGTTTCACATCCTGGGCCTGGTCCTTGTGGGTGACCAGGACGGCATCCTCGGTGGCCACGACGACCACGTCGCTCAGGCCGGTGACGGCCACCAGCCCGTGTTCCGCCCGGACATAGCTGTCCCTGGCATCCACCAGCAGCGTGTCGCCGATGGTCACATTGCCCGCCTCGTCCTTGCTCCCGATCTCCCACAGGGCTGACCAGGATCCCACATCGGTCCAGCCGATATCGCAGCGGACGACGGCGGCCCGCTTGGTCTTCTCCATGACGGCATAGTCGATGGAGATGTTCGGGGTCTTGTCGAAGGCGTCGGCGTCCAATCGCAGGAAACCGAGATCGCGCTTGGCGCCGGCCAGGGCCAACCGCGCCTTTTCGAGCACGGCGGGCGCATGTTCGGACAGCTCTTTCAGGAACAGGGCGGCCGGGAACAGAAACATGCCACTGTTCCAGACATGGCGCCCGCCATCGAGATAGGACTGGGCCACCGGCGCCTTCGGCTTCTCGGTGAAGCTGGCGACTGCGTTGACGCCGGGGGCATCGGTCAGCTCGTCACCCAGCTCGATATAGCCGTATCCGGTTTCCGGCGCGGTGGGGGAAATGCCGAAGGTCACCAGCCGGCCGGCACGGGCCGCCGGAACGGCCCGTTGAACCGCCTCGGCGAAGGCGGCCGCGTCCAGCACCACATGGTCGGCCGGCAGCAGCAGGATCAGCGCGTCCGGGTGGTCGGCCAGGGCCAGTTCGGCGGCGATGGCGGCTGCTGGTGCGGTGTTGCGCCCGAAAGGTTCCAGGACCAGCTGGGCCGGGGCGACGCCGACGCCGTACATCTGTTCGGCGATGGCGAAGCGGTGCTCCTGATTGCAGACCACCAGCGGCGGCGCGAACAGCGCCGGATTCTTCAGGCGGAGGCAGGTCTCCTGCACCATGGTCCGCGGCCCGTTCAGGGCCAGCAGCTGCTTCGGTCTGCGTTCCCGCGACAGCGGCCACAGGCGGGACCCGACACCGCCGGACAGGATGACCGGGACGACCAGGGGGGTGACCTTATCCATCAATATACCGCCTCGTTAATACCGTCTCGTTCGCATCATATGGCATGCGCACCGTATGGCATGACAGCGCCTAAGATGAAACACGCGGCTCTCGTTAAGGTGGTGGGCCATCCGCGATAATAATGGGCCTTGGCCGGATCGCATCTCCGGATCGCATCTGTGGATCGGGCATCTCGCTTTTCACTGGCGGTGCAAGATGTGTTGGTCCAGATGAAACCCGATCAGGCCCTTTGCAGGAGGGCAGATCATCCGCCTTCCAGGCTTAACCCATTGACATTGCTTGAGTGGGCTGAGGCTTTGATCTGCCGCCCCAGGCGGATCCGTCGTTTTTGCGATGCGCGTTTACTGCGCGGAACAGTCTTCTTCAGGAGACCAGCCAGGTGGTCGGGAGACGTTGTCATGACCGACAGGTCCGGACGGGGGCGAGATCAGTAGGCTCCCTTTGCAAAGAAAACAACGGCGAATGTCTTCAGGATAATAATCACGTCGCCCCAGATGGTGTGGTTTTGCGCGTACTCTTTATCCAGCATGACCCGGTAGCTGTAGCTCGTGTCATTTCGTCCGGATACCTGCCACAAGCCTGTGATGCCTGGTCTCACGGAGATATAATAATTGAAATCCGCGCCATATCTCTGGGCTTCCTGGTACACGATCGGACGCGGACCAACGATGCTCATCTCGCCCTTCAGAACATTGAACAGTTGAGGCAGTTCGTCCAGGCTGTATTTCCTTAGAAAGCGGCCGATTTTGGTTACCCTGGGGTCGATCCGGAGTTTCTGGTCTTTCTCCCACTCTCGCGCCGCCATGGGGCACTCACGCAGGTGGCGCGCTAAAGCCGCTTCGGCATCGGGAACCATCGTGCGAAACTTAAGGCACGGAAATGCTGCACCGCGGAAGCCGATGCGTTTCTGACGAAACAGAACCGGCCCACCATCCAGAGAAACCAGGATGGCCACAGTCAACAATATGGGGGCTACGATAAGGATGCCGGCGATGGATATGAATATATCCATCGCCCTTTTTCCTGAAAAACTCTGAATTGATCCTTCGTCTGCATCAAGATTATTTTCAATCTCAAGTTTGTCAGACGTTTGCAACTTATCCAGCATTTTTCCAGCCATTAAGATTGCAATGCATTGGCAATTTTCTTTCCGAAAAGGGCAATCCTATTTTCGGAGGTAACCATAAGGTTCGTATATATTGGTTCGGGGTAAAAGGCAATGATGGAGTGGTGAATTTGCGACAGTCCGCATATGGAGGCTGGGCTGAATTGCCTGACTGCGCCTTTTTCCGGGTATTCATTTGACGATTCTTGTGGAGCGCAAAAAATCCACAGCTGGAATGGGTGATTATAAGCTTCTGAAAATATGAAAAAACCCCCGGCATGGCGGCGGCATAGCGGGCCAGAGAGGGCGTTTGCAGCGGTGGCAGGGGGGCTATCGGCCATTACTTCCGCCGTTCTTCTCATTGATGCGGCTCCAACCGGTGGCAAGCGGCTGGCCGGAACAGGGCAATGTGCTGTGCGGCCTTTCGCAGCGCTGCGATCCCCTTGTCCGGGAACCCGCACATCCATTCGGCGGTGCAACATTTCGCCGGCCGGGAAAACCCAAGCAATTGCGGCATTTTGGCTCTGCGACGAAGGTTGGCACGCCCTATGCGAAGGGAGGCGCATGGCCGTCGCCTGCTGGCGGCCTTCCGACCAGCCAAGGCCGACCCAGAAATGGCCCAGACGGCAGGTCGTGTGTCGCGGACCCTGTACCAGTCGGGAGAGCCCAAGATGTCCACTGTCCTGTCCCTGGCCGAGCCGGCCCCACGCAAACGCGGCGGCATTTTCCGCAGCCTTTATGTCCAGGTGCTTTTCGCCATCGCCTTGGGCGTGGCGCTGGGGCATTTCTATCCGCAGCTGGGCGCATCGATGAAGCCGCTGGGCGACGCCTTCATCAAGGCGATCAAGATGCTGATCGCGCCCATCATCTTCTTCACGGTCGTCCACGGCATCGCCAGCATGGGCGATATGAAGAAGGTCGGCCGGGTCGGCATGAAGGCACTGGTCTATTTCGAGGTGCTGACGACCGTGGCCCTGGCCCTGGGCCTGATCATCGTCAATCTGTGGGGGCCCGGCCACGGCATGAACGTGGATCTGGCCCATCTCGACACCAAGGCCGTGCAGACCTACGTCACCAAGGCCGGTGAGCAGAGCACGGTCGACTTCCTGCTGCACATCCTCCCCAACACCGTGGTCGGCGCCTTCGCCGAGGGTGAGATCCTCCAGGTCCTGTTCATCGCCGTGCTGTTCGCCTTCGGCCTGCATGCCATGGGCGAAAAGGGCAAGCCGGTGCTGCATCTGGTGGACACGGTCAGCCATGTCTTCTTCGGCATTGTCAGCATCGTCATGAAGGCCGCTCCCATCGGCGCGTTCGGCGCCATGGCCTTCACCATCGGCAAGTACGGCGTCGGCACCCTGGTGTCCCTGGGCGAGCTGATGGCCTGCTTCTACGTCACCTGTCTGCTGTTCATCTTCGGGGTCCTCGGTGCCGTCGCCCGGGCCTGTGGCTTCAGCGTTCTGGCCTTTGTCCGCTACATCAAGGAAGAGCTGCTGATCGTGCTGGGCACCTCGTCCTCCGAATCGGCCCTGCCCCGCCTGATCGCCAAGATGGAGAAGCTGGGCTGCGAGAAGTCCGTGGTCGGGTTGGTCATTCCCACCGGCTATTCCTTCAATCTGGACGGCACCTGCATCTATCTGACCATGGCGGCGGTGTTCCTGGCCCAGGCCACCAACACCGAGATGACCATCTGGCAGGAGCTGGGCCTGCTGGCTGTGCTGCTGCTGACCTCCAAAGGTGCCGCCGGTGTCACTGGCAGCGGCTTCATCGTCCTGGCGGCCACTCTGGCCACCGTCGGCCATATCCCCGTGGCCAGCATCGCCCTGATCCTGGGTGTCGACCGCTTCATGTCGGAGGCCCGGGCCCTGACCAACCTGATCGGCAACGGTGTCGCCACCCTGGTGGTGGCCAAGTGGGAAGGGGCGCTGGACGTCAACCGCATGCGCCAACAGCTGGCTGCCGGGCCGGACGCGCCCGTGGTCACCATCGAGCCACGGACGACGGCCCAGCCGGTTCCTGCCGCCGAGTGATGCCAGGCCGGCCAGCGGGGTACGCCCCGTGCCGGCCCGCATGCCCTGCGGATGGCTCACATCCAACGCCTCCCGGGTTCGGCCCGGTCTCCGTCCGGGGGCCGGGCCGGTTCCGTTTTGCGCCAGCACCGTTCTGGCCTCTTGCCAGGGACAGGCAGGGGCGGGATGGTGGCGCGTTGATCCATCGGGGGCTTGATGCTGCGCCGGTTCCGCCATCTGCTCGCCCAGCAGGCTACCTTCTGGCTGGTGGCCGCCCTGCTGCTGCTCGCCTTCAGCCTTGCCGCCGGCCTCTGGGCTGAACGGGTGGCTGTTGCCCGCCTGCGGGACCAAGCCGGGCCACGGCTCGATCTTTATGCCGCCGGGCTGGAGAGCGAACTTGGCAAGTACGATCCCCTGCCCGCCCTGCTGGGGCAGGATCGCCGCCTGCTGGCGCTGCTGAACCGTCCAGCCGATCCGGCCGCGCAGGCGGAGGCCAACCATTATCTGGAGGAGGCCAGCGATCTGCTGCGGACCGCGGCCTGTTATCTGGTCGATCCGGACGGGCGCACCCTGGCCGCCAGCAATTGGAACGGTCCGGTCAGCTTTGTCGGCCGCGACTTCAGTTACCGCCCCTATGTGCGCAACGCCCTGGCTCATGGCGCAGGCCGCTTCTACGGCATCGGCACCACCAGCCGCGAACCCGGCTATTACGTAGCCCGCGCCATCCGGGTGGAAGACCGCGTTCTGGGAGCCGCCGTGGTGAAGGTCAGCCTGGACCGGCTGGAACGGGCCTGGGCTCCGGGTGCCGAACGGGTGCTGGTTGCGGATGCCAATGGCGTCATCATTCTGGCCTCGGAACCGGGCTGGAAGTTCCGCACGCTGGAGGTGATGCCCCAGGCGACTGTGCAGCGCCTCAATGCCACCCGCCAATATGACGGCGTGAGCCTCCAGCCGCTTGGCTGGCAGATCCTGCATCAGGAGGGGCCGGAGCAGCGCACGGTGATGCTGGCACCCGGTGGGGGGCAACCGCGGCCCTTCCTGGCCCTGGCCCGGCCTCTGGCCGACACGGGCTGGACCGTCACCGTCCTTTATGATCTCCAGCCTCTGGCAGAGGCCCGGCTGACGGCCATGGTCGTGGCGGCCGGCGCCGGTCTGCTGCTGATCCTGGGATTGCTCTATCAGCGCCAGCGGGCACGGACGGCCGCCGCGGTGCGCGATGCGCGCGACGCCCTGGCCCAGGCCAACGCCCAGCTGGAACACAAGGTGGCCGAACGCACCGCCGCCCTGTCCAAAGCCAATGCAGAATTGCAGACCGAGGTGGTGGAGCGTCTGCGGGCCGAGGCGGATCTGCACCGCACGCAGGACGGGCTGGTGCAGGCGGCCAAGCTGGCGGCCCTGGGACAATTGTCGGCCGGTGTGGCGCACGAGGTGAACCAGCCCCTGGCCGCCCTGCGCACCCTGTCGGACAACGCGGCTGTCTTCCTGCAGCGCGGACAGGTGGACCGGGCCGCCGGCAACCTGTCCATGATCTCCGACCTGACCGAGCGCATCGCCCGCATTACCGGGCAGCTGCGCAACTTCGCGCGCCGCTCCGACAACCAGCCTGAGCCGGTGGATCTGGCTCACTGCATCGCCGCCACCGCCACCCTGTTGCAGGAGCGGTTCCGGCGCGAGGCCGTCGATCTGCAGGTGACGGCGCCTCCCGGCTTGCGCGCGTCCTGCGATGCCAACCGGCTGGAACAGGTGTTGGTCAATCTGTTGGCCAATGCCGTGGATGCGGTGCGGGGGCGCGAGATCCGCCGGGTCGAGGTGGCGATGGCCGAGATTGGCGACCGGGTGGCCATCCGTGTCCGTGACAGCGGGCCGGGATTGACGCCGGAGATCCGCGCGCGCCTGTTCGAGCCCTTCTTCACCACCAAGCCGCAGGGCAGCGGCCTGGGGCTGGGGCTGGCCATTTCCGCCGGGATCGTGCAGGGATTTGGGGGCGTCCTGGAGGCCGGCAATGCGCCCGGCGGCGGGGCGGAGTTCACGGTGCTGCTGCCGCGCGCCGAAGTTCCCCTGAGCGGGACCGCGCCGGCGGCCAAAGAGGATGTGCATGTCGCAGGACGTTGAGGTGTTGCTGGTGGAGGACGACGCGGCCGTACAGGTCGGCGTCGGCCAGGCGCTGGAGCTGGCGGGCATCGAGCATGCGGCGGTCGGGTCCGCCGAGGAGGCCTTGACCTTCCTGGGGGCGGGGCGCCCCGGTGTGCTGATCAGCGACATCCGTCTGCCCGGCCGCGACGGCCTGTCCCTGCTTGAGGAGGCGCTGCGGATCGACCCGCTGCTGCCGGTCGTGGTCATCACCGGGCATGGCGACGTCAGTGTGGCAGTGTCGGCCATGCGGGCCGGTGCCTATGACTTCATCGAGAAGCCCTTCGCCTCGGAACGGCTGGTCGGCACGGTGCAGCGGGCGCTGGAGAAGCGCCGCCTCAGCCGCGAGGTGGAGACGCTGCGGCGGGAACTGCGCGAGCGCGACGGTATCGATGCCGTCATGCTGGGCCAGTCGCCGGCCATGCAGCAGGTCCGTACCCTGGTGCAGCAGCTGGCCGACACGGCGGCCGATGTGCTGGTGCTGGGGGAAACCGGCACCGGCAAGGAGGTGGTGGCGCGGGCGCTGCACCAGTTCTCCCCGCGCCGGGCCAAACCCTTCGTCGCCATCAACTGCGCCGCCCTGCCGGAACCGGTGTTCGAGAGCGAGATGTTCGGGCACGAGGCCGGCGCCTTCACCGGGGCCGTCAAGCCGCGGGTGGGCAAGTTCGAATTTGCCAGCGGTGGCACCCTGTTCCTGGACGAGATCGAATCCATGCCGCTGGCCCTGCAGGCCAAGCTGCTGCGCGTGCTGCAGGAGCGGGTGGTGGAGCGGCTGGGCGCCAACCGGCTGACGCCGGTGGATGTGCGCGTGGTGGCCGCGACCAAGGAGGATCTGGCGGTCCTGTCGGAACAGGGCGGCTTCCGCGCCGACCTTTATTACCGGCTGAATGTGGTGATGATCGCCCTGCCGCCGCTGCGTGCGCGCAAGGAGGACATCCCGCTGCTGTTCGAGCATTTCGTCCTGCAGGCCGCGGCCCGCCATCATCGCCCGGCCCCGTCGCTGACCCAGGCGCAGATGGCCCGGCTGATGGAGCATCACTGGCCCGGCAATGTGCGTGAACTGCGCAACTATGCGGAGCGGGCGGTGCTGGGCGTTCCGGGCGGCGGCCCGGATCTGCGCCCCGCCGCCGGCAGTCCCGCGGTGGCGTCCAGCGCGGCACCGCTGGCCGAGCAGGTGGAGGCGTTCGAGCGCGCGGTCATTATCGGCAAGCTGCGGGACTTTCGCGGCAGCGTGCCCCAGGCGGCCGAGGCGTTGGGCTTGCCGCGCAAGACCCTGTACGACAAGCTGCAGCGCCACGGCATCCAGCCCGCCGAATTCCGCTGAGGCGGGGATCTTCCCGGAAGGACCCATCCATGGCCCGCAAGCCCGCCCCCGGCCGCGCCGAGTTCCGCCAGTTCCTGCCGCTGCAGACCCGCTGGATGGACAATGACGCCTACGGCCACGTCAACAACGTGGTCTATTATTCCTACTTCGACACGGCGGTGAACGGATATCTGATCGCCCGCGGGGCGCTGGATATCGGGTGCAGCCCCGTCATCGGGCTGGTGGTGGAGACGGGGTGCAGCTATTTCGACTCCGTGGCCTTTCCCGACCGGCTGGAGGCGGGATTGGCCGTGGCCCATCTCGGCAGCAGCAGCGTGCGCTACGAGGTGGGTATTTTCCGTGCGGGGGCGGAGACGGCATCCGCCGCCGGCCATTTCATCCATGTCTATGTGGACCGGGACAGCCGCCGCCCGGTGCCGCTGCCCCCGGCGCTGCGGGATGTGCTGTCGGATCTGGTGCGGTAAGCGTTCCCCTGTCGGGGTTCGACCCCGACGTACCGCCGGCCTGTACGGTCGGCCACGTCGGGCGTAGGTCCAGCGGGAAGCCCGACGGGCAGACCTCCGGCAAAGACCGCTAGGCCGCGATATCCGTCTGCGGCAGCAGGGCGGCGATCTGGTCCATGCTGTTGAAGAACAGGGTCGGGCCCCGCGCCCGCAGCAGATCCGGCGTGGCATAGCCCCAGGCGACCATGCCGCTATCCAGGCCGGCCTTGGCGGCCGCCTCGATATCCCGCACCTCGTCACCGATGCACAGGGTCTGGTCGGCGGGAATGCCGCTGCGGGCCACCACCTTGCGGAAGGTACGGGCCTTGCCGAACAGGGAGACGCCGCAGCCATAGTCGTGGACCAGGGCTGCCGTCCGCGGCCCCAGGATCTGCCGGATCACCGGTTCGGTGTTGGAACTGACGATGGCCAGACGCGCCCCGCGTCGGTGCAGCGTATGCAGCAGGTCCGCCGCCCCGTCGAACAGGCGGATGCGGTCGGCCTCGGTGGAGACCAGGCGGCGCAGATGGCGGGCGATCAGCGGGATCTTCCAGGCCGGCACGCCGAGATGGCGGATGATGGTGCGGTTGTCGTGCCCCCGCAGCCGGGCGAACGTCTCCTCGTCCAGGCTGGGAAAACCATAGCGCCGGGAGGCATGGTTCAGCCCATAGCGGAACCAGTCGGCGCTGTCGGCCAGCGTACCGTCGAAGTCGAAGATCAGCAGTCTGTAAGCCACCGGCACCCCCCCGGCCGCCCGCGGCGGCGCCCCGGCTCCTGCTTAATGCAGGCGCGGCCGGAAGGCAAAGGGACCCGTGTTCCTCAGGCGGGATAGGCGTTGGCGCGGCGCAGGCGCACGCCGACCAGGGCACCCGGCGACAGGCCGATGGCTTCGGGCGATTGCCGGTCCAGCACCGCTTCCAGCCGGTGCCCGGCCAGATCGAGATCCACGCGCAGCTCCGGCCCGACCGGATGCAGGGCGGCGATCCGGGCCGCGGCGCCGGCCGCGGCGGGCAGGATCTCCACATCGTGCGGACGGACGAAGGCGATGCCCGCGCCGCGCCCGTCCACATCATTGGCGAGCGGCACCGTCAGCCCGGCGATATCGGCATGATCGCCGGCCAGGGTGCAGTCCAGCCGCGTGCCGCCGCCCAGGAAGTCGCAGACGAAGGCCGAGGCCGGATGATCATAGACCTCCGCCGGCGTGCCGACCTGCTCGACCCGCCCCTGATGCAGGATGGTGACGCGGTCGGCCAGCTCCAGCGCCTCCTCCTGGTCGTGGGTCACGAACACGGTGGTGACGCCCATGCCCTTGTGGATGTCGCGCAGCCAGCGCCGCAGATCCTTGCGCACCTTGGCGTCGAGGGCGCCGAAGGGCTCGTCCAGCAGCAGCACGCTGGGCTCGGTGGCCAGCGCCCGGGCCAGGGCCACACGCTGGCGCTGGCCGCCCGACAGCTGGTTGGGATAGCGCTGGGCCAGCGGCGCCAGCTGCACCAGATCGAGCAGCCCCATGACCTTGTCGCGGATGGCCGCTTCCGCCGGGCGCGGCCTGCGCCGGGCGACGCGCAGGCCGAAGGCCACATTCTCGAACACCGTCATGTGCCGGAACAGGGCGTAATGCTGGAAGACGAAGCCCACGCGGCGGGCGTGCGGTTCCGACACGGTGGAATCCACCCCGTCGATCAGCAGCTGGCCGCTGTCGGCGAAATCCAGCCCGCCGATGATGCGCAGCAATGTGGTCTTGCCCGATCCCGACGGTCCCAGCAGGGCCATCAGCTCGCCGCTGGCGATGGACAGGTCCACATGGTCGACCGCCGTGAACCCGCCGAACCGCTTGTTGATACCGGAAATCTGGATGCTCATGGGCAGGTCTCGGCAGTCCTTGGCTCTAATCCGTGGTGGCATCAACGGCGGCGTGTGGCCGCCAGCTCGGCGCCGTAGCGCCATTCCAGCAGTGACTTCAGCACCAGGGTCACCAGGGCCAGCAGGGCCAGCAGCGAGGCCACGGCGAAGGCGGCGACGAAATTGTACTCGTTGTAGAGGATCTCCACATGCAGCGGCATGGTGTTGGTCTCCCCGCGGATATGGCCGGAGACGACGCTGACGGCGCCGAACTCGCCCATGGCGCGGGCGTTGCACAGCAGCACGCCATACAGCAGGCCCCAGCGGATATTGGGCAGGGTGACCCGGCGGAAGGTCTGCCAGCCCGAGGCGCCGAGGGTGATGGCCGCCTCCTCCTCGTCCCGCCCCTGCGCCTGCATCAGCGGGATCAGTTCGCGGGCGATGAAGGGGAAGGTCACGAAGACGGTGGCCAGCACCAGCCCCGGCACCGCGAAGACGATGTGGATCCCATGGTCGCGCAGCCAACTGCCGAACCAGCCATGGGCGCCGAACAGCAGCACATAGACCAGACCGGAGATGACGGGGCTGACGCTGAAGGGCAGGTCGATCAGGGTCAGCAGCAGCGACTTGCCGGGGAAGCGGTGCTTGGTGATGGCCCAGGCGGCACAGACGCCGAACACCAGATTGGCCGGCACGGCGATGGCCGCCACGACCAGGGTCAGCCGGATGGCCGCCAGGGCGTCGGGCTCGGTCAGTGCCTCCAGATAGGTCTGCACGCCCCGGCGCAGCGCCTCGGTGAACACGGCCAGCAGCGGCAACAGGATGAACAGCAGCAGGAACAGCAGGCCGATGCCGCTGACCAGCAGCTTGACCCAGAGCGGATCGTCCAGGGCGCCGCGCGGTCTTGGCGGCGGCATGGTCACGACGAACGCCTCGCTGCGGAGGCCTTCCGTGTCGTCGGCGGTATCGATGGGAATGGCCATGCTGTCCCCTTCCCTACTCGCCGGACCAGCGCCGGCTCCAGCGCTGCAGCAGATTGACCATCAACAGGATCAGGAAACTGGCCACCAGCATGGTCAGGCCGATGGCCGCGGCCCCGGCATAATCGAACTGCTCCAGCTTGATGACGATCAGCAGGGGGGCGATCTCCGAGACCATGGGCATGTTGCCGGCGATGAAGATGATGGAGCCGTACTCGCCCACGGCGCGGGCGAAGGCCAGGGCGGTGCCGGTCAGCAAGGCCGGCAGGATCAGGGGGAAGATGACGCGGGAGAAGGTTTCCCAGCGGTTGGCGCCGAGGCTGCCGGCCGCCTCCTCCAGCTCGCTCTCCAGATCCTCCAGCACCGGCTGGACCGTGCGGACGACGAAGGGCAGGCCGATGAAGGTGGTGGCGACGATGACGCCCAGCGGCGTGAAGGCCACCTTGATGCCCAGCGGGTCCAGCAATTGGCCGACCCAGCCGTTGGGGGCGTAGAGGGAAGTCAGGGCGATGCCGGCCACGGCCGTCGGCAGGGCGAAGGGCAGATCGACGATGGCGTCGATCACCCGCTTCAACGGGAAATCATAGCGGACCAGCATCCAGGCCACCATCAACCCGAACACGGCGTTGATGCCGGCGCCCAGCAGGGCCGCCCCGAAGCTCAGCCGCAGGGCGGCCAGGACCCGCGGTTGGGTGACGGCGTCCCAGATGCCGCCCAGCCCCAGCTCCGCCGGGCGCAGAGCCAAGGCCGCCAGGGGCAGCAGGACAATGAGCGTGAGATAGGTCACCGTAACCCCGAGCGTCAGCCCGAGGCCGGGGATGACCGTGCGTTCAGGCCGGAGCCAGGCAGGGAGAATCGTCAGGCGTCCGGCCATCACACCTTACCGTCCAGGCTTGTAGATCTGGTCGAAAACGCCGCCATCGGCGAAATGGACCTTCTGGGCCTGCTTCCAGCCGCCGAACCGGCCGATATCGAACAGGTCCAGCTTGGGGAAGCGGTCGGCATATTTCTGGGCCAGCTGCGGCAGGCGCGGGCGGTAATAGTGCTTGGCCGCCAGTTCCTGTCCCTCGGGCGTATAGAGATAGGTGAGATAGGCTTCGGCCACGGTGCGGGTGCCCTTGCGATCGGCATTCTTGTCGACCAGGGCCACGGGCGGTTCGGCCAGGATGGATTTGGAGGGGACGACGATCTCCACCTTGTCCGGACCCAGCTCCTCGATGGCGAGGAAGGCCTCGTTCTCCCAGGCCAGCAGCACGTCGCCGATACCGCGCTGGACGAAGGTGGTGGTGGCGCCGCGGGCGCCGGTGTCCAGAACCGGCACATGCCGGTACAGTTCCTCCACGAAGGCGCGGGCCGCCGCCTCGTCGCCGCCGGCCTTGTCCTGGGCATACCCCCAGGCGGCCAGATAGTTCCAGCGCGCGCCGCCCGAGGTCTTGGGATTGGGCGTGATCACCTGGATGTCCGGCTTCACCAGATCGTCCCAGTCCTTGATGCCCTTGGGATTGCCCTTGCGCACCAGGAAGACGATGGTGCTGGTGTAGGGGGTGGAATTGTAGGGCAGGCGCGACTGCCAGTCCTCCGGCAGCAGCTTGCCGGTCTCGGCGATGGCGTCGATGTCATAGGCCAGCGCCAGCGTGACCACGTCCGCCTCCAGCCCGTCGATCACGGAGCGCGCCTGTTTGCCGGAGCCGCCATGGCTGGCCTTCACCGTCACTTCGGTGCCGGTCTGCCGCTTGTAGGCCTCGGCGAAGGCCTGGTTGAACTCCTTGTAGAATTCCCGCGTCGGATCGTAGCTGACATTCAGCAGCTCGACGGATTTGGATTGGGCCAGAGCGGCGGCACCGCCGACGGCAAGGGCGAGAACAGCGGCAACGGCCGCACGACGAATGCCGAACATTGCTCACTCTCCCTTCGCTGTTAAGGCCGCGGGATCGCGGCCCGGAACCGGACCTGGTCCAGCAGGGTATCCCTGCGCAAAGCTGGAGATGCTGGACGCCATGAGGCCATGAAATTCGGATTTTGTCGCGGACAAAGCGGACTCTCCCGTCATTCGGGCACCACGACGCCGGATCGTGGCGCTTAGCGTTTGGTGACGCGGCGCAAGCGGAGCGGAAATTGCCGCGGGCGGTGCAGGCCGCCGCAAGGAAGGCTGACTCCTAATTCCTATTCGGTCAATAGGAAAAATAAAACATACTACAGTAGATCATTGTGAATCATGGGCGCTGCCGGCAGCCTCGCGCCCCGCCGCGGTCGGCTGCGGTGCCCCGGCCGTTTGCGTGGTGCGCTGCGTCAGCAGCATCCGGGCCAGATCCCGGGCCTGGACGCGGATGTCCGGAACGGCGGTGATTTCCCAGAAGGCGCCGCGGGTGACCGGGCCGATGGCGTAGACCCCCTCCACCGCCTGTCCGGCTGCGCTGATGACTTGGCCGGCGGTGCTGACATCCAGCCCGAGATGCAGCGGATCGGGCCGCACCAGACCGGAGGCCAGCAGGTCCTGCACCAGCGGGTCGCGTGCGCGGCGCAGGTCGCAGCCGGGACCGGCGCAATTGATGACGTGGTCCACCTCCTGCTCCTCGATCCGCTCGCTGCCACGCGGAAGCCAGGAAATACGGGCCGCGGCCCCGGTATCGGCCATGTGGCGGAGGCGGCCCGCCGTCACCTGCAGCAGGCCGGCGGCCTGCATCGCCTGTATCCGGTCGGCGACGGGGGGCGACAGCCGGTGCCGGTGTACATCCCACCAGGGGCGGAGATGGCGCAGGAAGCGGGCCTTGGCGCCCGTGTCCAGGCCTTGCCACAGGCTGCGGGTCCAGGGCCGCAGACTGTCGATCACCGGCTGCCAGTCGCGGCTGGCGGCTACCTCGGCCCGGATGGCTGCGCGCACGGTATGCAGGGCGTCCGACAGCGCGCCCGGCAGGGCTGGTGCCGAGGGGACGGCATGGGTGGCGCCAGCCGGGTGGCGCCGGGGCAGCAGGCCGCGCCGCGACAGGGCATGGACCCGGCCGCGATGGCCCTGTGCCTGCAGGGCCAGGACGACATCCACCATGGTCAGCCCCGTTCCGATCAGCAGCACCCGGTCCTGGCGGCCGATCTCGGCGATCATGCCGGGCTGCCAGGGGTCGGCATGGAACCGGGGGGAGCTGTAGAACGCCCAGTCGCCGACCGCCGGCGTTTCCGGCGGCAGATTGCCGATGGCCAGCACACAGGCATCGACCCGGTAATCCCTGCCGACGCCGGCCGTCAGCACCAGCCCGTCGGCCTGCCGGCGCAGGGCGGCAGCATCATCCGGCACCAGGACCAGCCGTCCCGCCGCCTCGGGCTGGCGCACGGCCTGGGTCAGCATGTCCTGGAGATAGGCGCCATAGGTGGCCCGGGGGACGAAGGAAGCGGGACCGGCCGCCTCCATCCCCGGCTGCCGGCGCAGCCAGTCCAGGAAGTGATCGGGACGGTCGGGGAAGGCGCTCATATTGGCGGCGCGGACATTGAGCAGATGCGAGGGATTGCCGGTGGCATAGGCCACGCCCTTGCCGAAGCCGCTTGCCCGCTCGAACAGCAGGATCTTGGGCGCATACCGGCCGGCGCCCAGCAGATGCAACGCCAGCAGCGAGCCGCTGAAGCCGGCGCCGACGATCGCGACAACTGCTGGCGCCATGTCGTCTCCCCTGAATGTCGTCTGTGGGATCGCTCCTGGCCGTGCCGGCGGCATTCATCCATCTACAATCCCTATTGTCATTATAGGAATTGGAGTCGGGCGAGAGTCAATGGCCGGATTCGCGCGCCTTCGGCGAGGGGCCTTGCGCAGCCGGAGGGTCAGATCACGAAATCGAGGGGCGTGGACAGGGAATGACGCTGTCGTGCCGCTTCGGCCAGCGTACAGCGATCCAGCACCACGGCCATGGCGTCGCGGGCCTTCAGCATGGCCCAGCGGATCACGCATTCCTGCGGATCGCCGCAGTCGGCGCAGGGCTCGAAGCGGTTGCGGCTGGCGCATTGGATCGGGGCCAGCGTGCCTTCCACGACGCGGATGATGTCACCGATGGACAGATGGTCCGGGGCCTTGGCCAGACGATAGCCCCCGTCGCGTCCGCGGCAGCTTTCCAGCAGTCCGCCCTTGCGCAGGTCCAGCAGGATGGCTTCCAGGAATTTTCGGGGAATTCCCTCGGCGGCGGCGATGTCGGCGATGCGGGCGGTCCCGCCCCCAGGCCATTGGTCGGTCAGGTACAGGGCGGCCCGGAGAGCGTATTTGCAGCGCTGGGAAAGCATGATGCCGGATCGGCTCCAGATCTTGTGTCCCGAGTCATGGGGGCGCAGCGCGCCGGATTCAACAGACAAGTTGTTGGAGATCCAAGGCGGAAGCGGGCGCGTTGCCTGATCGCCACACGGCCTTGCCGCCGCCGGACTCTCCGGAACCTGATCATCGATCCATATTCAACACTATTGAAGCGTGGATATGGCAATTCTACGGCGCTTCCTGCGGGGCAAGCATGCCAGCGTCGAGCCCGACGCAAGGCGGTGAATAAAGCTGCTGCAACGGGCGGCTCAACCGTTTGTAACGACATGGGTTTTTGATCTGCGCGTTCATTTATAACAACACAATATTGACGTAAAAATAATATTTCCACTCGACAGTGTTGGTGCCGGCGCCCAATTCTGGCGGACCGATTGCGGTGCGTAATAGAGGATGGCATGGCCCTGAAGACGTTTCCGGTCTCGCTCCCGCTCGACGGCCGGCCCGTGCTGGTGGCCGGCGGTGGCGAACTGGCCCTGCGCAAGGCACGGCTGGTGGCGCGCAGCGGTTGCCGTCTGACCATCATCGCGCCCGATCCCCTGCCCGAGCTGTCGGCCCTTGCCGCCGTTCTGCACCGCCGGCCCGTGCGGCCGGACGATGTGGCCGGCCATGTGCTGGCCTTCGCCGCCAGCGACGACCCGGACGCGGATGCGGCCCTGGCCGCCGCGGCCCGCGATGCCGGGGTTCCCGTCAATGTGCCGGACCGGCCGGATCTGTGCAGCTTCATCATGCCGGCCATCATCGACCGCGATCCCATCACCATCGCCATTTCCAGCGGCGGCGCCAGCCCGGTGCTGGTCCGCCGCCTGCGCGAGCGGCTGGAGGCGGCGCTGGAGCCGGGTCTGGGCCGGCTGGCGGCCTTTCTCGACAGTTTCCGCGGCGCCGTGAAGGCGACCCGGCAGGAGGAGACGGCCAAGCGCCGCTTCTGGGAGCGCATCGTCGACGGGCCGGTGGCCCGCCGCTTCCTGGCCGGCGACGAGGCCGGCGCCCGGGCGCAGCTGCTGCAGGCCGTCAACGATCCCGGCCACGGGCAGGAGCCGGGCGGCCGTGTAACCCTGGTGGGCGCCGGTCCCGGCGATCCCGATCTGTTGACCCTGCGGGCGCTGCGGGTGCTGCAGGATGCCGACGTGGTCGTCCATGACAAGCTGGTGGATGACCGCATCCTGGATTATGTGCGCCGTGATGCCCGCCGCCTCTATGTGGGCAAGAGCAAGGACCGTCATACCCTGTCCCAGGCGGCGATCAACGCTCTGCTGGTGGCGGAGGCCGCCGCCGGGCACCGGGTGGTGCGGCTGAAGGGCGGCGATCCCTTCGTCTTCGGGCGCGGCGGCGAGGAGGTGGAGGCGCTGCGCGCCGCCGCCATCCCGGTCGAGGTGGTGCCCGGCATCACCGCGGCGCTGGGGTGCGGCGCCGCCGCCACCATCCCCGTCACCCATCGCGGCCTGGCCCAGGGCGTCACCTTCATCACCGGCCATGCCAAGGCCGGCGTCGGCGACAGCGCGGAGCCGGACCTGGACTGGCAGGCCCTGGCCCGGCTGAAGCACACGCTGGTCATCTATATGGGCCTGTCCACGGTGGGATTGATCGCCCGCCGGCTGATGGATGCCGGGATGGACCGGGCCACGTCCGCCGCCCTGATCGAGAAGGGCACCCGTCCCGATCAGACGCTGCTGGTGGGCACGCTCGGCACCTTGCCGGATCTGGCCTCCGGCCATGGCCTGTCCGGTCCGGCCCTGATCGTGGTGGGGGAGGTGGTGCGGCTGGCCGATCCGGCCCGCATCGCCGAAATGGCCGCCCCCGCCCTGCGCGAAGCCGTCTGACCCTGGCAAGGAAGCTCTGAACGATGTTGGTGAAGGCGAAAGGTCCCCTGCAATCCATCACCGCCAGCCGTCTGCTGGATGGGCGGGCCGTCTGGCTGGGGGACGGCGATGGTTGGGTGGAGCGGGTGGAGGCCGCCGCGGTGTTCAGCGGTGAAGCCATTGCCGCGGCCCTGTCCGTGGGCAAGGAGGCGGAGCGGACGCAGCAGGTGGTCGATGTCTATCCCATCGATGTGGAGGTGGTGGACGGACGGACCCGCCCCCTGCACATGCGCGAACGCATGAAGGCGCTGGGACCCAGCGTCCGCCCCGATCTGGGCCTGCAAGCCACCCTCCTGTCATCCCCGACCGCCGCCTGAGTGTCCCGGCCATGACCCATATCCAGAGCCGCCCCAATCTGGCGCCCGATGCCCATGCCGGCGCCTATCGCTACGATGCCTTTGACAAGACCTTCGTGCGTGAGCGCGTGGCCCAGTTCCGCGGTCAGGTCGAGCGCCGCCTGTCCGGCGCGTTGACGGAGGAGGAGTTCAAGCCGCTGCGGCTGATGAACGGCGTCTATCTGCAGCTGCACGCCTACATGTTGCGCATCGCCATCCCCTACGGCGTGCTGCGCAGCCCGCAGCTGCGCCAGCTGGCCATGATCGGCCGGCGCTGGGACAAGGGCTACGGCCACTTCACCACCCGCCAGAACATCCAGTTCAACTGGCCGGCGCTGAAGGACATCCCCGACATGCTGGACGCCCTGGCCGAGGTGGACATGCATGCCATCCAGACCAGCGGCAACTGCATCCGCAATGTCACCGCCGACCATTATTGCGGGGCGGCGGCGGATGAGATCGTCGATCCCCGCGTCTATGCCGAGATCCTGCGGCAATGGTCGACTCTGCATCCGGAATTCACCTTCCTGCCGCGCAAGTTCAAGATCGCCATTTCCGGCAGCCCGCAGGACCGGGCGGCGGTGCAGGTCCACGACATCGGCCTGATCGCCACCCGCAACAGGGATGGCGCGGTGGGCTTCACCGTCTATGTCGGCGGTGGCCAGGGGCGCAGCCCCTTCCTGGCCGTCAAGGCGCGCGACTTCGTGCCGGAGGCAGAGCTGATCGGCTATCTCGAAGCCGTGCTGCGCACCTACAACCAGCTGGGCCGGCGCGACAACATCTACAAGGCGCGCATCAAGGTCACCGTCCATGAGATGGGGGCGGAGGCCTTCCTCAATCTGGTGGAGGAGGAATATGCCCGCCTGCCGCGGGACCGTTTCCGCCTGGACCCGGCCATCGTCGCCGCCATCGAAAGCCATTTCGCCCCACCGCCCTTCGAGGCGCTGCCCGCCCGGTCGGCGGCGTTGGAGGCGGCCCGTGCCGCCGATCCGGCTTTCGCCCGCTGGCTGCGCTCCAACACCCATCCCCATCGCCAGCCTGGCTACGCCATTGCCGTGGTCAGCCTGAAGCCCGTCGGCGGCATCCCCGGCGACGCCACCTCCGACCAGATGGAGGCCCTGGCCGATCTGGCCGACCGCTTCAGCTTCGGCGAGGTCCGGGTCAGCCATGAGCAGAATCTGGTGCTGGCCCATGTGCGCCAGGATGATCTCCACGCCTTGTGGCAAGGGCTGGAGGCCGAGGGGCTGGGCACCGCCAACCTGAACCTGGTGAGCGACATCATCGCCTGCCCCGGCCTGGATTACTGCGCCCTGGCCAATGCCCGTTCCATTCCCATCGCCCAGCGCATTTCCGAGCGCTTCGGCGACCTGGACCGCCAGCACGAGATCGGCGAGCTGAAGATCAAGATCAGCGGCTGCATCAACGCCTGCGGTCACCATCATGTCGGCCATATCGGCATCCTGGGCGTCGACAAGAAGGGCGAGGAGTTCTTCCAGATCCTGCTGGGTGGCGAGTCCGCCAGTCCCGCCGCCGCCCTGGGCGAGATCACCGGTCCCGGCTTCAGCGCCGACGGGGTGGTGGATGCGGTGGAGACGCTGGTGTCCACCTATCTGGCGCTGCGACGGCCGGGTGAGCGCTTCATCGACACGCTGAACCGCACGGGCCATGGCCCGTTCAAGGAGTCCATCCATGCCGCTGCTTAAGAACGGCACGGTCGTCGAGGATCGTTTCGTTGCCGTGACGGATGATGACCCGTTGCCCGACGGTGTTGACGTGCTGGTCCCGCTGGAGCGCTGGCGCACGCTGCACGACGCCCTGCCCCCTGGCCGGCGGTATGGCGTGCGTCTGAAAAGCCACCAGCTGGTGGGGGAGATCGCGCCGGATCTGGGCACGCTGGCCCTGGTGGCGCTGGAGTTGCCGAAGTTCCGCGATGGCCGCGCCTTCTCCGGCGCACGCGAACTACGCGAGCGGTATCACTGGCAGGGCGAGATCCGTGCCGTCGGCCACATCATCCCCGACCAGTATCTGATGCTGACGCGCGTCGGCGTGGATACGGTGGAGGTGCCGGCGGAGCGCCTGACCGACGCCTGGCGTCGGGCGCTGGGCGAATTCAGCATCGCCTATCAGGCGGCCCAGGATGACGCGCCGACCCTGTCGCTGCTGCGCCGCCATCTGCGGGCGGGAGAGCCGTCATGACGCCACAACAGCTCCTTGCCGCCGACCTCAATGACCGGTACGGCCAAGTGCAGGGGCCGGCTCTGCTGCGCCTCCTGCTGACGGAGGTGTTCCCCGGCCGTCTGGCCCTGGTCAGCTCGTTCGGCACGGAGAGCGCCGTGCTGCTGCACATGCTGGCGCAGGCCGACCCCGCCGCCCCGGTGCTGTTCATCAACACCGGCAAGCTGTTCGGCGAAACCCAGCGCTACCGCCGCCAACTGGTGGAGCGGCTGGGACTGACCGGCGTGCGGGAGATCGGGCCGGAGTCGGGCGAAGAGAAAGCGGAGGATGCCGCGGGCGACCTGTGGTTGCGCCATGCCGATGCGTGCTGTGCCCTGCGCAAGGTGCGTCCGCTGGCGCGGGCACTGGCCCCCTACGCCGCCTGGATCACCGGCCGCAAGCGCTATCAGGCCAGCACCCGCGCCGCCCTGCCGCTGTTCGAGGCCGATGGCGCCCATGTGAAGGTTAACCCGCTGGCCAGTTGGACCCGTGACCAGATCGAGGCCTATCTCGACAGCCATGGGCTGCCGCGTCATCCTCTGCAGGCGGATGGCTACCCTTCGGTCGGCTGCATGCCCTGCACCGACCGGGTTGCGGCTGGCGAGGATGTGAGAGCGGGGCGCTGGCGCGGCCAGGCCAAGACCGAATGCGGCATCCACCGGCCGCACCCCGCCCCGGCGGGACTCTGAGGATCAGCGGCGAATGCTTGAGGCAATGTCCACCCACGGCGATATCCAGGCTCGGCCGGATGCAAAGGTCCTTTCGCATCTGGAACGGTTGGAGGCGGAGAGCATCCACATCCTGCGCGAGGTGGTGGCGGAGACCGAGAATCCGGTCATGCTCTATTCCATCGGCAAGGACAGCGCCGTCATGCTGCACCTTGCCATGAAGGCCTTCTACCCGTCGCTGCCGCCCTTCCCGCTGCTGCATGTGGATACCACCTGGAAGTTCCGGGAGATGATCGAGTTCCGCGACCGCATGGCGAAGTCGCTGGGGCTGCAACTGCTGGTCCATATCAACCAGGACGGGGTCGCCCGGGGCATCGGCCCCTTCACCCATGGCTCGGCCGTCCATACCGACGTGATGAAGACCGAGGCGCTGAAGCAGGCCCTGGACAAATGGGGCTTCGACGCCGCCTTCGGCGGTGCCCGCCGTGACGAGGAGAAGAGCCGGGCCAAGGAACGCATCTTCAGCTTCCGTTCGGCCCAGCACCGCTGGGACCCCAAGAGCCAGCGGCCGGAGCTGTGGCGACTCTACAATGCCCGCAAGAACAAGGGGGAGAGCATCCGCGTCTTCCCCCTGTCCAACTGGACCGAACTGGACATCTGGCAATACATCTATCTGGAGAAGATCCCCATCGTGCCGCTGTACTTCGCCAAGGAGCGGCCGGTGGTGGAGCGCGACGGGGCGCTGATCATGGTGGATGATGCGCGCATGCCGCTGCGCCCCGGCGAGGTGCCGGAGATGCGCCGGGTGCGCTTCCGCACGCTGGGCTGCTATCCCCTGACCGGCGCCATCGAAAGCAGCGCCGACACGCTGCCCGCCATCATCCGGGAAATGCTGGTCAGCACCAGTTCCGAGCGGCAGGGCCGTGTCATCGACAAGGACGGGTCCGCCTCCATGGAGCGCAAGAAGCAGGAAGGGTATTTCTGATGCGCGCCGCTGAGAATCTGACCCTGGCCGATGTGGAGCAGTATCTCCACGCCCACCAGCACAAGAGCCTGCTGCGCTTCATCACCTGCGGCAGCGTCGATGACGGCAAGAGCAGCCTGATCGGGCGTCTGCTCTATGAATCGAAGATGCTGTTCGAGGACCAGCTGGCCGCCCTGGAAGCGGACAGCCGCAAGGTCGGCACCCGCGGCGGCGAGCTGGATTTCGCCCTGCTGGTGGACGGTCTGGCGGCCGAGCGGGAACAGGGCATCACCATCGATGTGGCCTACCGCTTCTTCGCCACGGACCGGCGCAAGTTCATCGTGGCCGACACGCCCGGCCACGAGCAGTACACGCGCAACATGGTCACCGGTGCCTCCACCGCCGATCTGGCGGTGATCCTGATCGATGCCCGCAAGGGCGTGCTGACCCAGACCCGGCGGCACAGCTTCCTGGTGTCGCTGCTGGGCATCCGCCATGTGGTGCTGGCGGTCAACAAGATGGATCTGGTCGGCTTCGACCGGACCGTGTTCGAGCGGATCGTGGCGGAGTACCGTGCCTTCGCCGGGCCGCTGGGCTTTGCCGAGATCACGCCGGTGCCGCTGTCGGCCGTCTATGGCGACAATGTCGTCAGCCGCAGCCCGGCCACCCCCTGGTACCGGGGACCGGCCCTGCTGGAGCATCTGGAGCAGGTGGAGGTGGCGGGCGACCCGCAGGCGCAGCCGTTCCGCCTGCCCGTGCAGTGGGTCAACCGTCCCAACCTGGATTTCCGCGGCTTTTCCGGCCTGATCGCCGCCGGACGGGTGCGGCCCGGCGACCGGGTCCGGGTCCTGCCCGGCGGCACGGAAAGCCGGGTGGCCCGCATCGTCACCTATGGCGGCGATCTGGACGAGGCTGTCGCCGGCCAGTCCGTGACCCTGACCCTGACGGATGAGATCGACATCAGCCGCGGCGACGTTCTGTGCGCGCCCGACGATCCGGCCTGGTCCGGCACCCGGCTGGAGGCCGCCTTGGTCTGGATGGCGGAGAAGCCGATGGTGCCCGGCCGCTCCTACCTGCTGAAGGGCGGCACCCGCACGGCGCTGGCGACCCTGGCGCCCGAGGCCAGGATCGACGTCAACACGTTGGAACGGACACCGGCGGAGGCGCTGGCGCTGAACGAGATCGGCCTGTGTCTGGTGACGCTGGATCAGGCGGTTGCCCTGGATGCCTATGACCGGAACCGGGAGACCGGGGGCTTCATCCTCATCGACCGGGTCAGCAACGAGACGGTGGCCGCCGGCATGGTCCGGCAGGTGCTGGCCCCGGCCACCAACATCCAGTGGCAGGCGCTGGACGTGGACAAGCGCGCCCGCGCCGGGCTGAAGGGGCAGCGGCCCTGCGTGCTGTGGTTCACCGGCCTGTCCGGGGCCGGCAAATCCACCATCGCCAATCTGGTGGAGAAGAAGCTCTTCGCCCTGCGCCGACACACCATGCTGCTGGACGGCGACAATGTCCGCCATGGGCTGAACCGCGACCTGGGGTTCGACGACGCCAGCCGGGTCGAGAATATCCGCCGGGTGGCGGAGGTGTCGAAGCTGATGGTGGAGGCCGGGCTGATCACGCTGGTCTCCTTCATCTCGCCGTTCCGGGCCGAACGCGCCCTGGCCCGCAGCCTGATGGGGCCGGGCGAGTTCCTGGAGGTGTTCGTCGACACCGATCTGGCCGTGGCCGAGGCGCGCGATGTCAAAGGCCTGTATCGCCGTGCCCGCGCCGGGGAGATCCGCGATTTCACCGGCATCGACAGCCCCTATGAACCGCCGGAGGCACCGGACATCCATCTGCGCACCGCCGAGATGACAGTGGAGGAGGCGGCGGACCGCATCATCGCCGAACTGAAGCGCCGCGGCCTGCTGGAAACGGACCTGCTGATCGACGGCGCGGCGATCTGATCCCGGTTCCCGATGGGGCGCCTCATCGGGAACCGCTGCGCCCGCTTACCGCTTCATCCGCTCGACCATGCGGGTGGTGCTCTGTCCCTGGATCAGGTCGGCCAGGAACACGGTGCCGCCATAGGACTGCACCACATCGGCGCCGACCACGGTGGCGATGGTGTAGTCGGCCCCCTTGACCAGCACATCCGGCCGCAGAGTCTCGATCAGGCGCAATGGCGTGTCCTCTTCGAACACCACCACCAGATCGACACTGGAGAGCGAGGCCAGAACGGTGGCCCGCGCCCCCTCCCCCTGCACCGGGCGGGTCTCGCCCTTCAGCCGCTTCACCGAGGCATCGCTGTTCAGCCCGACCACCAGCCGGTCGCAGGCGCTCCTGGCCTGGGACAGCAGCGAGACATGGCCGGGGTGCAGCAGGTCGAAACAGCCGTTGGTGAAGCCCACCCTCAGCCCCTGCACACGCCAGCGGGCCACCCGCTCCAGCGCCGCCTCCAGCCCCACCACCTTGATGGCGTCGGATTCCCAGCCGCTGCGATGCACCGCCGTGCGCAGCTCGTCCGGGCGGACCACGGCGGTCCCGACCTTGGCCACGACGATTCCGGCGGCCACCGTGGCCAGCCGCGCCGCGGCCGTCAGCTCCGCCCCCGCGGCCAGGGCGGCGGACAGCACCGCCACCACCGTGTCGCCGGCGCCGGAGACGTCGAACACCTCCCGCGCCTCGGCCCGCAGATGGGTGGCGGAATCGGCAGTGACCACCGACATGCCCTCCTCGCTGCGGGTGCCGACCAGGGCCGCCACACCACAGCCGGCGATCAGATGCCGGCAGGCGGCCTCCACCGCGCCGTCGCCGGACACGGGCAGGCCGCTGGCCTCGGCCAGCTCCTTGCGGTTGGGGGTCAGCACGTCGGCACCGCGGTAGCGGCTGTAGTCACGGCCCTTGGGATCGACCACGACCAGACGGCCGCGGGCCTTGGCCGCGTCGATCAGCCGGGTCACCAGGGCCGGCGTCAGCACGCCCTTGCCATAGTCGGACAGCACCAGCACGGCGCACTGGTCCAGCGCCTGTTCCGCCAGCGCCAGCAGGCGGTCGGCGCTGGCGGGCGCGATATCGGCCACCGTCTCTCCGTCGGCGCGCAGCAGCTGCTGCGATCCGGCGATGAAGCGGGTCTTGGTGGTGGTGCGGCGGCCCGGCTCGACCACCAGCCCGTCGGCGTCGCCCAGCCGCTCGGCCACCTGCTGCCGCAGGGTGCGGCCCGGCTCGTCGTCGCCCAGCACCGACAGGAAGCGCACGCCGGTGCCCAGGGCGGCCAGATTGCAGGCCACATTGCCGGCACCGCCCAGCGTCAGCACCTCGCGCTGGACCCGCAGCACGGGGATGGGGGCTTCGGGACTGATCCGGTCCACCATGCCGTAGGTGAAGCGGTCCAGCATGGCATCGCCCACCACCAGCACAGCGGCGTCGGGCAGGGCATCGATCAGGGCGGTCAGGTCGCTCATGGCCGCCCTATTTACCCCTGCCCGGCGCCGCTGTCACCGTCCGCCGGAGATCAGGGGCAGGCGACCACGGTCTGCCTCTGCTCGCCCAGCCCCTCGACGCCCAGGCGCATCCTGTCGCCCGGCTTCAGCCAGACCGGCGGCTTCTGGCCCATGCCCACGCCCGGCGGGGTGCCGGTGGTGATGATGTCGCCGGGCTGCAGGCTCATGAACTGGCTGACATAGCTGACCAGGAAGGCGGGCTTGAACACCATGGTGCGGGTGCTGCCCTGCTGGCGGCGCTGGCCGTTGACCTCCAGCCACATGGACAGGTTGGTGGGGTCGGCCACCTCGTCGCGGGTGACCAGCCAGGGGCCGATGGGGCCGAAGCTGTCGCAGCCCTTGCCCTTGTCCCACTGACCCGCCCGTTCCAGCTGGAAGTTCCGCTCGGAGATGTCGTTGCAGACGCACCAGCCGGCGATGCTGGCGGCGGCCTCCGCCTCGTCGGCATAGGCGACGGGACGGCCGATGACCAGGGCCAGCTCCACCTCCCAGTCCAGCTTGGTGCTGCCGCGGGGCTGGATGATGTCGTCATCGGGACCGCTGATGCAGCTGGTGGCCTTCAGGAACATCAGCGGCTCCGGCGGCAGCGGCACACCGGTCTCGGCGGCATGGTCGGCATAGTTCAGGCCGATGCCGATGAACTTGCCCACCCGTCCGACGCAGGGACCCAGGCGGGTGCCGGGAGCCGCCACGGGCAGTGACAGCGGATCGACCGCGCGCAGCCGGTCCAGCCCGGCATCGGACAGCACCGCGCCGGCGATATCGTCCACATGGGCGGACAGGTCGCGGATGCTGCCATCGGCGGCCAGCAGGCCGGGCCGTTCGGCCCCCTTGGGCCCATGACGTAGCAGTTTCATCGATGCTCTCCCTCTGGCGCGACGGCGCGGCTGTGCGCCGCCGGTTCAGGCTGGTCAGGACTCGCTGGCAGTCAGGCTGCTGCCATCCAAGACAGGACGTACCGTATCCCCGATGGGAAAGCCCATGCGGCAGAGCAGCCCGTCGGCCTGGAAGTCCAGCCGGGCCGATCCCTGCAATTCATAGGTCAGGCTCTGGCGGATCAGCACCGAGCCGAAGCCGGTTGAGGGCGGCGTGGCGATGGGCGGGCCGCCGCGCTCCTTCCAGGTCACGGCCAGACAGGTGCCGGCCGGGCGGCGATCGAGGGTCCAGCTGATATCGACGAAGCCGTCCGGGTTGACGAAGGCGCCATATTTGGCGGCGTTGGTGGCCAGCTCGTGGAAGACCAAGGCCAAGGCCAGTGCCGCCTTGGGCCGCAGCTCGACATCCGGTCCGCTGACCCGCACATCGTCCGGTTCCTGGCCGGAATAGGGCCGGACCTCATGGGCGATGATCTCCGACAGGCGCACCCATTCCCAATGATGCCGGGCCAGAAGATTGTGGGTGGCCGACAAGGCGCGCAGCCGCCCCTCGAAGGCTGGCCAGAAGCTGTCCAGCGTGTGGTGGCGCCGGCGGGTCTGGGTACCGATCGACAGGACCGTGGCCAGGGTGTTCTTCACCCGGTGGCTCAGTTCGGCCATCATCAGCTCCTGCCGCTCCTCGGCCAGACGCTGTTCGGTCACATCGACGATCTGGATCACGGCGCCGCTGGGCCGCCCGTCGTCGGCGGCCAGCGGGGCGATGGTGACGCTGACCGGTGTCCGCTCCCCGCCGGGTCCATCCAGCAGGGCCGGCTTGTCCTTGGCCGGACCGGGCAGGGCGTGCCCCGGTACCGGCGGCATATGCAGGCGCCGGAACAGGCGGCCGTCGCACAGCTCGGCCGGTGTCGCTGCCAGCAGCGCACGGGCAGCGGGATTGAGGAAGGTGACATCGCCCGCGGCGTCCGTCATCACCAGGGCCGAGGCGATGTTGTCGGTGATGGTCCGGGTGATCTGGGCCTGCTCCGCCAGGCGGCGGTTGGCCTCCTCCAGCTGGATATTGGTCAGCCGCAACTGATCGGCCAGGGCTGCCCTGGCCTCGGCCGCATTGCGCTCGGCTTCCAGCAGCAGGGTGCGGCGTTCCCGCGCCCGGAACTCGGCCAGCAGGCGCCGGTTCTGATCCTCCAGGAAACGGCGGCGCAGGATGGCCCGCAGACGGGCCCGCAAGGGGGCCCGCGACGGCTCCAGCCGCATCAGGTCGTCGATGCCGGCTCCCAGCAGGTCGGACATCCCGTCGCTGAGATCGGCATCGCCCTGGCGCACGATGATGAGGGCGGGCATCTCCGGCAGGGCGGCGCGCACCCGGCGGCAGAAATCCACACCGGCCATATCGGGCAACTGCTCGGCGACGAAGGTGCAGTCATAGCCGCCGGCCGCCAGGGCCGCCAGGGCGGCGGAGCCGGTTTCCCGGTGCTCCACCAGACAGCCCTCGTCATGCAGCAGCCCGTCCAGGTCGCGGGCCGCCTGTCGGCTGATCCCGGCGACCAGGGCACGGGCCTGCCGGAATACCGGTGCCGGCAGCACATCCACCTCGGTGTCGCGGCGGGCATGGCGCAGCAGATTGCGGACGCGCAGCAGCAATTCGGCCGGCGCGGCGGATTTCGGCAGGAAATCGTCGGCGCCGCTGTCCAGCCCCTCGCGTTGGCGCTCGGGGCTTTCATCCGCCGTCAGCATCAGGATCGGCATGCTGAGACTGGCGACATGCAGCCGGACCTGCCGGCACAGATCCATGCCCTGGAGCCCCGGCAGATGGTGGTCGACGATCAGCAGATGGGGCAGCTTGCGGTTCAGCACCGGCAGGGCCGCCTCGGCACTGGCCGCCACCTCCACCTCGTAGCCGTGCCGTTGCAGCATGTCCTGCAGGCGCAGGGCCTGCGTCGGCGAGTCCTCCACCAGCAGGATGCGGAGATCCGTCATTGGACACCTCCGCGGGCGCCGACCCGGCCCAGCAGGTGTGGGGCGATGGTGGTCAGCGGCAGCAGGGCTTTGACCGCCCCCAGATCGACGGCGGCGGCCGGCATGCCGTAGACCACCGCGGTGGAGGCGTCCTCGGCCACGGTATGGCCCCCGGCGCGGGCCAGGTCCAGCAGACCCTCGGCCCCGTCATGGCCCATGCCGGTCAGCACGACGCCCATGCCCCGCGGTCCCGCACTGGCCGCGATTGACTGCAGCAGAACAGTGCCCGAGGGCCTTTGCCCGGCCACGGGCGGTTCGGCCGACAGCTCCAGCCGGTGGCCACGCAGCAGCAGGTGCCGGTCGGGTGGCGCCAGATAGACGGTAGCGGACCGGGCGGTTTCCCCGGACTGGGCGATACGCACGGCAAAAGGCGTCTGGCTGGACAGCCAGTCGGCGAAGCCATCGAGGAAGCCGCCGCCGATATGCTGAACCAGCAGCACCGGCAGCGGAAAGCCGGGTCCCAGGCCGGCCAGCACCTGCACCAGGGCCGCCGGTCCCCCGGTCGAGGCGACGATGCCCAGGACCGAATAGCCGTCCGCCGGGACCGGCCCCGCCATGCGGGGCGGGGCCGGCTGATCGCTGGTCAGGGCCAGCGGGCGGCGCATCATCTGCCGCACCACCTTGACCTTGCTCATCAGCACCAGCTGGTCGCAGAGGCGCTGGGCCACGCCGGCATAGGCGGCATGGCCGAACCCCACGGGCTTTTCCATGACGGCCAGGGCGCCGGCCCGCAGCGCGTTCATGGCCAGACGCCCGTCCTCGGCACTGACATCGGCGGCGACGACGACGATGGGCGTGGGCCGCCGGCGCATCACCTCCTGGGTGGCGTCCAGCCCGTTCATGCCGGGCAGGCGGATGTCGAGCGAGATCACATCCGGCGCCACCGTCTCCAGCACCGTCAAAAGCGTCTCGGCCGACCCGACCGAGGCTGCTACCTCCAGCCGCGGGTCGGCACCGATGATCTGCTCCAGCACCAGGCGGACCGTCGGTGAGTCCTCCACGATGAGAACACGGATCTTCTTCATAACAGCTGCCGGATGGTCGACAGGAGTTCGTCCTGATTGAATTGACGCTTCACGATGTAGGCATCGGCTCCCAGGGCAAGTCCGCGGGCGCGGTCCTCGCGCCGCTCCAGCGACGTAACGAGAATGACCGGCAGACGGACCAGCGCCGGGTCTTCGCGGATGGCGGAAAGCAGACCGAACCCGTCCAGCTGTGGCATCTGCACATCGGTGATGACCAGATCCACCGCCTCGGCCCGCAGACGCTTCAGCGCCTGCACTCCATCCACGGCCATGCGGATCTCGTAGCCGTGGGCCTCCAGGATGCTCTTCTGCAGGGTGCGGGTGGTCAGGCTGTCATCGACCACAAGGATCACTGGCGTGCGCCGCTCCACCGGGCGGTCGGCCAGTGTGACAGCATCGCCCCGGTGGGATACGCCCAGCAGGCCATAGGGGTTCAACACCAGGGCCACGCCGCCATCATCCAGCAGCATGCCGCCGGCGACGGTGCCGCCGGGCGGAAGCGGGCCGCCCAAATCCTTGACCAGGGACTGCCGCAAGCCCAGGAAGGCATCGCAGGCCAGGGCCAACCTCTGGCCCTGGCCCTGCAGGACCAGGACAGGCAACGCCGATTGGGCGGGGGACACGGCTTGTGCGCCGAGACCGATCCGGGCGGCCAGTCCGGCCAGGGGCAGCATGCCCTCCGTGGTCCGCACCACCGGCCGCCCTTCGACGGAGCCGATGTCGGACCGGCGGACCCGCAGCAGCCGGTCGATGCTCTCGGCGGGGATGCCATAGGTCTGGCCCCCGGCCTGCACCAGCAGCAGGGTTTGCGCCATGGCGGCGACGGGAACCACCAGACGGAACTCGGTGCCACCCTGCGGGCGGTTGCTGACCGTGACATGCCCGCCCAGGCGGGTGGCCGCCTGACGCACGATGGACAGGCCCAGCCCGCGACCGGACAGGGTGGTCACCTCGTGCCGGGTGGTGAAGCCGGGCGTGAAGATCAGGGCCAGGATGGCGCTGTCGTCCGCTGGCTCCGGTCCCGGCGGCAGCAGGGACAGGCGGCGGGCGGCATCGCGCACCCGGGCTGTATCGATGCCGCGGCCGTCATCGGCCACCGTGACCGTCAGCTGTCCTTCCGCCACGGTGAAGCCCAGCAGCACCTGCCCCTGTTCCGGCTTGCCGGCGGCCCGCCGTTCGGCCGGCGGCTCCAGCCCGTGGCCGACGGCGTTGCGCAGCAGATGCAGCACCGGGTCGCGTAATCTCTGGAGCACGAGCCGGTCGGCCCGCACCTCCTGCCCCTGGACACGCAGGTCGGCGGCCACGCCCAGCTCGGCGGCCAGATCCCGGACCATGGCACGGACACTGCCGAACACCGTGTCCACCGGCACCAGCCGGGCGTCCCGCAGATCCTCCTGCAGATCCTCGCCCAGCTGGCGGGTCGTGCGGACCGCCAGCTCCTTGACCTGCCGTGCCGTGCGCAGGGTGCGGACGGCATCGCGCAATTGCAGCTCGAAGCCTTCGACCAGTGTGATCAGCCCCCCCTGTTCCAGCCCGCCGGGCACGGCGGTGGCCAGGGTCTTGCGCAGCCGCAGCCAGCTGCCCTGGAGGTCGGCCAGGGTGCCGCCCACCTCCTGCAACATGCGCAGCACCTGTCCCTGGCGGTACTGGGCCGCCACCAGTTCGGTGCCCGACAGCAGCACCCGGTCCAGCTGGCCGGCATCGATGCGGATGGTGCTATCGCCGGCTCCGCGCGGCAGCGGCGACTCCGCCGCAGCATCCGGCTCGGCCTCCGTGATCTCCGGCGGCAGGGGAACCGCTGCCGGCGCACCGGCCGGGAGGGCCGCCAGCCGTGCATCCAGCCGGGCCAGAAGCGCCGTGTCGTCGGGGGGCGGGTGCCCCCCCAGGCTGGCGACCCAGTCTTCCATCTGATCCAGCAGGTCGCGCATCAGGCGCAGACAGGCGCCGTCCAGCCGGTCCCGGCCATGGCGGATACGGTCGAACAGCGTCTCCATGCGGTGGGCCAGGGCTTCGACCGGCAACAGATCGACTGCGCGGGCGGCCCCTTTCAGGCTGTGGGCCAGGCGCGACACCTCCTCCAGGGCCGCTGCGCCCGGGGCGGTGCCGGCTTCGGCGGACTCCAGCAGGGTCCGGATACCTTCCAGATAGTCCCGCGACTCCTGGCGGAAGGCCTGTTGCAGTCGCTCCTGCAGGTCGTTCACAACCGGTACTTCTCCATCAGCCGGGTCATGGTTCCGCCGAGCTGGCCCAGGCTTTCGGCCGCCTTGGCCAGCTGGTCGGTGCCGCTGGCGGCCTGGACGCTGGCCTGCCGGATTTGCTGCAAACCCTGGGCGATCTGCTCTAGGCCGATCTGCTGCTGGCCGGTGGCGCCCACCACCTGCTGGAACGAGCCGCTGGTATCGCGCACGCTGCCGGCCATCTGGCGGATGACCTCTTCCGCCGTGGCCGCCTTGTCCCGTCCCGCGCTGACCCGCTTCAGCGCTTCTTCCGTCAGCAGCACCGAACTGCTGATGTTGCGCTGCGTCTGCTCCAGGATGGAGCGGACCTGTTTGGTCGCCTCCTTGGCCTGATCCGCCAGCGCCTTCATCTCATTGGCGACGACGGAGAAGCGCCGCCCCTGTTCCCCGGCCCCGGCAGCCTCGATGGCGGCGTTCAGTGCCACCAGGTTCGACTGTTCCGCGATCTCGTTGACGCTGGAGACGATGTCGCCGATGGCCTGGGTGCGTTCGCTCAGCGCCACGATGGTCTCCGCCACATTCTCGGTCTGGCTGCGGATGGCCTCCATGGCGGCGGTGGCCTCCTGCACGGCGGTCAGGCCGGTCTGGCCGCTGCCGGCAATGCTGTCGGCGGCACTGCCCACCTCGCGCGCCATCTCGGCAACCTGCTGCGCCGACTGGCCGATCTCCTCCACGGTGGTGGTGATCTCCTGCACGGCAGCCGCCTGCTCGCGGGTGCTGGAGGCTTGTTCCTGGATCGAGGCCAGGATCTCCTGCACCGAGGCGGCAAGATGGGCGGCGGTGCTGCGGGTTTCGGTGGTGATGGCGCGCAGGGCCTCCAGCATCGCGTTGAAGCTCTCGGTCAGCTGGCCCACCTCGTCCCGGGAGCGCACGGGCAGCGGCTGCTGTCGCAGGTCGCCGGCGGCGATGGCACCGGCCAGGGCGACGCACTGTTGCAGCGGCTGGACGATGCTGCGGCTGATCAGCAGGGCGGCCAGGACACCGGCCAGAACGGCGATGATGCCCAGGGCGATCTGCACGCCGACGATCCGGCTGACCTCATTCTGGGCGTAGCGGACGAACAGTTTGACGGCGTCGTCGGCCTTGAGTCCCGTTTCAACGCGCCCGCGTGCCAGCTCCTCCAGGACGGCGGGGTCGCGGCGGTCGGCCTCGGGCAGCTTCATATACCGGTCGATGCTGGCTGACAGGCGGTTCAGCAGAAGCCGCTGGTCGCGCAGCGCGGTGGCGATCTCCTCCGTCACCGGCGGCGGCAGATCGACCTGCGCATTGGAATCCAGGCTGACCACCACGGGTCCTCCGGCCAGCATGGCGGACAGATTGCTGTCCAGCACCTGCTTGGTGCGCAGATAGTCCGTCTGCATGCCCATTCCGGCATTGATGGCATCGGCCACATAACGCTGGATCAGGAAGCGCTGGCGGCCGATGGCGTCGGCATAGGCGGCATCGTTCTGCTGTGACCGCAGGGCGCCGATGGTCGACAGGATCAGGACCAGGATGGCTGCGGCGAAGATGCCGGTGATCAGCATCAGTTTGGTGCCGACGCGCTTGCCCTGCCAGGGCAGGACGGAGGAGGCGGGGTGCATCCGGGCGGGCCTCATGGTGCGGGCGGGTGGGATGGGGTGCCCGGCGCGAAGGATGGCGTCCCGGGGCTGAACAGGTCGATGGCGTCCAGGCGGCTCAGGTCCAGCAGCAGCAGACCGTCGGCATCGTTGCCGACCACCAGTAGGCTCCGAACGGGATGGCCGCCGGCCGGGGCAAAGGCGGCGGGATCGACACGGCGCAGCTCGCCGGCCTCGTCCACCAGCAGGCCGTAGCTGCGGACAGCGGAGCGCAGGAACAGGACCAGGGCGGCGGGTGCCCTGTCTGTCGGCAGGGGCAGGTGCAGCAGCGTGCGCAGATCGGCCACCGGCTGGATGCTGCCGCGCCGGTTAACGACGCCGGGCAGGCCGGGCGGCCAGCCGGGGACCGGGGTGATGCGGGCGCCGGGAATGGCGTCGGAGAGCTGGGCCAGCGGCAGGGCCAGCCACTCTCCTCCCACGCGCACCGTCAGCACCGGGATTGTTCCGGCATCGGGCAGGGTGTCCCCGTCGGGCTGGTGGCGCAGCTGCCGTGCCCGCCGCTGCCACAAGGCCTCCAGCCGTTCGGACTCCCGGCGGGCGGCGCCGGCGCGGGCCTCGGCGATGCGGTGCCGCAACAGCGGCCAGTCGAATGGCGTGGTCATGGCGGGGACAGCCGGTTGAGCTGCAGGGCGGCGGCGCTGTCCAGATCGCCTGCGGTCAGGGGAGCCGCACCGGGAACGGGGACGGCAGGGCCGAGGCGCAGGCACAGGGACTGGACCGTGCGGAAGCTGCGCCGCGCCTCGTCGCCGGCGCCGCGCCGGGCCAGACGGCAACCCAGCTCGTAATGGGCCAGCAGGAAGGTGCGGTCGAGATAGAGCGCGTCACGCAGGCTGCGTTCGGCCTTGTCGTCCTCGCCGCGATGGCTGTGAACGGCGGCCAGGGCCAGATGCGGCCACGGATTCATCTGATCCTCGGCCAGCCAGTCCAGGGCGAGCCTGGCCGCGTCGCCATCGGCCTCGGCCGCCAGCTGGTGCAGCACCAGCCGGTAGCGGTCGGTGCCATCGACACTCTCCGGCGGCGTCGGCTCTGCGCCGGTCTGCACCGGCGGACGCGCTACGGCCGGCGCCGCTGACCGGGCGGGGGACACGGCTTTCGGCAGCACCGGGCGGGCCGGCGGTGGAACCGGTCGTGCCAGGACGGGCCGTGCCAGGACGGGCCGCGGCTGGTCCCTGCGGCGGCGCTCCGGTGCATGAGTGGATTTCCGGTACAGGGTCGTATCGGCCAGGGCCAGACAGTCGAACCCGTCGAACAGGCTGAGATCGGATTCGGCATGGCCGACCAGAAGCCAGCCATCATCGGCCAGGATGTCGCGGAACTGCCGGATCACCCGGCGGTTGGTGGCGCCATCGAAATAGATGAAGACGTTGCGGCAGAAGATCAGGTCCGGCATCAGCGCCGGGTCCGGGGGAAAGGCCCCCCGGACCAGATTGTGCTGCTGGAAGCTCACAACCTGCCGGTAGGCGGGCCGCAGTTCCCAGGAGCGGCCGACCCGGGTGAAGCAGCGGGTGCGCACCTCGTCCGGTGTGGCCCGGAACGCCCAGTCGGAATAGCGCGCCTGCCGGGCCAGATGCAGGAACTGCCGGTTGATGTCCGTTCCCAGGATGCGCAGGTCCCAGCCCTCCAGACGATGCTGGAACTGTTCCTGCAGCAGGATGGCCGCCGTATAGGGTTCCGGCCCGCTGGAACAGCCGGCGCACCACAGATGCAGCCGCCGCAGCGTGCGGTTCCTGTCCAGGATGTCGGGGATGATGCGCTCGACAAACGCCGTCCACTGGGCGCGGAAACGAAAGAAATAGGTCTCGCCGATGGTCAGCTCGGCGATCAGGTCCTGGGCCTCCTCGCTGCCGTCCGCCGAATCCAGCCAGCGCAGATAGTGTGCGACCGATGTCAGGCCATGGATCTGCATCCGCTGCTGCACGGCATGGCCGACCGTGTCATCGCGGCTCAGAAGGAAGGACATGCCGGTGGTGTCCGCCACCCAGCGTTTCAGCGCGTCGAACGCCGGATCGGCGCTCAGCATGGGGATGGGCGCCATGCCCGGTCCTCCGCGCCCAGGGTCCGTTCCAGGCGGCGGCCCTGCTCGGCCAGGAACGCCGCGATGCGCGCTTGCTCCTCCCGCAGCAGAATCCGCGCGGGATCAAGGATGGTGCAGGGACCGCGGGGCAGGTCGATTTCCGCACTGGCCACACCGGAGAAGGTGCTGTCGGCCGCCACGGGCAGGCGCTGGCCCTCCGGCTGGGCGACCAGACCGACGACCCTGTCGACCAGAAGCAGGGCTGCCACCGCTCCGGACAGCCGGACCAGGGCCGTGGCCGCCGTCGGCGGCGCCTCGGGCAGGTCGAACAGACGGGCGGTGCGGATCACCGGCAGGGCCTCGTCCGGCAGCAGCAGCAATCCGGCCAGCAGCGGTGGCAGGCCGGGGGGCTGGGCCAGGGTGGCCATGGGCAGGACGCGCCCGACCGCCGGTGCAGGCAAGGCGCACTGTCGCTCCCCCAGGTCGAACAGCAGAAGCTGGGGCAGCGGGAGTCGGGGACGGTCCGGCATGGTGTCGCCTTTCACGCCACGGCCTGTCCGCCGAAGATGCTGCGGGCCAGGCGGATCAGCTCGGCTTCGCGCACCGGCTTCTGCAGCCGGGGGCGGTCACGCAGGCTTTCGGGCACGCTGAAGGCCTCGTAGCCCGTGGTCATGATGAAGGGAACGCCGCGCCGGGCCAGTTCCTCTGCCAGCGGGAAGACGTAGGTCCCGGCCAGATTGACATCCAGCACCGCGCCATCCAGGGGTTCCGACCGGGCGATGTCCAGGGCCTGCTCCAGCGTCGGGATCGGCCCGACCACCTCGAAGCCGAGGCCGGTCATGACATCTTCCACATGCAGGGCGATCAGGAACTCGTCTTCGACGATCAGGACGCGCTGGGCAGTCTTTTCCGTCGCCACACCGGATCTCCCCTTTTTGCTGGTAACGCCGAACGCGCGCCGCCGGAGTGCGGCCCGCCGTCACGGCCGCACTCTAGCGGTCCGGTGCCGCACAATCCTTATTCGTTCAGGGCTATGGCCTTGGTCATACCAATGGTTGATCGAGGGCCTATGCGCCGAGGTCTTTGGTAGACCGGCCCCTCCTCCGGCATGGTTTCCGGCATGGTTCCGGGACCGGTCCGGAGTCCGTACCGGGGGGCGCCGTGCGGGGGAACGGGGACATGGGCAAATGCCCTCCACCCGCCCGGCTTGCACCAATTCGCGGTATGGCGATGCGGCTGGAATGCCCGTTTACAGTGCATCCGGCGGGTACCGGCCGCCCTTTTCGTGACAAAAGCAGGGGTGGCCGGTGCCAAAGGGGCGTGGCGGATGCCCCAGGGTTGGGTCTGGGGCCGGGTTCGGGGCTGGATTCTGCCGCCCGGCGTCCGTCACCGTTCCCGCGAATACCGTCTTTTTTGCCGCCCCGTTCCTGGCTTCCGGTGGGGGCCGCCGCGGGGCTGCGCCGCCAAAGGTCTAGGGCCAAATGTGTAGGGGGCCGGACCATAGGGCTATTGCGCCGGTTGCGTAACGTGTGGTGTCCCATGGAGGTCTTTCCACTGAGAAATGGCATGGCCGTGCGCGACTCCACGATCCCGGGCACCGCCCCGGGCATTGTCAAGGCTCTGACGGGCATTGATGGTCTGGATCAGCTGACCGGCGGCGGTGTCCCGGCCGGCCGGCCGACGCTGATCTGCGGTTCGGCCGGATGCGGCAAGACGCTGATGGCCGCCACCTTCCTGGTCCACGGCGCCCAGAATTTGGGTGAACCGGGCGTGCTGGTCACGTTCGAGGAACGGGCGACCGACCTGGAGCAGAATGTCGCCTCGCTCGGCTATGATCTGGTGGATCTGCAGCAGCGGGGTCTTCTGGCCATCGACCATATCCAGATTGAGCCCAGCGAGATTGAGGAGACCGGGGACTACGATCTGGAGGGATTGTTCATCCGCCTTGGCTTCGCCATCGACCGCATCGGAGCCAAGCGGGTGGTGCTGGACACGCTGGAGGCGCTGTTCTCAGGCTTCTCCAACGAGGCCATGCTGCGGGCCGAACTGCGGCGCCTGTTCTCCTGGCTGAAGGACAGGGGTGTCACGGCTGTCATCACCGCCGAGCGCGGCGACGGCGCTCTGACCCGGCAAGGGCTGGAAGAATATGTGTCGGACTGCGTGATCCTGCTGGACCACCGGGTCGAGGGTCAGGTCTCCACGCGCCGGCTGCGCATTGTGAAGTATCGCGGCACGGCCCATGGCACCAACGAATACCCGTTCCTGATCGACCGGCACGGCATCAGCGTGCTGCCGGTGACCGGGCTGGGCCTTGACCATCCGGCATCGGAAGAGCGGGTGCCGACTGGCATTCCCGCCCTGGACGCCATGATGGGTGGTCAGGGCTTCTTCCGCGGCAGCAGCGTGCTGGTGTCGGGCATGGCCGGCACGGGCAAGTCCACCATCTGCGCCACCTTCGTGGAAGCGGCCTGCCGGCGGGGCGAACGCGCGCTTTATTTCGCGTTCGAGGAATCACCGGCCCAGATCCGGCGCAATATGCGCTCCACCGGCCTGGATCTGGCCCAATGGGAGCAGAGGGGGCAACTGGTCTTCCATGCCAGCCGCCCGACCCTTTATGGACTGGAGATGCATCTGGCCGCCTTCCACCGTGATGTCGCGCGGCTGCGGCCCGACGTGGTCGTCATCGATCCGATGTCCAGCCTGATGGAGATCGGATCGGGCTTCGAGGTGCATGCCATGCTGCTGCGGCTGGTGGATTTTCTGAAAAGCCGGTCCATCACCACCCTGTTCACCAACCTGACCCAGGGCGGTTCGGCCGAGGCGCGGACCGATGCCGGTATTTCTTCGCTGATGGACACTTGGCTGCTGCTGCTGAACCGTGAGACGGCGGGAGAACAGAACCGGCAGCTCTATCTGCTGAAATCCCGTGGCATGGCCCATTCCAACCAGGTGCGGGAATTCCTCATGTCGGATGACGGCATCGACCTGCGCCCGGCCTATCTGGGGCCGGAGGGTGTGCTGACCGGTTCGGCGCGACTGGCGCAGGAGGCCCGCGACCGGGCCGCGCGCCAGCTGCGCGCTGCGGAAATGGACCGGCGCCGGCGGACCATTGCCCGCAAGCGCGCCCAACTGCTGGCGCAGATGGAGGCCCTCCAGGCCGAGCTGGAGCTGGAGGACGAGGAGCTGCGCCTGCTGGCCGACGAGGATGCGGCGGTTGTGCGCATGGCCGAGGAAGCCCACAGGGCCATGGCCCACAGCCGCAGGGCCATGCAGTCCGCCGAGGACTAGGGAGATCGCCATGGATCGATCCGTGCTGGACAGGGGGGGTGACCAGTCCATGTCCGAAGAGAAAGGGGCGGCGATGCAGCTGCGACTCTATGTGGCGGGCAAGTCCGCCAAATCCCTGACAGCCATCGCCAATCTCCGCCGCATCTGCGAGGAGCATCTGGATGGCCGCTACGATGTGCAGGTGATCGACCTGCTGGAGAATCCCCAACTGGCCCAGGGCGACCAGATCCTGGCCGTGCCGACGCTGGTGCGCAGCCTGCCCGCCCCCATCAAGAAGATTATCGGCGATCTCTCCAACACCGACCGGGTTCTTGTCGGACTTGATCTTCGTTCCGCGCCGTGAGGATGCCGTGACCGGTTCCAAGAAACCTTCGGATTTCGGGGCCGGTCCGGCCAGCCAGCCCGAGGATTATGTCCTCCGTCTCTATGTCACGGGGACCACGCCCCGATCCATGCGGGCCATCGAGAATATCCGCCGCATCTGCCGCGATCATCTCGGCGACCGCTACAGGCTGGAGGTGGTGGATGTGTACCAGCAGCCGCATCTGGCCTCGCAGGCCCAGGTGGTGGCCGCTCCGACGCTGGTGAAGGAACTGCCCTCGCCCCTGCGCAAGCTGGTGGGCGATCTGTCCGATCAGGACCGTGTCCTGGCCGGCCTGGATATCCGGACACGCTGATGGCCGTTTCGCCCAGCGCCGCCGGCCGGGAAGCCGCCCTGGCAGCGGAGATCGCCGAGCTCCGGGTCCGTCTGGCCGAGGCGGAAGAGACGCTGGCGGCCATCCGCACCGGCGAGGTGGACGCTCTGGTGGTCGATGGGCCGCGCGGGCCGCAGATCTACACGCTGCGCAGCGCCGACGAACCCTATCGTGTCCTGATCGAGGAAATGCCCGAAGGGGCGCTCACCCTCTCCGACGAGGGGATCATCCTCTATGCCAATGCCAGCCTGGCCCGGCTGGCCGGGCGGCCGCCATATCAGATCACGGGCCGGCCCCTGGCCGAACTGCTGGCGCCGGGCCATGACCCGTCCTGGATCGCGTCCGGCCGGCGGCAGAACCGCGAGGCGGAGCTGGTCCGTCCGGACGGCAGCCGCGTTCCGATCTGGCTGGCGGCCAGTCCCTTGCCGAAATGGGCGGACGGCGCATCCTGTGTGGTGGTCGGCGATCTCAGCGACCGGCGGCGGCGGGAGGAGGCCGAGGCGGCGGAACGGCTGGCCCGCTCCGTCCTGGACCATGCGGTCGAGGCCGTGGTGGTCTGTGATCCGGCCGGCCGGGTAACCCATGCCAGTCTCGCCATGTCGCGGCTGATGGCGGCCGATGTTGTCGGGCGTGATTTCGCCTCGGCGTTTCCACTGGTTTGGATGGTCGGAAACGGCAGCGACATCCTGCCCCGCGCCCTGGCCGGGCAGGTGGTGCGCGGGGTGGAGGCGACGCTGGATACACCCGCCGGGCGGGCATCGCTTCTGGTCAGCGCCGGGCCGCTGTTCGGCGCGCGCGACCGCATCATCGGCTGTGTCGTCACCCTGACGGACATCACCGCCCGCAAGCGGGCCGAGGAACGGCAGCAGCTGCTGATGGCCGAACTCAGCCATCGCGTCAAGAACACCCTGGCGACGGTGCAGTCGATCTGCGCCCGGACGGCAGCGCGGGAAACCGATCTGGCCGGCTTCCGCCAGGCATTCGAGGGGCGCCTGCGCGCCCTGGCCGAAACCCATTCGCTGCTGTCGGACAGCCATTGGGATGGGGTGTCGCTGCACGCGCTGCTGCGAGCCGAGCTGGCGCCCTATGGTGATCCCGACGGCGGTCGCGTCGGTCTGGCCGGACCCGCCCTGGACCTGTCGCCGCGGGCGGCGCTGGCGCTGGGACTGGTGGCGCACGAGCTGGCCACCAACGCGGCCAAGTACGGGGCCCTGTCCACCGAGGCCGGGCGTATCCAGGTAGAATGGGCGCTGCGGGACGGGATGGTCCGGGTCGATTGGCTGGAAGCCGGGGGGCCGCCGGTACACCCGCCGCGCCGGCGGGGGTTCGGGCGCATGCTGGTGGAGCGCGGCATCGGCCATGAGCTGGGCGGCCAGGCGGAGATGGACTTCCGCCCCACCGGCCTATTCTGCCGGATCAGCCTGCCCACGGCCGGTGCCTTGACCGGGCTGGACCGGGACGGCCGGTCCGGCCGCTGACCCGGCCATTTTCCCGCCCTGTCGGCCCTCCCGGTTGCGGTCACCACTGCCCGCGTGGCACACCGGTTCCCGGATGGCATGGTCCCGGCCGGGACCGGAGGGGGCGGGAGAAAACATGACGGACAGCATCGATGTCGTTCTGGTGGGCTATGGCTATGCCGGCCGCACCTTCCACGCGCCGCTGATCGGTGCGGTTCCCGGCCTGCGGCTGGCGGCCGTGGTGTCGTCGGACCCCGGCAAGGTGCGGGCCGACCTGCCGGATATGCGGGTGTTCCCCGATCTGGCACAGGCGTTGCTGGACCCGTCGCTGCGGCTGGTGGTGGTGGCCAGCCCCAATGACAGCCATGCCCCCCTGACCCGTCAGGCGCTGGCGGCCGGGCGCCATGTGGTCGTGGACAAGCCCTTCACCACCAGCCATGCCGACGCGGTGGCCCTGGATGCCGAGGCGCGTGCCCTCGGGCTGGTTCTGTCGGTCTTCCATAACCGGCGCTGGGACGGCGATTTCCTGGCGGTGCAGCAGGTGCTGCGCTCCGGCCGGTTGGGCACGGTGGTGCAGATGCGGTCCCATTTCGACCGCTTCCGGCCGCAGGTGCGCGACCGCTGGCGCGAACGGCCGGGAGCGGGCGGTGGCCTCTGGTTCGATCTCGGTCCCCATCTGCTCGATCAGGCGCTGTGCCTGTTCGGACCGCCGGATCGGCTGTCCCTTGACCGCGCCTGCCAGCGCCCGGGGGCCTCGGCTGACGATTGGTTCCAGGCGGTGCTGCACTATGAGACCCGGCGGGTGCTGCTGGAAGCCGGCATGCTGGCCGCCGCCCCCTGCCCCCGCTTCACCCTGCATGGAACCGCCGGCAGCCTGACCGTCGATGGGCTGGACGCGCAGGAGCCGGCATTGAAGGCCGGGCAGCGGCCGGGAGGCGCCGACTGGTCGCTGCCCGGCCAGCGGATCTGTTTCTTTGCGGGCGATACGCCCGACGGGCAGGTTTCCGCCCCGGTTACGGAGCAGGCAGCTGCGGGCGATTACCGCCACTATTATGCCGGGGTGCGCGACGCCATCGGCAGCGGTGCCCCGGTTCCGGTCACCGCTGCCGATGCGGCGACCGTCATGCGGCTGCTGGATCTGGGCTGCGAAAGTGCGGCCGGTGGCCGGGTGCTGCCGGTCCGGCTGTAGGGGATCAACGTCGACGGGGACCGTCTCCACCGCCAACTTTCGCTTCGGGGGTGTCCTCTTCCCCTTGCCGTTTGGCGTCGACCCGGCCAGTTTGTTGATCGGTGAATGGTTCAGTCTGGAGTTGCAGGGTGAAAACACCCCAGATCGAAGCGGCCTGGAAGGGAACGGCGGCCTGCCGGAACTGCGCGATCCGGCATCTCGCCTTGTTCTCCGAGCTGGAGGAGACCGACTTCCAGCACATCCATCTGCCCATCGAGGAACTGCATTTCGATGCCGGGGCGCAGCTGTACGGGCTGGATGAACCGGCGCGGGCCGTCTTCACCATCCGTTCCGGCATGGTCAAGCTGGTGCATGTGCAGGCCGACGGGACCCAGCGCATCGTCCGCCTGTTCCGCCGGGGCGCGGTGGCCGGGCTGGAGGCCCTGGTGCGGCCCAGCTATGAGCATATCGCCATCTGTGTCCAGCCGACCGAGGTCTGCCGTATCCCGCGGGAGGTCATCGGCCAGTTGCAGGCGGAGACACCGCGGCTGCATCGCCGGCTGATGGAGAAATGGTACGAGGCCCTGAGCGTGGCCGACGATTTCCTGACCGACCTGTCCACCGGCAGCGCCCGCCAGCGTCTGGCCCGGCTGCTGCTGCATCTGACGGCGGAGCAGCCGGAACAGCCTGTCCGCCTGTTCACCCGCGAGGATCTGGGCGCCATGCTGGCCGTGACCCTGGAAACGGCCAGCCGGACCATTTCCGAGTTCAAGCGCGCCGGCCTGATCCGCGAGATCGCCCACAATCTTGTGCTGTGCGACCGCGACGGCCTGATGGCCGCGGCGCGGACGGACTGAAAACCGTCAGCAGCAGCCATCGCCGCCGCGGCACGGCTCCTCCGCCGTCTCCCGCTGCGCCCCCTCCGAGCGGTAGATCTCCGCCCAATGCCGGAAGGCCGGCAGATGGCAGTGGCTGGAGGCGTCGCGCAGGCGCAGGAACACGGCCTCGATATCGGGATAGCCCTGCACCACCGGCAGCAGGGCGTGGTCGTACAGGGCCGCATTCTTCACTTCCGCCGCCACCGCCGCATCGCAGGCGGCGGCCAGACTGCCGGGAATCTGGTCCGGCGCCCAATGATAGGGGTTGGCCGGCGCCGCCCGGCCATAGCGGTGCAGCAGCCGGATCACGGCGGCGGCGTGCCGCTGTTCCGCACCGAGGATGACGGCGAAGGGCATCACACGCCCGAAGCGCCCGATCACCGCCCTGTAGGTGGCTTCCGCCTGGAATTCGTCATCCAGGGCGGCCAGCAGGGCATCGACGACGGCGTCCGGCAGCGGCCCGCTCCGGCATGGGCCGTCTCCGCGCTCGGGGTTCTGCTCCGGCATGATCCTGTCTCCGTTCGGAACGCTGCCGGCAGAATGCCGCTGGAGGCACGGGCAGACTTTGCGGGTTGTCAAGTGGAGTGGCGGCGGCACGGTGGCAGCGATACGCTTGCGGATTCGCAAGGCGGATGCCGGGGCGGCGGCCTATCTGCTGGGGCCTGGACAGGAAACCGGGCAACCGCGCCGGATCGGGGGGAGATGCCATGAGCACGGGTCAGAAGACCATGGAACAGACACAGGCCGGCACCATCGAGACGCTGGACCCCGCCACGGTGCAGGACAAGCTGCGGCGGCGCGAGATCGTGCTGATCGATGTGCGCACGCCCAGCGAATACGCCTTCGAGCATGTGGAGGGGGCGCTGCTCTATCCCATGTCCGACTTCGATCCGGACAACCTGCCGGTGGGGCGACCGCCGGTGCTGATGTGCGGGTCGGCCATGCGCTCGCACCGGGTGGCGGAGCGGTGCGTGGCGGCGGGCATGCCGGCCATCGCCCAACTGGGTGGGGGCTTCGCCGCCTGGAAGCAGGCCGGCCTGCCCTATCTGACCATCGATCCCGCCACCGGGTCCGCCAGACGCGCGCCGTGAGGCGCAGCAGCCCGGGGCGTCAGTCGAGCCGGATATAGCCGCGCTCGATGACGCGCTCCGCCGCTTCGAAGGCCTGTGCCATCTCCTGGTAGGCTTCACGCCGGCGCTTCAGGTCCAATAGGGCTTCTGCATCCGGATGCTGGCGGCTGGCGACGTCCATGCCCAGCCGGATATAGTCGGCCCGCAATTCGGCGACCCGGACGGCCATGCGCAGCAGCGTATCCCGGTTCAGTCCCTGCAGGGTCTGGGTCATGACCAGGCAATTGGCTTCCAGGATGGCGGTCTGCATGGAGTCCAGGAAGTGGCGGACCCGCTGCCGTTCCGCACTGTCTGCCATTTCGGGAGTCAACAGCCCCTCCTTCTTGCCGACGGGGGCGTACCCTGCGACCTTGCCGTCCATCCCAGCCTCCCTGATGCGCTACGTCCATCGGTGCAATAGGCCAGCATGAACAGTACCACGATCGGGCAGGCATGTCTTGGCCGCCGCGCGGATCAGAGGAAGACGCGGCAGATCTTGTTGGGATCGGCTTTGGCGGCGGCTTTATTGGCCGACAGGGTCCGGACCAGCGTGTCGGCGCCGATGCCCTCCACCCCGCCCGGCGGGATCAGCAGCAGCACGGCGCTGGCGGCCAGCAGCGGAAACAGCCGCGGCGCCCCGTCGCGGTCCTTGCCATGGAAGCCGCCCTGCTCGCGGGCTTCCACGCCATACAGGCTTTCGGCATCGGAGCGGAAACGCTCCAGAAGCGTCGCCACCTCGCGGCCGGCCGTATCGTTGTCCAGGCCGCTCAGCGCCAGGACGAAATCGTCGCCGCCCACATGGCCGGCGAACCCGCCCAGGGTCGAGGCGGCCAGTTTCAGCCGTTCGCTGAACATCAGGATGGCGCGGTCGCCCTGACGGAAGCCGTAGGTGTCGTTGAAGGGCTTGAAATGGTCGAAGTCGATATAGGCGATGGCGTGGGGCCGGTCCGTGACGCTGAGGATCTCTTCAACATGCCGCACGATGGCATCATTACCGGGCAGGCGCGTCAGCGGGTTCTGGTCGGCCGCCGCCGCCAGACGGTGCTCATGCACCAGCCGCAGCAGGGCATGACTGCCCAGGAAGCCGACATACTCGCCCCCCTCCACGATGATGACGCCGTCGGTCACCGAATCTTCCGAGAAGGCTTCCACCACGCGCTCGATCGGCGTGCTGATATCGCAGATGGCGCAGGGCACGATGAAGTCGTCCAGCCGGTGGGCGGCCACCTTGTTGCGCAACAGGTCGCTGCCATAGCGTGAATAGATCAGCGGCTTCAGATCCCGTTCACGCACCAGACCCCGGGGCGAACCGTCCCGCCCGACCACGGGGACCACCGGCGGCGCCCCCGGATTGCCGAACAGGTCCAGCAGGACCGAGCGGTGGGAATCGATGGGAAGCGGCGGAATGCGTTCCAGCAGTTCCCCCAGCCGGTCGCGGGCCGCGGTGGCCTGGCGCCGGTCACGGCTGTTCAGGGTTTCCACCGCCGCGTTGATGGTGGGCAGGCTGTCTTCATAGATGGTCGGATGGGCCAGAAGATAGCCCTGGGCGAAGTCGCAGCCCACATCACGGCAGACATAGAACTGCGTCGCCGTCTCCACCCCCTCGGCGATGGTGGCTATGCCCAGCGCATGGGCATAGCCCACGAGATAGCTGACGATGGCCCGCTTGCGCAGGTCGCTTTCGATGCCGTCGATGAAGAAGCGGTCGATCTTCACATAGTCCGGCCGGGATTCGTACAGCAGCTTCAGACCGCCGAAGCCGACTCCGAAATCATCCAGGGCGATGCCGATCCCCGATTTGCGGTAAAGCTCAACCGCCGTCTGCAGCCGCGGGCCGACGGCGCTGGTGTCGCATTCGGAGATTTCGTGGACGATCTGGATATCGCGGGAGCGTCCCAGCCGGCTCAGACGCTCCGCCGCATGTTCATAGCGTCCATCGATGTTGAGGAAGAGTTTGGCCGCTGCCGACCCGTTCAGCACGCCGAAGCGCTCCACGGCCCGGCTGGTCAGCGTGGTTTCCACCAGGGACAGCATGCCGTCCTCGGCGGCACGGTCCAGCATGTCCAGCGGGCTGGTGAAGCCGAACTTGTCCCAGCCGCGGATCAGCGCTTCGAACCCGTGGCACCGACCGGTGCGGATCTGCACGATGGGCTGAAAAGCATGCTGAAGGCCGGCAAGGATATCCTGCCAGTGTTGTCCGCTAGCTGGCCCGGTCCGTGCGTCGACCGGCACTGCCGAGACCGGCATCGATCGTTCCCCTGTCCGCGATTGTGGCGTGGAGGCTACTGCATACCGGTGACAGATACATGACGATTTCCGCGATGCCCGCCTTTGTCGCGGTCATGGCGGCCATCTCCCCGACTTGCGGCAAGATCAGGCAGGGGAGTGAAGCCCCGGCATTAAATATTGGCGGTTGTCTCTGTCTTTGAAATTCCCGTATTCGGCCTGAAGTTCATTGTGGGCGGAACCGGGATACCACAATGCGATGCACAGGCCGGGGGGCGCACCCGTCGGCGCCCTGGCCGGTATCCCCGGCCGACCCGGTCGGTCATTGGCCCGGTGTTGCCAGCACCGACACGCGGACCGCCACCTCCAACCCGACCCAGTCGCCGGACGACCACTGCCCCTGGCCGACACCGAAGTCGGTCCGCACCAGGGTCACCGCACCTTCCGCCCGCATCTTGCCGCCCTCGGGGCGCAGGGTGAAGGGCAGGACCAGGGGGCGGCTGACGCCCCGCAGCGTCAGGGTTCCCACCGCCTCGAAGGCATCGTCCCCGGTGCGGCGGAACTGGTCGGCCTCGAACCGGGCCTGGGGAAAGGCGGCGATGTTGAACCAGTCGGTCTCCGGCATGGCGCCGTCGCGCTGGTCGTCACCGGTGCGGGCGCTGGCGGTGTCCACCGTGACCACGGCATGCCCCTGTTCGGGCGCCGCCGGGTTGAAGCTGATTTCCGCCTGGAAGCGGCCGAAAGCGCCCTCGAAGGACTGTCCCATCTGGCTGCCGGTGAAGCGCAGGCTGGAGCCGGCGGGATCGATGATCCAGTTCCCCTGCCCCGCACCCGTCGGCGGCGGAACGGAGTGTCCCGCCTGGGACGCCGACCCTGCCGTCGGAGTGCCGGGCGTCGTGCCGCGCACTGTCAGGATGCCGGCCGTGGCGGCCAGCAGCAATCCGGCCAGAACCAGTCCCTGGCGCCGGCTGGGGCCGCGGGTCGGCAGCATGCGCTCGGTCACGCCGTCGCGCAGGATCAGGGCATGGCGCAGGGCGGCGGCCACATGCACCAGCAGCAGCGCCAGCATGGCCCAGCCGCCGATGCCGTGAAGCCCGCCCAGCCCCTCGGCGGCGCGGGTCCGGATTTCGGGATCTGCCGGCCCCGGCAGGTGCGGCACCAGGAACAGGCCGAACCAGCTGGTCGGCAGGTTCAGGGCGGAATAGGACACGGCGGCCCAGCCGGTCAGCGGCAGCAGCAGCAGCAGCACATAGAAGCCGAAATGGCCGAGATGGGCACCCAGCCGCTCCAGCGGCGGCATGCTGTCCGGCAGGGGCGGCGGCCGGTGCGTCAGCCGCCAGAGGACGCGCAGCAGCGTCAGGGCCAGCACGGTCAGGCCCAGGGCCTTATGAGCCTGATACAGACTGAAGGTGGCCGGGCCGGAGGGGATGCGCGTCATCACCAGACCGCTGGCCAGCAGCAGTAGCACGGCCAGCGCGATCAGCCAGTGCAGCGCCATGGCCACACCGGTGTAGCGGTGGGAGGGGAGCGCCGCCGCGGCGGCGCGTGACGGATGTCCGGCGGTCATGACGACGCTCCCTGTCCTCAGCCTTACGGCTTCAGCTGGAATTCGCTGCCGATGCGCAGCGTGACCTCGTCCCCGACGGCGGGCACATAGGCCTTGATGCCGAAGTCGGAGCGCTTCAGCGTGCCGACGGCGTCGAAACCGACCGAATAGGTCTTGCTGATGAAATTGACGCCGGCCTGGTTGAAGGTGGCATCCAGCGTGACCGGCTTGGTCACGCCCTTCAGCGTCAGGTCACCGGTGATGCGGGCGGTGTTGGCGCCCGTGCGCTCGATCTTGGTGCTCTTGAAGGTGGCGGTCGGGAACTTCGCCGTGTCGAAGAAATCCGGGCCGCGCAGATGCTTGTCCAGCGCGTCATCGCTGCTGTCGATGGCGGCCACGTCGATGGTGATCTCCAGGCTGGACTTGTCCAGGTTGGCCGGGTCCAGCGTCAGCGACCCTTGGGCCTTGGGGAAGGCGCCGTAATAGGTCGAGTAGCCCAGATGGTTGATGGCATAGAGCACCTTGGTGTGGCTCGGCTCCACCGCGTAGGTGCCGGCCTTGACGGCGGCAGCGTCGCGGGTCACGTCCTGCGCGGCGGCAGGCATGGCCAGCAGGGTCGCGGTCACAAGCAGGGACCGGATCAGGGTGGAACGCATGGATCGTCCTCCAAAGGGCGTTGCGATGGGGTGCCTGATCTAAGCACGGGATTGGCCCGGTACAATCTGCGCATGTGGAAAAATATCGTCCCGCCTGGTGGAACAATTTTTCCCTTGCGTCTGCGGCGTTCGTATCTACGGGCGGGTGCTGTTGAACCGGGCGGACAACATATCAGCCCCGTTGATTGTGCGGTGGACGCAGCCGGGGGAGCGCGGCAGGATAGGGCCATCCTTCGGGATCGCGGCTCGTTGAGGGCAGCTTGCGCCGCGTCACCAAATGCTAAAGCGCCGCGCGGGTCTGCCCGCCGCCGTGGCGCTGGTTTGGTTGAAGTGCCATGGAAGCGCAGTCCCGCGGAGCGCCGGCCATCCGGCTGGACCAGATCCGCAAATCCTATGCCGCCAAGGGCAAGGGTGTGGCCGTTCCGGCTCTCGACGGCATCGACCTGACGGTCGCCGCCGGGTCGGTCACGGCCATCGTCGGTCCCAGCGGGGCCGGCAAAAGCTCGTTGTTGCGCTGTGTCAACCTGCTGGAACGGCCGGACAGCGGCCGGGTCCATCTGGGCGACCTTGAGCTGACCGGGCTGGCGCCACCGGCGCTGCGCCAGGCGCGCCGCTCCATCGGCATGATCTTCCAGCATTTCAATCTTCTGGCCAACCGCACCGTGGCCGGCAATGTCGCCCTGGCGCTGGAACTGGCGGGGTGGGAGACGGCCCGCATCGGCCCCCGAGTGGCCGAGCTGCTGGATCTGGTCGGGTTGGCCGACAAGGCGGACCGCTATCCCTCGCAACTGTCGGGCGGGCAGAAGCAGCGCGTCGGCATCGCCCGCGCCCTGGCGCCCAATCCCGGCGTTCTGCTCTGTGACGAGGCCACCTCGGCCCTGGACCCGGAAACCACGCGCCAGATCCTGGAACTGCTGGCCCGTATCAACCGCGATCTCGGTCTGACCGTGCTGCTGGTGACGCACGAGATGGCGGTGGTGCGTCAGGTCGCCGACCGCGTGGTGGTGCTGGAATCCGGCCGGATCATCGAGGATGGGCCGGTGGAGCAGGTGTTTGCCCGGCCGCAGCAGCCCACGACCCGCACCTTCCTGGTGGACGAGACCGGGGCCGTGCTGCCGGCGGAAATGGCCGCCAGACTGGTGTCCGCGCCGGTGCCCGGCGGCAGCACCATTGTCCGCTTTACCGCCGCGGGGCCGGCGGCCGCCCAGCCGCTGCTGGGCCGTGCGGCGGCCCAGGCCGGGGTGGATGCCATGCTTCTGGCGGGCCGGGTCCAGCCGCTGCGCGACCAGCCCTTTGCCGCCTTCGTCGTCGAACTCACCGGATCCGCCGCCGCGGTGGACCATGCCCTGGCCGCCATGACGGCGGCGGGCGCCCAGATCGAGGTTCTTGGCCATGTCGCCCCAGCTCTTCGCGCTGCTGTCTGACGCCACGCTGCAGACCCTGCTGATGGTGGGGGTGGCCGGTGGCCTGGCCAGTCTGGCCGGCATTCCGCTGGGGCTGTTCCTGGCCCTGACCGGACCGGGGGACCTGCTGCCGCGGCCGATGCTGCAACGGTCGGTCGGGCTGGTGGTCAATGCCGCCCGCTCCACCCCCTTCATCATCCTGGTGGTGGCCATCGTGCCGCTGACCCGGGCCATCACCGGCACCTCCATCGGCACGGCGGCCGCGACAGTGCCGCTGACCCTGGCCGCCGTCCCCTTCATCGCCCGCGTCGTCGAAGCGGCGGTGCGCGAGGTGGACCGCGGCCTGGTGGAGGCCGCCCAGGCCATGGGCGCCAGCCCCGGCCAGATCGTCGCCAAGGTGCTGCTGCCGGAGGCCCGCGCCGGCATCCTGCGCGGCCTGACCCTGGCGGCGGTCAGCCTGGTCGGGTATTCGGCCATGGTCGGCGCCGTGGGCGGCGGTGGCCTGGGCGATCTCGGCATCCGCTACGGTTATCAGCGCTTCATGCCCGAGATGATGCTGGCCGTGGTGCTGATCCTGGTGGTTCTGGTGCAACTGCTGCAATCCGGTGGCGAGGCGCTGGCCCGCCATCTCGACAAACGTACCCCCATCCGCTGAGGACATCCGATCCATGCGCCGACTGACGCAGACGCTGATTGCCGCCGCCGCCCTGTCGCTGGCGGCCCTGCCGGCCCTGGCCGAGACCATCCGCATCGGGGTGAGCACCGGTGCCCATGCCCAGATCATGGAGCAGGTGCGCGCCTTGGCCAAGCCGGCTGGCCTGGATATCCAGATCATCGAATTCACCGATTACGTCGTGCCCAATGCGGCTTTGGCCGCCGGTGATCTGGAGGCCAACTCCTTCCAGCATCAGCCCTATCTCGACAACCAGATCGCCGACCGCGGCTATGATCTGATCTCCGTCGGCAAGACCGTGACCGTCCCCCTTGGCCTGTACTCGCACAGGATCAAGGCGTTGACCGCCCTGCCCGACGGTGCCCGTGTCGCCATCCCCAACGATCCCACCAATGGCGGCCGCGCCCTGCTGCTGCTGGACAAGTTCGGGCTGCTGACGCTGCGGCCCGGGGCCGGGCTGACGGCGACGCCGCTGGACATCGCGGCCAATCCCAAGCGGCTGCGCATCATCGAGCTGGATGCGGCGCAGTTGCCGCGTGCGCTGGACGATGTCGATCTGGCGGCCATCAATGGCGACTACGCGCTGGAGGCGGGGCTGGTCCCCACCCGTGACGCCCTTGGTCGGGAAGATGCCAACAGCCCCTATGCCAACGTCATCGCCGTGCGTCCGGCCGACCGCGACGCGCCCTGGGTGAAGACGCTGCTGACCGTCTATCACAGCAATGCGGTGAAGACCTTTATTGAACAGACGTTCAAGGGCGCGCTGATTCCGGCCTGGTGAGGCGGCGGCTGCCGCCTCCCGGCGCGCACCCGTATCGTTATGGCGCCCTGACAGTGCGGTCCGATGCCAAGTGCCTGTGCTATGGTGGCGTCGCCCCGACCGTTGGAGGTAACCATAGCCGCGCAGGCAGACAAGATATTCAGCTGGACCGGCGAATTCGCCGACCGAGACCTGGAGGAGACCTATAGCCGCTCGGTCTGGCCTTCCGAGCGGCTGATGGCCAAGGTTTGTATCAGCGCCGCCTCGCTGACGAGTCTTGTGTTCATCCCGATGGATCTGGTCACCTTCGCCGGGGCTCCGGCGACGTTGTCCTATTTCCTGTCGGTGCGGGTGGCCATTGCCATCGGGTTTCTGCTTGGGCTGGCGGCGCTCAGCCGGTCCCGGTCGGCACGCAACGGTCTGGCCATCGCCCATCTGTATCTTGTCTTCTTCTTCGCGGCCAATGCCCTGGTGTTCGATCATCCCATGCTCTTGCGCCATGGTGGGGCCTTCTTTCCCCTGATCGCCGTGGCCTTGAACACCTGCCTGCCCGGCCCCTTCGTCCGCTCCCTGATTCTGACCGCCTATGGATCGGTCATCAGCCTGCTGTTCTGGGGCGTGTTGCGGCCGGAAGCGGAGGCGGCGGCCGATCTGATGATCATCGCCCTGCTGACGGCTGTGGCCTTCGTGGTCGGCGGCTTCATGCGTCAGGCCACCAACCGGCTGCGGCGCGAGCAGTTCCTGCATGTGCGGCGCGAACAGCAGATCAATCTCGATCTGGCCGAGGCCAAGCGGCGGGCCGAATTGACAGCCATGGCCAAGGCGGAGTTCCTGGCGCTGATGAGCCATGAGATCCGCACGCCGATGAATGCCGTCATGGGCATGGTCGGCCTGATGCGGCGCGATGCGCCTTCACCCGATCAGGCCCGGCGGCTTGCCATCATCCATGATGCCGGACGCCGTCTGGTGCAACTGCTGGACGATGCGCTGGATCTGGCCTGGATCGAGGCGCGTTCCGTCCGGCTGGTGGTGGAGCCGGTCGATCTGGCCGCGCTGGTGCGGGAGGTCGTCGGGCTGATGCAGCCGGAGGCCGAAGCCAAGGGCCTGCGGCTGCACAGCCGCATCGAGGGGCTGCATGCCGCCTATTATGCCGATGGGCTGCGCGTGCAGCAGGTGCTGACCAATCTCATCGGCAACGCCATCAAATATTCCAGCCACGGCATCATCGATATGCGGTTGCAGGCCGAACCGCTGGAGGCCGGGCGCGACCGGTTGCGTCTGAGCGTGGACGATCAGGGACCCGGCATCCCCGACAGCGTCAAGGACGAGATCTTCGAGCCCTTCCGCCGCTATGACCGGGTGGGCCGGCAGAGCGGGGCCGGCCTGGGTCTGGCCGTCGTTCGCCGGTTGGCCCAGGCCATGGGCGGCTCGGTCGGGGTCAGCGACCGGCCGGGGGGGGGTGCCAGCTTCCATGTCATCTTCCCCGCCGAACGGACGGCGCCGCCGGTGCGGACGGTGGAGGAACCGCTGCCTCCCCTGCCCCCCCTGACCATCCTGGTGGTTGAGGATGCGCCGGAAAACCAGGCGGTCCTGCGCGAACTGCTGGAACCCATGGGACACCGGCTGGTCACGGTGGATGACGGCGATGCTGTCTGTCCCATGCTGGCCCAGCACGGATTCGATCTGATCCTGATGGATATCCGCTTGTCCCGGGTGGACGGCGTCGAGGCGGCCCGGCGGGTCCGCAGCCTGCCGGACCTGCAGCAATCGATGATCCCCATCATCGCCGTCACCGCCAATGTCAGCCGCGACGACGAGGCCGTCTATCTGGCCGCCGGCATCGACGAGCTTGTGGCCAAGCCGGTCGAGCCGGCCCAGCTGATGGATGCCATGCGTCGTCATGCCCCCGCCTGTGCCGTGCCAATGGACGGGGTGCCGCCGGTGCCCGCCGGCGGACATGTGCCGGCCCGTACCCTGTTCTTCCAGGCCTGCCGCGATCAGCGGGCGGCGTTGGAGCGGGCGCTGTCCGCGGGGGACGATGCCCATATCCTGGCCATCGCCCACCGGCTGAAAGGATCGGCGGGAAGCTTCGGCTTCAGCGCCCTGGCCGCCGCGGCCATCCCCCTGGCGCACGAGGTTCCGGCCGATCCGGCCGAGCGGCAGCGTCTCGGCCTGGTGCTTCTGCATGAAATCGACGATGCCCTTTCCCGGCAGGACGCCTGAGGACCGCCCATGAGCACGACCATTCTCATCGTCGAAGATGCCGCGGAGATGATGGCGCTGATGGCCGGTGCTCTGACGGAGCACGGATTCGCCGTCATCCGGGCGCGCTCGGTCGTCGAGTTGCGGCAGCATCTGGTCTGGGCCCGGCCGGATCTGATCCTTCTGGACATCAACCTGCCCGATGGCGACGGGCTGGAGCTGGCCTGTAATCTGCGTCTGCGCGACCGGGCCGGGCTGATCTTCGTCACCGGCCGCGACGATGAGGCGGACCGCCTGCGGGGTCTGGAGCTGGGGGGCGACGATTACCTGACCAAGCCCATCAACGTGCGTGAGCTGGTGGCCCGCATCAACAATGTGCTGCGCCGCCGCCAGCCGGCGACGGCCACGCTGCGTCTGGATGGCTGGCTGCTGGACCCGATGCGGCGCGAGCTGTTCCGGCCGGATGGAACCCTGGTGACCCTGACCACGGGTGAATTCAACATTCTGGCGGCTCTGGCCGCGGTCCGGCCTCAGCCGCTGGGCCGCGACTTCCTGCTTGACGTCATCAGCAACCGTGACCCGCGCACGGTCAATCCCCATACCGTGGACACGCTGATCGGTCGATTGCGCCGGAAACTTCAGGACGAGCAGGGGCGCGGCCTTGTCATCAGCACCATCCGCGGCGCTGGCTACGCCCTGCCCCTGGCGGATGCGGGGGGAGACTGACCGGTGATCGGGTCTACGGGGTGCTGATGGCGGGGCCGGCCCCGCTTCCGGTCGCAGCGTCCGGCCCGGCTGAAAGGTGATTTCAACTATTCGGCGCCCGACGCAATGATGCTGTTGGCCTCTGGTAATATATAGGGCGGTGTGTCAGCATTTTGTCTGTGACGGATCTAATCTTTTTGACCCTAGCCCTAAGCATACGGTGCCGTTCGGCTCTCCGGTGCGGTATGCTCACAGACCTTGGCCGGGTCCGTTCTGGCGGTGTCGGGGCAAACAAACAGACATTTCGGGCACGATGAAGCATACGACCCTGGACGGCCTCGACATCGGCTATACAAAGATCGGGCCTACCGAGATCGAGCGGGTGTTGCTGCTGCATCGTCGATTTCTGCAAGGCCATATGGGGGGCATCCGCGCCTGCCTGAAGTTCCATGACCTGTCCCATGCCAATCTGGCCCAGGCCAACCTGGCCGGCGCCGATCTCACGGGGAGCAAGCTGCTCAGCGCCAATCTGGAGGGTGCCAATCTCCGCGGGGCCTGCCTGTTCGGGGCCGATCTGCGGCGGGCCAAGCTGGCGCGGGCCAATCTGGTGCGGGCCGATCTGCGGGGGGCGGCCATGCGGGGGGCCAGCATGGCGCGTGTGATCCTGACCGAGGCGGATCTGCGCGACGGCTTTCTCATGCGCAGCAAGAACGGCGAACTGGCCCCCATGGGGGTCAATCAGAACACCACGGAATTGTCCGAGGCCAGCATGGTCCGTGCCGATCTCAGCCGGGCCAAGCTGTCCAATGCCTTCGTTATCCAGGCCGATCTGCGCGACACGGATCTGCGCGGTGCCGTGTTCGTGCGCGCCGATCTCAGCGGGTCCGATCTGACCGGCTGCAATCTCGAAGGGGCGGATCTGTCCGACGCCAACCTGTCCGGCGCGCGCCTGGACGGCACCATTCTGACCCGCGCCCTTCTGCGCAACGCCAACCTGTCCTCGGCCAGCCTGCTGGGCGCCTTGCTGGACGAGGTCGATCTGTCCACGGCCAATCTTACCGGCGCCGATATTCTGCGCCGCCTTGACGGGGTCGAGGGGATCGTCGGCGCGACGCTGCGCCAGCACCGCGAATGGATTGTCAGCAATGGGCACAAGGGCGTCCGTGCCGACCTGACGGCGCTGGATCTCAGCGGCCAGGACCTGTCGAACCTGAATCTGTCGGCGGCGGTGCTGAAACAATCCTGTCTGCGCGGAGCCAATCTCAGCGGCACGGTCCTGGCCATGGCCGACCTGTCGATGGCGGATCTGCGTCAGGCCAGGATGGACGGTGTGGATCTGCGCGGCGCCTGTCTGGAACGCAGCATTCTGCACGATGCCCAGATCTGCAATGCCGTGGCCAGCCCCATGGAACTGCGCAACGGCCAGAGCTGGCCGACCAACTTCAGCAAGGCCCGGTTGATCCGTGCCAATCTCGCGGGGGCGGATCTGAGCGCCGCGCGCATGGAAGACAGCGACCTGACCCAGGCCAACCTGCAGAACTGCGTTCTGCGCCGCGCCATCCTGACCGATGCCGTGATGACCATGGCCGATCTGCGCGATGCCGACATGCATCAGGCCGATCTGCGCGGTGCCCGGGATGTTCTGCTGCCGACCGCGGGCGTGGCGTGATCCCTGCCCGCCTCAGGCCTATTCCAGATAGCCGTCGACTTCGGCCGCCGCGCGTTCCAGCGGCCAGTCCAGGCGGTCCATGATTTCGTCGATGGCGTCCTCCGGGGTCAGGGCCTGTCGGCCCACCCGTTCCAGGATTGCATCAAGAATTGCTTCCTCCTTGGGAGACGGGCGTCCGTAGGGGCGAAGAATATCGAGGATCTTGCTCATTCGTCCGGGCCAATTCCGACTGTTGGGTAAGAATAGCACACCAAACCCGGCAGATGGGTGTGCCAATGCGCCTTTCCGACTGGAATTTGATCGCATGCTCCGCCGTTCGCTCGGCGGCCCTGTCCTTCAAAGCCGCTTCTGCCGTATTGCCGGTTCCACAGCCCGATCCCGGGACGGGAAGGTGGCGCCGTCATCCGACGTCGGATATCCGCTGGTGCACACCGGTCGGCGGGGCCGTCAGCCCGGACCGACTCTGGCCGGCGGAATAATTCGATATCAAAGCAAAAGAATGCTGCGCAGGCCGGGGTCGCCTGCACCATCCGATCCGTGCTAAGCCCCCTCCCCTGTCCTTGCTATTTCCGAGGTGTGTGATGGTGGCCCTGCCCCTGACCTCTCTTCAGGCCGGTGAAACCCTGGGCGGCGTTCCCCTGCTGGTGCTGCACGGCCTGTTCGGGTCGGCCCGCAACTGGAACCAGCTGTTGAAGCGGTTCGGTGCCCGCCGCCCGGCCATGGCCCTGGATATGCGCAACCATGGCGAATCGCCCTGGGACTCAGCCATGGGCTATCCCGACATGGCGGCGGACCTGCTGCGCTTCATGGATGACCGCGGCATCGCCCGTGCCGATGTGTTGGGGCATTCCATGGGCGGCAAGGCGGCCATGACCCTGGCCCTGCTGCATCCCGACCGGGTCCGTCGGCTGGTGGTGGCAGACATCGCCCCGGTCACCTACGGCCACAGCCATGCCCCCTATGTCGCGGCCATGCGGGCGGCGCGGCTGGACGGTATCACCCGCCGGGCCGAGGTGGAGGCGCAGCTGGCCGATGCCGTGCCATCGCCGAGCATGCGCTCCTTCCTGGCCCAGAATCTGACCCTGGATCACGGCGCCTTCCGCTGGCGCCTCAATCTCGAAGCCATCGATGCGGCCATGGACACGCTGATCGGCTTTCCCGACCTGTCCGGCCGCAGCTTCGCCGGGTCTTCCCTGTTCGTCGGGGGCGGCCGTTCCGACTATCTGGCCCCGGAGACGGTGCCCGCCGTGCGCCGCTACTTCCCGGCGGCGCGGATCGAGATGATCCCCGATGCCGAGCACTGGCTGCATGTGGAGAAGCCGGACGCCTTCATGGCCGTGGTGGACGCCTTCCTCGACCAGCCGTAAGGCGGTGCTATCCGACGTCGGATAAAGGGCCGCGGGGACCATCCGACGTCGGATAGCGGCATCATCGCCACATAACGCCGTCTCTACGCATTGACGGCCCCGCGGCCGATCCGTAGTGTCGCGACGCAGTCCGGTGCCGTGTGGCCCGCCTTCCAGGGGCTCCCGCCGGGCACGGAGGATGGCGACAATGGGCGTGACAATCGCGATTGCCAACCAGAAGGGCGGTGTCGGCAAGACCACCACCGCCGTCAATCTGGCCACGGCCCTGGCCGATCTGGGACACAAGGTGCTGGTGGTGGATGCCGATCCTCAGGCCAGCGCCACCGCCGCTGTCGGACTGGATGCCTTCCAGTTCGAGCAGGACAAGGCCACGCTCTTCCATGTGCTGTTCCAGCAGACGCCGATCGCCAAGGCCATCGTGCATGTGGATGCCGCCCGCATCGATCTGCTGCCCTCCGGCATCTCCCTGGCCGAGGGGGAGATGCGCATCCGCAACGAGGCCGGCGGCGACATGGTGCTGAAGGAGGCGCTGCAGGATGTGCGCGACCTCTATGATTTCATCCTCATCGACACGCCGCCCAATCTGGGGCCGATGACGGCCAACGGGCTGGTGGCGGCGCAGCGGGTGCTGATTCCGGTGAAGACGGCGTTCCTGGACATGCTGGGCATTCCGCTGCTGCTGGAAACCGTGACCAAGCTGCAACGGCGGCTGAACCCGTCCTTGAAGGTGGTCGGCATCCTGCCGACCCTGCACGACCCCAAGCTTAAGGTGAATCGGCAGGTTCTGGACGAGTTGCAGGAGAAGCTGGGCGGCATGACCCGCATCTTCCCGCCGGTCCACCGCGCCACCGGCTTCGACCAGGCCTCCTACAATGGTGAGGTTGCGCTGAAGGTGCTGCCGCTGGACCATCCCGTCAACGCCTACCGCACCGTCGCCAAGGAACTGGCCCATGAAGCTTAAGCGACGCGACACCTTCGGCTCCGCCATCGAACGGGTGGCGCGCGATCCGTTGTTCGGCACCTCGGGCGATTTCCCGCGCCTGCTGGAGATTGATCTCGACAAGCTGGAGCCGCGGGCCGACCAGCCGCGGCGGCATTTCGACGAGGATGCGCTGCGGGAGCTGGCGGCCAGCATGGCCCGCGTGCGCCTGATCCATCCGATCCTGGTGCGGGAGGCGCAGGGGCGCGACGGCGTCTATGAGATCGTCTCGGGCGAACGCCGCTGGCGGGCCGCCCGCATGCTGGGCTGGGCCACCCTCTATGCCATCGTCACGACAGGCGATGTGGACGAGATCGGCCTGATCGAGAATCTGCAACGCCAGGATCTCACCGCCCTGGAAGAGGCGTCCGCCCTGCAACGTCTGCTCGACAAGCACGGCTATACCCAGGAGGAACTGGGGGCCGCCGTGGGCAAGAGCCAGGGGCAGGTCAGTGCGCTGCTGCGCCTGCTGACCCTGCATCCCCGCATCCGCGACGATTATCCGACGTCGGATAAGACGGTGTCCCGCTCCCTGCTGATCGAACTGGCCACCGTGGCTGATCCGGAGCGGCAGCTGGCCCTGTGGCAGCGGGCGCGGGAGGGTGCCCTGACGGTGCGTGCCATCCGCGAGGAAAAGGCCGGGCGGGCGCCGGCGCGGCCGGCCAAACCGGCGGCGGGGCTGTCTCCGGTCTTCCGCACGCTGGCCCGGACCATGACGTCGCTGGAGCCGTTGAAGGGCAAGGGTGGGACGCTGACGGCGGCCCAGCGCGACCAGTTGCAGGCGCTGCGCCAGCGGATCGACGAGATCCTGGGCTGAGTTATCCGACGTCGGATGAGCGGCCGCGCAGCCGGGCTTCCAGCCGGCTGAGCACAGCATCCAGTTCGGCGGTGGCCGCTTCCAGTGCCGCTTCGTCCAGCGGCGGCGCATCCAGCCGGGCCGGAACCGGAAGGCTGGTCATGTCCGGTTCCGCCGCCGTGGCCGGCGCGGCGCGGCGCCGGGCCGGCTGGCTCTGGCTGCGCAGGGGGGCCAGATCTGGCAGGCTGTAGACCTTGTGGGTGCCGCGCCCCGACAACTCCACCACCAGTCCCAGACTCTCCATTTTTTCCAATATCTTGGCGGCCCCGCGCGGGGAGCAGTAGGGGCCGTCGTCATCCACGGGGCGGTGCCCCTGGCGCGGGTCGCGGCCGCCCGACAGGAAGCGGGCCAGGCTCTCCGGATTGACCATGGGCACCAGGGCCAACAGATCCACCACCTGCGGCAGCCGCGAATGGCTGCGCGACTGCGCCATGGCCTGCCGCCGGGCCTGCCGCCACACCCGCTCCAGATCCAGCAGCAGGGTCAGGGCCTGATCGGCCTCGCGGGTGATGCAATGCAGGAAGATGCGCAGCCAGTCCGGCAGGGGCCGTGTCCAGTCGGCGCGGGCGCGCAGGCTGCCGGCGCCGACCACCAGCGGGCAGGGCACCCGCAGGGCGCCGCTGCGCGCCAGGAAGCCGGGCAGGGCGGCCCAGACCGATGGCCGGTCGCCGCCGGTCTCGATCCAGTGGCGCAGGCCCAGCCCGGCTGCCAGCAGCACCGGTCCGTCCTTGTGTGTCTGTTCCAGATGCGCCCGGGCCGCCGCCACGCCGTGGAGCAGCGGATCGGCGTCCGCATCCGGACCCGGTGTCTCGTCCAGAGTCAGGCTGTCGCGCAGCAGCAGGAACAGGCGCAGCGCATGGGCGGCGGCGCCCTGGTCGCGTTCGGCCTCTCCGTTGGCGAAGCTCAGCAGCGGGGCCGGGGCTTCCTGCCGCAGTCCCAGGGCCATGGCGGCCACGCGCCGGCTGTCGGGCCGCAGCCCGTCGGCTTCGGCCAGGGCCGTGGCCGCCGCCAGCGTGGCCCGGAACTGCCAGGCCGGGACCAGCGGGCTGCCCAGCAGCGCCCCATCCAGCCGCGCCAGCGCCGTTGCCGCCCGTTCCAGATCCGCAACGACCCGCAGGGGCAGCATGTCGGGCAGACGGGCAGGGGTATGCGCCATGGGGCAGGACACTTCCGGCGGGAATCGAGCCGCCGGAAAGTGTATCGCTGGTGAACCAAAAAGCAAACTCGGTTCACAATGGGAATGCCTGGGAGGGCGTCGGCCGTCCCGCCGCGGATCAGGCCACGGCGTCGGCCAGAATCCCGGTGATCCGGTCGAGATCCGCGGGCGTCAGCCAGGGGGAGTTGCCGACGCTCAGGCTGGTGTCCGCCAGCATCCGCGCCTGGGGGCAGGGGGCCGGCGCAACGATGTCGCGCAGGAAATCATAGCCGGCAAGGTCATGCACGAACAGGCGTGACACGCCCAGGCCGGCCCCCCACAGCCTGTCCAGGGCCCGGTCGCGGCTGGCGCGGTCGGGCAACCGCAGCAGCAGCGACGGCCAGACCCCGTCATCGCCCGGCCGGTCGGTGAAGACCGCAACACCCGGCACGGCCGCGAACCGCCCGGCGTTGCGGGCCGCCCTGGTCCGGCCATCGGCCAGGAAGGGGGCCAGCCGCGTCAAGGCCCGGCTGCCGACACGCTGGCGCCAGCGCCCCACCGCGTGCAGCGGGATCTCCCGTCCGAAGCGGTCGCCGGCTGCCGTTTCCGGATCCTGGTTGCGCAAGGCCCGGCGCACCCCGTCGCCATAGGCCAGGGCCAGCAGGCCGGGCCGGTAGAGGGCGGCATAGCCCGCCAGTTGCAGGCCCCGCACCATCTCCTGCCGCCAGTCGGGCCGCAGCAGCAATGTTGCCACCTCCCGCGCCAGCGCCCGCAGCGTCGCGTCGCGCACATGCAGCAGCCCGCCCTCATACAGGGTCAGGCCCTTGCCGACGGCCAGGCTGAACAGCCCGAAATCCCCCTGGGTGCCGACGGGGCCCGCCGGTGTGCGGGCGCCGAAGGCCTGGGCGGCGTCCTCGATGACCCAGGCGCCCACGGCCGCCGCGGCCTGCCGCGCGGCCGCCACATCGGCGATGCGGCCGGCCAGATGGGTCGGCACCACGGCCAGCGTGTCCGCGTCGCACAGATGGCGGAGCTGAACCGGGTCCATGTCCAGCCCCCGGGGGACGAGGTCGCAGGTCTGGACGCGCAGGCCGCACTGGGCGATGGCGATGGGCACCAGCGGGCAGGTGAAGCCGGGGATGATCACCGTCCGCCGCGGACTGGTCTGCTTCAGCGTCATCAGGGCCACGACCAGGGCCGCGGTTCCCGAGCAGGTCAGCAGCAATTCGTCGACACCGAGGAAACCGGCGGCGTCGCGGGCCAGCCGGGCCGGGCCGCCACCGGTCAGATCGCGCCAGGACAGCGGCAGGCCGGCGGTCGGCGGCAGTTCGCGCCTAAGCGGCATCATGGGGCGTCCGGGACTCGTCCAGGGCAAGACAGGCGATGCCGGACAGGATCAGACCCGCCCCCGCCACCTGAATCCACCCGACCGCTTCGCCGAACAGCAGCACGGCGAAGGGCATGACCAGGACCACCTCCAGATGGGAGGCGGCGAAGGCCGGTCCGACCGGGGCGTGCTTCAGCAGGCTGATCCAGGTGAAGAAGGCCCCGATATAGCCCAGCACCGCCAGATAGACGGCGGGTTCGGCCAGCACGCGCAGGACCCAGCCAAGGTCGGGCGACATCGGCAGGGCGGCCGTGGCTGCCGTCTTGAACGACAGCTGTGCCATGACGTCGAAGCCGGCCAGGCACAGGAACCCGATGATCGTGGATTTCCGCATCATGCACCGATCCCGACGACGCCCACACCGGCGGTCACCAGCAGGATGCCCAGCACGCGCAGCGGCGACAGCCGCTCGGCGAACAGGATGCGGCCGGCGATCATGATCAGGACGATATTGATGGAGCCCAGCAGCACGCCCTCGGACAGGGGCACCAGCGACAGGAAGGCAAGCCAGGCCAGGAACTCGATGACATAGGCGGCAAGGCCGAGCCAGACCCACGGTTTGCCGGCCATGGCCTTCCAGCGGGCAAGCCCGTCCCCGTCGGCGGCGGCCGCCGCCTTGAAGGCGAGCTGGCCGCCGGTGTCGCAGATGATGTTGATCAGCCAGAGGATGAGAACGGTACCCGTCATGGGGCGGACCTCATGGAGTGAAGACGAGGAACAGGCCGCTGGCCAGCTGGTCCCGCGTTCCGCCCTCGCGCACCAGCGGCGAGCGGGTGGCATCGCCGACCAGCCGGTTCCAGGAAGCGACCCCGCGCAGGGACCAGCGTCCCGTCAGGGACAGGGCCAGGCCGGCTTCGACACCCACCTGCTCGGTCCCGCCCGACGGGCGGAAGGGCGACAGCCCCGTGGCCGCCGCCTGCCGCTCGTTGACGCCGAACACGCGCTGCTGCAGCTGCTGATTGGTCGCCCGCAGCACCGGGCCGATCTGCAGGCCCTGCCGCGTGTCCGGGTCACCGAACGGCAGGGACAGGGTGGCCCGCGCCTCCAGCGTGGCGCCGCCGGTGGCGCTGTCGAGATCGGTCGTGGCCAGCAGCTCCAGCCCGAAGGGGCCGTCCTCCCAGCTGGCGAAGCCGCCCAGCTCGACGGCATCCCGATAGCCGCCGAGCCCCCGCAGCGGCACCGGCAGGGATCGTCCCGCCCGTCCCGCCCGGTAGCGGCTGATCATGCCCAGGGACAGGCCGTCGCCGGACAGCGGCGTGAAGCGGATGCCGTCCAGCGTATCCACCTCCACGCTCGATCCGATGCTGCCGCTGATATAGGGGAAGGCCCAGGCATCCACCGTCTTGGCGCCGGCATAGCGGGGGCCGGTCAGCCCGCCGGCCCCGTAGGACAGGTCCAGCACGGGGCCGGCGGACTCCGCCGCACGGGCCGGGCCGGCCGAGGGACATCCCAGGAGGAACAGGGCCGCCGCCGCGGCACCGGAAGCGGCCCGCACCGTCATGCCACCAGCATCTCCGACAGGGTCTCGCGGGCGGCGGCCAGCGTCTGATCGACATCCGCCTCCGTGTGGGCGAAGGAGACGAACAGGTTCTCGAAGGCGCCGGGATGGAACATCACGCCCCGGTTCAGCATGCCTTCCCACCAGCGGCGGAAGGCATTGTCGTCGGAATGGCGGACGGCATCGCGGTAATTGTGGATGGGATGGCGGGAGAACCAGAGCTGCAGCACCGGTCCGACGCCGACCACATGCGCCGGCGCACGCAGATCGTGGATGATCCGGGTCAGCCCCTCGCGCAGACGGTCGCTGACCGCGTGCAGCCGCTCATACATGCCGGGCTGGGCCAGGATGTCCAGCGTGGCGTTGGCGGCGGAAACGGCGATGCCGTTGGCGTTGTAGGTGCCGGCGATGGAGACCCGCCCCTGTTCCACCAGCGCCATGATATCGCGCCGGCCACCCATGGCGGCGACCGGGAAGCCGCCGCCCAGCCCCTTGGCGAAGACCGACAGGTCCGGTGTGATGCCGTAATAGCCCTGGGCGCCGCCCAGGGAAATGCGGAAGCCGGTGATGACCTCGTCCATGATCAGCAGCACGCCGTGCTTGCGTGTCAGGTCGCGCATGGCCTCCAGATAGCCCGGCTTGGGCAGGATGCAGCCGGTGTTGCACATGACCGGCTCGGTCAGCACGGCGGCGATGTTGTCGCCTTCACGCTCCAGCGTCTCGCGCAGGGCGTCGATATCGTTCCAGGGCAGGATGATCAGGCTCTGCTCGACGCCGGCCGGCATCCCGGGTCCCTGGGCCACGGGCTTCGGTGCGTTGTCCGGCCCGGCGAAGGCCAGATAGGGGTGCTTGCTCCAGTACACGCCGTCGGAGAAGCCGTGATACATGCCTTCGAAGCGGATCAGCTTCTGCCGCCCGGTGAAGGCGCGGGCCAGACGGACGGTGTAGAGCACGGCCTCCGTGCCGGTGTTGCACAGGCGCACGCGCTCCATGCTGGGTACCGCGGCGCTGATCTTGGCCGCCAGATCCAGCTCCTCGGCCGCCGGCAGGGCGAACACCGTTCCGCGTTGCTCGATGAAGTCGACCACCGCCTGGGTGACGGCGGCGGGACGGTGCCCCAGCAGCATGGGGCCGAGACCCAGCAGGTAGTCGATATACTCGTTGCCGTCCACATCGGTGACGCGGGAGCCGGTCCCATGGGAAATGAACAGCGGATGCGGGTCCCAGCCGGACCAGGTCGCCCGGGCCGTACTGTTGACGCCGCCCGGGATCAGGGTCTTGGCCTTCTCGAACAGGGCCGCGCTCTGGCGGTACCGGTTCGGCTGCTGATACTGCATGGTCATGGCGGAAAGCCTGTATGCAAGGGATGCGACACCACGGCGGGGCGGGGGGCTGCCGTCGCCGGGCTGCCCCTCCATCTGCACTCCCCATGCCAAGCCCGGGGCATCGCGGCCACGATCCGGCTGGAACCGGGGCGGAAGCCCTGCTGCGCCTAGGGGAACCGCGGCAGCGCCGGTGGCAGGCCGGTGGCCGCTCCTGTCCGCGCCGCCGCAGCCTGGGGGCTACAGGTTCGGGGGCGAGCTACAAAATTTGTAGATCGCCCCGCTCCACGATCCGGCGGCCGGACGGGAGCGATGCAGGGAAACGGGCGCTGTCCGGTGGATTATGGGGCCGGGCCGGTGCTGCTCCGCGGCTGGCACGCCGCTTGCGGATCAGCATCCAGGGCCGGGCCACATGGCCGGCGCCACCCTCCGACCGGATCAGCCCATGCGCATCTCTCCGCGGCTCTATATCGATTTCGACGGCACCATTTCCGTTGCCGACACCACCGACCTGTTGCTGGAGCAGTTCGCCGAACCGGGATGGGAGACGGTGGAACAGGCCTGGGCGCGGGGCGAGATCGGTTCGCGTGAATGCATGGCCCGGCAGGTGGGTCTGCTGCGGCTGACGCCGGAGGCGCTGGAGCAGTTCGCCGCCGGTCTGGCCATCGATCCCGGTTTCCCCGGCTTCATGCGGCTCTGCCGCGAGGAGGGGCTGGCGGTGACCATCCTCTCCGACGGTCTCGACCAGGTGGCGCGGATGGTGTTGCGGCGGCTGGGCCTGGACCTGCCGGTGCTGTCCAACCGGCTGACCTCGAGGGGGGAGGATCGCTGGCATCTCGATTTCCCCCATGCCCGGCAGGGCTGCAGGGCGGCGTCGGGCAATTGCAAATGCGCGTCGGTCGGCGGCGGCATCGGCCATCCCGCCACGGTTCTCATCGGGGATGGCCGCTCGGATTTCTGTGGCGCCGGGGTCGCCGACCACGTCTTCGCCAAAGGCAAGCTGGCGGTCCATTGCGCGGCCCATGGCATTGCCCACACGGCCTTCACCGGCTTTTCCGATCTGACGCCGGCCTTCCACACCTGGCTGGCGGAGATGTTCCCGGCGGCGGCGGACGGGCGGCAGGTGGCGTGAGGGACGGGTCATGGCGGCTCAACTCCGCTGTATCGCCGTCGATCTCGATGGCAGTGTGGCCGACCAGTCCGGTCTGCGCGCCCGGCTGACATCGGGACAGGCCATGCTGATCCCGGCCCGCGATCTCGCCCCCGCCCTGCGCATCGTCGCCAGCCGGTCGGCCCTGGCCGATCTGTCCGGGCGCATGGCCCGCATCGTGCCCGCCGGTCAGGGCGGAGCGCCGCTGATCTTCTACGGGTCCGGGGATTTCCACCATCTGGCGGCCCTTTTCATCGCCGCGGCCAAGGGACCCCTGACCATCCTGCATATCGACAACCATCCGGACTGGACCGGCTTTCCGGCCACCTGGAACTGTGGCGGCTGGGTCAACCGGGCCCTGGACCTGCCGGGCGTCGAGCGGGTGGTGACCATCGGTCCGGCCAGCGATGATTTCGTCCGGCCGCAACTGGCGTTCGCGAATCTCGATGCCATCCGCTCCGGCCGGCTGGAGGTGCATCCCTGGCGGGCGGCGCCCAGCCGCCTGTGGGGGCGTCCCGTCAACGGGCCGGGCTGCCGGACCAGGGCCTGTCACATCCACTGGGATTGTCTGGCCGGGCAGGACTGGGAGGCCTTCGCCGCGGCGCTGGACGCCCGTCTGCCGCCGACGCCGATCTGGGTGTCGCTGGACAAGGATGCGCTGGGGCCGGAGGAGGCGGTGACCAACTGGGACCAGGGCGGCCTGTGGCTGGATGCCGTGCTCTCCCTGGTCCGGCGTCTGGCCCGGCGGCGCCCGCTGCGCGGCATGGATGTCTGTGGCGACTATTCCGTCCCGGTCTACCGCGACCCCTTCCGCTGGTTCCTGTCCGCCACCGACCATCCCCGGCTGCCGCCGGTGGACCGCGCTGCGGCCGGTTCCATCAACGACCTGACCAACACGCGCATTCTGCACGCGGCCGATGCCATGGCCGCAGAAGGGCTTTGGCCGACATGACCGCTGACAAGACCATTTTCCTCGCCGGCAAGGGGGTGGAGGGCCGGCGCCTGGGCGTGCTGCTGGTGCATGGCCTGGGGGGGACGCCTGTCGAGATGGGGTCCCTGGCCCGCCGCCTGAACCGGGACGGGGCGACGGTGCTCTGCTGCCAGTTGCCGGGGCATGGTGCCACCGAGGCCGAGCTTGTCGCCAGCCGCTGGCAGGACTGGCTCGCCAGCCTGGACACGGCGCTGGTGCGGCTGGAGCAGACATGCGACCTGATCGTGGCCGGGGGCCTGTCCATGGGCGCCCTCCTGGCCGCCCGCCTTGCCGCCGGGCAGCCAGACCGGGTGCGTGGCCTGATGCTGCTGGCACCGACGCTCTGGTATGATGGCTGGTCGATCCCCTGGTACAGCTTCCTGCTGCGCCTGCTGATCAATACGCCCATCGGTCGCCGCTATCATTTCGTCGAGAAGGACCCCTACGGCGTCAAGGATAAGCGTATCCGCTCCATGGTGGCCCAGGCGCTGCACACGGCCGGGAACGACACGGCGGGCCTGATGTCCACGCCCTCATCGGCGATCCGGGAAATGTGGCGTCTGAGCGCCGATCTGCGGCCGCGCCTGCCGGCTATCCGGCAGCCGGCCCTGGTGGTCCATGCCCGGGAGGATGACACGGCGGGACTGTCGAACGCCTTCCATTTCCAGAGGCATCTGGGCGGGCGTGTCGATGCCCTGATCCTGGAGGATTCCTATCACCTGGTCACGGTGGACCGGCAGCGTGATCTGGTGGCGCGTCGGGCCTCGACGTTCCTGTCGGCGCTGGCCGCGGCGGAGACGGCGGCCCTGGGCCGGGGAACGCCGGTCAAGGCGGTGGCCAATGTCGGCTGAACCCGGGCTGCGGGCCGAGATCCTGCCGGATATTGCCGGGATACCGGCGGCGCAATGGACGGCCTGCTTCCCGCAGGAGGCCGAAGGCTGGGCCTATTACCGTGCGGTCGGCGGCCGCTTCGCCGTGGTCCGTGACGCCGGCGGGCTTGCGATGGCGGCCCCGCTGTTCACCATGGAATACCGGCTCGACACGCCGTTCCAGGGAGCGGCCACGGCTGCCGTGCAGGCCGTGGCGCGCCGGTTGCCGGGCCTGTTCACCTGGCGCCTGCTGGGGGTCGGCTCGGCCCTGGCCGAGCGCTGCCATGTGGCGGTGCGGCCGGGGCTGGATGCCGCGGCCCGTGACCGGGTCCTGGATGCCTTCCTGGCCCTGCTGGAGGCGGAGGCGGCCGCCACCCGGGCGCGGCTGCTGGCGTTCAAGGACCTGGCCGCGCCTGAGAACACGCCGCTGGCGGCGGCGCTGTCGGCCAGGGGCTATGTCGGTCTGCGCAGCCTGCCGGTGGCTGTGCTGGACCTGACCGGACAGGACGAGGGGGCCTATCTGGCCAGCCTGTCGGCCGGGACCCGCAAGGACCTGCGGCGCAAGCTGAAGGCCCGTGCCGCCCTCCGCATCGAGCATCGCGACCGCATCGACGATGTGGCCGACCGGATCGAGGCGCTCTATGCCAGCACCCGCGATCACAGCGCCGTGCGCTACGGTGATTTCGAGGATCTGCCGGAGGGCTATTTCCGGGCCGTGGCCGCGGCACTGGACGGCCGCGCCCGCTTTGTCCTCTACTGGATCGGTGGTGAGCTGGCGGCCTTCAACCTGCTGTTCCTGGAGCCGGACCGGATCATCGACAAGTTCCTGGGCATGGCCTATCCCTTGGGGCCGGAGCACAATATCTATGCCGTCAGCTGGATGGAAAATGTCCGTTTCGCCCTGCAGACGGGGCGCCGTCTGCTGCAATCGGGGCAGACCGCCTACGCCTCCAAAATGCGGTTCGGGAGCAGCCTGATGCCGTCCGGCATCTTCGTCCGCAGCCGTCTGCGTCTGCTGAACCCGGTGCTGCGCGCCGCGGCGCCATGGCTGCATTTCGATCGCTGGGACCCGGATCTGGGGCCGGCACGGGACCGGTCAGCATGACGGATCGGTCTTCGGGTGCCGTGCGTCCGTCCCTGTGGTCGGCCCTGTCCTCCGTCCTGCGGACCATGACGCTGCGCTGGCAACTGGTGCTGGCCTTCCTGCTGGTCAGTGCCGTCCCGGTCCTCGTGGCCAGCCTCATCGCCGCGAACATCATTGCCGAAGCCTTCGCCGACAATGTGGAACTGTGGCTGCAGGACGCTGCCCAGTTCGCCGGCCAGATGGTCCCCTATGACGAGGAGGAGGCGCAACAGGCGGCCGGCATCATCGCCAATACCCTTGCCATTGAATCGCGGGAACCGGACGAGGTTCTGCTGACGTTGCCCGCCGACCTGCTGAAATCCGTCGGCTACGAGGTCATGGCGGTCTATACCGCCGATGGCCGGCTCCTGTTCGCCCAGGGGGCGCTGGAGGATACGTCGTGGCTTCCCCGCAGCCAGGACAGCGGCTTCTACACCACCACCCATGAAGGCGAGCAGATCCTGCTGCTGGGCGCCTCGCGCATGTTCCGCCGCGGGGACAGCAAGTACTTCGTCTTCGTGGCCGATCGCTGGGACGGGCCGGTGGAGCAGGTGTCCGGGGCCGTGCCATCGTTGCAGATGAGCATTCTTGCCCCCGGCGAATGGTCGCGGCTTCCGCCGGGGGTCATTGACCGCTTGTCGGCGGGTGAGCCGGCGACATTGGCCAAGAGCGACGCGAACGACTCCATCGATACGGCCTTTGCCGCCCTGCGCAACCGCGACGGACGGCTTGTCGGCGTCATCGCCTGCCATCTGGGCCGGCCCTTTTCGCTGATGTCCCTCTTGCGGACCCTGCCGCTGTTCCTGCCGCTGTCGGCGGCGGCCGGCCTCTTCTCGCTGCTGGTGGCGCTGTCCGTGTCGAAGGTCATTTCCCGGCCCCTGGCCAAGCTGTCCAAGGGGCTCCGGCAGGTCCACGAGGGGGATTACGCGGCGCGGGTCGATGTGGATGGCGGGCGGGAACTGTCCGAACTGGCCGCCGGTTTCAACGAGATGGCGGAACGTCTGGAGGTCCTGCGGGCCCGGGAAACCGAGGTCCGGCGGCGCCAGCAGCTGGCCATTCTGGGCGAGGCCGCGGCTGTGCTGGCGCATGAGATCCGCAATCCGCTGGGCATCATCAAGACCTCAAGCCAGGTTCTGCGCCTGAAGGCGCAATTGCCGGACAGTGCCGACCGCCTGGTGGGATTCGTGTTGGACGAGGTGGGCCGCATCGACAATCTGGTGCATGACCTGCTCGATTTCGCCCGGCCCCGCACCATGTCCCGCCGGCCGGTGGATGTGGGGGCGGTGCTGGCGGATGTGCTGGACCGGGCCACGCCGGACCTGACCGCCCACGGCATTGTCGTGGAGCTGGTGCGTCCATCCGGCCCGGCCGAGGTGGAGGGCGATGCCGAGCAGCTGCGCCAGTGCCTCCTCAATCTGGTCCTCAACGCCATGGATGCCATGCCGGGGGGCGGCACGCTGTCGACGAAGGTGGAGCAGGACGGCGCAGGAATTTCCGTCTGCGTGCGTGATAGTGGAATGGGCATCCCGGATGAGATCCGCGAGCGGCTGTTCGAGCCGTTCGTGACGTCCAAGCCACGGGGGACCGGGTTGGGCCTCGCGCGTGTCCGCTATGTGGTCGAACAGCATGGCGGCAGCATCGACGTCGAAACCGGCCACGGCCAGGGGACCCTGTTCTTGATCCGGTTTCCGGCGCGCAAGGTGACCGGAGGAGGGGCGGTATGATCCTGGTGGTGGATGACGAGGTCCGGCTTGGCGAGGTGGTCGCCGCCGCCCTGGAGGCACGGGGCTTCCCCAGCCATTTCGTCGACAGCGTGCCGGCGGCCCTGGCCTGGATGGATGCGAACCCCGTCAGCCTGGTGCTGACCGATCTGCGCATGCCCGGTGCCGGCGGGCGTGAGCTGCTGGCCCTGCTGTCGGCCGCCCGGCCGGAGGTCCCGGTCGTCATCATGACCGCCTATGCCAGCGTGCGCGATGCCGTGGCCCTGATCCAGGAGGGGGCCTTCGATTACATCTCGAAGCCGTTCGAGATCGAGGATGTCATCGCCACCGTCGGCCGCGCCCTGAAACTGCGGGAGACCGAGGCGGAAAACCTGCGGCTGCGTGAAGAGCTGCGGGCCAAGTATGATTTCGCCAGTCTGGTCGGCACCAGCGCCTCCTTCCAGCAGGTGCTGCGCCAGATCACCGAGGTCTGCGCCAGCCGTGCCACCGTGCTGCTGCACGGCGAGAGCGGCACCGGCAAAGAACTGGTGGCGCGGGCCATCCACGACAACAGTCCCCGCCGCAACAAGCCCTTCGTGGCGGTCAACTGCGCCGCCATTCCCGAGAGCCTGATCGAGGCCGAGCTGTTCGGCCATGTGAAGGGGGCCTTCACCGGGGCCACGGCCACACGGGAAGGGCGCTTCGCCGCCGCCAATGGCGGCACCCTGTTCCTGGACGAGATCGGCGACATGCCGCTGCCGCTGCAGGCCAAGCTGCTGCGCGCCATCCAGGAACAGACCTTCGAGATGGTGGGCAGCACCAGACCGGTGACCGTGGATGTGCGGTTCATCGCCGCCAGCCACCGCGATCTGCGGGCCGCGGTGGAGAACCGGAGTTTCCGGGAGGATCTCTATTACCGGCTGAACGTCTTTCCCATCCAGGTGCCGGCCCTGCGCAACCGCGAGGGCGATCTGGACCTGCTGGCGGAGCATTTCCTGGCCAAGCATGCGCGGTCCATGGGCAAGCGCCTGTCCGGGTTCAGCAAGGCGGCGGCGGCGGCCATGGGTGCCTATCACTGGCCCGGCAATATCCGCGAATTGCAGAACTGCGTGGAACGGGCGGTGATCGTGGCCCAGGGGGACCTGGTCGATGTCGCCGACCTGCCCCCCTATCTCTTCGAGGACCGTCCGCGCATGGCGCCGGCGCAGACCGCCCTGCCCGACGATCTCGATGCGGAGCTGGAACGGTACGAGCGCGAGATCCTGACGGCGGCCCTGCGGGAGACGGGGGGCGTGCAGGCGCGGGCCGCCGAGCTTCTGGGCATCACCGAGCGCAGCCTGTGGCACCGGGTGAAGAAGCTGGGCATCCGCATCGCCCGCGTGGCCTCCTGAGGCCGTTGCTCATGGGGCGGGCGGCAGCTCGTCCGCGGACCCGCCCAGTTCCTTCTTGAAGCTGCGCACGCCTTTGGCGACATCGCCCATGACCTGGGGCAGCTTGCCGGCGCCGAACAGCAGGACAACGATCAGCAGGATGATGACGGCCTGCCAGATGCCGATGGCCATGATGGACTCCTTGTGCAGGGCGCCGGCTGCGCCGGGCCGGGTGGAGAGAAGGGACGGTCATCATTCCCGGATGGTGGCATGGGACCCCGGGTTGTGCCGCTGCAGGCCGGGGCCGTTCACCGGTGACGATGAACGGCCGATGGTGTTCAGAGGCCGGCGTTCTGGAACAGCTTGTCCATCCGTTCCTTGGCCTTGGGCGGCAGCTTGGTGGCCTTGGCCTCGGTCAGGTTGGCCTTGCCGTCGCCAACGACGATCAGCGCCACCATGCCCATGGGATAGTGCGGCTTGCAGTCTACGCCATAGACGCCCGCCTCGGTCACGGTCAGCGTGTAGCCCTGGTTGATGTCGGAGGCGAAGGGCTGCACACCGGCCGGCAGCATGCCGGCGATGGACTGCACATTGTGGCCCTTGTCGCTGACGACGAAGGTCACGGTGTCGCCGGGTGCCGCCTTCACCAGGGCCGGCTCGAACACCATCATGCCGTCGCTGCCGCGGTTCAGCAGCTTGACCTCATGCTGGGCCGCCTGGGCCGACCCGCCCGCCAGCAGGGCGGCAACGGTCAGGGCGGGGGCGAGGATGGCGGTCAGGATACGCATCGGATAACCTCTCGGAACGGATGGAAGGACCGGCCTGGGCCGGCAGCAACGGGCCGTGGTCCGCCATCAGGCGGCGGCCCCAAGGGAAAGACAGCCGCCGTCGGCGGCGGTGAGGCGGGCGCCCACGCCCGGCATGGCATCCACAAGCCGGCGGGCCTGCGGCTCGTCCAGCAGGGACAGGGCCGTGGACAGGGCGTCTGCCTGGGTCGCTGTCGGCGCCAGCACCGTCACCTGGGTCCAGCGGGGGGCGGCCCGGCCGCTGGCCGGGTCCAGCAGATGGCTGAAGCGCCCGGCCGGGTCGAAGCGGGTGCCCTCGGCACCGGAGGTGGCGACGGAGCGGTCCACCAGCGCCAGCGTGGTGCCGATGCCGCCGCCGACGGGGGCGCGCAGGCCGATCTGCCACGGTCGGCCGTCGGGGCGCCGGCCGCTGGCGCGGATCTCCCCCATATCGACCAGCACATCGGTCATGCCGGCCCGGCGCAGGATCTCGGTCACCCGGTCGGTGATGTAGCCCTGGGCGATGCCGTTCAGCGTCACCGCCATGCCGCGATGGGCGAACCGCACCCGGTCCGTCGCCACCTGCACGGCGCTGTGGTCGACCAGTGCGCGGGCCGCGGCCACAGCGCTGGCGGGCGGGCCGGCGGGATCGGCGCCGTCCCGGGCGAAATGTTCTGCGTAAAGGCGCCAGAGCGGCTGCACCGTGGCATCGAAGGCACCGCCGCTGGCCCGTGCATAGGCGCCGGCCTCGCCCAGCAGCCGCACCAGATCGGCGGGCGGGTCGTCCAGCCGCCCGTCGCGGTTCAGCCGCACCAGGGCGCTGTCGGCGCGGTACAGGCTGAACACCGCCTCCAGCCGCGCCACCTCGGCCAGACAGAGGTCGATCAGGCGGCGGGCCGTGCCCGCATCGGGATGCACCAGCCGCAGGCTGGCGTCGGCACCCAGCGCCGTTCCGTCCCAGCGGTGTAGCGTGGCCGCGGCGGCGGCCCGGCGGGGCATCAGCGCCAGCCCGGCGGCGGCGGCGCTGATGCAGAGGAACCGGCGCCGGTCGGTGCCCTGACGCTCAGTGCGCATGATGGCCCTCCGCCGTCTGCCGGGCCGGACCCGCGGCCCCGGCGTCGGGAGCGGGGCCGGCCGTATCGTCCCCGTCCGCCTCCAGGATTTCCGCCGGCGTGATGTCGGCGAAGCGGCGGACCTGCCCGCCATGGGCGCTGGCGAAGGCGCGGGCGGCAGCCTCCTCGGCGAAGGGATAGAGTTCGGCCCCGGTCATGGCCGCCGGTGCTGTGGAGCCGGTGACGTACCAGGCCTGGCGGGCCTCGACCCAGGCATCGGGGGCGGCGGCGTCCGGTGCCGTGGCGCGTCCCATGTCGGAGACGAAGGCGGCGCGGATGGATTTCGGCTCCTCCGGCAGCATCAGGAAGGCGAAGGTGTCGCGCACCGACGATAGCCAGACCGGCCGGCTGCGCCCGCGCACATGCACCTGCCCCTTGGGGCCGGGATGGTCGGCCAGGTTCATGCCGCAATACTGGCCGACGGCGTCGGCGGTGATGGCGGCCGGGGTGACCGGGGCTTCGGCCACCGGCGTGTCACCGCAGCCGGCCAGCAGCAGGGCGGCGAGCACCGCCGCGGGAAGGCCCATGCGCATCAGATCTGTCTCCTGGAAAGGATCAGGGCCGACAGGCCCAGCGGCAGCAGCAGCCAGCCGGCCAGCGCCAGCAGCAGCAGGCCCGGGGCCAGCGTGCCGTGGGCGGCCAGTCCGGCCATGCCGGCATAGCGGCCGACCTCGGCGAAGCCGGCCAGGTTGAACAGGCGGTAGGCATCGGCCGGGTTGGCCAGCAGCAGGGCGTTCAGCAGCCCCGTGCCCAGCCCCTGGCCCTGGGTCGCCACCAGCAGGCCCAGCAGCCCCATGTCGTAGAGGAGCACGAACACCAGCCAGAGCGCCACGGCGATGCCGGCAGCGGTGCCGCGGTCCCGCACCAGCGTGCTGGCGAGATAGCCCAGCGAGACGAAGACACCGCCCAGCAGCACGCTGGACCCCAGCATGGCGGCGAAGGCGGCCCAGCTCTGCGGGCCGATGGCGGGCACGGTCGCCCACAGGGCCGCCCCGGCACAGCCATAACCGCACAGGGTGGCGAAGGCGATGATGGCCAGATGGCCCAGGAACTTGCCCAGCAGGGCCTGCCAGCGGGCCACGGGATAACTCAGCAGCAGCAGCATGGTGCCGCGGTCGATCTCGCCGACGATGGCGTCGAAGGACAGCAGCAGTGCCAGCAGTGGCAGCAGGAAGATGGTCAGGCTCGACAGGCTGACGATGGTCACCTCCACCTGGCCGACGCCGACGGTGCCCGTGGGCGCCGCGCCCAGGAAGGTCAGGGTCAGGGCCAGGGCCGCCATCAGCAGGGTGGTGGCGGCGACCCAGCGGTTGCGCAGGCCGTCGCGCACCTCCTTCGCCGCGATGGTCAGGATCGTGCTCATGCCGCGTCCTCCCGGGCCAGGAAATGGGCGTAGATGTCATCGAGGCTGGGCTGGACCACCTCCAGATCCTCCAGCGGGATGCCGCTCTCCAGCAGGTGCCGCAGCAGGGGCAGCTTGTCGGCCCCGCTGCAACTCAGCGCCACCACCGGCCCGTCCTGGGCCGGGATGCCGTAGAGGGCGCACAGCGTCCCGGCCTGGGTTCCGTCCACCGGACGGACGCGCAGGCGCACGGGCAGGTCGGCCAGCTGGCGCAGGGTGGCAAGGCAGCCCTCTGCCACCTTGCGCCCGCGATTCATCACCACCACGCGGTCGGCCTGACCCTCCAGCTCGGTCAGGGCGTGGCTGCACAGCAGCACCGTGGCTCCGCCATCCCGCAGCTCCCGCACGATGGCATAGAAGCTCTGGCGCAGGGCTGGGTCCAGGCCGGTGGTCGGCTCGTCCAGGAACAGCAGCCGCGGCGCGCCCAGCAGGGCCTGGGACAGGCCGAGGCGCTGGCGCATGCCCTTGGAATAGGTGCCGATGCGCTTGCCGGCGGCCTCGCGTCCCAGTCCGACCCGCTCCAGCAGATCGCGGTTGCCGGCCGTCGGCAGGCCCTTCAGGCGGGCGTAGAAGTCCAGGCATTCCAGCCCGGTCATGCCGGGGTGGAAGGCCACATTCTCGGGCAGGAAGCCGACCTGCCGGCGGATGCGCGCGGCCTGCGGTCCCGCCGGGTCCTGGCCCAGCACGTGCAGACTGCCGCCGGTGGGGTGGGTCAGGCCCAGCATCAGCTTGATCAGCGAGCTTTTGCCGGCGCCGTTGTGGCCGACCAGGGCCACGCATTCGCCGGGATGCAGGGTCAGGTCCACGCCACGCACGGCTTCGTGCCGGCCATAGCGCTTGCAGACGGCCCGGGCCTCGACGGTGGGGGCTGTGCTCATGGCGTCGATCCTTGCTCGGCGGTGCGGAGACGGTCCGGTTTCGTATCGGCCGGCGGCGCCATCAGCGGCCGGCTGTCCACCACGCCGCCGGGATGGATGGCGGGGAACTGCTTCTGCGCCCAGCGGATGACCTGGATGCCGGGGCTGTTCAGCAGCAGCTTGGCCTGGGGGTGGGCCCAGACCACGCGGTCGACCACGTCGTTGGGGCGATAGGCCTCGTCGGCGATGCCGTCGCCGTCCAGGTCGAAGGCGGCATTGTCGCTCCAGTAATTGCCGACGCCGTCCGACGACCAGTCCAGGCTGCGGGTACCCACATATTTGACCTGGGTGCGGTTGCCGATGAAGGCGTTGCCGGTGATGCTGTTGCGCTCGGACCCGGCGGTGAAGTGGATGCCGATCTCGCAGCCCTCAAACCGGTTGCCGCGCAGCAGGTTCTTGTTGGCGTTATAGATGAAGACGCATTTGCCGGTGCCGCTGCGCGGGGCCGTGGGATCGGCGTCGGCCTCCAGCGGCATGTCGCCGTCGCGGGCCTCGTCCTCGCCGCCGGCCGCCGTCTGCACCGTCTCGAAGCGGCCGGCGATGACATTGCCTTCGATGCGGGAGCCGTTGGCGTAATTCAGCAGCAGCCCGTGCTGGCGGTCACCCCGCGACAGGTTGTCCCGCACCAGCAGCCGGTGCGAGTACATCAGGGCATAGCCCACATGGTTGCCCAGCGAGCGGTTGCCCGAGATCTCGCTGTCATTCGTGTACATGTAGTGGATGGCGAAGCGGACATTCTCGAACTGGTTGTCCTTGAACAGATTGTTCCGGCTGGTGGTGACGAAGATGCCGTCCCGCCCGTCCCGCACGCTGTTGCCGACCACCTGTGTGCCGGGCGCGTTCCAGAGCTGGATGCCATTGCCGCGCTCGGACAGCCGCAGATCGGTCCGGCCGCGCACGGTGTTGGCGCGGATGCGCACATCGGCGGCGCCCCAGGCATAGATGCCGATGAGGTTGCCGGTCAGGCTGTTGCTCTCGACCTGCGCGCGCTCCGCCGTCTTGTCCAGGAAGATGCCGGCATTCTGGTCGAACAGGCTGCTGCCGGAATGGCGTACATCCAGGCCGCGCAGCGTGACGTCGGGCGCGGTCACGGTGACGCTGTTGCCCTGGCCGCCGCCATCGATGACGGCGCCCGGTTCCGCCGTCAGTGTCAGGGGCGTGGCGATCACCACCGGTCCGGGATGCAGGCCGGGCTGCAGCACCAGCGTGTCGCCGGGCTGGGCTGCCCGTAACGCCGCCTGCAATCCGCCCGGCGCCACCGGCACTGTTGCCGCCGCCGCCGCCGGTGCCGCCGCCGCCGGTCCGCCGGCCAGCAGCACCAGCACCAATGTGCCGCGTATGAAGGGGAAGGCTGTCACGGGCGGTGGTCCTGTCGGCGCCTGTGGGGAAGAAGGCCCCCTCCCCGCCGGGGAGACCGGGGAGGGGGAGAGAGGGGTGTCGAGCCTTAGGCGCTCTTCGGCTCGACGATCATGCGGCCGCCCATTTCCATGTGCAGCGCGTGGCAGAACCACTGGCAGTAGTACCAGTGGACGCCGGGCCGGTCGGCGGTGAAGGTGACGGAGGAGGTCTGCTGCGGCCCGATCTCCATGGCAACCCCGTGGTTGGTCACGGTGAAGCCGTGGGTCAGGTCGTCCACATCGTCGATGTTGGTGACGAACACCGTGACCTCGTCGCCTTCCTTCACCGTGAACTCCTCCAGGGCGAAGGACGGGGCGGACGAGAACATGTAGACGCGGACCTTGTTGCCGTCGCGGATGACCTTGGCATCGGTCTCCAGCGTCACCCCGTCGGCCTTGGCCTGCTTCACGGCGTCGGCGAACATCGGGTCGGCGCGGTCATAGACGCTGCGCGGATTGACCTTGGACCGGTGGACGATCAGCGTGTCATGCGGCTCGGCGAAGGTGGGGCCGTCATGCACCAGCTTCATCTCGTCGCCGGAGATGTCGATCAGCTGGTCGTTCTCCGGCTTCAGCGGACCGACGTTGAGGAAGCGGTCCTTGGAGAATTTGTTCAGCACCATCAGCCACTTGCCGTCGGCCTCCTTGGTCTGGCCCATGGAGGAGTGCAGATGGCCCGGCTGGTAATGCACGTCCAGCTTCTGGATGATGGGGGAGACCTTCTCGCCCTTGAAGGCGCGCTTGGCCTTGTCGATGTTCCACTTCACCACCTGGCTGTCCAGGAACAGGGTGGTGTAGGCGTTGCCGCGGCCGTCATAGGCCGTGTGGAGCGGTCCCAGACCCAGCTCGGGCTCGGCCACGACCGTATCCCGCGGCTGGATCTTGTCGTTGAACAGATCGTCGAACTTGCGCACGTCGAACACGGTGGCGGTCGGCGACAGCTTGCCGTTGGCGGTGGCATGGATGCCATCCGGCGCCATGTTGATGCCGTGCGGGCTGTTGGGCACGGGGATATAGCGGGTGTAGGGGGAACCGTGCCGCCCGTCCACCACCGGCACGCCGTTGATGATCTGGGCCTTGCCGCTCTTCACCGCCTCTTCGATGCGCTTGATGTTGAAGACGACCAGCCAGTCCTGCTCCTTCGACGTCATCTCCGCCAGGGTCACGCCCTCTTCGGAGTTGTAGCAGGTGGACATGGCGTACTTGCCCTGATAGTCCGCCTCGGTGTTGTCGAGGTTGCCGTCGACCCAGACCTGCCAGGCCACCGTCATGGTGTCGCCGTCGATGGCGGAGAAGTGCGAGCGGTACTTCTTGGGATCGGTCCGGTCGCGCCCGTCATTGGGCGTCGGCACGCGCTGTTCGCCATTGGCGAAGATATAGCCGGTGCGCGGATATTTCTGCAGGCGCAGGCCGTGGATGGCCGCGGCGTTGGGAATCTCGATGATCTTGTCGGGCTTCATGATGTCGCAGCGGATGCGCGCGACACGGGTGTTGGCCTTGTCGTTGCAGAAGATGTAGCGGCCGTCATAGGTGCCGTCGGTGAACGACATGTGCGGGTGGTGCAGGTCGCCGTTCAGATAGACGCCGCCGCGCTTCTCCAGGAACTTCCTGGTTTCCGGCAACAGCCCCTCGGTCAGGATCTTGCGGCTTTCGTTGGTCAGGCCCCAGCCGGTGGCCGAACAGCGGCTGAACACCGGGATGCGCATCAGCTCGCGCATGGAGGGGATGCCCATGATGCGGACTTCGCCCGACTGGCCGCCGGAATGGAACACATAGTATTCGTCCAGGTCGCCGGGCTTCACCTCATGGCTCTGCTTGCCGCCGGCAGCGGCGGCGGCCTGGGCGGGTCGGGCCGACAGCAGCCCGGCACCGCCGGCCAGCGCCCCGCCGCCCGCGGCGCCGAGACCGGCCAGGGCGGCGGCCTTGGCGGTTCCGCCCAGGAGAGCGCGGCGGTTCAACCCGTCTGTTTTTTCAATCTTGTCCGACATTGGGGGCTCCTCAGGATCTCCCGCACAGGCGCGGGGGGATGGCGACCGGGGGGTCACGCGTCAGCCGGTTTCGCCGCGGTGGCGGCGGCCGGGGTTTCGATGGCGGGTGGCTCGATGGCCGTGGCGGCCTTGACCGCCGGCGGCAGGGAGGGGTTGGAGGTCAGGGCCGCGGCCCGGCGCTCGGCCTTCTTCAGACGGCCGACCACGACGGGGCAGAGCTGGGTGTGGTGGTAGAGCACCTGGCAGTGCAGGCACTGGATGCATTCGTTGGGGTTGATGCGGCCATCGGGGTGGATGGCCTGCACCGGACAATCCACGGCGCAGCGATGGCAGGGATTGCCGCATTCCCGGTAGCGCCGCAGCCAGTTGAACATGCGCATGCGGCCGGGAATGGCCAGGGCGGCGCCCAGCGGGCAGAGATAGCGGCAGAAGAAGCGCTCGATGAACAGCCCGGCCAGCAGCAGCACGCCGGCGAACAGCACGAACCACCAGTCGCGCACGAAGTGCAGGATGATGGCGGTCTTGAACGGCTCCACCTCGGCGGCCATCTCGGCCATGGCCAGGCTGTGCAGCGACAGGCCGAAGATCACCAGGAAGATGATGTACTTGATCGGCCACAGCCGCTCATGCAGGGCGAAGGGCACCTTCACCTGCGGCAGCTTCAGCCGGCGGGCCGCCTTGTTGGACAGTTCCTGCAGGGCGCCGAAGGGGCAGAGCCAGCCGCAGAACGCCCCGCGGCCCCAGAACAGCAGCGACGCCGCCACCGCGAACCAGAGCAGGAACAGCAGCGGGTCCATCATGAAATAGTCCCACCGGAACTCGTGGCGCATGGCGTCCACGAAGGTCAGGACATTGACGACGGACAGCTGGGCATGGGCGTACCAGCCCAGGAACAGCAGCGTGAACAGCAGCACGCCGGTGCGGACACGGCCATAGAGCACGGGCCGGCGGACCAGCATGTCCTGGAAGAAGAAGATGGCCGTGACCAGGGTGATGACCCCCAGAGTCAGGGTGATGTCGACCGCCCTGTTCTCCCAGATGCGCTGCCACAGCGGGATCTCGGCCGGCGGCTCGGTCTGCGCCGCGGGCGGAAGGGGGCCGGCCGGCGACGTGCCCTGCGCCGGAGCGGGGGCAGCGGCCTGCAGATACGTCTCCGGCGGCAGATAGCTGAGGTCGAAGGTGACGAAGCTCTTGTCCAGGGCGGCCGTGGCCCGCTGCACCAGCAGCTGCAGCCGCCAGGGCTGGGCCGGGTCGAAGGTCATGGTCTCCGGCACGATGAACAGGCCGATCTCCGGCAGGTCGGGGGCGCCGGCCGCGGCCAGGCTGCCCAGGCGCTTGTGGTTCTTGTCGCGGAAGCGCACGCCGGCTTCGTTCTGCACCAGCTCGACACGGTCGAAGATGCCGCCGCGCACATAACCCGATCCCTTGAAGGAATAGCGGCCGCGCCCGGCCAGCAGCAGCGCCTGCTGCCCCGGCTTCAGGCGGGACAGCAGCGCCTGATACTCCGCATCGCCCAGCAGGCTGCGGCCGATGGTCGGAATGGTGGCCAGGGCGGCATAGAGGTCGATGAAGGTGTCGTCCTCGGGACCGGGTTCGGGCCGGTCCATAGCCTCGGCGCGGCCGGTCCGGTCGAAGGCGGCGTTGACGTCGGCCACGGTCAGCAGCAGCCGGCGCACCGACCCGTCGCCCAGCAGGGTTTCCCAGTCCTCCACCTGCTGGCGGCTCATATCGATGGTGCGGGCGGCCTGGGCCGGGCCGGCATGGTCGCTGCCGGCCAGGGCCAGGGCACCCGCCAGCTTGCGTCCCGAGCGCAGCAGGCTGTCGCCGATGACCATGACGGTGACGGTGGCGCCGGACACGATGTCCACGGGCGGTGCGCTGGCGTTGCTGAGGGCTGGGTCGAAGACGTTGCGGCCGATATAGCCGGCGATGAAGGCCTCGACCCGGGCCACGGGGATGCCGACCAGCACGATGGGTTCATGATGGGCCATCAGCTTGGCACCGGCGATGACACCGTCGGGTGTCAGCCCGACCATGACGTCGATGGGGCGGCCGGAATAGCCGGTGGTGTCCACCAGATCGGTGGTCAGATAGGCATATCCCAGCAGCGTGTCGCCCTTATAGACGGGAAAGGCCGGCGCGCGCGCATCCGCCGGCCCGAAGCGGTCGGCGCCAGGGAAAAGATCAGCAGGGGCGATGGATTTCAGGTAGGTGCTGCCGCGCGTTTCGGCGGCAACACAGGGCATCTCAATGAAGATTATAGAAATAAAAGCCAGTAATGCCCATAAAACAACCAGGCCTGATTTTCGCTTTAAATCATGCAAATGACCGTTTGACATTTATCAAGTGCCTTTTCTTGGCCCGTTTGACTTTCGATCGGTACGGGTTTTCCTGCCCTTTGATCATTGATGCGGATCAATTCGCCCGGGGAATCGATCGGCCGTTGCAGGGCCGGCGGAATCGGCTTCCGGCGGCACCGTTGCCCGGCAGATTTGGATAGGCGGGGAGGGGGCGGGTGTCTTTGTGCCGGCACAAAGACCGGGATGGTTTGTCGCACCACCGTCGCGGGGGAGGGCCGTTCCGGTCGGGTGCGCGCAAAATGCGCAGTCCTAGCCAGAGCGGATGGATTGACCGATGTAACCGATTGCATTACCAAGGAACAGCGCGCTCGGGCGGGAAGTCCCGGCGAAAACGATAATGTAATCGGTTGCATTCGTCCCGAACGCGGGCATGCGGAGGAATTCGAATGAAGAAGCGTTGGCTCCTGGCGACCGCCGTCGCCGCCATGGTCGGTCTGATGGCCGGTTCCAGCGAAGCAAAGACCTTCCGGATCGGCCTGTCCAACGGCTGGGTCGGCAGCGAATGGCGCACCCAGATGATCGAGGAGGCGCAGGCCGCCGCCAAGGCCTGGACCGACAAGGGCGTGCCGGTCGAGGTTGTGGTGCAGAGCGCCACGGTCGATGCCCAGGGCCAGATCGGTCAGGTCCGCAACTTCATCAACCAGGGCGTTGATGCCATCATCATCAACCCCAACAGCCCCACGGCCTTCAATCCGGTGTTCGCCCAGGCCAAGGCCAAGGGCATCCTGGTCATCGCCACCGATGCCGAAGTGTCGTCCAAGGATGCCATCTATGTCGGCATCGACCAGAAGGCCTGGGCCATGCAGTCGGCCAAGTGGCTGGTGGAGGCGCTGGGCGGCAAGGGCAACATCGTCGTCATCAATGGCGTGGCCGGCAACCCGGCCAACGAGATGCGCGTGGCCGGCTACCGCGAGGTGCTGAAGACCGCGCCGGGCATCAAGATCCTGAACGAGGCCAACGCCAATTGGGATCAGGCCCAGGGGCAGCAGACCATGCAGAACCTGCTGGCGACCTATCCCGACATCCAGGGTGTCTGGGTGCAGGACGGCATGGCCGCCGGGGCATGGCGGGCCATCATCGCCGCCGGCAAGAAGGACAAGATCGCCGCCACCGGCGAGATCCGGAAGGACTTCATGACGGTCTGGGCTTCTGAGAAGCTGACCTCCGGCGCATCGGTCAACCCGCCGGGCGTCATGGCCTCGGCCCTGAACGTGGCTGTGCTGAAGCTGCAGGGCAAAGCGTTCAAGGACGGCATCTTCGGCGGCGTCTATGGCAACGCCCTCTACATTCCGATCCCCTTCGTCGACAACGCCACCCTGCCGGCGCGGCTGAAGGAGGCCGAGGGCAAGCCCGGCTACTGGTCCGTCACCGCCACGGTGACGCCGGAGCAGGCCGCCGCCTTCTTCAAGTGACCGTCCTGTCCTGATGCCCGGGCGGGCATCCGGTCCGGGTGCCCGCCCCCTCCAGATCCGACGCCAGCCATGACCGGGGATGCCATGACCGGAACGCCCGAGACGCCGGCCCTTCCGATGCCGGCCCCCACCCCCTTGGGGCCTGCCATCGAGGCCCGCGACATCGTCAAGCGCTTCGGTGCCGTGCAGGCGCTGGGCAATGGCCGGCTGACCGTGGGCCGGGGCGAGATCCATGCCCTGCTGGGGGCCAATGGCTGCGGCAAGAGCACCCTCAGCAAGATCATCGCCGGCACCCATGCGGCCACGGCGGGCAGCCTGCTGATCGAGGGCCGGCCGGTGCGCTTCGCCACCCCGCGTGAGGCCGAGGCGGCGGGCATCGCCCTGTTCTACCAGGAACTCAGCCTGATCCCGCCTTTGTCGGTGGCGGCCAATATCTTCCTGGGGCGGGAGCCGCGCACCCGCGCCGGCTTCATCGACCGGACCCGGCTGCGGGCGGAGACGGAGGCGCTGATCGCGCTGTTCGGCGATACAGCCGGGCCGGGCCTGACACCCGACGCCCTGGTGGCGGATCTGACGCCGGGCCAGCGTCAGATCGTGGAGATCCTCAAGGTCCTGTCGAAGTCGCCGCGCATCGTCATCATGGACGAGGCCACGGCCGCCCTGGATGCCCGTCAGGTGGCGGTCTTCTTCGACATCCTGCGCGCCCGGCGGGCCGCAGGCGTGTCCACCGTCTTCATCTCCCACCGGCTGGACGAGGTCTTCGCCCTGTGCGACCGCGTCACCGTCATGCGCAACGGGGAAACCGTGGCGGATCTGTGCATCGCCGATACCGATCAGGACAGTGTGGTGCGGCTGATGATCGGGGATGTGCGCAAGGCCGGCCGGCGCACCCGCGCCGACCGTCCCGCGGCGGCCCCGCTGCTCCAGGCTGACCGGGTCGGGGGCGGACGCCTGCGGGACATCACGCTGGCGGTGGCGCCAGGGGAAATCCTGGGCCTGGGCGGATTGCAGGGGCAGGGGCAGTCGGCGCTGCTGCGCGGGCTGTTCGGGGCCGATCCGCTGACGGCCGGCCGCCTGCGCCTGGACGGGCAGCCCGTGCGCATCCGCGCGCCGGCTGATGCCGTGGCCCGCGGGATCGCCTATGTCTCCGGCGACCGCGTGGCCGATGCCGTGCTGGCCGGGCGCTCCATCTTCGAGAACCTGGCCGCGGCCGTGCTGGTGCGCGAACGCCGCTGGCGTGTCGGGGCCGGCACGCTGGCGCCGCGGCTGGCCGGGGTGGCGGCTTCGCTGAAGACCAAATATGCCGGTCTGGACGACGCCATCGGCACCCTGTCCGGCGGCAACCAGCAGAAGGTGTTCATCGCCCGCTGGCTGGCCACTGGGCCGCGGCTGCTGCTGCTGGATGACCCCACCAAGGGCATCGATCTGGGTGCCAAGGCCGACCTCTTCGCCCTGATCCGCCAGCTGGCGGACAGCGGGGTGGCCATCATCCTCTATTCGTCGGAGGAGGCCGAACTGCTGGATCAGTCCGACCGCATCCTGGTCTTCAACGGCGGGGCGGTGGTGACGGAACTCTCCGGCCCGACCCTGGACTCCTTCCACCTGACGCGCGCCGCCTACGGAGACGCCGCATGAAACGCGCGCTGCCATCCGCCTTGTCCGCCCTGCCGGCCGCGCTGCCCGCCTGGGCCATCACCGCGGCGGCCCTGACCGTGCTGGTGATCGTCAACGGCCTGCTGCAGCCCGGCTTCTTCGACGGGACAGTGCTGCAATCGAACCTCACCACCTTCCTGCCGCTGGTGCTGGTGGCCATCGGCCAGACCTATGTGGTCCTGGCCGGTGATATCGACCTGTCGGTGGGCGCCGTCGCCGCCCTGGTCAATGTGGTCACCGTCACGGTCATCGCCGCCACCGGCGACGGGCCGGACGCCATCCTGGCCGGCCTTGCCGCCGGGCTGGCGGTGGCGCTGGCCTGCGGCCTGGTCAACGGCCTGCTGATCGGGGTGGTGGGATTGCAGCCCATGGTGGCAACCTTCGGGACGGCCATCCTGTTCTCTGCCCTGGCCCTGCGCATCCTGCCCCAGGCCGGCCTGCCGGTGCCGGACGCCTATTGGCAGACCTATGGCGGCGCGGTGCTGGGCCTGCCCACCGTGCTGCTGATCCTGCTGCTGGCCATCGGCTTCGTGGCCCTGCTGGCCCGCCGGCCGTTCCAGACCTGGCTGAAGGCCGTGGGCGGTAATCGCGGCGGCGCCTTCCAGAGCGGCCTCGACCTTCGCCGCATCCGGCTGTCGGCCTATCTCATCAGCGCGCTGTTCGCCGGCTTCGCCGCCCTCTGCCTGACGGGGGAAACGGCCAGCGGCGATCCGCTGCTGGGGCAGAGCCTGGGTCTCGGCTCGGTTTCGGCCGTGGCGCTGGGCGGCACGCTGCTGTCGGGCGGTGTCGGCGGGGCCGCCGGCTCCATTCTGGGGGCGCTGCTGCTGGGCATGATCGGCAATGTCATCTTCTTCGCCGGCCTGCCCTTTGAATACCAGACCCTGGTCCAGGGCCTGATCGTGCTCGCGGCGCTGGCCGGGGGCGTTCTCGTGGCCCGCCGCCGCTGAGGGGAGACCGATCATGACCGCGCCTTCGCTCTCCCCGTCCGGCCTTTCCACCGGCTCCCGCCTTGCCACGCTGGCCGCCAGCCCGCTGGCCCTGGCCCTCATGGCCATCATCGTGCTGCTGGGCCTGGGCGAGATGTTGTCGCCCGGCTTCGCCCGCGGCGACCAGATCATCCGCCTGCTGACCGTGGCGGCCCTGCTGGGCATCGCCGCCGCCGGGCAGAATCTGGTGATCCTGGCCGGCGGCGAAGGCATCGACCTGTCCATCGGGGCACAGATCTCCTTCGGCGCCATCATCGCCGGCAATGTCATGAACGGCAGTGATGCCGCCATCGCCCACGCCATCCTGGCGGCCTGCGGCGCCACCTTCCTGGTGGGGCTGGTCAACGGGCTGGGCGTGACCCTGGTGCGGCTGCCGCCGCTGGTGATGACGCTGGGCATGATGGCCATCATCCAGGGGGGGCTGGTGGTCTTCTCCCAGGGCATCCCGTCCGGCAACGCCGCCCCGGCGCTGATGGGCTTCATCAACCAGCCGGCCTTGCTCGGCCTGCCCGGCATCCTGCTGGCCTGGGCCGTCCTCATCGTGCTGATGGGTCTGCTGCTGCGCCGCACGGCGCTGGGCTTCGCCATCTATGCCGTCGGCGCCAATGCGCGGGCGGCGCGGCTGGTCGGACTGCCGGTCCGGGCCGTGCGCACGCTGGTCTACGGCCTGTCCGGGGCACTGGCCGGGCTGACGGGTGTCTTCGTCATCGGCTACACCGGCAATTCCTTCATCAGTGTCGGTGACCAGTACATGCTGCCCACCATCATCGCCGTCGTCATCGGCGGCACCTCCCTGGCCGGCGGCACCGGCGGCTATGTCGGCACCGTGGCCGGCGCCATCGCCCTGGTGCTGCTGCAAAGCGTGCTGACCACCCTGCATCTGGACTTCTGGGGCCGGCAGCTGATCTTCGGCGGGACCTTGCTGCTGCTGCTGGCGCTCTACGGCCGCCAGACCGGACCGCGGGTGTGATGACCATGGCCGAGCATCCCAACATCAAGGCCGTGGCCGATATGGCGGGCGTTTCCACCGCCACCGTCTCCCGCGCCCTGTCGCGGCCGGAGAAGGTGCGCGAGGACACCCGGCGGCGGGTGCTGGAGGCGGTGGCCGCCATCGGCTTCGTTCCCAACGACCAGGCCCGCGCCTTCCGCCGCCGCGCCAGCCACACGGTGATCCTGCTGGTGCGCGACATCTCCAACCCCTTCTACCTCGACATCTACAAGGGCGTGGAGGAAGCGGCCTTCGCCGCCGGCTACAAGGTGCTGATGGGCGATGCCCGCGACGACGACCGCCGCATCCGCCACTACATCGACGCCGTGCGCGAGCGCCATGCCGACGGGCTGATCCTGATGATCGGCCGGCTGCCCGACAGCCTGCGCAACGACCGGCTGCCGCCGCTGGTGGTGGCGCTGGAGGCCATCGCCGGCCTCGACCTGCCCACGGTGCGGGTGGACAACGCCGCCGCCGCCTTCGAGGCGGTGACGCATCTGCTGCAGCTGGGGCATCGCCGCATCGTCCACATCACCGGCCCGCTGGGCGAACATCTCGGCACCGCGCGTCTGGAGGGCTACCGCCGGGCGCTGGAGCAGGCCGGCATCGCCTATGACCCCGATCTGGTGGTGGAGGGGGATTTCAGCCTGTCCGCCGGCCGCGCCCTGACACTCGGCCTGCTGGACCGGGGCCGCCGTTTCACCGCCCTGTTCGCCGCCAGCGACCAGATGGCCCTCGGCGCCATCGGTGCCCTGAAAAGCCACGGAATCCAGGTGCCGCGCGACGTGTCGGTGGTGGGGTTCGACGACACGCTGGTGGCCGGGATGCTCGACCCGCCGCTGACCACCATCCATCAGCCCCGGCGCGAGATCGGACAGGCCGCCATGGCCCTGATGATCCGGCAGCTGAAGAAATCCCGGTCGGCCCCGGTGCCGCAGCACTGCTTCCCGACCCGGCTGGTCATCCGGTCCTCGACCGCCCCCTGTCACGACCCCTGACTGCCGACCACTGATCGACAGCCCGTCCCGCCTGATTGCGTAGGCCCGATTGCGTAGGCCCGATTGCGTAGGAGAGAGACACCATGAAGACACTGCGTGGACCCGGGATTTTCCTGGCGCAATTCGTCGGCGCACAGCCGCCCTTCGACACGCTGGACAATCTGGCGCGCTGGGCGGCCGATCTGGGCTATGTCGGGCTGCAGCTGCCGACCACGGCGGGGCTGTTCGATCTGGAGCGGGCGGCCACGTCCAAGGCGTACTGCGACGAGCTGCGCGGCCGCCTGGGCGAGGCGGGGGTGGAGATCACCGAGCTGTCGACCCATCTCCAGGGCCAGCTGGTGGCGGTGCATCCGGCCTATGATGCCCTGTTCGACGGCTTCGCTCCGGAGGCCGTGCGCGGCCGTCCGGCGGCGCGCACCGACTGGGCGGTGCGGCAGATGCGCCTTGCCGCCGCCGCCTCGCGCAATCTCGGTCTCGCCACCCATGTCAGCTTCTCCGGCGCCCTGGCCTGGCCCTATGTCTATCCCTGGCCGCAGCGTCCGGCCGGGCTGGTGGAGGAGGCGTTCGCCGAACTGGCGCGCCGCTGGCGCCCCATCCTCGATGCCTTCGACGAGGCCGGGGTGGATCTGGCCTTCGAGCTGCATCCCGGCGAGGACCTGCATGACGGCGTGACCTTCGAGCGGTTCCTGGCGGCGGTGGACGGCCACCCGCGTGCCGCTATCCTCTACGACCCCTCGCATTTCGTGCTGCAGGCGCTGGATTATCTGGCCTTCCTCGACATCTACCACCCGCGCATCCGCGCCTTCCATGTGAAGGACGCCGAACTGCGGCCCAGCGGCCGCTCCGGCGTCTATGGCGGCTACCAGTCCTGGGTCGACCGGCCGGGCCGCTTCCGGTCGCTGGGCGACGGCGCCATCGACTTCAAGGCCGTCTTCTCCAAGATGGCCCAGTATGATTTCGCCGGCTGGGCCGTGCTGGAATGGGAATGCGCGCTGAAGCATCCCGAGGATGGGGCGCGCGAAGGGGCCGCCTTCATCCGCGACCACATCATCCGTGTCACCGGACACGCCTTCGATGATTTCGCCAGCAGCGGCGCCGATGCCGCCGCCAACCGCCGCCTTCTCGGCATCGGCTGATCGGACAGGGGAGAGCCGGAGCATGACCAGCACGCGACGCATCCGCCTCGGCATGGTCGGTGGCGGGCACAAGGCCTTCATCGGGGCCGTCCACCGCATCGCCGCCCGCATGGACGACCGCTTCACGCTGGTGGCGGGCGCCTTCGACGCCGACCCGGACCGGGGCCGCGACTTCGCCCGGTCCATCGGCATCGCCCCCGACCGGGCCTATGGCGGCTACCAGGACATGCTGGCGGCCGAGGCGGCGCGGCCGGACCCCATCGATGCCGTCGTCATCGTCACCCCGAATTTCCTGCATTTCCCCGTGGCCAAGGCCGCGCTGGAGGCCGGCTTCCATGTCATCTGCGAAAAGCCGATGACCACGACGCTGGAGGATGCCCAGACTCTGGCGGCGCTGGTGGCCGCGACGGGCAGGCGCTTCGTGCTGACCCACACCTATACCGGCTATCCCATGGTGCGGCAGGCCCGCGCCATGGTGGCGGCGGGCCGGATCGGCACGTTGCGGCGGGTCCAGGTGGAATATGCCCAGGACTGGCTGGCCGAGCCGGTGGAGGCGACGGGGGCGGAGGGCGCGGTCTGGCGCACCGACCCGGCCAAGGCCGGGTTGGGCGGTGCCATCGGCGATGTGGGCACCCATGCCTACAATCTGGCCGCCTTTGTCACGGGGGAGGAGCCGGTGCATCTGCTGGCCGACCTCACCGCCTTCGTGCCGGGCCGCCGGGTGGATGATGATGCCGGCATCCTGCTGCGCTACGCCTCCGGGGCCAAGGGCGGGCTCTGGGCCAGCCAGGTGGCCACCGGCAACGGCAACAACCTGTCGCTGCGCGTCTATGGCACGCAGGGCGGGCTGGAATGGTGGCAGGAACGGCCGGAGGAGCTGTGGTTCACCCCGCTGGGCCAGCCGCGCCAGCTGCTGCGGCGCAACGGGGCCGGGTCCTGGCCGGTGGCCGCGGCCTCCAGCCGCGTGCCCGCCGCCCATCCCGAGGGCTACCTGGAAGCCTTCGCCAACCTCTACCGTGACGCCGCCGACCTGCTGCTGGCGCACCAGGAGGGTGCAGGGGCGGGGGAAGCGGCCCCGCCCGCCTCGGCCATGGACCCGGACTGCCCGCTGCCCGACGTCGCGGCGGGCGTGCGCGGCCTCGCCTTCGTCAGCGCCTGCCTGGACTCCGCGGCCCGCGGCTCCGTCTGGGTGCCGTTGGGCTGACCGCCGGACGGGGCCGCACGGCGGCTTGTCGCCGCCGCGCCGGGGCTGCTATCGTCCGCTGCCGCGCGGCGCTGCCTGCGCGCGCTCCGGTTGCTTTTTTGAAGGCGGTCACATGCGCGCTGCTTCCCCGGTTCTGGCCCTGGCCCTGCTGTCCTCCCTCTCCCTGCCGGTCGCGGCGCGGGCGCAGACGTCGGCGCTGGATGCCGTCCTGAACTGTCTGAGCGTCCCCGACGGTCCGGACCGGCTGGCCTGTTTCAACAGCCGCGTGCCCGCCCTGCGCGGACCGGGGCCGGCCGCACCCGCTGCGACGGCCGCACCGGCGGTCCAGGGCCTGGGGGCGGAACAGCTGGCCAGGCCCCGCGCCGAGGCGGCGCCCGAGCAGGAGGTAAAGGCCACCATCGCGGCCCTGCGCCAGAATGCGGAAGGCCGGATGGTGTTCACCCTGGATAACGGGCAGGTCTGGCTGCAGCGCGACAGCGCCAGCGTCCGTCTGAAGGCCGGTGATGTGGTCACGGTGAAGCCCGGTGCCCTCGGCACCTACAATCTCATCGGCGGCGGGTCGGGGCTCATCATCAAGGTTCGCCGGGTCAAATGATTCGTTTGAAAATTGTTGTGACCTTCGTGGTGTCTTGACCCAGGTCAAGGGCGGCAGGCCCGCCCTGGTCCAGGCTGGTCCCGTCAGCAACGGGAGTGTGGCCATGGACACGGTTCTTTTCAGCCTTCTGGCGGCCTGCGTCGGGGTTTTCGCGCTGGTGCAGCTGCTTCTGGCCCTGGCCATCGGTATGGGGGTGCGTGACCTGTTCGCGCCGACGCCCGTGCCCGTGCCGGTCAAGGCCCGTACCGCGCCGCGCCGGGCCGCCTGATCCTGCTCCCGGTGGGCGTCTTCAGCCCCCTTTGCCATATCGGGGCTTGATCGGGGCTGGCCGGCGGGAGGAACGCTGAACCGGCTCTGCTGTTTCATGGTGCTGTTTTCCGTTGCCGGACACCGCCATGAACGCTTCCCCGTGGACTGCCGCCCCCTCGCCTGACGCCTCGTCCTGGCCGCCCGGCCTCGAAGCCCTGGCGGATATGCATCTGCCGGCCTTCCTGATGCGGCAGCGCTGGTATCCGGCCAAGGATGCCGGCCCGCCCCAGGTCGGCCTCGACCGGCTGGAGCCGTTCGCCCTGCCGCAGCATCCGGCCGCCCTGGCGGTATGGCGGGTGCAGCCGCCCGGCGGCAGCCCGTTCCGTCTGTTCGTGCCCCTGGCCCTGCTGCCGCGCGCTGATCTGGCCGGGCGGGATGCCGCCATCCTGGCCGAGGCGCATCCGGCGGAGCAGGCGGTGCTGGCCGATGCCTTCGCCTCCGACGCTTTCGTGCGCGCCTTCACCGCCGCCATGCGCGGCGGGGAACCCGCGGCTGAGCTCCCGATCCGCCGCGGGACGGCGGAGCAGTCCAACACCTCGCTGCGCATCGGCGAGGATGCCATCCTCAAGGTCTTCCGCAAGCTGGAACCCGGCATCCATCCCGAGCGGGAGATGGGGGCGCTGCTGCAACAGCGCGGGTTCACCGCGACACCGCCGCTGCTGGGCGCTTTCGACCTGCCGGGCGGTGCGGGGGAGGAGCCGACCACCCTGGCCGTGCTTCAGGGCTTCGTCGCCAACCGGGGCGACGGCTGGTCCTGGATGCTGGAGCGGCTGCGCCGCGACGAGGACACGCTGGCCTGGGTCCACCAGCTGGGCCGCCGCACGGCGGAGCTGCACCGGGCCCTGGCGGCCGACGGCAGCGCCTCGCAGAGCTGGGGGCCGGACATCTGGCCGGAGGCGGTGGACAACACCGATCTGGACGGCTGGCGGGCGGGTGCTCTTGCCATGGGGCGGCGGGCGCTGGACGGGCTGGCCGCCTCCCTGGACGGGTTGACGCCGCCGGCCCGCTCCCTGGCGGAGCGGCTGCTGGCCCGGCGTGACAATCTGCCGGACCATCTCGCCGCCCTGCTGCCGCGGGATCTGGCCGTGGCCAAGACCCGCCACCACGGCGACTACCATCTGGGACAGGTGCTGGTGACGGCCGATGGCGGCGATGCCGTCCTCATCGACTTCGAAGGCGAGCCGCTGCGTCCCCTGGCCGAACGCCGGGCCAAGCACAGCCCGCTGCGTGACGTGGCCGGCATGTTGCGCTCCTTCTCCTACGCCGCCGCCGCGGTGGCCCGTGGTCCCGGCGGTGCCGCCCTGCAGGGCCGTCTCGCCGCCTGGGCCCGCGACGCCAGCCGTGGCTTCCTGACCGCCTATCTCGCCGCGTCCGAAGGGTGCCCCGGCTGTGCCGCCGATCCGGTGGACACGGTGCGGCTGATCCGCTTCTTCATGCTGGAAAAGGCGCTGTACGAGGTGGCGTATGAGGTCGCCAACCGGCCGGACTGGGTGGATATCCCTCTGGCCGGGGTTCTGGCCATCCTGGAGGAGCCTGTGGCGGCGCAGCCGGCCCCCGTGTCCGTTCCCGTCTCCGCCGCTTCCTCTGCCCCTGGCTCGATCCCCGCCGCGGCGCCGGCGCACCGTGCCCACCGCATGCCGTTCGGGGCCGAGCTGCAACCCGATGGTCAGGTGCGTTTCCGCCTGTGGGCGCCGGCCCAGGACAGCATCCGCCTGTCGCTGGACGGCCAGGACGAGCCGCTGCCGCTGGAGCGTGGGGAGGATGGCTGGCACGGTCTGGTGACCGACCGCGCCGGACCGGGCAGCCGCTACCGGTTCCTGCTGGCCGACGGCATGGCCGTGCCCGACCCCGCCTCCCGCCACCAGCCCGAGGATGTGCACGGCCCCAGCCAGGTCGTCGATCCCATGGCCTTCCGCTGGCGTTGCCTGGACTGGCAGGGCCGGCCCTGGGAGGAGACGGTGCTCTACGAGCTGCATATCGGCAGCTTCACGCCGGAGGGCACCTTCTGCGCCGCCATCGGCCGGCTGGACCATCTGGTGCGGCTCGGCGTCACCGCCATCGAGATCATGCCGGTGGCCGATTTCCCCGGCGGGCGCAACTGGGGCTATGACGGCGTGCTGCCCTACGCGCCCGACAGCGCCTATGGCCGTCCGGAGGACTTCAAGGCCCTGGTCGATGCCGCCCATGCCAAGGGCCTGAGTGTCCTTCTGGATGTGGTCTACAATCATTTCGGGCCGGAGGGGAACTACCTGCCCCTCTACGCGCCGCAGGTCTTCACCGAGAAGCACCACACCCCCTGGGGCGCCGCCGTGAACTACGATGATGTCGGCAGCGCCGTGGTGCGGGCCTTCGTCATCCACAACGCCCTCTACTGGATCGAGGAGTTCAATCTCGACGGCCTGCGTCTGGACGCCGTCCATGCCATCCTCGATTCCGGCGACCGTCATCTGCTGGACGAGCTGGCCGAGCGCGTGCGCGCCGTCGCCGGTGACCGCCCGGTGCATCTGCTGCTGGAGAACGAGGAGAACCAGGCCAGCCGGCTGGAGCGGGACGAGCAGGGCCGGCCGCGCCACTACACCGCCCAGTGGAACGACGACATGCACCATGTGCTGCATGTGGCCGCGACCGGAGAGAGCGCCGGCTATTACGGCGATTATGCCGGCGATGTGGACAAGCTGGGGCGCGCCCTGGCCGAGGGCTTCGCCTTCCAGGGCGAGATGATGCCCTATCGCGGGGAGGAGCGGGGCCAGCCCAGCGCGCATCTGCCGCCCACCGCCTTCGTCGCCTTCCTGCAGAATCACGATCAGGTCGGCAACCGCGCCTTCGGCGACCGCATCGCCCAGTGCGCACCGGCGGAGGCCGTGCGGGCCGCGGCCTGCCTCTATCTGCTGGGGCCGCAGATCCCCATGCTGTTCATGGGGGAGGAATGGGCGACGGCGCGGCCCTTCCCCTTCTTCTGCGATTTCGGCCCCGATCTGGCCGACGCCGTGCGTGAGGGACGGCGCAAGGAGTTCGCCCGCTTCCCCGAATTCCAGGACGAGGCCGCCCGCGCCCGCATCCCCGATCCCATGGCGGAGGAGACGTTCCGCTCCGCCACGCTGGACTGGCAGGCCCTGTCCGATCCCGTCCATGCCGATTGGCTCGACTGGTATGTCCGCGTGCTGGCCGTGCGGCGGGCGGAGATCGTGCCGCGTCTGGCCGGCGCCCGCTCCGGCCGCTATCGGCGCATCGGCGCCACCGGCGTGCTGGTGCGCTGGCCGCTGGCTGATAGTCTGGTCCTGACCCTGGCCGCCAACCTTTCGCCGGACCCGGTGGAGGGTTTCCCCGCGCCGGCCGGCCGTGAGATCTGGCACGAGGGAGCGGTGGGCGACGATGGCCGCTTCGGCCCCTGGGCCGTGCGCTGGTCGCTGGAACCCGCGGGCATGCCGGATGGCGGACCCGGCGGCGGTCAGGCGGAGGATGAGGCCGCCACTGCCACTGCCACTGCCCTCGACCGGCTGGCCGGGCGGCTGGGCATCGAACCCGGCTATGACGACGCCACCGGTCGGCCGGTGCGGACCTCGGCTGGAACCAAGCGCCGCCTGCTGGCGGCCATGGGCGTCGCCATAGGGGGCGATGCGGCGGACGAGGAGTCGGCGGCCTGCTACCTCGCCGCCCTGGACCGGGAGGAGGTGGAGCGCATCCTGCCGCCCGTGGCCGTGCTCGACCGGGCCGCCGGCCGCTGGACCCTGCCGGTCGTCCTGCCCGCCGGCAGTGACAGTCTGGACTGGCGGCTGTTGCTGGAGCAGGGCGGTGAACGCACGGGGACCGCCCGCGATCTCCGGCCCCTCGACACGCTGGAGATCGACGGGCGCGGCTTCCATCGCCTGTCCCTGGCCCTGCCGGACGACCTGCCCGACGGCTATCACCGGCTGGAGGCGGCGGGCCGGACCATGGCGCTGATCGTCTCCCCCGGCCGCTGCTGGCTGCCGCCGACGCTGGCGGCGGGCGGCCGCCTCTGGGGGCTGGCGGCCCAGCTCTATACCGTGCGCTCCGCCACCAACTGGGGCATTGGCGATTTCGGTGACCTGCGCACGCTGGTGGATCTGGCCGCGCACCGCGGGGCCGGTGTGATCGGCCTCAATCCGCTGCACGCCCTGTTCCCCGATGATCCGGAACATGCCAGCCCCTATTCCCCGGCCAGCCGCCTGCTGCTGAACGTGCTGTCCATCGACGTGACGGCGGTGCCGGAGTTCGCCGGCTGTGCCGAGGTGCAGGCGCTCGTGGCCGCAACGGACGTCCAGGCCCGGCTGGAGGCGGCCCGGCAGGGGGCGCAGGTGGACTACAGCGCCGTGGCCGACCTGAAGATGCAGGCGCTGGGGGCGCTGTTCAACAGCTGCCGGGCGGCGGCCGGCGCGCCGCGCTGGCAGGCGTTCGAGACGTTCCGGCGCGAGCAGGGGGAGCGGCTGGAGCGTCCCTGCCTGTTCCTGGCCCTGCGCCGCCATTTCGCCGAGCAGGGCCGGGCGGACTGGCATGACTGGCCGGAGGTCTTCCGCCGCCCGGACTCGCCGGACGTGGCCCGCTTCGCCGCGGACCACCGGCACGTCATCGACTTCATGGTCTGGCTGCAATGGGAGGCCGACCGCCAGCTGGGCGTTGCCGCGGCGCAGGCCCGCGACGCCGGCATGGAGATCGGTCTCTACCGCGATCTGGCCGTGGGCGCCGACGCGGCGGGGGCGGAGACCTGGGCCAACCCCCGGGCCGTGGTTTCCCATGCCCATGTGGGCGCGCCGCCGGACATCTTCATGCCCGGCGGCCAGGATTGGGGGCTGCCGCCCTGGAACCCCGCCGCCCTGCGGGACGAGGCCTACCGCAGCTTCATCGACCTGCTCCGGGCCAACATGCGCCATGCCGGCGGCCTGCGCATCGACCACGCCATGGCCCTGCAGCATCTCTACTGGGTGCCCAAGGGCGCCTCGCCCCGGCAGGGCGGCTATGTCGCCTATCCGCTGGAGGAGATGGTGGGCATCCTGGCGCTGGAAAGCCAGCGCAACCGCTGTCTGGTGGTGGGGGAGGATCTGGGCACGGTGCCGCCCGGCTTCCGTGAGCGCATGGCCGCGGCCCGGGTGCTCTCCTACCGCGTGCTCTATTTCGAACAGGATATGGAGCAGGGGACGTTCAAGGCGCCGGACGCCTATCCGCCGCTGTCCCTGGCCGTCATCGCCAGCCACGACCTGCCCACGCTTCCGGCCTGGTGGGCCGGGGCCGAGATCGGACTCAAGGACCGGCTGGGCCTGTTTCCGGCGGCGGGGGAGGCGGAGCGCCAGCGGCAGCGCCGCGCCCGCGACCGGGCCTGTCTGGTCCAGGCCCTGCGCGGTGAAGGGCTGTTGCCCGACGCGGGCGATCTCGACGCGATCGGGGACGATGCCCTGTTCGTGGCCGCCCATGCCTTCCTGGCCCGCGGCCGTGCCGCCCTGGCCCTGGCCCAGCTGGACGATATCAGCGGCGATGTGGACCCGGTCAATGTGCCGGGCACCGGCGCCCAGTTCCCGAACTGGCGGCGCAAGCTGACCCTGTCGCTGGAGGATTTCGCCACCAGTCCGCGCCTGCAGGTCCTGAGCGACATCTTCGCCGCCGAACACCGCAGAGGACGCCTTTCGGCCTGACCGCGGCCGGCCTGACCGCGGCCCATCCTGGCTTACGCCGGATTATCCGACGCCGGATAAGGGCTTGGAGTCCTGGCCCGGCGGGCGTCGGGACATTTTTCTACATCCCTAGGCCAATTGCGGCACCGGGTGCTTTCCTGTCCCCTGAACAGCAAGGAAAAGCCGCGTCCGACGGCGGGAACGGGGAGAGCCCATGCGCAGATACCGGGATGGGGCCGCGCGCGCGGCCATGCTGATGCTGGCCGGCACCGCCTTGGCGCCGCTTCCAACCTCGGCGCAGCAGACAGCGGACGGCCGCACGGACGTGGCGATGCTGGAAGAGGTGGTGGTGATCGGCATCGCCCCCTCGGGCAGTGGCGTGCCTCTGTCCCGTGTGCCGTCCAATGTCCAGACCCTGGGCACGGAGGAGATCGAGCGTCCCGGCCTGGGGACGGCGGTGGAGGCGCTGACCCGTCGCCTGGGCAGCGTCTCCTCGGTGGACAGTCTCGGCAACCCGCTGCAGCAGGGTGTCACCATCCGTGGCTTCACCGCCGCCCCGGCCCTGGGCGAGCCGCAGGGGGTCGCTGTCTATCAGGGGGTGATGCGCGCCAACGAGGCGTTCGGCGATGTGGTGCAGTGGGATCTGCTGCCCGGCTTCGCCATCGACCGCATGCAGGTGATCCCCGGCTCCAATCCTGTCTACGGTCCCAACACCATCGGCGGTGCCGTGGTGCTGACCATGAAGAACGGCTTCACCGCCCCCGGCGGCATGGTGGAACTGGGCGCCGGCTCCCATGGCCGTCGCTTCGCCACGGCCGAATATGGCGGCAGCAGCGGCCCTGTCGGCTTCTATGGCGGCGCCAATTATCTGGAGGATGACGGTTGGCGCGACCATAGCGACAGCGAGATCCGCCGCGGCTTCGCCGATCTGTCCTGGCGCAGCCCGGCCGGCAGCGAGGTCGGTCTCAGCCTGACCGGCGCCAAGTCGGAACTGGCGGGCAACGGCCCGTCCCCTGCCGATCTGCTGGCCCAGCGGCGGGAAGCGGTGTTCACCTATCCCGACATCACCGACAGCAAGCTGTTCGCCGCCGCCCTGCGCGGCTCTACCGACATCAGTGACAGCCTGCTGCTCCAGGGCGGGGGCTATTACCGCCATCTCAAGCGCACCACGGCCAATGGCGACCAGGCCGAATTCGAGGAGTGCGAGGATTTCGTCGGGCTGGTGCCCGGCTTCACCCCGCCGGCCGAGGCGCTCTGCTTCGGCGCCGAGATCGAGGAGGAGGATGACGGACCGGAGGTGGAGGGCACGCCCTCTGTCCTGGTCGATGCCAATGGCAATCCGGTGGAGGAGTTGGAGGACGAGCCCAACGCCGTCTTCAACCGCACCCGCACCAAGACCGATGGCTGGGGCGCCAGCGGCCAGCTGGCCTGGACCGGCAGACTGGGCGGCATGGACAATATCCTGATCGGCGGCGCCACCGTGGATTATGCCCGCACCCGCTATGGCAGTGGCACGGAACTGGGCGTGCTGGGGCCGGATCGCGGCACCAGCAGCCTGGGCATCGATCTCGGCAACGACGAATTCAATGTGGGCCTGAAAAGTCGCAGCTGGCTCTATGGCGTCTATGTCAGCAACACCCTGTCCTTGACGCCGGCGCTGCATCTGTCCGGGTCCCTGCGCTGGAACCGGGCCGATCTGGAACTGCGCGACCAGATCGGCACCGACCTCACCGGCGATCACGCCTATAACCGGCTCAATCCCGGCCTGGGTCTGACCTGGAACGCCGCCGAGGCCGCGACGCTCTATGCCAGCTATACCGAAAGCAACCGCGTGCCGACCCCGGCGGAGCTGTCCTGCGCCGATCCGGACAAGCCCTGCCGCTTCCCCAACGCCTTCCTGGCCGATCCGCCGCTGGACGATGTGGTGGCCCGCACGATCGAGGCGGGCGTGCGCGGCGACTGGAAACCGGCGCGTGATCTGGATGTGCGCTATTCCCTGGCCGGTTTCCGCACCCGCAACCGCGACGATATCATCTTCATCTCGGCCGGCCCCATCATCGGCACCGGCTATTTCGACAATGTGGGCGATACCGAGCGGCTGGGGCTGGAGGCCAATCTGTCGGGGAGCGTGGGCCGCATCAGCTGGTTCGCCTCCTACACCTTCGTGCGCGCCACCTTCAGATCCGACTTCGCCATCCAGGCCCCGGACAATCCCGAGGCCGACGAGGAGGGGGAGATCGCGGTGACCTCGGGCGACCGCATTCCCGGCGTGCCCAAGCATCTGCTGAAGCTGGGGGCGGAGATGGCGGTGACCGACGATCTCCGCCTGGGGGCGGAAATGGTGACGGCGTCCGGCCGGTTCCTGCGCGGGGACGAGGCCAACCTGACCGACACCATCGACGGCTACACCATCGTCAACCTGGAGGCGGGCTACACGCTGGGCCGGGTGGAGATCTTCGGCCGGGTCGAGAACCTGTTCGACACGGATTATGAGACGTTCGGCCTCTATGGCGAGGCCGAGGAGCTGGGCTATGAAGACCCCCGCTTCCTGTCGCCCGGCGCACCCCGCACCATCCTGGCCGGCCTGCGGGTGCGGTTCTGACGGGGCGACCGATCGGGCGGATTGGCAGGGGGCGGTCCGCCCGTTATCCTGCCCGGGACCCGGCGGGGAGGGGAAACGGCATGGACGGTCTGGCAGAGGACAGGTCGGTGGCGGACATGCCGGCGGTGGATGTGCTGGTTGTGGACGACCACGCCGTGGTGCGGGCCGGCTGCCGCCGGCTGCTGGAGCCGCCGCTGGGCCGTTTCCGCGTGGTGGAGGCGGCGGACGGGCCGTCGGCCCTGGCCTTGGTCGAGCGGGACCCGCCGGCCCTGGTCATTCTCGATCTCAACCTGCCCGGATCGCCCACCGGCCTTGATCTGGTCCGCCAGCTGGTGGCGCTGGGGCCGCCGGTGCTGGTGTTCAGCATGCATGAGGCGCCATCGGTCGTGGCCCGCTGCCTGGAGGCCGGGGTCCGTGGCTATCTCTGCAAGTCCGACGATCCCGCCGTCATGGCCGGTGCGGCGGAAACGGTGCTGGAGGGACGCCTGTGGCTCGACCATCGCATGGCCTGCGCCGTGGCCGCCCTGGGACCGGGGCGGCCGCAGCGGGATGTGGACGCCCCCCTGCCGGAGCGGGAGGGGGAGATCATGCGGCTTCTGGCCGAGACGGCGGAGCTGGACAGTGTCGCCCGCCGCCTGGGCATCAGCTACAAGACCCTGGCCAACACGCTGGTACGCCTGCGCAACCGCTATGGCGTGCGCCGCACGGCCGATCTGGTGCGCATCGCCGTCCGCCAGCTGGATGAAACGCTGCCGGGCTGATCCCCAGTCCGGACTGGCCCCGTCTCCGCACAAAGTCCAATTTACCGCATCCTTCCGCGCGCGCACCGTGGCCGCCGCAGTTGCAGACGCGCGCCGGCAACGATCCGGCGCCGCATACCATCAGCGGGAGGCCCTGACCGTGCTGCACCAAGCCCTTGAGAAGCTGAAATCGAGCATCGCCCTGCGCTCCAAGTACGAGAATTTTATCGGCGGCGAATGGGTTGCCCCGGTGCGCGGGCATTACTTCGACAACATCTCCCCGGTGACCGGCCGCGCCGTCTGTCAGGTGGCCCGCTCCACCGCCGAGGATATCGAACTGGCGCTGGATGCCGCCCACAAGGCCCGGGAGCGCTGGGCCCGCACCGCGGTGGCGGAGCGCGCCGCCATCCTCAACCGCATCGCCGACCGCATGGAGGAACGCCTCGACCTGCTGGCCCTGGTGGAGACGGTGGACAACGGCAAGCCGATCCGGGAGACCACGGCGGCCGACATCCCGCTGGCCATCGACCATTTCCGCTATTTCGCCGCCTGTGTCCGTGCCCAGGAAGGCTCGCTGGCCGAGATCGACCATGACACCGTGGCCTATCATTTCCATGAGCCGCTGGGCGTCGTCGGCCAGATCATCCCCTGGAACTTCCCCATCCTGATGGCGGCGTGGAAGCTGGCGCCGGCCCTGGCCGCCGGCAACTGCGTGGTGCTGAAGCCGGCCGAGCAGACGCCCATGAGCATCATGGCGCTGATGGACATCATCGGCGACCTGCTGCCGCCCGGTGTGCTGAACGTGGTCAACGGCTTCGGCATCGAGGCGGGCAAGCCCCTGGCCCAGAGCCCGCGCATCGCCAAGGTGGCCTTCACCGGCGAGACCACCACCGGCCGGCTGATCATGCAGTACGCGTCGGAGAACATCATTCCGGTGACGCTGGAGCTGGGCGGCAAGTCGCCCAACATCTTCTTCGCCGATGTGGCGGCAGAGGATGACGACTTCCTGGACAAGGCCCTGGAAGGCTTCAGCATGTTCGCCCTGAACCAGGGCGAGGTCTGCACCTGCCCGTCGCGCGCCCTGGTGCATGAGAAGATCTACGACCGTTTCATGGAAAAGGCGCTGAAGCGGGTCCAGGCCATCCGTCAGGGCAACCCGCTGGACCCCTCGACCATGATCGGGGCCCAGGCCAGCAGCGACCAGCTGCACAAGATCCTCAGCTATATCGAGATCGGCCAGGGTGAAGGGGCCAAGGTGCTGACCGGCGGCCACCGCGCCCAGCTGGAGGGCGAGCTGGCCGAGGGCTTCTATGTCCAGCCCACCGTGCTGGAAGGCCGCAACGACATGCGCGTGTTCCAGGAGGAGATCTTCGGACCGGTGGTGGCCGTCACCACCTTCAAGTCCGACGAGGAGGCGCTAGAACTGGCCAACGACACGCTGTACGGCCTGGGGGCCGGGGTCTGGACCCGTGACGGCAGCCGCGCCTACCGCTTCGGCCGGGCCATCCAGGCCGGCCGTGTCTGGACCAACTGCTACCATCTCTATCCCGCCCATGCGGCCTTCGGCGGTTACAAGCAGTCCGGCATCGGGCGCGAGACCCACAAGATGATGCTGAACCACTACCAGCAGACAAAGAACCTGCTGGTCAGCTACAGCCCCAAGGCGCTGGGCTTCTTCTAAGGCGGGGGACCCGCGGTCGGGGGGGCGGCAGTGCCGAACCCCGACCAACAGGGGCCGCCCGTCCGTTCCGCCGGTGCGTCATCCTCGGCGTCGGCACACGCCCCGGGGACGGAGGCCAGGCGGGTGGCTGCCCCGCCCGCCGGGAACCGGCAACGAAGATCCCGCACAGGAGATGTCGATGGTGGAGCGTGTCCTGGCCACGCTGGCGGCGGAAGCCCTGATCGGGACGCTGAAATCCCGGCATGGCGAGTTGATGTTCCACCAGTCCGGCGGCTGCTGCGACGGGTCGGCGCCCATGTGCTATCCGGCCGGCGAGTTCAAGGTGGGGGCGCGCGACGTGCTGCTGGGCCGGATCGCGGGCTGCGCCGTCTATATCGGCGCGGCCCAGTTCGAGTATTGGAGCCACACCCAGCTGATCATCGATGTGGTTCCGGGCCGCGGCGCCGGTTTCTCGCTGGAGGCGCCGGACGGCGTGCGGTTTCTCACCCGTTCCCGCGTCTTCACCGATGCCGAGGCGGCGGCGCTGGCGGCGGCGGGACCGCCGCCGCGCGGCGACAGCCTCCTGCCTCCCGCCGTCGCACCCTGACCCTTTGCGCCGGACCATCCCTGCCGGCGGCCCGTTAGCATCAGGATGCGGAACGCGCCACCGGCGATCCCGCAACGCGGAGGGGTTTCGCCGATGATGACCCTGCGGCAGATCGAGATCTTCTGGGCCATCGCCCATTCCGACAGCCTGACCCGGGCCAGCAAGGTGCTGGGTTTGGCCCAGCCGTCCCTGTCGCAACAGCTGGCCCGGCTGGAGGAGGAGGCGGGCGTGCGCCTGTTCGCCCGCACCGGCAACAGCCTGGAACTGACCGATGCCGGCCGCTTCCTGCTGCGCAAGGCCGAGGCTGTCCTGGCCACGATGGACGAGATCGGCGCCGGTATGACCGAATTCGGCCAGGGCCGGCGCGGCGTCATCTCCGTCGCCATGCTGAATTCGGTGGGGCGCACGGTGCTGCCGTTGGCCCTGCCGGCCCTGGCGGCGGAGATGCCGGGCGTGGAGATCGACCTGCATGAGGTGGCGCCGGCCGAGGCGCTGGAACTGCTCTATGGCCGCCGGGTCGCCCTGGCCGTGCTGGCGGCTAATTCGGTGGCGGCCACCAGCGTCTCCTTCACCCAGATCGATCTGCTGGCCGACGCCCAGGTGCTGGCGGTGCCGCGGGACCTCGACCTGTCCGGCGTGCGCGATCCCGAGCGCGACCTGCCCGAGGCCCAGCGTCGGGTGCTGAACAGCTGCATCCGCTTCAATTTCGGGACCCAGCACAGCCGGCGGGTCGAGCAATGGTACCGGGAGGTGCTGCCACGCCACCGTGTGCTCTGCCAGACCCGCACCTACGAGGTCGCCATGGCCCTGGTGGAGGCGGGGGCCGGTGTGGCCCTGGTCCCGGCGTTGGCGGCCAAGCTCAACCCGGTGCTGAACCATGCCGTGCGGCTCTACCGCGTCGGCCTGCCGGACCGGCGGCTGGTGGCCCTGCTGCCGCCGCAGAATCTGCGGGTCGACATCTACAGCCGCTTCCTGAGCATTCTTCAAGGGGCCGCGGCCCAGGTGGCCCTGCCCGCGATATCTCCGCCGCCCCCTTTCCTGTCGTCCCCCGCCCTGCCGTTGGCGGCGGAATAGGCGGACGGAGAGCCGTTGCCGGGCCGCTCCCCGGGCGTCGACTCCGGCAGAAATTCCGACGCGATGACGGCAATTGTGCGTCTGCGCGGGTGCATTAGCGGGTGAGCGGCGTTCCTGCCCGGCTGGAAATGGCCTTGGCCGCATCCCGCAGGATGACCAGGGCTTCCGGCCATTGGCCGTTGACCAGCGGCGCATCGGCGGGCAGGAGGAACTCCATGCTCAGTTTGTGATTCTGCCAGATCCAGTCGTAGGAGGCCTTGCGCACGCCCTGCGGATCGATCTCGAACCGGGCGGTCGCGCCGCCGCCGGCCCCCAGATCCAGGACATTGGCCCAGTCCGGCAGGCGGGTGGTGAAGCGCGCCCCTGTCGGGTCGATGTAAAGACTGCTGACCCGGATGCCCTGGGGACAATCCGCGGTCAGCAGGCTGCCCTTGAGGGTGGGGGCGGTGTCCGGTGCGGATACCTCGATGCCGGCGCTGACCACGGCGGTGATGTGGCAGCCATGGCGTTCCAGGATGGCGGCCGAGCCGGGATAGGTGGGATCGCCCGCCTCCAGCCGCCGCGGCGTCGCCAGCCCCTTCCAGGGCGGCAGATTGGCACGCTCCTCGGCATCCTGCAGACCCAGATCCAGGTCCCGTTTGGCGGTGATGCTCACGCGGTCGACCCGCTTCGGCGTCAGCGGATCACGATATTCGACGAAAAGGGCGGCTCTGGCCGCGTCCTCCTTCCGTGCCCGCTCCTCCAGGGCCGCCCGGCGGGCAGCCAGCGTTTCCGCCCGCCGGACCAGGTCTGGATCGCCGCTTTCCCGCCATTGCTGTTCCTGACGCTGCGCCGCCGCAGCGGGGCTGTCCTGGCCGGCCGCCGGGACCGACAGGGCGGGCAGCAACACCGCCAGCGGCCAGGCCAGAAGCCGCATGGTCAGGGGCAGGAGGCCGCCCCGTGTGATCGGCGCTATCCTCGTCATGGCTGAAGTCCTGCTTTGTTGCGATCCGTAGGTGACGGTCCGGGTGTTTGGCGTCAGATTGGCACGCATTCATAGAAATGAGAAGCATTCTTAACTTGTGTGACGGCCAGGGCGAATCCGCCCGACCCTTGCGCCAAAGCGGGGAGAGCCGCCCGGAAGGGGCCATCAGCTGCGACAGGGTTCGGCCGCCCCGGATCGCCTCCAACGCCACCTGCGCCTCGAACTTCGCTGAATACCGCTTCCGACACCCCGTCACCCGGTCCGCCCTTTCCGTCGAGCGAGCCAAACTTATCCAGCTGTCCGGGGAACGGGGGCGACCTCACATGTCGGCGTAGACCAGCGGGATGAACCTGTCTCGTCGGTTGCCGGTCGTGGACCAGCCGGACGGTCCCATCGTGCAATTCGGAGGCACTCAGTTCGTCAATCCGCTTTCTGCCCTCGCATCTGGCGTCGCACCGGACTGGCTTGGCCATCTTCTGCAAAACGGTGCAGTTGATGGGAGGCCTGATCGAAAAAAATACACATGACAGCTTGATTAGGAGAAAGGTAAGGTGTTCTCATATCCTATTAGGGCAGGTCGCCTTGTGAAAGGACATATTGTGTCGGTTGCCGGAAAAAGAGTATCATTGCTGATTCCTACCCTCAACGGTGCGGAAGACTTGGCAAAACTCTTCGAAAGTCTTGGAAGGCAGACATTCAAATTTCACAAAATACTTCTTATTGATTCAAGCTCGTCCGATCATGGGCCGGATCTGGCGAGGAAGAATGGGGCGACGGTCGTAACCATCAAGAAATCTGAATTCGACCATGGTCGGACACGCCAGCTTGGCATAGACATTCTGGGTAATTCGGATTTCGTCGTCCTGATGACCCAGGATGCCTTTCTGGAATCCCCGGAATCTATCGAAAATCTGCTGAAACCCTTCGACGATTGCCAAGTCGGGATGGTTTATGGCCGCCAGTTGCCACGTCCCGGTGCGGGTTTGATCGAGGCCCATGCCAGGCTCTTCAATTATAAAGAAGATTCTTATGTGGTCTCAAAAGAAAGCAGCCATTGCCTTGGGCTGAAGGCCATCTTCTGTTCAAACTCGTTCTCAGCGTATCGCATTGAGGCGCTGAGGGACGTCGGTGGGTTTCCCTCTCGTGTTATTCTTGGGGAGGATACGATTGTCGCCGGGCGCATGCTGCGGACCGGTTGGAAAAAGGCCTATGCGGGGCAGGCGACGGCTTTTCACTCCCACAGCTATACGATTGCCCAGGAATTCCGCCGCTGTTTCGATATCGGCGTGCTGCATGCTCAGGAAGCCTGGTTGTGCAAGGAATTCGGCGGAACGTCGGGCGAGGGCTTTTCCTTCGTTGTCTCGGAATTGAAGTACCTGCTTCGCCGAAACCCGTTTCTCATCCCCTCGGCAATGCTCCGTACTTTTGCGAAGTTCACAGCCTACAAGCTGGGCACGAACGAGAAAAACCTTCCATTGAAGTGGAAGGTCAAATTCTCAATGCATAAGAATCACTGGAACAAGCCGGTTCTGGAAAATCCCGCCTGTCTGAATGATCGGGAGGACCGGCGTTCGGCCTGATGCCCTGCCGCGGATTTCCCCACCGGCGTGGCGGTGGCTGCGACCGCTCTGGCCACCCACCGGTTTGCGCAATGGGTGAAGGACGTTCAGCCCGCCTCGGCCATCCAGCCTCAGCCATCGCGTTCCGCAGAACGGCCAGTGGCGGCATGGCAGCAAGCCGTGCCGTCGCGCCGCGTCATCCGCGGTTCTTCCCCGTCTTGCCCCGTTCCGCATCCTGATCGGCCGGTGCGGGTCCAGACAGAGGCGGCCGACCCTTGCGCCAAAGCGGGGAGAGCCGCCCGGGGTGCCCCCCGGGCGGCGCCTGTTCAGAAGCTCACGCTGCCCTTCAGCCAGGCCGTGCGTCCCGGCTCGTTGACGCGGGTGGTCTGGACATAGCCCTGACCGGCCAGGCTGGCGGTGCCGGCCCGGCTCAGCGCCTCGGCATAGGTGCGGTCGAAGATGTTGTCGATCCCCAGCGTCAGCGTCACGCCCTGGGCCGGGCGCCAGCCGGCCGAGGCGGAGAAGACGGCGAAGCCGCCGACGGTGCCGATGTCGGTGCCGGCGATGTTGCCCCAGCCCGTATCGACCCGGTTCTGCGGTGACACCAGCCGGGCCAGCCCGCCGGCCAGCCAGGTGCCGTCGTCATAGGTCAGGCCCAGCTTGGCCTCGAAGGGCGGCATCTGCGCCAGCGGCCGGTCGTCGGAGCGGTTGTGGCCGCGGACATAGGCCAGCGAGGCGTCCACGCTCCACTGCGCGCTGATGGCATAGCCCAGTTCGGCCTCGCCGCCCCACTGGCTGGCATCGACATTCTTGCCGGTGCTGCTGGACAGCAGCATGTAATCGTCGATGCGGTTGGCGAACAGCGACAGCGACCCGGTCCAGCGGCCGGACCGGTGCAGCAGACCGGCATCGATCTGCGTGGTCTTCTCCGGCGTCAGCGTGAACAGCCGGTTGCGCTCCCAATAGTCCGGGGCACGTTCGCTGTGGCCAAGGCCGGCATAGAGCGTCAGCGGTACCGCTCCGGCCGTCACCTCCTGTTCCAGCCGCAGGAACCCGTTGTGCAGCATGTCGGTGTCCTCGGGGGCGTTGGCAACGCTCCGCCGTTCGGCCCGCGTGCGGTTGAGGCGATAGCCGGCCACCAGCACCCGATCCTTGTCCAGGGCATAGTCGGCCTCAATGAAGCCGCCCAGGGTGGTGAATTCCAGATCGGCCACGCGCGGCTTGTCGCGGTAATCCACCCCGGCCCGGTATTCCGCCGCTGTGAGATTGCGCGTGCTGTGCCGGTCATGGTTGCCGTCCAGACCCAGCGTGACCGTCAGCGCCTCCCGCGGGCGCAGTTCCACCGCGGTGCGGCCGCCATAGCCCTCGCGGTCGGGGTTGCTCAGCGGCGCCATCATGCCGCCGGTCCAGCGGCGCAGGCTGAAACTGTCCATGACATGGTCGACATAGTCGTAATAGGCGCTGGCCTCGACCCGGGCAACCAGGGGGGAGAGGTCGTCGCGGCTGAAGCGCAGCCGGTGCGAATTCCGGTCGAACTTGGCCCCGTCCATCATGCGGTCGGCATAGGCGGCGCGGGCCTCGCTGATCTCGCTGCTGGCTTCCAGCAGGGTGTGCGCATCCGGTGTCCAGCCGGCCACCAGCGTGCCGCTGGACCGGTTATAGGCCGAATGCACATCATGGCCGGCCCCGTCCTCGTAATCGTCGCTGTGGGCACGGGTGCCGATGACGCGGACATAGCCCTCCGCCATGCCGGCGGTGACATCGACCAGCTGGTCGTTGCGCCCGGCCGTGCCGCCCAGCAGGCTGGCATTGCCGCGCAGGCCGGGCATGTCGAAGCGGGCGGTGTCGCGCTCGATCAGCACCGCCGCGCCCGACAGGCCGCCGCCATAGCGCACGCTCTGCGGCCCCTTCAGCACGGTGATGCGGTCGAAGGCCTCAGGGAAGGCATAGGCCGTGGGCGGGTCCATGCGCATGCCGCAGCCACCCAGCACCGGCGACCCGTCGATCAGCATGCCCAGGCGCGAGCCGGACTGGCCGCGGAACACGGGGTCGCCGCCGGTGCCGCCCTTGCGGATGACGGAAAAGCCGGGAATGGACTTCAGATAGCCGGCCCCGTCATTGGCGGGGACGGGCTGGCGCGGCTGCTTGGGGTCGGTTTCCACCTGCAGCGGACTGACCGTGTCGGGGGCGGTGACGACCAGCGGGCGCAGCACCAGGGTTTCGCCGGCCCGGGTTTCGTCGGTCCGGGTTTCGCCGGCCTGGGGGGCGGCCGCCATCGCAGTGGCGGCGGTGCTCAGCAGAAGGCACGCGGCAAGGCGTGCCGGCGTCATGGTCATGACGGGCATGATGGTCCTGTCGGTGGGAATCCGGGCACACATGGCCCGGTGGCCGCAGAGGCGGCATGGCCTCGATGCGGTCGCGTGAAGGGGAAAACGGCGGAACCGGGGGGGGGTCAGGCCAGCGGCGGGGCGCGCGCCTGCCAGCCCGTCGGCACCGGGGCCGGCGGGACCGGCTGTGCCGGGATCGGCGACCGGTCGGCCAGCCGCGGCAGAACGGGGGCCGTCAGCAGCAGGGCCGGCGGGGCGGCCAGGCTGGTGGCCAGCAGGCCCAGCGGGCAGTGGCGCCCGCCGATATCGGCGTGGGCCGGGCCGTCCTCGTCCAGCTTCTGCCCCGTGCGGGCATCGACCAGGATGGTGCGGGCGCCCTCGGGTGTGCAGATGGGGGTGCGGATGCCCAGGCCCATGGCCGGAGCATAGAGCGCCCAGACCAGCAGGTTCAGCAGCAGCGCCAGCACAGCCGTGGCACTGCCGCCCCACGCCAGCCGGCGTGTCAGCCCCCGCAATCCGGTCCGGTCTGTTCGTGCGGCGCCTCCCATGCTCGCACCATAGTTGAACCGGCGAACGGTTTTCACGTCCATTTTGCCGCAGGGGGACAGCATTCACCGGCCGCACCCTATGGCAGGCATAGGTAACCCGCCGAACCGTTCGGCGCTACGCTCCTCCGACCGCCGGCCAGACCGGGCGGCGGCGAACGACACCGGAGGAACCCATGACGTCCTGGAAGAAGCCCCGCTTCGTCGAGATCTCCGTCGGCTGCGAGATCAACTGCTACGCCTGCGCCGAGATCTGACCGGCGCGACACCGACCCGCCGCCCGGCCCCGGAGCGCTTCGGAGGGGAGCCATGCGCATCATCGTCCTTGGCGCCGCGGCCGGCGGCGGCTTTCCCCAGTGGAACTGCGGCTGCCCCGGCTGCCGCCGGGCCAGGGCCGGCGATGCCCGGCCCTGCACCCAATCCTCGCTGGCCGTCAGTGCCGACGGGGAGCGCTGGGTCCTGCTGAACGCCTCGCCCGACCTGCGCCAGCAGATCCAGGCCACACCGGCGCTGCATCCGCGTGGGCTGCGCCACAGCCCCATCGGCGCCGTGGTGCTGACCAATGCCGATGTGGACCATGTGGCGGGCCTGCTCGATCTGCGCGAAGCCCATGCCTTCACGCTCTATGCCTCGCCCGACGTGCTGGGCGTGCTGGCCGGTAACAGCCTGTTCGGCGTGCTGAACCCGGATCTGGTGTCCCGCCGTCCGCTCGATCCGGGCGCGACGGCGGATCTGGCCTTTCCCGACGGTCCGGCCGGGCTGTCGCTGGAGATGTTCACCGTTCCCGGCAAGGTCGCCCTCTATCTGGAGGGGGAGGCGCCGGTGCTGGATGCGGAAGCGGGCCATACCGTGGGGCTGGAGCTGCGCCAGGGCGGCCGGCGCCTGCTCTATGTGCCGGGCTGCGCCCGCCTGACCGACGGGCTGCTCAACCGCCTGCACGGGGCGGACGTGGTGTTCTTCGACGGCACCGTCTGGACCGATACCGAGATGCGGGACGCCGGTGTCGGCAGCAAGACCGGGCGGCGCATGGGCCATCTGCCCATCGGCGGGCCGGACGGATCGCTGGCGGGGCTGGCCGGGCTCCGGGCCGGGCGCCGGATCTACATCCACATCAACAACACCAATCCCATCCTGCTGGACGACAGCCGCGAGCGCGCCGCCCTGGCCGCCGCCGGCTGGGAGGTGGCGGCAGACGGGCTGGAGATCACCCTATGACCGCGCTTCTCGGTCCCGATCAGCTGGAACAGCGCCTGCGCGCCGTGGGCGAGGCGCGTTACCACCATCTGCACCCGTTCCACGGGCTGCTGCATGGCGGGCGGCTGGACAAGGGGCAGGTCCAGGCCTGGGCGCTGAACCGCTATTATTACCAGGCCAGCATCCCGCGCAAGGACGCCACCCTGCTGGCCCGGCTGGACAAGGCCGCCGACCGCCGCATCTGGCGCCAGCGCATCATCGACCATGACGGCAGCCCGGATGGGACTGGCGCGGAGGGCGGAATCGCCCGCTGGCTGGCGCTGACCGACGGGCTGGGGCTGGACCGCGATTATGTGGAACGCGGCTGCGGCCTGCTGCCGGCCACCCGCTTCGCCGTGGACGCCTATGTGCACTTCGTGGCCGAACGCCCGGTGCTGGAGGCCGTGGCCTCCAGCCTGACCGAGATGTTCTCGCCCGGCATCATCGCCAACCGCGTGGCCGGCATGCTGGCCAACTATGATTTCATCACGCCCCGGACGCTGGCCTATTTCCAGAACCGGCTGACCGAAGCGCCGCGCGACGCCGATTTCGCGCTGGCCTATGTCAAGCACCACGCCCGCACGCCGGAGCAGCAGCAGGCCGTCATCGCCGCCCTGTCCTTCAAATGCGATGTGCTGTGGGCGCAGCTGGACGCGCTGTACCACGCCTATGTGGCCCCCGGCCATATCCCGCCCGGCGCCTTCGTGCCCGATGCGCATGCCCGGTGATCGCACGGGATCACAGGCCCCTTGCGGACAGGAGTGAAACGATGCCCGCCCTCACCGCCGACAGCCGTCCCGCCCTGCCGCGCCATGCCAAGCTGCGTTTCGACACGGCGCGGGACGGCTGGGTGCTGCTGGGGCCGGAGCGGGTGCTGATGCTGGACGAGATCGCGGCGGCCGTGCTGCGCCGCTGCGACGGGCAGGCCACCCTGTCCGCCATTGCCGGCGCCCTGGCCGAGGAATACCGGGCCGACCCGGCGGAGGTGACGGCCGATGTCACCGCCCTGCTGCAGGATCTGGCCGACAGGGGGATGCTGCTGCCATGACCGCACCCGCCCCGCCCCTGGCCCTGCTGGCCGAGTTGACCCACCGCTGCCCGCTGGCCTGCCCCTATTGCTCCAACCCCGTGGAGATGGTGCGCGCCGCCGGCGAACTGCCGACCGACGCCTGGATGCGGGTGATGACGGAGGCCGCGGCGCTGGGCTGCCTGCAGGTGCATTTCTCCGGCGGCGAGCCCACCGTGCGCAAGGATCTGGAGGGGCTGGTGGCCCATGCCGCCGCCCTCGGCCTCTACAGCAACCTCATCACCTCCGGCGTGCTGGTGGATGCGGGCCGGCTGGCGGCCCTGGCCGCCGCCGGCCTCGACCATGTGCAGGTCAGCATCCAGGACACCGAGACGTCCTCGGCCGAGATCATCGGCGGGCTGAAGGGCGCCCAGGCGAAGAAGCTGGCCTTCTGCCGCGCCGTCCGCGCCGCCGGCCTGCCGCTGACGCTCAACGCCGTGGTCCACCGCCGCAACCTGGACCGGCTGGGGGAGATGATCGCCCTGGCGCTGGATCTGGACGCCGCCCGGCTGGAGGTGGCGCATGTGCAGTATTACGGCTGGGCGCTGAAGAACCGCGCCGCCCTGATGCCGACCCGCGGGCAGCTGGATACCGCCACCCGGCTGGTGGAGGCGGCGCGGGCGGAGCTGAAGGGCCGTCTGGTCATCGACTATGTCATCCCCGATTACTATGCCAGCCGGCCCAAGCCCTGCATGGGCGGCTGGGGCCGCCGCTTCATCACCGTCAACCCGGCCGGCAAGGTCCTCCCCTGCCACGCGGCGGAGAGCATCCCCGGCCTGGGCTTCGACCGTGTCACCGACCGCCCCCTGGCCGAGATCTGGGAGACGGGGGCGGCGTTCGAGCGCTACCGCGGCACCGGCTGGATGCCGCCGCTGTGCCAGGGCTGCGAACATAAGCAGCGCGACTGGGGCGGCTGCCGCTGCCAGGCCCTGGCCCTGGCGGGGGATGCCGGCGCCACCGATCCGGCCTGCAACCGCTCCCCCCACCATGCCGCCCTGGTGGCCCTGGCCGGGCGCGAGGCCGCCGCGGACGACGCGGCCTTCACCTATCGCCGCTTCTCCTGATCCGCCCCTTGTCCGCCGCTTGCTCCGTGTACACGTTTATCCTAGACTGTGCGCACGGAAATGGAGGTCGGCCATGGCCAATCAGACGAAAGCCGCGGGACCCGGTGCCGCCGGCGACCGGCGCGTCCGCCTGCATGTGGGCCGCGATCCCGCCACCGGCAAGCTGGTGGCCAACGCGCCGCGTCAACGGCCGGCCGCGGTGGAAAGGCCGGCCACGGGCATCGGCGGTCCGGTCCGGGTGCTGCGCACGCCGGATGCGCCCGCTGCGGCGCACGCCGCGATCCGCAGCAGCATCGAGGCCGTGGCCGAGATCGTCAATGTGCGGGAGGCCCGCTCCCTGTCGCAGCAGATGAAGCCCGGCGAGGTGCGGATCGTGGCCCCCGGCCGGCGCAAGCAGATCACGCCGGAAGCCACGGTCACCATGCGCATGGACATGCTGGATGCCCTGCTGGAGGCGGTGGGAACGCCGACGCCCGGTCTGGCGGACCTGTTCGCCCCGCGCCCCGACCTGCCGGCGGCTCCGGCGCTGGAGGCTGTCCCGCGGCGTGGCCGCCGCCCGGCCTACGATCTCTAGCCGGCCATGTATCTGTTCGACGTGCAGCCGTTCCTGGACCTGATCCGGGGCACGGAAACGCCGGTCACGCGCTGGGCCAGGGCCAATGCCATTCCCGACCGGCTGGCCTATGTCAGCACCGTCGTCCTGGGTCTGGCCGAAAACGCCATCGAGGATCGGCCGGCCCGCGACCGCGCCCTGTGGCGCCCGCGGCTGGTGGAGGCCAAGACCGCGTTCCAGGCGCGCACCTTCGATTTCGACCCGCGCGATGCCGAGGAATGGGCGCGGCTGCTGTCGCTCGGCCTGGAGGAGCAGCCGGGGGAGGAGCGGCCGGCGGAGGGGCCGTCCGGGCAGGGCGGGTCTCCGGCCGGGCGCTGGCCCGTGGACGGGGCCGTGCTGATGGTGCCGGCCCAGGCGCTGGTCCGCCGCTACCGCTTCGTCACCCGGCGGCGCCCCTGGCACGATGTGCTGGTGCGCGATCACAGCCTGCATCTGGTCGATCCCTATGCCGTCCCGCCGGCCTGACCCGGCCCTGGATGGCCCGGTAGCCCCGGCCGCGCCGGCACAGGCGCTGGTGGCCTGTCTCAGCCTCGGCGGCGGCGGTCTGCGCGGCCTGTTCACCGCCACCGTGCTGACGGCGTTCGAGGCGGCGGCCGGGGCGCCGGCGGCCACGCGCTTCGACCTTCTGGCGGGCACCTCCATCGGCGGCATCATCGCCATCGGGCTCGCCGCCGGCATTCCGGCGGCCCGGATTGCCGACGCCATCCGCACCCGGGCGCCGCACATCTTCCGGCGCCGTCCCTTCCGCCATTACCTGCTCACCGCCCGCTATCCCCAGGAGCCTCTGCGCCAGGCGGTCCAGTCGATCCTGGGCGATCAGGCCGGGCGGCGGTTCAGCGACCTGGAGGTGCCGCTGCTGGTGACCGCGGTGGATCAGACGGCGGGCCGCTCGCACCTTTTCCGCTCGCGCGGGCTGGCGGGTGCGCAGGCCGACACGGTCACACTGCTGGATGCCGCCCTGGCCACTGCGGCGGCTCCCACCTTCTTCCCGCCGCACCGTATCGGCGATCATGTCTATGCCGATGGCGGTCTGGTGGCCAATGCACCGGATCTGCTGGCGGTCAGTGCGGCCATGGCCCATCTCCACGCACCGTTGTCGGGGATCCATGTGCTCAGCATCGGCACGGCGGCGTCGCCGTTGCCGGGCCGGCCCTTCGGCTCCACCGGCGGGCTGGCCTGGCTGCGCCGGCACCGGCTGGTGGAACTGACGGTCACAGCGCAGGAGCATGCCGGCGTGGATCAGGCCCGGCGCATCCTCGGCCCCCGCTATCTGCGCATCGACCGCTGCCCGCAGACCCCCATCGGCATGGATGATCTGGCCGGGCTGCACCTGTTGCCGGAGCTGGCGCGCCGGGCGGTGGAGGATGTGGCATCCGACCGGCGCAGCGGCTGGTCCGAGGCTGTGGGCCGCGAGGCCGCCCGCCTGCATTACCGCGCCACCCCCGGCCATTACACCAATGTCTAAGGGGTTCCGGCGGGGCGCCGGCTTCCCATGGCGCCGTGGCCCGCATAGAGTCCGGTGTAAGCGAGAACAGGGGCCGCGGGCTCCGGGGAAGGGATGCGATGTCCAGGACGAGGCTGCTCCGCACCGCCTGGTCCGGCGCGGCGGCGGCGGACGATGCCGCGGCCGAGATCCGGGCGCAGCTGGCGGGACCGGCCGCCCCGGCCCTGGTGCTGGTGTTCTGCTCCGTCCGGTATGATCTCGACCGGCTGGCCGCCGCCCTGGCCCGGTGTTTCGGTGACGTGCCGGTGGTGGGCTGCACCTCGGCCGGGGAATTGACGCCCGACGGCTACCGCGAGGGCGGGATCGTCGCCGTGGCCTTCCCCCGCGAGGCCTTCTCCTTCGCCATCCATCGCGTCGATGCCGTCAGCCGCTTCACCATGGCCGATGCCAAGCCCGCCGTGCGCAGCCTGCTGGCGCGGGCGGAGACCGGGGCTGCCCGGCTGGGCCGCGACACGCGGCGCGTCTGCCTGTTCCTGGTGGACGGGCTGTGCATGCGGGAGGAGCTGCTGGTCAGCGCCATCCATGACGCGCTGGGCGATGTGCCGCTGATCGGTGGTTCGGCCGGTGACGATCTGGGGTTCCACCGCACCTTCGTGCTGCATGACGGCGCCGTCCACAGCGATGCGGCGCTGCTGCTGATCCTCACCACCACCCGGCCGGTGACCACCTTCCGCAACCAGCATTTCGTCCATGCCGACCGCAAGATGGTGGTCACCGGGGCTGATCCGGCCCGCCGCATCGTCACCGAGATCAATGCCGAACCGGCGGCGCGCGAATATGCCCGCCTGGTCGGGCTGGAGGGGGAGCCGCTGACGCCCATGATCTTCGCCACCCATCCCGTGGTGGTGCGCACCGGCGGCGAATATTATGTGCGCGCCATCCAGCGGGTGAACGACGATGACAGCCTGACCTTCTTCTGTGCGGTGGACGAGGGCATCGTGCTGACCGTGGCCTCGGGCATCGACATCGTCCGCAATCTGGAGGAGCTGTTCCAGAGGATGGAGCGGGAGGTCGGCCGGCCCGAGCTGGTGCTGGGCTTCGACTGCGTGTTCCGCGCCCTGGAGCTGGAGCAGAAGCAGCTGAAACAGGCGGTGGCGCCGCTGCTTCGGCACAATGGGGTGGTCGGCTTCTGCACCTATGGGGAACAGTTCAACGCCATGCATGTGAACCAGACCTTTACCGGCCTGGCCATCGGTGCGTCATGACGGACGGTCTCGCCATCATGGTTCCCGGCGGGGATCCCGCGGGCGGCGATGCGGCGACGCAGGCGCGCCTGCACGCGCTGGAGCGGGAGAACGCCAAGCTCCGGCGCATCAACCAGGCCCTGATGGACCGGGTCGAGCGCAGCATGGATGTGCATGGCAACGCCTTCTCCCTGTTCCAGACGGCCATCCTGCTGGAAACCAAGGTGCGCGAGCGCACCCAGCAGCTGGAGGAGACGCTGCGCGAGCTGGAGGCGTCGAACACCGCCCTGGCCCGCGCCAAGGAGGCGGCGGAAACCGCCCAGTCCCGCCTGCAGGAGGCCATTGAAAGCGTCAATGAGGGCTTCGCCCTGTTCGACCGCGACGACCGGCTGATCCTGTGCAACCGGACCTATCTCGACCTGTGGCCGGCCATCGCCGAGCGCATCCGCCCCGGCATCCGCTTCGCCGAGATCGCCGAGCTGGCGGCGCAGCAGCGCTCGGTCATCACCACCCATGACCGGCCGGACCGCTGGGTGCTGGAACGGCTGGAGCAGCATGCCCATGCCGGCGGGGCGCATGTGCATGCCCTGTCCGACGGCCGCTGGATCCAGATCAACGAACGCCGCACCCGCGATGGCGGCATCGTCGGCATCTATACCGACATCACCGACGTCAAGGAGCATGACGCCCGCGAACGGGCGCATGCCCTGGCGGAAAAGTCGGTGCTGCTGCAATCGACTCTGGACAACATCCCCCAGGGTGTCTGCGTCTATGACCGCGACCTGCGGCTGGTGGCCTGGAACGATCCCTTTGTCCGCCTGCTGGACCTGCCGGAGACGGTGGTGCATGACGGCGCGGCCTATCAGGCGCTGCTGGCCCACAATGCGGCGCTGGGCTCCCGCGGCTTCCCCGGCGCGGTGATGCGCTGGGATGCCGGCCAGCCCCGGCCGCTGGCCTTCGAGCAGGATTGGCACAATGGCCGCAGCCTGGAGGTGCGGCGCAACCCCATGCCCGGCGGCGGCTTCGTCACCACCTATACCGACATCACCGAGCGCAAGCGCATTGAACAGGCGCTGCGCGACGGCGAACAGCGCATCCGCCTCATCACCGATGCCGTGCCGGCCCTGATCGCCTATGTCGATGCGGACGAGATCTACCGTTTCGTCAACAGCCCTTATGGCGCCCTGTTCGGCCGCACCCGCGACCAGATCCTGGGCATCCGCATGGAGGGTCTGCTGGGGCCGGAGCAGTACGCCCTGCGCCGGCCCCATATCGAGGCGGTCATGGCCGGCAATGCCGTGGCCTTCGAGCTGGATTGGCGCATGCCGGACGGTGGCGTGCGCTATTCCCAGGCCAGCTACCTGCCCCATCGCGGGCCGGACGGGGCGGTGATCGGGTTCTTCTCCCTGATCCAGGATGTGACCGAGCGCCGGCTGGCGGCGGAGGCGCTGCGCGACACCAACGAGACGCTGGAACGCCGCGTGGCCGAACGCACCGCCGCCCTGACCGAACTCAACGGGCAATTGCAGCAGGAGATCGGTGAACGGCTGCAGATGGAGGAGGCGTTGCGCGTGGCCAAGACCACGGCGGAACAGGCCAACCTGTCGAAGACCAAGTTCCTGGCCGCGGCCAGCCACGACCTGTTGCAGCCGCTGAACGCGGCCCGCCTGTTCGTCTCCGCCCTCTGCGACATGCGCCAGGAGCCGGCGGCCCAGACGCTGGTGGAAAAGACCGACGCCGCCCTGCAGTCGGTGGAGGATCTGCTGGAAGCGCTGCTGGACATCTCCAAGCTCGATGCCGGAGCCGTGCAGCCGCAGTTGGACGATTTCCCCATCGCCGCCCTGCTGTCCAGCATGCAGGCCGAATATACGCCGGTGGCGCGGGAGCGGGGGCTGGGCTTCGCCGTCGTCGCCTCCACGGCCGTCGTGCGCAGCGATATCCGCCTGCTGCGCCGGATTCTCCAGAATTTCGTCTCCAATGCCCTGCGCTACACCCGCCGGGGACAGGTGCTGCTGGGCTGCCGCCGCACCGCCGCCGGGCTGCGCATCGAGGTCTGGGATACCGGCCCCGGCATTCCCGCCGACAAGCAGCAGGAGATCTTCGAGGAGTTCCGCCGCCTGGAAACCGACCGGGCCGGCCGTGACCGTGGCATCGGTCTGGGGCTGGCCATCGTGCAGCGGGCCGGGCGCATGCTGAACCACCCCATCGCGGTCCGCTCCAGCCTCGGGCAAGGGTCGGTCTTCGCGGTCACGGTGCCCTTCGGCGCCGGCGCGCGTCCGGCGGAGACGCGCAGCCCCGGCCCGCCCGCCTTCACCAGCCCCCTGTCCGGTGCCCGCATCCTGGTCATCGACAATGAACCGGCGATCCTGGACGGCATGGGCGCGCTGTTGCGTGGCTGGGGCTGCCAGGTCGCCGTGGCCGCTGCCGGTGCGGAGCTGCCGTCGGCCCTCGGTTGTCTCGGCGGCCGGCCGGATCTGGTGGTGGCCGACTACCATCTGGAGGACGGGGCCGTGGGCGTGGAGGAGATCGCCGGCCTGCGCCGCCGCTTCGGGGCCGATCTGCCGGGATTGGTCATCACCGCCAACCGCACCGCCGCCATCCACGAACAGGTCCAGGCCCGTGGCCTGCATCTGCTGACCAAGCCGGTCAAGCCGGCCCAGCTGCGGGCCATGCTGACCCAGCTGCTGGCATAGGGGCGGGCATCCCGCCAGCCAAGCTCGGATGTGGACAAAAATCCTATTTTATGTTTTTCTGTCCCCAACGCCTGGATCGGGCGTGGTTCTTGGACTGTGGGGGACTGATCGGATTGATACAGCCTGGGAATTGATACCGGGGAATGCAGCGGGCCAGAAAGACTAGGAATCTCGCGGCTTCCGGGGCAGTTGGGGCTCTGATGGGCGTTGTGAGTGCTTTGATACCGATCGAGCAGTTCTGAATAACAAACGAGCGATTTTTGCGCGCGGTTTGATACCGGGGTGCAGCAGAATGAATGCCTGCACGTACTTCCGCTTATCAGCTCTGCGACGCTTCCTACGAGCCGCACATCGTGTCTGGCACCTCAACATCGGTATCGGTGCAGAGTGCTGCTGAGAATGCCTTCGTCCAGAAGGCAGTATCTGTCTGCTTTATAATTGCTTCTTCTGTCAGTAATTCGCGGACTTCTCCGTATTTTATAATGTAAATCTGCTCTGCAATCGGCCTGGCAACGGTAGCTAACAAGAATATGTCGCTTATGAGTGGAGGGTTGTCTTGTGATTTTTCAAAAAGATGGTGAGCCAGTCTGTGGTTGCGGAATGCTTTAATCCTGTGATGGGCGTCCTGGAATTGCTTTTTTTCTTTAGCGTCTTTGTAAATGCCGAGCATTGTATCCAGGCCCGAAAGCGCTCTCTCTCTTGGTGCGCAGCTGTCCACCGCGACAGCGTTACGGACATCGGGTCGCTCAAGCAGATACATAAGAACAGGTATAGAAGCCTTGTCTTGAGAATCATAAGTCTTGTTTGGGTTGACATCAAAGATACGAGAAACGTTCAATACACTGCTGATAAGTAATGTATTAATGACAACTTTAATTGTATCTTCATATTCGGATGGCTGCTGAAATCTTGTTTTCAGCAGAAGATCATTTGCTGCCTCGACCAGCGTAAGTGACAGAAGCATTATCCATATGTCGTCGAATAATATTGGAAAGATCTGCTGCGAACGCTGCTTTGCTTCGTTGACTTGGAGTGGCTGAATATCTTTCTTCATGTTTCTCTTCATACCTATTCGCCTCCCGAACCGTCGGATTCTCCTTCGTGGCGGAGCGCATCACCTGCTCTGCGCTGCTCTCCTGCACCGATCTCGCTGCCCGGAGGAGATTTGAGGTGTAAGCCTATCGTTGGAATGGAATGACAGCAATCCTGTGCATTTTTTTGGCAACGTCACCATGGCAGCGCCGCAGCTGGACACAGCCACAATGTTCCCCTTATGTTCCATGGATGGGATCCAAGCGTATCGAACTGATTGTTGGCGCAATTCGTCACCGAACCCCGCTGGTCGCGCGGTGCTGCAGCTGCTCGCATAGCGCCGGCGTGCCTCTGGAGGTGATCTGCCAAGCCGGCATATCAATAAACACCTGGATGCCGGCAGTCCCACGGGCGGCCGCGGCGTAGGGTAGGCCGCTGGCCTGCTCCCTGTGCGGGTCCCGCCTGGTCGAGATGGACTGGCGGATGCCGCGGTGATGCTTACGGCACGGTCCGTGCGGCCTACCCGGTACAGGCGATACCAGATGGCGTGCAGGTACACGTGGACAGGGTGAAAACTGAAAGACTTGATGCAACGGCGACGGAGGAATGAAAATCCGTCACCTTTGTCACCTTAAGGAAAAAAGTCTTTTTGTCATCAAGGCATTGGCACGCGACATCCGCCGTCCGGCATGTCACCTTAAGGTCGCGTTTGTCGCCTTAAGGTCAGCTTAAGGTCGCCCTGTGTCGCCTTTGGTCGCGTCAAGCCGGGCCGGTCGCCAGCCGGGCCGGCGTGTCCGGGGCGTTCATGGCCAGGGCCAGGTCGCGGGCGGTCAGCCCGCCGGCATCGCGGGCCGCCGCGTCGGCCCCGCGGGCCAGCAGCAGTTCCACGATGTCCACCCGGTTGAACATGGCGGCCACCATCAGCGGTGTCCGCCCGTCCGGCCCGTGGCCGTCCACCCGCGCCCCGCCGTCCAGCAGCGTCCGGACCACCTCGGCGTCGCCCTTGAAGGCGGCGCCGGCCAGCGGTGTCTGGCCGCGGTCGTTGGCCAGGTCGGCGTCGGCCCCATGCTCCAGCAGCAGGCGGCAGGTCGCGGCATGGCCGTGATAGGCCGCCAGCATCAGCAGGCTGTCGCCCTTGTCGTTGCGCAGATTGGCCGGCAGTCCCGCCCGCAGCAGCGGCTCCAGCGCTGCCGAGTCCCCGCCGCGGACGGACTGGAACAGCCGGGCGGCGAAGGCCAGGGTTTCGTCGTCCAACGCCGGCCTCGGCACCTCCGGCCTCGGCTGGTCCCCGCTCTCGTCCGTCATGGTGCCGTCTCCAGGGAAGGGGCGGTCAATGGCTGGCAACCCGGGCCAGGGGACCGCCGCTCTGGGGCGCCGGGGTGAAGTGCACACGGTTGGCCAGGATCACGGCCTGGGTGCGGCTGAACACCTGCAGCTTCTGCAGGATGGCGGAGACATGGGCCTTCACCGTGGTCTCGGTCACGTCCAGCTCATAGGCGATCTCCTTGTTCAGCCGGCCCGCCACCACAAGTTCCAGCACCCGCCGCTGCTGTGGCGTCAGGCTGTCGATGCGGCGGCGGATTTCCTTCTCCGCGTCGGCGGCGGCATCGGCCTCCGCCTCGTCCAGACCGGCCGGGGCGAAGACCTCCCCGTCCAGCACACCGCGCAGGGCTCCGGCGATGACGCTGCGCGGCAGTGATTTCGGCACGAACCCGGCCGCCCCGTGACGCAGGGCGTCCGACACCAGCCGGCGGTCGCAGCTGGCGGACACGATGACCACCGGCAGGGCGGGATAGCGCTGGCGCAGCCGCGCCAGCCCGTCGAACCCGTTCATGCCCGGCATGTTCAGGTCCAGCAACACCAGATCAAGGTCGCCTTCGCGGTCGATGATGTGGATGGTTTCATCCAGATCGCCGGCTTCCAACAGCTCGCAGCGGTCGAAAGCCACGGCCAGGACGGTGCGCAGACCGTCACGGACCAGCGGATGATCGTCGGAAATCAGCACTTTGCCCACGACGTCCTCCCGGTTTGATTTTATAGCCCGGCTCTGCTGGCCGTTTTCAGTGGGCATGAGACTAACGGACTTGATCCGGCCCTGACAACAGCGGGACGGGATAGGGCGCACACGCCTTCGGGCCCCGCCGGACGCGGGAAACGCCGCCAGGGCCGGGCTGTCGGCGGCGCAGGCGGCTCTGGTCCGTCCTCTTGTGCGAAAGTACAGGTGGTCCGCGGACGCGGCCCCGCGCACTCTGCCGGGGAAGGGGCGCGCGGTTTTCCCTGCCCGCCGCCGTTCCTGACCGGTAAAGGAGATGCGCCTGTCCGCTATCGTTCGGCCCCCGCGCCGCCGGATCATCGCCGGGCCGGTTTGCCGGCCTGCCGGCCCCCCTGTCGCGGCCCGCCGTCTCCGGCCGTCCGGGGCCGGCGCCGGGGTGGGGAGGTGATGGTGCCGGCGCTGGAACTGGCGGGGGTCGGGTTCGGCTATGCCGGCCGGTCCGGCGGTTTCGCCATCCGCGACATCGGCTTCCAGGTGGCGCCGGGCGGGTTCACGGCCCTGCTGGGCGTCAACGGTGCCGGCAAGACCACGCTGCTGGCCGTCATCACCCGCCTGTTCGATGCCGCCGCCGGCACGGTGTCGGTCTGCGGCCACGATCTGCGGCGCGACCCGCGCAAGGCCCTGGCCTGCATGGGGGTGGTGTTCCAGCAGTCCACCCTCGATCTCGACCTCAGCGTCCGGCAGAATCTGGTCTATGCCGCCGGCCTGCGGGGGATGGCGCGGTGTGACTACGACCCCCGCATCGCCGCCCTGCTGGACCGTTTCGCCCTGGCCGAGCGGGCGGGGGAGCGGGTGCGCCAGCTCAATGGCGGCCATCGCCGGCGGGTGGAACTGGCCCGCGCCCTGCTGCACCGGCCGCGTCTGCTGGTGCTGGACGAGCCGACGGTGGGGCTGGATGTGCCGTCGCGGCGGGCCCTGGTCGAGCATGTCCACGCCCTCTGCCGGGAGGAGGGCGTGGCGGCCCTCTGGGCCACACACCTGTTCGACGAGATCGGAGCGGAGGATGCCGTGGTGCTGCTGGACCGGGGACAGGTGGTGGCCAGCGGCTCCGTGGCCGACCTCAAGGCGCGGGCGGACGCGCCATCGCTGGACCGGGCCTTCCACACCCTGGTCGGGAGCAACGCGGCATGACGGCGGCCGGCTATCTTCGGGCCTTGCGGGCGGTGGTGTGGCGGGAACTGCTGCGCTTCGTGCATCAGCGCGAACGCTTCGTTTCGGCCCTGGTGCGGCCGCTGGTCTGGCTGCTGATCTTCGCCGCCGGCTTCCGCGCGGCCCTGGGTGTCTCGGTGCAGCCGCCCTACGAGACCTATATCACCTATGAGACCTACATCCTGCCCGGCCTCTGCGCCATGATCCTGCTGTTCAACGGCATGCAGAGCAGCCTGTCCATGGTCTATGACCGGGAAATGGGCAGCATGCGGCTGCTGCTGGTCAGTCCGCTGCCGCGGGAATTCCTGCTGACGGCCAAGCTCCTGGCCGGCAGCGCCGTGGGCATCCTGCAGGTCTATGCCTTCCTGGGCGTGGCCGCCCTGTTCGGGATCGCGGCGCCGCCGGACGGCTATGTCACGGTGCTGCCGGCACTGCTGCTGGCCGGGTTGATGCTGGGGGCGGTGGGCATGCTGCTGTCCTCCACCATCCGCCAGCTGGAGAATTTCGCCGGGGTGATGAACTTCGTCATCTTCCCGGCCTTCTTCCTGTCATCGGCCCTTTATCCCCTGTGGAAGATGCGCGAATCCAGCGAACTGCTCTGGCAGGTCTGCCGGTTCAATCCGTTCTCCCATGTCGTCGAGCTGGTGCGCTTCGCCCTCTACGGGCAGGTGGACGGCACCGCCTTGGGATGGGTCGTGCTGACCATGATCGTGGTCCTGCTGCTGTCCTTCTGGGCCTACAACCCGGCGCGGGGCCTGATGCCCCGCAAGGCCGGGGCGGGGGACGCCTGATGCGGGAGAAATATGGGAAGCATTCGATTATCCGGACCGACTTTTCCCGGTTGCCGTGTTGCAGTGTGGGTATTTGAAAAATAAAGCGCCGGTGAATGGAAAATAATCGGGTCTGTGTCAGTGCTTTGCCGTGCGGTGGCGGCTTTGTCCGGCAGCGAGATGCCGGATCGTAATGCTGCAAAGCGGCATTCATTTTTGCTATCGCAGTATTCGCAATTCCTACGCATGTGTTTGTCTTTTGTGCTAGTCGGACTATGCAAAAGATACCAAAGACTGACCTGACATCCATTGCGGCATTTTTCCCGGTCTTGTAGGGTTGGGTATTGGAAATTTATCCCGAGGTCGGTGAGGGGTGGGCGTCAGCCCGGCCGGTTCACCTGCTTCGCAAGAAGGGGCGGTCGTTGATCACCCCACAGCAAATTCCAGAATAGGGAGGAGTCGGGCTATGAGGGCGTGCTCTCGTTATCTGCTCACATCCGCTGTCGCGCTGCTTCTGGCGGGACCGGCCTTGGCCAATGATGCTGTCAACAAGCTGACCAAGGACCCGGCGAACTGGGCCATGCAGCTTGGCAATTACTATGGCCAGCGCTACAGCACCCTGGATCAGATCACCAAGGACAATGTCCAGGATCTGCGGGTGGCCTGGACCTTCTCCACCGGCGTCCTGCGCGGCCATGAAGGCGGCCCGCTGGTGGTGGGGGACACCATGTACATCCACACCCCCTTTCCCAACATCGTCTATGCCCTGGATCTCAAGGACCAGGGACGGGTGAAGTGGAAGTACGAACCCCGCCAGGATGCCTCGGTCATTCCGGTGATGTGTTGCGACACGGTCAACCGCGGCGTTGCCGTGGCCGAGGGGCGGGTGTTCCTGGGGCAGGCCGACAACACGCTGGTGGCGCTGGACGCCAACACCGGCAAGGAGCTGTGGAAGGTCCAGAACGGCGATGCCGGCAAGGGCGAGACACTGACCGCGGCCCCCGTGGTGGTGAAGGACAAGGTCCTGGTCGGCATTTCCGGCGGTGAATTCGGCGTCCGCGGCCATCTGACGGCCTATGACGTGAAGTCGGGCAAGCAGGCCTGGCGGGCCTATTCCACCGGCCCGGACAAGGATGTGAAGATCGACCCGAAGAAGACGCTGATGCTGGGCAAGCCCATCGGCGAGACCGATCTGGGCGTCAAGACCTGGCCCGGCGAGGAATGGAAGATCGGCGGCGGCACCACCTGGGGCTGGTACACCTATGATCCCGAGCTGAACCTGATCTATTACGGCACCGGCAATCCGGGCACCTGGAACCCCAAGCAGCGGGCCAAGGACGGCAAGCGCGAGGGCAGCGACAACAAATGGTCCATGACCATCTTCGCCCGCGATGCTGATACGGGCGAGGTGAAATGGCTGTATCAGAAGACGCCGTTCGACGAGTGGGACTATGACGGCGTCAATGAGAACGTCCTGGCCGACGTGACCATGGACGGCAAGAAGCGCAAGGTCCTGATCAATATGGACCGCAACGGCTTCGGCTACACGCTGGACCGTGTCACCGGCGAACTGCTGGTGGCGGAGAAGTACGACCCGTCGGTGAACTGGGCCGACCGGGTCGACAAGAAGACCGGCCGGCCGGTGGTGAACGAGAAGTACAGCACCTTCGCCAATGGCGAGGACACCAACTCCAAGGGCGTCTGCCCGGCGGCGCTGGGGTCCAAGGACCAGCAGCCCTCGGCCTTCTCGCCGGATACCGGTCTGCTCTATGTGCCGACCAACCATATCTGCATGGATTATGAACCGTTCCAGGTCAGCTACGTGGCCGGCCAGCCCTATGTGGGCGCGACGCTGTCCATGTATCCGGCTCCGAACAGCCATGGCGGCATGGGCAACTTCATCGCCTGGGATCCGGTGGCCGGCAAGGTGAAATGGTCGAAGCCGGAGAAGTTCGCCGTCTGGTCGGGCGCTCTGGCCACCAAGGCCGGCGTCGGTTTCTACGGCACGCTGGAAGGGTTCCTGGTCGCCTTCGACATGAACAACGGCAAGGAACTGTGGCGGTTCAAGACGCCCAGCGGCATCATCGGCAACGTCAACACCTATATGCACAATGGCAAGCAGTACATCGCGGTGCTGTCCGGCATCGGTGGCTGGGCCGGCATCGGCCTCGCGGCCGGCCTGACCGAACCCAATGCGGGCCTGGGGGCGGTGGGTGCCCATGCCACGCTGGGTGAGTACACCCAGCTGGGCGGCGTGCTGACCGTGTTCGAACTGGGCTCGCGTCGGCAGAGCGCCGAGCTGAAATCGAAGTGAGCGGAGCATGGCGGGTGGTCCCCTCGGGGGCCGCCCGCGCCATCACCCTTGAACGAGCGATCCTTGCCACGACAGGTCCCCGGCGCGCGGTGCCTGCGGTGGCAGACGAACCCCCGGCAACAGGGGGAAAGCCCGGCCGGCGCCGGCCGGGTGGCAACCAAACCACATGGGAGGAGTTCCTGGTGACGCGACTGGTTCAACGGCGCGGTCTGCGCCGGCTTACGCTGACGGCGACATTGCTGCTGACCGCTGCCCTGCTGACGGCGGCCGCGCCCAGCGGCCCTGCACCGCAGCCTGCACCTCTGGTGGATGCCGAAGGCATTCCCACCTACAAGGCGGACAATGGCAAGGTCGATCCGGGCACCTACAACGGCTTCCGCCGCTATCATGCCTCCTGCCATGTCTGCCATGGGCCGGACGGGCTGGGCGGCAGCTTCGCCCCGGCCCTGACGGAATCGCTGAAGAAGCTGGATTTCTGGACCTTCACCGATGTGGTGGTGAACGGCCGCAAGGTGGCCGGCGCCACCGGCGACCGGGTCATGCCCAGCTTCGGCACCGATCCCAACGTCATGGACCATCTGGACGATATCTACCGCTATCTCAAGGCCCGCTCCGACGGCAAGGTCGAGCGTGGCCGGCCCGAGCGTCTCAGCAACTGAAAGGGGCACTGGCATGCGCAAGGCTTTGCCCCTGCTGCTGCTGGCGGGGCTGGCATGGGCCGGCTCCGCGGCGCCCCTGGCTGCCGCCGTGGAGCAGAGCGGACGCGACACGCTCCGCATCTGTGCCGACGGCAACGCCTTGCCCTACAGCGACGAGAAAGGGCAGGGCTTCGAGAACAAGCTGGCGGAGATGATCGCCGCCGATCTCGGCATCCCCATCGCCTATACGTGGTTCCCCCAGAGCATCGGCTTCGTCCGCAACACCCTGGCAGCGCGGCGCTGCGATCTGGTCCTGGGCACGGCCTCGGGCGAGCAGCTGATGCAGAACACCAATCCCTATTACCGCTCGGTCTATGCGCTGGTGTACCGCACCGAGTCCGGCCTGACCGCCACATCGCTGGCCGATCCGGCCCTGAAAGGCACGCGCATCGGCGTGGTGTCGCAGACGCCGCCGGTGGATCTGCTGGTGCGCTACGGCCTGACCAATGTGGAGCCCTATCAGCTGGCGGTGGACACCCGCGCCTATCAGCCGGCCCGCGCCGCCATCGAGGATGTGGCCGCCGGCACCACCGATGCCGCCGTGATCTGGGGGCCGTTGGCCGGCTATTGGGCCAAGCAGCAGAAGGTCCCGCTGACCGTGGTGCCGCTGGTGGCGGATGCCGCCGGCACGCGCCTGTCCTTCACCATTTCCATGGGCATCCGCCCCGACGAGCCGGACTGGAAACACTGGCTGAATGGCTGGATTTCCAAGAACCAAGCCCGCATCGATGCGCTGCTGGCCGGGTATGGCGTGCCGCTGCTGGACCGGGACGGGCGGCTGCTGCAGGCCCGGCCGGCGGAGCCGGCGCAGTACCGCAAATCCGACTACCGCGCCCCGGTGCCGGAAACGCTGACGGGTGCCACTGTGCTGGCCACGGCCGATGTGGTCCGTCTGCTGGCGGCGGAGCAGAAGCCCGTGCTGCTGGACGTGCTGCCGGCGGAACAGCGGCCGGCCGGTCGCGATGACGGCTGGTTGCCGCGTCCGCATGACAGCATCCCCGGTGCCGCCTGGCTGCCCGATGTGGGCCATGGCGACCTCACCCCCGCGCAGGAGCAGTATTTCCGTGCGGGTCTGCAGCGGCTGACCGGCGGCCGCAGCGACACACCGCTGCTGATCTTCTGCAAGCGTGACTGCTGGATGTCCTGGAACGCGGCCAAACGGGCACTGGACTGGGGGTACAGCCGGGTTCTCTGGTATCCCGACGGCGTCGATGGCTGGGCCGAGGCGCGCCAGCCGCTGGTCCCGGTACCGCCGCTGGACGGCGGTCCGCAGGGATGACCGGTGCCGTCCACACACGCGTCCTTACAAGCCTGGACCTGGGAGCCTCCCACTCAGGGCGGCAGATGGGCGGCCAGCGTGCGGGCCACGGCGCCCAGCCGCCGCTCCAGCAGGGCGGGCCGCTCGCACAGGGGGGGCAGCATGCGCCGCCGGTCCTCCAGCACGCGGCGGTCCCAGGCGATGGCGTCCGCGATCTCGGCCCGGCGGGGATCGTCGGCGGACAGGTCCTGCTGGTCGCGCAGCCGGGCGGCGATACGGTCCAGCATCTGCCGCTGCCCCTGGGCATAGCGGCGGATGGCGTCCAGCGACTGGCCGCGCTCGGCCTGGAGGGTTTCGAACACGCCGGCGAACAGCAGCACCAGCCGGTTTCCGTCCTTGGTGGTGCCGGCAAAGCGGTCGATCTCGCTCGTCAGCGCCTCGGTTCCCACCCGGCGGTCGCCGGCCATCTCCACCAGCCGCCGCACCTCGGTGTCGCTGGTCCAGGCGCCGGCCGGAATGTCGTCGACGGGCGGCCCGCTCCAGATCTGTCCGGGGGACAGGCTGGGCACCAGCACCTGGACGCAGGGGAAGTCAGGGTCGCGCCCGCCCCGGGGCTGGGCCTGGGCCGGCCCCGCCAGCAGCCCCGCCGCCAGCAGCAAACCGCTCAGGCCCAAACCGCTCAGGCCCAAGCCGCCCAGGCGCCCTGGGCCGCGGTGGCTTCCGTCGCCCTGGCCCTGGCCTTGGTGGTCCTGCCGCATCGGGCCGCGGCGGCGCAGAAGGCCGCAGTGTTTCCCGTCGATCTGCTCGACACCAGCGGGGAGGGGACCAACCCCGCCCAGCAGGCGCGCATCGCCCTGGCCACGGATGAGCTGCGCCGGCTGGTGGCGGCGTCCGCCGCCTATGATCTGGTGGATACGGCCCCTCTGGCCGGGCCGATCGCCGACCAGCGCCCGTCCCATGGCTGCAATGGCTGCGAACGTGATCTGGGCCGGTCGCTGGGGGCTGACACGGTCTTCACCGCCCAGGTGCACAAGGTCAGCACCCTGATCCTCAGCGTCCAGATCCAGGCCGTCCGCGTGGCGGACGGTGCAAAGGTGGCCGTGGGCATCGCCGACATCCGCGGTGACAATGATGCCGCTTGGCTGCACGGCATCCGCTGGCTGGCGCGGCACCGGTTGGGGCTGACAGAAGCAGGATAGACGAGGCATCCTCATGGCTTCACCGCCACGCCCCAGGGGGAATCCCCCACCGGCAGGCTCTTGATGACCTTGCCCGCCGCCACATCGATGACGGAGACATCGTTGCTGACCCCGTTGGTGGTGTAGAGCCGCTTGCCATCCGGCGACAGAGCCAGATTCCATACCCGCTGCCCCACCAGATGGTAGCGCCGCACCGCATAGGTCTTCTGATCCACCTCGGCCACCCGGTTGGATGGACCCAGGGCGACGAAGGCGGTGCTGCCATCGGCCGTCAGCTCGATGCCCACGGCCTGGATGGCCTCCTTGGGCACGCCGCGCACCTCGAACCCGATCTTGTGGACCACCTGCCGGGTCTGCATGTCGATGACGCTGACCGTACCGCCGATCTCGGACGACACCCAGACATGGCGGCCATCGGGCGTGAACTGGGCCACCCGCGGCCGGGAATCCACCAGCACATTGTCGGTGATCTGCAGGCTGGTGGTGTCGATGAAATGGGCCATGTTGGTGGTTTCGGAGGTGTTGACCAGCACGGTGCCGTCCGGGCTGATGCCCATGCCCTCCGGCTCCACCCCCACCTGGATCTCGCCCAGCACGCGCCGGGTCTGGGTATCGACCACGGTGACCATGTTGTCGTCCTCGTTGGCGATGTAGAGGACGGGCTTCTGCGGGTGCAGCACGAACAGTTCCGGGTCGGGGCCAGAGGGCAGGCTGTCCACCACGGTGCCGCTGGCCGTATCGATGACGTCCACCCGGTCGTCGTCGCCGACGCAGACATAAAGATGCTTGTAATCATGGCTGAAGGTGATGCCGCGCGGGCGGCGCCCGACCGGGATGGTCTTGCTGACCGTCAGCGTTTCCGGATCGACCACGGCCACCGTGTTCGACCGCTCGTTGGAGACATAGACGCTGTAGGCCGCGGCACCACCTCCCGGAAGGATGGTCAGCACCCCCAGCGCCACGGCCAGTCCGGCCCGCATTCTCCCCATGATTCCTCCCGGCTTGGTTTGTCATTGCCGCGTGCAGCGGCTGTCGGATTGGTCGTCGCCCAGCGTGTCCAGGGTCGTGACCCGGTGCAGGAACCCGTCCTGCGGCGACACGGACACCAGCATGCGCGGTCCCGCCAGAAGCACGGGCTGGCGCAGCTGCCCGTCCCAGGGGCGGAAGCTCAACGCCTGTCCCTTGAAGGCGGCCAGGGTGAAGTCCGGGCCGGTGATGAAGCGGCTCAGCTGTTCCGGATCGGCGGAGCGGGTACGCGTCGCGGCTTCGCCCACAGCCCGGACCGCCACCCAGGCCGCATGGTCGCGCGGCGTCATCCAGCGCCCGGCCAGTTTCTCGAACCGGCTGTGCAGTTGGGTGGCGCCCCATTGCTCATGCACCCGCGACCAGTTGGTGGGCACCAGCCCCTGGGTTCCGGCCACCAGCCGCGGCTCGGCCGTGCGGAAGGGAAGGTACTCCCCGAAGATGTCGCGCTCATCGGCCACCACCAGGACGTCGTGGTCGGCCCCTTGCGTCATGGTCGGCACCAGCGATTGCACCGTGGTATGGCCGGAATCGGCGCGGCGGTTTCCCTCCTCGAAAGTCCAGCTCTTCTGCTCGACGATCTTCGCTCCGAATTTCCTCGCCGCCCGGCGCAGGGCCTCGGCATAGGCCAGATCCTCCGGGTATCTGCCGGCCACCAGCATCCAGCGCGTCCAGCGTTTCCACACCAGATACTGGGCCAGGGCGTCGGCCAGCATGCGCCGGCTGGGTATGGTGTGCAGCAGGTTGGGCCGGCAGGCCTCGTTGCGCAGGTTGTCGTCGGGGGCGCGGGCGTTCAGCACCAGCATGCCCCCGGCTGCCGGCTGGTCCAGTGCCTGCACCAGCCGCTCGGCCGGCAGGTCCGCCACCAGCAGCCTGACTCCCTTGTCGGCCAGGGCCTGCATCTGCGCGGCGATGGCGACCGCAGGGTCCGTGTTCCGCGGGATGACCGCTTCCACCAGGTCGAAGCGCTGGTTCAGGAAGCGTCCCGTGGTATTGGTGTCGGCGATGCCCAGCCGGGCGCCCTGCACGCCCTCGTCCTGCAGTTCCGGCTCCAGGAAGCTCAGCGGCTGGCGCGGCACCTCCTCCTGGCCCAGATAGCCGACGATGACGTGCATCGGCTCCGCCGGTGCCGCCCCCGCCGGTTCCTTCGCCGCTGCCGTTTCTGCCGCCCAGGCCGGTGCCGGCCCGATCAGGGCCAGAATGGCAAGCACAGCCGCCAGGATCGCCCCCAGGGCGGCCTCCGGGGCGGCCCGGTCCGGGTCCTGCCGCCGTCTCCACATGCCGGACATCCTCCCACCGCGGGCTGTGCCGCCCGTCGGTCTGTTGTCTTTCCCGGAACAGTGCGGGGCTTCGGCGGCGGCGGCAAGACCCTGCGTACCCATCCCGCCGAAAAAGGCCGCCCCCTATCCGCATGGCTGGGGGCGGGGCCATGCCCTTTGGCCGGGGGACAGGGGGCGGTGCCGCGGGGCAGGATAAAGGCCGTTCCCCCGCATCCGGGACCGGCCCCATGCGATCAGGACTGCTGCTTCTGGCTTGCCTGTTGCTTCCCCTGCCGGTCCGGGCCGCCGATCCGCTGCCGGTGACGGAGGTGGCGCCCGGCGTCTTCCTGCATCAAGGGCGTCAGGAGGATGCGACAGCGGCCAATGGCGGTGACATCGCCAATATCGGCTTCATCGTCGGCGGTGCGGCGGTGGCCGTCATCGACAGTGGCGGTTCGATGGTGCTGGGGCGGGGATTGCTGGCCGCCATCCGCCAGCGCACGGACCTGCCGGTCCGCTATGTCATCAACACCCACATGCATCCGGACCATGTGCTGGGCAATGCCGCCTTCCGTGATCCGGGGACATCCCTTGTTGCCCATGGCCGGCTGCCGGCCGCCCTGGCCGCCCGCTTCGACACCTATAGGGCGCGTCAGGCCGACAGCCGGACCGCCGGGGATGAGGTCCCCGCGGTCCTGCCGGTCGACATCGCCGTGACGGACAGCCGCGATCTCGATCTGGGTGGCCGGGTGCTGCGCCTGACCGCCTGGCCCACGGCCCATACCAACAACGACCTGACCGTGCTCGACACCGCCACCGGCACGCTCTGGACCGGCGATCTGCTGTTCCGTGACCGCCACCCGTCGCTGGATGGCAGCCTGCTGGGCTGGCTGCGGGTCATGGATGATCTGGCGGCTGTGCCGGCGCGAACGGTTGTGCCGGGCCACGGTCCGCCCGGCCCCTGGCCCGCCGCGCTGGAGCCGCAGCGGACCTATCTCCGCACCGTGGCGGAAGAGGTGCGCACCCTGCAGCGCCGGGGTGTCGGTCTGGCCGAGGCGGTGCCGCGCACAGCGGCGGAGACGAAGACGCGCTGGCTGCTGTTCGAGACCTATCATCCGCAGCTGATAACGGCGGCCTACGCCGAACTGGAATGGGAGTGAACGCCATGAAGACGATGTTGTCCCCTGCCGCGGCACTGCTCCTGGTCTCCTCCCTGCCGGCGGCGGCGCAGGAGGGGCCGACGCCGGCGGATCAGGAGCGCTGGCAGGCGGTGGTGGAGATGAGCTTCCCTGGCCGCACCCCGGAACCGGCGGGGGCGGCCCTGTCGCTCCAGGCGCCGGCCCGGGCCGGCGATGCGGCGCTGGTGCCTGTGGGCGTGCAACTGGGTGATCTCGGCGGCGACCGGGTGATCCGGCTGCATCTCTTCATCGACGACAATCCCGTGCCGCGGGCCTACAGCCTGACCTTCGGGCCGGCGGCCGATCCGGCCGGCGGGCTGGAGACGCGCGTGCGCGTCAATGAATATACCTGGATGCATGCGGTGGCGGAGACGGCCAGCGGCCGCCTGCTCCAGACCGCCACCTTCATCAAGGCCAGCGGCGGTTGCTCCGCCCCGGCCCTGAAGGACCCGGAGGCGGCGCGCGCCCGTGCCGGCCGCATGAAGCTGAACCTGCCGGCGGAGATCCATCCAGGCCGGCCCGTGCGGGCGCAACTGCTCATCAGCCATCCCAACGCCACCGGCATGCAGTTCGACCAGATCGGGCGTACCTACATCCCGGCCGACTATGTCCGGCAGGTCAGCATCCGCTACAACGGCCGCAGCGTGGCGGAGGTGGAAACCGATATCGCGCTGAGCGAGGACCCCAGCCTGCATTTCGCCTTCGTGCCCGACGCCGCCGGCGGTACGCTGGAGGTGGACGCCCACGACAGCGAAGGCAAGGTCTACCGCCAGTCCTGGCCGGTACCGGGCGGGCCGTCCTGACCCGGGTGCCGGGATCAGCGTCAGTCGGCAAGCGGGCTATCTGTGGGGGAAGCACTCCAGGTCGGCCTCGATCTGGGCCTGGCGGAACCGCTCCAGCAGATCCTTGATCCAGCCCACGTCGCGCATCATGCCGGCACGCTCGCCCGGCATCTGCTGCATGGCCATGGCCGTTTCCACGGCCGTGTAGTCGTCGTAACTGATCTGGCCGGCGATGATGTCGATGCTGCAGGCGCATTTGCCCATCACGTCGCGGCCCTGGCCGTTGCTGGCCATGCAGCCCAGCACATAGTCGACCCGGGCTTCGGTGGGATAGTCGTTGCGCACTGGTTCCGCCGCATGGCCTGTGCCGGGAGAAAGGGCGGCGGTTGACACGGCCAGCAGCAGGCCGGCGGTGATCCTGGGGGACAGGGGCATCGGGGTTCCTCCGGGCGACCTCTTCTTGATGGTGGCCGCATTGATGAAGGCCGCCATGGTGCGCAGCTTTGCCCGACCCTGGCAATGCCACCAGGGGATGGGAACCATCCATGCCGGCGTGAAGGCCGGGGGCCGGGCTGGATGGCCCCGTCGCGATAGGCTGGGCTGAACAGGACATAGCAATTAGCTATTTGCCTGCTGCGACAACGTGGCCCAGAAATAGGAAAACGCCCGGTACCGTCCTCGGTGCCGAGAGCAGGATCAGGGAGGATGCTGCGTGTCCCCACACCGCCGGCCCCTATCATCGCGGAGGGTGCGTCCTGCGCTTGCCGCCGGTCGCGTCTTGCCTGTATTGACCCCGGCACGGCGGGTGAGCGGCCCCGCTGTTCCACACCCATGCGCCCGGTCCGCACCCGGATGGTTGCCCATCGGGGCCAATGCCCGTTCCATCCGGATCATCGAACGACTCTGACCGGCGTTGCCAGCGGGGTTCCGTGCCCGCAGCGGTCGCCGACGGTCAGAACCACGAACAACAGCGTGCCAGAGGAGTGGAGGGAAGAGATGAAGACTCGTGCGGCGGTGGCCCTGGCGGCCGGGAAGCCCTTGGAAGTTATCGACGTGGATCTGGAAGGCCCCAAGGCCGGCGAGGTCCTGGTGGAGATCAAGGCCACCGGCATCTGCCATACCGACGCCTACACCCTGTCCGGTGCCGATCCCGAAGGCCTGTTCCCTTCGGTGCTGGGGCATGAAGGCGCGGGCGTGGTGCTGGAGGTGGGGCCGGGCGTGACCGGCCTGAAGCCCGGCGACCACGTCATTCCGCTGTACACGCCGGAATGCCGGCAGTGCAAATCCTGCCTCAGCGGCAAGACCAACCTCTGCACCGCCATCCGCGCCACCCAGGGCAAGGGCCTGATGCCCGACGGCACCAGCCGTTTCAGCCTCAATGGCCAGCCCCTGTTTCACTATATGGGCTGCTCCACCTTCTCCAATCACACGGTGCTGCCGGAGATCGCGCTGGCCAAGATCCGCCCCGATGCGCCGTTCGAGAAGGTCTGCTACATCGGCTGCGGCGTGACCACCGGCATCGGCGCCGTCATCAACACCGCCAAGGTCCAGGCGGGTGAGAATGTGGCCGTGTTCGGTCTGGGTGGCATCGGCCTCAACGTCATCCAGGCCGCCCGCATGGTCGGCGCCGACAAGATCATCGGGGTCGATATCAATCCGGCCCGGCAGGAGATGGCGCGCAAGTTCGGCATGACCCATTTCGTCAATCCGGACGAGGTCGGCCGTGACAAGGTGGTCCAGGCCATCATCGACCTGACCGATGGCGGCGTGGATTACAGCTTCGAATGCGTGGGCAATGTCCACCTGATGCGTCAGGCGCTGGAGTGCTGCCACCGCGGTTGGGGCCAGTCCATCATCATCGGTGTCGCCGCCGCCGGGCAGGAGATCAGCACGCGCCCGTTCCAGCTGGTCACCGGCCGCGTCTGGAAGGGGTCGGCCTTCGGTGGCGCCAAGGGAAGGCGCGACGTGCCGAAGATCGTCGACTGGTACATGGACGGCAAGATCAACATCGACGATCTCATCACCCATGTGATGCCGCTCGACCAGATCAACCATGCCTTCGACCTGATGCATGAGGGCAAGTCGATCCGCAGTGTCGTCACCTACAGCTGAGGACGGGCCCATGGCGACCACGACGGTGGAGACCATCTCCCGCCACCGCTGCCACGGCGGCTGGGTGGGCTATTACCGCCATGACAGCAGCAGCACGGGCACGCCGATGAAATTCGGCGTGTTCGAGCCGCCGCAGGCGGCCGCGACCGGAGCCAGGGTTCCCGTGCTGCTGTACCTGGCCGGGCTGACCTGTGACGAGACCACCTTCCTCATCAAGGCGGCGGCGGAGAAGGTGGCGGCGGAACTGGGGCTGATGCTGCTGGCGCCCGACACCAGCCCGCGCGGACTGGACCTGCCGGGCATCCGCGACAGCTGGGACTTCGGCGAGGCAGCGGGATTCTATCTCGATGCCACGGCGCAGCCCTGGGCGGCCAATTTCCGCATGGAAAGCTACATCACCGGCGAGTTGCTGCGGACGGTGGCCGCATCCTTCCCCGCGGCCGACCTGGATCGTCTGTCCATCATGGGGCATTCGATGGGCGGTCATGGCGCCATGACCCTGGCGCTGCGCCATCCCGGCCGTTTCCGCTCGGTTTCGGCCCTGGCGCCGATCGTGGCTCCGTCGCAGGTCCCGTGGGGCCACAAGGCGTTCGGCACCTATCTCGGTTCTGATCGCAGCGTCTGGGCGGAGCATGACACGGTGGCGCTGCTCCAGGCCGGCCGGCGCTTCCCCGGTCCATTGCTGGTGGACCAGGGGCTGGCCGACAAGTTCCTGGAGGAACAGCTGCGGCCGGAACTGCTGGAACAGGCCTGCACCCAGACCGGACAGGCGCTGACCCTGCGCCGGCACGAGGGGTACGATCACGGTTATTTCTTTATCCAGACCGTGATCGAGGACCATCTCCGCCACCACGCGGCGGCGGTCGTTTGATGATGGCGCCGTCCAGGGCCGGGCGGCGCCGTCCTTTTCCCCCGGCGGCGGACCAACCGTCGTCGTCCCCCGAACAGATCCGGAGCAACGGTGCCATGGTGGAGTTCAAGCGTTCCCTGCTGTTTGCCGGCCTGCTGGCGGCCGCGACCCTGACCGGTCATGCCGCCGTCGCCGAGGACGGCGATGCCGCCAAGGGCGAGAAGGTGTTCGCCCGCTGCAAGGCCTGCCACACCATCGAGAAGGGCGGCCCGAACAAGGTCGGCCCGAACCTGCACGGCCTGTTCGGCCGTCACACCGCGGCGGTGGAGGGCTTCAAGTACTCCGACGCGCTGAAGGGGGCGAACTTCGAGTGGACGCCGGACAAGCTGGACCAGTGGCTGACCAAGCCGCAGGCCTTCCTGCCCGGCAACAAGATGGCCTTCCCCGGCGTGCCCAACGCCCAGGACCGCGCCGACCTCATCGCCTATCTGCACAAGGCTTCCGAGGGCTGATCGGGACCGCGATGCGACGGCTGCCGGTCCGGCAGCCGTCAGCCTGCCCGCAGCGGACGCTTTGCACGGTCATCGGGCAGGCACAGCACCTTGACCCGCTCATCGGCCGCCAGCTGGCGCCCCAGCTCGGTCTGGGCCAGGTAGGCGCCGCCCGACATCAGGCAGGCGCTGGGTACGGCAAACTGTTCCGGCACCCGCAGCACGCCTACGGCATTGTCGCGGGTGCAGGCCTGCAGATCCGGGGTCACGGACAGGGAGCAGACAAGGACGATGGCGGTCAGCATGGCTCGGCCTCCGGCTGGGATGGACACGGGTTTGGAGGTCCCCTCCCAGGGGTGCCGGTGGTCCGGACTTGGTCTGCATAATAGCGTACACAGCGCCGGCGGCGTTGTGCATTGCAAAAAAGTCAGGCGCCGATCCGAACGGTCGGGCGGCCGGCACCGTTCCGGCCGTATCAGGCGATCAGCCGGAATGCGGGCTCCGGCCGGTCGAGCAGGTCCTGGCGCAGGCGTTCCACATCGGTCTCGGTGCGCTCCTCGCGTCGGCCGGGGACCTGGATCTCGGCCAGGATGCAGGTCGGCCGCGGTGACAGGATCAGGACGCGGTCGGCCAGGGTGATGGCCTCGCGCAGATCATGGGTGACCAGCAGGGCCGCACAGGGGCGCTCGGCCAGGGTCTCCACCAGCAGCCGGCGCAGGCGCCGGGCCGTCGGCCCGTCCAGGGACACGAAGGGCTCGTCCAGCAGCAGCAGGCTCGGCTCGGTGACGAAGGCCCGTGCCAGCGCCGCCCGGCGCTGCATGCCGAGGCTGACCTGCCCGGGATAGCGGGCCATTGCCTCGCCCAGTCCCATGCGCTCCAGCCAGCAGCGGGCGCTGCCGTCGCCACGGCGGGCCGGCGGCAGCACCAGCTCCACATTCTGCGCCAGGCTGCGCCAGGGCAGCAGCCGCGGCTCCTGGAAGACGCAGGCCAGCCGCCCGTCCGCTGGCCCCTGAACCGTGCCGGTGAAGGCCCGGTCCAATCCGGCGACGATGCCCAGCGTCGTGGTCTTGCCGCAGCCCGACGGGCCGACCAGGGCCACGCTTTCCCGCGCACCGACGCGCAGCCGCAGGTCCCGCACCACCGGCACCGGGACGGCATGCCGTCCCTGGCCGGGAAAGGTCTTCTCGGCGATGTTCAGATCCAGGGCCGGTCTTTCAGGGGCGGGCGGTGCGCCAACGGCCGACATGTCGCTCCATCGGGCTCAGCAGGCCCAGTTCGATCAGTTGCGCCACAGCCACGAAGGCCAGGGTATAGGCCAGCAGCCCGGTCACGTCGAACAGCTGGAAGAACAGATGGATCTTGAAGCCGACGCCGCTGCCGCGGCCCAGCAGTTCGACCACCAGTACGATCTTCCAGATCAGGGCCAGCCCGTTGCGCGCCGCGGCCAGCAGATAGGGCTGCAACTGCGGCAGCAGCACATGGCGCAGCGTGTCCAGCCACGACAGCCGGTAGGTCCGCGCCATGTCCAGCAGGCCCTGGTCGGCGGCGCGGGCACCCTCGCGCACCTGCACCACCACGTTGGGGATCTTGTTGATGGCCACGGCGGCGATGGCCGCGGCCTCGGTCAGCCCGATCCAGACATAGGCCAGCACGATCACCACCAGCGCCGGCACGTTCAGCGCCAGCACCAGCCAGGGGTCCAGGAACCCGTTGAGGCTGCGCGACCGGCCCATGGCCAGCCCGATGGCGGTGCCGATGGACATGGCCAGGGCGAAGCTGGCGGCCACGCGCGCCAGGGTCACGCCCAGATGGTACGGCAATTGTCCGCTGGCCGTTTCCGCCGTCAGGACCCGGGCCACCGCGCCCGGCCCCGGCAGGGTCGGGCTGGCGGCCAGATGTGCCGCCAGTTCCCACAGAATCAGGAATCCGGCGATGGACAGCAGGGTCCGGTGCCATGGGGCCATGGCCGATCAGCCCCAGTCCAGTGGCCAGAAGGTGCCGTCGGGGATGTGGCCAGATGTGCCGACCAGCGCCGGACCGCCCAGGTCGGCCAGCAGGGCGAATAAACGCTCCGCCTGCTGACGTTCCGCCATCCCCCAGCGCTGCGGGATGCCGGCGCGGAACCGGTCGCGCAGACGCACGGCCGTGGCGTCGTCTGCCGCCTCCATCAGCGGCCGTAGCGCCGTCCAGGCCCGGTCGTCCCGTTGCAAGACGGACTTGGCCTGCCGGGATGCGGTGGCGAAGCCGGCGATGGCATCGGGGTTGGCGCGGGCCCAATCCTCCCGGAACACGTAGCCCAGCAGCGGCACATCCCCCTCCAATCCCAGCCCGCGGGCCAAGTCCTGCACCCCTACCAGCTGACGCATGCCCCTGGCCTCCAGCCGGGCGGCAAAATGCCAGTAGGTCAGCACCGCCTCCAGCCGCCCGGCCTCCAACTGCTGCGACAGCAGGGGCGGGGCGGCGAAGACCGGGCTGGCTGCCTTGTCGAGATCCAGCCCGTGCCGACGGGCGGCGACCGCTTTCAGCAGCAGCCATCCCTTGTCCAACGGCCCGCCGGCCACGCCGATGCGGGCCCCTTCCAGATCACCGATGCCGGACAGGCGGGATCCGCCCGGCACGACCATCGCGCCGGCGGCACTGGAATAGGGAATGAAGGTCAGGGGTATCCCGGCGGCGCGCTGCCGCGCCACCCACAGGAAGTCGCTGGCGATGATGTCGGCCGCGCCGCCCTGCAGCGCGATCTGTCCGGCCTGGGGACCGGCCAGCTCGACCGGTGACAGGGCCACGGCGTTGTCCCGGTCCAGACCCAGGCGCCGGATGGTCTCCAGCTCCCAATGAACGGTGCCATAGGGCAGCATGCCGACGCGGATGCTGGCGTCGGCGGCCCGCACCGGCCCGGCCCGCCCGGCTACGGCCATCATGCCCAGGGCTGCCATGCCCGACAGCAGCCGCCGACGCGCCACCTGTTCGCATGCGGGGCGCGTGATCGCACGGCGCATGGCGTTCTCCCACCCGCTGCCGGCCGTCTGCCATCCACATCGTCACCGCAGCGCGAGCCTATCGTAGGAGAGAGGGAACCGCCGCCGATATTAGACGAAGGGTCAATGACGGTGGGAGTGCGGCAGCCCCGGTCCCCCGCTGTGGTGGAATAGACGCGGGCCGGCCACACTGTTTTCGCCCGCTGTTGCAGTGCAGATATCCATCCGGGATGAAAAATGGACGGTGAAGCAATACCTGTATGGCATTTCCCTGGCGCCTGTCATGTCGCCATAGAGGGGCAGCGAAAACCAAAGTCCTGTATAGAGGGGCGATATAAGCCTCTAGCATTCCGCTGCATGCTGTTCTGATCGCAGCCATTCCTTCGGTGTGGCTGGCAGAAACTTTGCGGTCTGCTCAAAAAACTATGCGGTGCTGATGATAAATCAGGCCCGCCGACATGGGAGGAGAGGAAATGAACGTCCGGGGATTGTTTCTGGCCGGCGCCTGCCTGGGTGCCGCCATTACCACCGCCGTGTCTGCACAGGCGGACACCACCGACGATCTGTTGCAGCAATTGCGGACCAAGGGAATCCTGACCGACCAGGAATACCGCGCTCTCAGCCAGCGGAAAGCGGAGGAGGATGCGCGTCGGGTCGAAGCGGCACGGACACCGGCGGTGCCGCCGGCCACGGCCACCGCCCTGGATTCCACCGTCGTCCGTACCACCGACAAGGGTGTCGGGCTCAAGATCGGTGCGGTCGAGCTGAAATTGTCCGGGTCGGTCAACGGCTTCTATGTCCATGACAGCGGCGACGATCCGGGACCGACCAAGACGGTGACCGGCGGCGTCATCAATGTCGGGGGAGATACCTCGTCGGTGCGCAACGGCCTGTTGCCCGGCTTCCTGAAGTTCGACGTGACCACGACCCAGGATGGTTGGGACGTGGGCGCCCATTTCGGCATGTATCCCGGCATCGACAGCGTCAGCTGGGGCGAGGGCGGCGCCAATTCGTCCGGCAATCCCACGGCGCTGGCCACGTCGGGCATCGACTTCCGCCAGACCTATCTGACCTTCGGCAAGCCGCAGCTGGGCGAGGTCAAGATCGGCCGCGATATCGGCCTGTTCGCGTCGGAGGCCATCCTCACCGACATCACCCTGCTCTCCATCGGCACGGCGGCCGGCAACGCCGCCCCCAGCAACACCTCGCTGGGCCGCATCGGCGTCGGCTACATCTACACCGACTTCCAGCCGCAGATCACCTACACCTCCCCCAGCTTCGCCGGGGTGCAACTGGCCGTGGGCGTGTTCCAGCCCCTGCGGACGGCGGGCACGGACGAGGAGAACAGCCAGCCTGGCTTCCAGGGCGAAATCACCTATGCGCTGAAGGCCGGTGCCGTCACCGGCAAGCTGTGGGCCAGTGCCATCACCCAGAAGCACGATGCCACGGGCGGCCTCGACAGCTACCGCGGCAGCGGCATCGATGTGGGCGGCAGCGTCACCCTGGGGGATGCCAGTCTGGCCGGCTATTACTATACGGGCGAGGGGATCGGCACCACGGGTCTGTTCATCCTGGCCACCGATGCGGCCGGCAACAAGCGCGATAGCGACGGCTTCTATGTCCAGGGCACCTACACCCTGCTCCGCAAACTCACCCTGGGGGCCAGCTATGGCGAAAGCCGGCTGGATCTGACCGGTGGCGAGATCAACCCGACCCTGGTCAAGGTCAACAAATCCTGGGTCGGACAGGTGAAGTACGGCCTGACCGATTGGGTGTCGCTGATCGGGGAATACATCAACACCACGGCCAAGGCCCATGGCGGCAACAAGGCGGAGTCCGACACCATCGCCCTGGGCGCCATCCTGTTCTTCTGACCGGATCCTCTCCGGCTTGCGGCGGGTGGGGGGCTCGCCCGCCGCAGGCCGGCTCAGGCGTGGACTCGCGGGGCCGGAATGGCCGGCCGGCAACCGCTATCGCTTGGCACCTCGGCGGCCAGCAGAGTCGCCAGCCGGTCCAGCAACGCCTGGCGGGGATATCCCGTCCGCCCGGCCAGCCGGATGCCACGGCTGGCCCGGCCGCCCTCCACGGGGCGCAAGGCCAGCCCGCCACGCTCGCGGGCCAGCTGGCGGACGGCCAGGGCCGGGACCAGGGTGCTGCCCATGCCGGCCGTCACCAGGTTCAGCAGCGTCTCCAGACTGGTGGCCCGCAGATCGGCACCCTCCGCCGGGGCGGTGCCGCAGAGCGCCAGTGCCTGGTCGCGCAGGCAATGCCCCTCGGCCAGCAGCAGCAGGTCCGTACCCAGCAGGTCCTGCTCCGACAGGGTCGCCCGCGCCGCCAGCGCTTGGCCTGCCGGCAGGGCGGCCAGGAACGGTTCCTCGAAGACCAGGGCCGCAGCCAGATCCTCCCCTTCCGGCGGGCTGGCGATCAGGATGCCGTCCAGCTCATGCCGGCGCAGCCGGGCGATCAGGCTGTCGGTCACATCCTCCCATACCGCAGGCTGCAGGGCCGGCAGGCTGCGCTTCAGGGCCGGCAGCAGCCAGGGCATGACGTAGGGGGCAAGGGTGGGGATCATGCCCAGGCGGAAGCGGCCGGCATAGGGATCGCGGCCGGCCCGGGCCAGTTCGCGCAGGGCATCGGCCTGTTCCACCGACGCACGGGCATGCACCAGCATGGACTCCGCCAACGGGGTCGGCACCACCAGCCGGCTGGTGCGCTCGAACAGGATAACGCCCAACTCCTCCTCCAGCTTGCGGATCTGCCCGCTGAGGGTGGGTTGGCTGACATGGCAGGCCTCGGCGGCGCGGCCGAAATGACGGTGCTCGGCCACGGCGATCAGGTAACGCAGATCACGAAGGTTCATCGCAGAACGGGTTTCCGGTGCCCGCGGGGATTCTGGATGTCGGCGGGGCGGACCGACGATAGGTGAAGACTATCATATCAATCCGAACAATCGATTTCACCGAAAACCGATCCGCCCCTAGGCTCCACAACCAGAAGCCGGCCCGCCGGCCCGAACCCGGGAGAACCAGCCATGACCCCTCCGCGCATGACCACCACCGCCGGCGCCCCTGTCGCCGACAACCAGAACAGCCTCACCGCCGGTGCCCGCGGCCCCGTCCTGCTTCAGGACTACCAGCTGATCGAGAAGCTGGCGCATCAGAACCGTGAGCGCATCCCCGAGCGCGTGGTGCATGCCAAGGGCTGGGGCGCCTTCGGCACGCTGACGGTCACGCAGGATATCACCCGCTTCACCCGGGCCAAGCTGTTTGGGGAGGTCGGCAAGACGACGGATCTGCTGATCCGCTTCTCCACCGTGGCGGGTGAACTGGGCGCCGCCGATGCCGAGCGCGATGTGCGCGGCTTCGCCATGAAATTCTACACCGAGGACGGCAACTGGGATCTGGTCGGCAACAACACGCCGGTCTTCTTCGTCCGCGATCCGCTGAAGTTCCCGGACTTCATCCATACGCAGAAGCGGCATCCCCGCACCAACCTGCGCTCGCCCACCGCCATGTGGGACTTCTGGAGCCTGTCGCCGGAAAGCCTGCATCAGGTCACCATCCTGATGAGCGACCGTGGTCTGCCGCCCAGCCCGCGTTTCATGAACGGCTATGGCAGCCACACCTTCAGCTTCTGGAACGACAATGGCGAGCGCTTCTGGGTGAAGTTCCACTTCAAGACCCGGCAGGGCCACCGCTATCTGACCAACGCGGAATCCGCCCAGGTCATCGGCCAGACCCGCGAAAGCTATCAGGAGGATCTGTTCGGCTCGATCGAGCGCGGCGAATTCCCGCGCTGGACCATGTATGTCCAGGTCATGCCGGAGCTGGATGCGGAAAAGACGCCCTACAATCCCTTCGATCTGACCAAGGTCTGGCCACATGGCGACTATCCGCTGATCGAGGTGGGGGTGGTTGAGCTGAACCGCAACGCCGACAACTACTTCGCCGAGATCGAACAGGCGGCGTTCAGCCCGTCCAACGTGGTGCCGGGGATCGGCTTCAGCCCGGACAAGATGCTCCAGGCCCGCATCTTCTCCTACGCCGATGCGCACCGGTACCGGTTGGGCACCCATTACGAGGCCCTGCCGGTCAACGCCCCGAAGTGCCCGGTCCATCACTATCACAAGGACGGGGCCATGCGGTTCTTCCGCAACGATACGGGCAACGCCGATGTTTACTACGAGCCGAACAGCTTCAACGGCCCGAGCCAGGACCCGGGCGTGAAGGAGCCGCCGTTGCGCCTCACCGGTGATGCCGACCGCTACGATCACCGGGCGGGCAATGACGACTTCAGCCAGCCGCGGACCTTGTTCAGCCTGTTCGACGCCGGCCAGAGGCAGCGCCTGTTCTCGAACATCGCTGCGGCCATGCAGGGTGTGCCGGCGTTCATCGTGGAGCGCCAGTTGGCCCTGTTCGACACGGTCCACCCGGACTATGGCGCCGGTGTCCGGGCGGCTCTTGCCGTGGCGGCGGCCCCTGCGGCGGTAGCCGCCGAGTAACACCCGGTCCCGTTGGGTCCGCCTCAGCGGGACCACGGACAAGGCGCTGATACGGTCAGGGGAGGGTGGTCACCATCCTCCTGAAGATTGGAGTGGTGATGATGCCGTCCCGGTCCGACATAGTGCCCGTTCCCGTCTCTCCCGGTCCTGTACAAGGCCGGCTGTCGCGGGCTGGCTGGAAGCTGGCTGGTTACGGCTTCGTGCTGCTGGGCGGGATCGGCATGGCCGTGCCGCTGCTGCCCACCACCATCTTCTGGATCCTGGCCGTGCTGTGCCTGTTGCGGGCCGGGGATCAGCGCGCCGGACGGCTGCTGGCCCATCCCCGCTATGGCGCACCCATCCGGCTGTTCCTGGAACAGGGCGCCATCAGCCGGCGGGGCAAGGCCTTCGCCCTTTCCGGTCTTCTTCTTTCCGCAGCGGTGCTCGCACCGCTTGCTGCCAGCCAACCCGTCGCCGTCGCGGCAGGGTGGGCTGTCCTGGCCCTGGTCGGTGCGTGGCTGGCGACCCGACCGGAGCCGCGGACAGTGCGGGTGCGTTCCGGCGCTTGAGCCGGGGGCACCCGTGTTTCGGTCGGAAACCTTGGCCCGCGATCCCGCCCCGGGTCGCGGGTCCTTTCCGGCTTTCCGGCCTGCCAAGAGACCCCGTTCAGGATCATGGATGCAGGAGATCCGATCATGCGTGCCGACCGTTCCCTCGATCGATTGATGTCCGCCCTGTCCGCCCAGAAGGTCACTCTGCGCTCCGCGGGTGACCGCCTGTTCATCGAAGGCACGGCGGACCCGGCACTGTTGCTGAAAGCCCACCGTTATCGGCGGGCCTTGTTGGCGCGTGTCCGCAACGCCTCCTGAATCCTGCTTCTGCGCTTGTTTTCTGCGGGCTGCCCGACTGTGGCGGTGCGGACACAGATGTGTCCCTATCGTATGACGGTTTGTTGACAGGGGCCGGTCGTCTCCATAGGGTCCGCCGCAACGAGGCGGCCGGACGGATCGGCAGGGCACAAGGCATCCGTCAACCGGTCGGCAGGGGGGGAATGAACCACCAGGGGTCGCGTCGGCTCACCGGTTGGGAGGCTTCATTCCATGGTTCGTTCGGTTGCGGGACGCGCGTCCCTGATGGGCGCTGTGGCGTCCTTGGCTTTGTTCGGGGCGGCCCAGGCGCAGGACGCTGGCACGCTGGAAGAAATCATCGTCACGGCGCAGAAGCGCGAACAGAATCTGCAGGACGTGCCGGTGTCGGTGGCGACGCTGGGCGGCGATGTGCTGCAGAACGTGTCGGCCGGCGGCGCCGACATCCGCTTCCTGTCGGCCCGCGTGCCGTCGCTGACGGCGGAATCCTCCTTCGGTCGCACCTTCCCGCGCTTTTATATCCGCGGTCTGGGCAACACGGACTTCGACCTCAACGCCTCGCAGCCGGTCAGTCTGGTCTATGACAATGTGGTGCTGGAAAATCCGGCGCTGAAGGGCATGCCGGCCTTCGACCTGGAGCGGGTCGAGGTTCTGCGCGGTCCGCAGGGCACGCTGTTCGGCCGCAACACCCCGGCCGGCATCATCCAGCTGGTGTCGAAGAAGCCCACCGACGAGACCGAGGGCTATGCCAGCCTGTCCTATGGCCGCTGGAACGCCATGGAGGCCGAGGGTGCCGTCGGTGGCAGCCTGATCGAGGGTAAGGTCAAGGGGCGCGTCTCCTTCCTGCACCAGCGCCGCGACGGCTATGTGGACAACAGCTTCACCGGCGAGAACGACTCCCTGGAAGGCTACGAGGACACGGCCGCCCGCGTGCAGGTGGAGTTCACGCCGAACGACCGCCTGACCGTGCTGGTCAACGGCCATATGCGGTCGCTGGATGGCACTGCCCGTGTTTTCCGCGCCAACATCATCAAGCCGGGCACCAACGATCTGGTTGACGGCTTCAGCCCCTATAAGGCGGCGCTGGATGGCGGCAACGACCAGGAGGTCAATCAGCGCGGTGTCTCCATCGATGCCGCCTATGATTTCGGCCCGGTGACGCTGACCTCGATCACCGCCTACGAATATGTGGATGTGTTCTCCCGCGGCGACGTGGACGGCAGCTTCACGGGTGATCCGGGCATTCCCTTCCCGGCGGAAAGCGCCAGCGTCATTCCGGGCGTGGATCAGGTGTCACAGGAACTGCGCCTGTCCTCCAACGACAGCGGTCCGCTGAAGTGGCAGGGCGGCTTCTTCTATTTCCACGACAATGTCCACTTCCAGAACATCAATTACGGCAACGCCACGCATCCGCTGGGCTGGAGCACCGTCGCCTATTCCCGTCAGAAGAACGATGCCTGGGCCCTGTTCGGCCAGGCCAGCTACGACGTCACCGACCGTCTGACCCTGACCGCCGGCCTGCGGTACACCGACGATCAGAAGGACCTGAACAAGTACACGGTCTTCTACAATCAGGTTGGCCGGCCCGTGACCACCGACCCCAAGGTCAGCAAGTCCGACAGCAAGGTCAGCTGGGACGTGGCGGCCGACTATCTCATCACCGACGGCGTGCATGGCTTCGCCCGCATCGCCACCGGCTTCCGCGCCCCGTCGATCCAGCCGCGCACCGATCCGGGCGTGCCCAGCACCACGGCCAATTCGGAAACCGTCACCTCCTATGAGGCCGGCGTGAAGTCCGACCTTTGGGGCCGCCGGGCCCGCCTGAACCTCACCGGCTTCTATTACGAGGTGAAGGACCAGCAGTTCACGGCCGTGGGTGGCGCCAGCAACGCCAACACGCTGCTGAATGCCGACAAGGGCATCGGCGCCGGCTTCGAGGCCGAGCTGGAGGTCAAGCCGGTGGAAAACCTGCTGCTGACCGCCGGCACCAGCTACAACTACACGGAGATCAAGGACAGCGACGTGGCCGTCGGCACCTGCCGCAGCTGCACCGTCACCGATCCGCTGGTGACCCGCGGTGGCCGCACCCTGGCGCTGATCGACGGCAATCCGTTCCCGCAGGCGCCGCGCTGGATCGTCAACACCACCGCCCGCTACGGCATCCCGCTGGGCGATGGCGAGCTGTACGGCTTCACCGACTGGGCCTACAAGACCAGCGCCAATTTCTTCCTGTACGAGTCCAAGGAGTTCCACTCCAAGGCTTACTGGCTGGGGGGTCTGCGCGTCGGCTATAATCATGATGACCGCTTCGATATTTCCGCCTTCGTCCGCAATCTCACCAACGAGAAGCAGCTGGAAGGCGGCATCGATTTCAACAATCTCACCGGCTTCATCATCGAGCCGCGCACCTATGGCGTGACCGCGAGCATGCGTTTCTAAGCATCTCCGCTGGTTTTATTGCTGAAGCCCCGCCGGTCGGCCCGACCGGCGGGGCTTTCTCTTTACCGGGCCGGACCTTTCGGGCTATCTCCATCATCCGGTTGTCGGACGGGCTCCGGCGGGATGACATGGGCGGCATGGAAGCGCAACGACACATCCTGGTCGTCGACGACGACCCCGACCTCTGCGAACTGCTCCACGCCTTTCTGCTGGAGCATGGGTTCCGCGTCTCCACGGCCGGCAACGGCACGGAGATGGCGCGTCTGATGGCGCGCTGGCCGGTGGATGCCGTGGTGCTGGATGTCATGTTGCCGGGGGAGGACGGCACCGCCCTCTGCCGTCAGCTGCGGGCCCGCTCCAATGTCCCCATCATCATGCTGACCGCCATGCGCGGGGAAGCCGACCGCATCGTCGGGCTGGAGCTGGGGGCCGACGATTATGTGGTCAAGCCGTTCAGCCCGCGCGAGCTGCTGGCGCGCATCCGTGCCGTCATGCGCCGGTCTGGCACGGCCAGGGCCGAAGCACGGCCCAAGACCTATGGGTTCGACGGCTGGACCCTGGATGAGGGCCGGCGCGAGCTGCGGGCGCCCGACGGCACGCTGATCCATCTCAGCAGCGGTGAATACCGGATTCTCGGCGCCCTGCTGCGCCGGCCGCAGCAGGTGGTCGCGCGGGAGGAGCTGCTGGAACTGCACCGCGGGGCGGAGGCCGGCCCCTTCGACCGTTCGGTCGATATCCAGGTCAGCCGGCTGCGCCGCAAGCTGGAAGCCGGCGGCGCCTCGACCGAGCTGATCAAGTCGGTGCGTGGCGTCGGTTATGTGCTCTCGGCCCCGGTGGAGGAGCAGGACCGCGCCGCGGGCAGCGCGGTGGCCTGATATGCCGCGCCGGCGCCTGCCGTTGCCCGGCCGCTTCCGCAGCCGGTTGGAGCTGACCCAGGTCGGCCTGGTTCTGCTGTCGCTGCTGGTCGTCGGGTTGCTGCACCTCTGGCTGGCCGAGGCGGGGCGCGGCGAGGTGGTGCTGGCCCTGCTGGCCGTGACCGGCGCCCTGGTGGCGCTTGCCTACGGGCTGGCGGCCCTGCTGGCCGGCCCGGTGGAGCGGCTGGCCGAGGCGGCGGAACCGCAGGATGACTGCATCCTGCCGCGCCCGCTGCCGACCGACGGACCGGAGGAGCTGGCGGCCCTGGCCGCCGCCGTCAACCGCGACCGCGCCGCCGTCACCCGGCTGCTGGAGGAGCGCACGCAGCTTCTGGCCGCGATCTCCCACGATATGAGGGCTCCGGCCACGCGCATGCGCCTGCGTGCGGAGTTCGTGCGTGACGAGGGGGTGCGTGACAAGCTGTTGGCGGATCTGGAGGAGATGGAGGCCATGCTGGCCGTCTCCCTCGACTTTCTGGTGGATGACGCGGCGCGCGAGCCGGTGGAACTGCTGGCCTTCACCGCGCTGTTGCAGAGCCTGTGCGAGGATTATGCCGATATGGGCCGCCCGGTCGGCTTCGACGGCCCGCCGCCGCTGAGCTTCGACCCCGTCGGCACCGTGTTCGGCAGTGGCGGTGGCGGGCGGCTGACCTTCGGGCCGCCGCCACAGATCCGCCTGCGCGGTCGGCCGCGCAGCCTGCGTCGCGCCTTTGCCAACCTTATTGAGAATGCCCTGAACTATGGGGGCCGCGCCCGCGTCAGCCTGTCCGCCGACACGGCCGAAGTGGTGGTGGAGGTGCTGGACGACGGCCCCGGCATTCCCGAGGCCGAGATGGAGAAGGTGCTGCGTCCCTTCTACCGGCTCGATCCGTCACGCAACCGTTCCACCGGCGGGTCCGGCCTGGGCCTGTCCATCGTGAAGTCGGTGGTGGACGCCCACCAGGGCCGGCTGGAACTGATGAACAGGCTGGAAGGCGGCTTGCGCGTGCGGGTGACGCTGCCGCGGGTGCTATAGCGCCTCTCCCTGCCACAGGCGGGCGGCGCCGCGCACGCCGGAGGAATCACCCCAGCGCGCCGGGACGATGCGCGCCGACCAATGGTCGGAAAAGACATAGCGTTCGATTACCGCCGGCACGCGCGCATAGATCTCGTCCACGTTGGACAGGCCGCCGCCCAGCACGAACACGTCCGGGTCCACGATGGTACACAGCATGGCCATGCCGCGGCCCAGCCGGTCGATATAGCGGTCCAGCGCGGCCGCGGCCTCGGCGTCGCCGGCCCGTGCTGCGGCCACGATCTCCTCTCCGCTCAGTGTCCGCCCGGTGACGGCGGTGAAATCCCGGCGCAGGCCGCTGCCGGAGATCCAGGTTTCCAGGCAGTTGTGCTGGCCGCACCAGCAGGCCGGGCCGGGGATCTCGTCGGCGCGCGGCCAGGGCAGGGGCACATGGCCCCATTCGCCGCCGATGCCGTTGGCGCCCTCCACCAGCCGCCCATGCACCACCAGCCCGCCGCCGCAGCCCGTGCCCAGGATCAGGCCGAAGACCACGCGGGCGCCGGCGGCGGCGCCGTCCACGGCCTCCGACAGGGCCAAACAGTTGGCGTCGTTGGCCAGCCGCACCGGACGGCCCAGCGCCGCTTCCAGGTCGCGGGCGAAGGGCCGTCCGTTCAGCCAGGTGGAATTGGCATTGCGCATCAGCCCGGTGCGCGGCGACGGCGAACCGGGCAGGCCGATGCCGATGCTGCCGCTGGCTCCCACCTCCTGCTCGACCCGCGCCACCAGATCGCGCAGCAGCGTCAGCGCTGCGTCATAGCCGCCGGGACTGGGTACGCGCACCCGGGTGAGAAAGTTGCCATCTGCGTCCAGCGCCGCCGCTTCGATCTTGGTGCCGCCGAAGTCGATGCCGATCTGGATCATGCCACTGCCATTCCTGCTCCCGTTGCCCAGGCCATCAAGCGACAGGCCGGTGGATGGCGTCAATGGCGACGGGGCCTCAGCCGAACAGGCGCTGGTACAGGTCCAGATCAAGCTCGTTGGCGTTCTCGATGGCGCGGCGGTCACGGTCGCGCAGGACGAAGCCGCCAGGGCGCTGCACATTCTCATGGCCCAGCGTCAGACAGGACCGCTCCAGGCCGCTGTCATGGGCGATGAAATCCAGCAGCCCGTCCAGATCCTCGGTGCGGCCGACGAAGGCGAAGCTGCGCTTCAGGTTGCGCAGGGCCCGATACAGTTGCAGCCGCGTCCGCAACGGGCGGACCGGCCGCCCGGTCAGCGCCCGGTGCAGCCGGTTGCCGGCGATCTCCCGCCAGCGGCGGCCACGGCTGTACCGCGCCGCCAGCATGCGCACCATGTGGTTGTTGCTCTCCTCGGTCAGTTGCCGCTCGACGAAGCCGGCGATGTCCAGCCCTTCGGCATGGATGGCGGCATGCAAGGGGGCCTGCGGCAGCCGGTGGTGATGCCAGTAGAGCGAAACCACCCGTTCCACCGGATGGCGCAGCACCGTGACATAGCGCGGCGCCGTGTCGCCCAGCAGGGCATGGAAGCCGTAGGAGAAATGGCCGTACAGCACATCGCCCCGGCCCACCTGGGCACGCAGCGCCGGCACATTCCAATAGCCGTAATCGAGATAGATCTCGCGTAGCCGCCCGGCATAGACCTTCTCGGCCAGCAGCAGGCGCAGACTGGTTCCGGCTGTCTTGGGCACATGCATGTAGTAGAGCAAGGACCATCTCCGGTGCGGACAGCGATGTCCGGTCCGGTCTACGGGCATTCCTTGCCCCTGGACAAGATATCCAGTCCGCCCCCGGCCATCTGCACCGGCCGGGGGCATCGGGACTACCCCATCGCGGGCGCACCGATCAGATCCGGGCGCCCGACTTCGGCTCGAACAGGCTGGCCGATCCCAAATCGAGGGCGAAGCTGGCCGTCTCTCCGGTGCGTGGCGCGTCGGCTGGTTTGACGCGGGCCACCGTGTCCTGCCCGCCCAGGCCGATATAGGCCAGGGTGTCGGCGCCGGTGGGTTCCAGCACGCCGACGCTGGCCTCCACCACCACCTGGCCGGAGGCCAGGTCGCTGCCGGCGCGGGTGATGTGCTCGGGGCGCAGGCCCAGCACCACCTCACGTCCCACATGCTCGGCCAAGCCGTTACCAAGCTGCACCGGCACCTGCGGCGGCAGCGGCAGGAACACGTCCGACCAGGCGCCATGGGCCTCGCACTTCACGAACAGGCCCAGCCGGTCCTTCTCCACCGCAACCACGGCCGGCAGGAAGTTCATGGGCGGGGAGCCGACGAAGCCGGCCACATACATGTTGGCCGGTCGTTCATAGATCTCCTGCGGCGGGGCGAACTGCTGCACCACGCCCTCCTTCATGATGGCGATGCGGGTCGCCAGGGTCATGGCCTCGATCTGGTCGTGGGTGACATAGACGATGGTGGAACCCAGCCGCTGATGCAGCTTCTTGATCTCGGTGCGCATGTCGATGCGCAGGCGGGCATCCAGGTTCGACAGCGGCTCGTCGAACAGGAACACCTTGGGATCGCGCACCAGGGCCCGGCCCATGGCCACGCGCTGACGCTGGCCGCCGGACAGCTGCGCCGGCTTGCGCTCCAGCAGATGTTCGATCTGCAGCAGGGCCGCCACCTTGCGCACGGCGGCCTCGCGCTCGGCCTTGGGCACCTTGCGCATCTCCAGCCCGAACCCGATGTTCCGGGCCACGGACATGGTGGGATAGAGCGCGTAGGACTGGAACACCATGGCGATGTCGCGGTCCTTGGGATGAACCCCGTTGACGACGCGCCCGTCGATGCGGATCTCCCCGTCGGTGATCTCGTCCAGGCCTGCGATCAGGTTCAGCAGGGTGGACTTGCCGCAGCCGGATGGTCCCAGCAGCACCAGGAATTCACCGTCATTGAGGTCCAGGTCGATGCCTTTCAGCACCTCCTGATGATGATAGCGCTTGCGGACGCGGTCGATGGTCAGCGTGGCCATGGCATTACCCTTTGACGGACCCGGCCGTGAGGCCGCGGATGAAGTAGCGGCCGGCGAGCACATACACGATCAGCGTGGGCAGGCCGGCGATCAGGGCGCCCGCCATGTCCACATTGTACTGCTTCACGCCGGTGGTGGTGTTGACCAGGTTGTTCAGCGCCACGGTGATGGGCTGGGCTCCGCCGGCGGCGAAGCTGGCGCCGAACAGGAAGTCATTCCAGATCTGGGTGAACTGCCAGATCACCGTGACCACGATGATGGGCGGCGACATCGGCAGGATGATGCGGGTGAAGATCTGCACGAAGCCGGCGCCATCGATGATGGCGGCTTTCACCAGTTCATCGGGCAGGCTGACATAGTAGTTGCGGAAGAACAGGGTGGTGAAGGCCAGGCCATAGACCACATGCACCAGCACCAGCCCCTGGGTCGTGCCCGCCATGCCGAGAAAGCCCAGCGTCTGCGCCATGGGCAGCAGCACCAGCTGGAACGGCAGGAAGCTGCCGAACAGCATCAGTCCGAACACGACGTTGGCGCCGCGGAAGCGGAACTTGGTCAGGGCGAAGCCGTTCAGCGCGCCCAGCGCCGTGGACAGCAGCACCCCCGGCACGGCGATGGCGACGGAGTTCCAGAAATAGGGTGCCAGCCCGCGGCAGTCGGCACCGATGCAGGCCTGGTTCCAGGCCGTGCGCCAGGCATCCAGTGTCGGCGCCAGCGGCAGCGACAGCAGCGATCCCGTGCGGATCTCGTCCGGCGTCTTGAACGCGGTGGCGACCAGCACCAGCAGCGGGGTGATATAATAGAGGGCGAACAGCGCCAGCATCAGATACAGGCCGATGCGCAAGGCGCGGGCGCCCGGCGTGTGGGTACGCGGCAGGGCCGACAGGCTACTGGACACGGCGGCCTCCCCTCAGCTCGGAATAGAGATAGGGCACGATGACGGCCATGACCGTGGCCAGCATCATCATGGCGCTGGCGGCGCCGATGGCGATCTGGTTGCGGCGGAAGGTCATCTCGTACATGAAGGTGGCCGGCAGGTCCGAGGCATAGCCGGGGCCGCCGCCGGTCAGCGCCACCACCAGATCGAAGCTCTTGATGGCCAGATGCGCCAGGATGACGATGGCCGACAGGAACACCGGCCGGATCGACGGCAGAACGATGCCCCAGTAGATGCGGGGCAGGCTGGCGCCGTCCAGATAGGCGGCCTTGACGATCTCCTGGTCCACGCCGCGCAGTGCTGCCAGGAACAGCGCCATGACGAAGCCGCTGGCCTGCCAGACACCGGCGATCACCAGCGTATAGACCGCCATCTGGTCGTTGATGATCCAGTCGAACCGGAATGTCTCGAAGCCCAGGCCGCGGACGAAGGCCTGGATGCCGATATCCGGATTCAGGATCCATTTCCAGGCGGTGCCGGTGACGATGAAGCTCAGCGCCATGGGATACAGATAGATGGTGCGCAGCGCCCCCTCGGCCCGGACCCGCTGGTCCAGCAGCACGGCCAGAATGATCCCCAGCATCAGGCTGATCAGGATGAACAGGCTGCCGAACAGCAGCAGATTGCCGATGGCCACGTTCCAGCGTGTCATCGACCACAGACGCACATAGGCGTCGATGCCGTCGAAGCCGTAGACCGGCAGCATGCGCGACCTGGTGAAGCTGATATAGGCCGTCCACAGGATGAACCCGTAGACGAACAGCAGTACCGCGGCGAAGCTCGGGGCCACCACCAGCTTCGACAGGTGGCGCTGTACGCTGTCGGCCAGGCGGCGGTCGCCATCGGGGACTGCCCTGACCGTGGACACCGCCGGCGGTGTCGACAGCGCCGGCACGGCCGGCGCCGCCGGCTCCGGCATCGTCTGTTGCACCATGACCTCTTGTCCCTTGCCCTCACGGGGTGGCGATTCTTCCGTCGCCACCCCGGTCTCCTCAGACGTTACCGGGCCAGCGTCACCGCTTCGGCCAGCCGCTTCACCGCGTCCTTCGAGGACATGTCGCTGTTGAAATGCGCCGTGACCACGTCCAGGAAGGCGCCCCGGACAGAGCCCGGCACCGCCATCTCATGGGCCATGCTCGGCATCAGTGTCTTGGCGCCGATGGCCTGCTTCAGATCCTGGGACGATTTCTGGGCGCAGGCGTCGAATCCGTCCATGGGCAGGGTCATGCGGGCGGGGATGGAGCCCTTGGTCAGATTGAACTCGTGCTGGAACTTCTCGCCCAGCATCAGCTTGGCCAGCAGCATCTGTCCGGCGGTGCGGTCCTTGTCCTTCGCCGTGAACATGACGAAGCTGTCGGAATTCAGCAGGAAGCCGTCGCTGCCCGGCGTGGTGGTGCAGAGCACGTCCTTGCCCGGCACCTTGCCGGCGGCCACCAGCTCGCCCTTGGCCCAGTCGCCCATGATCTGCATGGCGGCATCGCCCTTCATGACCATGGCCGTGGCCAGATTCCATTCTCGGTTGGAAAAGCCATTGTCGACGAAGCCGCGGATGGTCCGCATCTGGTCGAACACCTTGACCATGGTGTCGGAGGTCAGGGCTTTCTCATCCAGATCGACCAGTGCCTTCTTGTAGAACTCGGACCCGCCCAGGCCCAGCACCACCGTTTCAAAGATGGTGGCATCCTGCCAGGGCTGGCCGCCATGGGCCAGCGGGACGATGCCGGCGGCCTTCAGCTTGGTGGCGACGGCGTTGAATTCCTCCCAGGTCTTGGGCGGCTGGGCGCCGACCTTGGCCAGGGCGGCGGGATTCGACCACAGCCAGTTGACGCGATGGATGTTCACGGGAACGGCCACATAATGGCCGTCGCTCTTGATGACCTGCTGCAACTGCGGCGGCACCAGCTGGTCCCAGTTCTCGGCCTTGGCCACACTGTCCAGCGGGGCCAGCACGCCCTGCTCGGCCCATTCCTTGATGCTCGGTCCCTTCAGCTGCACCGCGTTCGGGGCATCGCCGGCCAGCACGCGGGAGCGCAGCACCGTGCTGGCGGCATCACCGCCGCCGCCGGCCACCGGCGCGTCGATCCACTTGCCGCCGGCCTTCTCGAAGTCCTGGCGCAGCACGTTCACCGCACGGCTCTCGCCGCCCGAGGTCCAGAAGTGCAGCACTTCGACCGTGGGTTCGGCCATGGCCGGTGTCGCCGCCAGCACACCGATCACGGCGGCGGACCGCAGCAGAAGGGAAAGGGTGTGACCCATCCTGGGCATCGCATAACCTCCCGTTGGCGGACCCGGACGTTCCTGTCCGGTCCCTGTTTCTTGCATCAACCGATCCTAGGACAGGCTTGGCCCCTGATGCCTTGGCCGCATTGTTTCGTCGGGGTATCGTTTGCCAGGAAATGAAACAAACTGAAACAGACCTGCGGTCGGCTTGCCCCTAAGCTGTAATCGGGTCCGGGACGGCGGCCGGCTGTTTCCGACCCGCGAAGGATGGATGAACCATCCCGGGCCGGTGTTCCGCCATCGGGCGGCCCCGGTGCCACCAGGATCGGGGGAGGACTGAGAATGCCAGGATCTGCCGTACCCGCAGAGGGCTGCCGCACGGTGCTCTCCTTGATGGCGCGCTCCTTGGGGGTGACCGTCCCGAAGATTGATGTCACGAAACTGTCGCAGGACCGATCCGCCTCGCCTTTCCATGCGTTTCATCCCGGACAGGCTGCCGACGTCTTTGCTGTCTCCACGCGTCGCATGGCCCGAGCACTGCCGTCCTGACGGGCGGTGCGGTTCCGGCCGGGCTTGCCCGTTCCTCGCGAACGGCGGTCCAGCACGCTGAAGCCGCACGACACGAAGCGGCCGCGTTGAACGAAAGTGGGAGGGACAGCAAATGCGACAGCGGAAGCGCCCGCCGCGTCCGTGTCCTGGCCGCATCGCAGCGGCAGGAGGCGGCCCATGACGGCGACCGTACCGAACAGCGTGGCGGCAGAGGCCGGCGAACCCGTCCGGGTCGAAATCGTGGGGCGCATGGAACAGCGGCGGCGACGGGCCGCTGTCTTCTTCCTGATGCCCACCGTCATCGCCCTGCTGCTGGTGGCCGGCTGGCCGCTGGTGCGCACCGTCTATCTGGGATTCACCGATGCTCGTCTGGGCGGCAGCGAACAGGCGTCGTTCGTCGGCCTTGCCAATTTCGGCTTCTTGCTCAGCGATCCGGCCTGGTGGACCGCCACCTGGGTGACGCTGAAGTTCGCCACCGCGTCGGTGGTGATCGAGACGGTGCTGGGCATGGTCATTGCCCTGGTGCTGAACGCCCATCTGCCCGGCCGCGGGCTGATGCGGGCGGCGGTGCTGGTGCCCTGGGCCATCCCCACGGTCATCAGTGCCCAGATGTGGGGCTGGATGTATCACGACCTTTACGGCGTGGTGAACACGCTGCTGGTGGGCCTCGGCATCCTTGATGCGCCGCGGGCCTGGATGGCCAATCCCGATACGGCACTGTGGGCCATGGTGGCGGTGGATGTGTGGAAGACCACGCCCTTCATGGCCCTGCTGATTCTGGCGGCGTTGCAGACGCTCCCGCACGAGATCTACGAGGCGGCGCGGGTGGACGGGGTGCATCCGCTGAAGGTGTTCTGGCGCATCACCCTGCCGCTGATCCGGCCGGCGCTGATGGTGGCCATCATCTTCCGCGCTCTGGACGCGCTGCGCATGTTCGACCTGGCCTATGTCATGGCCGGGGCCAATGCGGCGACAGCCACCCTGTCGGTCTATGCCCGGCAGAATCTGGTGGATTTCCAGGATGTGGGGTTCGGCTCGGCCGCCTCCACCCTGCTGGTCCTGCTGATCCTGCTCATCACCGGCATCCTGCTGACGGTCGGACGTGTCCGGCTGGCGGCGGATGCCCGCTAGGGAGGGCCGGTGCCATGCATGCCAAACGACTTGTCGGGCGCGGCCTGTTCTATCTGCTGGTCGCCGTCATCATCCTTTACACCCTGTTCCCGTTCTACTGGGCCATTGTCTCCTCGCTGCGCAGCGGCCAGGGGCTGTTCAGCACGGCTCTGATCCCCAGCGATCCGGTCTGGGACAATTATGTCGCGGTGTTCCGGGAACAGCCCTTCGCCGCCAACATCCTCAATTCGGTCATCGTCGCCACGGCGGTGGTGGCCCTGTCGCTGATGCTGTCGCTGACGGCGGCCTATGCGCTGGGCCGTGTGCGCTTCCGCGGCCGTGGAACGCTGCTGATGGTGGTGCTGGCCGTCAGCATGTTTCCGCAGGTGGCGGTGCTGTCGGGGCTGTTCGAGCTGATCCGCTGGCTCGGCCTCTACAACAGCCTGACCGGGCTGATCCTGTCCTATCTGATCTTCACCCTGCCGTTCACGGTCTGGGTGCTGACGACCTTCATGCGCGAGCTGCCCAAGGAGCTGGAGGAGGCGGCCCTGGTCGATGGCGCCAGCCCCTGGGTCACCTTGACGCGGGTATTTCTGCCCCTGATGTGGCCGGCCCTGGTGACCACCGGGCTGTTGGCCTTCATCGCGGCCTGGAACGAGTTCCTGTTCGCCCTGACCTTCACCCTGTCCAACGAGATGCGCACCGTCCCGGTCGCCATTGCCCTGATTACAGGCGCCAGCCAGTACGAACTGCCCTGGGGGCGGGTCATGGCGGCCAGCGTCATCGTCACCGTCCCCCTCATCATCATGGTCCTGATCTTCCAGCGCCGCATCGTCGCCGGACTGACTGCGGGTGCCGTCAAGGGATGATCTCCCTCAATGCATCCGGCCCAAAGACCGAATAGGAGGAAGCCATGAGTGCGGTAGAACTGAAGGGCGTGGAGAAACAGTTCGGCAAGACCAACGTCATCCGCGGCGTGGATTTGTCGATTAATAGTGGGGAATTCATCGTATTTGTCGGTCCATCCGGTTGTGGCAAATCCACGTTGCTGCGCCTGGTGGCCGGGCTTGAGGAGCCGACGGGTGGGCAAGTGCGCATCGGGGATCAGGTCGTCAACGACAAGCCGCCATCGGAGCGGGGCATCGCCATGGTGTTCCAATCCTATGCGCTGTATCCGCACATGACCGCCCGCGAGAACATGGCCTTCGGGCTAAAGCTCGGTCGTATGGACAAGGCCGGGATCGACTCGGCGGTGAACGAGGCGGCCCGTATCCTGCAGATCGAGCATCTGCTGGGGCGCAAGCCGCGCGAGTTGTCGGGCGGCCAGCGCCAGCGTGTTGCCATCGGGCGCGCCCTGGTTCGCCATCCCAAAGTTTTTTTGTTCGACGAGCCGCTGTCCAACCTTGATGCGGCCTTGCGCGTGCAGACGCGCCTGGAGATCGCCCGTCTGCACCGCAACCTTAAGGCCACAATGATCTATGTCACGCACGATCAAGTCGAGGCCATGACTCTGGCCGACCGTATCGTGGTGCTGAATGCGGGTCAGGTGGAGCAGGTCGGGTCTCCGCTTGAATTGTATGAAAATCCATCCAATCAATTCGTGGCTGGATTCATCGGCTCCCCTTCCATGAACTTCATTCCTGTCACCATGGTGGGGCAGGGTGTTGATGGCGTTTCTGTCACACTGCCCGGAGAAGTGACGGCAACTGTGCCGGTTATTCCGGAAGCAGTGGAAACCAGTGGGGATCGTCTGGTATTGGGCGTTCGACCAGAGCATCTGCTGCTGGGCGACGCGGAGCCGGGTGTGCCCTCGGCACTGATCGCCGGGCGGGCGCTGCTGGTGGAACAGTTGGGAGAAAGCGGACTGGTGCATGTGCGCCTGGAGGACGGCAGCACGTTGGCGGTGCGCCAGCCCGGCACGGTCCTGATTGAGGAGAATCAACCGGTTCAGGTGGTGCTGCCGTTGCATCGCCTGCACCTTTTCGATGAGAGCGGCCGGTCGTTCCGCCGACAGCGTGCGGCGCTGTCGCAGGCGACGGATCGGTCGACCGCCATTTCAGCCGCATGAGGAGGGATACGGCGGCGCCGGCCGGCGACGTCACCGCACTGATGGGCTGACAATGTTCCCCCCTCCTGGTCGAAGGGCCGGGGGGAGGGCAAGGAGGGTCGCCTCCCGCGACCGCCGGCACGAAGACCGGCGGGCGGGGACGATCAATCACCAACCCCGGGCGCACGATCGCCCGGACTCAAGGGAGCAAGAAATAATGTCTCAGGCTAAGACACGGGCGTGGCGGAACAAGACCGGCCTTCTCTGCACGGCGGCGGCCCTGCTGATGGCTGGTGCGGCGGTGGCTCCGGCGCAGGCGGCGGATAAGGGCCTTCCCGGCACCTTCGACGATCTGCAGCTGAACTTCTTCGGGTACATGCGCTCCGGCGTGGGCGGCAGCGGCAGCGGCGGCGACCAGGCCTGCTTCCAGGTCCCCGGCTCGCGCGCCAAGTACCGTCTCGGCAACGAGTGCGAGACCTACGGCGAAGTGGGTCTGGGTGGGCGTCTGGCCGAGCTGAAGAACGGCCCGAAGTTCGACCTGAACATCATGTATGCCTTCTCCGTCCAGGGCGAGAACGACTGGGAAGAGACTGATCCGGCCTTCCGTCAGGTCTGGGTCGGCGCCACCAACGTCATCCCCAGCGATCCGGATGCCCGTTTCTGGGCCGGCAAGCGCTTCTATCAGCGCCATGACGTGCACATCAACGACTTCTACTACTGGGATGCCTCGGGTCCGGGCGCCGGTATCGAGAACGTCAATGTGGGCATCGGCAAGCTGTCCTACGCCTACTTCCGTAATTCCAACGACGAGGCGATCGAGTACAACTTCACCGATACGCTCGGCATCATCCGCAATATCAAGAACGGCACGACCCAGAACAATGACCGCGCCGTCAGCCGCCATGACATCCGTCTGGGCGACATCGCGGTCAATCCGGGTGGCAAGCTGACCGTCGGTGGCGATGTCCGCTTCTCCGAGGAGCATCGCGACAATTTCGACGGCAAGAACGGCTTCATGCTGACCGCCCTGCACCAGCAGGAACTGCCGAACGGCGGCTTCAACCATCTGGCCCTGCAGTATGGCCAGGGCGCTGGCGTGACGCTGAGCAGCGCCTCCGACGACACGGCCGGCAGCGGTCAGAAGACCTACCGCATCGTTGAAGCCCTGACGCTGGAGCCGGCGCCGCAATGGTCGGCCATGTTCACCGGCGTCTACGAGTGGCGCAAGGACTACACCGTGGACGGCGCCAAGAACTGGCTGTCGCTGGGTGCGCGTCCGATGTACCACTTCAACGACTACATCGCCCTGGCCGCCGAAATCGGCTACGACCAGACCAAGGCGGACAATGGCGGCGGCACCCGTCGTCTGATGAAGTACACGCTGTCGCCGATGATCAAGGCCGGCGGCAAGTTCTTCGACCGTCCGGAAATCCGCCTGTTCGTCAGCTACTACGACTGGAACGACAATGCCCGCGACGCTGGGCTGAACGCGTTCGGCGACAGCGCGACGAAGAAGGATGCCGTGAGCTTCGGCGCCCAGGTCGAAGCCTGGTGGTAAGCGTTTAAGCGGAACGGCCCCGCCCGCTGGTGACAGGGGGCGGGGCCGTTTTGTTTTCGCCAAGCCAGGAACATCCGGGATGGAGCAACCGATCCCTATGTCCGCCACTGAGGCGGATGTGAGCAGCCGGCGGGCTGAAACCGCACGCTGGTCCGTTTTCTTCGTCTTTTTCATCAACGGGTTCGTCTTCGCCAACTGGGTGCCGCGCGTGGCCGAGGTCCGTACCCGCCTCGCTGCGTCCGAAGGCGAAATGGGGCTGGCCCTGCTGGGCATCGCCGCCGGAGCGCTGGTGGCCATGCCGCTGGCCGGTTGGCTGGCCGACCGTATCGGCACCCGCACTGTCTGTCTTGTCGCCGTCACCCTGCTGGGGCTGGTGCTGCCGCTGCCGGGTCTGGCGCCCAGCCTGCCGCTGTTGGCGGCCGCCCTGGTCTTGTTCGGCATGAGCAGCGGTGCCCTCGACGTGGCGATGAATGTGCAAGGGGCGGAGGTGGAAAAGCGCCTGGGCCGCCCCGTCTTCGCCGGATTCCATGGGGGATTCAGCCTGGGTGGACTGGCCGGCGCGGCCGTGGCGGCGCTGGCCGCGGGTGCGGGATTACCGCCCTCGACACAGTTCCTGCTGGTCGGGCCGTTGGCGGCCCTCTGCGGGTTTCTGGCCTGCCGGCCCATGCTGCGCCGGGCGGCACGGGCCGGGCAGGAGGGATTCCATCCCGCGGCCCTCAAGGGATTGGGCGCCCTCTCGCTGATCGCCTTCTGCTGCCTGCTGGGTGAGGGTGTGGTGGCGGATTGGAGTGCCATCCTGCTGGCCGACTGGCGTCAGGCCGGGCCGGTGACCGCCGGGGCGGCTTTCGCCCTGTTCTCCTGCACCATGGCCATCGGCCGGCTGGCCGGGGACCGGATCATCGCCCGTCTCGGCGCCGAGCGGGTGCTGGCCGGGGGTGGTGCGCTGGCTGCGTCGGGCCTTCTGCTGGCTGCCGCCATCCCGTCGGCTGCGGCCACGGTGATTGGGTTCGGTCTGGTCGGGGCCGGCCTGTCCTGTATCTTCCCCCTGACATTGCTGCTGGCGGCCAAGGCCGCCGGCCCCTCCGCCGGTGTCGCCATCGCCGCCGTGTCCACCGTCGGCTATTTCGCCTTCCTGGGCGGGCCGCCCGGCGTCGGCTTCCTGGCGGAACTGGTCACGCTGCCCTGGGCCCTCGGTCTGGTGGGTCTGCTGCTGGCGTCCATCCCGATCCTGCGCCGGCGGGTGGCCTGACCGGCGCGCAGAGGTGGCAGCGCCGCCGCCCCTTGGGAGGGGCGGGGGGCAATGGGTGAAGCGCTGTCCGGGCGCACAGTCCTATTGTATGGCCACGACGTTACCTCCCTAGCGATCGGGCACGGGGGCGGGCGCCGACCCCGCTTCCGTGCCCGATGGCAGCCATCCAAGGGAGGACAACAAAAATGGAACTGCGCGGAATTCTGGGGGCGGCGGCAACGGCGGCGCTGCTGGTGGCCGGCGGGCTGACGGCCGGGGCGGCCAAGGCGGCCACGGTCGTCATCTCCTGCGGGGCGCTGGGGCAGGAACTGGCCATCTGCCAGCAGGGGGCGGACGCCTGGGCCAGGAAGACCGGCAATCAGGTCAAGGTGGTCTCCACCCCCAGCTCGGCCACCGAGCGTCTGGCGCTCTATCAGCAGATGCTGGCCGCCGGCTCCGGCGACATCGACGTCTACCAGATCGATGTCATCTGGCCCGGGGTGCTGGGGCAGCATTTCGAGGACCTGTCCAAGGCCGTGGGCAAGGACATCCTGGATCAGCACTTCCCCAGCATCGTCAAGAACAACACGGTGGATGGACGGCTGGTGGGCATGCCCTGGTTCACCGATGCCGGGCTGCTCTATTACCGCAAGGATCTGCTGGACAAGTACAAGCGGCCGGTGCCGGCCACCTGGGCGGATCTGGCGGAAACCGCGCGGATCGTCATGGAGGGGGAGCGCAAGGCCGGCAATGCCCGCATGCAGGGCTTCGTCTTCCAGGGCAAGGCCTATGAGGGCCTGACCTGCAACGCCCTGGAATGGATCGACAGCAATGGCGGCGGCACCATCGTCGAAGCTGACGGCAAGATCTCGGTGACCCGGCCGCAGGCGGTCGCCGCCTTGAAGCAGGCCGCGGGCTGGATGGGCAAGATCGCCCCCACCGGCACGCTGAACTATGGCGAGGAGGAGGCGCGCGGCGTTTTCCAGTCCGGCGACGCCGTGTTCATGCGCAACTGGCCCTATGCCTGGGCCCTGGCGCAGGGGGCCGACAGTCCGGTGAAGGACAAGGTCGGCGTGGCTCCGCTGCCCAAGGGCGGCGACCAGGGCAAGAATTCCGGCACGCTGGGCGGCTGGCAGCTGGCCGTGTCGAAGTACTCCCGCAACAAGGAGGCGGCCATCGACCTCGTGAAGTATCTGGCCAGTCCGGAGGAGCAGAAGCGGCGTGTGCTCCAGGGGGCGTTCCTGCCCACCATCAAGGCCCTGTACCAGGATCAGGACGCCATCAAGTCCGTGCCGATCATGAAGGACCTGTACGGCACCCTGACCAGCGCCGTGGCCCGGCCGGCCACCGTGACCGGTGACCGCTACAATCAGGTCTCCACCGAGTTCTTCACCGCGGTCCACGCCGTTCTCACCGGCCAGCGTCCGGCGGAAGAGGCGATGAAGGATCTCGACCAGCGCCTGACCCGGCTCGGCCGTGGCGGCCGCTGGTAGGCGGTGTTGCCGCCGCCCGCCCCGGCTCGGGACCGGGGCGGGTTTGGCGGGCTAGGCTGTCGCGCGCTGTTTCAGCGCGGCCAGTTCGGCCAGGAAGCGGTCGGCCGCGATTTCCGGCGCCCAGGGCTCCCAAGGGGCGCCGCCATACAGGGGCAGCAGCGGGTCTTCATCCAGCGGTTTCAGCGGGATCTTCAGCGTGCGCCGGATTTCGTCACGCGTCCACCCCGCCACATGCAGCGCCTCGCTGGCCGCGGCCACGCGGTCGGCCCGCTTGTGCGCCAGCTTCTCCTCGTCGCTCCAGGACACCAGCCCATAGCGCAGGAAGATGGCGGCCTGCAACCGCTGGGTCATGGCTTTGAAATCCGGTCCCAGGAACGGCTTGATCACCGAAATCGGGTCGAATCCCAGCAGCCCCTCGTCGGCGTCGTGCAGCAGCTCGCGCAGTTCCTGCCGCACATCCAGGGGGTGGCGTGCCTGCTGGCGCGACAGGGTCAGCACCAGCAGCGAATGCTGGGCCACCGACAATGGCCGCGGCCAGACGGAATGGCCGCCCCAGCGGTAGGTGCGGGCCAGCCCCAGGGCCAGATCGGCATCGTCCCAATCGAACGGCGTCGGATCCAGCAGGTCCAGGCGCTTCCTGGAGGGCAATCTTACCCATGCCCGTGGCCTTGCCGTCATACTCTGTCACATCCCGTCGGCGGAATTGCTCCCCGCCCGCGATAGCGCGCCGGGAAGGCCAGCGTCAATGCCCATGCCCATGCCCTCTCGGCCGGGAAGGTCAGCCCGTCGGCCGCGACCAATCCCTGCCTTCCTGACCCAATCGTTCAGGGTGGGCTGAACAGCCCACTTTTGCCGCGAGCGACAGGATGGCCCGCCAATGCGAGCCGTGCTGACCCTCATTGTCCAACATCAGCCACGCCGCGGTCGCGCACCTCAGGCAAGAACCTGTTCGTCGTCTGGCTCATGATGCTCCGGTCCATGGGGGGGGCGAGCTCCGGCAAACCCGGCACGGTTCACATCGGGCCATCGCCACCGATGCTCATCGGCGTCGGGGGCACCTGTAATGAAAGCCACTGTGGCGACGGGCCTGGCTGCTCGGTCTCCCGGCGTGCGTCAGATCAGCCCGGCCAGGGCCAGCATGGGGCGGAGCAGCGGTACGGCGTTGGCGCTGGCGGCGAGATCTGGCAGCGCCGTCTGTGGCACCACGCGCAGGGCGCTGTACTCGTCGCTGCCCGTCTGGCGCCAGCGCTGGTCGACCAGCGCGAAGGGCAGGGGGGTGGTCAGGCACAGCAGCAGGTCCACCAGTCCCGTGTCCGTCTGCTCCAGGGCACCGATCAACCGGGTTTCGTCCAGATCGGCCGGAGTCAGCCCCAACTCCTCCCGCAATTCCGCGTGGATCTGCGCCACCGGGTCTGGCCGGTCCAAACCGCCGGACGGCGGCGGCTCCCAGCGGCCGGCGTCGGTGGCCACGCTGCCGGCCCGCCGCCCGAGCACCAGCCCCTCTGGGCACAGCAGCAGGCCGGAAACGGCGGCCTGCCGGATGTCCAGCCCCCGGTGGCGCAGCTCGGGTTCCAGGCAGCGCGCCAGGGCGTGGCGGAACTGGCCGGGCCGCAGCACCAGCCGGTCGGGGGCGATGCCGGCCACACCATAGACCGGTCCGTCGAACAGGCGTCCGCTGCTGGCGGCCTGCCGTTCGCCCCAGATCCGCGCCACCTCGGCCTCGATTCCGGCGTCATAGGTCAACGGCTCCGGTTCCACGCACATGGTGGGGTGCGGCGTCAGGGCATGGGCAAGGACGGGGACTGCGGGGATGATCGGGCGGGACAAGCGGCGGGCCTCCATGGCATGAAGGGGACGGTAGCAACTTGCCCCGTCCTGGAGAAGCCGTGACCACCGCCGGCCCCCGGCCGCTGCCCGCCGAGATCGGGTTCGAACCCGCCCGCCCCGATGCCGCCGACGCCCGGCTGGTGATGGCGTGGCGCAACGATCCCGTTTCGCTGGCCGCCGCTTACCACCCCAGGCCGAAGCTCTGGCCGGACTTTCTGGAGGAATTCCGCAGCACCTATTTCACGGCGGTGCCGGGGCCGGTCTTCGCCGTCCATCTGGGCCGGCGCATCGGCTTCCTGCGGCTGGAGCCGGCGGACCATCCGCCGCGGTCCGGCCGCTTCGTGGAAATCGGCATCAATCTGGCGCCCGACAGCCGCGGCCGTGGCCTGGGTGTGGCGGTGCTCCTGGCCCTGGACGGGCATCTGCGTGCCCAGGGCGTCGATGGGGTCATGGCCGAGGTACGGGCTGGCAACGCCGCCTCGCTGCGCGCCTTCGCCGCTGCCGGCTACCAGGATCTGGGACCGGCGGTGGTGCTGGTGGCCGACACCGGCGAACAGGCCGCCATCGTCCGCTTCATGAAGGATCTGCGGCCATGAGCAGCGGGCGGCGCGGCCTGTTCCTGGATCTGGACGGCACCCTGGCCGACAGCATCGGCGCCCTGCGCGGGGTCTATCACGCTTTCCTGGCCCGCCATGGCGCCACCGGCACGGAGGAGGAGTTCCAGCGCCTCAACGGCCCCCCGCTCTCCGCCATCGTGGCCGAACTGATGTCCCGGCACGGATTGCCCGGTGACCATGGTGCGCTGATGCGGCTCTATGCCGACATGGCCCGCGATGCGCTCACCATGGTCCCGCCGGCTCCGGAAGCCGCGGCGGTGTTGGTCCGGGCGGCGGACCGGGGCTGGAAGGTGGCCGTGGTCACATCCTCCACCCACGCCCATACGCAGGCCTGGCTGCGGCAGGTCGGGTTGGAGGGAGCTGTCGATCTTGTGGTGGGCGGTGACGATGTCGGCTGCGGCAAGCCCGACCCGGAACCGTACCGCACCGCCCTGGCCCGGCTGGGCTGTGATCCTGCCGCCTCGCTGGCGCTGGAGGACGGGGCGCAGGGGGCGATGGCGGCCCTGGCCGCCGGCCTGCCGACCTTCGTGCTGATGCGGGCGGTGCCGCCGGCCCTGGCCGGGCATGCGGGACTGCGCGGCCGCCTCGACCGCTTCGCCGCCATCGCCGAATTCCTGTGATTGTCCTGGGACATGGCGTGCTTGGACATGGCATCCCCGATGGATTAGGCTTAAGGAATCCGATGGCGCCGATGGGCGCATCGGTTCCTGCCTCCGGCCTTTCCCGGCCGGTTCTCACTGGGTAGCCATCGTGACTGGTCGGTCCGTTTCCGGCGTTTCCCCTGCTCCTGTCGCGGTCCTCGGCCTCGGCTCCATCGGCCTCCGCCATGCCCGCAATCTGCTGGCGCTCGGACGCGGGGTGGTCGGCTTCGATCCCTCGCCCGACCGGCGGACCCTGCTGGTCCAGGCCGGTGGACGGGCCGTGGAGTCGCGGGATCAGGCCCTGGCCGCTGCCGGTGCCGCCCTGATCGCCAGTCCCAACCGCTTCCATCTGGCCGACCTGGATGCCGCCATCACCGCCGGCCTGCCGGCCTTCGTCGAGAAGCCGCTGGCCCATGACCCGGATGCCGCGGCCGCCGTGCTGGGCCGGGCGGCCGCGGCCGGACTGGTGGTCTTCGCCGGGCTGAACATGCGCTTTAATCCGGTGGTGCGGCAGGCGCGGTGCATCATTGCCGCGGGCGGCATCGGCCGTCTGCTCTGGGGCCGTCTGATCTGCGCCTCCTACCTGCCGGCCTGGCGACCCTGGCAGGATTACCGGGCCGGCTATACCGCCGACGCCGGCACTGGCGGGGTGCTGTTCGACATCATCCATGAATTCGACCTGGCCTGGCACCTGTTGGGTCCGGCCCGTACCGTCGCGGCCTTGGCCCGGCGCAGCGGTTTGCTCGACATGCCGTCGGAGGACATGGCCGACATCGTGCTGGACCATGCGGACGGAGCCCGCTCGACCATCCATCTGGATTATGTGACGCGGCCCGACCGCCGGGCGACGGAGATCGTCGGGACGGAGGGCCTGCTGGAGCTGGATCTGCTGGGCCGCCGCCTGCGCCATTTCGGCGCGGATGGGAGGGTTCTGGTCGATGCCGTGCTGCCCGGCAGCGATGATGAGGATTATGTGGACGAGATGCGGGCCTTCCTGGACGCCATCGACCGGGGAACCGCACCCGTCTGTGACGGGCGGGAGGCCCTGGCCGTGCTGGACCAGGTCATCGCCGCCCGCCGTCTTGCCAACCTTCCCGACGCAGCCAAGAGCAAGTCGCCATGACGACCGTCGCCATCATCCAGGCCCGTATGGGCTCGACCCGCCTGCCGCAGAAGATCCTGGCCGATCTGGCCGGACGAGAGGTCCTGTCCTGGGTCGTCCGGGCCGCCCAGTCCATTCCCGGTGTCGATCGCGCCGTGGTGGCGACCACCGTCGCTTCCAGCGATGATCCGGTGGCCGCCTGGTGTGCCGAGCGCGGCATCCCCTGTCATCGCGGCTCCGAGCAGGATGTGCTGGCCCGCTACGCGCAGGCGGCTCTGGTTGAAGGCGCGGACATCGTCCTGCGGCTGACAGGGGACTGCCCGTTCCTCGACCCCGCCATCTGCGGTCAGGTGCTGCGCCTGCTGAAGGAAACCGGGGCCGACTACGCCACCAACCAGAGCCCGCCCACCTGGCCCGATGGCCTCGACTGTGAGGTGATGACGGCGGCCGCCCTGAAGACGGCGCATCTGGAGGCGACTCGTCCTTCCGACCGGGAGCATGTCACGGCCTTCCTGGCCAACAACCGTCACCGTTTCAAGGTCCGCAACCTGACCTGTGCCGTGCCCGGTCTGGCGGCCCATCGCTGGACCGTGGACGAGCCCGCCGATCTGGCCTATCTCCGCGCCATCGCCGCCCATCTGCCGGCGGACCGCGTGCCGTCGCACCTGGACATCCTGTCGGTGCTGGACAGCGTGCCCGGCCTGCGCCAGCAGCAGGCGCCGGCCGTCCGTGACGAAGGTTTTGCCAAGTCTCTGGCCGACGAGGTGGGCACCGTCACAGCCACGGATTTCTCTACCTCCAATGCCTTGTTGGAGCGGGCACTGAAGGTCATCCCGCTGGGCAGCCAGACCTTCAGCAAGAGCTGGATCCAGTTTCCGACCGGCGCCTCTCCGCTGTTCCTCACCCATGGTGAGGGCGGGCGCGTCTGGGACGTGGACGGCAACGAATATGTGGACCTGATCAGCGGCCTGCTGCCGGTGGTCCTCGGCTACCATGATCCCGATGTGGATCAGGCCGTGCGCGATCAGATGCTGAACGGCGTCAGCTACAGTCTGGCGACGGCGCTGGAGACCGAGCTGGCCGAGCGGCTGGTGGAGATCATCCCCTGCGCCGAGATGGTGCGCTATGGCAAGAACGGCACCGACGCCACCTCGGCCGCCATCCGTCTGGCCCGCGCCTATACGGGCCGCGATCATGTCCTGGTCTGCGGCTACCATGGCTGGCAGGACTGGTATATCGGCTCGACCACACGCCACAAGGGCGTGCCCAAGGCCGTGCGTGCCCTGACCCATGCCGTGCCCTACAACGATCTGAACGCCATCAGAAGCGTGCTGGAGCAGCATGCCGGCGACGTCGCGGCCCTGATCCTGGAACCCATGTCGGTCGTCGAGCCGGCGCCGGGCTTCCTGGAGGAGTTGAAGGCCTTGGTGCACAAGCATGGCGCCCTGCTGGTGTTCGACGAGGTCATCACCGGTTTCCGCTTCTCCCTCGGCGGCGCGCAGCAGCTGTTCGGCGTCACGCCGGATCTGGCCAGTTTCGGCAAGGCCATGGCCAACGGCTTCCCCATCTCCGCCGTGGTCGGCCGTGCCGATGTCATGCGGGAGATGGAGGAGATCTTCTTCTCCGGCACCTTCGGCGGCGAGGCCCTGTCCCTGGCGGCCAGCATCGCCACCATCGACAAGATGCGGCGGGAGCCGGTGATCGAACGCCTGTGGAGCACGGGCAAGACGGTGGCCGATGGCGTGTGCAACGCCATCACCGCGGCCGGGCTGGACGGGATCTTCGCCCCCATCGGTCTGGCTCCCTGGAGCATTCTTTCCATCGACGACCATCCCAAGGCCCGCAAGGAGGCGATCCGGACCCGCTTCCTGATGGAAATCCTGAAGCGGGGCGTGCTGACGGCCGGCAACCACAATGTCACCTACGCCCACACCGCTGTGGACGTGGCCCAGGTCCTGGCGGGCTACCGTGCGGCCCTGGATGTGGTGGCTGAGGAACTGGCGACCGGGCAGTTGGAGGCCCGCCTCGGCCGTCCGGCCATCGAGTCCATCTTCAAGGTACGCTGAGGGCGGGCGGCGATGCGCCTGCACACACCCCTTGCCACGCCGCGGCTGCTGTTGCGGACCCTGACCGCGGCGGATGTGGGGCCACGCTATCTCGGCTGGCTCCGGGATGCGGAGGTCACCCGTTTCCTGGAAGTGCGCCACGGCGACCGCAGCGCCGCCGCCACCCTTGCCTTCGTGGAGGAGGCGAACGCCAGCCCGGACACGCTGCTGCTGGGCATGGTGCTGCGCGAGGGCGGCCTGCATGTGGGCAACATCAAGCTCGGCCCCATCGACCCGTATCACCGCCGGGCCGATCTGGGGCTGATGCTGGGGGAGCGTGCCTGCTGGGGGCAGGGTCTGGCGGCGGAGGCCATTGCCGCCCTGACCGGCTATGCGTTCGAGATGCTCGGACTGAACAAGGTCACGGCCAGTTGTTATGGCAACAACGAGGGATCCCGCCGGGCCTTCCTCAAGGCGGGCTTCCACGAAGCGGCCCGCCGCCCGCGCCACTGGCTCTGCGAGGGCGACTGGCAGGATGATATCCTGCTGGAGATCTTGACCCCGGTCTGAACGATCGGCTGGGGACCGCCGTCCGGGGCGGCCGGAACCCGCTCGGTCAGGGGAGGGAGCGCGGTGTGAGCTCCCCGGTCCCGTTCAGATCATCACGCCGAAGGCTCCGTCCTCGGCTTCCAGCTCGTCGGCAAGGCCGTAGGCTTCCCGCTCCGCCCGTTCCAGCATGTCCAGATACAGATTGCGCAAGGTGTTGAACACCTCCTTGCGGCGCGACTGGTCTTCCAGCCGGTTCAACACGGACTGGAAGGTCTGGGACATGGTGGTCAGCGATCCGCGCAACAGCCGGCGTGCATATTGCCGGCGGAAGGACAGGTGGCTGTACTGGTTCACCTGATCCAGCGCGTGCATCAACGTGTGGTCCCAATCATCCGCTTTGACCAGGGACTCGGTCAGGAACTTGATCAATTCCTGCACGCCGTCACGCACCTCGGAGCTGAGCCAGGCCGTCTCGAACCGTTCGCGGGTGTAGACGGGGAACTGTTGCACCAGGGCGGTCAGATGTTCCGCCTTCTCCACCACCGGCTGCGCCATGCGGACATAGCCGGGACGGGCCGGCATGGCGCCGTCGATGCGCACGCCGTTGCTGAGATTGTAGACCTTGGTCTGGCTGGCCTGCCCCGTCGCCAGACGGATCTGCTCCTCCAGGTTCAGGCGCTGGCGCACCAGCGTCTGGTCGGTGAAGACGGTGGTGCCGTAATTGCCGCGCACGGGGATGGTCAGCTCGCGCGGAGTGACGCCCCAGGCGTCGGGATTGCGGGTGGTGCGCTTGGGATCGGCCGAGCCCAGATCGACACCGCAGAGATACACTTCCGGCGCCTGCAGGCGCATGGCCAGCGAGAAAGCGGTGTTGGTGACGGTCGGGCCTTCGTGGTTCAGGATCTCGTCATCCCGGTCAACGAAGACGCCCACGGGCGACAGCGGCGCACGGAAGAAATAGATGGTGTCCTTGAAGAAGCTGTCGATGCCCGGCCAGACCGTGGTCGTCATCACGGCATAGATGTCCGACAGGTCGGTCTCCTTCTGGAGCTCGACATGCATGTCGTACACTTCCTTGGCCCGTTCCAGATTGCAGTGGAAATCGGGCTTGATCCCCGCTCGGGTCAGGATGCGCAACGCCGAGCCACAGCTGATGATGATGGCGCGGTCCTTGTTCTCGCGGATGAAGTCCAGGCTGGCCGTCACCGAGGGGCCGGAGGCCACGACGATGACCGGCAGCTTGCAGCTTTCGCTGACATGACCCAGCACCCGCCGCGTCCCGGATTGCAGATTCCGGAACGTGTTCTTCATCATGTTGATTTCATCGACGATGAAACCGAAGAAGGAGGCGAACTGGGCCGTCCGCTGCGTATGGAACTCCGCCGCGGCAATGCGCAACGGTGCCTCGCAGGGGGTGTGGACATAGCTGATCATGCCATCGATGGCCAGGTTGCACTCGGCTGCCACGGTTCCGGCCACGGTGCGATAGATTTCGACCGCAGACAGCGCCATGTTCAGCAGGACCTTGCCACCCCAGGATTCCGCGGTCCGGTACAACTTTTCCCAATCCATCAGGAAGCAGGAGAAGTAGACGAGATCGATGTCGATCTCGCAGAGCAGCAGGACCCGCGGGCGGTGGTATTCGAGGATCTGTAACAGGTCCGTGCCCAACCCCATGCCATACAGAACGACGAAATAGGGATTCTGCACCTTGGGCAGGGTGCTCAGCTTGATGCCGTTGCTTTCCAGATAGTCAAAGACATCGACCAGGAAATCGTCGGAATGGGCGTCCTGGTCACGATCGTCATAATACTGGGTCGGCCAGTCAAACGTCGGCAGCGCCGCGCGCCGTTTCTTCGAAAAAAGGCGGGGAGCCTCGGGGATCGTACTGGCGCCGCCGATCACGATCTGCTGCGGACTCAGCATGGCCTTCTTGGCCTGTGCTTCGTTCTCGGCCCGGCCCCCGGTGGGATACATCAGCCCGTTGGGTCCGCGGACATTCACCTCTCCATCCGGGTACCAGAGCAGCTGCTTGGTCGGCTTGTAGGTCAGGAAGCCCTGGTAAAGCGACGGCAAGGCCCGGGCGAAGAAGCGCATATTGCGCTCGAACAGGTCGATGGCCTCCAGCGGCGGCACCTGGCTGGGGTCCGCCGCAGAAGGGGCGGGGGCGGCCGGGGGCGTTTGCTCGGTCATGCAACGACTACCTGATCAAGGGGTGGGCAAAGGAAAGGCCGGTCAGACCCTGGCTTCGACGGCGGACAGGGCAGCCATCCACATATCCCAGTCCGTCACATCCAGCACATGCAGGCGGACGGTGTCGGAGCCAAGAAGCGCCTCGGCCAGCCGGGTATGTGCGGCGACGATGGTTCCGGCACCATAGACGGCACCGAATGCGGGGCGCCCCTGGGCCAGCGCCAGGAAGCAGCCGACGCCATAGGTCCCCATATAGACCTTTCCGGCACCCAATGTGGCGGCAACGGCGGCCAGGGACAGTTCCGGCGAGACATCGTCGGTTGACAGGGCCAGGACATTGTCGCGTGGCGAAGGGACGAACGGGTTCTCCGCCCCGCCATCGACCAGGGCCGAGACATCCAGCAGGGACCGGCCCAACTGGCCCGCCGCGGCAGCAAGACTGTTGGCGAAGTTCTCGGTCAGTGGCGAGGGAACGAAATAGGGCCGTTGCTGGAAGCTGCTGACGATGTCGCACGCCGGTACCGCGCCCTCCGGCGCCGCCTTCCAGTTGGCGGGATAGGGCGACAGGAACGCCAGGGCGTGTTCGACGGGCATCTGCCCGGCCCAATAGGGATGCAGGATGTCGAACATGGCCAGCGGGTGAAGCACCTTCACGCTGTCCAATCCCAGGGCTTCGCGGCAGGCATTGACCACGGCGGCATCCTGGCTGCGGATGGTTGCCTGCAAGGTGAAGCCCGTGGCGGCGACACGCTCCGCCTGCAACCGTGTCACGGTTCCGGCATCACTGTTTTCCGACACATCCCAGCATCGGGCGGCCAGGCCGGCATACCAGCTGCTGGCGCCGCCATGGGACACCGCGATGCACCGGGCCGGATCGATCCCGTATTGGGACAGCACCTTGCGCAGGAACGGAATCCAGTACAGCACCTCGAACTCCGGCTCGCCCAGCCAGGGGCCGAGCAGAACCGGACCGGCGCTGGAGGCAAGATCGCTCAACCGTTGGGCGATGCGGGTATGAGCCCGCTCCAGAGCCGTTGCCTGATAGCGGCGCGCCTCCTTCTCCAGCCCGAGCTTCTGGGCATGGTGGGCCAGGACATAAAGCGGGACATGGTCGTCGGTCTGGTACTGGGCCATGCGGCGGAGCAGCGGAAGCGCGCTCTCGGTTACGCCGTTGGCATAGAGCATCTGCGCGACCGCCCGGGACGGGATCTGGTCGGACGCCCCCATCTCCGACAGCTTACGGGCCGCCTCCACCGCCTTGTCGAACTGCGCGACGGTGATGGCGCTGGTCACGATATCCGCAAGGGCGGAGATGTCATTGCTCATTCGCTGTCTGCCCATCCAGAGAAGACGGGGTTTCCCCCGTGCGGCTGGTTCCGGCGCCCCACGCCGGATGCCGGTCAAAGACCGGTTCGGAGCCTGCGCCGCTGCAACCCCGATGCTTCAGAAATAGGCATGCAATTCAGCAGAATGTCCACTCCAAACGGGACAATTGAGGGGGCATCCGGGTGACATCCGCAGGCGCTGCAGCAGCGCCGTTCCGCGGCAAAATCATTCGGGGCGAAGCCTGCCCTTCCCCGTATGATGCGGATCGCCTCTTGTTCTTGCGCCTCCGCTTGATTAGGGTCGCTGCACCGATGGTTCCGCGCAAGCGGATGAAAAGGGAACGCGGTGGAGGCGATATTCGTCCAAGCCGCGGCTGCCCCCGCAACTGTAAGCGGTGAGCGGCGCCCATCAATGCCACTGGCAATCCGGGGAACCCGGTGCGCTGGGAAGGCTGGGCCGCCGCATTGACCCGTGAGCCAGGAGACCTGCCTCGGCAATGCGCTGCGTGGTCGCCGGGCGGGGTGTCCTGGGGGCGCGGGGTATCCCGTATCGCGCCGGCGCTGCGAAGGGGCGCGTGCCGGCCTGCCGTTCGGGAAGGGAGATCCCTGCCCGGATGCTGCCTGTGTCAACGACGCCGGATCGGCAGTTGTCGATCCGGGTGCAGCCCTTCGCCGTCCAACTGTTGCGAAGGGATCATCATCGCCGTGCGTCACATCCATCTTTCGACCCTGTTGGCCACCGCCGCCGTCCTGGCCCCCGGTGCCGCCGCCGCCCAGTCCAGCGATTCCCTGTCCGAGATCGTAGTCACCGCCACGCGCCGCCCGACGCCGCTCAATCAGGTCGGCAGCGCCATCACCGTCGTGACCGCAGAAGAGATCGAGTCCAGCCAGCGGACCCAGGTGCTGGACGTGCTGGCACGCACCCCCGGCGTCTCGATTTCCCGCACAGGCGGGTTGGGCGCCTCGTCCGCCGTGCGCATCCGCGGTTCCGACACCGGCCAGGTCAAGGTTCTGATCGACGGCGTCGAGGTCAACGACCCCAGCGGTGCCGGAAATGACTTTGATTTCAGTGCTATGACCACGGCGGGAATCGAGCGCATCGAGGTCTTGCGTGGTCCGCAGTCGGCCCTTTATGGCAACGATGCCATGGGTGGCGTCATCAATATCATCACCAAGCAGGCTGATGGGCCGGTGCGGGTCAATGGGCTGGCCGAATATGGCGCGTTCGATACGCGCCGGATCCAGGGGACGGTGGCCGGCCGCGTGGGTACGGTTTCGGGCAGCTTCAATGCCGCCTGGGTGAAGTCGGACGGCTTCTCCCGCGTCGCCGCCGGTGGCGAGAATGACGGGGCCGAGGCGTTGAACCTGTCGGGGCGTCTGGGCACGGTCATCGCCGACACTGTCCGCCTCAACCTGTCTGGCGGTTATGAAGATATGGACTCCGATTTCGATCCATCCACCAGTCAGGATGGCCCGGCCAGCCAGAAGAAGAAGGTCCTGCACGGCAGCGCATCGGCCGGCTTCGATCTTCTGGATGGACGCTGGAGCCACACGCTGACCCTGTCCGGCAGCGATACCGACCGGGATTTTGACGAGCCGCTCGGTTATTACCGCTACTCCACTTATGACGGGTCCCGGACTGGCCTCGATTACCAGACCGAGCTCAAGCTGCGTTCCGCCGATGTCCTGACCGCCGGCGCCTCGCGGGAATGGGAAAAGGCCAAGAACACCTCCACCATCAGCGGGGTCAAGACCACCGGTACCGACGCGGAGGTCCATACCGACGCGGTGTTCGCCCAGTATCAGCTGGCCGTCACCGATGCGGTCTTCATCACCGGCGGTGTGCGCCATGACGACAACAGCCGGTTCGGCGGCAAGACCACCGGCCGCATCGCCGCGTCCTGGAGCCTGCCCACGGGCACGCGCCTGCGCGCCAGCTACGGCACCGCCGCCAAGGCGCCCAGCCTGTACCAGCTGTTCGATCCGGATTATGGCAACCGCGACCTGAAGACGGAAACCAGCAAGGGCATCGATGCCGGCGTGGTCCAGAGCTTCCTGGATGGCCGGATCGAGCTGGAAGCCGGTGTCTTCCACACCGACTATGACAATCTGATCGCCTTCACCAGCGGTTACGTCAATATCGCCAAGGCAAAGACCAAGGGTGTCGAACTGGCGGCGACCCTGCGTCCGCTGGACTGGCTGGATCTGAGCGGCAATTACACGCTGCTGGATACGGAGGACCCGGCCACCAACCGGGCGCTGCCGCGGCGGCCGCGCCATACGGTCAATCTCTCGGCGGCGGTGCGGCCGCTGGCCGGCACCGAGATCGGCACGGACCTGCGCTATGTCTCGCGCCAGCGTGACCGCGCCTCAGCCAGCGCCCCGATCCTGGACAGCTACACGGTGGTGGATCTGCGCGTCAGCCAGCAGGTCACCGACGCGGTCAGCGTCTTCGGGCGGGTCGAAAACCTGTTCGATGAGAATTACCAGGAAGTCTACGGCTATCGCACCTCCGGAACCGCCGCCTATGTGGGCGTGCGGGGGGCGTTCTGAGCCGTGGCGGTGCGGCGCCTGCTCCCGGCTGTTCTGCTGGCGATGCTGACGGGAGCGTCGGCGGTTGCCGCGGGGGAAGCGCCGCGCCGCATCGTGTCGTTGAGCCTGTGTGCCGACCAGTTCGTGCTGGCGGTGGCGGACCGGGACCGGATCGCCGCTGTCAGCCTGCTGGCCGGCGATCCATACCTGTCACCGGCGGCGTCCCTGGCCGAGGGCCTGCCCCGGCATGATGGCCGGGCCGAATCCGTGCTGATGCTGAAGCCGGATCTGGTGGTGACCGGCGGGTTCACGCGGCGGTCCACACTGGAGATGCTGGAACGGTTGGGGGTTCCCGTCCTGAAGCTGCCGACGGCCTCCTCCCTTGACGATATTCCCGGTCAGATCGAACAGCTGGCCGCCGCCGTGGGCGCCTCCGCGCGGGGGCATGCCCTGGCGGACCGGATCCGTACCCAGATCACGCCGCCCCCTGGCCGCTCCCGGCTGACTGCCGCCCTGTTCCGACCCGGCGGCGACGTGCCGGGTGGCCGCAGCCTCATCACCGATATGCTGGCGCGTGCCGGACTGCAGAACATTGCCGACCATTATGCCCACGGGGCGACCGGCCGTGTGGCGCTGGAGGACCTGGTGCTGAATCCCCCGGATATCCTTGTCATCGACAGCCGCCGCAGCGGCCATGACAGCCAGGGGCAGGCCCTGCTGGACCATCCGGCGCTGGCGCCTGTGGCTGGCCGCATGCGCCCTGTCGAATTCCCCCTGCGTTACTGGCTCTGCGCCGGGCCGGGAGCCGTGGAGGGCGTGCCGTTGCTGGCCTCCGCGGCACAGGGAGGTGCCCCATGATTGGCAATATGATCCGCACCGGTCCCCTGATCGCGTCGCTGACCCTGCTGATGCTGGGGCTGCTGGTCCTGTCCTTTCTGGTGGGACCCGCCGATATTGCGCCGCTGGAATTGTCACAGGCGCTGCTGGCCGGCGGCGACTCCCCCACGGCGCTGGTGGCGCGGGAGATCCGGCTGCCGCGTGCGGTGCTGGGGGCGATGGTCGGATTCGTTCTCGGCCTTTCCGGTGCGGCCTTGCAGGGGCTGTTGCGGAACCCCTTGGCCGAGCCAGGCCTGCTGGGCACGTCCGGTGCCGCTGCCTTCGGGGCTGTCTGCGTCATCTATTTCGGCATCGCCGGTCTTGCCGGCCTGGCCTTGCCCTTGGCCGGGATCGCGGGCGCGCTGGTGGCCGTCGGGATCGTGCATCTCATCGCCGGCCGCGAACCGGGGACGCTCACGCTCGTCCTGGCCGGTGTCGCGGTGACGGCCTTGGCCTCGGCCTTCACCTCCCTGGCCCTCAATCTGGCGCCGAACGCCCATGCGGCGCTGGAGATCGCCTTCTGGCTGATGGGCTCGCTGACCGACCGCAGCCTGTCCCATGTGGGCCTTGCCCTGCCGTTCATGCTGGCAGGCTGCCTGGTGCTGCTGTCCCAGTCCCGGGCGCTGGATGCCCTGGCGCTGGGGGAATGCACGGCCGCCAGCCTGGGTGTCAGCCTGCCGCGGGTGCGGACGGCCCTGGTCCTGGGGACGGCCCTGGCCGTGGGGGCCGCTGTGTCGGTCAGTGGCAGCATCGGTTTCGTCGGGCTGGTGGTTCCGCATCTGGTCCGGTCCCTGGTGGCGCAGCGGCCGGGTGCGGCCCTGCTGCCCAGCGGTCTGGCCGGTGCCTGCCTTCTGCTGGCCGGCGATATCAGCGTGCGGCTGCTGCCCACCAATGACGAACTGAAGCTGGGCGTGGTCACCGCCCTGATCGGCGCCCCGTTCTTCCTGTACCTTCTCACCCGTCTGCGGAGAGAGATGCGATGATCCGTCTGGAGGCCAGGGACGTCACCGTCCGGATCGGCAGCCGCACTCTGCTGGACCGGGCCGGTCTGGCCGTCGCTGCCGGGGAAATGGTCGGGCTGATCGGCCCGAACGGTGCCGGAAAGAGCACGCTGCTGACCGTGCTGGCCGGGTTGCGCTCCCCGGCCGAGGGAGCCGTGCTGCTGGAGGATAGGCCGCTGTCGGGTCTTGAGGCCCGCGCCAGAGCCCGCGCCATCGGCTATCTGGAACAGGGCAGCATGGCCCACTGGCCGCTCAGCGTCCGCCATACCGTGGCGCTGGGGCGTCTGCCCCATCGCGGGCCGCTGGCGGGGGAGGGGGCCGACGATCGGGCTGCCATCCAGTCCGCCATGCGCGATTGCGGCGTGCTGCAACTGGCGGAGCAGACGGTCACCACCCTGTCCGGTGGCGAGCGGACGCGCGCCATGCTGGCCCGTGTTCTGGCCGGACAGCCCCGCATGATCCTGGCCGATGAACCGGTCGCGGGCCTTGATCCGGCGCATCAGTTGCAGGTCATGGATCTGTTGAAGCAGCGGGCCGCCGCCGGGCAGGGCGTCATCGTGGTGCTGCACGACATGGCCCTCGCCCTGCGCTACTGCCATCGCCTGGTCTGTCTGGCCGGCGGGGCGGTGGTGGCCGACGGTGCGCCGCTGGATCTGCTGGAGCGCGGGACGCTGGCCGACATCTATGGTGTGGATCTGCTGACGGGCCGGCACGAGGGGCAGGCCTATGCCCTGCCCTGGCGTCTCAACCGCGAGGTGGGCCATGGCGGCTGACCTGACACTGGTGCTTGGTGGCGCCCGCTCGGGCAAGAGCCGCTTCGCCGAAGGGCTGGTGACGGCCCTGCCGGGGCCATGGGTCTATATCGCCACGGCGCAGGCCTTCGATGCGGAGATGGTCCAGCGCATCGCCCATCACCGGGCCAGCCGCGTGCCGGGCTGGGAGACAGTCGAGGCCCCGCTGGACCTGCCGGGCGCCATCGACGTTGCCGCGGGCCGGCCGGTGCTGGTCGACTGCCTGACCTTGTGGCTGTCGAATCTGCTGCTGGCGGACCGGGATATCGCTGCCGCGACCGCCGATCTGACGGCGGCCCTGGCGCGGGCGGCGGCACCCGTGGTGCTGGTCGCCAATGAGGTCGGGCTGGGCATCGTGCCGGACAACGCCCTGGCCCGCCGCTTTCGGGACGAGGCGGGGCGCCTGCACCAGCATCTCGCCGCCCGCGCCGACCGGGTGGTGTTCACGGTGGCCGGACTGCCGCTGGCCGTAAAGGGCGTGCTGCCCGACAAGGGAGGATGAGCATGGATCAGGACGAGGCGAACCGCCGCCACAAGGCCAAGATGGAGAAGCGCAAGGCCCTCCAGGATGCGCGGGTGGCCCGGAACACCGACGAGAAGGGCTTGCTGATGGTCCATACCGGGGCGGGCAAGGGCAAGAGCACGGCGGCCTTCGGTCTGTTGATGCGGGCCGCCGGCCATGGCTTCCGTTGTGGTCTGGTACAGTTCATCAAGGGCACCTGGGCCACCGGCGAACAGGAGGCGCTGAAGCGCTTCTCCGACCTCATCGAGCACCGGGTCATGGGCGAGGGGTTCACCTGGGAGACCCAGGATCGGGAGCGCGACGTCGCGGCCTGCCGCGCCGCCTGGGAGGTGGCGTGCAGGATGATGGCGGACCCGTCCTGCCGGCTTGTGGTCCTGGATGAGCTGAATGTGGCCCTGCGCTACGATTACCTGCCGATCGAGGAGGTGGTCGCCGTCCTTTCCACCCGCCGCCCGGACCTGCATGTGCTGGTCACCGGGCGCAATGCCAAGCCGGAGCTGATTGCCGCTGCCGATCTGGTCACGGAGATGACCGCGGTCAAGCACCCGTTCGAGGCGGGCATCAAGGCGCAGCAGGGGATCGAGTTCTGATGCGCGTCCCTGCTTTGATGCTGCAGGGAACCGGGTCGGATGTGGGCAAGTCGCTGCTGGTGGCGGGGCTTGCCCGCGCCTACCGCCGCCGCGGTCTGGCCGTGCGTCCGTTCAAGGCGCAGAACATGTCGAACAATGCGGCTGTGGCCGCGGGTGTGGAGGGCGGCCACGGCGAGATCGGCCGGGCCCAGGCGCTTCAGGCCCTGGCTTGCGGCGTGGCGCCCAGCGTCCACATGAATCCGGTGCTGCTGAAACCCCAGAGCGATGTGGGGGCCCAGGTCGTGGTTCAGGGGCGGGTACTGACCACGGCCCGGGCCGGCGACTATCTGACCCTGAAGCCGACCCTGCTACCCCGTGTCCTGGAGAGCTTCGTCCACCTGGAGGCGGAGGCTGATCTGGTCCTGGTGGAAGGGGCTGGCAGCCCGGCGGAGGTCAATCTCCGCCCCGGCGACATCGCCAATATGGGCTTTGCCCGGGCGGCCGGCGTGCCCGTGGTGCTGGTGGGGGACATCGACCGCGGTGGCGTCATCGCCAGTCTGGTGGGCACCGCCGCCGTGCTGGACCCTGCCGACCGTGCCATGATCCGTGGTTTCCTCATCAACCGCTTCCGCGGCGACATCCGGTTGTTCGATGACGGCCTCCGCATCATCGCGGAGCGGACGGGATGGCCGGCATTCGGTGTCCTGCCCTGGCTGCCTGCGGCGGCCCGTCTGCCCGCGGAAGACGCGGTGGTGCTGGAGACGCGGCCGACGGGACCGGAGGGAAAGGCCCTGCGGGTGGCCGTGCCGATGCTGGCCCGCATCGCCAATTTCGATGATCTGGACCCGTTGGCGCGCGAAGCCGGCGTCTCGCTGACCTTCGTTCCGCCCGGCCGGCCCTTGCCCGGTGATGCCGATCTGGTGGTGCTGCCGGGCAGCAAGGCGACGCTGGCGGATCTGGCCTTTTTCCGTGCCCAGGGCTGGGATGTGGATCTGGCCGGCCATGTCCGCCGGGGCGGCCATGTCTGGGGCTTCTGCGGCGGCTACCAGATGCTCGGCCGCTTCATTGCCGATCCCGACGGCGTGGAGGGAACACCGGGTTCGGCGCCCGGTCTGGGGCTGCTGGATGTGGAGACGGTGCTGACCAGCCGGAAAACCGTGCGGGAGGTCGGGGGCCGGCTTCCGGGTGGTGCCATGTTTTCGGGATACGAGATCCATGTGGGTGTCACAAGCGGTCCGGATTGCGTCCGCCCGGCGCTGACCCTGGGCGATGGCCGGTCCGATGGCGCCATGTCGGTGGATTGTCGCATCCGGGGCACTTACGTGCATGGGCTCTTGACCGCGGGTGCTGCTCGGGCCGAGTTGTTATCCGGACTGGGTGCTGCCTCGGACGGCATGGATCATCGGGTGGTCGTCGAGGCGGCGCTGGATGAGATTGCCGATGCCATGGAACAGCATCTGGATCTGGATGGCCTGCTGGCCGTGGCCCGTTCGCGTGGTGAACCATGATCGTTCCCGACTTCGACCCGCCGTTCCAGGATAACTTCCGCGCCCTGCTGCGGTGGCGCCGGGACATCCGGCATTTCCGCACCGATCCCATCTCCGAATCGGTGATGACGCAGCTGTTCGCCGATGCGGCCATGGCACCCAGCGTCGGGCTCAGCGAGCCCTGGCGCTTCGTCCGTGTGGACGATCCGGCCCGCCGGGCCGCTGTGCGGGAGATCTTCCTGCGCGAGAATACCCAGGCCCTGGCCGAGCAGGGCGAGCGTGTGGCCCAGTATGCCAAGCTGAAGTTGGAGGGAATCGACCGGGCGCCGGTGCAGATCGCCGTCTTCGCCGACCCCGACCCCGACCAGGGGCACGGGCTGGGGCGGCGCACCATGCCGGAAACGCTGGCCTATTCCGCCGTCATGGCCATCCATACCCTGTGGCTCAGCGCCCGCGCCCATGGCATCGGCCTCGGCTGGGTGTCGATCCTCGACCCGGTCGAGGTGCGGCAGGTGATGGATGTGCCGGAGGAATGGAATTTCGTCGGCTACCTCTGCCTGGGCTATCCCGTGAAGGACGACCCGGTGCCCGAACTGGAGCGGGAAGGCTGGGAGCATCGACGCCCCATGGCCGAGAAGATCCTGCGCCGCTGACGGCGCCGGTCAGGGGCAGGCTGTCAGCAGCAGTCCCGCACCGGCCAGCAGCAGCATTCCGGTCCAGGCGCGCCAGACCAGCCGCCGCGCCCGGTCGATGTCGTCCGCCCCCAGGTCCGCGCGCCCGTCGCCCATCCAGGCATCCTCGACCATGGTGCCGCCATAGCGCCGTGGTCCCGCCAGGCGGAATCCCAGGGCACCGGCCAGGGCGGCCTCCGGCCAGCCGGCATTGGGAGAACGATGCTTCCCGGCGTCGCGCAACACGGCCCGCCCGGCCGCGGCCGCATCGGCACCGGGCAGCGTCCAGGCAGCCCCTGTCAGCAGTCCGGCGGTCAGGCGCGCGCCGGGCAGGTTCAGCCCATCGTCCAGCCGGGCCGCGGCCCAGCCGAAGGCCAGGAACCGGGGGCTGCGGTGGCCGATCATGCTGTCGGCGGTATTGACGGCCTTGTAGAGGACGATGCCGGGCAGCCCGCCCAGAAGCAGCCACACGGCCGGTGCCACGACACCATCGGAGAAGTTCTCGGCCAGGCTCTCGCAGGCGGCGCGGGCCACACCCGCCCGGTCCAGGCACTCGGGATCGCGGCCGACGATCATGGACACCGCGCGCCTTCCTTCGGCCAGGGATGTCCGCAGCCCGGCGGAGACGGCCGCCACATGGCTGTCCAGACTGCGCTGGGCCAGCAGGCTGGAGGCGAGAACGGCCTCCAGGATCCAGCCGCCGGGAAGCTGGCGAAGGGTCAGTGCCAGGGGCACAGTCACGCCCATGGCGACCGCCAGCAGCAGCAAGACGGCAAGCAGCCCGGACAGACGACGGCTGCGGAATGTGTCGCCATCGCGGTTCAGCCGCCTGTCCAGCCAGCCGATCAGAGCACCGATCCAGACAACGGGGTGCGCAATCCGCCGGAACAGGCTATCCGGGTAGCCGGCGATGCGTTCCACCAGCAACGCCACACAGAGGACCGGAAGGGTCAGGGATAGATCGAACATGGCGCTGATGCTTAACACGGATGCTGCCGTAATCCAGGACGAAGCGCATGGGGGCGGGCTGGATGCTGCCCGTGCCGCGTGGCCGGACGCACCAGATCCCTGGATCGACCTCAGCACCGGCATCAATCCCTGGTGCTATCCGCTGCCGCCCATTCCCGCGCAGGCGTGGACGCGATTGCCTGAGACCGCGGCCCTGGGGGCCTTGCACCAGGCAGCTGCCCTTTGCTACGGCGCACCCGGCGCGGAGCATGTCGTCGCCGCGCCGGGGACCCAGGCCGTCATCCAATGGCTGCCACGCCTTGTCCCACGAAACGGTGTCGCCATCCTGGGGCCGACCTATGCCGAACATGCCGCCTGCTGGCGGCTGGCCGGTCACGACACCATGATGGTGCCGGACCTGGAGGCCGCCCTGGGGAGCGGTGCCGGCGTCGTGGTGGTGGTCAATCCCAACAATCCGGACGGGCGCGTGCTGGAGCGGGATACGCTTCTGCGGGCCGCCGCGACTCTGGGGCGGCGTGGCGGCTGGCTGGTGGTCGATGAGGCCTTCATGGATGTCGACCCCGTCCACAGCCTGGCTGCGGACGTCGACCACCCGGCGCTGCTGGTGTTGAGGTCGTTCGGCAAATTCTACGGACTGGCCGGGCTTCGCCTGGGCTTCGTCCTGGCCGCACCCGCTTCGGCGACGATCCTCCGCCGTGCCATCGGTCCATGGGCTGTGCCCGGCCCGGCGATCGCCCTGGCGTCGATGGCGTTGGCGGACCGGAGTTGGGCTGACCGCATGCGGCAGCGGCTTGCGGCGTCCGCACGCGACCTGGATGATTGTCTCAGCCGGGGCGGGCTGGCCCTGCGCGGTGGTACTCCGCTGTTCCGGTTGGTATCGCACCCGGATGCGACGCAGGTGGCCGAGGCCCTGGCGGGCAGGGGGATCCTGGTCCGGCGGTTTGCGGATCGGCCGACGCTTTTGCGCTTTGGTCTTCCCGCCGATACCGCGGCGCTGGACCGGCTGCGCGTGGCTTTGGGCGCCATCGCCTCCACCGGTTGCGGCAAGGGTCAGGGTTGAGCCAGGGCCGATGCCCCCTCCAGCGACAGCCGCGACGGCGGGTACACCCGGTCCATATCGATCACGTTGATATCGAGGGGGGCGAGGTCGGTCACCCGGAGAAAATCTGCCAGGGTCGTGCCGCGGGCATCGCTGTCCAGATTTGCAGGGCCGCGGCCATCGCGCAGATCGCTCAGGCTTATGGTTCGGAAATCGATGCTGAACCGGGTGAAGCCCATGCGGTTGGGGGCGGATGCATGCAGATGGTGGCCGGAGAAACACATGGCCTCGGCGGCGCCGAGCGCCAGCCGAACCGCGCCGGTGCGGTCGATGGGGCGATCCGGCCAGGGATGCGGACGAGGATCGCTGGTGATGTGCTGTGCTGCCGCGTACCGGGCCGTTGCGACCCAGTCGCCATAATGGAACCCTGCTGACCCGTTGGGGACCGGATGGTTGAAATATCCCGGAAACATGTCCATGCCGCCATCAGCCGTGATGCCATAGACAGGCATCCAGAAATTGATCAAGGCCTGTGGGTGGGCATACCAGGTGTCCCGGTGGGGTTGATAATTGTAGCTGACCCCGGATGTCAGATAATCGTGACTGGGAATTGCCCGAAGCCGAGGCAGATCAAAATAGGTGTCCGCGGGATCGCACCCCAGCTCCCGTAAACAGGCCTGCATCAGCGACTTTGTCTCGTCGCTGTTCGTGAAGGTTGATTTCAATGGGGAGACACAGGCGACAAACTGGTCGACGGTCAAGGCATGTTGAGCCATCAGGGGGTCTATTCCATCGAAGGCCTCCCGGATCAGTTTATCCGCATGCACGCAGAGCGCTTGAAGCCCAGGCCTGTCGGAGAGAATGAACAAATGCCCTGCCAAGACATGCTCTCGCCGTTGAGTGTCGGAAAAACCATGATCGGTGTAGATCCCCGTCATTGACATTATCCTGATTTAAGGGGCGGGGGCCGCAAGGGGTGAATACTTAATCCTGTATTCGACGCGCAGCCCGGACAATTAGCGTATTCCATGCCGGGCCTTGACCCTTTGGCCAAGGTGGGGTTCTCGCGCTGGTGACACTGCGCCGGGATCGAACGGGTATCCATTCGGCCTTCCGGCCGAGATCCAGCTATGGCAAGCCTATGCCCCCCGGGGAGGCGGACCTTGCATGGTGATCGATGAAGGGAGACGCGCTTCCTTTCCGCAGGTCCCGCCGGCTTCCGCGCGTGTCGGCAATCCATGCCGCGTGCGGAACGGTTGGGGGGATGCCATGTAGGTCGTGGCCGATCCCGCCGCTGCGATTCGTGACCTCGGGTGGTGGCCGCAATTGGAGGATCTGAACGCCATCATTGCCGCCGCTTTGTATGAGAGATCAAGTGTATGGAGGACATGAAGTAATACTGAAAAATTCGTCTGGACGTAGAGAATTTTTTCTGAATTGCGCCGGGGTTGTTTGGAAAGTACAAGTCAAGAAAGATGGTGGATGCCATACGTGGTAGTGGGAATTCTCCATTTGCCCTTCTTGCTGCTCGAAATCCGAAGTGTTAGGCGGCTAATGCACTGCCTTGCAGTGGAGGGTTTTGAAGAATTTACGGAAGGGGTACAGAGACTATGCGGAAAGCGCTCTTCGCCGTAGGGGCCGGTTTGCTGAGCACCAGCATGCTGACGTCCGTGGCCAGCCCTGCCTCGGCCCAGGAACCGCGGCGCGGCCAGACAGTGACGGAGCGCGCCCGGCCGGATTATGATGCGAAAGGGCTGCGGGCCGGTTCATTCCTGCTCTTCCCCCAGTTGGCGCTGAGCAGCGAATATGATGACAATATCTACGCAAGCCAGACCGGAAAAGTAGACGACTTCATCTTCATTGCCCGTCCGGAACTGCGGGTGCGCTCTGACTGGGGCCGGCATGCCGTCGGTCTCCGGGCCGGCGCGGAGCTGGGCCGACATGCCGATAACAGCAGCGAGAACTACACGGACTATTTTGCCTTGGCGGACAGCCGTTTCGATATCACCGCGGGGACTGCGCTCAATGTCAATGCGGGCTATCAGAATCGCCACGAGGAACGGGGCGCTGCCAACGATGTCGGCGGGGCCGAGCCGACAGAATATGATCTGACGACGGCCGGTGTCACGCTGCGCCGCGAGGTCGCCAGGTTGTCAGGCCGTTTGATGGCCGACTGGCGGAATTACGACTTCGAGGATGTGGCCGCCTTTGGCGGCGGGCTGCTGGATCAGGACACCCGTGACCGCAACGAGTATGGGGTCACCGGCCGCCTTGCCTATGCGACATCGCCCAACCTGTCTGCGTTCGTCCAAGGGGGCTTCAATTGGCGCCGGTATGATCAGGGATCGGCGCGTGACTCCGATGGTTATGCCGCGACGGGCGGCGTCGCGGTCGATATCAGCGGCATCACGACGGGGGAAGTCTTCGCCGGTTACCGCCGCCAAAACTACAAGGACTCCGCCTATGCGTCTGTTGATGGGCTGACCTATGGCGCCAGCCTCGATTGGAACCCAACGCCGCTGACCACGGTGTCCGTCGGCGTCTCCAACACGGTCGAGGAGACAACCCTGTCCGGTAGTTCGTCCTTCGTACAGACGGAATACCAGGTGCGGGTCGATCATGAACTCCTGCGCAATCTCATCCTCGGTGGCTATGCCGGTTATGCCGAGGATGACTACAAAGGCAGCGTGCGCGAGGAGGAGTTGTACTCAGCAGGAATCGGCATGAAGTACCTGTTTAACCAATTCTTCAACATCGATGTCGGATATGGTTTCTCCAGCCGTGTTTCGAACATCCCTGGACGTGATTTTGAAAGCAATGCTGCCTTTCTGCGGCTGACCGCGACATACTAATGCGCAGTGGGTGCGTCTGTTCGCCCTGGAATCGAGCGGGCGCCACATCAGCGTCGATTACCTTTGTATCGAAACTCCGGCTTTCGTGCTAAAGTCAAAATATCTGGTTGGGACAGACAGAGCGTGCCTCGACAGTGTCGGCACGCTCGCGCCTGAGGGGGCAGGTGCTGTTCAAGCCGGGGTAGAGGGGCCGACACGAGGCGGAGCGGGGCGTGCAGCGGGCAGAAAGCGCGCAGACCAGGACGGTACCAGCCGCTGTGCTACACCGGACGGAGCGGCGTGTAGCCAGTGTCCTGTTCTGTGACATCGTTGGTTCCAGCGGCTTGATCGCGACGGAGGAGCTGGAAGATGCCCAGGACCGGCTGTCCCGCGCGATTTCGGCCATGCACCGGCAGATCGAGCGGTTCGGCGGGATGGTCTGTCAGACCATGGGCGACGGCGTGCTGGCCCTGTTCGGTGTCCCGAACAGCCTTGAAAGCCACGGTGTCCGGGCCTGCTATGCTGCCGATGCCATTCTGCGCGAGGTGCGCTGGGGCAGCCTTGGCGACATCCATGTCCGTATCGGACTCAGCGCTGGTGAGATCCTGTGGGACCCCGAGGCGTTGGGCGGGCGCTTCCGGCCGCCGGCCACGGGCAGGCCCGTCCATCTGGCGGCCAAGTTGCAGCAGGCGGCCCCTGTCGACGGCATTCTCCTGTGCGACGGTCTGGCGCCGCTGGTTGCCGACTGGATCGACATGGAACCCGCGGCCGTCGTCGCCCTCGGGGCCGAGGACGCCGTCCCCAGTCAACGCCAGCTCGGCGTGCATGCGCGACCGGCCACTGCGGCCAACCGGTTGCCGCTGCTTGGGCGGACAAAGGCCATCTCTCCGTTGTTGGATGCCCTGGTTGAGGCACAGCTTGGTTTCGGCAGCGCCCATCTGCTGCTGGGAGAGGCGGGAATCGGGAAAAGCCGGGTTCTGGCCGAACTTGCCTCCCGCGTGCGACGACTGGGTATTCCTGTGCTGGAGTGGGTTCTGCCACAGGTCCGGGCGGCTGGCGCCGCTGATCCCGTGCATGAATTCGTATCCGCCCTGTTGGGCGCATCATTGCCGCCGGATCTTGAAGCGGTCCGCACTATGCTGGCTGATCACGGGGTCCGGGACTTGCCCGGACGTGCCCTGGCCGAGTTGCTCCATCCCTACCCCGGTTTGGCGGGCGATCCGACGGCCCGCCTTTATCTGGCGGCAGATGCCCTGGTCTCGCTGGTCCGTCGTGCCGCCGGCTCCGGCCCTTTGCTGTTGATTGTCGAGGATCTGCATTGGGCCGATAAGGACCTTCAGGTCATTGCCGACAGGCTCGCCCTGGCAACAACCGAGTTTCCTCTCGTTGCTGTTGCGTCGACCCGGACTGCGCCTGAATTGTACTGGGATGGTGCAGCCCGGCATGACCTGCTGCCACTTCCCGGCGATATTGCCAGCCAGCTGCTCGATCATCTGATGGGCGCGGAAGTCCTCCTCGACCCGGTGAAGGACGGGCTGCTGCGGCGCTGCCAGGGCAATCCATTCTTTCTGCTGGAAAGCGTCCGTGCGCTGGTTGCCGGGGGGATGCTGGCCGGCCAGTGGGGGGATCTGCAGCCGGTCGGTCCGGTGCTCCCGACCATACCCACCAGTGTGCAGGCAGTGCTGTCGGCCAGGATCGACGGGCTCCCGGCAGAGCTGCGTCCCATTTTGTGGGCTGCAGCGGTTATCGGACCGACCTTCGACGTGGATCTTCTGGGGGCTGTGCTGGGAGCGGCCCGGCCCGATCTCGACCCACACCTTTCCCGGCTCGCGGCGGATGGCTTCATCGATGGAACCCGTCTCCTGCCGCGGCTGGAGTACAGTTTCCGCCATGCGCTTCTCCATGAAGCGGTCTACGCCAATCTGACCAGGAAAGAGCGGATCAGGCTCCATGCCAGGGTGGCCGAGCTTCTGCAGGCGACGGAATTTTCTGATTTGAGGGGGCGCGAGGCGGCGTTAAGCCGCCATGCCTTTCGCGCTACGGACTGGGCCATAGCGGCACAGGCCGGATTGCGTTCAGGCCGGGATGCCTTCCTGCAATCCCGGGCTGACGAAGCCTTCGAGCTTCTGACTCTGGCTGTGACCGCGTCGGGCCATGTCCCGGCGGCTGAGCCGGCAACGGGGATCGATGCCCGGCTTCTGCTGGCCAAGGCAGCCATGACTCGGGGAACGGCTGCCGCCGATCATCTGCAGGAGGCGCTGCGGCAATGCGAAATCCTGGGGGATCCGCGGCGGCAACTGACCGCATTGGGAGGCCTGATCAGCCATCATTGGGTGCATGGCAAGGTCGATACAGCTGTGTCCCTCGGTTGGCAGGCCTTTGAACTCTCCAGCCGTTTCAGCGGCCGTCCCCTTCCCGAGCCAAGGTCTTGGCTGGTCGGGGCTCTGGCGGAGAATGGCCAGGTTCATGCCGCGCTGCAGGTTGCAGAACGCGCCATCGGCGGGGATACGCCGGTTGATCCGGGGCGGCTGCGCTTCATGCAGCTGGATGCGCTGCTGATGACAGAGGTGCATCGGGCGCGTTGTCTGGCCGAACTCCAGGACTGGTCAGCGCTTACGGCGAGCGTCGAAACCATTCTGGATCTTGCATCCGTCTCGGATTTTCCCTTCGAGCGGATCTATGCCTGGACCTATGTCGCCGAAATCTGGGCCTGGCAGGGTCGGACCGGTGAGGCGCTGGGCTTGGCGGAGGAGGCGCTGCAGGTGATGCGGTCTCTGGGGGCCGTTCTTTTCGAACCGCGGCTGCTGGCGCTGGCCGGATGGATGCGGGTGCGGACCGGCGATGGGGCGGGGGGGCTCGTCTATCTGGCCAAAGCCTCCCGGCTGGCCGCTCGACAGGCGCTTACGGGCAATACCGCCTGGCAGCTTTATGCGGAGGCGTCCGCGTATCTGCTGGCGGGACATGCGGACAGGGGATGGAGCGCCTTGCGACGGGCACAGACACTGGCCCGGGGCCGCGGGGCCCATCTTCTGCTTGCGCGTCTGGATCGTCTGGCTCAGGCGCACGATGCCGCCGCGTACAAGCCGGATGGGGACCGGACCACCCGCGAGGCAAGACCGATCCTGGTCAATCCCTGACAGGGCACGGATGCGCCGGACCGCTGCATAGGAGGAGCCGCCGAGACGATCCCGGCATTGCTCCCCTGATCCCCTCTCCGGGTCAGCTGTTCATCGGGCGGAGGCGGAAATCGCCAGCCGTTCGGAACAAGGTCCGGAAATAAGCGACAAGAAATGCGCGGATGGTCGCCGTGAGGGAAGAATTGATACCCTGCTTATCGGAAATAAGCGTGATCAGCTGGTGAATGGTGATTTCTTCGCGGGCGGCAATCTCATGCAGGGCTTGCCACATGACGGCTTCCAGTCTGACGCTGGTCCGGTGACCCTGCACCCAGACATTGTGGCTGATCAGCTGCCCGTCCACGTCCATGTCATCAGGATGATGCACAGGGATTGACCGATCCGCCCTGTTTGTCTTCACTTCTTTTTCCGCGCCCATCATGTTGCTCCTTTCCCCGGCAGAGCGTGTACATGGCTGTGGAAACTAGGCGTAGGCGCCTCCAACACTCTGTGAACTGCTTCACACACCAGCATGCATCCCAGGCGCTACGGTCACCGCCGGAACGTGGTTAACCGGGGCTTTTGGCCTGCGCCAGGGTCCGGAAGACCCGTTGAGCGGTCGGTCCGACGGGGCCGATGACGATCATCCATCAGGAGGAGTCTGTCCATGCTGGTTCGCGGTGCAGATGGTCGCCTTTATGAAGTGACGCCGGCCGGCGTCAGGGTCGTTGCCGAAGCGCTGCCGTCCGAGGCGCCGCATTCGGATCATCAAGATGCACCTGTCTTTGATCTCACGGCCGGTGCCGATTTTGTCAATCCGCGGTTCCCCTGATCGGCCCCGATGGCAGGCTCAGGGGATCACGCACGGCTCTCCCGGCCGGTCGAACCGCTCCGACAGGACGCAGAGCGCATGTTCCGCCGCAGCAACGAAATGGCGGATCATCTGCCCAGCTTATCCTGGCGGCGCATCGTGCCGGCCGAGGAGACGCTGACGCGCATGCGGCCATTGCTTCCGATCTTCGGGATCACGAGAATTGCCAATGTCACCGGTCTGGACAGTGTCGGCATTCCGGTGGTGATGGTGAACCGTCCCAATGCGCGGGCGCTTGCGGTCAGCCAGGGCAAGGGAACGTCCCTGGCCGCGGCCAAGGTTTCCGGCCTCATGGAAGCCATCGAGAGCTGGCACGCCGAGCATATCGATCTGCCGCTCAAACGCGGCAGTTACGAGGATCTGCGCTACAGCAACCGGCTTGTTGATCCGGCAGCGCTTCCCCGACCGGCGTCCAGCCCCTATACCCCGTTCATGCCCCTGCTCTGGATCGAGGCCGACGATCTGATCGCGGGCGTAACCGCTTGGGTCCCCTACGAACTGGTCCATATGGACTACCGGCTTCCATTTCCCCAGGGGCACGGGTGTTTCCTGGCCTCGTCGAACGGGCTTGCCTCGGGGAATCACCGGCTCGAGGCGATCATCCACGGACTGTGCGAGGTGATCGAGCGCGATGCGCGCACCTTGTGGTCCCTGCGCGATGAGGAGACCCAGGACGAAACCCGATTGGATCTGGAGACCGTGGCGGACCCGCTCTGCCGCCGGTTGTTGACACGGTTCGCCTGCGCCGGGGTCGAAGTGGGCGTTTGGGATATGACGTCCGATCTGGGCATACCCTCTTTCTATTGCCGGGTGGTCCAAGGCTCCGAAGGTCCAGGACAGTGCATCGGACCGGCCTACGGTTCCGGAACGCACCTGATCCGGGAGGTCGCCCTTGCCCGGGCGCTGACGGAGGCGGCGCAATGCCGTCTCACCTATATCTCCGGCGCACGTGATGATCTGCTGCGGGAGGATTACCAGCGCCTTCTGGCGCCGGCCGAGCAGGCGCGCTGGCTTTCCCGCATTCGTCTTGGCGCGCCCGTCCGCGATTTCAATGCGCTTCCCACCTGGGGGGGGCGCAGTCTTCGTGGCGATCTGGACGCGTTGCTGGACCGGTTGGCCGCTGTGGGACTGGCACAGGCCCTGGTCGTCGACCTTACGCGCCGGGAATTCGGCATCCCGGTCGTGCGCGTCATCGTCCCGGGCCTGGAGGGGGTGCAGACCTCATCAGGATTGTTGCCCGGCCCGCGCGCCCGGCGCGTTCTCGGGCGCTAACAGAGATCGGGAGCAAGGAAGGGGAATTCCGATGTCCGATGCCATCATTTTCCTCGGTCCGACCCTGCCCGTATCCGAGGCGCGGCAGGTATTGCCCGCTGATTACCGTCCCCCGGTGTCCCAGGGCGATGTGCTGCGGGCGGTGATGGACCAGCCCGCGGCCATCGGCATCATCGACGGGTATTTCGAGAATGTCCCCGCGGTCTGGCACAAGGAGATCCTGTTTGCCCTGGACCGCGGCATTCCGGTTTTCGGTGCGGCGAGCATGGGGGCTCTCCGGGCTGCGGAGTTGCACGGTTTCGGCATGGTCGGGGTTGGCGCCATTTTCTCTGCCTTCCTGGATGGACGGCTTGAGGATGATGACGAAGTGGCGGTGACCCATGGTCCGGCCGAACTTGGCTATCCCCTGCTGAGTGAGGCCATGGTCAATATTCGCCGCACCTTGTCCGATGCCCATGCCGCCGGGGTGCTCTCCACCCCGTTGCGCCGGCACCTCGAGTGTTTGGCCAAAGCGATGCCTTACAAGATGCGGGGGTACGGTTCGCTGTTGCTCCGGGCCAAGGAGGCCGGGGTTCCCGGCAGCGAATTGGCGGGTCTCCGGGATTGGCTGCCCTGTGGCCGGGCCGATCAGAAGCGGGAAGATGCCCTGGACATGCTGCGGACGCTGGGCGTCGAACATCCGTCCGGTTCACAGAGGCCGCGACCCCTATTTCCTTTCGAGCATACCGTCATGTGGGAGCGTGCCGCCCGCTCCGCGCTGGACATGCCCATGACTGTGTAATTTGGTTGCAATGCGCGCGGATGGATGTGAATCATGTCCAAGACTGGGTTCACTCTCTTCGCGTGGCCATGAAACGAAATACGGTAGCCGGCTCTCTGATCGACAAGGAGTTCCTTCGGCGCAACAGTGTATTTTCGGTTCTGGACCCGGCGGAGCTGGAGGCCGTCCTGGAGTTTTCACGGACGGTTCGTTTCCAGGCGGATGAACGCGTCTTCGCCAAGGGAGATCCAGGGGACTGCCTCTATGTCATCCTGCGGGGGCGTATGGGGGTTGTCACCGAGTCGACCGATGCCAAGGTCATGCTGCTGAACATTCTCGACGCCGGAGAAATGTTCGGGGAAATCGCGATGCTGGATGGGGGGGAACGGACAGCCACGGTCGTTGCCCAGGAACCTTCCGAACTTCTTCGTGTCGACCGCAGAGACTTCATGCCGTTTCTCGAGGCACGTTCCAGCCTGTGCATCCGGCTGATGGGCGTCCTGTGCGCGCGGGTGCGTTGGACCAGTGGGATTATCGAAGACACGGTCTTTCTGAATGTCACCCGTCGTCTGGCCAAGAGGATCACCATGTTGGCGCAGAGCTTTGGACGGGCGACCCCCTCCGGCACCCGGATCGGAACCTTCATTTCCCAGGAGGATCTGGCGAATATGCTGGGGGTCTCGCGGGAGATCGTGAACAAGACCATGAAGAGTTTTCAGGCCAGTGGTGCCATCTCCTACCGCAATGGGTATATGGTCGTTCACGATCTGCCTTTTTTGGAACGTATGTCCCAATGATCACGCAGAGAGATTGGCTGCGGCCCCGGCCTGATCTCCGCGGAATCGGGGGCCGGGAGTGAACTGGCGATGAGGCCGGAATTGATGCGTTCAGCTGTCCTCGCTTTGCTGGTCGTGCCTCTTATCGGCTGTACCAGCCATCGCGATCAGGTGCCCCGCCAGTTCATGTTCGTGCCTTCAAATCCGGTGCCGGAGGCCGTTCCAGCGCCTGCCTCTCCCGGACAGTCCGGCAGCCCGACATCGCCGCCGTCGACGTCCCAGGCCGCGCCATCCGGCTCCTCTCCGGCTGCGCAGACGGTGCCAGCGCGCGCAAACACGCCGAAATAGGCGATCGGCGACCCCGATCCGGCGTCCACCGAACGGGGGAAAGAAAGCTCGGCGGTGCCTCGGCTGTGCCGGGCTCATCAGCAGAAGCGTGCTGCGAACATCCGGCATGGCCGATCGCTCGGCTTCTGTCCCAGGCATCCAGGTGGGACGGAAGCTGGCCCAGCCCATCGCGTCCTGAAGAGTTCCAGAAGAGATCTGGGGTGACCGGCCCTCCGCCTGTAAGGTTCCGCCCGGACAAAGGGGGAGGTTTGCGCATGCCGGACCCTATCGTGGTGGTTGGCGGCGACAGCATGGTCGGTCGGCATCTGGCCAGCCATCTGCGGATGCAAGGCACGGAGGTGCTGGCAACGACCCGCCGGCGGGAGCAAGCCGCGGCGGAGCGGCCCTGGCTCGATCTGGCGGAATCGCCCTCCCTCGACAGGCTGCCAGCGAATCCCGGTGCCATCGTGGTCGCCGCCGCGGTGGCACGGATGGCGGCCTGCCGTGCGGACCCGGAGGGATCGGCGGCTGTCAACGTCACCGGACCTCTCCGGCTGGCGACCGAAGCGGCGGCGCGGGGAATTCCGCTGCTGTTCCTGTCGACGGACAAGGTCTTCGATGGCGCCCGTCCGGACCGCCGCAGCGACGAGCCATGCTGTCCGGTCAGCGTCTATGGGCGTCAGAAGGCTGCGACCGAGGCGGCCTTGCGGTCCCTGCCGGGAATGGCCATCCTCCGCCTGTCGCGGGTCATCGCCCCCGAAGATGCCTTGATGGCCACATGGGCCGAACAGCTGAGGGCCGGACAGCCGCTCGCGCCGTTCTCCGACCTGCGTATGGCGCCGCTGCCGGTGGATCTGATCGCCCGTCTCTGTGCCGGGATTCTGGGGCGGCTTGCCGACGATCCCGACCGCGCCGGCGGCGTATGGCAGCTCTCCGGCAGCCGGGATCTGACCTATGCCGAGGCCGCTTTCCGTCTTGCCGGGCAAATCGGGGCCGACCCCGCATTGGTCCGGCCGGTGCCGGGCGTGGCCGGCGACGAACCGCCGGCCCGCTTCACCACCCTCGACAGTGGGCGCGCCGAGCGGTCATTCGGGATCGGACGGCCCGATCCCGATCCGGTGCTGGATGCGGTATTCGCCGGGGTGTAACGCAGGGTGTCCTGCGCCGCGGGTCAGGCGGAGCGGCGGACCTGGGTGGCGAAATCGGCCACGGCCACGGTCAAGCCTTCCACCCGCTGGCGCAGCATGTCCGACAGTTGCGTCATGCGGTCGGCCGCATCGCCGGTCGAGGTGCCGACGCGCACCACATCTCCGCCCAGCTGGGCCGACATCCTGGCCGCAGCGGCGGCATCGACGGCATGGGTTGCCATGTCGCGCGTGGCCGCATCCTGCTCCGTCACGGCCCCGGCAATGATCGAGTTGACCTGATCCAGATCGGTGATGACCTGGGCGATTTCCTCGATGGCGGCGACGGCATCCTCGGTGCTCTGGCGGATGGCGGCGATCTTTTCCCCCACCTCCTGGGCGGACCGGGCGCTTTGGGCCGCGAGATTCTTCACCTCGTTGGCCACGACCGTGAAGCCCTTTCCGGCCTCTCCGGCCCGGGAGGCTTCGATGGTGGCGTTGAGGGCCAGCAACTGCGTCTGGCTCGACAGGTCGGTGATGGCGCTGAGCACGCTGTCGATGCTGCGCGTGGTTTCCGACAGGCTGGCCACGATCCGCTGGCTCTCCAGCGCCTTCTGGGCCGCACGGTGCGAGGCGCGGGTGGAGCGCTCCAGCTGTTCGCCGATTTCCGAAATGGAGGATGCCAGCTGTTCGGTTCCAGCCGCCAGGGTTTCGACGCTCTGCGATGCCCCCTGGCTGGAGCGGCTGACGCCGTCGGCGATCTGCAGCCCCTCGCTGGCGAACCGCCTCAGGGATTCGGCATCTTCCGACGCCTGGCGGGCGACGGTGGCGACCTCGCGGGCGAGATTGCCCACATCCGATTCCAGCCGGTCCGCCACCTGCTGCAGGGCGGTCAGCCGCTCCTCGCGGGCGCGCTCCGCCAGCGCCTCGCGTTCGGCGGTGGCCTTTTCGATTTCGGCCTTGGCGTGATGCGCCTCCTCCAGCGCGGCTTCCGAGGTGTGGAAGGCGCGCGACAGGATGGTCGCCAGGGCGATCAGCAGACCGGTCTGGAACAGGATCAGCCAGCAATGCAGGACGAGCCGCAGAATATCGATCTCTCCGGCGAACAGGTAGGAGGGCGCCAGCAGGCTGGTCGCCACATGATGGATCTCCAGCGTCACGGCCGAGGCGATCAGGGCCGCGCGGTCGCAATAGCCGGCCACCACGGCCATCAGCACGAAGAAATAGATATGCAGATCGGTCTGCCAGGGCAGACCGTGGACAGCGACCATGGCGGCGGCGGCGGCCAGGGGCAGAAGGCCGCCCAGGATCATGCGCTCCGTCGCGGTCCCGCGCAGGAACCACCAGGCGGCAAGGGCGGCCAGGAACAGGCCGGCGGAGAGCAGAGCCGCCGTTCCGGTGAAATGGCCGGTCAGGACCATCTCGCCGGCGGCGATGGCGGGAATCTGGACCAGAAGCAGGCCCAGGATCAGCAGCGATGTCAGTCGACGGATGTTCGCGAGTTGCATCATCGGTCCTTGTCCTTGGCGGCCTTACTCTTGACCGGACAAAATGCCGGCCGACCGGCGTGCCTGGCCCATGAGGTGCTGCAACGGCATCGGCCGGCCATAGAGCCAGCCCTGTGCCAGATTGCAGCCCATTCCGCGCAGCAGGGCGGCCTGCCGCTCGGTTTCAACGCCTTCGGCGACGATGTCCTTGCCCAGGGCGCCGCCGAGGGCGACGATCATGCGCACGATCTCCATATCGGCCCGGTCCACAGAGGCCTGGTCCAAGGGGGAGATGTAGGAGCGGTCGATCTTGATCTCGTCGACCGGGAGATCGCGCAGCGCCGACAAGGTGGCGAAGCCGGTGCCGAAATCGTCGAGAGACACCTGGATGCCACAGGCCCGGAGCCCGGACAGCACGGTGCGGGCCCGGTCGGCATCGCGGATCAGGGCGGTCTCGGTCACCTCGATCTGGAGCGCAGACGGTGGCAGGCCGTATTTGTGCAGGAGATGCCGCACATGCTCCACGATCCGGTCATCGCTGAGCTGAAGGGCGGAGACATTGGCCGCCAGGGGAATGGCCGGCAGGTCGGTCTGCCGCCAGATGGCCGCCGTCCGCGCCACCTCTTCCAGGACCCAATCGCCGATTTCCCGGATCAGGCCCGTCTCTTCCGCCACCGGAATGAAGGTGGCGGGGGAGACCTCACCCAGATCCGGGTCATGCCAGCGCAGCAGCGCTTCGGCACCGACTAGCGTGTGCCGGCGCATATCGATCCGTGGCTGATAGACCAGGGTGAAGGCCTGGGTGCGGATGGCCCGCCGCAATGCCGCCTCCAGCCGGAAGCGCTGGCCGGTGCGGGCGGCGGCGCTGCTGCTGTGGCAGGCGATGCCTGCATCCCCCTGCTTGTGCGCCTCGTCCACGGCCGCTGCCGCATGGCGCATCAGCTCGTCCGGCGTGTCGCCATCCTCCGGCATCAGCGCCAGCCCGACGGAGGCGGTCAGGGGAGTCGTCAGCCCGGCGGCATCGCCGGCGGCGGTGATGCCCTGCTGCAGCGACCGCGCCACTTCTGTCAGCAGCCGGGCATCGGAAACAGCGGACAGCAGGATGGCGAATTCGTCCCCCGACAGGCGGGCGATGGCATCGCCCGCCGGCAGCCGGCGCCGCAGACCGTGGGCGGCGGAAACCAGCACGGTATCGCCCACGGCATGGCCGAAATGTTCATTGATGCGGCGGAAGCGGTCGATATTGACGATCAGCAGCCCGACATGCGCACCGGTCTGGCGGGCGTGCCGGACCGCGGCTTCCAGCCGCTGGAGGAAGCGGGTCCGGGTCATGAGCCCGGTCAGGGCATCGCGGTCATCGCCGGTCAACTCCCGCTCTTCGGCCCGGTGATGATCGGTGATGTCGGTGAAGATGCCGATGTGCCGGACAGCCCCATGCTCGGGATCGACGACACGGAAGATCCGCAACCACTCCAGATAGATCTCACCGCTCTTGCTGCGGTTCCAGATCTCGCCCTTCCACTGGTTCTCGGTTTCCAGCGCCGCCCAGAGCGTCTCATAAAAAGCGCGGTCGTGCCGGCCAGAGCGCAGGAGCGAGGTCTTCTGACCGATCGCCTCGTCGGCGCTGTACCCCGTCACCCGGGTAAAGGCCGGATTGATCATGAGGATGGTGCCATTGGCGTCGGTGACGACGATGCCATCGCTGGTGGAAGCCATCAGCGTATGCAGCAGGGCGCCACTGTTGAGCGGCAGATTGGCCGGCGACTTCATCCCGTCCGGACCGGCAGGGTGAATGCCAGGCATGCCGCCTGTCGGGGCGGCTGTCCGCTGCGCCTGTGCCACCGGGGCGGCGACCATGCAGGGGCCGTGTGCTGCGTCCATGATCTCTGCCCGGTGTGACCCGGCTGCGCCCGTTTGGGAGAAGGGACCGGGAGCCTGGCCGGAATTGGCCGGGGAGCACATCATTCGCCCGCTATACGCTTGGGCGGCATGATCCAAATCAAGGGTGCGGACTTTTTGTTGCATCCGTCGGGCCGGTTCGTTTCACCGGCTTGGAGCGCCGCGTATCATTCTGCCGCCGCAACCCCAGGCTGGGATGGGAGACTTGTGTATAACGTCCATGTGAATGCAGCAACATTTAGATTGATTGGATTGATGAACTGAACGAACGGCGCCGCTGAACGGTGCGCGGACGGACTGGTTGGCCCGGCCGTTGATCTCGATCATTGGCAATGGCCGGAAAAGCGGGCAGGGTGCGGCATGCCCGCATCCAGGCCCGCCATGCCGTCGACTCGTACCGCCCGGCCTTCCGCCCCCCGCGTCATCCTCACCTCGGTGCTGGGCATTGTGACCAGCATCGCCCTGCTGACCTTCGTCGTCAGTATCGGTGGCGATGCCCGCTTCTTCCTGAATGTGGAGGGGCTGGCCATCGTCGTCGGCGGGGTCTTCTGTGTGGCGCTGCTGGCCTTCCGCGGCGACGAGCTGCGGGCCGCGGTCGGGGCGCTGTCGAACATCTTCCGCGACCATTCCACCATTGATGCCGACGTCCAGCAGCTGCTGGAGGTGGCGCGGCTGCTGCACGGACGCCAGATCCAGGCGGCCGACGAAAAGGCCCGCGCCGTTCGCAATCACTTCCTGCGTCTGGGCCTGCAGCTGGTGGTCGATGCGGCCCCGCTGGAAGATCTGATGCATGTCATGAACTGGCGTATCCAGAAATTCGTGGAGAACGAATCCGCCAAATCGCGGGTGTTCCGCACCCTGTCCTCCTTTGCGCCCGCCTTCGGCCTGTTGGGCACCCTGGCCGGCATGGTCGGCATGCTGAAGAATCTCGGCGCCGGCGATATCGGCCTGATCGGTGCCAGCATGGCTGTGGCCATGCTGGCCACGCTCTATGGCCTGATTCTGGCCAATCTGGTGTTCAAGCCCATCGCCATCAAGCTGGAGCAGCGGACCGCCCGCCGGGTGGCCATGCTGAACGTGCTGCTGGACGGGGTGGTGCTGACCCATCTCGGCCGCTCGCCCAGCATGATCCAGGACATGCTGGCCTCCTATCTGCAGGAGTCCGGCGAGGGCGGCCATGGCGACGATTGATCCGCCGCCGGTCCGGCGGGGGGGCGCCCGGCCGCCCGCGGCGCCACCCGGCGGCGCTCCCGGCGCACCGCCGGAGGCCCCGCCGGCCTTTCCCCGCCGTCTGCCGGGCGAGAGCCTGTCCGACACCACCAGTGGCCGCACCAGCACCGAGGTGGAGGAGCAGGAGGACTGGGTCATCAGCTACATGGACATGGTCACGCTGCTGATGACCGTGTTTCTGGGCATGGTCGCCATCCTGGGCATGCAGCCCAAGGGCGCCGCGGCACCGGGCGCGCGCGCGCCCGGCGGAGCCCAGACCATATCCGGCGGCGGGCCGGGGGCGCTGTCTGGCGCCGGGCTGTGGCCGGGAGGGAACGGCCTGCTGCCGGCCGGCGCCGCGTCCGGCGCAGGCGGCGACGAGGGCGGCGGCGCGGGGGATGGCGGCGGCCGTGCGGGCGAGGCGACAGGCGAGGGGACGGGTGGTGTGGCCACGGCGACGGTTGCCCGGCCCGGCGCCGCCCCCGCTCGTCCACCCGACGGCGGGGAAGCCACCGATGCCGGCGGAGGGCCGGCCCTGTCGCCCGATGCGGCGCGGCTGCTGGCCCGGCTGCAGGCGGCTGGCCTGCCGCCCACGGTGGATCTGGCGGTCAGCAGGCAACGTGTCACCATCACCCTGCAGGACCGCATCCTGTTTGCCTCCGGCTCCGCGGCGCTGGAGCCGACGGCCCTGGCCACGCTGGAGACCCTGGCGGCCACACTGGCCGCCGTGCCCGGCACCATCACCGTTGCCGGCCACACCGACGATGTGGCCATCAGCACCGCCCGCTTCCCCTCGAACTGGGAGCTGTCCTCGGCCCGGGCGGCGGCCGTGGTCCGCACGCTGATCGCCAGCGGTGTGCCGGCGGAGCGGTTACAGGCGGTGGGTTATGCCGACACCCGCCCGCTGGACCGCACGCCCGAGAACCGAGCCCGCAATCGCCGGGTCGAGATCCTGGTGGACACGGCCCCCTGAACCGGTTGTGGCGGTGGGTTTCGATGTTTGATCCCGGGTTCCGAGGATATGCCCCGTCCGGTGTCCTTCCCCCCAGTGCCGACGGGGGGCCTCGGGCATTGTCATGCCGGCCGTGATTCCGTCAGCCCGGCCGGCACTCCGCTCCGGTCTCGAAGGCAGGCAGATGGATGCCTGCATGTTTCCGCCATGGCCCGCTTGATAAAGACGCCGTCCATTCCCGGCCTCCTTCCATGCCGATCCTGGGCCGATCCTGGTGTTCCGGTCCATCGCTGAATCCGTACATTGCGGCCCTGGTCGGTGTTGGGGATTTCGGGGCGCCATAGCGGGCCGGGGCCTCCTCCAGTGCCTCCCCAATCCAGGTCTGCGCGCGTCCGTGACGCCTCGGCCGGATGGGCCGAGGAAGACCCCCTGGTCCAACCTGCTGTAAATCCCTGGCTTTTCCAGGTGGAGTCGAGCGGGTCCCGCCTTTTTGTGGGTATCGCGCCGCTCGCGGTCGTGGTCGGCAGACAGGCCTTGATGGCGCGCGCCTCGCGGAGGATGGCGCCGGGAGCGCTTGCCCAGATTTTCCACCCGCACATCCACCGCTTCCGCCGGTCCCCTGTCAAGGATCAGGACAGGTCCTCCGACGGCGTGCTCTCGCGGTCGCCGCACATCTGGAGCGTCGTCTCCAGCTCTGGTCCCAGGATGTGCGCATATCGGCAGAGGGGCCGCGGCGCGCTCCGCTGCTGGTCCGCGCGGACCATGCCATGCACCGGAAGCGGCCGCACCGGCCCTCCCGCACGGACAGGCCGCCGCTGCGCCGTCGCAGGGCAGAATCAGCACTGCTCACCGGACATCGTCGCCGGCAGCGTCAAGCGGTGGGCGGCGCTTTCGGATCCTGGCGCTGGTGGCCGCCCCTCAGGCGGTTACGCCATCCCGGCCCGTGCCGGTGGGGGCATCGCCAGGGCTGCCGGTGGATGCCGTGCTGACGGAGGCCATGCCGACGGTTCCGCTCGATACGGCGCTGGCCATTGATGTCACGGAGAACGCGGCCGCTGAAAACGCGGAACTGGCAGGGGGCGCGCCTGGGGACAGCGTGCCGGCCGCCGCCGGTCTGGTGAAGGACGGACCGCTGGCGGTCATGTCGCCGGCGCCGGCGATTGCCAGGGGATCGGTGCCCATCGCGGCGGACTCGCCGCCAGCGGCCAGTGCCGCTTCCTCCTGGGCCAGACCCAGCAGGTCCTGGAGCCGTTTGTCGGCCTCCTCCTCGCGGGCGATCTTGGCCGCCTTTTCATAGGCTTCAAGCTGCGCCTTGGTCGGGATGCTGCGCTCCATCTTGCCGGTCAGCACATCGCGGTACTCAAGCACCGCCACATTGGCCTCGGTGTCGAAGCGCAGCTTGGGGCTGTAATAGAGCGCGACAGAGGCGCTGGCCGGATCAGCCGCGGAGAAGCCGGAGTCTGAGCCCTTGGCGACCGCGGTCGAGGTCGCTTCGAAGGTCCGATAGGCGGGCTGGGTTGCTCCGATCATCATGGTCAGGGTTCTCCTGACTGAAGGCTACCCAAATCTCGCGGAGAGGTCCAGCAAAATATTCACAACCGATATAGGGCAATGATCTGCATCTATTGTCGACCTTTCCATTCCAATCGGCCGGAGATGCTGACGGAGCCTGGTGGCCACCCCTCCCCTTGGCCCGTCGGGTGGCCGAAACGGAAAGGCCGCCCGCGGGGACGGGCGGCCTTGGGAGAGAGCAATCGAGCAATCAACCGGTCAAGGCATCAGCGGCTGAGGTTCAGCACGTCCTGCAGCATCTGGTCGCTGGCATTGACCACGCGGGTATTGGCGCTGTAGGCGCGCTGGGTGACGATCAGCTTGGTGAACTCGTCGGCGATATCGACGTTCGAGCCCTCGGTGCTGCTGACCACCAGATTGCCTGAGCCGTTCTCACCGGCCGCCGTCAGGCGCTGGGCGCCGCTTTCGGTGGTGGGCACCCAGGCATTGCCATCCACCTTCTGTAGCCCGTCCACATTGTTGACCTGGACGATGGGCACCTGGGCCAGCACGCGGCTGCGGCCATTGTCGTAATTGGCCACCACTTCGCCCGAGGACAGCACGGTCAGATCACGGAAGGTGCCGCGGGTGAAGCCGTCCTGGGTCTTGTTGAAGACCTCGACATCGGAGCCGGCGAACTGGGTCAGGCCGTTGACGCTGCTGCCGAACTGACCGAGATTCAGCCGCACCTCCTGCGGGCCGTTGCCGTAGTCGACGGTGAAGGTGACATAGGCCGGATCGTTGGCATTCTGCGTGGGCGAGACCGTGGCATTGCCGGCCCCCCGGTTGCCGGAGGACAGGCTCTGCAGCACGCCGCCCTCGCCGAAGGTGACCGACAGGTGGGCCGGAGTCCGGCCGTCTGTGGTCCCGAAGCCGTTCTGTGCCGACGGGAAGGTGGAGGCTTCATCCCGGGACGGGCCGAGGCCGGCGTTGGTTGCCATGGGCGGGTTGGTGTAGGTCCGACGCGTCAGCACCAGCCCGGCCCCGCTGACCTTGGCCGTGTAGGGCGAGTCGGCATTCCCGTTCACCAGCGCCGCAAGCCGGGTGGCGATGGTCTCCATGGACTGTTCGGTTCCATCGGTGGTGTAGCTGACGCCCTGGCCGTCCCCGCCGAAGGGGATGGTGAAGACGTCACCCACATCCCCCACCACGCCGTTCAGCGGCAGGAACACCTGCTGCTTGATCCCAGGCACCGCATTGGCAAGGCCGAAGCCGCTGGCTTCGGCCACCGCGGCCGTCGGGGTCGCGGTGGTGATGCTGGCGGAGGAGGCGGCGGTGAAGGCGGCGCCGGTGCTGGGGCCGGTGACGGAGATCGTGACGGGATCATTGTCCGTTCCCGCCGTATCGCCGCTGACGCTCAGGTGGAAGCCGGCAAGGGACTGGTCATTGGCAAAGGCCTCGTTGGCCTGGTTGGCCAGCTTGGTGGCGATATCCTCGGTCCGCAGATTGTCCGTGGCCGTCACGGTGTAGCTGAAGGTGTGGCCATTGATGCTGAGGCTGTAGGTGTCGCCGGCTCCGGGGGACAGGTCGTTGAAGGTGAAGGTGGAAACCTGGGCCGTGGCGCCCGACGGGGCGGCATTGGTGGCCATGGAAGACCCGGTGGTCGCCGTCGTGGTCGAAGCCAGGGTGAAGGCCGATCCGTCCGACGGGCCAGTGACGCGCAGCCGCATGGTGCTGTTCGGGTTGCTGGCATCGCTGTCAAGGATCTCCAGGCTGTAATCGCTGAAGCTGCCGCTGGCATTGACCTGATTGACCAGATTGCCCATGACGGACTCGCTGGTATCGAAGCTCTGCGCCGTATAGGAGAAGGTCTTGCCGTTCAGCGTGATGCTGTAGGCCTTGCCATCCTCGATCTCGTTGGGTGCGGTGCCGCCCGGTGTCAGTGTCACCAGGCTCACCTGCCGCTGCGGCGTGGTGTTCTGGCTCAGCTCCAGGGGGGTGCCGAAGGATTGGGGTTGCCCGGCCAGGGTGCCGGACGTGGGCTGGATGCTGCTGCCCGGCGCATCGATCTGCAGGCGCCACTGGTCGGTGCCCTGCTTGCGCCAGTTCATAGTGACCGAGCGGGTTTCGCCGTTGCGGTCGATGATGGGCACCTCGATCGGTGCCAGGGTCTGGTCGGCCTTGGGCGTCAGCGGCAGGTTGGCCTGCAGGTTGATACTGCTGGTCGCGGTCGGGTTGTCGATCAGCTGCTGGATGCGGATCGGCTGCGGCGTCCCCTTGACGATCTGATTGGAGCCGGGCTGCAGCGTCCAGCCATTCAGGTAATAGCCGGCGCTGTTGCGCAGGAACCCGTTCTTGTCCAGCGAGAAGTCGCCGGCCCGGGTGAAATAGGCCTGGCTGTTGAAGTTGACATTGCCGCCGACCTCTTCGCCGCGGCTGACCTGGAAGAAGCCGTTGCCGGAAATGGCCATGTTGGTGGCCGTCTGGGTCTGCGAGATATTGCCCTGGACCCCATTGGTGAAGTCGGGACGGGCGCGCACCCCGCCGGGGCTGTGGCCCGAGGAACTGGACTGGGTCACCAGGGTCTGGAAGCTGGTTTCCACCCGCTTGTACCCGATGGTCTGGGAATTGGCGATATTGTCGGAGATGTGACCCAGCGACTTGCTGAGGGCCGAGAGGCCCCCCACCGCTGTGGTCATCGCACCGAAGACGCTCATGATCTCTCTCCCGCGCAAAGATTGCTCGGGCCGCTGGGAAAGCAATGACCGTGCCAAGTGCCAAGGTCTTTGATTCCAAAGGAGATCATCGGGTAATTCTGCTCCGCGTCCGCGGTGGCGGGCCGGGGGTGCCGGTCAGAACTTACCGGGTGGGCTAGGCAGCGCTTACCCCGCGACGAAGCGGACCCAGGCCCAGACCGCCAGCCCCAGGGCGGCGATCAGCCCGGCCACGATCAGCAGGGCACGCAGATATTGGCCCAGCTCCCCCTGCTTCCAGGCGCTGCGGGCCAGCAACAGCAGATAGAGGACCACCAGGGCCAGGGTCCCGTACAGGGTCAGGCTGGTGCTGGCGGGATCGGCGGGCGTCATGGGCATGGCGTCGGGTGGGGGCAGGGGGAAGCGGTCTTATCGTCCGGCGTGACCGGGGCGGCGGGCCGTCCCCCTGGTCGGGTGTCTCAGCCCAGCGCCTTCTCCACTTCCATGCCGGCAATGTCGTGCAGGCGCAGCAGCCCCAGCACGCGGCGGTCCCCATCGACCACGGGCACCACATTGATCTGGTGCGGCGTCTCCATGATCTCCAGCGCCTGCAGCGCCGTCAGGTCCGGGCCGCAGGTACGGCGCACCGGTGCCGTCATGCAGGAGCCGGTGTCCAGGTCCAGGAAGCCCCGGCCATGGGTGCCCAGGCCGCGGCGGATGTCGCCTTCGGTGACGATGCCCTGCAGCACGCGGTCGCCATCGACCACCAGGGCGGCGCCGTTGGGGAAGGAGGTCATGGCCAGCAGCGTCTCGAAGATGGGCTGGCCGGCGGATACCAGCGCCACCGACTGCGGGGCCGCCACCATCAGGTCGCGCACTTTGGCGGACAGCACGATGCCCAGGGTGCCGCCCGGATGGTTGCGGCCGAAATCCTCGGCGGAGAAGTCGCGCTGGCGGGCCACGGCCACCACCAGCGCATCGGCCAGAGCCAGCATGGCCGTGGTGCTGGCCGTGGGCAGCTTGGTGTCAGTGGCCTCACGCTCCACGGCGCAGCGCAGGGTCCAGTCGGCGATGCGCGACAGGGCCGACGGCACCCGCGACACCATGGCGACGATGCGGGCGCCGCGCAGCTGGGCCGCCTTGGCCACATCCACCAGCTCCTGGGTCTGGCCGCTGTTGGACAGAAGAATGATGATGTCGCCGCGCCGGATGGCGCCAAGCTCGCCATGGAGGGCGTCCAGGGCACTGTAGTAGAAGGCGCGGGTTCCGACAGAGGCCAGCTTGCTGGCCAGCAGACGTGCGATCAGGCCGGATTTGCCGACACCGGCCACCAGCGTCGTGCCCTCATCGGCGCCGATGGCACGGACCAGGGCCTGGAAATCCGCATCCAGCGCCTGTTCCTGCGCCAGCACGGCGCGGGCTTCGATGTGCAGAAGGGCGCGGGCGGCCGCCAGCGCGGGATCATCGGGTCGGGACATGGCACTTCATCCGGTCTGGGCGCTCCCCCTGGCGGGGAAAGTGGGCAAGGGTGTAGCCCCATTGCCGCCGATTTGCATCCCCCGGGCACCGCATGCCCCCCGCGCCCTCTGGTCGCGACAGGGCGGCAGCTCTTGCCCCGGCAGGGCGGCAGTCTTTGCCGGCCGTTCCCCCTTTCGCCGGGTTCATGCCGGCCAGCCGCCGTCCGCAACTGGCGGCAACCGGCGGTTTGCCGCCTTGGCACGGGCATTGCTTTCCCTTCCGGCAAGCCTGAACGGATTGGTTCGCCATGTCCTTGAACGTCGCCATGTCCTCCGCCCTGAGCTCCCTGCGCAATACGCAGGCGAATATGGGCGTGACGTCGCAGAACGTCTCCAATGCGCAGACGCCGGGCTATACCCGCAAGTCGCTGACGCAGGAGGCGCTGCCCTATGGCAATGGCCTCGGCGGCGTCATGACCGGCAAGGTCGAGCGGGCCTACAACGAATCCCTGATGCGGGAAATGCTGCGGCAGCAGAGTCTGGCGGCGCAGACCGACATCACCCAGAGCTATCTCAGCCGCCTCGAGAAGACCCAGGGCAAGCCGGAGGACGAGAGCTCGGTGGCGGCTTCGCTGACCCAGCTGCGCGACGCCTTCGTGCAGCTGCAGGCCAAGCCGGAGTCGCTGGAATACCAGCAGAAGGTCATCCGTCAGGCACAGTCCTTCACCACCACCCTGAACAGCACGGGCCAGGCCTATATCGACCTGCGCAACGAGGCCCAGCAGCAGATCGTCGAAGGCGTCAACCAGGTCAATCAGCTGCTCGACACCATCGCCTCGGTGGACAGCGCCATTTTCCGCGCCGGCAATACCGGCAGCGCCACCATCGCCGATCTGGTCGACAAGCGTGACGAGAGCATCCGCCAGCTGGCGCAGTACATGGACATCACCGTGACCAACCGCGCCGACGGCACGGTGCTGGTAATGTCGCAGAGCGGCTCCATGCTGGTGGACCGGGTGGCCAACACCCTCTCCACCGCCAGCTGCGTGCCGCAGGCCAGTGATTACTACAGCCCCGATGGCGGGGGCGGCATTCCACCGATCCGGCTGGGGGATCCTGTCAGCGGCTTGGACATCACCTCCAGTATCCGTGGCGGCAAGCTGGGCGCCCTGATCGACCTGCGCGACGAGACGATTCCGCGCATGCAGGGCGAACTGGACGGGCTGGCGCATGAGGTGGCCACACGCTTCGCCGGCAAGGACAGCCCGACGCGCCAGATCCCCGGCCTGCACCTGTTCTCCGATGCCGACGGTGTCAGCATCCCCGGCGATACCAGCGGGGCCGTCGACTATGCCCATCCCTCGACCTATGTGGGCTTCGCCTCGCGCATCCGTGTCAGCCAGAAGGTGCTGGATCAGCCGGAACTGGTCCGCTATGGCGATGCCGGTGCGCCGGTGGCGCCGCCGGCTGGCGGTTCGAACCCGCCCGATGTCGTCGCCGGGGACACGCTGTTCCTGAAGAACGCCGTGGAGCATGTCTTCGGGGCCACGGCCCTGGACGGCAAGCCGCACCAAGCCTTCAACACCGGCGGACTGGGAGCCGATCCGCGGCGCAATCTGCAGTCCACGCTCCCGGCCAACCTGTCGCTGATCGACTATGCCCAGCAGATGCTGCTGAAGCATTCCGGCGAGGCGGGCGCGGCCACGGCCGCCGCTTCCGAGGCCAAGACCACCTCGGAGAACATGACGTTGGAATATCAGAACGCCACCGGCGTCAGCCTGGATGACGAGATCGTCAAACTGCTGACGCTGCAACGGTCCTACGCCGCCGCCTCGCGCGTGGTCACCACCATCGAACAGATGTACGACGCCCTGTTCCGGGCGGCCTGAGCCGGAGGGAAGCCATCATGACCTCGATCGCCACCATGCCCACCTACCTCCGGATGCTGCGGGACACCAACCAGATCCGGAGCCAGTATGACGATCTGTTCCGCCAGCTGGACACGGGCAAGAAGTCGGAGACGCTCAGCGGTCTGGGCCTCGATGCGGGGCGCTCGGTCGGCCTGCGTGACATGCAGGCGCGGCTGAACACCTACCAGAAGAACATCGACCTGGTGCAGACCCGCACCTCGGTCGCGGACACGACCATGAACCGCATCAACAGCATCGTCGACAGTGTGGTGTCCGACCTCACCCTGGCCGACGGCACGCTGGTGCAGGACCCGTCCGTCATCAAGCAGAACGCCCGCAATGCGCTGGACCAGATCAAGGGGCTGCTGAACACCCAGGTCGAGGGCCGTTACATCTTTGCCGGCAGCGATCTCGACACGCCGCCGGTCGGTGATTTCGATCAGGTTCTGCTGACCTATGACAGCTTCTTCAAGCAGTACCAGGATGCGGCTGCGGCGCCGAAGACGGTGCAGATCGATGCTGGCGCGCCTTCGGGGGCCTATTCCATCACGCTGAATGGCGTGACCTTCAATTCGACCGCCGGCGCTCCGCCTCTGGACACCGTGGAGGGCATCCTCACCGATCTGCGTGGCAAGATCCTGGCCGACGCGCGCTTCTCCGATTTCACCATCAGCATCGACAAGCCGGCCGGCGGCAATGCCGAGAACCGCATGACCATCACCGCGTCCAGCGGCACGCCGGCCACGGCGGTGGAGATCAAAGGGGCCAGCACCGCGGTTGTCGGGCCGGCGCTTGATGTCGATCAGGACGGCAACAGCGTCGACGATGTGGATGATCAGCTGGAGCGGTTCAACGGCACTGTTCCGCCGGCCGGTACCTATGTGAAGCCACGCTATGTCTTCACCGGCGACAAGGACAAGGATCTGGCGACCCTGAACGAGGCCATGGAGCGCGTGGTCTTCGACCCTGACTTCGCCTACAAGGGCGTCGATCAGCAGGTGGCCGGCCGGCCGCGCCTGGAGGTGGGCAATATCTACTCCAGCACGCTGCGCTATGGCACCGCTCCCACCACCGCCCGCGTGGACGACAATCTCGACGTCAATTACGGGGTGCGGGCCGATGCCAGCTATTTCCGCCGCATCATTCAGGGGCTGACCGCCGTCGCCACCATGGACAATGCGCCGATTGCCGATGCCTCGTCACCGGAAGGCCGGGCCGAACGGGATCGCTATCTGGCCGTCGTTTCCAGCGCCCGCGATACCCTCAAGCAGGGGCAGTCCGACCTCAACCAGGCCGTGAGTCATCTCGGATCTGTGCGCAGTCAAGTGGATAAGCTGGAAGAGAAACACAAGTCGATGATCGGTGTGGCGAAGGACGGTCTGGAAAAGGCCGAGGATGCCGATGCCGCCGAGGTGTCGATGAAAATGAAAGCGGCTGACACGCAACTTCAAGCAAGTTATCAGGCGATCACCACGTTCAACCGCTTATCCATTCTGGACTTCCTGACCTAAGCCGGTCAGGCGGGAGACCTATCCCTTTGGAGCGGGGAATCCCTTGCGAAAGGGGGGTGGGTATGTCAATGTAAGAGAGCCGCAAAAGTGGCTTGCCAATTCAGGAGAAAATACCATGGCCAACTCGATTGTCACCAACTCGGCCGCCCAGGCCGCCATCCGTTCGCTGTTCACCATCGACCGGGATACCCGGACCACCCAGTCCCGCATTGAGTCGGGCCTGGCGGTCAACAAGGCCTCGGACGATCCGGCGGTGTTCTCCATCGCCCAGGGCATGCGCGCGGACATGGCCGGTCTGAAGGCCGTTCAGGACAATCAGGCGTTCGGTCTCGCTGCCATCAATGTGGCGAACAACGGCGCCAAGAGCATTTCTGACAAGCTGACTTCGCTGAAGCAGACCGTCACCCAGGCCCAGCAGCAGGGTCTCGACAAGGCGACGATGAACGCCCAGCTGCAGAGCACGCTGGACGACATCGACACCTTCGCCACCTCCGCGACGTATAACGGCATCAACCTGCTGGTGAACTCCACCGGCGGCGATCGTGACGAGACGACGCTGAGCTTCCTGCAGGACATTTCCGGCCGTCAGCTGACGGTCGCCAATGCCCAGGCGACGTCGAAGGACCTGGGTCTGGAAGGTCTTCAGGCTGACAATGGCGGCATCCGGCTGGACTTCTCGGCGGACGCGACCGACTTCGTGGATGGCGACACCATCTCCTTCCAGGTCGGTTCGGGTACGGCGACGCAGACTTACGTCTTCGAGTTCAACCAGGACGGCACCAACACCGCCGTGACGGCGGGCGGTCTGTCCAACGCCGCCGGCGCCGACGTCAAGGTCATCTCCGTGAACCTGGGAACGGCGGATGACGCCTTCTCCTCGGGCAAGGAGCTGGGCAACCTCGTCGACAAGATGAAGGAAGCCGGTTTCGGTATCCGCCTCAACAGCGACAATACCGTTGACGTCTTCCGCGCGGACATCACCCAGGTGGGTGTTGGTGTCGCCGCCTTCGGCGGTGCCGCTACCGCGCAGGTCGCCCTGACCAAGGCCACCTCGGGCACGGAAACCTTCTTCCTGTCCCAGGGTTCTGCCCTCACCGCGTCCAACGTCACCATGGCTGTGGGCACGGCGGGTATCAACACGGCGAACTCCGTCGGCACCAACGGTGCGGCCCTTGTCTCGGTCGTCAACGGCCGGGCCGAGGACGGTGCTGGCGCGGTGACGACGGCCGGTTCGGCCACGGCCCGCTTCGGCAATGCGGCGTCCGCGATCGATACCGTCAACCAGGCCATCGAGGCGATGAACACGAAGATCTCCACCCTGGGTGCTGCCACCAAGCAGGTCCAGGGTCTGCAGGAGTTCTCGAAGACCCTGATGGACTCGTTGAAGGACGGTCTGGGCGCCCTGGTGGACGCCGACCTGGCGGAAGAGAGTGCGCGTCTGCAGTCGTTGCAGTCCCGTCAGCAGCTGGCCATCCAGTCGCTGTCGATTGCCAACCAGCAGCCGCAGTCTCTGCTGGGTCTGTTCCGCTAAGCGTAAGTCCCGGGGGCGGCGTCCGCGCCGCCCCCGTTTTCCTCTCAGCGTCCGGAAATTCCTGGTTCACGGTCCTCCGGCGGTGAGGGTGTCGCCCGCGTCAAGGTTCTGCTGTTAAGGCTTCTTTCAACGCGGACCGGCAGAATTCCGGTCAGATGTGTCCTACGGAACGACGAAAGACCACGACCATGAGTTTGTCCGCCTACCAATCCCGTCAGGCCGCCGCTGAGACCCCCGTGGGGCTGGAACTGCGTCTGATCGGGTTCGTGACCCAGGCTCTCGGCACGGCCCGCGATCCGGTGCAGCGGATCCGTGCTCTGCAGCGCAACCACGATATGTGGCTGGCCTTCATCTCCGATCTGGCGGGTGAGGGGAATGCCCTGCCGCGCGAAGTCCGCGCCCAGTTGATCTCCCTGGGTCTCTGGTCGATGCGGACCAGTCTCGATGCCATGAGCGATCCCGACCGCAGCCTGCAGTCGCTGATCGACGTCAACAAGGAAATCGCCGGCGGTCTTGCCGATCAGACGCGCGCCCAGCAGTCCGCGGCGCAGCAGGCGGCCCTGGCAGCATCCAAGGAGGCGCCGTCGGTCACGGCGGTGTAAGCCCATGCTCGAGGGAATCGGGTCACTGGCAGCCTACAATGTGATTCAGCGTCAGGGCGCGGAACTGACGCAGAAATTCACGTCGTCCAAGCTTGTCCAGAAGGATCTGACCGATTTCCAGACGCGCATGGCCAAGATCACCACGCCGGAGGAATTGCTGAAGGACCGCAAGGCTCTGGAGTTCGTGCTCTCCTCCTATCAGCTGGACAGCGAGTCCTGGAAAACCGGGCTGTTGAAGAAGCTGATGACGGAGGACCCCAACGACAGCAAGTCGATGGCGGCCCGCTTGGCCGATCCGCGCTTTGCCCAGTTCGCCAAAGATTTCTCCAACTGGACCACCCAGCCTTCGAAGAATGCCGAACTCATGACCAAGGTCATGAACAACGCCATGACCGTGCGCTTCGAGCGGGAACAGGGCGACGGCAATCCGGGTCTGCAGGAGGCGCTCTATTTCCTGCGCAATATCAAGTCCGTGGAAACGGTGCCGCAGTTGATGGCCGACAAGGCCCTGCTCTACGTCACCCGCATCGGCCTTGGCATGCCGGACAGCTATACCCAACTGCCTTTCGACAGCCAGCTGAAGCTGATGAAGGAGCGGGTGGATCTGGACAAGCTCAAGGACCCGGACGAACAGCAGAAGTTCGTCAAGCGCTTCCTCATCAGCGTCGGCGGCGATCAGGCGTCCGGCAGCGTCAACAGCGCGGCATCGGCGGCGCTGACCATCCTCGGCGGCGGGGGGGGAAGCCTCACCTCACTTCTGGGCCAGAAGATCAATCTCCACGTCTGATCCGCTTCCATTTCCGATCCTCCGGCAGCCAGACCCGACCGGCATTGCCGCCGCCCATTGGCGGCGCTAGGTTGACCTCCGCGGTCGCTGCGGACCGTGTTCCCGTGCCAGCGCATGGTGCCTATGAGCCCGTCTGTCCCCACCCTCCCCGGTGAAATCCGCCTCGGCGACCGTGTCATCGGGCGCGGGCATCCTTGCTTCCTGGTGGCGGAGATCGGCATCAACCACAATGGCGACATGGATCTGGCCCGCACCATGATGGAGGCGGCCAAGGCCGCCGGTGCCGACGCGGTCAAGTTCCAGAACTACCGGACCGAGGATTTCCTGCGCAGCCGGGACCTGACCCTGACCTACCGATCCCAGGGCCGCACCGTCACCGAACCGCAATATGATCTGTTCAAGCGCTGCGAACTGGAGCGTGGCCAACTGGCGGATCTGGCAGAGCATGCGCGCCGCATCGGCATCCTGTTCTTCAGTACGCCCACCAATAGCGACGGCATCGACGATCTGCTGGCGGCCGGCGCCCCGGTGCTGAAGAACGGCTCCGATTATCTGACCCATCTGCCACTGGTGGAGGCCATGGGTCGGTCCGGCCTGCCCACCATCCTGTCCACCGGCATGTCCACCCTGGCCGAGATCGAAGATGCGGTGGAGGCGTTCCGGCGCGGCGGCGGACGTGATCTTGTGGTGCTGCATTGCGTCTCGGCCTATCCAGCGCCGCTGGACGGCGTCGATCTGCGGCGCATGCAGCGGCTGGGCGCGGCGCTGGACTGCCTCGTCGGCTTCAGCGACCACACCGACGGTTCCGTGGCGGCCCTGGGCGCCGTGGCCCTGGGCGCCGTCATGATCGAGAAGCACTTCACCACCGACCGCGGGCTGCCCGGCCCCGATCATTGGTTCTCCGAAACGCCGGACAGCTTTGCCGCCCTGGTGCGGGATGTGCGCGGGCTGGAGGCGGCGTTGTCCGTCCCGGCCGTCAGCCCGGACCGCCAGTTCAAGCCCAGCTTCCGCCTGTCCTGCCAGGCGGCGGCGGAGCTTCCGGCCGGCCATGTGCTGATGCAGGCGGATATCGGCTTCGGCCGGCCCGGCACCGGCCTGCCGCCCAAGGCGGCGGACTGGATCACTGGCTTGCGGCTGAAACGGGCCGTGCCCGCCGGCCATGTCTTCACCCCGGAGGATTTCGCATGAGCGGCGCCGGTCTGGCCTTCGATCCGGTGTGGGAACAGACCTATGCCGAGGGGGGCGGCGCCCGCTATCCCTGGGACAGTGTCGTCAGCTTCGTCTATCGCAACGCCCCGCGCGACCGGCTGCGGAGCGCGGTCCGGGTGCTTGAGGTCGGTTGCGGCCTCGCCAACAATCTCTGGTTCGCGGCACGGGAGGGGTTCCAGGTTGCCGGGATCGACGGCAGCCCCAGCGCCATCGACGCCGCCCGCGCCCGCTTTGCCGCCGAGGGGCTGGAGGGCGATCTGCGCCAGGGGGACTTTACGGCACTGCCCTTTGCCGACGGTCTCTTCGATCTGGCCGTCGACCGGGCGGGGTTGGTCTGTGTCGGCTATGAGGGGATGCGCCGGGCCGTGGCCGAACTGCGCCGGGTCTTGCGTCCCGGCGGCCGCTTTTTCATGGAAGCCTACAGCGACCGTGACAGCAGCTTTGTCGCCGGCCGCCAGATCGATGACGGGCTGACGGTGGACATCACCGACGGGCCGCTGGTCGGCTGCGGCCAGCTCTGCTTCCTCGGCCATGCCCAACTGATGGCCCTCTTCGCCGTAGGCTGGACCCTGCGCGAGGTCAAGCATGTCGGCGTGGAGGAAATGGCGCTGCCCGGGCGCGTCTCAAACTGCTTCTGGCGCGTGGTGGCGGAGCGGCTGCCATGACCGTGCCCCCTTTCACGCAGTCCCCGCCTGCACCGCCCGTGTCGGGTGACGACGCCGGCACCATCTCCTTCTTCACCGAGCAGGTTCGCCGTCATGCTGGCACCCCGGCGGCGGTGGATTGGGGCAGCCGCGCCGGGCAGGAGCTGCGCTTCCGCGTCCTGGCCGAGGTCGGGCTGAGGTCTGGTTGTTCCGTGCTCGATGTGGGCTGCGGCCAGGGCGATCTGTTGGGCTGGCTGCGGGGGCAGGGGCTGGAGGTCGCCTATACCGGCGTCGACATCACCCCCGCCATGGTTGAGCATGCGCGCCGCCACCATTCCGGCGCTGCCTTCCATCTTCTGTCCGACGGCGCCGCCGATCTGGGCGACCGGGCTTATGATTTCGTGCTGGCCAGCGGCATCTTCTACCGCCGCAGCACCGACCCCATGGGGTTCCTGGCCGCGACGGCGGCGCGGCTGTTCCGGGCCGCGCGCGTGGCCGCCGCCTTCAACTGCCTCAGCCTCTGGGGCGGCCCGGCGGAGGCGGGGGAGTTCAAGGCCGATCCCCTGGCCGTGCTGGCGGCCTGCCGGGCGGTGAGCCCGCATCTCGCCCTGCGCCACGACTACCATGGCGGCGACTTCACCCTCTATCTGCGGCGGGAAAGGCTTGGCGCATGATCGTCACCATCATGCAGCCGGCCTATCTGCCCTGGCTCGGCTATTTCGACCGCATCCGCCGGTCGGATCTGTGCATCTCGCTGGATCATGTGCAGATCGACCGCAACAGCAGGACCAAATTCGCCAACCGCAACAAGGTGCGCACGGCCCAGGGCTGGACCTGGCTGACCGTGCCGATCCGCAGTGGCGGCCGCTATGGCGACATGCCGCTGGACGCCATCGACATCGACAGCGGCCAGGATTGGGCGGCTAGGCACTGGAAGACCATCGAGGGCAGCTACCGCCGCGCGCCCTTCTTCGCAGACTGGCAGGCGCGGCTGGCACCGGTCTATGCCGATCCGCCGGGCCAGCTGCTGCCGCTCTGCCGTCGGCTGACCGGTGACCTGCTGCGGGGGTTCGGCATCACCACGCCCGTGGTTTCCAGCCTCGATCTCGCCTGCCGCGACGCCAAGGATCTGCTGATCCTCAATCTCTGCCGCGAGGTGGGGGCCACCACCTACCTGTCCGGTCCGTTCGGCCGCGACTATCTTGACCGCGCGGCCTTCCGTGCGGCCGGAATCGAGCTGCTGTTCCACGATTACCGGCATCCCACCTATACCCAGGCGTTCCCCGGCTTCGAGCCCTACATGTCCGCCATTGATCTGGCCTTGACCCATGGCCCCGACAGCCTGGGCATCCTGGCCACCGACGGCGGGCTGGCGCAGGAGTGACCATGGTCCCGACCGTTCCGGCTCCCACCATCCCCGCCGTTCCGGCCCCTGCCGTCCTGTCCCGCACTGTGCTGGTCGTGGCCGCCCACCCGGATGACGAGGTGCTGGGCTGCGGCGGCACCATCGCCCGCCACGCCGCCGGCGGCGATGTCGTGCATCTGCTGTTCATGACCAATGGCGAGGATGCCCGCGGCAATGTCCCCGCCGGCCATGTGGAGGCCCGGCGGCAGGCGGCCCGCACCGCCGCCGCCCTGCTGGGGGCGCAGCCGCCGGTGCTGCTGGATTTTCCCGACAACCGCATGGACAGCCTGGCCCTGCTGGACGTGGTCCAGGCGGTGGAGCGGCAGATCGCGGCGGTCACGCCGGACGTCATCTACACCCATCATGGCGGCGACCTCAATGTGGACCACCGCGTGGTGCATCAGGCGGTGCTGACGGCCTGCCGGCCGCAGGCCTGGTCACCGGTGCAGGCGCTCTACGCCTTCGCCGTTCCCTCCAGCAGCGAATGGGCCGGCCCCGGCATCGGCCCCGCCTTCCAGCCCACCCGCTTCGTCGATATCAGCGGCCATCAGCCGGCCAAGCGCGCAGCGCTGGAGGCCTACGCCGCCGAGATGCGGCCCTTCCCCCATTCCCGCTCGCTGGAGGGGGTGGCGGCGCTGGATTGCTGGACCGGTGCCATGGTGGGCATGGCGGCGGCGGAAGGATTCATGGTGCTGCGGGAGCTGGCGCGGGCCTGATCCCGCCGATGCGGGTCAGGCACCGCCATACAGGCTGCGCTCGCCCAGCTCGTCGCTGCGCCGCCGCTCCAGCTCCAGCGAATAGCGGCGCAGGGCATAGGCTTCGCTGAGATAGCCCAGCACATGCCGCGTCACCGGCCCATCCAGCACCGGCAGCCGTTCCGCTCCCGTCTCGGAGAAGCGCTTCAGCGCCGTGCGCACCGGCGTATCCGGCAGCAGGAACTGGTCTGCGCCCACGGCCAGCCCGGCCACGGTCTGCGGCAGCTGCTCGTCGGCCAGCTCATGGGCATGGGCCATGTCCACCCGGCCGGCATAGCGGCCCTCGCCGTCCAGCGCATAGACGGTTTTGGTCCCGCCCAGCGGGTGCAGCCGGCGCAGATCGGCCGGCGTGATGCTGGCGGCCACGGTCTTGGGATCAGTGCGCATCAGCCGCTTGGCCGTCAGCTCGCGCAGCCAGCCCACATCATGGGCGCCCTGGATCGGCACGCCGCGCAGATGGAAGCGCCAGGTGGCGAAACTGTAGCCGAACAGCTGGCGCACCACCATGCCCGCCATCAGCACGCCGGTCAGTACACCCGCCGCCGCCGGCAGGCTGCCGGTCATCTCCAGCACCAGCAGCACCATGGTGATGGGGGCGCCCACGATCGCGGCGCCGAAGGCGGCCATGCCCACCAGCACCAGCGCTTCCGGCTGCGGACCCAGGCCGGGCAGGGCCAGATGCAGCAGCTCGGCCAGCACGACACCGAACAGGGCGCCCAGGAACAGGCTGCTGCTGAACAGGCCGCCGCGGAAGCCACTGCCCAGGCTGATGGCGGCGGCCAGCGCCTTGGCCAGCAACAGGGACGCAGCCAGGCCCAGCCCGTAATGCAGGTCAAGCGCATCCTGGATTGCGCCCTGGCCGCTGCCCAGCACCTGCGGATAGACCAGGGCCAGACCACCCAGCAGGGCGCCGCCCAGGGCCGGGCGGCTCCAGCCCGGCAGGCCGGTGCCGCGGAACAGCGTCTCGGCCAGCGACACGGAGCGCATGACGGCAATGGCGGTCAGCCCGATCAGCACGCCCTGGACCAGAAAGACACCATAATCGGCCGGGTGGATCGCAAGATCGCCCTCCAGGCTGAACAGGTGCGGCTGGCCCAGCAGTTGCGGCAGCAGACCGGCGCTGACGGCGGCCAGGCAGACCGGCACCAACGCTGGCAGGGTATAGGCGCCGATCACCAGTTCGAAGGCGTAGAAGGCGCCGGCCAGCGGCGCATTGAAGGCGGCGGCGATGGCCGCCGCCGCCCCGCAGCCCACCAGCAGCCGCAGATCGCTGCGGCGCAGATTGGCCCATTGACCCAGCCGGCTGGCAATGCCCGATCCCAGCTGGGTATAGGCGGCTTCCAGCCCCACCGATCCGCCGCTGCCGTTGGACACCAGCGTGACCGCGGTCAGGCGCAGGCTGTCCACCACCGACATGCGCCCGCCATAGAGCGCATTGGCCTCCACCGGGTCGACGATCTCGCGGGCGGTGATGCGCCCGAACAGCCAGGCCAGGCCCCCCAGTGTCAGGCCTCCCAGCACCGGCACGATGCTGATGGCCAGCGGCGCCAGTCCGCGGCCCGCGCTCAGATGCCCGCCGGCCGGCACGCCGAACAGCAGCGTGTGCAGCAGCCCGACCAGCTGATGCACCCCCAGAACGCCCAGCCCCACCACCAGCCCGATGGCGGCACTCAGCAGGGCGATGGCCAGATCATTGTCGCGCAGATGCAGGCCCAGCCGGGCACGGATGCTGCCACCGGACAGGAAACGGGGGGACGGGTGCAGGATCGACATAGGGGCAGGGCAGACGAATAGGGTCCGGCAGGGCGCGGACTATGCCACAGACGATCCAGTCCCCGATTCTCGGGAAATGCAGGACAGGGCCGCCGGGATCGGTCGGCGGGGTCAACCGCACCGCGCCAGATCGGCCAGAGCGGCGGCCACCCGCTCGGCATCGCCGTCGGTCATGGCCGGGAACAGCGGCAGCGACAGGCAGCGTGCATAATACGCGTCGGCGCCCGGCAGCACCGTGCCGGGATAGCGCTGGCGGTAATAGGGTTGGCGGTGAACCGGCAGGTAATGCACCTGGGTCCCTATCCCCGCGGTCCGTAGCCGCCGCATCACCGCATCCCGGTCCAGGCCCAGGGCAGCGAAGTCGATGTGCACCACATACAGATGCCAGCCCGGCCGGCAGCCGGGAATACGCCGGATCGGTGCCACCACAGGGGCCAGCGGGGCCAGCAACCGGTCGTACAAATCCACCAGCGCCTGCCGGCGGGCCAGGAAACGGTCGATCTTGGCCAGCTGACTCAGCCCCAGCGCGCACTGGATGTCGGTGGCACGGTAGTTGAAGCCCGGCTCGAGCATCTCATAGTACCAGCTGTTGGGCTGGCCGTCGGCGGCCAGCCCCTCGCCGGGCTGGCTCACCCCCTCGGCGGCCGGGATCATGCCGTGGCTGCGGAACCGGCGCAGCCGGCGGGCCAGCTCGGCATCGCGCGTGGTGACGACCGATCCTTCACCCATGGCGATGGTCTTGACGGGATGCATGGAGAATACGGCCATGTCGGACTGCGGGCAGGCGCCCACGCGCACGACCGTGCCATCGGCGGCCACATGTGCCGCGCCGATGGCATGACATGCATCCTCCACCACCCGCAGCCCGTGCCGGCGGGCCAGGGCGCCCACCTCGCCCATTTCCACGCACTGGCCGTTGAGATGCACCGGCGCCAGCACCCGCGGCCGCCCCGCGGCCACCCGCGCCAGCGCCGCCTCCAGATGTGCGGCGCTGGTCAGGCCCGTGGCCGGGTCCACATCGGCGAAGACCACCTCCGCTCCGACATAGCGGGCGGCATTGGCCGTGGCCAGGAAGGTCAGGCTGGGGACCACCACCACGTCGCCGGGGCCGATGCCCAGCGCCAGCATGGCCAGATGCAGCCCGGCGGTGCCGTTGGAACAGGCCACCCCCTCCGGTGCGCCCACATACGCGGCCACCGCCTGCTCGAACCGGGCCACGCTGGGGCCGCCGGTCAGCCAGTCGCCCCGCAGCACCGCCGCCACGGCGGCGATGTCATCCTCATCGAGGCACTGCCGGCCATAGGGCAAGAAGGGCGCGGTGGTCATGGGGGTGCCTCACAGCCCGTCGGGCGTTTCGTCCAGCAGCCGGCGCAGACCTTCGCCGTCCAGCCAGTCGGTGTTGGTGTCGCTGGCGTAGCAGAACCCGTCAGCCACGGGATGGGCGCCGTCCACCTCGTAATTGTCGGTGCGCCAATAGCTGAAATTCGGACAGATGATATAGCGGTCGGCCAGTTCCAGTGTGCTGCGGCTGTCGTCGGACGAGATCATCATCTCGTGCAGCTTCTCGCCGGGCCGGATGCCCACCACCTTGTGCGGCAGGCCGGGGGCCACCACGTCGGCCAGATCCGTGACGCGCATGCTGGGGATCTTCGGCACGAAGACCTCGCCCCCCTTCATCATGGTCAGCGACGACAGCACGAAATCCACGCCCTGGGGCAGGGTGATCCAGAACCGCGTCATGCGCGGGTCGGTGATGGGGATCTCGGTCGCACCCTGCTGCACCAGCTTGCGGAAGAAGGGCACGACGCTGCCGCGCGATCCCACCACATTGCCATAGCGCACCACGGCGAAGCGCGGGCCGTCGCCACCGGAATAATTGTTGGCGGCGATGAAGATCTTGTCGGAGGCCAGCTTGCTGGCGCCGTACAGGTTGATGGGGTTGCAGGCCTTGTCGGTGGACAGTGCGATGACCCGCTGCACCGCACTGCCCATGGCTGCCTTCACCACGTTCTCCGCACCGATGATGTTGGTGCGGACACATTCGAACGGGTTGTATTCGGCGATGGACACATGTTTCAGCGCCGCGGCATGCACCACATAGTCGATGCCGCGCATGGCCGTGCGCAGCCGTTCCACGTCGCGCACATCACCGATGAAGAACCGGATCTCCGGCCGCCCGGCGAAGGCCGGGTCCTGGGCCATCTCGTACTGCTTCAGCTCGTCGCGGGAATAGATGACCAGCCGGCGCAGCTTGTATTGGCCCAGGATGGTCTTGGCGAAGCTCTTGCCGAAGGACCCCGTGCCGCCCGTGATCAGCACCGACTTGCCGTTCAGATCCACCATCTATCGAACCCCCGACCTGTGCGCCGGTGGTTGTCCGGCGTCGCTGCAGTCCGGCGTCCCTGCCGGGGGCGGACTGCCTAAGAAGTGCCCACTCCAATCTAGTCGTCTGCGGAATCCGGTGGCAAGCCGCAACCGCCGGATATGCCACGGACATGCAATCTGTCTGGGAACGATGGCTCCGGAAAGTGCGACAGGGCGTAGCACTCCAGTTGTGACGGAGCGGCCCCCGCCTGTTGAGCGGGCCTTTGGGAGGTCGCGATGTGGGGATCTGGCGTCGAGGAACTGATGGGACTCTGGTCAACCGGGTTGAGTGGGGCAACGGCCCGGTTGCACCCCTTGTTCCATAAACAAGCGCGGCGGGAGCAGTCGCCAAGTCCCTGGACGGGCTGCCCGGGTCGGAGTGTCACCAGATCGGGGAGATACGCGCCAAGGCAGCAGGAACACGGGGACCCTGCTGCCAGCGGGAGTGTCCGGAATTTCGCGCCTGGCGGGGTGTCGTCCGACCTGTTCTTCACGGCGCCGAACGCTGTGACCGGGGAGGTGACGACCTGGCAGAACGGACCGCCTGCGCCTCAGGGGGCCGGCGTGGCGGTCCGGCTCACCACATGGGACACGGAGGAGGCCGGCGCGGTGGGACCGGCGGCGCTGGCGGCAACGCTCATCAGCAGGAGGAAGGCGGCGCCGCTGACGGCGACGAAGCGGAAAAGCGAATTGTCCTTCATGCCGTTGCTCCCAGTCAGCCGTGGATGAAACCGAGCGTGAGGGGGCTCGAATCGCGGGAGGCCATTGCTCCCTTCTCATCTGTGTACTGTAGATCGGCGCATGCGGCAAGACAACGCAGTTTTGCGCATATGAGATCATCCGGCGGGTGATCTTGAAGATCGGAGGCAGAAGCCAAGGGCCAACCGCTGAATCCGGCGGTTCTTGATCATAGTAAAGACGGGGCGTGCTTCCGTCGTTCTATGGCTGGAGTCTTAGCGCTATTAAGAGGGTGGCCGCGGCGATTGCCAGTGGAGATGCCGCAAGGATGGATGCAACGCGCCGGGATCACGCGGGACAGCGGCGCGGGTTTGGTCGGTGGTCGGATTATGCGCGAGTACATCGACTCCGGCGAAGGCGTCGTCTCTGCCGGTCCGCCGCCCTCGGTACTTCAATGTGCTATACATCAATGTCGATATGACGACATGAATCCTGCGTCTGCGCCGGGACCTTAGCAGGCGCGGGCATGCGTCCCGCTGCGGGCCTCGGCATCGATATGCAGCACCAGCTTCCGCAGCACATGCAGCCCGAAGGGCCAGGGTCCGAACCCTGCCTCGGCATTGATATGCCCGGCCTCGCCGACATCGACCAACTCGGCATGCCAGGCGTTGCTCCAGTGAATGGCGCGGGAGAACCGCATCACCGGGTCATTGTGGCTGGCCACCACCACGGTCGGCACGCCCAGATCGCCGGTGGGGACACGGTCTTCCACCTCGAAGCGCGCCGGTTCGGCAGGGGCGACCAGCATCAGACCGGCGACGGCATGGGTGCGGTCGCCGGCCAGACAACACGAGGCCAGTGCCCCGAAGCTGTGCCCGACCAGGATGGCCGGCCGCGACCTGTCGGTCAATAAGCGGCGGATGGCACCGATCCAGGCCTCGATATCGGGGTCGTTCCAGTTGCGCTGGGTGATCCGGTCCCAGAAGGCATGGCGGTGCTGCCAGCGCGACTGCCAATGCTCCGGCCCGCTGTCATAGAGCCCCGGTACCAGTACGAAGCGGTAACGTGCCGACGCATCGGCCAGAGCCGCATCAACCTCCAGCATCTGATCGAATCCCATGGGGCGCAGCGGTGGTGCGCCGGAAATATGCCACCACCCAACAGTAAGCCGGCTTCCCCGACCGTCTCAAGTCCTCTCCGCCGGCAACCGGGACAGAAACCAGGTGACGGCCAGCAGATCGGCGCTGCCGCCCGGGCTGAGATTGCGGGCGATGGCAGCATCATCGAGCCGGTCCATGCGCCGACGGAAATCGGGGGCCAGCACGCCGCCGTCACGGCGCAGGCAGCGGGCGGAATCCTGGAGGAAGGCCAGCCCGTCCAGGCCACCGCGGGCCACGACATTGGTGTCGGGATTGACGGCCAGCAGTTCCAGCAGCGCCCCGTGCAGGGCTGTCTCCGTTCCCAGCCCGGCGGTGAGCAGCCGTTCATAGGCCGGCAGCGCGTGCTGCCGCACCGTGGCGAAGCCGGAGGCCGCTTCGCCACGGGCGCCGGTCAGGCCATACCGGCGATAGAGATGTTCCCCGGCCGTTGTTGCCTCTGCCGTGCGGCACAGCTCATCGACGATGCCGTCGCAAATGGCCGCCACTTCGGCACAGAGCGGTTCGCGGCTCAGGGGGCGTCCCCGCCCGGCCAGCCGTCCGGCTGCGGCGCACAGCAGACCGAAGGCGAAAATGCTGCCCTTGTGGGTGTTCACCCCCCGGGTCGCCCGCAGCATGTCGCGTTCGCAGGCCATGCCGTCGGCCCGGATCAGCGGCAGGAACAGGCTGGCCGGCACTGCCGTGGCGGCAAGGCCGCGGGCGAAGAAGACCCGGGCCCAGGGTGCGATGGCCCGGGCGCTGGCCAGGAAACTGTGGACATCCATGTCACGGTGGGCGCCAGTGTTGCGACGGTCGACCAGCCCTGGCTTGGGCGTCAGCAGCACCTCATGCAGAAGTGCCCGGTGGACGAGATGGGCGAGACGGCCTGCCAGGTCGTGCGCCGCCCCGTCCACCGGACCTCCGTCCGTCGGGCCACATCCGGCCGGACGGAGAAGGGAGCTGTCATCAAGCCCGGTACGCATCGATCCTCTCCTCGATCACGCCCAGCAGCGTTTCCAGCGGATGCCGGCGGGCGCGGGCGCAGGCATGGCCCGGCTCGCCGCAGACCAGACAGCGGCGTGGTTCCAGACCCAGGGCCGTCCGCGACAGCCCCCCCCGCTGTGGGCAGATGACGTCCAGATCCCAGAGCCGCCCCAGCGGGTGGGTATCCTCCCGCTCCGCCAGCGCCCGCTTGAGTGCCAGGGCGTCGGCGGCGACGGCGTAGAGGGCCTCCGGCCCTGTGGGCGCGGTCCGTATTTCCTGGAACGGCACGGCCCAGCCCTGGCGGCGGAACAGCGCGTCAAGGTCCGCCGCGGCCACCTCCATGGCGAAGCGCGTCCGCGGCGTATCCTTGACCGGCCCCGGGGCCACCAGCGTGACGGAGACGACGGGCAGCTGGAACCGGGCCAGCGCGTCGCGCTGGTGCGCGGCCCGCTGGTCGCGGGCCGCCAGCATGGCGTCGAGCGTCACCGGCGCGCCGGTGGGGGGGGACGGGGCCGGCATGGGGGATCAGGCCTTCACCTGCCGGACCACATCGATCACGCTGCCATCGCGGTAGCGGATGATCCCGACCACCTTGTCGAGGAATTCGATCGGCCGCGGCTCGCCGGTGATGGACTCGGCGCGCTGCTGCAACTCCTCGATGGTCATGACCGGCAGGCCCGCCGCCGTCAGCCGCTCCCGCACGTCGGGCCGGTTGGGATTGACGGCGATGCCATGGTCGGTCACCAGCACACCGATGCATTCGCCCGGCGTCACCACCGTCGTCACGCGGCGCACCACGGTGGGAATGCGGCTGCGGATCAGCGGTGCCACGACGATGGACAGGTTGGCCGCGGCCGCCACATCGCAGTGGCCGCCCGATGCACCGCGCATGACCCCGTCGGACCCGGTGATGACGTTGACGTTGAAGTCCAGGTCGATCTCCAGCGCGCTGAGGATCACCAGATCCATCTGATCGACGAAGGCACCCTTGGAGCCGGGGTTGGCGTACTCGTTGGTGGAGATCTCGATATGGTCGGGCGAGGTCCGCAGCGACTCCGCGGCATCGGCATCGAAGCTCTGGGTGTCGATGATCCGGGAGATCAGGCCCTTCTTGTGCAGGTCGACGATGCCGCCGGTGATGCCGCCCAGCGCGAAGCTGGCGGTGATGCCCTTGCGGCGCATATGGCCTTCCAGGAAGCGCGTGGCCGCCGTGGATGCGGCGCCCGAGCCGGTCTGCAGCGAGAACCCCTGCTCGAAATAGCCGGAATGGATCATGACCTCCGCCGCGTAGCGGGCGATCAGCAGCTCGCGCGGGTTGGAGGTGATGCGGGCTGCCCCGACGCTGATCTTCGACGGATCGCCGATCTGGTCGACCTTGACCACCCAATCGACCTGATCCTGCGAGATGCTGGCCGGCGCGTTGGGGAAGGGCACGATCTCCTCGGCCAGCAGAATGACCGTGCCGGCATGCTGCGCATCCACCATGGCATAGCCCAGCGAGCCGCAGCGGGACCGGCCACTGATGCCGTTGGCGTTGCCGAAGCAGTCGGCCGTGGACACGCCGAGGAAGGCGACGTCGATCTTCAGCTCACCGTCCTGGATCAGCTTCACCCGCCCGCCATGGGAGTGGATGTTGACGGGATTCTGCATCAACCCGTTGCTGATGGCCTCGGCCAGCTTGCCGCGCATGCCCGAGGTATAGATGCGGGTCACGACGCCGTTGCGGATATGCTCGATCAGCGGCGCGTTGCAGCTCAGCAGCGAGGAGGAGGCGAGCGTCAGATCCTTGTAGCCCATGCGGGCCAGCAGCTCGACCACCGTGTTGATGGTCTTGTCGCCCTCCCGGAAGGCGTGATGGAAGGAGATGGTCATGCCGTCCTTGAGACCGGAGCGGCGGATGGCATCCTCCAGCGTCTCACAGACCTTGCGCGCGCGTTTCTGCACGGGGTCCTTGAGATACGGTGTCTGTTTCGCGTAGCCGTCGAAACGCGGCAGGCGATCGAGAGCTGGCTCGTTGGAGAGCCGGTTGGCGTTGAGGTCGTTCACAACACAGCACTCCAGTTACTTGCGGGTTCCAGAGGCTTCGGCCCGCTGCAGCACACGCCGCGCATGGTCGATGACCGGGGCGTCGACCATCTTGCCGTTGAGCGAGACGACGCCGAGCCCCTTGCGCTCGCCCTCAATCGCGGCCGCGACCACGCGGCGGGCGTAGTCCACCTCTTCCTCGGTGGGGGCGAAGGCGTTGTGCAGCAGTTCGATCTGGCGCGGATTGATCAGTGACTTGCCGTTGAAGCCCAGCCGCTTGATCAGGTCGACTTCCTTGAGGAAGCCTGCCTCGTCGTTGAGGTCGGACCACACCACGTCGAAGGCGTCGATCTTGGCGGCGCGGGCGGCGTGAAGGACGGCGCAGCGGGCGTAGAACAGCTCGGTGCCGTCGCCACGCTCGGTCTGCATGTCCATGACATAGTCGAAGCCGGCCAGGGCTATGCCGATCAGCCGCGGCGACGCCTTGGCGATGCTCAGGGCATTGATGACGCCGCTGGCGGATTCGATGGCCGCCATCAGCCGGGTCGATCCGACCTCGCGGCCGCAGGCGCGCTCGATCCGCTCGACCTCGCGCTCCAGGACCTCGACGTCCTCGGCGCTGTCGGTCTTCGGCAGGCGCACCACATCGACCCCGGCCCGCACCACCGCTTCCAGATCGGCATGGCCGAAGGGGGTGTTGAGGGGATTGATGCGCACCACCGTCTCGATCCCGCGATAGACCGGGAGCCGGAGGGCGTGGAAGACCAGCAGACGGGCGGCGTCCTTCTCGCGAAGCGAGACGGCGTCTTCCAGGTCGAACATGATGGAGTCCGGCTTGTAGACGAACGCCGTGCTCAGCATGGCGGCGTTGGCACCGGGCAGGAACAGCATGCTGCGGCGCAGTTTCATGACAGGGCGCTCCAGTTGAAGGTTTGAACCTCGGCCCCGCGCAGCACGGCCGTCTGGACCCGTGCGCGGATGGCGCAATCGAGCGCCCCCTTGTCCTCCACCACGACCAGCCCGTCGGTGACGCCAAGCGCGTTCAGCGTGTCGCGCACCACCTGTTCGATCTGGGCGCCGAACTGCTGCATCACCTCGCTGCTGATGACCACGTCCAGCCCGTCCCCCGCAGCGGGGGACACCTTGACCAGCAGGTCGCTGGATTCCAGCGTTCCTGCCAGAGCCTCCTTAACGATCTTCATCGACCTCACTCCACTTGGGCCGGCGGCAGCCGCCGGACCGGTTCAGACACCAGCCGCCACGGCCCGCCGCGGCACCGCGTCGGGTTCACCCGCGGCGCCGGCCAGGTCTGGAACGAACGGCACGATCTTGGGCATGTACTTGTCCTGCAGCAGCTCGAAGGTCGCCGACGGGACCAGGGCGCGGATACGGTCGACATCGCGGCTGCGCAGCAGGCGGCGCACCTCCGAGGCGGAGATCGGCGTGCCTCCCGCACGGGTGCGTGCCTCTTCGATCACGGTGACGGCCGGGGCTGCCGCATCCGCGGTCTGCAGCCAGTACTTCATGTCCGCGTTGTATTTGCGCGTGGTTTCGCAGAAGGGTTCGGTGCCGACGAACCGGTGCGTGATGCCCAGCGCCGGCGCGATGTATCTGCGGAACAGCAGCAGGTCGATGGCCGTGCAGCAATCGCCCACCACGCCCTTTTCCTTGAAGAAATAGTCGGGGAAGGTGGCGCGCGAGACCATGTACTGCGACCCGTGGTGCAGGGTCAGCCGCTCGATCCCCTGGACGCCCTGTTCCACCAGCGCATAGCGGTCGCGGTAGGAGACGAAGGAGACATCCTCGCTGACCACGAACAGATGCAGCCAGTCGCACTGCGCCGCCGCCAGCCGCACAAGGTACTGGTGGCCCAGCGTGAAGGGGTTGGCATTGATGACGATGGCGCCGATCTTCGCGCCAGCGATCCGCTTGGTCCGCAGGCGGTCGCAGTAGCTGCGGATGCCGACCGGCGTGTTCTCCATCAGCGTGACGTAGCCCGGCACTTCGGCCAGCGGATAGAAGCCGCAGCCCTGGAAGAAGGACACGTTTTCCGGCCGGGTGTAGAGGAAGAGGTGCGAATGGCCGCGCTCATAGGCCAGATGGACCACTTCGCTCAGCAGCGTCAGGCTCAGCGAGCCGCCGCGCAGGTCGGGTTCGATGGCGCAGCACTTGACGATGTTGCTTTCCAGCCCGGCGCAGGCCACCAGCCGCCCCTCGTGGCGGCAGGCCACGAAGACCTGGATGTGCTCTTCGTAATCAAGCCCGCACCGGGTCAGAAGCTGCCGGATGGCATGCCGCTCGTCGGGGCTTGCAGCCGGGTCAACCGCGTAGAACTCGAAATCGTCAGTCACGGGCCGTGCTCCCCTTGGAGCGTCTGTCGGAACCGGGATGAGGGACATCCCGGACCTGTCCGGGTCCTCTGCCGGCCGATGCCGGCCAGGACCGCTCAATGGGGAAAGGCTAGCCGCGATTGCTGTCACAGCGCTGTCAAAGGCCTGCGCGCCGGAGGCGCAGGGGGCGCGGTGGGCTGCGGCATGGCCGCCGGGCAGGCGGCCGTGGCAGGGGCCGCTGCGAGCGGCCTTGATGGTGCCGCGATGCGCCGGGTCAGGCGAAGCGGGCGATCAGCCGGGCGACCGGCGGTCCGGTCAGAATGACGACGGCGAGGCGGAGCGTCTGCAGGGCCAGCACGAACGACACGTCGGCATCGCTGCCGACGGCGATGGCGGCGATCGATTCAAGCCCGCCCGGGCTGGTGGCCAGGAAGGCCGTCAGCCCGTCCATGCCCAGCAGCCGCATCAATCCCCAGGCCGAGGCCGCGCACAGGCCGATAAGGGCCAGGGTGGAAACCAGCATCTGCGGTACGGCGCGGACGGCGTGGCGGATCACCTCCGGGGTGAACCGCAGACCGACGGTCCAGCCGATGGCGCAATAGGCGATGTCCTGCAATCCGGCGGGCATGGACAGTTCGGCCAGTCCCGATCCGTGCAGCACGGCCCCGCCGATCATCGGCAGCAGCATCGCCCCGGCCGGCACCCGCAGCCGCCCCGCCAGCCAGGCTCCGCCGACGGCCACCAGAAGCGTCACGGCGTAGGCGGACAGCTGCTCCCCCAGCGGAACCGCAAGGACGGCGGGGGCCGCCGGTGCGACCAGATGTCCGCCGAGCAGGAAGCGTGAGACCAGCGACGCCGACAGCACCACCAGGACCACGCGGAAATACTGCATGAAGGCCACCAGCCGTGCATCGGCCCCGAATTCGGCGGCCATGGCCACCATGGCCGCGGCACCGCCCGGGGACGATCCCCAGGCGGCCGTCGTTCCCGGCAGACTGCCGAACCGGACCATCAGCCAGCCGACCAATCCGCTGGCCAGGACCGTGCTCATCACCACGGCCAGCATCGAGAACCAGTTCTGCGCCACGGCCACCAGCGTCGCCGCGGTGATGGCGTGGGCCACGAGACAGCCGACCACGGCCTGGGCACCGACGAAGGCCACCCGCGGCAGCCGCAGCGTCGTCCCCCGGATGCCGAGCACGATGCCGGCAACCATCGGTGCCAGCAGGGACGAGGCCGGCAACGCCGCCCAGTGCAGCCCGGCCGTCAGGACTGCGGACAGCAGGGCCAGCACTGCCCATTGCGCGGGAGGGGGAAGGCTCTTCATCGGATTTCCTTGCCTGGAGGACGCTGCACCCGGCCCGTCCCCGTATCAGATGCCCGGAGGTGCCCACTGTCTGCGGTGGCAGGGGCGTTCGCCGCCGACGGAACGGCAAAAAGACGGAGGCCGCCCACGGCCGGCCTTGAGGGCACCGGCCATGGGCGGCTCCGCCCGTCGGAATACTGGGTGGTCGTCAGGCGATGAACTTCGCCAGGACGATCAGCGTGCAGGTCACCGTCAGCGCCCCACCGATGCGGGTGGCGATCTGGGCGAAGGGCATCAGCACCATGCGGTTGGCAGCCGTCAGGATGGCGACGTCGCCGGTGCCGCCCTGACCGCTGTGGCAGGCGTTCACGATGGCGGCCTCAATCGGGTACATGCCGATGCGGCGGCCGACCAGGAAGCCGGTGCCCATCAGTGTCGCCACGGTGGCGAAGATGGTCACCAGGTTGGGCAGGGTGAAGGCGGCCATCAGCTTGTCCCAGGGCGTCATCGACACGCCCACGGCGAACAGCAGCGGATAGGTCACCGCGGTCTGGAAGAACTTGTAGACCACGGTGCCGCCTTCCTGCAGACGCGGGGAGATGGCGTTGCTGAGCTTGAACAGCACGGCGATGAACAGCATCGCCACCGGGGCCGGCAGGCCGAACAGCTTGTGCGACAGCGTGCCCATCAGATACAGGCAGATGGCGATCAGTCCGCCGGCGGCGACGGTGGCCGGGTCGATCGGACCGGTGGTCGGGGCGGCGGCAGCGGACGAGATCTCGTTCTCGACGCCCGGCTGCAGGCGGCCTTCACCGGTGAGGTGCGGATAGCGCTTGCCGATATAGTTGAGGGTGCCCGAGAGCAGGATGGCCGTCAGGCTGCCCAGCATCACCGGCGGCAGCACGGTGGCGAACATTTCGCCCTGCGGCAGGCCCAGGATCTCGCTGTAGCCGATGGAGAGCGGAATGGCACCTTCACCGACGCCGCCGGCCATGATCGGCACGACGAGGAAGAAGAAGGTCTCATAGGCGGTCTTGCCCACCAGCATGCCGACCAGGGTGCCGACGATGGCTGCGGCCACGGAGCCCACGGCCAGCGGCACGAAGATCTTGAAGAAGCCCTTGATCAGGACTTGCCGATCCATGCCGAAGATGCTGCCCACGATGATGCAGGCAATGAACAGGTAGAGGAACTGGCTCTGCTTGGTGAAGTCGGTGGTCACCTTGACCACTTCCACCGGAATGATGTGGTAGTAGGTCAGCGCCGAGGGAATGAAGGTGGCGAAGATGGCGGCCGCCCCGATGTTCTTGAGAACAGGCGTGCGCTTGCCGATTTCGGCGCAGGTGAAGCCGAACACCGCCAGCAGGGCGATGATCATGGTGATCTCGCCGGGAACCTTCCCCGCGCAGACGTGATAGTAAATGATGCCGGACAGGATCAGGAATGCCGGCAGCGGGATGATCCCGATGCGGAAGTCCATGATCTTCCACCAGCCATAAGGCCAGAAACGCTCTTTTTCCGCCGTTTTTTGTGCCGCAATACCGGCCGCAGCTTCAACGCTGGTCATTGGGGCGCTCCTTCTTAGAGATTTCGCCGGTTGCCCTGGCAGACTGCATGGCGATTTCCGGAAGAACGCCGGGTTCTTCGGGCCTTATGCTTCGCTGGCGCAGTCTGCTCCTGCTTTCCAGTGTTGGTCCTAGCGCTAAGATCTGTCGGAAACCTGTCTGTGCCGGCGCCTTGTTCGGGGCGATGTCGGAAAGTTCGCCTCTCCCTCTTCGCCTATCGATGGAGAGAGGTGGCGCCGCCGATGACAGGATCGGGACAGGCCGGCATGGCAGGGTGCGCGGGATGTTCACGTATCCCGTGTCACCCTATTGCGCGAGCGAGGCCCGCCATGACCATTGCCAACGACATTCTTCACGGTGCGACCGTATTCGACCGGGCCGTCGAGGTCTGGGGAACGCCCGAGCGTGCGGCGGAATGGCTGGAGTGTCCGGACAGTGCCCTGGCGGCCAAGCCTGCCGACCTGGCCGAATCCCAGGATGGGCTGATCCTGGTTCTGCGCCAGTTGCGCAACATCGAACTGCTGAAGTGCGCCTGACGCGGCATCCGTAACCCGGCGCGCAGGACCGGTTCGGCGCTGTCCGGACCGGCCCAGCGTGCCGGGGCGCGTCCGCAAGCTCCCTGACAGTTTCTTGACAGGTCTTTCGACGATAGTATCGCGAAAGCCGTCTGTCAGGCCGTCCGTCGGCCGACAATGAGCATGGACCGATCCGGCGCCAGTCCCGGAAAGAGTTCGTGCCGTCAGGGAGTTGATCGCCGTGCGTATTCTCGTCGTGGAAGACAACGAAGACCTTGCCGATGCCGTGATCCAGCGGCTGCGCAAGCTCGGCTACGGCATCGACTGGGCGTCCGACGGCCATCTGGCCCAGGATCTGCTGGCAACCGAGAAGTACCAGCTCATCATTCTCGACCTGATGCTGCCCGGCCCGGATGGGCAGACCATCCTGAAACAGCTGCGTCGGCGGGGCGATCAGACCCCCGTCCTGGTGATCACGGCGCGCTCCCGTGTCGATACCAAGGTGGATGCGCTGGATCTGGGGGCCGACGATTATGTGGTGAAGCCCTTCGACCTGCGTGAGGTGGAGGCGCGCTGCCGGGCCTTGCTGCGCCGCCAGCACGGCATGGCCTCGTCCGAACAGATCTTCGGCAATCTGACCTTCGATGCCGCCTCGAAGAAGGTCAGCATCGACAAGCGGCCGGTGGATCTCAGCGCCCGCGAATTCCGCCTGCTGGAGCTGTTCCTGTCCCACCTCAACCGGGTCATGAGCAAGGACACGCTGATCGACCAGCTGTGCAGTCTCGATCAGGCCGTGGCCCCCAATGCCATCGAGCTTTATGTCTCCCGCCTGCGGCGCAAGCTGGAGGGGGCCTCGGTGACGATCCGGACACTGCATGGACAGGGCTATATGGCGGAACTGACGCATGCCCCTTAGGCCCGGATCCCCCAAAACCGGTCTCGATGCCGTCCAGGATGCGGGGTCGCTGCGCCAGCGGCTGATGGTGCGTCTGCTGATCGTCCTGGCGGTTGTCGCCGGGTTCCTTTTCGTCCAGACCCGGATGGACGCCAAGCGCGCCGCGGACAGCGCCTACGACCAGCTGCTTCTGGCCTCGGCCCTGACCATTGCCGATGCCGTGCGGGTGGAGAACCAGTCGGTTACCGTGGATCTGCCCCCGTCCTCACTCAGCATCCTGGCCATGGCGCAGCAAAGCCGCGTCTTCTACAAGGTGCTGGACGCCGCGGCGACCCCGGTCATCGGCTATGGCGATCTGCCGGGATCCCCGCGGCAGGACGATACGGCGGTGTTCAGCGACAGTTCCTACCTCGGTGTTCCGGTGCGGATGGTGTCGCTGGGGCACCTCATCGTCCAGGCGCGCAGTCCGCATTGGGTGACCATCGTCGTCGCCCAGACCCGGGAGGAGCGCAACGCCCTGACCCAGAGCCTGTTCCTGAATTCCTTCCGGCACATCATCCTGCTGGTGCTGGTCAGCACCGGACTGGTCTGGTTCGGGGTGCGGCAGGCACTGGCGCCTCTGACCTTCCTGGGAGATCTCATCCGCAGTCGCCGGCCCAATGATTTCAGCCCCATCGAGGCGGCGGCGCCGACCGAGGTCCGCCAGTTGCTGGGCGCCATCAACACCTTGACGGGCCGTCTCCACGGTCACCTGGAATCAACCAAGACCTTCCTTGCCGACATGGCGCACCAGATCCGCACGCCGCTGGCGGCCTTGCGGTCCCAGGCCGAACTGGCGCTCGAGGGGCGGGACCCCGACAAGCTGCGCCGCAGTGTCGAGCGCATCCACCACAATGCCGTCGAGGCCAGCGAATTGACGACACAGCTGTTGAGCCACGCCATGGTCGTCCATCGCAGCGAGGCTCTGCATCCGGCGATGCTGGACCTCACGCTTCTGGCCAATCAGGTGGTCCAGCGGGCCGCCACCCTGGCCGAGGATACGGTGTTCCGGGTCGAGCAGGACGGGGAGGACCCCGTCACCGTCTGTGGCGATGCCGTCATCCTGCGCGAAGCGCTGGTGAACCTTGTGGACAATGCCGTCAAATATGGCGGCCAGGCCGGGGCGGTGGAGATGCGGCTTTATCCGGGCGACGGCACGCGTGGCCCGGTGGTGGAGGTGGCCGACCGTGGTCCCGGCATCCCCGATGAGGAAAAGCCGGCGGTGCTCAGCCGGTTCGGCCGCGGCAGCTCGTCGGCCGGCACTGTCGGCAGCGGACTCGGTCTCGCCATCGTGGCGGCGGTGGCGGACGGGCATGGTGCCGGCTTCGATCTGCTCGACCGGCCGGGCGGCGGTTTGATCGCCCGCATCACCTTCCCGCAGGAGAATCTGTGCAGCGTTCCACCGCCATCGCCGGCACGGCGGCGGGGAGGCATGCTGGCGCTGCTGCCACTCGCCGTCCTGTTGCTGTGGCCGGAGTCGGGCCAGGCACGGCAGCTGGTCTATCCCGCACCTGCCGCCGAGACGGAGCGGCTGCGCATCGCCTCGGCCACGGATCTTGCCGTGATGGATGTGCTGATCCGTGATTTCCAGGCGCACCATCCCGGCGTCACCGTCGAATATGACGAGGTGACCACGGGTGAACTCTACGATCATGTGGCGCATCCGCGCGGCCGGGTGACGGATCTGGTCATCAGCTCGGCGGCCGACCTGCAGGTGAAGCTGGTCAATGATGGGCTGACCCAGCCGCACCATTCGAAGTTCACGGCCCAGCTGCCGCGTTGGGCCAATTGGCGCGACGAGGCCTTCGCCTTCACCCAGGAGCCGGCGGTCTTCGTCTATAATCGCACCCTCGTGCCGGAGGCGGATGTCCCGCAGACCCGCGACGATCTGATCCATCTGATCCGGGACAAGGCCGACGCCTATAACGGACGGATCGCCACTTACGATATCGTCCAGAGCGGCATCGGCTATCTGCTGGCGACCCAGGATTCCGTGCTGAACAGCCAGTTCTGGCAGTTGGCCGATGCGTTGGCCGACCGGCATGTGCGCCAGTTCTGCTGTACCGGCGAGATGCTGGACTCCATTGAACGCGGCGACAGCCTCATCGGCTATAACCTGCTGGGGTCCTATGCCCGGGCCCGGCAGCTGGCAGGCGCGCCCATCGGGATCGTGCTGCCCAGCGATTACACGCTGGTGATCACCCGCGTCGCCGTCATTCCCAAGGCATCGTCGGCACGCGCCCTGGCCGGCCGCTTCATCGACTATCTGCTGTCGCCGGAAGGGCAGGGGCTGATCGCCCACAGCACCCCGCTCTATACGGTCTTTCCGGTACTGGAGGGACCGTTCTCGGCGGCGCAGCTGATGGCGGAGCTGAACGGTCCGTTGCAGCACGCCGATCTCGGCCCGCCGCTGCTGGTCTTCCTGGACGAGACCAAGCGCATGCGCTTCCTGCGGCAATGGCAGATGATCATGGCCCGGCCCTGATCTGCGACGGCCGGTCCGACCCCCCGACAGACTTCCGACAGGTTGGCTGCCTATAAGGCAAGACGTTCGTCAGCAACCGGATCGCGAACGGCCCCGTCGGACGGCGCACTGCATCGCCGGCGATCGGACCGGGATGCCGGTCCTGGTCGTTCAGTCAAGCCAATCAGGGGGGACGTTCCCATGTCCGGCGATCTCAAAGAGCGCGCACTCGATTATCACCGCTGCGGCAAGGCCGGGAAGCTGGCCATCGTCGCGACCAAGCCGATGCTGACCCAGCGCGATCTGGCGCTGGCCTATTCGCCGGGTGTGGCCTTCGCATGCGAGGACATCGTCGCCGACCCGTCGCGGGTGGCCGAGGTGACGGCGCGCGGCAATCTGGTGGCAGTGATTTCCAACGGCACGGCGGTGCTGGGGCTGGGGGACATCGGTCCGCTGGCGTCGAAGCCGGTCATGGAGGGCAAGGCCGTCCTGTTCAAGAAGTTCGCCGACATCGACGTGTTCGACATCGAGATCGACGAGAAGGATGTGGACGCGCTGGTGGACACCATCGCGCGGCTGGAGCCGACCTTCGGCGCCATCAATCTGGAGGATATCGGGGCGCCGGCCTGCTTCGAGGTGGAGCGCCGGCTGCGTGAGCGCATGAAGATCCCGGTCTTCCATGACGACCAGCATGGCACCGCCATCGTGGTGGCTGCGGCCGTCCATAACGGGCTGAATGTGGTGGGCAAGCGGATCGAGGATATCAAGGTGGTGTCCACCGGCGGCGGCGCCGCGGGGATCGCCTGCCTGGATCTGCTGGTGGGCATGGGTCTGCGGCGTGACAATGTCATCCTGGCCGACCGCGAGGGCGTGGTCTATCCGGGCCGCAACCGCGGCATGACCCCGCAGAAGGAGCGCTACGCCACAGCCAGCGGCGTGCGCAGTCTGGCCGACGCCATGGTGGGGGCCGATCTGTTCCTGGGCCTGTCCGGCCCCGGCGTGCTGACCGGCGATATGGTGAAGGCCATGGGGCCGCGGCCGCTGATCCTGGCCCTGGCCAATCCGACGCCGGAGATCATGCCGGAGGAGGCGCGGGCGGCCCGTCCGGACGCCATCATCGCCACCGGCCGCTCCGACTATCCCAACCAGGTCAACAATGTCCTCTGCTTCCCCTTCATCTTCCGCGGCGCGCTGGATGTGGGGGCCACCACCATCAATGAGGAAATGAAGATCGCCTGCGTCAAGGCCATCGCCGACATGGCGCGCATCGAGGCCTCCGACGTGGTGGCGTCGGCCTATACCGGCGAGCAGTTGCGCTTCGGCCCGGACTACATCCTGCCCAAGCCGTTCGATCCGCGGCTGATCGTCGAGGTGGCCTCGGCCGTGGCCAAGGCGGCCATGGACAGCGGCGTGGCGACGCGGCCGCTGGCGGATCTGCGCGCCTATCGCGAGCGTCTGGGGCAGTATGTGTTCCGCTCCGGCCTGGTGATGAAGCCGGTGTTCCAGAAGGCGGCCCAGGCGCCGAAGCGGGTGGTCTATGCCGAGGGCGAGGATGACCGCGTGTTGCGCGCGGCCCAGGTGGCCGTGGATGACGGCATCGCCAAGCCCATTCTGTTGGGACGGCCGGAGGTGGTGGCCCGCAAGCTGGCCGAGCTGAACCTGCGTCTGGTCCCCGGCCGCGATGTGGAGGTGGTGGAGCCTGTGCGCGACCCGCGCTGCCACGAATACGCCCATGTCTATCAGCAGGTCATGGGCCGGCGCGGCGTGTCGCCGGCGCAGGCGGCCACGCTGGTGCGCTCCGATGCCAGCGTCTTCGCCGCCCTGATGGTGCGGCGGGGGGCGGCCGATGCCATGATCTGCGGCACGGCCGGCCGCTATGCCGATCATCACCGCCATGTGCGCGATGTGCTGGGGCGCCACGGTGATGCGCCGCTGTCGGCGGCGATGACGCTGCTGATTCTGGGCAAGGGCACCTATTTCCTGGCCGATACCCAGGTGAACACCGACCCGACAGCGGCGGAGATTGCCGAGATCACCGTCCTGGCCGCGGAAAAGGTCCGTCATTTCGGTATCGAACCGAAGGTGGCGCTGCTGTCCCACTCCAATTTCGGCAGTTCGGACGCGCCGTCGGCGCTGAAGATGCGGGCCGCGCTGGAACTGCTGCGGCGCCGGGCACCGGAGCTGGAGGCCGATGGCGAGATGCATGCCGAGGCGGCACTGTCGGAGACGGTGCGCGGCGCCATCCTGCCGGACAGCCGGCTGCGTGGGGCGGCGAACCTGCTGGTGATGCCGAACCTGGACGCGGCCAACATCACCGTGGAGATGCTGAAGGTGCTGGGCGACGGGCTGGCTGTCGGCCCCATCCTGCTGGGTGTCGGTGCGCCCGCCCACATCGTTACGCCCGCCATCACCACCCGCGGCCTTGTCAATGTGACGGCGCTGGCGGTGGTGGATGCCCAGCTGGACACGGCCCCGGTGCCGCTGCGCCAGGCGGCGGAGTAGGCGGCGGAACAGGCGACCGGGCCGGCCTCCTCCGTCCGGGTGGGCCGGCCCGGTTCATCGGAACATCCTGGTGTCCGTGCGCCGCTGTCCGGGCGCGTCGTTCCATGCGCGCGGTCGCCCGACCGTAGGCCCGTGCGGCCCCTGCCAGGATCGGTCTTCGTGGAGACAAGAGATGAAGTTGGTCAATTTCCGGCACAACGGCACGCGCAGCTATGGCGTGGCCGTGGCTGGCGGCATCGTCGATCTGAGGCGCCGTCTGGGGCCAAAATATGCGGATCTCAAGGGGATGCTGGCCGGCGGCGGTCTGGCCGAGGCTGCCGCCTGTCTGGACGCGGCACCGGATTACGCCGAGTCCGCCATCGAGTTCCTGCCCACCATCGAGAACCCCGGCAAGATCTTTTGCGTCGGCATGAACTATGCCGACAAGCGCGTGGAGTTCGGTGAGACGAATGCCGCTCCGACGCTGTTCATCCGCTTTCCCGACTCGCAAACCGGCCATGCCTGTCCGGTGATCAAGCCGACCTTCACCAGCGAGTTCGACTATGAGGGCGAACTGGCCGTCATCATCGGCAAGAGCGGCTTCCGCCTGACCCGCGAGGAGGCGCTGTCCCATGTGGCCGGGTACAGCTGCTACATGGACGGGTCGGTGCGCGACTGGCAGCATAGCTGGTTCACGGCCGGCAAGAACTGGCGCAGCACCGGCGCCTTCGGGCCGTGGCTGGTGACCGCCGACGAGATCCCCGATCCCCATGCCCTGGGCATCCGCACCTTCCTCAACGGCCAGCAGGTGCAGAACGACAATACCGGCAACATGATCCACCGGATCCCGGCGTTGATCGAATATATCAGCACCTTCAGCGCGCTGGCGCCCGGTGACGTCATCATCACCGGTTCGCCCGGCGGCGTGGGCAAGAAGCGGACCCCGCCGCTGTTCCTGAAGGAAGGCGACCACATCGAGGTGGAGATCGAGCGGATCGGCCGCCTGTCCAACATCATCCAGCGCGAGGCCGCTGCGGCCTGATCGCGCAGACGGCCTGCTCCGGCAGGGGCGGGCCTTGCCTTTCCACCGCGGTCCATGCGGTAAATGTGGAAACAAATGTTCCAGATCAATGCGCCTCAGCATGAAATTCTGGAACATGCTCCCGCTGCACCCGTGAACCAACCGGGAGTCGGTGACGCCACCGTCGAGCGGTGCGCCCGATCCCAGCTCTCCAGGAGCCTGACATGAACATGATTTCACGTCCTCTCGACACCACCGACGCCTGGCGCGGGTTCAGCGGCAGCGATTGGCAGGATCAGGTCAACGTTTCGGCCTTCATCAAGGCGAACTACACGCCGTACACGGGGGACTCGTCGTTTCTGGCGGGTCCGACGGCGCGGACGACGGCGCTGTGGGCGCGTCTGGGCGCGTTGCTGAAGCAGGAGCGGGCCAAGGGTGTTCTGGACGTCTCGGCGGACCGGGCGTCCAGCATCACGGCGCATGATGCCGGCTATATCGACCGCGACAACGAGATCATCGTCGGTCTGCAGACCGACGCGCCGCT
>NZ_QGNJ01000006.1 GCF_003336875.1 Oleisolibacter albus | reverse complement strand
CTTCCGGCTTCTCGTAGCCAGCCAGCAGCTTTTCTATGATCTCGTCGTCAATTGGCATTCCGTGGTCTCCTTGTGAAACAGGATCCCACGGGGCCGCTCATTTACACAAAAGATCTGACACCCTCCCTGTCGCCGGCGGAGACGGTGAACGGGATCACCGTCGGCGCCTTAAACCATGATGACGTGCCCGCCAATGCCCCCATGCCCGGCGGGTCCTTGTTCTTTGCCTATCCGGGCATCCCCTTGTCAAACCCGTCAAGCCGGCTGGGACCGGGCTTCAGCAATGCCACCAAGCCCGACATCCTGATGCCTGGAGGACGTGAGCACTTGTTGGTCATCCCCAAAAGCGACGTTGGTGCAAGGCCGAGCCGCCCCATGGCCGCGTTCGGCCTGAAGGTCGCCGCCCCACCGACCGGTCCCAACCTGGCAGCCGTTGGCGCGTCCGGCGCCACCAGCGGCGCAACAGCCCTGGCATCGCGAACCGCGCACCGCATCCATGATGCCCTTGAGGCAACCTATGGCGCCGCCTTCCTGCGACTGTCCAGACGACAGCGCGCCTTGGTCTTGAAGGCCCTCCTGGTCCACCCGGCCGATTGGGATGACGCGGCTGCGGCCTATATCAAGGGTGTCGTCGGGCCGGCGGACAATCGGCAGCACATAAGACAGAAGGACAATATCCGCCGTTACCTCGGCTATGGCGCCGTTGACCCCGATGTCGCGGTCGCCTGTGCAGCGGATCGTGCCACCTTCTGGGCAACCGGGGAGATCGGGCCGGAACAGGCCCTGCGTGTCGAGGTGCCGATCCCCGCCTGTATTGGCGGCAAAGCCCTGCCCCACGCACTGTCAGCCACCCTGGCATGGTTCGCCCCCATCCGGCCGGGGACCCAGCGTTACCGGGCCGTCCGATTGCGCATCGTGAAACCGGAAGACCTGGGCTCCCTCGCCCTGGCCGCGGATAGCAGCCAGCCCGATGACAACCAAGCCCACCGTGGCACCACGATATCCCGTTGGTGGACCGGCGTCAGGGCACCGGCGGTCACCCCAGACATGACCTGCCCCATCGTCATCCAGCGCGAACCGGACCTGCCGGGGTTCGAGGATGATCCGATCCCGTTCGGCATGGCCGTGACCCTCCAGATGCCGGGCGTCGTGCAAATCTATGAGCAGATCAGGCAGCGGCTTGGCGTCCGTGCGCCTGTTCCTGCATCATGACGGCGGGAGATCATCTCTGACCCCAAGGAGCCACCATGCCAGCCACGCCCGTTGCCACCGTCCGCCTGCGTTTGCCGCCGCGCCGGGGGCTGACGGCGGAGAAGGATGTGCGCATGGATCTGTCGATGGTCGAGCCGGTGGGACAGACCTTGTTCGTCGCCTCCGACGAGACGGCCACCATCGAGCGGCTGCACAGCGGCGATGGCGGCCGCAGCTATGGCGGCCACCGGCCGGAGCGGCTGTCGGCCTTCTTCGACCTGCCGGTGACGCCGGAGGAGGATGCACCGCCGGGGCAGGGGGACGGGCATGGCGAGGTGGATATCGAGGGCGCCTGCTATGACGACAGCACCGGCTATTTCTGGGTCACCGGCTCCATGAGCCGGGCGCGGCGCAAGCCGAAGCCGGACGAGCATGACGGTCCCGCCTGCCTGGAGCGGCTGACCACGGTGCGCGAGGACCCCAACCGCTTCCTGCTGGGCCGTATCCCCTGTGCCCCGGTGCCCTGCACCCCGATGGACACCGACGGGGTCAGGGAGGCCGGGCATGATCTGGTGCGCAAGGCCGTCATCGCCGGGCGGAAGCGCCGGGCCGCCTGCCTGAAACTGTCGGCCAAGGGCGGCAATGCCCTGACCAAGGCGCTGCGCCGGGACGTGCATCTGGGCCGCTTCCTGGAAGTGCCGGCCAAGGAGAACGGCTTCGACGTGGAGGGGCTGGCCGCCCGCGGCGACCGGCTGTGGCTGGGCTGCCGCGGGCCGGTGCTGCGCGGCTGGGCCACGCTGCTGGATCTGGTTGTGGCGGAGGGTGGGAAGGGCCGGCTGACGCTGACGCCCGTCGGCCCGGACGATCAGCCCTACCGCAAGCATTTCCTCGATCTGGACGGGCTGGGCATCCGCGACCTCAAGCTGTGCGGGGACGACCTGCTGATCCTGGCCGGTCCGACCATGGATCTTGACGGGCCGGTGTCACTCTGGCGCTGGCCGGGGGCCGTGCGGGCGACGGAGGAGCAGGTGCTGCCGCGCAGCCGGCTGCACCGGATCATGGAGCTGCCCTATGGGCGGGGCGAGGACCATGCCGAGGGCATCGCCCTGCTGCCCGGCGCGGATGGCCGGGTGCGGCTGCTGGTGGCTTATGACAGCCCGGCACCGGCACGGCTGCACGGGGCGGAGGGGGTGGATCTGGACCTGTTCGATCTGGACCTGTCGGACGGGTGACCTGTCGGGCGGGTGAGCGGTCGGGCGCCAGTCTGCCGGATGGGTGCGGCGCCCCGCCGCCGGCCGGTCTGGCCGTGGCTCAGAGGCGGATGGTGGCGGACGGCGAGGCGGCGGGCGTCGTCGTGGTGGTCGCCACGGTCGGCGTGTTCGGCCCGGCCTTGGCGTGGCGCAGGGGGGCGGAGACGACGGCGGCGGCGAACAGGCCGAGCAGCAGCAGCGCCTGGACGATCAGGGTGGTGCGGTGCTTGGTCATGACGGGTCTCCCATCTGTTCAACGGCAAGTTGGCCAGATGCCTGTGTCGAAAACATGTCCGGCACGGGGCCGGATATGTCCGGATTGTAATCGGCTCTGGCTGTTGCCATTGCGCAACATTGCCGGTGGGGCGCTGGCCGGCGCCGTGCTGCTGTTACGGATGAACGGCGGCGATCCTGGCGGCCAGGGCGATTTTTTGGTCCGCCCCGGCCCGGACGACCAGAATTTCGCCCTCCGATGGCACAAGGCCGGTCAGGGCGGTGATATTGACCTGGTGTGTGACAAGGACCAGCGCTCCCGGCCCTTTCCAGCCCCCGACAAGGTCACGCAGGGCGGCGGTCCGCTCCGGCGCGCTGGCCTGGTCGCCGAAGAGGCTGTCCAGGGCCGGAAAGGGCTCCACCGTGCCGAAGGCCAGCCGGGCCGTGTCCAGACAGCGGCACCAGCGGCTGGACAGCACGCGGCCCACCGCGATGCCTTCCTCCCGCAGGCGGCGGCCCAGCGCCCGGGCCTGGGCCTCGCCGTCGGGGGAGAGGCGGCGCTGGGTGGCGCAGTCCGTCAGCAGGAATCCGGGCGGATCACCGATGCCGGGGGCGCGGGCATGGCGGATCAGGGCCACAGCCCCATCGCGGCGCAGGGCATCCCAGCCCGCCCTGTCCGCCGTTTCCGCCAGGGCGGGGCCGGACAGGAGGCCGGACAGGAGGACGGGCAGGGCGAACAGGAGCAGGCGGTGCGGCATGGCGGACCCTCCCCGGCACGGGTGCCGTCAGCCATATGGGTCAGGCCGCGCGCAGGACCAGGGCGAAGGCGCCGCCGTCGCAGAACCGGGCCAGGGCCGACAGCGCCCGCACCAGCGGCGTAGGCGGCGGGCCGGGTTCCGCCGGGATCTCCGGCACCCAGGGCAGGGGATGCAGCCCCTGCGCCACCAGCCCCTGGCCGGCGGCCAGCAGGCGCAGGCTGCCGGGCGTGATGACGGCCGGACGGCGGATGCCCGCGCACCAGCGCGACCACAGCACGGCCGGATGGCTGTCGTCGGTGGCGAACAGAACCAGCCGGCCATTGTCGGCCAGCCGCAGCCGGGCCGCCCGCAGCACGCCGCCCAGGTCGGCCCGGGGCTGGGCACCGGGCGCCATCGCCGCCCGCAGCAGGATGAGGTCGAAGCGTGCCGGCACCGGCGTCGGCACGCGGAAGGCGATGGCGGTGCCGACTCCGAACTGGAGATTGCCGGCCGCGCAGGTGCGGGCGGCCAGCCGGGCCAGCTGCACGCCGCCAGCCGCGGCATCGACCCCGACCCCGACCCCGATCCGTGGCGCCAGCGCCAGCAGATCGGCCCCGAGACCGCAACCGAGATCCAGCACCGTCGGCCGGCCGTCGCGGCAGAACTCCGCCAGCAGCGCCTGACGGGCGGCGAAGGCGCGGGCCGCCGGATCGCGCTCATGGCCACGGACCCGGCCGGGGGCCGCGGGCGTTGCAGCAGGGGGGTGGCGGGGCGGGGCGAGCGTCATGCTTCGAGAACAAAGGGCAGCCTGCCACGGTTCCGCCACAGACCGCCGCTCCTCCGGGGACTTCTACCACCGTCCGCGCTCTGCTAGACCAGGGGTGGACTCCACGCGCTCAGGGAACGCCATGACCACAGCCCGCCCCGATCCCGCCGCCGCCACCCTGCTGGAGGATCTCATCCGCCGTGCCCGCGCCGCCGGGGCCGATGCCGCCGACGCGCTGCTGGTGGACAGCGCCGCTCTGTCGCTGTCCATGCGGCTGGGCCAGCCCGAGGGGCTGGAGCGCTCCGAATCCGGCGATCTGGGCCTGCGGGTCTTCGTCGGCAAGCGTATGGCCGTGGTCTCCTCCACCGACCGCAGCCCGGCCATGCTGGACGAGCTGGCGCAGCGGGCCGTGGCCATGGCCCGGCTGGTGCCGGAGGACCCGTTCTCCGGCATCGCCGATGCCGACGCCATCACCCGCGACTGGCCCGACCTGGATCTGTGCGACGGGGAGGAGCCGACGGCCGAGGCGCTGATCGATGCCGCCCGCCGCACCGAGGCGGCGGCCCGCGCCGTGCCGGGGGTCAGCAATTCCGACGGCGCCGACGGCAGCTGGAGCCGCAGCCGGCTGACCCTGGCCGCCAGCAATGGCTTCGTCGGCGGCTACAGCATCAGCCGGCGTTCGCTGTCGGTGTCGGTGCTGGCCGGCAGCGGCACGGCCATGGAGCGGGATTACGACTATCACTCCACCGTCTATGGCAGCGATCTGGACGCGCCGGAGCTGATCGGCCGCCGGGCCGGCGAGCGGGTGGTGCGCAAGCTGAACCCGCGCAAGGTCAAGACCCAGTCGGTGCCGGTGGTGTTCGATCCGCGCCTGTCCGGCGGGCTGCTGGGGCATCTGTTCGGCGCCATTTCCGGCGCCGCCATCGCCCGCGGCACCAGCTTCCTCAAGGACCGGCTGGGCGAGCCGGTGTTCGCGCCGGGCATCACCGTGATCGACGACCCGTTCGTGCGGCGCGGCCTGCGTTCGCGCCCCTTCGATGCCGAGGGCCTTCAGGCCAGGCGCCGCGCCATCATCGAGGATGGGCGGCTGACCACCTGGCTGCTGGATCTGCGCTCGGCCCGGCAGCTGGGCCTGGCCAGCACCGGCCACGCCTCACGCGGGACCGGCGGGCCGCCGGCCCCGAATCCGACCAATGTGCATCTGGCGCCGGGGGCGCTGACGCCGGCGGCGCTGATGGCCGACATCCGCCAGGGCTTCTATGTCACCGCCCTGATGGGGCAGGGGGTGAACGGCGTCACCGGCGACTATTCCCGTGGCGCCGCCGGCTTCTGGATCGAGGACGGGCAGATCGCCTATCCCGTCAGCGAGGTCACCATCGCCGGCAACCTCAAGGACATGTTCCGCGCCCTGGTCCCGGCCGACGATCTGGCCCACCGCTACGGCGTGGACGCTCCCACCGTGCGCATCGACGGCATGACGGTGGCCGGCGCGTAACAGCCGGGACGGAACCGCCCTGTTCCCGGCCGGATCTGCGGCGGGAAACAGGGCGGTTCCATGGTTCAGGCCGCGGGCCGGTCGCTGGAGCGGATCTCCGCCGCTGCCCGGTCGAGCACGGCCAGCACTTCGGCGCTGCACTGGTCCAGCCGCGCCAGATCCGCCAGCATGGCGGTCTGGTCACCGTTGCGGACGTGGGCCACGGCGTCACGGGCCGACTGGTGGACGCCACGGTGGGGCGAGTCGATCTCCGCCAGAGTCCGCATCCCGGCCCTCTGCTCCGCCCCCAACCCGGCCAGCCAGCGGCCCAGCCGGCACTGGGTGTGGTCGACCAGGATCGATTCGTCCGGCGGCACCCGGCCATAGGCCACGTCTGTCACCCGCTTCTTGAAGGCGATGTGGTCGTTCTTGGCCACCAGCAGCATGGCGCCCGAGGTTCCCAGCTTGGCGAAGGCGCCGACCTCGGTATTGAGCGAGTCGGCCGTGCTGTCCATGGCCGTCATGGCCTCGGCGATGTGGCGGTCGGTCTGCCGCGACAGATCGGCGATGCCGGCGGTGCTGCGTGCCACCTCGTCGGCGGCGATGGCCTGCTGGGCCAGAACGCCGGCCATCTCCGACATGCCGGTGGCCACGGCGCCCACCGTCTCGCCGAGTTGACCGAGCTGGCCCTTCAGCGCGTCCACCGACTGGCGCCCGTCCTCGGCCGCACCGGCGCCTGCGTTGAGTTGGCCGACCACGGCGGTGATTTCCCGATGCAGGTCGGCGATGCGGCTGCGCACATCCTCGGTGGCCCGGGAGGTCTGGTTGGCCAGGGTCTTGACCTCCGAGGCGACGACGGCGAAGCCCTTGCCGGCTTCCCCGGCCCGCGCCGCCTCGATGGTGGCGTTCAGCGCCAGCAGGTTGGTCTGCTTGGCGATGCTGTCGATCTCATCGACGATACCGTTGATGCGGTCGGACACCGCCACCAGGCTTTCCGCCTGACCGGCCGTGGATTTCACATTGGCGAACAGGCGTTCCAGCTTGTCGGATGCCGTATCCGCCGCGGCCAGACCGGCCCGCACTGCGTCGCCGGCCGCCTGGGCATCGCCGGCCGCCTTGTCGGAATGCTGCGAGATCTGGCGCACGCCGGTGGTGAATTCCTCCACCGCGGCGGCCATGTCGCGGGACCGGGCGCCGGCTTCCCCGACCTCGGCCGCCATCTTGATCAGGATGACGATGCTCTCATTGACCTGGATGGCGGCGCTGACCACGCCGCGCAGATGCTGCTCGACCTCGCCGCGGATGTTCGTTTCCTGCGTCTCGAGAATCCGGGTCCGGGACTCCAGGGCGGTTTCGCTGTCGGCGATGGCTTGGGCCCGCTGGCGCAGCCGGTCGAGAGACCGGGCGATGCCGCCGATCTCGTCGCCCCGCTCCAGGCCGGGAATGGCGGTTTCAAAGGCACGGTCGGCGATGGCCCCCATGGCCTGACGCAGCCCCCGCAGCGGGCCGACCAGCTGGCGGGCCAGCAGCAGTCCGGCCAGGGAGCTGAGCAGGATTGCGGCACCCAGGGACCACAGCGTCCGCGCCAGGGCTGCCGACCGCTGCGCCGTTTCTGCCGACAGGTCGGCGGCGATGACGGCCAGGGCCACCGGTCTGCCGGAATAGTCGCGCAGCGGCTGCACCGACAGGGCCAGATCCCGCCCGTCCACCTGCACGGTGCGGAGCGGCAGGGCGGTGGTCAGGGCCTGCTGCAACTCGGCCGCGGTCGGCAGCACCTGGGCCGGCAGGGTGGAGGCCACCGGCTTGACGCCGTCGGGTGTGGACATCAGCACGGCCGCCCGGTAGCCGGTGTCGGCCAGAAAGGCATCGACCAGCGGTGCTCCCAACGAGGCGCCGAACTCGACCGAGCCGATGGAGCGGCCCTGCTGCAGCATCGGCACCACCCCGCGGATGCCCAGGCCGGCAACCCCGGCCTCGATACCCGACACGGCGATGCCCTGGCTGTTGGCGGCCACCACCGTGTGGCGGAAGGCCGACAGGTCGTCACCATATTTGCCGGGCTGGTGCAGCCGCAGCAGCGAGGTGGCGGGCGGCGTATGGAACTGGAACTGATCCATGGCCGTCTGCGCCTTCACCTGCTCGAAAACGGGGCCGAACAGCCTCAGCAGCCCCGGACGGTCACCGGCGGCCACGCCATCGCGGGCGGCCGGCAGTTCGGCCACCAGACGGGCCAGCGACACGGCCCGGCCGGCTTCCATGGCGATGCGGTCACGCAGTTGGGTATGGGCCTGGGATAGCTTGTCGGTGGCGGCCTTGCGGTTGGCATCATCCAGATGGTTCCAGGTCGGAACCGCCACGATCACGCCTGCTGATGCCGAGACGATGATGAAGGCCGCCATGACCTTCATCACGATTCCCATCCTGTTGAGCATGCTCTCCCCCTCTTGATTATCCATTCCGGCCCTGATGCGCCTGGGTTGGTTGCCCACTTGGGATGGAGTCTTTCGGGGAACCGGCTGGGGGGCGATGACCTTCGTCAAATCACAGCAGGCAAGGCAGAAAAATACATAGGAATGCTTGGTCTCCGATGAGCCCGGGCTGCAAGCAAAGGCGAACGCTCAACCGCTCCGCCGGAAGATTGGATTTTATTGTTCAGTCCCGATCTCTGGCCGGGGGATGCGCGGAAGGCGCCGAAGCCTGTGCGACGGGCGGGGAATGTCTGGACTGCGGCGGTGGTGAATTCCGCCACCGCCGCAGCCGGATCATGGTGGGGGCGGTGGCGGCTGTGCCTCGGTCCGCCGCCTCGGCCCACGGCCTCGGTCAGGTCGACGGATAGGGGTCGACCACCGTGCCCGTTGTATAATCGAACTGCTGCATGGCCTTGCCATGCAGCGGCACCGACAGCTGGTCGCTGAGGAAGGTGTCGTTCGGGCGCCGGATCTTGATGGCGCTCGTGCTCTGCCAGATGAGGAAGAAGGAATTGGCCGGCACCTGGACCGACATGCTCTCGGTCACGGATTCGGAGAAGATGTCGGTGCTGGCGAACTGGAGCGCGAAGGAGACGGAGAGGGACACCGACAGGGTGACGGATTCGCTCTCGACCGGGGTGCTTTCCTTGCCTTTGTCACTGCCGGACAGCTGCACCCCCACATTGGCGCTCCATTGCGAGGAGGTCTGCTGGCTGACGCCGGTGGTGATGCTGTAGGTCTTGGTCGGCGAGGCGGTGGACTGGTTGTCCCACTGTCCGACCTGCTGGAAGGAGTCGTAGCGCTCGATCCGGTAGACGGGGTTGGCCAGCTTCCAGTCCATGGCGTAACCGTCATTGGTGTCGGTGACCGCGGTGAAGGGCACCTCGATGCTATAGGCCCGGACCTCGACCGCCGACACGACGGGATCGGTCGGCCCCGTCATCGCGGGCGGGGTCGCCGCCGTTCCACTGGCATGGATCGTCAGCGGCAGCAGCAGGACCGGCGTGGGGACAATGGGGTCGTTATAGGTGCTGTTGGCCACGAACACACCTGGCGACAGGGCCAGATAGGTGCCGGAGGCGACCTGGGTGGACTGGCCGGCCGGCGGCGGCAACACCGCATAGCAGGCAAGGTCGCCGAAGGTGGAACCGGTGCCCTGGTCGTCCCAGATCTGGACGGACTGGCCGATGGTGGGCGCCAGATCGGCCCGAACGCAGAGATAATCCTGGATGTTGGGCGCGGAATAGTCCCCGGTGTTGTTGAAGACGGCTCCCAGGGCCACATAGCCATCCGGCGCCTGCATGGTCCAGCAGGCCCCGTTGCCGGGGTGGTACCCTGTCGACTTGTCGGTCCAGAGCAGGGCGAATCCCGTGGGGTTGGCGAAGGGCGGCAGGGCGGTCCCGTCCGTCGTCATCTGGGCGCACAGGACGGCGCGATTGCCATTGGGATCGTTGGTGCTGCCGTGGCAGAAACTGCCGAAGACCTGGAACCCGCTCGGCGGCACGGGTTTCCAGAAGGACCCTGCATTGTCGGCGCCGTAATGGATCGAGTCCGTCGACCAGAGCTTATCGAAGGTGCTGGTATAACAGAAGATCAGGCCGCCCATCGTGAACGAGGCCGGCGTCAGTCCGTCGGACATCTGTCTCTCCCTTTTGGACAGGTTCGGGAGCGGACATATTGTTCGCTCCTATCGCAACGGAATGACGATATGCAGCTTATAGAATTAATACAACGGCATTATGCCCGCATTGGTCGCAAGTCTCATGCATCCGGTCTGACGGCGGCCGGCGCCCCGGCCCAGCACCCGCACAGGTGGCGGGCCTGAATCAAGAGGGCCGGCGCGCCGGAGCGCGCCCCCGGGCGGCGGCGCCCGATCAGGCGGCCCTGGTCCCGCCCACGGTCAGCCCGTCGATGCGCAGGGTGGGCTGTCCCACACCCACAGGCACGCCCTGGCCCTGCTTGCCGCAGGTGCCGATGCCAGGGTCCATGGCGCTGTCATTGCCGATCATGGTGACCTTGGTCAGCGAATCCGGCCCGTTGCCGATCAGGGTGGCGCCCTTGACCGCCGGCCCCAGCTTGCCGTCCTCGATGAGATAGGCCTCGCTGGCGCTGAAGACGAACTTGCCGGAGACGATGTCCACCTGCCCGCCACCGAAATTGGCGGCGTAGAGGCCCCGCTTGACCGAGGCGATGATCTCCTCCCGCGGGGTGGAGCCGCTGCGCATGACGGTGTTGGTCATGCGCGGCATCGGCATGTGGGCGAAGCTCTGGCGCCGTCCGTTGCCGGTGGGGCGCACGCCCATCAGCCGGGCGTTCAGCCGGTCCTGCATGTAACCGACCAGGATGCCGTCCTCGATCAGGGTGGTGCAGGAGGTGGGCGTGCCCTCGTCATCCACGGTCAGGCTGCCGCGGCGGCCCTCGATGGTGCCGTCGTCGACCACGGTGACGCCGGGGGCGGCCACGCGCTGGCCCAGCAGGCCGGAGAAGGCCGAGGTCTTCTTGCGGTTGAAGTCGCCCTCCAGCCCATGGCCGATGGCCTCGTGCAGGAGGATGCCGCACCAGCCCGAGCCCAGCACCACCGGCATCTCCCCGGCCGGGGCGTCGATGGCGGACAGGTTGATCAGGGCGCCGCGCAGCGCCTCGTCCACATAACCCTGCCAGACCGCGGGATCGAGGAACTCCTGATAGGTGCGGCGGCCGCCGCCGCCATAGCTGCCGCTTTCCATGCGGTCGCCCTCGCCGACGACGACACTGACATTGAGCCGGACCAGGGGCCGGATGTCGGCTACGCGGGTGCCGTCGGCGCGCACGATCTGCACCGCCTGCCATTCGCCGGCCAGCGAGGCAGAGACCTGACGGATGCGGGGATCCCGGGCGCGGGCATAGGCGTCGATCTCGGCCAGCAGTTTGACCTTGGCCTCGAATGGCACCAGCGTCAGGGGATTGTCGCTGGCATAGAGCTGGCGGTTGGTGCCCTGGGGGGCCGCGGCCAGCACCCCGCTGTGGCCGCCATGGACGGCACGGACCGTATCGGCTGCCCGGCGGATGGCGTCTTCCGACAGGGTGGAGGCATGGGCGTAGCCGGAGGCCTCCCCGGCCACGGCCCGCAGACCGAAGCCCTGGGTTGTGTCGAAGCTGGCGCTCTTCAGCTTGCCATCGTCCCAGGCGAAGCTCTCGGACTGGGCATATTCCAGGAACAACTCGCCATCGTCGGTGTTGCGCAGGGCATCGGCGATGATCGATTCGGTGCGGCTCCGGTCCAGTCCGGCCCGCGTGAAGAACAGGTCGTCGGTCTGGGCGAGGGTGCTCATGCTGGTCTCCGGACGGGCTGCGGCAACGGACTGTGACAACGGACTGCCGCGCTGATGGGCGGCAGAGGTGATTGACTACAGAATGGACATGCGCCGGGCTGGCGGCAACCACTCCTGCGGCGATCCCCAGCCCGGCGGCATATTCCGGACATCCGGTGGCCTCTTGGCTGCCTGCAGGCAAGGTGCGACAATCGGAAGCAGGCCCCGCCCGAAACATGCCGCTGTCCCTGCCGGAAAAGCACCAATCTTTACCTGGGCAAACAGTGTGGGCTATGATCCATATCCTGGTCGGCTGCCGAAATTGCGGTCGATCATATTGTGTAGCGGTCCGTTACAGGTATAGTTTTTGTTTTACCCGTAACGATCGGGTGGGGTGCAGCCCCTGCACGCCGGTTCCCGCCTCTGCCGGCGGGACAGCGGTGCGGGGACGGCGGCCAGAACGGACGGAAACCGGCCAGGGTCCGGCCAGAGAAGGGGACGGCCAAGTCCCCGCCAACGAAGAGAATGGTGTAGGGATGTCCAAATCATCGATCTTCGCCAAGATGGGCGCCGCCATTTCGGCCTTCGGCCTGACCCTGGCGGTCAATGCCGCCATGGCGCAGAGCACGCCGCCCATCGTGGGCGCGCCCAAGGACTGGCAGCTGGGTCTGCAGGAGGCGGCCTCCCCGGTGAAGGAGCGGTTGGACTCCTTCCACGATCTGCTGCTGTGGATCATCGCCGGCATCGTGCTGTTCGTGCTGGCACTGCTGGTCTACGTCATGCTCCGCTTCAACCGCCGGGCCAATCCGACCCCGTCCACCACCACGCACCATACCTGGCTGGAGATCGCCTGGACCGGCATTCCCGTGCTGATCCTGCTGGTGATCGCGGTGCCGTCCTTCCGTGTGCTCTATTACATGGAGAAGGCGCCGAACCCCGAACTGACCGTGAAGATCACGGGGCACCAATGGTACTGGAGCTTCGAATATCCCGACCATGAGGGGCTGGCCTTCGACGCCCGCATGCTGGAGGACGAGGAGGCCAAGGCCAAAGGCGAGCCGCGGCTGCTGGCGGTGGACAACCGCATCGTCGTGCCGGTGGGCGCGCAGGTGCGGGTGCTGGTCACCGGCGCCGACGTCATCCATTCCTTCGCCATTCCCGCCCTGGGCGTGAAAAAGGATGCCGTGCCCGGCCGCCTCAACGAGACCTGGTTCCAGGCGGAGCGCGAGGGTCTCTATTACGGCCAGTGCTCGGAGATCTGCGGCACCGGCCACGGTTACATGCCCATCGCCATCGAGGCCGTGCCGCGTGAGCGCTTCGACCAATGGCTGGCCCAGACCAAGCAGGCCATGAATTCCAACGGGACGACTTCCAACGGGGCGCAGCCGAGCCAGGTGGCGCAGACCACCAGCCCGTGATGCTGTGACGAGAGGGTGAGACAATGGGTGCTGTCAGCGGGGCGCACGCCGCCCACGATCACAAGCCGGGCTTCGTGAAGCGGTGGCTGTTTTCGACCAACCATAAAGACATCGGGACGCTCTACTTCTTCTTCTCGGTCATCGCCGGCCTGATCGGCGGCCTGTTCTCCGTGGTCATGCGCATGGAGCTGCAGGAGCCGGGCATCCAGATCATGAACGCCCTGTCAGCCGACCCAGGCCAGCAGTGGAACGTGCTGATCACGGCCCATGGGCTGATCATGGTGTTCTTCGTGGTCATGCCGGCGCTGATCGGCGGCTTCGGCAACTGGTTCGTGCCGCTGATGATCGGCGCGCCGGACATGGCCTTCCCGCGCCTGAACAACATCAGCTTCTGGCTGATCGTGCCGGCCTTCCTGCTGCTGCTGGGCTCCGCTTTCGTCGGCACCGGCGCCGGCACCGGCTGGACCGTCTATCCGCCGTTGTCCAGCGCGCTGGGCCATAGCGGTCCGTCGGTGGACATGGCCATCTTCGCCCTGCACCTGGCCGGCGCCAGCTCGATCCTGGGCGCGGTGAACTTCATCACCACCATCTTCAACATGCGCGCCCCCGGCATGACGCTGCACAAGATGCCGCTGTTCGCCTGGGCCATGCTGGTGACAGCCTTCCTGCTGCTGCTGTCGGTGCCGGTCCTGGGCGGCGCCATCACCATGCTGCTGACCGACCGCAATTTCGGCACGCACTTCTTCGATCCGGCCGGCGGCGGCGACCCGGTGCTGTTCCAGCACCTGTTCTGGTTCTTCGGCCACCCCGAAGTCTACATCATGATCCTGCCGGCCTTCGGCATCATCAGCCACATCGTCTCCACCTTCAGCCACAAGCCGGTGTTCGGCTATCTCGGCATGGCCTACGCCATGGTGGCCATCGGCGTGGTCGGCTTCATCGTCTGGGCCCACCATATGTTCACGGTGGGTCTGGATGTGGACACCAAGGCCTATTTCACCGCGGCGACCATGATCATCGCCGTGCCCACGGGCGTGAAGATCTTCAGCTGGATCGCCACCATGTGGGGCGGCTCCATCGAGTTCCGCGTGCCCATGGTCTGGGCCATCGGCTTCATCTTCCTGTTCACGCTGGGCGGCGTGACCGGCGTGGTGCTGTCCAACGGCGGCATGGATATCGTGCTGCACGACACCTACTACGTGGTGGCGCACTTCCATTATGTGCTGAGCCTGGGCGCCGTCTTCGCCATCTTTGCCGGCTATTACTACTGGATCGGCAAGATCAGCGGGCGCCAGCATCCGGCCTGGGCGGGGCATCTGCACTTCTGGACCACCTTCGTCGGCGTCAACATGCTGTTCTTCCCCCAGCATTTCCTGGGTCTGGCGGGCATGCCGCGCCGCATGCCGGACTACACCGACGCCTATGCCCACTGGAACATGATCTCCTCCTACGGCGGCTACATCGCCTTCGCCTCCACCCTCTTCTTCTGCGTCATGGCCATCTACACGCTGATCGCCGGACGTCGGGTCGAGGGGGATTACTGGCACACCGGGGGAACGACGCTGGAATGGACGCTGTCCAGCCCGCCGCCCTTCCACCAGTTCGAGACCCTGCCGCGCATCAAGTGAGGCCCGCGCCCAGGGGCGGACGGCGGTCAGACAGGGGGCCGGCTGCGGCCGGTCCCCGCCTTCCAGGCGTGAAGGCCAGCCGTGAAGCCCGCCGTGAAAGAGTACCCCAGAAGCCCCCAGAAGCCGCTGAACCGGCCGGGGCGGGGAACCGATCCAGGGGATGAGAGACACCGGGAATGACCGATGCCACGCTGAATACGGCCCTGACGGGCGACACCGCCACGGTGTGGGACGCCACGGTGCGGGATTATGTGGCCCTGCTGAAGCCGCGGGTGATGTCGCTGGTGGTGTTCTCCGGCCTGGCCGGGCTGGTGGTGGCGCCGGGCCACCTGCATCCCGTGCTGGCCGCCGTGGCCGTGCTCTGCATCGCCGTGGCCGCCGGTGCCGCCGGTGCCATCAACATGTGGTACGACCGCGATATCGACGCGCTGATGGAGCGGACCCGCAACCGCCCCATCGTGCGTGGCCGGGTCAATCCGGACGAGGCGCTGTCCTTCGGCATCGTCCTGTCCATCGGCGCCGTGCTGCTGATGGGGCTGGCGGTCAACTGGGTGGCGGCGGGCCTGCTGGCGCTGGCCAACGGTTTCTATGTCTTCATCTATACCATGTGGCTGAAGCGGCGGACGCCGCAGAACATCGTCATCGGCGGTGCCGCCGGCGCCTTCCCGCCCATGATCGGCTGGGCCGCGGTGACCGGCGATGTCAGCCTGGGCAGCATCGTCCTGTTCGCGCTGATCTTCTTCTGGACGCCGCCGCATTTCTGGGCGCTGGCCCTGTTCCGCAGCGGCGACTACCAGAAGGCCGGGGTGCCCATGCTGCCGGTGGTGGCCGGGGCCGAGGAGACCAAGCGGCAGATGCTGGTCTATACGCTGCTGCTGCTGCCGCTGGCCCTGGCGCCGGTGGCGCTGGGGATCGGCGGGCCGGTCTATCTGCTGACGGCGGCCCTGCTGGGGGCGCTGTTCGTACTCTGCGCCCTGCGCGTGCTGCGCAGCCGTGACGACAAGCCGGCCAAACAGATGTTCGGCTTTTCCATCCTCTACCTGTTCCTGCTGTTCGCCGTGCTGATCGGCGAGCATCTGGCCGTCTGAAGGAACCCGCCCCATGTCCCCGGAACACCCGATCGATACGGACATGCACCGGCGCCGGCGCGGTAAGAATCTGGCCGTGCTGGCGGTGCTGCTGTTCCTGGTCGCCCTGATCTATGTGGTGGCCATGGTCCGCATGAGCGGCGGAGCCCTGCCATGACGGGTCCGGACCGGCTGACCGGGTCCCCCACCGGAACCCCTGCCGGGACCGGCACGGACGGGCAGGGCGGCGGTCGCCGCAACGCCCGCCTTGCCCTGGTGCTGGGCGGTGTCGTGGCCGGCATGGTCGGGCTGTCCTTCGCCGCCGTGCCGCTCTACAGCCTGTTCTGCAAGGTCACCGGCTTCGGCGGCACCACCCAGGTGGCCAGCGCCGTGTCCGAGCGGGTGCTGGAGCGCACTGTGGAGGTGCGGTTCAACGCCGATGTCAATCAGGGGCTGCCCTGGGCCTTCCGGCCGGCGGTGCCATCGATGAGCGTGAAGCTGGGCCAGCCGGCGACCACGGTGTTCCATGCCACCAACCTGTCGGACAAGCCCATCGTCGGCAACGCCGCCTATAACGTCACCCCGGACAAGGCCGGCCTGTATTTCAGCAAGATCCAGTGCTTCTGCTTCACCGAGCAGCGGCTGGAACCGGGCCAGTCCGTGGACATGCCGGTCTATTTCTTCGTCGATCCGTCGCTGGACGACGATGCCAAGATGGCCGACGTGAAGACCATCACCCTGTCCTACACCTTCTTCATGGCCCCGGACCAGACGGCGGCGCTGGCCGTGCCGGTCCGGCCTGTGGCTGGGGCCGGCACGGATGCATCGGCCCAGGCCGCGCATCTGGATGGACGCCCGGGTACGGGGCGGCCGAACTGAGCAGCTGAGCGGACCGGCCCGGCGCGCCGGAACCAACCCAAGAAAAAAGACGTCACACGCGATTTGCGAGGGGAAAAGAGATGGCAGAGGTTCAGGCCCATACCGGCGGCGGTCCCACGGAGGGGATCAAGCAGCCCTATCATCTGGTCGATCCCAGCCCCTGGCCCCTGCTGAGCTCGTTCTCGGCCGGCCTGCTGGCTACCGGGGCCGTGATGTACATGCACGACATGGGCTGGTACCTGCTGGCTGCCGGCTTCGTTGCCATCCTGGGCTGCATGGTCGGCTGGTGGCGCGACGTGGTGAAGGAGTCGGTGGTCCAGAAGGCCCATTCCCCGGTGGTGAAGATCGGGCTGCGCTACGGCATGTCCCTGTTCATCGCCTCGGAGGTGATGTTCTTCGCCGCCTTCTTCTGGGCCTTCTTCGACGCCAGCCTGTTCTACAACGAGCCGATCCAGGTGGACCGCCTGGCCGCCACCGGCGGCGTCTGGCCGCCCAAGGGCATCATCCCGGTCAACCCGTTCGATCTGCCCTTCATGATGACGGTGATCCTGCTGCTGTCGGGCACCACCGTGACCTGGGCTCATCATGCCATCCTGGATGGCGACACCAAGCAGGCCGTGCGGGCGCTGGCCATCACCGTGCTGCTGGGCGTGATCTTCAGTGGCTTCCAGGCCTACGAGTACCACCACGCCGCCTTCGCCTTTAACCAGAACGTCTATTCCTCGGCCTTCTACATGGCCACGGGCTTCCATGGCTTCCATGTGCTGGTGGGCACCATCTTCCTGGCGGTCTGCCTTGTCCGCACGGCCAAGGGCCATTTCACCCCGCAGAGCCATTTCGGCTTCGAGGCGGCGGCCTGGTACTGGCACTTCGTCGATGTGGTCTGGCTGTTCCTGTTCGTCTCCATCTACTGGTGGGGTGGCGGCGGCGCCTGGACGACCGCCGGCCATTGATCCCCGGGGCGCGGCCGGAGCCGGCGGGCGGACAGACCGCCTGCCGGCTTCGGCCCGTCTGTTTTCGGGCTGCCGTTTTTCGGCCATGGTTGGACGTCAGTCTGGGGCATCGTGCCGTCAGGCCCGTGTCCTCCGCCTTCCGTTCTCCGCTGTCCCACCCCGCCCGGTCCTGGATGACGTCGCCCCCCGCCTGCCTGCCGCCGTTGCATCCGGTCCCGCCGGGAGTGGTGTCATGAATGCGCCCGCCGGCCGCCGGCGTTTCCGCCCCACCCTGGGATCGAGCCTGGCGACGCTGCTGGCCCTGACGGTCCTGGTCGGGCTGGGCACCTGGCAGATGCGGCGCCTGGACTGGAAGACGGCGCTGATCACGCGCATCGAGGCCCGCATCCACAGCGCTCCCGAGCCGCTGCCTGCCACCGTCGCCGATCCCGCGGCCTGGGATTACCGCCCGGCCACGGTCACCGGCACCTTCCTGCACGACAGGGAACAGGTCCTGGGACCCCGCACCATGGCCGGCCCGGACGGGCTGGCACGCATGGGCGTGCATGTGCTGACGCCGCTGCAGCGGGCCGATGGCGGCGGCATCGTGCTGGTGGAGCGCGGATGGGTTCCCGCCGAACGGCAGGACCCGGCCAGCCGGGCCGAGGGGCAGGTGGCGGGTCCGGTCACGGTGGCGGGTATCGCCCGCCTGCCCCAGGGCCGGTCCTGGATGCAGCCGGACAACCGGCCGGGGGACCGCTTCTGGTTCTGGTACGATCTGCCGGCCATGGCCGCGGCGGCCGGGGTCGGCGCGGTGCAGCCGGTGATCCTGCAGGCCGGTCCGGCGCCCAATCCCGGCGGGCTGCCGGTGGGGGGGCGCACCGTGGTGCAGATCAAGAACGACCATCTGTCCTATGCCCTGACCTGGTACGGGCTGGCGGCGACCCTGATCGGGGTCTACATCGCCTTCAGCCTCCGCCGCGATCCCGCCTGATCCCGCCGTCATGAGAGCCGCCCCATGAGCAGCCCCGCCTACCGCCGCCTGGAAGCCCGCTTCGCCCGCCGGTCGGCCTTGCAGGGGGCCATGGGCATCCTGACCTGGGACAGCCGCACCATGATGCCGGACACGGCCGGCCCGTCCCGCGCCGAGCAGCTGGCGGCGCTGGAGCATACGGTGCATGGGTTGCTGGTCGATCCCGTGGTCGGCGCGCTGCTGGCCGAGGCCGAGGCGACGGCCCAGGGGGATCTCAGCGACTGGCAGCAGGTCAATCTGCGGGAGATGCGGCGCGAGCATGATCTGGCCAGCGCCCTGCCGGGGGATCTGGTCGAGGCCGAGGCCCGCGCCGTCAGCCACTGCGAGCTGGTCTGGCGCGAGGCCAGGCGCAACAATGATTTCGCCCTGCTGCAACCGTCGCTCCAGGCCGTGCTGGCGATCAAGCGCGAGGTCGGGCAGCGCCGGGCGGCGGTGCTGGGCTGCGGCGCCTATGACGCCCTGCATGACGAGTTCGAGCCGGGCAGCCGCGGGACCGAGTTCGGTCCGCTGTTCGACGCCTATGCCGCCTGGCTGCCGGGCTTCCTGCAGCGGGTCGAGGCCCGGCAGGACGCCGAGCCGGCCCCGCTGCCCATGGACGGGACCTTCCCGGTGGCGGCGCAGCAGGAACTGGCCCTGTCGATCGCCCGGCGCCTGGGCTACCACGGCCGCATCGACCCGACGCTGCACGCCTTCTGCGGCGGCGCCACCGGCGATGTGCGCATCACCAGCCGCTTCGACGAGGCCGACTGGTTCAAGTCACTGAAATCCAGCCTGCATGAGACGGGCCATGCCCTGTACGAGCTGGGCCGGCCGGCGGACTGGGCGGCGCAGCCGGTGGGCCGCGCCCGCGGCCTGGCCGTGCATGAGAGCCAGAGCCTGACCTTCGACATGCAGGTGGGGCGGCATCCCCGTTTTCTGGAGTGGCTGGCCCCGCTGCTGGCCCAGGCCTATGGCCGCTCCGGCCCGGCCTGGACGGCCGACAATCTCAAGCGCCGCTTCCGCCGGGTCGAGCGCAGCTTCATCCGGGTGGATGCCGACGAGGTGACCTATCCCGCCCATGTCATCCTGCGCTGGCGGCTGGAACAGGCCATGATCGAGGGGCGGCTGGATCTGGCCGATCTGCCCGATGCCTGGAACCAGGGATTCCGCGACCTGCTGGGGGTGACGCCGCCCGATCTGGCGCGCGGCTGCCTGCAGGATGTGCACTGGTCCTGCGGCCTGTGGGGCTATTTCCCCACCTACACGCTGGGGGCGATGATGGCGGCGCAGCTGTTCGACGCCGCCCGCCGCGGCCTGCCCGGTCTGGAGGACGATCTGGCCCGCGGCGACTTCGGCCCGCTGGTGGATTGGCTGCGTGCCCATGTCCACCGCTGGGGCCGCTTCCGCTCCAGCCGCGATCTGCTGCTGCAGGCCACCGGCACGCCACTGGACGCCGGCCTGTTCCAGCGGCACCTTGAGACGCGCTATCTGGCCTGAGCCTACGATCGGCCGCAAGGCCGCCCCCGCGGGAGACGATCCGTGTCCGCCTACACCACCCTGGAACGCCGCTTCGCCCGGCAGACGGCGCTGAACGATGCCATCGGCATCCTGGACTGGGACAGCCAGACCACCATGCCCGACGGGGCGGCCGATGGCCGGGCCGGTCAGCTTGCCACGCTGCGGGTGCTGGCCCACGAGGCGGTGACGGCCCCCGACATGCCGGATCTGCTGGCCGCGGCGGAGGCGGAGCTTGCCGGCGGTGGTGGTGACGATTGGCGGCAGGCCAATCTGCGCGAGATGCGGCGGCACTGGGTCCATGCCGCTGCCGTGCCGCCCGCTCTGGTCGAGGCCAGTTCCCGCGCTGTTTCCGCAGCCGAAATGATCTGGCGGACGGCCCGGGCCGACAATGACTTCGCCGCCCTGCTGCCGGCCCTGCGCACGGTGGTGGAGCGCCAGCGCGAGATCGCCGCGGTCAAGGCGGCGGCGCTGGGTGTCGATCCCTATGACGCGCTGCTGGACGAGTACGAGCCCGGCGGACGCGCTGCCCGCATCGACGGCCTGTTCGACAGGCTGGGCACCTTCCTGCCCGATTTCACGGCGGCAGTGCTGGCCCATCAGGCGGCACAGCCGGCCGTTCTGCCGCTGCCCGGCCCCTTTCCGGTGGAGACGCAGCGCCAGCTGGGGCTGGCGCTGATGCGGGCGGTCGGTTTCGATTTCAGCCGCGGCCGGCTGGATGTCAGCCTGCATCCCTTCTGCGGCGGCGCCACCGATGATGTGCGCATCACCACCCGCTATGACGAGGCGGACGCCACCCGCGCCCTGATGGGCGTGCTGCACGAGAGCGGGCACGCCCTCTATGAGCAGGGCAGGCCGCGCGACTGGCTGGCCCAGCCCGTGGGGGCCGCCCGCTCCATGAGCCTGCATGAGAGCCAGAGCCTGCTGATCGAGATGCAGGCGGGCCGGTCCCGCGCCGTCCTGACCTGGCTGGCGCCGCTGCTGCGGCAGGCTTTCGGCGGAACCGGTCCGGCCTGGGAGACCGACAATCTGTACCGGCTCTATACCCGGGTCGAGCGCAGCCTGATCCGGGTCGATGCCGACGAGGTGACCTATCCCGCCCATGTCATCCTGCGCTACCGGCTGGAACGGGCCATGATCGGCGGCGATCTCGATGTGGCCGACCTTCCGGGCGCCTGGGCCGAGGGCATGGACCGGCTGGTGGGCGTGGTGCCGCCGGACGACCGCCAGGGCTGCCTGCAGGACATCCACTGGTCCTGCGGCCTATGGGGCTATTTCCCCACCTACACGTTGGGCGCCATGACGGCGGCCCAGCTGTTCGATGCCGCCCGCCGGGTGCAGCCGGACCTGGAGCCGGCCTTGTCCCGCGGCGATTTCAGCCCGCTGGTGGGCTGGTTGCGCCGGTCGGTCCATGGCTGGGGCAGTCTCCACGACACCGACACCCTGCTGACGCGGGCCACGGGCTCGCCGCTGGACGCCGATATCTATATGGGGCATCTGCGCCGCCGCTATCTTGGCGCAGACTGACCGCTTGCCGATGCGGCCAGATCGGCCAGTGCCGCGGCGACCTCGCCGCGCAGCCAGCTGTGGGCCGGGTCGGCGCTGACCCGGGGATGCCAGCTGATGGCCAGGGTCATGGGCGGGGTCGGGACGGGCAGGGGAAAGGCGGCCACGTCCAGGGACAGCTGCGTTGCCAACAGGGCCGGGGCGGCAGTCACCAGATCGGAACGGGCGACCACGGCCAGGGCCGCCGTGGCGCTGGGGACGGTCAGCAGCACCTGACGGGCCAGCCCGTGGGCGGCCAGGGCCCTATCGATGGGACCCTCGGCCACGCCGCGCCGCGTGGCTGCCACATGGCCGGCGGCAGCGAACACCTCCATCTGCGTCAGCGCGGGCAGCCGGGGATGCCCCGGGCGGGCAAATCCGACCAGTGGCAGGTGCAGCACGGTCCGGGTCACGATTTCCGGAGCCCAATCGTCTCCGCGGGCGCCGATGTCCAGATCGATGCGGCCGTCGCGCAGCGCGTCGCTCTGCTCCTCGCCTTCGGGCAGCAGGCACAGGCGGACACCGGGGGCCTGGGCTGCGATGCGCTCCAGCAGGGGGGGAGCCAGCACCGCCGCCAGATCCTCGCTCGCCCGCAGGGTGAAACGCCGGTCGAGCCGGGCCGGGCTGAAGCTGTCCGGCGTCAGCACAGCGCGGGCCTCGGCCACCAGGGCGGCCACCCGTGGCTTCAGGGCCAGGGCGCGCGGCGTTGCCACCAGCCCGCGGCCGGCCCGGACCAGCAGCGGATCGCCGATAGCCAGACGCAGCCTGGCCAGGGTCCGGCTCATGGCCGGCACGCTGCGGCCCAGCCGTTCGGCGGCCATGGTCACGCTCTCCGTCTCGATCAGCAGGTCGAGGGCGGTCAGCAGGCCGAGGTCGATCAGTTGCAGATTACGCAAACAAAGATACCGATCATCTCAATTTCCGCAATCGAGGCTAGGCGGGAGGATGGGGCGCGTCAAGACAACGGAGTTTCCCCCATGTCCACCCTGCATATGCCCCGCTTCCGCGCGCTGCTGGAGCGCCTCTATGCCGCCGCTGCCGCCCGCGATGGCGCCATTATGCCCGCGATCATTGCTGATGCCCGCCAGCGCGGGATTACCGATGATGCCGTGCTGGCCCCCGCGCTGGATAAGGCCTTCCTGGCCGTTGCGCCGGAGGTGGGGCGCCTGCTGTATCAGCTGGTGCGGCTGCGCCGTCCCACCCTGGTGGTGGAGTTCGGCACCTCCTTCGGGCTGGCGGCCCTGCATATCGCGGCCGCCCTGCGTGACAATGGCAGCGGGTGGCTGATCAGCGGCGAGATGGAACCCGGCAAGGTGGCGGCGGCCCGCCGCCATCTGGCCGAGGCCGGACTCGAGCATCTGGTGGAGGTGCGCCAGGGCGACGCGCGGGAGACATTGGCCGGGATCGACGGCATCGACCTGCTGTGGCTGGACGGGTGGAAGACCCTGTACCTGTCGCTGCTGCGGCAACTGGAGCCGGCCTTGTCCCCCGGTGCCCTGGTGGTGGCCGACAATCTGACCCTTCTGCCGGAGAAGATGGCCCCCTATCTGGCCCATGTGCGCAATCCGGCCAACGGCTATGTCTCGACCATGCTGCCGCTGCATGACGGGCTGGAACTCTCGCTCCGGGATGCGGCGGGGAGATGCTGATCCCGTGTCAGCCGGCGGCGCGGATGGGGGCAGGGTCGGGCGCGGGGCTGGCCTGGGCGGCCGTCAGCGGCGTGGTGCTGAGGATGGTGAAGCCTTCCGCCGTCGGATAGCGTCGCAGGGCCCGGGCCTGGGCGGCCTCGGCGTCCAGGCCCCAGACGCGGAACTGGCGTACCCCGTCCCATGGCGCGCCGGGCTGGTCCGGCGCCTGGATGCTGACAGCCCAGGGCTGATCGCCGGGAATACAGCGCTCGTCCAGCACCACCAGCCGGTTTTCGCGCCGCATGACCGAACGCATCTCGGCCTGGAGATCCCGGATGTCGCGGCGCAGGTCGCGCAGGGATTGTTCCACCTCCCGCTGTTCCCGCAGCAGCAGCAGCGAGTCCCGGGCCAGACGGCGCAGTCGCTCCAGATGGGCCTTCTGCTTCAGGGTCAGGGTGCGGTAACGCGCCTGGGCCCGGCGCACGCGGCGCAGCGATCCGTCCGCGGCCAGGGCGGCCGCGGCCACGACCGAGAGCAGCGCGATGGCCAGGGTCGACGGCATCAGCCCTCCCCCGGCAGGGCGTCATCCGCCTGTTCCAGCCGGATGGTCAGCAGGGTGAAGCCCAGGGGCGGCGGGTAGAGCCGCTGGATGGCCTGCCGGGCGTCTTGGAGATTGTTGGCCCAGGCTTCCACCGGCTGCGGCTGGGCCCATTCGCCGTCCAGGGAGGGATGGCGCTTGTTCTCCGCCAGGGCATGTTGGACCTGCCGGTTGATCAGCCAGGCGCGGAAACGGTGCGGCCCGTCCGCCGCGCTGCCGACCAGGCGCAACGGCGCCTCGGCCTCGCGCCGGGCATCGGCCAGCATCTTCTCCAGGGTGAAGCGCTGTCGTCGTTCCTCGCCCAGCTCGCCCTGGCGCGCGGCCAGCGTCGAGCGGCGTTCGCTGACCCGCAGCTCGAACCGTCCTTCCAGCCGCGCCAGCACGGGCATCATGGCCTGTGCCCGCCGGATCTCCGGCCGGCCCTCGACCGAGGACTGCACCAGCTTCCCGACCAGCAGGGTGAAGAGGTAGGCCGCCGCTGCAAAAAGGCTGCCCAGCATCAGCGCGTGCATCGGACCGTCCGCTCGCTCACTCCGGCGGGTGCCATCCTATCATTGCGCATGGCCCGGTGGAATGTTGCGCTTTCCTGGGACGATATGGTCTCGGCCCGCTTCGGACGCAGATCGGGTGGCGGGGATGCCGCGCTGTCACGGGGAGGCGCCACATGGGAGACTTGTCCGCAGCGGGGCCTGCCAAGCGGGCCGGGGCGCTTGCGCGAGCCGGTGCCGGCTCGCTAGGGTACCGGCCGCAGGCCCGGCGCGGGATTGCCCAGGAGGAGCGGGTGAGGTACGTCAGCACGCGGGGACAGGCCCCCGATCTTGCCTTCGATGATGTGCTGCTGACGGGACTGGCCCGCGATGGCGGCCTGTATGTTCCGGCGGCCTGGCCGCATTTCGGCCCCGATGCGCTGCGGGCCATGCGCGGCCTGCCCTATGACGAGGTGGCGGTGCGGGTCATGCTGCCCTTCCTGGGCGGCACCATCGCCGAGGACCGGTTCCGCGCCCTGGTGCGGGACGCCTATGCCGGCTTCGCCCACCGCGCCGTGACGCCGCTGGTGCAGCTGGACCAGCGCCTGTGGGTGTGCGAGCTGTTCCACGGGCCGACACTGGCCTTCAAGGATGTGGCGCTGCAACTGCTGGGCCGGCTGTTCGACCATGTGCTGAGCCGGCGCGACCAGCGGGTGACGGTGGTGGGAGCCACGTCGGGCGATACCGGTTCCGCCGCCATCGAAGCCTGCCGCGACCGGGAGCGGGTGGACATCGTCATCCTGCATCCCCAGGGCCGCACCAGCCCGGTGCAGCGCCGGCAGATGACGACGGTGCTGTCGCCCAATGTGCACAATGTGGCGCTGCAGGGTACCTTCGACGACTGCCAGGACGCGGTGAAGGCCCTGTTCAACGACCAGCCCTACCGCGATGCGCTGCGGCTGTCGGCAGTGAACTCCATCAACTGGGCCCGGATCATGGCCCAGATCGTCTATTACGTGGCCGCGGCCGTGGCGCTGGGGGCCCCGGACCGGGAGGTGGCCTTCGCCGTGCCCACCGGCAATTTCGGCAATGTCTATGCGGCCTATGCCGCCCGCGCCATGGGCGTGCCGGTGGCCCGGCTGATCGTCGGGACCAACAGCAACGATATCCTGGCCCGCTTCTTCGCCAGCGGCACCATGCAGGCGGCCGGGGTGGTGCCCACCATCAGCCCCAGCATGGATATCCAGATCTCCAGCAATTTCGAGCGGCTGCTGTTCGACCTGATGGACCGGGACGGTGCCGCCGTGGCCGCCAGCATGGACGAGTTCCGTGCCCAGGGCCGCTTTGCCGTCAGCCAGGGTCAGCTGCGGCGGGCGCTGGCCCTGTTCGAGGGCCGGCGCTGCGGCGAGGAGGAGACGCTGGCCACCATGACTTCCACCTGGGCGGAATCGGGCTACATGCTTGATCCGCATACCGCCGTCGCCGTGCATGCGGCCCGGGCCTCGTCCCTGGACCCGTCCATTCCCGTGGTGGCGCTGGCCTGCGCCCACCCGGCCAAATTCCCCGACGCGGTGGAGCGTGCCACCGGGGTGCGCCCCGGCCTGCCGCGTCATCTGTCCGACCTGTTCGAGCGCGAGGAGCGCCTGTCCGTGCTGCCCAATGATCTGTCTGTGTTGAAAGAGTTCGTCCGTACCCGGTCGCGCGTCACCGGAGCCCAGGCATGAAGTCCGGTATCCGCGTCACCACCCTGCCCAACGGCCTGCGCGTCGCCACCGATCCCATGCCCCATGTGGCCACGGTCACCGTCGGCCTCTGGATCGGCGTCGGCAGCCGGCACGAGCCCGATGCCGCCAACGGCGTGGCCCACATGGTCGAGCACATGCTGTTCAAGGGCACGCCGACCCGCGACGCCTTCCGCATCAGCGCCGAGATCGAGGATGTGGGCGGCCATCTCAACGCCTATACCGGCCGTGAGCACACCACCTATTACGCCAAGGTCCTGAAGGAGGACCTGCCGCTGGCGCTGGGCGTGCTGGCGGACATGGTGCAGCATTCCCTGTTCGATGCCGGCGAGCTGGAGAAGGAACGCCAGGTCATCCTGCAGGAGATCGGCCAGGCTGAGGATACGCCGGACGACATCGTCTATGACCATTTCCTGGCCACCGCCTTCCGCGGCCAGCCGCTGGGCCGGCCCATCCTGGGCACGGCCGAGGTGGTGGGGGCGCTGCCGCGTCCGGCCCTGACCGACTATGTGGCCGGACGCTATGTCCCGGCCAACATGGTGGTGTCCGCCGCCGGCAATGTGGAGCATGAGCAGCTGGTGGAGCTGGCGCTGCGCCTGTTCACCGATCTGCCGGCCGGCGACGGGGCACGGGCCGAGCAGGCCCGCTACTGCGGCGGCGACTTCCGCGAGGAGCGGGACCTGGAGCAGACCCATGTCATCCTGGGCTTCGATGGGGTCGGCAGCCACGATCCGGACCTGTACACGGCCTCGGTGCTGTCGACCCTGCTGGGCGGCGGCATGTCGTCGCGCCTGTTCCAGGAGGTGCGGGAGAAGCGCGGCCTGGTCTATGGCGTTCACAGCTTCACCTGGACCCTGGCGGACAGCGGCGTCTTCGGCATCTATGCCGGCACGGGGCCGGAGCGGGTGGGCGAGCTGGTGCCGGTGATCTGCGACGAGGTGACGAAGCTGACCGCCACCCTGGGCGAGGAGGAAGTGGCCCGCGCCCGCGCCCAGCTGAAGGCCAGCCAGCTGATGAGCCTGGAAAGCACCACCAACCGGGCCGAGCAGCTGGGCGGCCAGTTGCTGGTCTATGGCCGCGTCATCCCCACATCCGAGGTGATCGCCCGCATCGATGCCGTGGATGCGGCGGCGGTGAAGCGGGTGGCCGGCCGCATCTTCGGCAGCCGCCCGACGCTGACGGCCCTGGGTCCGCTGGCCGGGCTGGAGGCCTATGACCGCGTCGCGGCGCGGCTGGCCTGAGGGGGGAGGCGGCGGTGATCCGGCTGTTCCCCGAAGGCATCCTGTCCCCGCCGGCGCTGCGCGTCGACGGGGAGCGGGTGTTCATCCGCCCCGCCCAGCCCAAGGACTGGCGCGCCTGGGCGGAGGTACGGGAGGGCAGCCGCGATTTCCTGTCCCCGTGGGAGCCGACCTGGCCGCCCGACGCCCTGACCCGCGACAGCTTCCTGCGCCGGGTGCGGCGGCAGGCGGTGGAGTGGCGTGAGGACGAAGCCTACAGCTTCCTGGTCTTCGCCCAGGTCGGTGAACAGCCGGTGGGCGGCATCAGCCTGACCAATGTGCGCCGCGGCGTGGCCCAGATGGCCTCCATGGGCTATTGGGTCGGCAAGCCCTATGCCCGCCACGGCTTCATCAGCGAGGCGGCGCGGCTGACGCTGGGCTTCGCCTTCGGTCAGCTGGGCCTGCACCGCGTCGAGGCCGCCTGCCTGCCCACCAACGTGCCCAGCATGGGCCTGCTGCTGAAGGTGGGCTTCCAGCGCGAGGGCTACGCCCGCGCCTATCTGCGCATCGACGGCAAATGGGCCGACCATGTGCTGTTCGCCATGCTGAAGGACGATTTCCGCTAAGGCGCCTCTGTCCGGGGCGCGCCTCCGTTCACCCCGGCCTACAGCGGGAATTCCCTCCCGCGTTCTGCCCGCGCTGCCAGGCACCCCGGGCATATGACGCCTCGGTCCTGGACCCACGACCCGCAGGCGGTCGCCATTTGACGGTCAAGGGGAGCGGGCGGATTTTTCTTCAAATGCGAGTGCGGGGTGTGAGAAACTCGCGTGAGTTGTTCAAGGTGTCCACGATGCTGTCGCCAATGGAGGCATCCCGACATGATCCATGCCGCTGCCAGTGGACAGTCTTGGCACCCACCGATGGACGCACCGGAATGGCTCTGCTGGATTCCCAGACCAACGCCACTGTCTATGGCATGACCCCGTTGCTGACGGGAGAGGATTTCCAGCGCTTGCAAGCGCTGGAACACGCGCTTGCCGATCGTTTCACCGTCGCCTCCCCCTTCGTGCCGGTGGCCGGGCAAGCACTTTTGCAAGGCGGGCAGGGGCTCGCCGTCTACGGTATCGCCACGGCAGGGACAAACCGGATTGAGGGCAAGGAGCCGAGTTATGATCTCAATACCGAGATCGCGGCTGAATATGCTGTCGGCCATTGGCGCAGCAGCCCTTTCTGGCAGTTCAGCCTGGGCCTTGTGCGCCAGCTCTATCCGGCGGCCGGGGATGAGGCGCTGATCGCGGGGACGGACGACCCCGATTGTCTGCGGCCGTCCCAGGCTGCCCGCTTCGCCTATGGCAATATGTATCTGCTGGGGGATTCGGCGAAAAATCCGGATGCCGCGCTCCGTCAGGCGCAACATGGACTCTGCTTGGACTTGCTACGCCGACAGCTGGCGCTGATCCCCGCGGCTGCGCTGCTGTTCCTGGGTGGGGATGAATTCGATCGGGCCGAAGATCTGTTCGGTGCCGGCGGCTGGCATGCGGACAAAGCGGCCGGCACCCTCCACAAGGTCGTCGATGGCCGGCTGGTCCTGTGGTGCTACCACCCCGCCACGCTGCGCTACCGCGGCATGACAGACGCTGCGGGACCCCATATCCTGGCCCTGGTGCGGGAGCATTTTGTCCGGACTCCGGCTCCGCACTGATGGCGGCCGATCTGACGGCGGCCGGCCGGGCCAGGGGCGGGGTGGGCCTGTTCTTCGCCGTGCCGACAACGACCCTGCTGGTTGCCCGCCAGCCCCTGGACTTGGCCGTCCTCTATGGTGATTGGTGGACAGCCGAAGCCGGACATGACGCCGTCTGGGCCTTTATGCGCCGCCATGGCGCCGACTGGCTGCGCTCCCGCGGTCTGACTCCAGTGCGAGAGGTCGACTATCTGGACGTGCCGCGTGGCCGGGTGGTGGTCGACTCCTCCGGGAACGCCGCCGCCATTGCCGATGCCCGGTTTCCGCCGGCATGGCGGGAAGCCGTGGCGGCGGCGTTCGGTTGGTCGCCGATCACGGTATGGCGTCGGGACCGGCATTATCTGACGCGGCCGCGCCCCTGGCCAGCCGCCCCTACACAGGTGGTTGAGGTTGCGCTGCTGCCAGGCGGTGCGATGCAGGTACGCACGGATGACAGGGCAGGCGAGGTGCCGACGGGGCGATCTGGCGACCGCTGAGAACAAGCGGGCCGGGATAAGCACGTTCCGGGCGATGCTGGGCTGCGCCTCCGTTCACCCCGGCCTACGGGCGACGTTTCTTCCACCCGTTTCTGGCGTCATCCTCCGCGCAGGCGGAGGATCCAGGGGGCGCAGCAGGTCGGAGCGTCGTTCCAGCCTCCCTGGATGTCCGCCTGCGCGGGCACGACGCGGGGGGGCCGTCGGTCGATGGGCGCTCCCCGACGGGCGACCTGTCCCGCCCCCCCCCCGACGTGCCCTTCCCGGTGCAGGCCGTCAGGCGTGGCCGATCTCGGCGGAGAGTGTGGTCAGGCTGACGCCGAGCTTGGCGATGGCCCGGTCCCATTTGCTGTCCAGGTCGGCGTCGAACAGGATCTCTGCATCGGCGGGGGCATAGAGCCAGCCGTTGGACTGCATCTCCTGGTCCAGCTGGCCGGGACCCCAGCCGGCATAGCCCAGGGCCAGGAAGCCCTGGCGCGGGCCGCGCCCCTCGGCGATGGCGCGCAGGATGTCCACCGTGGCCGTCAGCGCCACCTCGTCATCGACCATCAGCGTGCCTTCGCGCACATAGTCGGTGGAATGGAGCACGAAGCCGCGCCCGGTTTCCACCGGCCCGCCATAATGCACGCGCTGGTCGGCCATGGAGCGGTCGGCCTCGATGTTCAGCTGGTCCAGCAACTCGTCGAAATTCAGCCCGTCGAACGGACGGTTGACCACCAGTCCCATGGCCCCGTCCGCCGTGTGCGCGCAGACATAGACCAGCGTCCGGGCGAAGCGGGGGTCGGGCATCTGCGGCATGGCGATCAGCAGCTGGCCCGTCAAATGGCGGCGGATCTCTGGGTCCTTCATGGGCGATTTGCTCATCCGGTCGGCTCGCTTGCGGTCGACGAAAGCAGGGGCTGATCTCTGTCGGGTGACCCTTTCTCCCTGGTCCGGCAGCAGCCTAGCACAGCCCGACCCGACCCTCCTATGGCTCCTGTGCGGCCGTTCATGCCGGGGAATAGCTTGAAAACCCCCGGCGGCGGCAAAGGTTACTGCCGGGGCGCGAAAGCGGCCAGTGCCGTGCGCGCTTGCTCTGGCCGAGCCGCCGACATAGAAGGACGGGAACGCCCGTTCAACCCCCCGGGGAGATCCATGATGAGCATCAAGGTTGGCGACCGCATTCCCGCCGTCACGCTGAAGCACCTGACGGAGTCGGGCATGCAGGAGATCGGCACCGAGGATTTGTTCAAGGGCCGCAAGGTGGTCCTGTTCGCCGTGCCCGGCGCCTTCACCCCCACCTGTTCGGCCAAGCACCTGCCGGGTTACGTGGAGCAGGCCGAGGCGCTGAAGGCCAAGGGCGTGCAGGAGATCGTCTGCATGGCCGTCAACGATCCCTTCGTGATGCAGGCCTGGGGCAAGGCCAACAATGTGGCCGGCAAGATCACCATGCTGCCGGACGGCAATGGGACCCTGACCAGGGCGCTGGGGCTGGAGATGGACGGCACCGCCTACAATCTGGGCCTGCGCAGCCAGCGCTTCGCCCTGGTGGCCGAGGATGGCGTGGTCACCGGCCTTTATGTCGAGAAGCCCGGCGCCTTCGAAGTCTCCAGCGCCGACTCCGTGCTGAAGCAGCTCTGAGCGCCTCAGGGTCTGGACTGGTGAAGGGGCCGCACCCGCAGGGCGCGGCCCTTTTTCGTGTGCCGAGGAGGACGCTCTCCCGGCGGCAGGGGAGGAGGTTGATGATGGACAACGGGTCTCCGCCGGCCGCCGCAGAGCCGTCGCCGCCCACGGTGGCAGCCCTGTTCACTGGATTTCTCTGGCTTGGCCTCAGCGGCTTCGGCGGCGTGCTGCCGCTGGCGCGGCGCCTGCTGGTGGAGCGGCGGCGCTGGCTGAGCGCGGAGGAGTTCACCGACCTGCTGGGGCTGTGCCAGTTCCTGCCCGGCGGCAACATCATCAACCTGTCGGTGGCTGTCGGGCTGAAATTCCGCGGGACAGCGGGCGCGGTGGCAGCGCTGGTCGGTCTGATCGCGGCGCCCACGCTGGTGGTGGTGCTGCTGGGGCTGGTCTATGACCGCTTCCAGGCGGATCCGCATATCCGCCACCTGTTCGCCGGTCTGGCCGCGGCGGCGGCGGGGCTGCTGCTGGCCCTGGCCGTGAAGATCGCCCGGCCGCTGTGGCGCCGGCCCCTGTCGCTGCTGATGGCGGGGGGCGGCGTGGTGGCCATCGGCGTGCTGAACCTGCCGCTGCTGCCGACGCTGCTGGTGCTGGCGCCGCTCAGCATCCTGACGGCCGGGAGGACCGGGCGATGACGGCTGTCCTGCTGGCGCTGGCGCTGCTGTTCCTCCAGCTGTCGCTGCTGGCCTTCGGCGGCGGCGTCACCATCCTGCCGGAGATGCAGCGGCAGGTGGTGGAGGTGCATCACTGGATGACGGCGCAGGAGTTCGGCGCCCTCTATGCCCTGGCCCAGGCGGCGCCGGGGCCGAACATGATGGTGGTGCCGCTGGTGGGCTGGCATGTGGCGGGCTGGCCCGGGCTGCTGGTGTCGTCGCTGGCCAAGTTCGGCCCGTCCTCGCTGCTGACGGGCCTTGTGTTCCGCCTGTGGGAGCGCTTCAAGGACCGGCCCTGGCGCCGGATGGTGCAGGCCGGTCTGGTGCCGGTGACGGCGGGTCTGGTGGCGTCCAGCGCGCTGGTCATGACCGAGGCGGCGGCGCAGGATTGGCGGCTGGCTGTCATCGCCCTGGCTGCCGCTGCCGCCACCCTGGCGACGCGGCTGCACCCGCTGTGGGTGCTGGCGGCCGGCGCCCTGGCCGGGCTCGTTGCCGGCGGCGGGTAGCGGCATCCTGGTGCCAGTCGATGTACCGGAACGAGGCGTCCGCTTCTCCCACAAGCTTCGGTTCAGCATCTGGGGCGGTGACAATGCCGGTCGCAATGTCTGGATGCGCGGTGGGCAGGGATCAGGTCTTCGGGGTGCCTCATCCAGGACCGGGCTGTCGCGTCATGCCAACTGCGATATGGCGTGGCCAACCCAGGCGCGCTATGCATCGCAGAGCGCCGGCTGGCCTGACCACAGGCCGGGGCGGCCGGGATGGGCTGGAGGCGGTCTGGGCGGCATGGAGCAGATCAATTTTCTCGGCGGCTTGATTCTGGGGCTGGCCAGCACCCTGCATTGCGCCGCCATGTGCGGCGGCATCGCCGGCAGCCTGCTGCTGATCCTGTCTCCGGCGGAGGCGGGACGGCGACCGCTGCTGTCCCTGGCCGGTCTGCAGGCCGGACGCATCCTGGCCTATATGCTGGCGGGTGCCGCCGTCGGCTCCCTGGGGGCGGCCTTCTACGGCCTGTTCGATCAGCGCGACGCCTTCCGGGTCATGCAGTGGGCGGCCGCCACCACCCTGGGCTGGATCGGGCTGTCGCTGATGGGGCTGGTCCCGTCCCTGAGCCTGTTCGACCGGCTGCTGTCCCCGCTCAGCCGGGCCTTGGCCGGCCTGCAGCGCCGTGGTCCCCTGGCAGGCCCCCTGGCTGGTATCCTCTGGGGGTTCCTGCCCTGTGGCATGGTCTATGCCGCCCTGTTTTATGCGGTGATGTCCGGCAGTGCGGCCCAAGGCATGCTGGTGATGGCCGGCTTCGGGCTGGGCACCCTGCCGGCCGTCACGCTGGCGGCGTTGGGCTATTCGCGCCTTGTCCGCTGGGCCCGCCATCCCCGGCTGGGCCGGGTCATGGGAGCGGTTCTGGTGTTGCTGTCGCCGGTGGCGTTGCTGGTGCCCATGCCCGCCGTCGATCTGCTCTGCTGAGGGCGGGCTGGTCCGCCCTCAGCCCTGTCCCGGAACCGGGGGCGTCAGATCTCCTGCAGCCGCAGCGGCGCCACGGTGAGGGTTGCGGGGTCGGAGAGGGACTCTGCGCCATCCTCCACATGGCCGGCCAGCCGCCAGGATTGCCCGTCGCCGCGCACGTGCAGATCGTACCAGCCATGGCTGGCGGCGAAGTCGAAGGTCAGGCTGGCCGTGCCGCGCGGCTCCAGCGTCACGCTGCGGGCCGCCTGCCCATAGGCCATGTCGTCCACACTGAGGCTGATGCGGCCGTCGGTGGCGTTGGCCAGATGCAGCGTTGCCATGTGCGCCTGTCCCTGCTCCAGCCCGGCGCCGAAGCGGTTCGGACGCCCCGCCAGCCGGCGGTGGAAACCGTTGGGGCCGAGGATGAACAGGTCGCCGCCGGTCGTGCCCGCCAGTGGGGCGGCCAGACTCTGTCCGGCGCCCACGGTGTAGCGGGCCGGGACATCGGTCAGCCGGTCCAGTGCATAGACGTGGAAGACAGCCGCCCGCTCGCGGCCGGTGTTGCGGAACAGCAGCCGCGGCGTTCCCCCGGCCTCCAGCGCCACATCCAGCAGATAGGGGGTCGGGCGGCGGCGGCGCGGCCCCGGCTCCTGCGCCGGGTTGGTCAGGGTGGCCGGCAGCGGCGGATCGAAGCCCTGAAGTCCCGCCGCACGATCGGACAGGGGGCGGGTTTCCGGCAGCTTGGCCAGGAAGGCGCTGCTGTCGCTGCGGTCGAAATCGAAGCACGAGGTCAGGTCGCCGCAGACGGCCCGGCGCCAGGCGCTGATATTGGGCTCATGCACGCCGAAGCGGGTCTCCAGGAAGCGGATGACGCTGGTATGGTCGAACACCTCCGACGCCACATAGCCGCCGGTGCTCCAGGGCGAGACCACATACATGGGCACGCGCGGCCCCAGCCCATAGGGCCGGTTGAGATAGGGCGCATCCTTCTCGTCCTGCGAGCGGACATGATACTCGTCCTCGGCGGGCACGGTGGTGCCGCCGATGCTGCGGGCGGGGTCGTTGGGGTCGCGGGCCGGCGGTGCCGGCGGCGGCGCATGGTCGAACAGCCCGTCATTCTCGTCGAAATTGAGGAACAGCACGGTCCGCGCCCAGACATCGGGATTGGCCGTCAGCGCATCCAGGACCCGGGCGGTGTATTCGGCCCCCTGCAGCGGGGTCGAGACGCTGGGATGCTCGGAATAGGCGGTCGGCGCCACGATCCAGGACACCTGGGGCAGGGTGCCGGTCATGACATCCTGTTTCAGGTTGGTCAGGGTCCGCGTGCCGAGGGTCCGCCGGGCCAGTTCGGCCAGGGGGCCGCCGGCAGCGTCGCGGGCGGCGCGATAGACCTTGAAGCCGACCAGCGGGTTGTCACTGAAATTGTCGGCCATGTCCTCATAGATCTGGAAGCTGATGCCGGCTTCCAGCAGCCGCTCGGGATATGTCGTCCAGCTGTAGCCGCCATGGCCCAGCGGGTCGGCGAAGCCGTCATAGCCGTTGTCGATGGCCGGGCCGTTGCCCTTGCCCAGCGGGTCGTGCGTGCCGGTCCAGATATAGAGCCGGTTGGGGTTGGTGCTGAGGTGCATCGCGCAGTGATAGGCGTCGCACAGGGTGAAGGCCTCGGCCAGGGCATACTGGAAGGGAATGTCCTCGCGCGTGAAATAGGCCATGGCATGGTTGTGCTTGTGGTGTGGCCATGCCCCCAGCCGGCCATTGTCCCAGGCGGCCTGACTGTCGGGGAAACTGTGCGGCGTGCCCAGCGGCCGGACCAGGCGGAAATCCTTCTGGGTGTCCAGGCGGAACGGTGTCAGCAGCGCCGGGCCGGGCTTGCCCGGTTCGGCCGGCTGGACGAACACGGTGCGGTCCGGGGCCTGGGGCAGGGGCGGTGCCGGAATGGCGAAGCGGTCACCGAAGCCGCGCACCCCGTTCATGGCGCCGAAATAATGGTCGAAGGCGCGGTTCTCCTGGGTCAGGATGACCACATGCTCCACATCCCGGATGGTGCCGGTCCGCCGGTGGGGCGCGATCGAAAGAGCGCGCGCGATGGACGGCATCAGGGCGCTGGCTGCCCCGCCGCCCGCCAGCACGGTGCGCATGAAGGTGCGTCGGTCTTGGCGAAGGTCCATCGTTCCGGTCCTTTCGAATGTGCCGGTCAAGTCGGGCGGGCGGAGGGATGGGCCCTCCGCCCGCCGTTGGTACATCACGTCATCAGAAGTCCAGGCTGACGCCACCGAAGAAGGTGGTGCCGCTCTGCGTCACGTTGTGCAGACGGTGATAGATGCTGTTGAACTGGATTTCCTTCTCGTTGGTCAGGTTGATGGCGTCCAGCGTCAGCTTCAGGTTGGGTGTCAGCTTCACGAAGGCCGCCGCATCGACATAGACGGTGCCGTCGAAGCCGTCCTTGCTGGCCGGATTCTTGCCGTCATAGCGGCTGCGCAGGTAGCTGGAGCGGTAATTGGCCGACATGCGCAGGCCCCAATCCTCGGTCTCGTAATAGAGGGTGCCGTTGGCATTGGTCTTCGACAGGCCGGTGATCGGGCCGTCCAGGCCGTTGAGTTCGGTGTTGGAGTCGATCAGCGTCGCATTGACCAGGACGCCCAGATTGTCGAACGGGGCGGGCAGGAAGTCGAAATTGGTCTGGGCGGCCACTTCAAGGCCGTCGATGCGGGCATCCGCCAGGTTCACCGGCTTGGAATATTCGGCGATGACCGTATCGGCGCCCAGACCCGGCAGCATGGCGAGCGGCAGGCCGGTGGCGCTGAACGGCACGTTGTACAGCGTTTCCGTGGTGATCAGGTTCTTGATGTCCTTGTGGAACACACCCACGGACACCATGCCGATCTTGCCGAAGTACCATTCGGCCGAGAGATCGAAGGACGTGTCCTTGTACGGCTTCAGGTCGGGATTGCCGACGCTGACGAAATACTCGCCGCTGGAGAATTTGACGCTGCCGGCTGCGGCCATGGAGGACAGGCCGGGGCGGTTGATGTTCTTGGCCGCGGCGAAGCGCACCAGGAAGTCGGGCATGACTTCCAGCGTGGCGTTCAGCGCCGGAAGCAGGCCGGAGTAATCCGACGTGGTCTTGTTGCTGCCCAGCGGCGTGTAGTTCTTGTCGATGATGTCGCCGACGCTCTCGGTGTCGGTGAAATAGGCGCGGGCACCCACATTGCCGCGGAAGCGCATGCCGCCCAGGGCGCTGTCCCAGTCGAGCTGGCTGTAGGTGGTGGTGGTTTCCTCGGTCACGCTGTAGGTGTTCTCGATGTCGGTGGCGCCGGCCACCGTATGGTCGAGCTTGTACTTGGCGAAGGCCTTGTCGTAATCGCCGGTGATCCAGGACTGCTTCTTGTTGCTGGAGAAGATGTAGGCATAGTCGGTGACGGCGTCGCCGGTGAACTGGTGCGCCTGGCCGTCATTGAAGATCTCCGACCCGCTGGTGCGGTAGCGCCGCCAGGCGGCGCCGGCGCGCAGCTTCAGCCAGTCGTTCAGTTCGTAGCGGCCGTTCAGCACGCCTTCGCCCAGGCTGGTCTTGTTCCAGAACTCACGGAAATAGAATTCATTGAAGCTGTAGCGGGAGACGTCGGTCGTGTCCCAGTCATAGACATTGGTGGCCGAATCGCCGTCGGCGGCATAGGTGGTGGTCATGCCACCCTTGGCCTTCATGTACAGCTTGTCGTCATAGGGCGTGGTGTAGGTCGAGCGCTCATAGCCCACATGGCCGTCGATGACGAGCCGGCTGGTGGCTTCCCAGGTGCCGGTCAGGGCGATCTGGTCGAACTTGTTCTTGTTCTGCGACCGGCGATGCTCGCTGGCATAGGTGGCGTTGTCGACGTCGATGGCGTTGACGAAGTTCGAGCTGTCCCAGCTGATCGCATTGATCTTCGAGTTGACATCGAAGGCGACGGAGCCGGAGGTCGTATCCGGCCGCGTGGCCAGATGGTACTCGTCACGGTCGGTCTTGAACTGGCCGTGCAGCCCGTCCAGGGTCAGCCGCACGCTGTCGGTCGGCTTCCACTCCAGGGCTGTGGTCAGGCCCAGCCGCTCCTGCTTGGCATCCCACACCGACAGGCGGTTGCCGGAGGCAAACACCAGATCGCCCGACAGGAACTTGGCCTTCTGGTCGGCGCTGAGCGCGGAGATGTCCAGCCCCTTGGCCACGTAGTCGGCCATCTTGGTGGCGCTGAGCTGGCTCGGCGAATAGGTGTTGTAGCCCTGCTCCTCGGTCTTGCGCTTGGAATAGGCCACCGAGAACAGGGCGCCGAACTTGTCGTTCCAGTTCTGGCTGATCATGGCGGCGACGCGGGGCTGGGCGTCTTCGGTATAGGTGTTCGTGCCCAGCTTGGCCGTGACCGCGCCCTTGGTGCCCGTGTCATAGTCCAGGGGCTTGGCCGTGAACAGGCCGACCGTGCCGGCCATGCCGCCTTCGTTCTGGGCGGCCTGATAGGTCTTCTCCACCTCGACCTTGGAGAACAGCTCCGAGGCGAAGATGTTGAAGTCGAAGGCACGGTCGCGTGAGCGCTGGCCACGGCTGTCCATGGCCGAGTCCACATTGCCCAGCACTTCCATGCCGTTCAGCTGCACGCGGGTATAGTCCGGGCCCAGGCCGCGCAGGGTGATGCGGCGGCCTTCGCCGGCTTCACGGTTGATGGCGACGCCGGGCAGGCGCTGCAGGCTTTCGGCCAGGTTCAGCTCGGGGAACTTGGCCATGTCCTCGGCGACGATGACATCCTTGACGATGTCGGAGTTCTGCTTCAGCTCGCGGGCCTTGCTCAGCGCCTGCACATAGCCGGTGACGACGATCTCCTCCAGGGCATCGGTGGACGCGGGCGCATTCTGTTGCGCTGGCGCGGCCTGCTGTGCCCAGGCTGCGATCGGCATCAGGGCCGTGGTCGCCGCCAGCAAGGGCAGCAGTGCTGACTTTCTCCGGAACATGGAAACCCTCTCCCCCATAGGTGGGACGGCCCCCGGCCGTCCGATCGGGGCAGACACTATGCGCAAGCCATGACAGCTGTGTGACAAAATGTGAGAATCATGTGTTGTTGTGTTGGATTTTGTGACTTTCATGGGCGGGTTGATGTGGATATCATGCGGGAATGAGCGACACAGACAGCCTTGGCGGCAAAACCGGCACGCGTCCCACACAGGCCGCACGGTTGAACTTGTTCATGAAGCTTCTCGAGGAGCGGGGCCATTGCTCGATCACTGAACTCGCGGCCCATTTCGACGTGTCGGAGGAGACGATCCGGCGCGATATCCGCCAGTTGGAAGGCAGCGGCCGGGTGCAGAAGACCCATGGCGGCGTCTCCATCCCCAGCAACCAGCTGGAGGCGCCCTATCGCATCCGTCTGCGCGAACAGTCCGAGGCCAAGCAGCGCATCGCGCAGCACGCCGCCCGCATGGTGCATGAGGGCATGACCCTGCTGCTCGATTCGGGCACCACCTGTTTCTGGCTGGCGCGGGCGCTGGCGGGCCTGCGCGACCTGACCATCATCACCAACAGCGTGGAGATCGCGCACGAGGTGGTGGGCCGGCCCGGCCAGCGTCTGTTCCTGGCCGGCGGTCCCATCAAGCCGGACTACCACGCCGCCTTCGGGCCAGAGGCCATCGCCTTCTGCCTGCGCTTCGTGCCCGATATCACGGTGATGTCCATGGGCGCCATCGACGGGGTGCGTGGCTTCCTGGACTTCGATGCCGACGAGGCCATGTTCAAGCGCTCGCTGCTCGATCAGTCGCGCCGCGTGGTCGTGCTGGCCGACTCCACGAAATTCACCAAGGCGGGCTTCATCCAGGTCGCCGGCTTCGCCGATGTGCGCACGCTCTACACCGATGCGCCGCCGCCCGAAACTGTGGCCACGGCGGCCCAGGCCCATGGCATGGGCATCGAGGTGGCGGACTGAGCCGGCGCCTGCCGGGCCGCCGCCGGGCGCGTCGGCGGCCGCCGATCTCCTCGGTTCAGCGCCCATCCCGCCAGCGCCCGGCCCGGCGCAGCAGGCTGCGGGTGACCAGCGCCCAGAGCAGACGCACCAGGGCGCCGGTCCCGAAGATCAGCATGGCCATGGCTGCGGCGGGGGCGGTGTCGCCGGCATCATCCATGGCCAGCACCGCCAGGGCGGCCAGCATGCTGTCGGGATCATAGAGGAAGACCACGGCCGAGACGGTGGTCAGGGCCGCCAGGAACAGGTAGGACGCCATGTCCAGCACCACCGGCAGGGCCAGCGGCAGCGTGACCCGGCCCAGTGTGACGGCCGGCGGCACCTTCAGCGCCCGGCCCGCCTCCTCCAGTTCCGGGTCCAGGCGGCGCAGGGCCGTCATCGCCGACAGGTGCGGCACGCTGTAGTAATGGGCGATGGTGCAGACCACCAGCAGTGTCAGGGTGCCGCTCAGCGGCCGCAGCGGGTTGGCCGGATCGGCCAGGAAGAAGACATAGCCCAACCCCAGCACCAGCCCCGGCACGGCCAGCGGCAGCAGCGCCAGCCCGTGCAGCCCCTGGCGCAGGGCCATCGGCGCCCGGCCCTTCACCACCAGCCAGGCGGCGGGGAAGATCAGCGCCGTGCCGAACAGGGCCGTCAGGGCCGCCAGCCGCAGCGAATTGCCATAGGCGGTCCAGCCGCCGCCATCCATCAGCTCGAACCGGTAATGGGTCAGCACCGGCGTCAGGTCATAGGGCCAGAGCCTGGCGAAGGAGGCGAACAGCGCCGTCGCCGGGATCAGCAGCAGGCAGAAGGCCAGGGCGCCGCAGAACAGCAGGAAGAAACCGTCCACCCAGCGGTTGGGCGCCGGCACCAGGGCCACGGCCTTGCCGCCCAGGGACGCCGCCGGGCGCCGGGCCATCAGCCGGTCGGCCAGGAACGCCAGCAGGGCCGGCAGCAGCAGCAGCAGGGCGATCACGGCGCCGCGCTGGAAATTCTGCTGGCCGATGACCTGACGGTAGATGTCGGTGGCCAGCAGCGGCGTCTGCCCGCCGATGACCTTGGGCACGCCGAAATCGGTGACGACCAGCGCGAAGACCGCGACGAAGGCCGAGACTAGACCGCCACGGACCGAGGGCAGGGTGACCGTCAGGAACCGCCGCCATGGCCCCGCCTTCAGGGCCCGCGCCGCCTCGTAAAGCCGGGCATCGGCCAGCGACAGGGCGGCGGTGAGGATCATCACCGCATGGGGGAAGGTCCAGAACAGCTCGCCCAGCACGATGCCGATCGGGCCATAGATGCTGTGCCCGCCCAGCATGCCCTTCAGCCAGCCCTGATTGCCGAACAGATAGACCAGGGCGATGCCGGGCAGCAGCGACGGCGCCAGCAGCGGCATCTGTGCCACCAGAGCGAACAGGCCGCGCCCCCTCATGCGGGTCCGCGTCAGCCCATAGGCATAGAGGAAGGCCAGCGCCACGCAGAGCACGGCGCTGAGCGCCGACAGCGCCAGGCTGTTGCCCAGGGCCGCCGACAGTGCCGGATTGCCGAGATAGTCACGCAGATTGTCCAGCCCGACAAAGTGCCCGGCCCGGTCCCGCACCGCCTGGGACAGCACCGCCGCCAGCGGCAATGCCAGCGCCAGCAGCAGGAACAGCAGCGGTGCCGCGACGGCCAGCAGCGATCCCGGCCGCGGCAGGACGGATCCGGCCGGCAGCAGGCTGCCCAGGCGCCGCGGCGACGTCCGGGGCAGGGGAAGCGGCATGGTCATTGCGCACCGTCCCCGGCGAACAGGCGCAGACGGTCCAGCGGCAGCCGCAGCCGCAGCCGCCGGCCCGGCTCCAGCCCGCGGCCCAGCGGCCCCCAGGCCGGTTGCAGCGTGGTCAGGGTCAGCGCGGCCAGGGCCGGGTCCGGTCGGGCCGGATCCTCCAGCCCCAGCTGCACCATGATCTGGGCGCCGCGATATTCGCTGTCCAGCACGCGGCCGGGCAGGGACAGATGCCCGTCTGCGACCAGCGGCGCCGCGAGGTCGCCATCCTCCAGCCCCAACCATTCCGGTCGCAGGCACAGCACCGGGGCAGGTCCCGCCGCCGGATCGGCGGGCAGCGGCAGGGGCCAGCGGCCGAGACGCAGACCGCCATCCGGCGCCCGCGCCAGCGGCAGCCGGTTCATGGCGCCGATGAAGCCGGCGACGAACAGGCTGGCCGGCCGCTCGTACAGGTCCGACGGGCTGCCCACCTGTTCGACCCGGCCATGGTTCAGCACCATGATGCGGTCGGACAGGGTCAGCGCCTCCTCCTGGTCGTGGGTGACCATCAGCGTGGTGATGCCCAGCTGGCGCTGCAGCCGGCGCAGTTCGGCCCGCAGGTCGCGCCGCACCTCCGCATCCAGGGCCGACAGCGGCTCGTCCAGCAGCAGCAGGCCGGGGTTGGGCGCCAGGGCCCGGGCCAGCGCCACCCGCTGCTGCTGGCCGCCGGACAGCTGGCCCGGATATTTGCCGGCATGGGCGCGCAGGCCGATCAGATCCAGCATGGCCTCCAGCCGCGTCCGCCGTTCCGGCCGTGGCAGGGCGCGCAGCCCGTAGGTGATGTTATCGGCCACCGTCAGCGTCGGGAACAGGGCATAGGACTGGAAGACGATGCCCACATCGCGCCGTTCCACCGGCACGGCGGTGACATCGGCACCGTCCTGCCGGATGCTGCCCTCCGTCGGTGGCGCCAGCCCGGCGATGGCGCGCAGCAGCGTGGTCTTGCCCGACCCGGACGGCCCCAGCAGCGTCACGAATTCGCCACGGCGCACCGTCAGATCGACGCCCTCCAGGGCCGTGAACGTCCCGAAGCGCTGGCCGACGCCCCGCAACACCAGATGGGGGGCGTCCTGGGGGGCTTCCCCCCCTTCACCACGGACAGCGTTCATTTGGCTTCCGACTTGGCATCGTAGCGGCGCGACCATTCGGTCAGGATGCGGTCGCGGTTGGCGGCGGCCCAGGCGAAATCCTGCCTGGTCAGCCGCGTCTCCAGATCGGCGGGGATATGGTTGTGCTGCGGCTGGACCTCCGGCCGGGCGACGATGGCGAAGCTGCGGGCGTACAGGGCATTGGCCTCCGGCGTCGCCGCCCAGTCCAGCAGCGTATGGGCCGCGTCGAGCTTGGCCGTGCCCTTGACGATGGCCACGGCCTCCATGTCCCAGCCCAGCCCTTCGGCCGGCAGCACCAGCTCAATGGGGGCGCCCTGGTCGATCAGCTTGGCGGCACGGTATTCGAAGGACAGGCCGATGGCGAATTCGCCCGTGGCCGCCTGCTTGCACGGCTTCGAACCGGAATGGGTGTAGCTGGCGATGTTGCGGTCCAGCGCATCCATGAAGGCCCAGCCCTTCTCCTCGCCCATCATCTGCAGCCAGGCGCTGACCATCAGGAAGCCGGTGCCGGAGGAGGCCGGATTGGGCATGGTGATCTGGCCCTTCCAGGCCGGATCGGTCAGATCGGACCAGCGCGCCGGCACCGCCAGGCCGCGCTTCTCCCGCTCCGTGCGGTTGACGCACAGGGCCGAGGACAGCACATCCATGCCGATCCAGTGTGGCTGCGGCCGCCCGTCGCGCAGGGCCGGCTTCACCTTGTCCAGCCCGGCCGGGGCATAGCCGTCCAGCAGGCCCTCCTGGTCCAGCAGCATCAGCGAGGTGGCGGCCACGCCCATGACCACATCGGCATTGGGGGCGGCCTTCTCCGCCAGCAGACGGGCGGTGATGACGCCGGTGCTGTCCCGCACCCAGCGGATCTCCACCTCCGGGTGCGCCGCCTCGAACGCCTCCTTGTAGGCCTTCAGCTGATCGGCCTCCAGCGACGTATAGACGGTGAGGCTGGTCGCCGCCCACGCGGCCGGTGCCGTCAGGCCGAGGGCCAGGGCAAGAGCGAAGGACAGCAACGAAAGTGAACGGCGCATTGAGGGCACCTCGGGAACAAACGGAACGCGAGCGCAACATCCGCGGGCCGGGGCACCGCCTTTGTTGCGGCCGCACCATGGCAGGGGGGTGACGTATATTGGAAATCCATCGTATCAATGGCCAGCATAGATCCAGCCTATAGGAGATCCCGGTGCTGCATACCCAGCTGCGTGCCTTCCACTGGGTGGCGCGCGAAGGCAGCTTCACCCAGGCGGCGCGGGCCCTGTCGATCTCGCAGCCGACCCTGTCGGCGGAGGTCAAGGCGCTGGAGGAGCGTTACGGCCTGCTGCTGTTCGTGCGGGAGCGGCGGGGGGTGGCGCTGACGCCCGCCGGCCAGACCCTGCACGAGATCACCCACCGCCTGTTCGCCGCCGAGCAGGAAGCCATGGAACTGCTGGCCGGCCACCGCGCCCTGACCGGCGGCACCTTGAATGTGGGGGCGGACGGGCCGGTGCAGGTGATTCCGTTGCTGGCGGAATTCACCCGCCGTCATCCCGGCGTCAAGCTGCGCCTGTCGCTGGGCAATGCCGAGACGATCCGCCGCGACCTGCTGGAAATGCGGCTGGATGTGGCGGTTCTGGCCAGCCCGACCATCGACCCGCGCCTGACCGGCCTGCCACTGGGGCGGGAGCCGGTGGTGCTGATGCTGCCGGCGGAGCATCGGCTGGCCGCCGCCGCCAGCGTGGCGCCGGACGATCTGCGGGCGGAGCGCATCCTGATGCGGGAACCGGGATCGATGACGCGCCGCGTGGTGGAGCGGGTGCTGGCGGAGGCGGAACTGACCCTGCCCGACACCATCGAGATCGCCTCGCGTGAGGCGCAGCTGGCGGCGGTGAAGGCCGGTCTGGGACTGGCCTTCATCTGCGAGGCTGAATTCAGCGGCGATCCGGCCCTGACGGTGCGGCCGCTGCACGGGCTGAAGCTGGAACTGGACGAATATGTGCTGTGCCTGCGTGAGCGCAGCCGGCTGGGCAGTGTGCGCGCCTTCCTGACTGTGGTGGAAACCATGTCCGGCACCTGGCCGCATCCCGTCTGGAGCACCGATCCGGCGGAGTGACAGAACGCATAACGATATAAAGAAGTCCTTATGTGTTGTTGACGCTGTGGCGGCGCTGCGCTAGCGTCTCATGGTCATGGTTCCCCGGCCCGCCCTGGCGGTGGTGCCGGGGCTAAGAGGGAAGCCGGTGCAAGGCCGGCGCTGCCCCCGCAACTGTCAGCGGCGAGCGTTCCGTCCAACATGTCACTGGGGTCCTCGCGGCCCTGGGAAGACCGGGCGGCAGGCGAAGACCCGCGAGCCAGGAGACCTGCCATGAACAGATAACGTCCACGGGCGGGGTGTCCCGGTGTGTCGCCTTGGCAGGCCGCATCGGATCCGTCCGGGGCCTGCCTGTCGCGTCCGCTATGGCCTTTGCCCCCATCCATCATGGGGTCCATGCCAATGTCCAATCTTGCCATTGCCACGCTCGGCGTACCGCGTATCGGTCTGCGCCGCGAGCTGAAATCCGCCCTGGAGAGCCACTGGGCGGGCCGCACCGATGCGGCGGAGCTTCTGGCCACGGCGGCCCGGCTGCGCGCTGAAAGTTGGCGCCGCCAGCAGGCGCTGGGGATCACCCATATTCCCAGCAACGATTTCTCCCTCTACGACCATGTGCTGGACCTGTCGGTCATGGTCGGTGCCATTCCTGCCGTCTATGGCTGGCACGGCGGCCCGGTGCCGCTGTCCACCTATTTCGCCATGGCGCGCGGAACCCAGGGCCGGCCCGCGGGCGATCCGGCCGGCGATCATGGGACCGGACCGGGCTGCGATTGCGGCGGGGATCACGCCGTGACAGACGGTGTGCCGGCGCAGGAAATGACGAAATGGTTCGACACCAACTATCATTTCATGGTGCCGGAGGTGGAGCCGGGCCAGCGCTTCCAGCTGGCCGGCACCAAGCCTGTCGATGAATTCCTGGAGGCCAGGGCGCTGGGCATTCACACCCGCCCGGTGCTGCTCGGTCCTGTCACCTGGCTGCTGCTGGCCAAGTCCCGGCAGCCGGGCTTCCGCCCGCTGACGCTGCTGGAGGATCTGCTGCCGGTCTATGCCGAGGTGCTGCGGCGCCTGCGGGCGGCCGGGGCAGACTGGGTGCAGATGGACGAACCCTGTCTGGTCCTGGATCTCGACGGGGCCGCCCGCACCGCCTTGCGCCGGGCCTATGCGGTGCTGGCGTCGGCGGCACCCGGACTGAAGCTGCTGGTCGCCAGCTATTTCGGACCGCTGGGCGACAATCTGGACACGGCACTGTCCTTGCCGGTGGCCGGTCTGCATCTGGATCTGGATCTGGTCCGCGGTGCCGGCCAGCTGGACGCGGTGCTGGCGGGACTGCGCCCGGATGCCTGCCTGTCATTGGGCGTCATCGACGGCCGTAATGTCTGGCGTGCCGATCTGCCGGCCCTGCTCGACCGCATCGCCCCGGCGGTGCGCCGGCTGGGAACGGAGCGGCTGATGCTGGCCCCCAGCTGCTCGCTGCTGCATGTGCCCATGGACAGTGACGCCGAGGTGCAGCTCGATCCGGAGCTGCGGAGCTGGCTGGCCTTCGCTGCCCAGAAGATGACGGAACTGGCCGTGCTCGGTCGGGCGCTGACGGAGGGATCCGACGCCGTGGCGGCGGATCTGGCCGCCGCGGCCAAAGCCGTCCACGGCCGCCGCACCTCGCCGCGCATCCATAATCCGGCCGTGGCGGCGCGGCTGGAGGCGGTGACCGCGGACATGGCCCGCCGCATCCCCTATGCCGAGCGGCGCTGGCTGCAGGCGCAGCGTCTGCATCTGCCGGTCTTCCCCACCACCAGCATCGGCTCCTTTCCCCAGACCGACGCCGTGCGCAAGGCCCGCGCCGACCATGCCAAGGGCCGGCTGTCCGCCGTGGAGTATGAGACGTTCCTGCGGCAGGAGACCGGAGCGGCCATCCGCTGGCAGGAGGAGATCGGGATCGACGTGCTGGTTCATGGCGAGTTCGAACGCAACGACATGGTCCAGTATTTCGGCGAACAGCTGGAGGGTTATGTCTTCACCCGCCATGGCTGGGTGCAGTCCTACGGCTCGCGCTGTGTGCGGCCGCCGATCATCGTCGGCGACGTGTCGCGGCCGCGGCCGATGACGGTGGGGTGGGCCGGCTATGCCCAATCCCTGACGGAACGGCCGGTCAAGGGCATGCTGACCGGGCCGGTGACCATGCTGCACTGGTCCTTTGTGCGGGATGATCTGCCCCGTGCCACGGTCTGCCGCCAGATCGCCCTGGCCCTGCGCGATGAGGTCACCGATCTCGAGGCGGCGGGCATCGCCATCATCCAGATCGACGAACCCGCGCTGCGCGAAGGGCTGCCGCTGCGGCGGGCGGACGGACCGGCCTACCTGAACTGGGCGGTGGAGAGCTTCCGGCTGGCGGCCTGTGGCGTGGGGCCGGCGACCCAGATCCACACCCATATGTGCTATTCGGAGTTCAACGACATCATCGCCGCCATCGGTGCCCTTGATGCCGACGTCATCTCCATCGAGACCTCGCGCTCGAAGATGGAGCTTCTCGACGCCTTCGCCGATTACCGCTACCCCAACGAGATCGGACCCGGCGTCTATGACATCCACTCGCCACGTGTGCCGACGGTGGCGGAGATGGTTGATCTCCTGGTCCGGGCCGGGAAGAACCTGTCCCCCGATCAGATCTGGGTCAATCCCGATTGCGGACTGAAGACCCGCCGCTGGGAGGAGGTGAGGCCGGCGCTGGCCAACATGGTGTCCGCCGCCCGGACCCTGCGCTCGCAGGCCTGATCCCAAGGCCCGGTGATCGTGGTCGATCACCGGGCTTCTCGGGCCAGTCGCGGTTTCAATTCGCGGCCGGGCAGGGCTGGCCGATACGGGTGAAGCCAACCCCGCGCTCGCCCAGGAAATCCATGACATCCGTGGCCGCCAGGGCGAAGCCGGCGCGGGATGCCTGTTCGACCGAGACATTGATGAAGCTGTTGATGCCGATGACGTTGCCACAGGCATCCACCAGCGGCCCGCCGCTGTTGCCGCCGGAAATGGCGGCGGAATGGGCCAGGGTCATCACGCCCCGGCCGCTGTTCTGGCGGGCCATGACCTGCCCCTGGGAAAAGGCCAGTTCCGGCAGCGCCGTCAGATCCCCGCCGATCAGCGCGGTGAAATTCTGGTCGTTGGCCAGAAGCAGCCCCGGATAGCCGGCGGCCACCACATCGTCCAATTCGCTGGAGAAGCCACTGAGGCCCAGGGTGACAGCGGCACCGGGGCCCTCGATTTCCAGGACGGCATAGTCCCGCTGATTCTGGGCGGAGGTCGGCGCCATGGCCACGATGCGGGCGCGGCGCGGCGTGTTGGTCCCGCGCCCGACCACGATGACCGTCCCGTCCTTGGCCTTCTCGATGACATGATAGTTGGTCAGGATCAGTGTGGGACTGATGAAGAAGCCGGACCCGCTGTCCTCCCCGGCGATCACCAGCACCACGGCGGCTTTCAGCCGCTCCACCAACGCGGCGCGTGACAGCCGGCGTGGTGTGTCCGGCTCCGGCTTGGCCGCCTCGGTCGCCGTTCCGGTCTTGTCCGGCGACGGGGCCGGGGGCATGCCCGCTGGTGCCACCTCCGCCGCGACCGGCTTGGCCGGCGCGCTGCCGGGCGGCGTTGTCGGCGCGGGGGGCGCCCCGGCGGCCAGAAGGGCCTCCGCCTCGGCGCGGTTCTGGCAGATGTCGCGGTCCAGCATGGCGCGCAACGCCTCGATCCGCGCCTGTTTCGCGGCCGCATCGGGGGCCGGCTGGCCCCAGGCGGTGCCGGCCAGCGAGACCGCCAGGGCAAGGACGCCAAAGGCCGTTGCGCTGCCCCACCGCTGCCTGAACCACCGTCCGAACCGCTGCCCGATCAACCCCTGCCGCATCACCCGCTCCCCGCACAACAAAGCCAAAGCGGAGGGTCCGTCCGCTCCCGCGCTCCGGGCCGGACGGACGCCCCTGCCGGTTGCCCGGCCGTCAGCGCTTGACGGCCAGGTCCACCTCCTGCTCCAGCGCTTCCTTCTCCTTGCGCAGAGTCTCCAGCTGCCGCGCCTTCTCCCCGTCATCCAGGTACGGATTCTGCTCGGCCAGGGCGATGCGCTTCTTCAGGCTCTCCACCTGCTGCTTCAGCTTGCTGGTGTCCTTGCGCGCCGTGCTCAGCTTGGCCTGCGCCTTGTCCAGGTCGCTGTTCAGGGCGGCCAGCTTCTGCTCGGCCTGGGTGCGCTGGCGCGCCACGGCCTGCTGCTGCGCCGTCAGGCGTTCGACCTCACGCTGGCGCTGCACCTGCTGGTCCTGGGCGTTCTCCAGCGATTGCTGCTTGTCCTGCAGCCGCTGCTCATAGCCGCCGGAGGTGATGCCCTGGACGCCGGACAGGAAGCCGCCCTTGGACGGGTCGGCATCGGTCTGGCAGGCCGACAGCAGCAGGCTGGCGGCCAGGATCGCGCCGACGCGCGTCATTTGTGTCATGCTGGTCATGGTCTGTTTCCTCAGCCGACGCGGGAGACCTTGCGGCGCTGCACCAGCGTGTCCACCTCGCCCTGGAGCGCCGCGATCTGCGTGCGCAGGGCCTGCATTTCCTTGTCCATCTGCTGCTGCTGGGCCTTGTTGCCCAGGGCGGCGGCCTGCTTCTGGATCTCCTGCAGGTCCTCCTCCTTCTTCTTCAGCCCGTCGAGGGTGGCCAGCAGCACCTTGCGGTTGCTGTCCACCGCCGCCATCTGGCGCTTGGCGTCGGCCACCGACAGGGTGCCGGCGGCGATCTGGCCGTCGATCCGCTCCATCTCCTTCATGTCGCTGGCGATGACCTGGCGGGCATTGTCGGACAGGTCGGCCAGGCGGGCATTCTCCGTCTGGACGTCGGCGATCATGGAATTGTACTGGGCTTCGGCCGTGGCATATTGTTGCTTCTTCTTGGCGATGTAGTTGCCGGCCACGGCGCCGACACCCGCCCCCGCGGCCACACCGATGGCCACATCCTTCTTGTTCCCACCGGAGGCGGCGGCGATCAGACCGCCGGCCAGCGCGCCCAGCAGGGCGCCCTCGACCACGGTGGATTCATAGTTCTTGGCCTGCTCACGCAGGGCCTGCTCCTGCGGTGTCAGCGGCCGGCCCGGATCGCCGCTGGTGGTGGCGCAGGCTGTCAGCAGGAAGCTGGCTGTCACCGCGGTGGCGATGGCGCGGTACCCCTTGGAAAGCGTCATGATAATCTCCCCCATCTCCGCGTGAGTATTTAGAACTTGGACCAATCATCCAGCCACTGGCTGCGGCTGACCTTTCCGTCCTTCTGGTATCTGCTGATGTGCTCGATATGCTTCTTCAGCAGCGGCACCAGCGAGGACAAACCAAGACTGTTCAGTTCGACTGTCAGGATTTCTGCCTGTTTGGCGATGGTGTCGGCGGAATAGTTGCCGGCCGTGCCGATCACCGTGTCGGCGTAGTATTTCAGGTTGTCGGTCAGGGCCGCCTCGTCGGTCTTCAGCTGCTCGGCCATGCTGCGGGTGCGCTCCTCGTCCGGGGCGCTGGCCTGCCGGCGTTTGACGATGTCGCGCAGGCCGGCCACGGCATGGCCGTCGTCGCGCAGCTTCTGGCCCAGGAAGGCGCCCAGGCGCAGGGTGGTGCGGGCCGAGCGGTCGCGCTGCTCGTCGCGCTCGGCGATGTTCTGGCGCAGGGTCAGCCCCAGCTTCTCCAGCCGCGCCTTCATGGCCGGGCTTTCCGCCGCCTTGGTGATGATGCCCAGCTCGTCGATCGGGTCCTCCGCCGCCTTTCCGGCCAGGGGATCGGGTTTGACGGCGTCGGCCTTGGACACGCTGCCCAGCCCCTGCCACGCCGCCTGGATCTCCTTCAGCCGGGCCGGCGAGGTGATGACCGGGCCGGCGACCACCAGACGGAAGCCGGTGGTCTTGACGCGGCGGGGACCCTCGCCCTGGTAATAGGGCACCTCCTGCCGGTAGGCGCTGCGGATATCGGCTTCCGCCGTCAGGTAATTGCCGCCGCGGACCACGAAGCCGCCGGCCTGCCCATGCAGCCGGCCCAGCTTGCTGGCGCGGAACGGGTCCAGCACGATCTCGTCGAGATTGCCCAGAATATCGTGCAGCCCCAGCGGGTTGGGCTTCAGCAGCCCGGTCAGCTGCGGCTTGCCGTTGGCCGACTGGCTGCCGCCATACCAGACATAGGCGCCCAGCCCCTCCGGCATGGGGAACAGCCGTTCCTGGAAATCCGCGGGCGACACGGCCCCGCCGCCGCGGGCCGCGAACTCCCATTCCGTTTCGGTGGGCAGGCGGACGAAGCCCGCCTCGTCCCCGTCATGCGGCAGCCTGTCCTTGGCGTGGGCGCGCAGCCACAGGCTGTATTTGTCGGCGAAGGCGACGGCGTCGATCCAGCTGACGCTGCCCTGGGCCATGCGTCCCTTCATGGACGGCGTCGGACAGGTCTCCGCCGTCAGGGCCTGGTACTGCAGCTCGCTGACCTCGTACTTGGCCATCAGGATGTAGCGCTTGGCCTTGCCGTCGGCGAAGCTGCCGGCGATCTGCACCTGCCGCGACGCCTCGGCATAGCCCTGGGCCGCGTCGCTGCCGCCGATGGTCACCTGATAATCGTCCAGCGGGCCGCCCGACGGCACCACCACCTTGCGGAAGGCCATGGCCCCGTCGCAGGGCAGCGGCAGGATCACGTCGTCCGGCAGCGGCACCGGGTTGTAGAGCTTCTCCTCCCAGCCCGCGGCCACGGCCGTACCGGTCAGGCCCGGCAGGGCGGCCGCCAGACACAGGGCCAGCACGCCTCCCGTCCTAGAGATCGCGCAGACTGTCCGCCGGATCGATCGTGATCGCACGGAATCCTCCGATGAATGAGGCCGTCAGAGCCAGGAGCAGGGTGGAGAGCAGGGCCAGCAGCGCATGGACCGGGGCCAGGCGGCAGACCAGCGTGTCGGCGGGCAGGCCGCTGGCGAACACGGCGTTCAGCAGGGCGGCGACGCCCAGGAACAGCAGCAGCGACAGGCCGGTGCCCAGGCCGGCCACCAGCGCCGCCTGGGTGGCCGGGAACAGTGACACCGCCGTGACCGGGAAGCCGACAAGGCGCAGCAGGGCCAGATCGCGGCGCTTGCGCTCCACATTGGCCCACAGGCTGGCGGCCAGCGACACCAGGAAGCCGCCGACCGCGATCAGCGCCAGCGTGGCGAACAGCACCGACAGGGCGCGGTCGACGGCGCGGACCAGATCGATCTCCGCCGCCTCCGTCTGCACCTCGAAGCCCTGCTGGCGCAGCCAGCCGGCCAGACCGGCCACGTCGTCCAGGCTGCGGGCGAACAGGCGGGCGCTGGCGAAGGGGGGCAGCTCGCCCGTCGTGGCGCCGGTCCCGGCCCCCAGGAACGGCACGGCGAAACCGCTGCGGTAGCGCTCCGCCGCCGTCAGCAGGTCCGGGGACACGAAGACGGTGTTGCGTCCGCCCTGCGCCTCCGGCACCACGCCGACGATGCGCAGGCGCAGGCGCAGGACCTCCTGCCGCTCCTGCAGGCGGCGCGACAGCAGCGCCGCCATGCTGTCGCCGCTGCGGACGTTCAGGGCATCGGCCACCGGGCGGCTGACCAGTACATCCAGCGGCGTCTCCGGCTGCGGCAGGCCGGCCAGCAGCGGGTCGCCGGGGGCTGTGGGCTGCATCGACAGCGGCGGCAGGGCGCGCCCGCCGGCATCCATCACGTCCAGCGTCGCCGCCAGCGAGCGGGTGCGGGGCACGGCGAAGGCCACGTCGGGACGGGCGCGCAGCGTTGTGAACCAGTCCGGCGCCAGGCTGTAGCTGCCGACCAGCCGCACCTCGCGCGTCAGGGGATTGGCCACCAGCTTGTCGGTCATGGCACTGACGATGCCGAATTTCAGCCCGAACAGCACCAGAAGCGGCGACAGCACCGCCACCAGCCCGGCCACCAGGCACAGGGTCATCCGCCATTCATGCGCGGCATCGCGCAGGGCCAGCAGCACGGCCAGACGCAGCGGATGGCGCAGCGACGGCTGCACCGGGACCGGGGTTGGCGCCGGCATCAGCCCGTTCCCCCGAAGCGTGTGGTCGGGACGGCGGCCCCCGCCACCGGCTCGGCGCGCAGGCGGCGCAGCGGCAGGCGGTCCAGCATGTCCCAGTCGTGGCTGACCAGCACCAGCGTCGTGCCCAGCGCCCGCACGGCCTCCAGCAGCAGGGTGACGATACGGCCGGCCGTATCGGGATCGACGGAGGCGGTGGGCTCGTCGGCCAGCAGCAGGGCCGGGCGGTGGGCCAGGGCGCGGGCGATGGCCACGCGCTGCCGCTCGCCCACCGACAGGGCGGCGGGGCGCTTGTCCAGCAGCGGTGTCAGCCCCAGCGTCTCCACCAGGGCTGGCAGGTGGGGCGCATCGGCGCGCTGTCCCAGCAGCCGCAGCGACAGGGCGATGTTGTCACGCACCGTCAGGAACGGCAGCAGCCCGCCCGTCTGCAGGATATAGCCGATGGCGCGGGCGCGCAGCCCGGCCATGGGGTCGGCCCCGCCGCCCTGCCACAGGGCACGGATGTCCACGGCCCGGTCCGGCCCGCCCAGGACGAAGCGGTCGGCCTGTCCCGGCCGCAGCACCAGCCCCAGCACGTCGAGAAGCGTGCTCTTGCCGCAGCCGCTCGGCCCGGTCACCGCCACCGCCTCGCCGGCGGCGATGTGCAGCCGCGGCACTTCCAGATGGAAGCCCCGTCCGGCATCGCCCCGGCGGCAGACCAGCCCCTCGATCTCCAGCATGGCGCCCGGTCCGTCAGGGCATCAGGTCGAGCGGCACGGGATAGACGCTTTCCCCCGGGTCGGCGCCATTGTCCAGGGCCACCCAGCGGTCCACATCGTCATGCATGACCTGATAGAGGCGGAGCTTGCGGTTGACGTCGTCGATGAAGGCCTGCTGCTGGCCGATGCTCCAGGCCGTCCAGGTCTCCTGGTCCAGCTGCAGCACCTTGCTCTGATAGGGCAGGTCCTCCAGATACTCGCCCATCAGCCCCAGATCGGCCAGCCGGGTGGCCTTGGGATCGTTGATGGCGTTGGGGTCGCGCCCCAGCACCGCCGCCGCCGACCGCATCTTGTTGAAGAACTCGGCCGGCTCGAACCGGGCGGCTTCCGCCGCCTTGGCGATGCTCTGCAGCACCGACTGCATGTCGCTCAGCTGGTTGCGCGTCAGCAGCACGCGCACCTCGGTGGTGGCCACGTCCGGCTTCGCCAGATCGCGGTCGCTGATCCAGGCCTTGAACAGCGGCGGGGCCTGGGTGCCGGCGGTGCGGCCGAGATAGGCCAGCTGCATGGCATGGCCCAGCAGGGCGGCCTCGCGGCGCATGCGCTGGGCGGGATCTTCCTTCGCCGGGTCCGTTTTCCCCGGATCCGCCTTGGCTGGATCCGGTTTGGCCGGCGCCGCCTTCGGCGGGGAGGCGGTGGTGAAGCCGGCGGCTGCGGTCTGGGCGCTGCCGGCCACGGCCTGGCCGGTGGCGGCGGCCTTGACATTCTCGGTCAGGGCGTCGGCCAGCGTATCCACCAGCGTGCCGAACCTGCCGACATCACCGGTTTCCACGGCATAATAGAGCGGGGTCGGCAACAGGCTGTGCTGGCTCAGCACCCGGTACTGCTGCTCGGCCTCGGCGTGGTTGTCCTTGCCCTTGGGTGTCTTCAGGTGGAGCGTATAGAGCGCCACGCCGCGATAGGCGGCCTCCGCCCGCACCTGTTCCGCATCCAGCCCGGTGGCCGACAGCGGGTCCTTGCCCGGCAGGGCGCCGGCATCGGTGATCAGCACGATGTAGCGCCCGCCGAACTGGGCCCAGGGCACCTCGGTCAGCGCGGTCATGACGCCGGCATAGGCGTCTTCGCTGAAGCGGGCGCTGGACACGGTGGCCTCCTTGACCTCGGCCACGCGCTGCATGAAGTCATCGCCACCCTTGACCTCGGCGGGGTTGGCGAACAGCTTGGCCGTGTATTCCAGCTGTGGGGCACCCTTCAGGCTGGAGCGGAAGCCCACCATGCCGAAACGGACCTGATCCCCCAGCCCGGCCTTGCCGATCTTGTCATAGATGGTCTTCACCGCCTGCCGGGTGCGGTCGATGTACGGCCCCATGGAGATGGTGGTATCGACGACGAAGACCACGGAGGCCGAGAAGTTGCGCAGCAGGCTGGCCTGCGGCGCGCCACCGGCCGCCGGGGTGCTGGATTGGGCGGCACCCGCCTGGGCCGTACCCGCTTGGGGGGACGCGGCCGGGTCATTGCGTGAGACCGAGGCCACCTCCAGCAGGCGCACGCGGTGCCCGCTGCCGGAGAAGGTCTCCTCCACCCCCAGGATCGGCAGCAGATAGAACTTGTCGCGGATGTCCACATAGGTGTCCGGCTCGACGGCCACCACCTTGGGGTCGCTGCCGCCGGACAGGATCTTGCTGCGCAGCGGCGCCACGGCTTTGGCCGGGTCGTCCGTCTCCAGCAGGCCGGCCAGATCCTCCCGCTGGGCGAAGAACAGCGAGCGGTCGCGGTTGGCCGGATTGGTGAAGGCCAGGGCCAGCTGCTGCTTCCAGGGCAGAGTCATGTCCGCCTGCACCCAGCCGTCGGTCTTGCCCTTGGCCGTCAGCCCCACCTCCAGCCATTCCGTGCCGGCGACCTCGCGCCGGTCATAGACATAGAAGCGGGTCAGGGCCGGCTGGGCCGCGCCCGGCCCGTCGCCGGGCGCGCGCTTCAGCACCAGACCGGGCCGGGCCAGCACGCGCTGGAACAGCGTCTGCTTGCCCGGCATCAGCAGCGGGTCGCGGGCCTGGGCGGCGGGAAGGGGCAGGGCCAGGACCGTCAGCGCGGTCAGGGCGCCGGCCAGCAGGCGGCGGGCCGGATTCATTTCAGCGTCTCCAGCATCTTGGCCGCCTCGGCATCGCCGGCATCCCGGGCCTTGGTCAGCCAGGCGATCCCCTGTTCGCGCTGCTGCGGGCTGAGGTTGAGATCGATCAGCAGCTTGCCCAGCCGGCGCTGCGCCAGCACGTCGCCGGCCTGGGCCGCCGGCTCGTACCAATAGGCGGCCGTCTCGGCATCGGCGGCGGGCAGGGGGCTGGTGGTGGGCGACCAGCTCTCCGGATCGTACATGCGGGCCAGGGCCACCAGTGCCTCGGTCTGGCCGCCGCGGGCGGCGTTCTGGAACAGCAGCATGGCCAGATCGGCCTTGCCGCGCTCCTGCATCTGCTGGCCGGCCTGGAAGGCGTCGGCCGGGCTGGGATTGCCCTGCAGGAAGCGGTTGATGTCGGCCAGCGTCTCCAGCCCGGCCGGCGCCGCAGCCGCTTGGGGGGCGGGCGCCGGGATGGCCGGTGTCGCCTCTGCCTCGGCCGTCTTCGGCGCGAAGGGCGGCACCTTCAGGTACCAGGCGGCGCCGGTCATGCCCGCCAGCAGCCCGGCCAGCCCCACCAGCCAGGGGATCAGCCGGGTCAGGCCGCCGGAGCCGGTGTCCGGCTTGTCGATCGGCCTGTCCACCGGCCCGGTCGTCCCGGTGGTCGTCACCGGCGGCTCGCCGGCGGTCAGCACCGGGGGCGGTTCCAGCGGGCCGGGCGGCAATGGGGAAGGCGGCGGCTGGACCGGCCGCGGTTCGGGCGCGCGGCTGCCGCCGCCGCTGCCCGTGCGCACATCGCTGCCGATGGTGACCTTGGCCGGCTCGTCCCGGCCGTCCAGGCGGAACAGGTACTGGAAGCGGATGTTCGGCGGCGCCCCGACGATGCTGTCCACGATCTCGGGACCGAGCGGCACCTGCAGGTCGCCGCCCTCCACCCGGGCGCCGGACAGCGGCAGCCAGCGTTCGCTGGGTCCCCAGCTGCGGTCGGCGTTGAGGTAATGGCCGTCGCTGTTGCGGGCGATGCGCAGGGCCAGATCGCCGGGAAGCGTGGCGATGCCGGCGATCCGGGCCAGGGCGTGCCCCGGGCCGCGGCCGGCATCATAGGAAAGGTCGACACGCAAGGGCATCGGTCAGGCTCCGGCAGGACGGTGTTCGGATCGGTCGGCGATCAGGGCCAGGATGGCGCCCATGCGCTCATTCTGCTCCGGGGTGATCTCGCTGCCGGCGGCATGGCCGGCATTGTTGATGGCGGTTTCCCGGAAGGCGTCGAACCAGCCCAGGATGTAGCGTTCGGTGAAGCGGGCGCTGTCGTCGCTCAGCACCGGCAGCCCGTCGGGCGGCGGCGGCGCGATGAAGCCGTCGGCCACCCCGGGGACCGCCTGGGGCGATGCGCGCCCCAGCCAGTCCACATACTCGTTGATGATCATGCAGGCGATGCGCACCTGCTGGTCGGCCAGCCGGCTGCGGGTGGTGCCGGCCTGGGCCTCGGCCTCGTCCAGGGCCCGCACCAGCCTTTCCTCCAGACGGTTGCGCAGGGCGCCGGTGATGATCTCGTCGGCCAGCCCCTGCAGCATGTCCGCTGTCATCCCCACATAGGCCAGCACGCCGTGGCTGTCGGGCAGGCCGCGCAGCTGCTTGATCCAGGCGGTGATGCAGGCCTTGGCGAAGCGGGCGGCACGGCCCGTCGCCGGGGTCCCCGCCGTCTTGGCGCCGCCCAGAACCACCAGCCCGCGCTTGGCCGGTGCCGCCTCGCCGCCATCTTCCTCGGCCTGGACATAGAGGGAGCGCAGATGCTCCGGCCCCGGCTGCAGCAGCCGCAGCAACTCGCCGAAGAAGGTGGCCTGTTCGGTCAGGGCGGTGGTGACCTGCTCGGCCAGCAGGCGCTTGCGCGCCACCGCGTCGGCCCCATCGGCCCGGTAATAGCGGCCCAGCTGCACCTCGACCAGATCGTGCCGGATTTGCGCCACCTGCTCGGCGATGCGCTCCAGCTTCACCTCCAGCCGGGCCACCTGGCGCAGATAGCCGGCCAGCCGCGACATGCCGCCGTCATTGGGGCGCAGCATGGCGTCCCAGGCCTCGGCCGTGTCGCGGATATGCTGGGCCGTGCGCGGGCTTTCCAGCAGCGTGCGGCGCAGATCGGCCAGGGTCTGCTGCCGGCTGGGCAGCAGCCCGGTCTCCTGGCGCTGGCCGTCGGTGTCGATGAAAGCGCCGGCCATGCCGGGGCGGCGGACCAGGAACAGATTGTCGAACGGGCGGCCGGCCGCCCAGTCGTTGACCCAGCCTTCGCCCTCGAACCGCTCCAGCAGCACCTGGACGATCAGGTTGTTCCAGCCGATCCGCAGCAGGTCGTCGGGCTTGCCCAGCTCGCCGGAAATGCGCTTGTCGAACTTGGTGATGGCCCAGATCAGGCCGGGCTGGCGCTGCGCCCGCCGCTCCGGGGTCTCGCCCTGGGTCAGGCGGATCCAGCTGCTCAGGGCGTCGGCCACCTCGGTGACGTTGATCTGCTCGTCGCTGGGGGTGCAGAAGATCAGGACGTTCATCTCCTGATCGTCGGTGTAGCGCTCGAACAGATAGGCGACCTTGCCGCGCAGCAGCAGTTCGCCCAGCGCGTCGCGGCTCTGCAGCTTGGACTTGGCGTCATCCAGGCTTTCCACCTTCAGCCGGGCGCGGTAGCCCGGGAAGTCCAGCAGATCGACCTCTTCCAGTCCGCTCTGCCGCGGCGCGTCGGCCAGACCGAAATACATCTCCACCGCCAGCGCGGCCAGCAGCGACCGCGGCAGGTCGGCGGCGGCGCCATAGCCGTCCGCCGTGGCCGGCAGCAGGCTCAGCCGGTCGGCATCGTCCTGGCCCAGCCGGAACATGATGTCGACATTGACGATGTTGTCGAGCTGGGTCAGCCCGCCGGACCCGTCGGGCTGCACCAGCGCCGTCAGCGGCGCGAACACCCGCTCGGCATGGCCCACCCGCTCCAGCCCGGCCCGCAGCTTGATATAGGTGTTGACCAGATCGGGCACCCGCCCGAACAGCGGGGCGAACAGCTGCGCCCGGTCCTGCGCCCCCAGATAGGGGGCCAGCGCGATGGCCGTGGGCCAGAAATCGCCCTTCAGCGGCTCCATGCGCACGGGGAAGCGCTTGCTGAAATAATCCATGACGTCCAGCACGTCGTCGGCGGTCAGGCCGGGGACGGGCTGGGGCTGGCGCCGGTGCTGCAGCGCCTTCAGTTCGGCATGGATGGTGGCGGGGTCGGTGTCCAGCCGCACCTTCTTCTCATCGAAGTCGCAGAAGAAGGTGTTGCCCAGGATCTTGATGATGTCGGCTTCCGACAGCAGCTTCAGCTCCACCGGATAGCCGGCGGGAACCGTGCGGGCACGGCGGGAGAAGCGGGTGACCAGGCCGGTGGCCTCCTTGCCGCCCCCCGGCGGATTGACATGGTCGATGAAGTTCAGGCGCTGGCCGTCCATCACCGTTTCCAGATCGCCGTTGGCGCCGCTGGCCAGGGCGGAGATCAGGTAGGACTTGCCGGCCTGCGACAGGCCGAAGAAGCCGACCGACATGGGCCGGCGCGCGGCGGCGCCCAGGCGCCGCAGCTGGTTGCGGTGGCGGCGCAGCTGCTCGACCAGCCCGTCGGCGTCGCGGTCCAGCCGCTCGGCGCCGGGCCGGACATCGGCCACCCAGTCGATGGCGCGGCCGATGCCGCGGCTCATCTCGTCGCAGCGTTTGGAGAGGGTGTCGGATGAAGCGTTCACGGGTCGTCTCTCCTCAACGGACGATGCTGCCGGTGTCGAGCCAGTAGCTGTTCTCTTCCAGCCCGACGGCGTTCAGCGTCATCAGCCGCACCCGCAGGGTCTTGGTCGACAGGGCAACCCCGGCGGAGGACAGTACCTCCGCCACCTCCACCGTGTCATAGGGCCGCCGCTGGCGTTTCAGCCGCACCTTCAGCACGGCCCCGTCCTGGGCGCCGCGGTCCAGGGCATCGCGGGCGCGGTTGCGGCTGTCGCCCTCCTCCTGGCGGAACTCCAGGCGGTAGAGCGGGGCAGCCCCCCAGCGCGGGCTGGACAGCTGCCGGAACCCCAGGGTGATGGGGCCGCGCATGTCGAAGCTGACGCTCTCGTCCAGCTCGTAGGTCTCGTCATCCAGGTCGATGCCGCTGTAATAGACGTCCTCGTCCTTGATGGTCATGTTGCGGTCGACCATGCCGATATGGCGCACGGTGGAGGTCAGCTTCAGGTTCTGGGCCTGGAAATAGAAGTTCGGCAGCCGCCGCTCGCGGCAGAGCATGCACAGCGTGGCGCCGACGACGGCCGTGGTCTTCGGGTCGACGATGCGGTGCTGGCTGCTGAACGGGTACCAGTCGCCGGTACGATAGTTGTGCAGCGGCAGGATGCGGTCGGGCGGCAGCGGCAGCAGCGCCCGGAACACCGACAGGATGCCCGGCAGCCGGCTGGGCCGGCCGCTCAGCAGCAGCCAGTCGCAGTCATAGAGGTTGGCCACCTCGCACAGGGACTGGATGGTCTTGCAGATCTCCATGTCGCCATGCAGGAAGAAATCGTGCAGGCGGTGCAGCCGCGACGGCACCCGCACCGACAGCAGCTCGAAGCCGCCGACACCGGCCACCTGGCGCACGCAGCGCCGGGCATAGTCGCAGACCGCGGCGAAGGGCTCGTCATCCTCGATGCCCAGCATCTCGCGGATGGTCAGGGTCTGCTCCTCCACCGGGGTCAGCGGATTGTAGCCCTCATAGGCCTTCAGCAGATGCAGGGCCAGCGGGTACAACACCTGCACCGTCAGCTGCTGGCGCAGCACCTTTTCCTGCACGTCGGAGGCCTCGGCCCCCATCATGCGGGAGATCACCGGGCCGGGATCGGTGACGGAGGCCTCCTGCAGCGCCGTCTCCAGCGCCGGGATCAGCAGACGGTTGATGACCTCCAGCACGATATCGTCGCCGGCCACCTTGAAGCCGTCGCGGAACACCTGCCGGGGTTCGATGAAGACGTTGGCGCCGCGCCCCTGGTCCAGCCGGTAATCGGTGATGACCAGATCGGTGGTGCCGCCGCCGATATCGATGGAGGCGATGCGCAGGCTGCGCTCCTCCCGGTCACCCGGCCGCGGCTTGCGGGCCGCCTTGAAGAACTCGGCCGGGCGGCCGCCGAAATGGTTGATGATCTCGCTGTAGAGCCAGACCACCTGGGCGCAGGTCGCCTCGTCCCACTGGATCAGGATGGTGGGCAGCGGCGGATAGCTATCGGGGTCCGGCTCGCCGAAGCGGGGCACGGCGTCCAGCGGATGCCAGCCCATGGCCTTCCACACCAGGGCGATGGCCTGGCGCACGCTCGCCTCGAAGATCTGCCGCTCCGGCTTCGGCATGGAGGGCGGGACGGTCAGGATGACCGAGCGCAGATGGCGCGGGAAATGGGACTGGCGCTGCTTCATGCGCTGTCCCGGGCTGTTCATCTGGATCAGCGCCTGGGCCAGCACCTCGGCCAGCATGAAGGTCATCAGGGCGCTGCGGCTGTAATTGGGGTGGAAGACCGGCAGGTCGTCCGGATTGTCGTACAGCGCCTCGCCCAGATCGTTGATCAGGTCGCCGAAGGGCGACGCCGTGGCCAGCGGCTCGGCCTCGCCCTTGTTGAAGGCCTCGTTGAAGCGCCAGCCATGGACATAGCGCTCCTTGTCCCAGAGATAGCGCTTGGGGCTGGACAGGCCGGTGGAGCCTTCGGTGCCGCGGCGGCGGGCGGCCAGACGGGCCGCCTCCGGGCCGACGCGGGCGATGGTCGGCCACAGGAAGCTGTTGCGCCCGCTCTGGCAGGAATAGTCCACCTTGCCGAACACGGCCTCGGCGAACTCCACCCGGCTTTCGAACGGGTCCTCATAGATCATGTGCGGCCGCGACAGGTCGCGCAGTTGCAGGATATAACGGTCGCGCAGACCGTCCTGCTCCATCGGGTGGTTCTCCACCAGGATGCCCACGGTGCGGCTGTTGCCCACATCCAGGGCCAGATCGACCTGGATCGGCTCGCCGGCGCGGTCACGGCTGTTGGACAGCAGCGCGAACACCGGCACCGGCCGGTCATGGGTGCGGCCGGTGCCGCGCAGGCTGGACCCGATCAGCCACAGCAGGTTCAGATAGTGCTGCTGGTGCTTGCGCTCGCGGGTCAGCTCCTCCTCGATGCTCTCGGCGTCCATGCGCAGGCGGGCGCGGGCGTTCTCCTCGAACAGGTTGGCCAGCCAGTCGTTGACCCAGGGCAGATCCAGATAGGGCGTGGGGTCATAGCCGCGCCAGGCCAGGGCGTATTTGGCCGCGCCCTGCTGCACCTCCTCCATGGTCGGCGCCAGATAGGCGGCGCCCTGCTGCAGGCGCTCGTCGGCATTGGTGTCGAAGGCCAGCACCAGCCGGTGGGTGTGGCCGTCCTCGTCCTCGCCGTCGCGCAGCGGCACCAGCCGGGCGCGCGCCCAGTTGGTCGGCCCGGTGTCGAAGCGGTTGCTGCCATGGATGCGCAGGATCGGCACCGGCAGCCAGACATCGCCCAGCAGTTCCAGCGAGGTGCGGAGGTCCGCCTCGTATTCCGGCTTGACCCGCCGGGTGCTGCCCGGCTCGCAATAATCGCCATCGACCAGGTCCAGGCGCACCAGGGCGCTCTGGCTCTGGCTGCGGGTGAAGCCGCCGGGCGCCAGCCCGCGCATGTTCAGGGTGATCCCGAAATCGACGAACTGGATGCCGCTGCGGACGATCAGCGAGATCTCTTCATCGAAACCAACCAGCCGCGGAAGCGTCATGTCTTGTCCTCGAACCTGTTCGACGTCGGGTTCACTTCACAACCTGGACCTGGAACTGGGCGCCGCTGCCATGGGCACCCTGGCAGGCCGCCGTGCCATCGGCGCCGGGACGGCACTGCACGGTGGATGGCTCGAACACCTGGCCGTCGCCGCAATCGGCGACCGCCGTCTGGTCGAGCAGCAAGGCGCCGCCCGCCATGCGGGCCGCCATCGGTCCCTTGCACTGGGTGCCGTCGCTGCGATGGACGGTGACGGTGCCCTTGCCATCCTGGAAATCATAGGTGACCTCCAGCGGCCGCCCGCTGAGACTATCCATCAGGCTGGTGCGTGACCGCCAGTGCCCGTTGAGGAAGTCGACGCTGCCGTCGCGCTGGGCTTGTTCCGGAATGCGCAGCGGCGTCTCCGGCGTGGGCGGAACGCCGGGGGCGGGCGGCGTGCCCGGCATCGGCGGTGTGCCGGCCGGGTCGGGCAGGGTCGGCGGCGGTCCGGCCGGCATGTCGCCGGACGGCGGGGCTGCGGGCTGTGGCGGCGTATCGGGCGGGGTTCCGGCCTCGTTGCCTCCCGGAAGGGACGGCGGGGTGACGCCCGGCATGGACGCGCCCGGGTTGGGCGCACCCGGGGCAGCCATACCCGGGACCGTCCCGCCGGGCACGGCCACACCGGGCACAGCCACACCGGGGACCACGGGACCAGACCCGCCGGGCACGACGGGAATGGCGGGCAGATCCGGGGACCGCGGGGCGGACAGGTCCGGCAGTCCGGGAATGGGCACCGACGGCACGCCCGGCACCCCGCAGGACCGCAGCAGCCAGGACAGCAGCACCAGGGCCAGCAGCAGTCCCAGCAGGCCCAGCAGCCAGTGCCACCAGGGGCGCCGCGGGCGGTCGACCAGCAATCCGGTCTGGCCCGTGGCAATGGGCACGGCCACGCCCGGCGGGTCCGTGGGAAGCACCGGCAGCTCGGGCGCCACGCTGCCGGCCAGAGGCTGGAACCCCCAGAAGGTCACCACGGGCCGCCCGGCCACCAGATGGATGTGGTTGTCGTCGGGAAACTCCAGCACATGCGGCAGCATGCTGGCGAAGACCTCGGCATCGCCGCGCGGCTGTCGCGCCAACAGCGCCGCCGCATGGGCCTGCAGGCGCGCCCGGCGCTGGTCAATCTCGGCCTTGGCCGCCGCCCGTTCCTCGGCACTCATGGCCGACCAGGGCACCACCGGGCCGGGGAAGGGCGCGTACCAGTCCACGCCGGTGCCCGATCCGTTCACCTGCGGGATGGCCAGACAGGCGGCATCCTCCTCCTGCAACTGCCGGCGGATGCCGGCACGCAACTGCGGTGCGGCGGACAGGACGGTGCGGCCATGGGCACCGAGCGGGCGGTAACGGGCCAGCGTGTCCTGGGCCAGCAACGGGCCGGCGCCCGGGGCGGGCTGGGTCGCGGTCATGACGGCTCCTGCGGTAGGGCGGAACAGGTGGCGGCCTGCCCGATGGACTGTTGGAAATCGGCCAGGGTCGAGGGGGCGAAGACGCTGCCGCCCGTGGCCTCCGCCACGCAGCTGGCGGCAGCGCCGCCGGACAGGTCCACCACATTGATGGTCAGCCGGGGATTGGCGGCCTTGAGGGCTCTGGCCTGGGCGCAGGGATCGCCCTGGCAGCTCTCCTCCCCGTCGGAGATCAGGGTGATGACAGCGGGGCCGTTGCCGGCCAGCATTCCGGCCTGCCGCAGCCCGTCGGCCAGCGGCGTACCCAGCTCCGGATTCATGGCAGCCACGGTGTGCAGCAGCGCGTTCCGATGCCCCCCGTCGAAGATCCCGGCGGTCCTGGCTCCGCGGCAATGGCCGAAGGTGACCAGCCCGATGTCGGTCTCCCGCGGCAGGCCGTCGACCAGATGCGCCACTGCCGTGCGCGCCGCGCCGATGCGCGCCTCGCTCTCCGGCGTCATCCGCATCAGCAGTTCCATCTGGGCTCCGGCCAGCACGTCGCCGGCCTGGACCCGGTGATAAAGCTCGATGGCTTCCGGCGTCATCGGCAGGCGCATGCTGCCCGAGGTGTCGACCAGCAGCACGACGCGGCCGTGCGTCAGCACCGACCCGGCCGGGCAGGTCGGTTGCGCGTCGGGCCACACGCACCAGCCCAGCGTCAGCAGCGGCAACAGGGCCAGTGGCGTGAACCGCCGGCCGGGCGGCGGGGCCGGGCCGTCGCGGCGGGGGGGCGGCGGTGGTTCCGGCACGGCTTCCGGCGGTGCCAGCCCGGGTGTCGGCGTGCCGGGCACAGGGGCGAAGCCCCAGAAGCTGACGACGGGACGGTCACCGACGATGAAGACATGCGCATCGCCGGGATGGCACAGGGCCAGACGCAGCAGCCGGGCATAGCCCTGTTCCTCGCCGCTGCCGCCGGCCAGCCGGTCGGCCAGGGCCTGGAACTGGCGGTCGGCGGCCTCCAGGGCGGCGCGGACGGTCTGCTGCTCGCCCGCGTCGGCATCCAGCAGCCGGCGCACCGGCCCGTCCAGTGTGGTGTGCCAGTCGATCCGCTCCCCGGATTCGGAGGCCTGCGGCACGGCCAGGATGCCGGCCGCCTCCGGCCCCAGGCGCCGCGCCACCACGGCCCGCAGCCTGTCCGCCACGCTGTACAGCACGATGCCGTCGGCCCCCAGGGGGCGGAAATCGGCCCGCGCGCCCGAGGTGATGCGGCGCAGCGTCATCCGCCGCTCCCCTGGCAGTGGGGCGGCAGCACCGGCTGTTCATAGGCCTCGCGCAGCAACTCCTCGAAGGAGCGCCCGTCGAGCACGGACAGCACCTTGCCGCCGGTTTCCCGGGCGATGCAGGTGGCGTCGGAATCGCCGGAGGCGTCGATATAGTTGATCTTCAGCTTGGGTTTCTGCGCCTTCAGCGCCCGCGCGACGGCGCAGGGGTCGCCACCGCAGCTGTCCTCCCCATCGGAGATCACGACGATGACGGCGGGCACGTCACGGCCATCGACGATCGTGCCGGCCCGCTCGATGCCGCGGGCCAGCGGCGTGCCGGACTGCGGCCGGATCGACCGCAGCACGCCCGCCAGTTTCGGCCGCTCGGCGTTGGAATAGAATTTGAAGTTGTCCGTGCCGGGGCAGTCGCCGAACACCACCAGCCCGGTGGACACGTCGGCGGGCAGGGTGGACAGGGTCTGGATGACCGCATCCTCGGCCACGGCCAGCCGGCTGTCCTTGTAGGCGGCCTGCTTCAAGCGTTTCTGCGCTGCCGCGCGGACCTGCGGATCGGGGCTCTCGCTTTCCCGCAGCAGACGGGCGATCTCCCGTGTCGGGAACTGCGCCGGCAGGCCCATGCTGCCGCTGGCATCCAGCACCAGAACCACTTCCGGCGCTTCCCAGATGGGGCGCTGCGGCGGACAGGCCTGGGCCGTCGCCTTGGGGGGGGCTGGCTTGGGTGACGGCTTTGCGGCCGGCTGCTTGGCGGCTGGGGCCGGATTGGCCGGTGCCGGACTGGCCGGTGCCGGCGCGGGTGTGACCTCGGCCTGCGGCGGCGGGGCAGCGGGCGGCGTGGCGGGCGGCGTGGCGGGCGGCGCGGTGGGGGTCGGGTCCGGTGCCGGACCGGCCGGCACTGCCGGCGCGGTCTCGGGACCCATGTCCGCGCGCGGTGCCGGCGTCCTGTCCGGAGGCGTCACCGGGGCGGGGCAGGCCTTCAGCTTGTCGCGCAGCGCCTGTTCCAGCCGGGCGATCTCGGCGTCCGAGTCGGCGGTCGGGTCCGCCGGCGCCGCCGGAAGAGGCTGGTCGCGCTGGGGCAGCAGCGACGGCACTCCCAACGGCGCACAGCCGCGCAGTCCCAGGGCCAGGAGCACCAGCAGCAGCACCAGCCCCAGCAGCGGCCACAGCCACCGCCGCCAGCCGCCCGGGGCGCCATCGGCCGTCGCCATGTGGCCGGTGGCGGCGCGGCCTGCCGCCGGACCGACGGAGGCCGGAGCGACAGACGCCGGAGTCGGGCCGGCCGACACGGGCGGGGGGACGGCGGGGGCCGCCGGCAGGCCGGCACCCGGCAGGTGCCAGTTGATCATCACGGGTTGGCCGCCGACGGCAAACAGATCCTCCGGCCGGGGGCGGCGCGCCAGGGCGCGCACCTGCCGGGACGCCTGATCCTGGCCCTGGGCCGTCAGCCGGTCGGCCAGTCCGGACAGGGCGTGCAGCCGCTCATCCAGCAGGGCATCGAGGCGCCGCTTCTGGACCGGTGCCAGATCGGCGGCCCGGACCACCTGGGCGGCGAGGTCCGAATACCATTCAAGCTGGCCGGAGCGGATCTGCGGACGCGCCAGCAGGCCGGCGACCGTCGGTGGCAGATGGGACTTCAGCAGGCCGGACAGAAACGCATAGGCGGCGGAGATCGGCTGACCGTCCGCTGTCCGAGGTTCCGCGCCCCCTGCGGGTCCTGCACAAAGTCTGACCTCGAACGCCATGTCGACTATTCATTACGGCTAGTCCCCGGGTATACATATCCATAAGACCAATCTGCGTCCACCAGTTTAGCCTGGGTTGGCTTCATCAACCCGCCGCCATCGCGCCGATACATGCGCGGATCCGGCCTGTGCTTAAAATGTTATTTAAATCGGGGACAGAGGATGCAGCCCGCACAGCTTCTCGACCGGCACGATTTGGCCGATTACCGGTTCGTCGGTGCTGCCGGGCATGGTGCCACCGCCAATGCCGAGAAGCTGCTGCATCTGGTGGCGCGGCGCCTGTCGCCTGATCTCGCCACCCATTTCGCCCTGCCGAAATTCAACGAATACGGGTCGGAGGTGTCCTGGTTCTCCCACCGGCCTGGGGTGGTGCGCGCCTTTACCGCCCTCGAGGACGGGGAACAGGGGCAGGTCCTGACCGTGCTGGCGCAGGCCCATGACCGCATCCGCGGTCTGGCCGCGGATCTGGCGGCGGGCGGCGGGCAGGACAGCCGCCTCTATGGCGCCCTGTTGCCGCTGATGTTGCTGGCGCCTGTCCCGTTCGAGGAACAGGTCTGGATGGTGGACGGGCAGCCGGTCATCGTCTCCTGGGGCATGCAGAAGGGCGGCGTCCAGCCGCCGCCCGACCAGTTGGGCGGGTTCATCCGCGACTGGCGCGACCGGCTGGCCCAGCGCCGGCAGCGGGCGGAAGCGGCGGCCCGGGCCGAGGCGCAGGAACGCACCTTCCTGAACCGGCTGTTCCGCGCCGGGGCCGCCTCGGGCGCCGTCGACGTCTCCCTGATCTGGAACGACGTCAACGACCTGGATCTGCATGTGGAATGCCCGGACGGGTCGCGCATCTGCTTCGAAAGCAAGTCGGCCTGCGGCGGCCTGCTGGATGTGGACCGCAACGCCTTCGCCAGCGCGCTCACCGCCGAGCCGGTGGAGAATATCAGCTGGCACACGAAACCCACCCGGTCCGGCACCTATCGTGTCGGCGTGCATTTCTTCCGCCAGCATGACCCTGGCAAATCCACCAGCGCCTACAGTCTGCGCCTGAAGCTGGGGGGGCGCGTCAGCGCCTTCCAGGGTGAGATCGCCGTCGGCGCCTATCAGCAGGTCACCGACTTCGTCATCTGACAGCCCGTCCTGGCCCCATCCCCCGGTCAGAAGCTGTAGCGCACGCGGCCGGTGACGGTGCGGGGGCTGCCGGGGGCCACCCACAGCCGGGCATAGGAGCTGGCGTAGTAGCGGCGGTCGAACAGATTGTCCACGTCCAGCGACAGGCGCAGCGCATCGGTCGGCGCCCAGGCCGCCATCAGCTTCACCAGCGTGTAGTCCGGCAGGGTGAAATCCACGCCGGTCTCGCCCAGCCGCTTGCCCACATAGGTCAGGCCGCCGCCCAGGGTGACCACGTCGCCGCTGGAGCCGGTGAAATCGCGCGTCAGCATCAGGCTGCCGCTGTGCCTGGGGATGTTGATCAGCCGGTCGCCCTCGCGGATCGGCAGGCTGAAATTGGGGTCCAGCATGTCCTCGGCCACCTCGGCATCGGTGTAGGCATAGGACAGGTGCAGGTCCAGCCCGGCCGGCAGGCGGGCATCCACATCCAGCTCCACGCCCTTGCTGCGCGCCTTGCCGATGGCCAGGGAATAGCCGGTGTTGACCGGATCGGCGGTCAGGATGTTGGTCTTGGTCATGGTGAACAGGGCCAGCGTGCCGGTGATCGACCCGTCCAGAGCGGCATATTTGCCGCCGACCTCGTAGCTGTCGCTCTTTTCCGGCCTGAACGGCTGGTTGTTGAAGCCGAAGCCGCTGTTGGGCCGGAAGCCCGCGCCATAGCCGCCATAAAGCGACAGCGTGTCGGTGAGCGTAGAGACCAGCCCGGCCTGGGGGCTGAATTCCCGATAGGCGTTGCCGAGCCGCCGCCCGTTGACGCGGTTGTGGATGGACTGGTCGAAATCGTCGAAACGCCCGCCCAGCCGCAGTTTCAGCGCCTCCGTCAGGTCGATCTGGTCCTGCACATACAGGCCCCAGGCCTTCTGCCGCTCGAACTTGTCGTCCAGCGTGGCGTTGGGCGCCGGCTGGTTGCCATAGACGGGCGCGAAGATGTCGATGGCGTTGCTGGCGGCGGTCACCGGCTGGCCGGCGCTGTAGGCCGGCGGACGATAACGCCGCTGCACCTGGTCGATGTCGAAGCGGTCGCGGTCGGCCCCCAGCAACAGATGATGCGTCAGGCCGGCGGTCTGGAACCGGCCGCTGATCTCGCCGCGCAGCACCAGATAATCGGTCTCGAAATCGCGGTAGCGGCGCTGGCGCGCCAGCAGGGTGCCCGTCTCCTCCAGGGTCTGGCGGCTGCCGGCCAGTTCGGCCTCGGTGGAGAAGCCCTTGAACGAGGTGTCGCGGTAGCCGGCTCCCAGCAGCAGGGTCCAATCGTCGGACAGGTCGTGCTGCAGCTGGGCCTGGTGCCCCAGCACCTTCACCCGCATCGGTCCGTCCGCCGGCTCGCCCAGGAAGCGGGAGCGGGGCAGGGCGCCCAGGTCGCCATCCACCGCGGCGATGCCGCGGTCGAACGGCACCTTCTGGTCCACATACTCGGCCTCGTAGCTGAACGAGGTGGCCTCGCCCAGGCGGGCCAGCACCGACGGGCTGGCGGTGTATTTGCGGCTGTCGATGCTGTCGCGGAAGCTGCCGGCATCCTCGGCGGCACCGGTCAGGCGCACGGCGATGCGGTCGCCGACCGGCCCGGTGACATCGCCTTCGACGCGATAGGTGTCATAGCTGCCGGCCGACACGGCCACCGATCCCTGCGGGGTGAATTTCGGCTTCTTGGTGATGATGTTGACGGTGCCGCCGGGCTCGCCCCGGCCGAACAGGGCGGAGTTCGGCCCCTTCAGCACCTCGATGCGCTCGATGTTGGAGGCGTCGCGCAGGCCGCCGTAGCCGCGGCCGTTGTTGAAGCCGTTGACCAGATAGCCGCTGGGGAAATTCTCGTCACCGACGAAGCCGCGGATGGCGAAGCTGTCCCACAGCCCGCCGAAATTGTTCTGCCGGGCCACGCCGCTGCTGAGCTCCAGCGCCTCGGCCAGCCCGGTGACGCCCGCCGTCTCCAACAGGGCGCCGTCGAGCACGCGGATGGATTGGGGCGTCTCGATCAGCGGCACGTCGCTGCGGTAGGCCTGACGCTGGGCCACGACCACGATGTCCTCCAGCGGGGCGGTCGTGCCGGCCGTTTCCGCGGCCTGGGCGGGGGCGGCGGTCTGCAGGGCGACGCAGGCGGCACCGGCCGCCAGAAGGGGGCGCAGCCCGGAACGCAGCATCTTCATTGTTGTCCTCAGGGGTCTACAGGTCGTGGGGGGCCGGCAGGCCGGCAGGGGAGACCCGTGCGGGTCAGAGATATTTCAGCCAGCGCAGGTCGCGCCGGCGCTGTTTCAGCCGGGCGAACCAGGCGGTCGGGATCGACAGCGGCACCAGCAGCAGCAGGAACCAGAGCCAGAGCGTGGCGACCGACTCCACGCCATAGACCGATCCCTGGTTCAGCCCGAACAGGGCCACGGCGCCGAGATAAAGCGCTCTCAGCACGTAGAGATGCAGCAGATAGAAGAACATCGGCGCGCCGCCGATGACGGCCAGCCAGCCCAGGACGCGGCTGTCCTTGCCGCGCGTGAACAGGGCCAGCAGCAGGGCGCCGGGCCCCAGCGTGGCCAGCAGGAACAGCAGCGATGGCGGATACTTCGTCAGCGCCAGCACGGCGATCAGCGTGCGCAGCCCGTCCGGCCCGGCCTGCCAGCTGCGGTCGCCATAGAGATCCGGCAGCCGCAGCACCAGGAAGGCCGCCAGCATCCCCGCCCCCAGCAGCAGCAGCCGGCGGCTGCGCCTGGCCGGGTCGCAGCGGCTGCCGCCGCCGAACCAGGGGCCGATGGCGTGGCCCAGCAGGATCACCCCGATCCAGGGCAGCACGGGATATGTCGTCTTGGCGATGGCGCCGCCGCCCAGCTCGATCACGGCGCGCTGGTGCAGCATGGCCCACAGGGGAAAGCCGGTATCGCCCGGCGCCAGCACGATGCCGTCCAGCAGATTATGGCCGCAGACGATGACAAGGCCGAGGGCGATGCGGGCCGTCCGCGGCAGATGGATCAGGGCGGACAGGGCAAGCATGCTGATGCCGATGGCCCAGATCACCTGCAGCCAGACAGTCCGGGGCGGGAACTGCGCGCTCCAGGCGAAGCTGACCAGGGTCAGCTCCAGCACGATCAGGAACAGGCCGCGCTTCAGCAGGAACAGCGACGTCTCCCGCGGGCTGTGCGACTGCCCGTAGAGCCAGGCCGACAGGCCGGTCAGGGCCACGAAGATCGGGGCGCACAGGGTGGAGAGCAGGCGGGTGAAGAACAGGGCCGGATCGACGCTGGCAGCGTCCACCGGGTCGCCGACCTGATGGTGCAGGAACACGGTCTCGCGGATATGGTCCAGCAGCATGATCAGCATGACCAGCCCGCGCAGGGCGTCGATGGCCACCAGACGGGTCCGTACCCCGTCGCGCGGCGCGTCCATGCGGATGGCGCCGTTCTCAACTGCCGCTGTCATTCCCACCCGTCCCCCGACCCACTCTGTCCCCGGCAGCTGCGCTGCACATGCCCATTTGTCATTGGATGTTACGATATAACATACGTTGGCAGGCCTGCCGCAAGAGGAAAGCGGCTTCGCCGGCCGCACCGGCCGCCGGGCCATCGGTCGAGAGGGGGAAACCCGGGCCGCGTGCCGCCCAGGGCTGCGGGGTCAGGTGTCCTGTCGTCCGCCGCCGGGGGCGGCCACATCGTCGATGCCGCAGACGGCCTGGATCACCACATGCGGACGGCTGCGCAGGGCGAAGGGGCGCAGGGTGATCCGTCGCTGATCCGCCAGTTGCTCCACCGCGTCCTGCACGGCGGACCGTTCCAGGTCCAGATGCCAGGCGATGCTCTCCAGCGACACGGCCACAGCGCCCGGTTCCAGCAGCCGGCCCCGGCAGAAGGCGGCGACACGGTCGGCAAGCGGCGGCTCCGACATGGCGGATGCCGCCGGGCTGCGGCCGGCGGGCGGCGGTCTGCCTGATGGTTGTGCAGGGGGCGGCGCGGGGGGCGCCATCGCCCGTCCCGGCCGCAGCGGGATGACCATACCCATGGCACTTCCTCCGACATGCTTTTCTGCCGGACCCGGTCCGGCTTATCCCTCAGCATGCTGGCCGCCGTACCTCGGCGGAAATATATTGAGTCAATCCGGTCCATAGCCGGCATCAATGCTGCGTGTGCGCCATGAGCCTGTGTTCACCATGACCCTGGCCGGCCTGTCCCTGCGGGATCTGGAATATGTGGTGGCGGTGGCCGACCTGCACCATTTCGGCAAGGCGGCCGAGCGCTGCGCCGTGTCCCAGCCCTCGCTCAGCATCCAGATCCGCCGGCTGGAGGAGCGGCTCGCCATCACCCTGTTCGAACGCAGCGCCCGCGGCGTGCTGCTGACGCCGGACGGCAAGCGGCTGGTGGCCCAGGCCCGGATCGTGCTGCAGGAGGCGCAGCGCTTCATCGATCTGGCTCAGGGGCTGGCCCAGGGACAGGCGGACCTGCTGTCCGGCCCGCTGCGTCTGGGCGCCATTCCCACGCTGGGTCCCTATCTGTTTCCGCGGCTGCTGCGCCCGTTGCGCCAGGCCTTTCCACGCCTGCAGCTCATCCTGCACGAGGTGCGCACCCAGGACCTGCTGGAACAGCTCCGCGCCGGAGAGATCGACGCCGCCTTCCTGTCGCCGCCGGTCGATGCCCATGGGCTGGTGCTGGAGCCGCTGTTCTTCGAGCCGTTCCTGCTGGCCCATTCCCCCGGTGCCGCCGCGGCGGATTTCGGCCGCCTGACGCTGGACTCGCTCCCGGCTGAGGGGTTGATCCTGCTGGAGGAAGGGCATTGCCTGCGCGACCAGGCGCTGCTGCTGTGCAGCCGGCGGCCCGCCGGTTCGGCCGGGCGCCACGCCACCAGCCTGGATACGCTCCGCCACATGGTCGCCGCCGGGGAGGGCTGGTCGATCCTGCCAGCCCTGTGCATTCCCGACCCGGACCCGCTCCGCGACCTGCTGCGTCAGACGCCGTTCGACCGGCCGGATGTGGGACGCTGGATCAGTCTGGCCTGGCGCGCCAGTTCGCCCCGGCCCTGGCAGTTCCGGACCCTGGCCGCCCTGGTCATGGATTGCGCCGCCGGCTGGTGCCTGGCCGATGGCCGCCGCCTGGGCCGGGCCATGGGCGGCGGTGTGGAGGAGTACGGCGCGGAAGGGCCGGGGGGCGAGGGGCAGGAAGCGAGGGGATGACCCCGCTGGTCAGTCCCGGCGCCGCGCCTGCAACTGCGCCGTCAGCCGTTCGAAGGCAGCCAGCGTCTCCTCGCTGACATGGTGCTCGATGCCTTCGGCATCGATCTCGGCCGTGCGTTCGTCCACGCCGATGGCTTCCAGGAATTGCAGCACGATGCGGTGGCGGTGGCGGGCCATGCTGGCCATCTGCTGGCCGGTCTCGGTCAGGAAGATCGAGCGGTAGGGACGGTTCTGCACCAGCCCCTCGCGGCGCAGGCGCTGCACCACCTTGGCGGCGGTGGCATGGGTCACGCCCATATGCTCGGCCACATCGACCAGACGCGCCTCGCCCAGATCGCCGATGAGATCCTCGATCAGTTCCACATAATCCTCGGCCACCTCGGTCTGGTGGGCGTCCCGGATCCGCTGGAACACCGCCGCCCGTCGGGCCGCACCGTTTTCGTCCGCCACCACGCCTGAATCCCGCTCTTTTCACGCCCCGCCGCACATTGGCGGAACCACCGCCCCTTGACAACTGTTTACCCAGACCCAAGAGTTTAGCCATGGCATGATTTTCGGGAGCTGGGAGCAGATGGATCGTCACCGCCGGACCGGACGCCGTCCCGTGCTGCAGGGCCTGGCCCTGCTGGCGGGGCTGTCGCTGTTGCCGCTGCGGCGGGCGGGGGCGGCGGAGCGCTTCACCGCGCTGGCCACCACGGGCATGGTGGGCGACATCGTCCGTGCCCTGGCCGGCGATGCCGCCAGGGTGGAGGTGCTGCTGGGCTCCGGCGTCGATCCCCACACCTACAAGCTGACGCGGGCCGATGTGGCCCGGCTGATGGCGGCGGATATCGTCTTCTACAACGGGCTGCTGCTCGAAGGGAAAATGACCGACGCGCTGGTGCGGGTGGCCGGCAGCGGCCGGCCAGTGCTGGCGGTGACGGAGGGGCTGGGCGACGATTACCTGCTGGCGCCGGACGCCTTCGCCGGCCAGTACGATCCCCATGTCTGGATGGATGTGGGCGGCTGGCTGCGCGCCACCGGGCAGGTGCAGGCCAGGCTGGCGGCCTACCGCCCCGATCTGGCCGATGCCGTGGCCCAGCGGGCCGCCGACTACAGCGCCGGTCTCCACACGCTCGACGCCTATGCCCGCACGGTGCTGGGGTCGGTGCCGGCGGAACGGCGGGTGCTGGTCACGGCCCACGACGCCTTCAACTATTTCGGCCGCGCCTATGGCTTCGAGGTGCAGGGCATCCAGGGCATCAGCACGGAAAGCGAGGCCGGGCTGCGCCGGGTGCAGGAACTGGTCGATCTGCTGGTCCAGCGCCGCATCCCCGCCGTCTTCGTCGAGACCACCGTGTCCGACCGCAATGTGCGGGCACTGGTGGAGGGGGCGGCGGCCCGTGGCCACAGCGTCCGCATCGGCACGCCGCTGTTTTCCGACGCCATGGGCGCCCCCGGCAGCTACGAGGGCACCTATGTCGGCATGATCGACCACAATGTCAGCGCCATTGCCCGCGCCCTGGGCGGGCAGGTGCCGGCCGGTGGCATGAACGGCCGGCTGGCCGCCGTGAAGGAGTAGCCCATGGTCATCTGGCACAGCCACGCCGCCGCCTGGGTCCAGGGCGCCACGGCCCTGACACCGCCGCACACGGTGCCCGTGACCGCCCTGGCGCCGCCGCTGGCCGTGCGCGGCCTGTCGGTGGCCTATCACCAGAAGCCGGTGCTGTGGAGCGTGGATTTCACGGCGCCGGCGCGCGGACTGGTGGCGGTGGTCGGCCCCAACGGCGCCGGTAAATCCACCTTCATCAAGGCCTGTCTGGGGCTGGTGCCGCTGCTGTCGGGGGAGGTGACGGTGTTCGGTGCGCCGCTGTCCCGCCGGCGGCGCGAGGTGGGCTATGTCCCCCAGCGCGGCAGCGTCGATTGGGATTTCCCCGTTTCCGCGCTGGAGGTGGTGGCCATGGGCCGCTATGGCCGCATCGGCCTGCTGGGGCGGATCGGCCGTGCCGACCGCGACGCCGCCCTGGCCTGCCTGGACAAGGTGGGTATGGCCGATTATGCCGGCCGCCAGATCGGCCAGCTCTCCGGCGGCCAGCAGCAGCGCGTGTTCCTGGCCCGTGCTCTGGCGCAGGAGGCCCGGCTCTATTTCATGGACGAACCCTTCGCCGGGGTGGACGCGGCCACCGAGCAGGCCATCCTCGATGTGCTGCAGGATCTCGACCGCCAGGGCCGCAGCGTCATCTGCGTCCACCATGATCTGCAGACCGTGGCCCAGCGCTTCCAGCATGTGCTGCTGCTGAATGTGGAGAAGATCGCCGACGGCCCGGTGTCCGACATGCTGACACCGTCGCTGCTGCGCCGGACCTATGGCGGTGCGGCCCTGGACGGGCCGGTGCCGGCGGATGCGGCGCTTGTCCCCCTGCGGAGCGCCGAATGAGCATGGAGGTCTGGCCGTTGGATGTCTGGCTGCGCGTGGCGGAGATCCTGACCTTCCGGGCCGGGCACAATGCCGCCGTGGTTCTGGCCGGGGCCACGCTGCTGGGCATCGCCGCCGGCGTTGTCGGCACCTTCACCTTCCTGCGCGGACGCGCCCTGGTCAGCGATGCGCTGGGCCATGCCACCCTGCCCGGGGTGGTGCTGGCCTTCCTGCTGGGGTCGGCCCTGGGCCTGACCACGCGCAATCTGCCGCTGCTGCTGGCCGGGGCGGCGCTGACCGGCAGTCTGGCCGTCTGGCTGGTGCAGCAGGTGTCGCGCCACACCCGTCTGGCCGAGGATGCCGTCATCGCCGGGGTGCTGGGCGGTTTCTTCGGTCTGGGCGTGGTGCTGCTGTCCCTGGTCCAGAGCCTGCCCACCGGCGGGCAGGCGGGCCTGGGCACCTTCATCCTGGGCCAGACCGCCGGCATGACCCGGGGCGAGGCCTGGACCATGGCGGTGCTGGCCGGGGGGGCCGCCCTGGCGGCCCTGGCCCTTTACAAGGAATTCCGGCTGGTCTGCTTCGACCCGGATTTCGCCCGCGGCCTGGGCTGGCCGGTGGCGCTGCTGGATCTGGGCATGCTGGCGCTGGCCGTGGTGGTCACCGTGGCCGGGTTGCAGACGGTGGGGCTGGTGCTGGTGGTGGCCTTCCTGGTCATCCCGCCGGTGGCCGCCCGCTTCTGGAGCGACCGGCTCGACCGCATGCTCTGGCTGGCCGCCTGCTTCGGCGGGGCCAGCGGCGCCCTGGGCACGGCCCTGTCCGGTGCCGTGCCGGACCTGCCGACCGGCGCCGTCATCGTGCTGGTGGCCGGCGTCTTCTTCCTGGTCAGCCTGCTGCTGGCGCCCGGGCGCGGCGTGCTGGCGGCGCTGGCACGCCAGCTTGGCCTGCGGCTGCGCCTGACCCGTGTCACGCTGCTGGCCGGCGCCGTGCGTGGGCGGCCGCTGCCGCCGCGCGGCGTCGTGGGCCATTGGCTGCGCCTGCGCGGCCTGTTGGACGCCTCTGGCCGCCTGACGCCGCATGGCCGGGCCGTGGCCGAGCCGCTGGAACGCAATCTCCGCCGCTGGGAACTGGCCCTGCGCCTCGACCCCCATGCCGTGCCCGATGGAACCCGCTGGGGCGTGGACCCGGCGGAGCGGGTGCTGCCGGCCGGCCTGCTGGCCCGGCTGGACGCGGTGGGGGACAGCGCGGAGGCGGCACGATGACGGCGGCCACCTTCCTGCAACTGGACTTTCCCGCCGGGCTGACGGCGGTGCTGGCGTGCAGCCTGTGCGCCATGCTGGGCAACTTCCTGGTGCTGCGGCGGCAGACCCTGGTGGGGGATGCCATCTCCCATGCCGTGCTGCCCGGCATCGTGCTGGCCTTCCTGCTGTCCGGCACGCGCGCCACCGGCCCCATGCTGCTGGGGGCCATGGCGGCCGGCGGCATCGCCGCCATCCTGATCGAGACGGTGCGCCGCCTGGGCCGGATCGAGGCCGGAGCCAGCATGGGTGTGGTTTTCACCCTGATGTTCGCCCTGGGCGTGGTGCTGCTGGAGCAGGGGGCGGCCCGTGGTGTCGATCTCGATGCCGACTGCGTGCTCTATGGCCAGCTGGAGGATGTGCTGTGGCTGGCCCCGGCGGGCTGGTCGGCGCTGCTGGACCCGGCGGCCCTGGCCGACCTGCCGCGGGAGCTGCTGACCCTGGCCGCCCTCAATCTGGGCATCGGCCTGCTGATCGCCGCCTTCTGGTCGCCGTTGAAGCTGACCTGCTTCGACCCGGCCCTGGCCACGGCCATGGGCCTGCCGGCCGGGGTGATCCAGTACGGGTTGGTCCTGGCCCTGGCCCTCGCCGCCGTGGCCTCGTTCGAGGCGGTGGGGTCGATCCTGGTGGTGGCCATGCTGGCCTGCCCGGCGGCCACGGCGCGGCTGCTGACCGACCGCTATGACCGGCAATTCTGGCTCAGCCTGGGGCTGGGGGCGGGCTGTGGCGCCCTGGGCTATGCCCTGGCCGGGCCGCTGCCGCTGCTGCTGGGACTGGGCTGGTCGCTGAACGCTGCCGGCATGATCGCCAGCCTGTCCGGGCTGATGCTGGGGCTGGCGGTGCTGCTGGCCCCGCGCTACGGCATGCTGGCACGGCGGCGCGGCCACCCGGCCTGAACCGGCTGGTCCTGAACCGCCGGCTCAGGTCAGCTTGAATTCGACCGGGACCACCCGTTCCAGCGCGCTGCCCTCGATCTCGTCGGGCACGGCGGGGAAGGGGGCGGCGCGCGCCATCAGCTCCAGTGCCTCGTCGTCCAGGATACCGCGGCCGGAGCTGTGCTCCAGCGTGGCCGACAGCACGCGGCCCTGGCGGTCGAAACGGACCCGGACCCAGGCCACGCCCTGCAGCTTGGTCTTCACCGCGGCCCGGGGATAGCGCTTGTACTGCAGCAGATGCGCCAGCAGCCGGGACTCGTAGCTGGCCGAGGCCGCGGCGGAGGATGTGGAGCCGCCGGTCGGTCCGGCTGCCGTCTGGCCTGTCGAGCCGGGGCTGGCCACGGCCGCGCTGGCGGCGGCCACGGGCGTTGACGGCGGCAGGGAGAAATGTGTCGGTGGCGGTGGCCGGTCGATGGTGACCTTGGGCACCGGCAGCAGCATGGGCGGCGGCGGCGGTGTCGTCAGATTGGGTGCCGCCACCGGCATCGGCGCCGGCATGTCGATCGGCGCCGGCGGTGCATTCAGCACCACCGTGGTCAGGGGCTCCGGCGCCTTGTCCACCACCAGGCCGCCGGCGGTCAGAACCAGGGCGAAGGCACCGAGATGGGCGCCGATGGTCAGGACCAGGGCCGGCATCCGGCCCCGCTGTCCTGTTGTGGCCAGATGCGTCCGGTGCCAGCGGGACAGGGGGCGCGGGTCCGCGTCCGGGACGACAGCGGTCGGCTCCGTTGTCACCATGGCTGACGCCGGACCCGCATGGGCCATGACGGCCCCGGCCGATGCGGTATCTTCCGACATGCCATCGGTTGGAACCAGGGTGACGGCCGGCCGGCGTGACGCCGGTTGCGTCCGCTGCTGTGCGGCCCCTGGCCGTGCCATCTGTGCGCTGAGCCCCATGGCCTCTGTCCTTCGCCCACACCGAGGTCCTTGATAGCGCGAATGAAAATGCTTCGCAATTCCCTTCGCTGCCGCACCCCCGGCCGCGGCGGCCCGGCAGCGTCTGGAAGCCGGGCCATACGCGCAGTCCGGCGGCATGGCGTTGTGGCCGATGCCGCCATCGGCATCAGGCGTCGGCCCAGCGCCGGATCAGATTGTGATAGACGCCGGTCAGGGCGATGACTTCGGCATCCTTGTGGCCGCGCTCGGCGGCCAGCCGCTGGATGCTGCTGTCCAGCTGGAACAGCAGGGTGCGCTCGCCCACATCGCGGACCATGCTCTGCATCCAGAAGAAGGAGCAGACGCGGGCGCCGCGGGTGACCGGGGTCACCTCGTGCAGGCTGGTGGACGGGTACAGTACCATGTGCCCCGCCGGCAGCTTCACCTGATGGGTGCCGTAGGTGTCCTGGATGCGCAGTTCGCCGCCGTCATACTCGTCGGGTTCGGCGAAGAACAGGGTGGCCGACAGATCGCTGCGGATGCGGAAATCGGTGCCGCGCAGCGGGCGGATGGCATTATCCACATGGATACCGAAGGACTGGCCGCCGGCATAGCGGTTGAACAGCGGCGGGAACACCTTCAGCGGCAGTGCCGCGGAAATGAACAGCGGATTGTTGGCCAGGGCGTCCAGGATCGCCGTGCCGACGCTGCGGGCGGCGGGCGACCCTTCGGGCAGCTGCATGTTGTTCTTGGCCATGGCCGACTGCACGCCGGCGGTGACGTTGCCGTCCACCCATTCGGCCGCGTCCATCATGGCCCGGCAGCGCGCGACCTCGTCCTTGGACAGGACCTCGGGAATCTCGATCAGCATGGGTGCGCCTCCTGAAACGGAAAACAGGCGGCGGACCGGCCCACCGGGACCGTCCGCCGCCTGCGGGGACTGTCGGGTGCGGTTGGGTCCGCACCCGTATCAGACCGGTACTGACTTAGAAATTGAAGCTGGCGGTCAATGTGGCGGAGCGTCCCGGTGCCACCGTGGCGAAGTGCGTGGTGTAGGGCTTGTCGTAATAGCGCTCGTTGGTCAGGTTCAGCACGTTGAGACGCAGCCCCACATTCTCCGCCACCTGATAGCTGGCCATGGCGTCGAAACGCCAGAAGGACGGCACATACAGGGTGTTGGCAGGATTGCCGTACCGCCGGGAGAAATAGGTGGCCCCGCCGCCCAGCGTGACGTCCTTGGTCACGTCATAGGTGCTCCACAGGTTGAAGCTGTGGCGGGGGGTGTTGGGGAAGCGCTTTCCGTCATTGCTGGCGGTCGGCCCGTCATCGACGATCTCGGCGTCCAGGTAGGTGTAGCCGCCGAACACGTGCCATTGTTCGGTGATGGAGCCGGAGGCGCTGAGTTCCACGCCATCCACCCGCTGCTCGCCGATCAGTTCCTGCGACAGGGTGCTGTCGGTGCTGGTGCTGACGCGGGCATTGGTCTTCTCGTTGCGGAAGATGGCCGCGGTCAGCATCAGCTTGTTCTGGAACAGCTCCCACTTGGTGCCCAGTTCGTAGGACTTGATGTCCTCGGGATCCAGGTCCTTGTTGTTCAGGGCCACGCTCTGCGTGCCCTCGCCCGCATCGGTGCCCGACGGGTTGGATGAGGTGCCGTAATTGACGTAGATGCTGCCGTTGGACACCGGCTTGTAGACGATGCCCGTCTGATAGTTCCAGAAATTGGACTTGTTGCGCAGCGGATTGTTGCCCGTGGCCTGGGTCTCGGCCTTGACGTCGTAATCGTCATAGCGCACGCCGAGATTGATCGACCATTGCGGCGTGATGGTCACCGTGTCGAAGACATAGGCCGAGGCGCTCTCCACCCGCGTGCGGGTGAAGTTCGGGGACTTGGAAATCGTGCCGTTCCACGGGTCGTCCGGGTTCGGATTGGCCAGCGTGGTGCAGTTGTAGTTCGACGCGGCGCCGGCGGTCACGTTGCAGTTGGTGGCACGCGTGATGGCCGGGGTGAAGGCATAGGGGTTGTTGTAGGTCTTCTCGCGGCTGAACTCGGCGCCGGCGGAGAAGCTGTGCGCCAGGAACCCGGTGTTGGTCGTTCCGTACAGGTCGGTCTGGTTGACCAGCGTGCGGTTGATGCTGTCGCGGGTCTTGGGCGAGCGCCAGACATAGCCCTTGGCCACGTTGCCGGCGCTGTCATCCGGGTTGGTGACGATATAGTCGTTGGTCGAACGGCTGTAGCGCGTGGTGTTGCGGACCGTCAGATTCTGCAGGATGTCGTATTCGAACTGGGCCGTGCCGGTGTCGGCCGTGGTCTCGCGGAAATCGCGGGTGGTCAGGCCATAGAAGGTGTCCCGGTCCACATCCACGGGCTTGCCGGTCGCCTGGTTGTAGGGCAGGCCGTAATCCGGCATGTCGTCGGTCGACAGATGGTAATAGCTCAAGGTGGCGCGCAGCGGCCGGCCCAGGCCGAAGGTGATGGACGGTGCCAGGCCCCAGCGGCTGACCGTCACCTCGTCGCGCCCGGCCACGTCGGCATCGTGCGCCATGGCGTTCAGGCGGACGGCGATGGTGTCCGTCACCGTCTTGTTCAGGTCGGTGGTCAGGCGCTTGGTGTCGTCGGTGCCGAAGGTGACCGAGGCGCCGCCGAAATCATTGGCCTTCGGAGTCTTGCTGACCAGGTTCAGGCTGCCGCCGGCCGAGCCGCGGCCGGTGTAGGACGAGCCCGGTCCCTTGCTGACCTCGACGGACTCCAGGTTGAACACCTCACGGGACTGGGAGCCGGTGTCGCGCACGCCGTCGACGAAGGTGTCGGTCATGGCGTCGAAGCCGCGGATGAACGGGCGGTCGCCCACCGGGTTGCCGCCCTCACCGGAGCCCAGGGTGATGCCCGGCGTGGTCCGCAGCACGTCCGTCAGCGAGGTGGCGCCGGACTGCTGGATGACGATTTCGGGGATGATGGTGACGCTGCGCGGCGTATCCAGCAGCGGCGCGGTGAACTTCGGGGAGGATGCCGTCTTCTGCTTGTAGCTGTCCTCTGCGGACTTCTCCTGCACGGACACCGGCGGCAGCACCACCGTGGCCTCCTCCGCGGCAGCCGTCGCCACCGGCGCCGACACCATCATCGTGGCCAGGGCGGAACCGGCGAAGAACGCCTCGGCGACCGAACCCCGGCCAGCACGGCGAACCAAAACCCCCATCTCTTGAAACCCTTCTGATTAGGAATGCTAATCGTTCTTAGTTGGCACTGCTGCGCCGCGCAATCGTGTTTTTGATACTTACTCTCAATTTTTTGCAGAAGAGGCGTGCCGCCTGCGTATTCCTCGGGGGCTGGCCTTACAAAGTCATATGCGCTTTAAAGGGTGGGGAACCTTGTCCTATTGAAATAAAGGCGGGGATCGTCATTGTGACGCCGGAGGAAACGTCAAGGCGGCGGTTAACGTCGGATGCGTATCACTGGCGGGATCAGCCGGGAGTGCTGGCGTGCGGCATTTTGCATCGCACAAAAATGCTTTGCGTGTGCGGAATATTATTTGACGAAAGTATTTGTCTTGCGGTTTTTTGCTCTGAATTTTCCGTTCGTTGTTCGCGGCGGCGGCGCTTTTGGACATGAAATTTTCCGGCGGCTGGGGCTGGGCGCCTGCCTTCTCGCCCTGCTGCCGCTGCCTGCGCTTGCCACCAATGGCACGGCCGGTGGCCTTGTGCGGACGGAGCCGGTGCAGCCGCTGGCGCAGTACCGGGCCTATTGCGGTGCCTATGGCGACCGCGATCCGGGCTGCGCCCCCGATCTGGGCGGCCGGGACGAACTGACGGGACCCGAGCGGATCGAGGGCAATCAGGCCGAACTGGGCATGGCCCGCCTCATCCACCGCCAGGTGGTGCAGGCCCTGGTCCGGCGGCCGGACCGCCAGGATGTCTGGTCCATTGTCGGGACCGGCGGGCAGGGGCTGGCCGGTGACTGTGATGATGTGGTGATGACCGCCATCCACCGGCTGGTCCGGCGTGGCTTTCCCCGCGGGGCCCTGCGGGCGACGGTGGTCGAACTGCCCGGCCGTGACGGCCACCACCTGCTGCTGGGGCTGCATACAAGTCAGGGCGATGTTTTCCTTGATGACCGCGTGTCCCGGCTGCTGACGGTGTCGGATGCGTTGGCACTGGGCTACCGTTTCGTCGCCCAGGAAATGCCGGGCCAGCCCATCTGGTGGCGGATCGATCCCGGTCCGCCGTCCCAGTTGGCCGAGCGGCCGTCGGATCTGCCCGGGCCGGTCGGCCGTCAGCAATAAACTGAGCCTGCTTACGTATGGCTGTTGCAGTTATTCCCTGATCGCCCGCGATTTGGGCGGTTTGTGTGCGTCGCCGCATAATTGTGCAATGCAAAGGGGCGGTGGCTGAACTGTGCGACAGCGAACGCCAGCATCCGTGCGACATCGTCGATGGCACGGAACTTGCCTATACCCCGGTCGAGGGATGGGCGGGCGCCGGCGGCTGCCGCAGCCCGGACAGGAGAAGGGGGCGGCATGGCCAAGCACGGTGTCACCGTTGTCGTGAAACGCATCGTCCGGGTGGTGGAGGTGCCGGGAGGCGCTGTCCGATCGGCCCGGACAGGCGGTGGACGGCCTGGAGCAGGCGGGTCGCCGCTGTCCCGGTCCGGTCCGACCCATCCGGTGGTGACCAGCGGCGGTCGGCCCCTGGTGACCCTGGCCCCAGAGTGCAGGGGCCTGCGGCTTCAGATGCCGCCGCGGGTGGGCTAACCCGGTCTTGGGGCCGCCCCTCAGCAGAATCCTCCACAAGCGAAAGAGAGCGGGGAGAGTGATGGTGAAAGCAATGCGTCCCGTCCTGGGCCTGATGCTGGCGGCCGTGGCCGGTCTGGCCCAGGCGGCGGAGATCAAGCGGGTGGATGTGCCTAATTTCCCGATCGCCCAGGCGGTCCTGGTGCCGGGCGGGTCGGATCTGGTCTTCCTCAGCGGCACGGTGCCGTCCGTGACCGATCCCGCCGCGCCCAAGGGCAGCGTGCAGTCCTTCGGCAACACCGAAGCGCAGACCCTGGATGTGCTGACCAAGATCCAGGCCACGCTGAAGGCCCAGGGCCTGACCATGGGCGATGTCGTGCTGATGCATGTCTATCTGGTCGGCGACCCGGACAAGGGCGGCCAGATGGATTTCGGCGGGATGATGAACAGCTACCGCAAATTCTTCGGCACAGCCGACCAGCCCAACAAGCCGGCGCGCTCCACCGTGCAGGTGGCCGCCCTGGCCAGCCCCGGCATGCTGGTGGAAATCGAGGTCGTCGCCGCCAAGGCGAAGTAATGGGACCGGGTTCGGCCGGGGGGCATCCCCGGCCCTTGGAATAAAATCGATGCGCGACAGGCGCACGGATCACCCAGGGGAAAACGTCAACCAGACGGGCGGAGAAAAATGCAAAAAATACTGAACAGGGGAAATCATGATGCAATCAACGGGGAAGCTTCATAAGAAAAATCGGCGTGTAAATACCTTCGGTTTTGGTCTTTTGTGTAGCACCTGTCTGGTGGGTCTGATCCCCTCGGCTGCACTGGCCCAGGCCGCCCTGGACGAGGTCATCGTCACCGGTACCCGTGTCGCCAACCGTACAGCCACGGAATCCCTGTCACCGATCGATGTGTTCGGCGCTGCCGATCTGGAGAAGCAGGGTTTCACCGATACCAACGATATTCTGCGCACGCTGGTGCCGTCCTTCAATGTGGGCCGCAACGCCATTTCCGACGGTTCCACCTTCGTCCGGCCGCCGACGCTCCGCGGCCTGCCGCCCGATCAGACCCTGGTGCTGGTGAACGGCAAGCGCCGGCACCGCTCGGCCCTGGTCCAGCTCGGCGGCGGTGCCCTGGCCGCGGGCGCCCAGGCCCCGGATCTGGCGCAGATCCCGGCCATCGCCATCAAGCAGGTGGAGGTGCTGCGCGATGGTGCCTCGGCTCAGTACGGCTCCGACGCCATCGCCGGGGTGATGAATTTCCAGCTGAAGGACGCGGCCGACGGGGGCAGCGCCACGGTCCAGTACGGCTCCACCTACGAGGGCGACGGCGACAGCATCCAGGCCGCCGCCAATGTCGGTCTGCCATTGGGACCCAACGGCTTCTTCAACGTGTCGGGCGAGTACAGCAAGTCCGACCCCACCAACCGCGGTGTGCAGGACCCGCGGGCGCCGGCCTCGCTGACCAAGCTGGCCATGAATTGGGGTGATCCCGATGCCGAGGCCGGGCGCCTGTTCGTCAATTCGGGCATCGACCTGGATGACAGCAAGTCGATCTACCTGTTCGGCAATTATGGCGCGTCCAAGTCGAACGGCAGCTTCTATTACCGGCCGCCTTCGGCGGATCACGCCGTCAACGGCCCGACTCTGCCGGTGGCGGGCGATCCCGACGGCTTCCGCTTCACCGAATGGTTCCCCGACGGCTTCACGCCCCGTTTCTATGGCGATGTCAAGGACGCGTCCCTGACCGGCGGCTTCAAGCATGAACTGGCCATGGGGCTGACCTATAACCTCAGCGCCTCCTTCGGCCGCAGCCAGATCGACTACGAGCTGAAGAACACGGTCAACCCGTCGCTGGGGCCGGATTCGCCCCGCTCCTTCCATGTGGGGCGGCTGGTACAGGAGGAGACGGGACTCAATGCCGACTTCGCCTATCCCATCGAGGTCGGGCTGGCCAGCCCGCTGAACTTCGCCTTCGGCACCGAATGGCGGCAGGAACTGTACGAGATCAGCCCTGGCGATACCGCCTCCTACACGGTGGGGCCGTATGCCACCTTCACCGATGTGGTGACGGGACTGCCTTCGGCCATGCCCATTGGCTCCAACGGCTATCCCGGTTTCCGGCCCGAGGATTCCGGCGAGTTCACCCGCGACAATTACGCGGTCTATGTCGATACGGAAACGGATGTGTTCGAGGGCTTCACCCTGGGCGTCGCCGCCCGCTACGAGGATTTCGAGACCTTCGGCGACACCTTCAACTGGAAGGTCAGCGGCCGCTATGAGCTGACCGACAATCTGGCCATCCGCTCCAGCGTCAATACGGGCTTCCGCACGCCGACGCCGGGCCAGTCCCAGACCTCGTCGATCCAGACCTATTTCCCGGCCGGCAGTTCCAGCCCGGTGGCGCGCGGCACCTACCCGGCCGCCAGCGTCGTCGCCCGCTATTTCGGGGCCAAGGCCTTGAAGGCGGAGGAGAGCTTCAACGTGGCCGGCGGTCTGGTCGCCACACTGCCCGCTGGCATCACCGCCACGCTGGACTATTACAACATCAAGGTGGAGGACCGCATCGCCCTGTCCGGCGACTTCACGCCGACCGCGGCCGACCGCACGGCCCTGGCGGCGCTGGGGGTGCCGGGAGCCGAAACGCTGGGCGCCGTCAACTACTTCACCAACGCCTTCGACACCCGCACCCAGGGCGTGGATCTGGTGCTGCGCACCGATTTCGACGTGGCGGACGGCACCTTGGACCTGACCCTGGCCGGCAACTACAACCGCACCAAGGTCATCAAGCGTGACGAAAGCGTGATCGGCGATGACCGCAAGGCCGATCTGGAAAAGCAGCTGCCGCGCTGGCGCGGCAACCTGACGGCCACCTACACGCTGGGGCCGGTGTCCGTCCTGGGACGTGGCAGCTATTACGGCAAGTGGACCGATACAGCCAACTACGCCAAGACATTCGGATCGGAAATCATCTTCGATCTGGAGGCGTCATACACGTTCGCTGAAATGTACACGCTGACGCTCGGTGCCCAGAATCTGTTCGATACTTACCCTGATAAGGTAAATAAGGCGACAGATGGCACGTATTCAGTTGGACAGGTTTATCCGGACACGTCCCCGTTCGGCTATAACGGCGGCATGTACTACGTAAAGCTCGGCGTGAGCTTCTGATCGTCCGCGACAGGACGCACCCTGGCGGGGCGGTCCGTGCCGCCCTGCCGACGGGTCCCCGCGGGACCCGCAGGACACGAAGGTTCAAGAGCATGGTCGAGCAATCCAATCCCATGAGCCGCCGCCGGCTGCTGTCGCTGATCGGCATGACGGCCGGGACGTCGGTGATGTATCAGGCGGCCACAAGCCTGGGCTTCGCGGCGGAGTCCACCTATTCCGGCCCGCCCAAGCTGGAAGGGACGCCCAAGGGCGCCTCCGTGCTGATCCTGGGCGCCGGCGTCGCCGGCCTGTCCGCCGCCATCGAGCTGCGCAAGGCCGGGTACAAGGTCCAGATCCTGGAGTACCGGGAAAAGGCCGGTGGCCGGTCCTGGACGCTGCGTGGCGGCGACAGCTACACCGAACTGGGCGGCTTCACCCAGACGGTTGGATTCGACGCGGGCAACTACATCAATCCCGGCCCGTGGCGCATCCCCTACCATCATTATGCCGTGCTGGATTACTGCAAGCGCCTGGGTGTGGCGCTGGAGCCCTTCGTCCAGGTCAACTACAACGCCTTCGTCCATTCGACCAAGGCCTTCGGCGGCACGCCCCAGCGCTACCGCACGGTGGAGGCGGACTTCCACGGCCAGGTGGCCGAGCTGCTGGCCAAGGCCACCAACCAGGGGGCGCTGGATCAGGCCGTCAGCAAGCAGGACCAGGAAATCCTGCTGGAGGCGCTGCGCGACTGGGGCGCTCTGGAACAGGACCTCAGCTTCAAGCCGGGGGAGATCAGCAGCACCCGCCGCGGCTTCGAGAAGGACCCCGGCGGCGGTCTGGACGGTGCGCCGGTGCCGTCCAAGCCCGTTGCCTTGTCGGAACTGCTGCGGTCCGGCCTCTGGCGCGCCATCGGCATCGGCCACGGCTACGAGTTCCAGACCACGCTGTTCCAGCCGGTGGGCGGCATGGACATGATCCCGCAGGCCATGGCCCGCGAGGTCAAGGATGTCATCCGCTACAACGCCAAGGTCACCGCCATCCGCCAGACCGGCAGCGGCGTCACCGTCAGCTATGTGGATGCCCGCACGGGCGGCACGCCGCAGACGGCCAGTGCCGACTGGTGCCTCTGCACCATTCCGGCATCGGTGCTGAGCCAGATCGACAAGGATGTCAGCCCGGCCATGAACGCCGCCATCAACGCCATCCCCTATGAGGCGTCGGTGAAGGTGGGGCTGCAATTCAAACGCCGCTTCTGGGAACAGGACGAATCCATCTATGGCGGCATCAGCTACACCGACCTGCCGATCTCGGTCATCGGCTATCCCGCCACCAACTATGGCAGCACGGGCAAGGGCGTGCTGCTGGGCGCCTATTGCTGGGGCCCCTATGCCTATAAGCTGACGGCCATGTCGCCGGAGGAGCGGGTGCGCGAGGTGGTCGGCTACGGCGCCAGGATCCACCCGCAATATACGGCGGAATTCGATACCGGCGTGGCCGTGGGCTGGCACCGCGTGCCCTGGACCCTGGGCTGCTTCGGCCATTGGACCGAGGAGACGCGGGCGGCGCATTACAAGGATCTCTGCGCCATCGACGGGCGCCTGCTGCTGGCCGGCGAGCATGTCTCCTACCTGCCGGCCTGGCAGGAGGGGGCGATCCTGTCGGCGATGGATGCCGTGACACGGCTGCACCAGCGGGTCATGGCGCTGTGATGGCCATCCGCTGCCTCCCGCCCGCAAAGGAGAAGACGATGAAGACGCGCATTGCCCTGCCGGGTGCCATGCTGACCGTGGCTTCCCTGCTGTTGGCCGGCCTGCTCCCCCTGACCGGCGCACAGGCCCAGAACACCGACGTGCAGTCGGCCAAGCCGGCCACGGCCCTGGCCAAGCCCACGCCCGACGATGGTGAAGCCATCTACACATCCATCTGCCAGGGCTGCCATATGCCCGACGCCAAGGGCGCCAAGGGGGCGGGCACCTATCCGGCCCTGGCCGCCAATCATAATCTCGAGACGGCGGGCTATCCCATCACGGTGGTGTTGCAGGGACAGAAGGCCATGCCGTCCTTCGGCCCCTATCTGTCCGATGAACAGGTGGCGGCGGTGGTCAACTATGTCCGCAGCCACTTCAGCAACAGCTATACGGATAAGGTGACGGTGGCGGACGTGAAGATCGCCCGCCCGGCTGCGCCGCACTGATGCGGCCCGGACCGTCAGGGGGAGCGGGGAGCATGCCACAGATCCGGCTGCGCAAGGCCTTGCTGGACGATGTCCCGGTGCTGGACAATCTCATCGCCGCTTCGGCCCGCGGTCTCAGCGCCGGCTTCTATGCGCCGGAGCAGGTGGAGTTGGCCCTGACCGGCGCCTTCGGCGTGGATCGGGATCTGATCCGCGACCAGACCTACCTCGTTGCCGAGCAGGACGGGCGTCCGGTCGCCTGCGGTGGCTGGAGCCGCCGCCGCGTCCTGTTCGGCAGCGATGCCGGTGGTCCCTGCCGCAGTGGCGGGGACCTTACGCCCGGACGGGACCCGGCCTATATCCGGGCCCTGTTCGTGCATCCCGACGTGGCGCGCCGGGGCATTGGCCGCGCCATCATGGCCGTCAGCGAGGCGGAGGCCCGCCTCAACGGCTTCCTGGCGCTGGAACTGATGGCCACCCTGCCGGGCGTGCCGCTCTATGACGCTCTGGGCTACAGCCCGGTGGAGCGCCACACCCACCCGTTCCCGCAGGGCGGCAGCATCGATTTCGTGCGCATGCGCAAGGACTTGGCGGGATGAGCACGGCTAGAGCCGGTCGCCCCAGGGGCGGCGGGCATTGCCGGCCATGGGGACGCTGCCCCGGCGCAGCACCGGCCGGGGCACGGTGGTGAAGGCGCGGCTGTGCGCAGGCTGCAGCAGGCGCACGCCGCGGTGGCGGAAAAAGGGGATCAGCAGGGCTCCGGCCAGGAATCCGCCCACATGGGCCCAGAAGGCGACGCCACCGCCGCTGGTGGGGGTGGAGACGCCGCTCAGCACCTGCCCCGCAAACCAGAGGCCCAGCACCAGCACCGCCGGCACATTGACGATGCGGACGATGATGATGATCCAGGCGAAGACCCGCACATTGGCCAGCGGGTGCAGCAGCATGTACGCCCCCAGCACGCCGCCGATGGCGCCGCTGGCCCCGACCATGGGCACGCTGGAGCCGGGGGCGGAGATCGCCTGGGCCAGGGCGGCGGCCACACCGCACAGCAGATAGAACAGCAGGAAGCGGCCCCGGCCCATGCTGTCCTCCACATTGTTCCCGAAGATCCACAGGAACAGCATGTTGCCGGCCAGGTGCAGCCAGCCGCCATGCAGGAACATCGAGGTGAAGATGGTGGCCAGGGCCGGTACCGCCGGCCAGTCCGGCGGCAGGCTGGCCTGCCCGAACAGCACGGCGGGAATGACCCCCAGCACATAGATTGCCGTCTGTCCGCCAGCCTCTCCCAGGGAACGCTGCCACAGATGCACCAGGATGCAGGCGACGATCAGCCCGATGGTGACAATGGGGCGGCGCAGCGTCGGATTGTCATCGGCGATGGGCAGGAACAGCATCACGCAATCCCGTAGGGAGCCTGATCGGGCATGCGCGGACCTGACCCGGGCGCAGCCGCCCATCCTTTCCGATCATGCCCACAGTCGGACACTCTTGCACAGGCCGCCCTCGCATGGCGATGCCCGGCCTGTAACCCGGGGCCGGCCCACCCGTTCCAGCCTGCTCCTTATCGGCGGTCAGGACAGGCTGTCATCCTCCACCGCCTGCGCCTGCTGGTGGGCGATGCAGCGCAGCAGGATCATCGCCCCGGCGATGGTGCCGGCCATGGCGGCCGTGGTCGCCCCGGCCTCCACAGCCAACAGCACCAGCAGCGACAGGCCGGCGGCCAGTGTCACGGCGGCCAGCATGCCGACACTGACCAGCAATTGCGCCAGCAGACGGGCGCCAAGCGTCTCGAAGTCCTCGCGCCCCGGCCCATGGCGCAGGGAGCCGCTGCGGGCCATGGGTTTCCACAGGCCGGCGAAGCTGAAGGTTTCGCAGAAGGACATCACCATGCTGTCCAGCAGCAGACGGTCTTCCTCGGATCGGGTATGGGCCATGATGCTGTCTTCCTGTTGCCAGACTGCTGCCAGAACGCGGCCGGTGTCAGGCACAAGCCTGGCACGGCCGGCTTACGCCGGGGTTCACGCCCCCGGCCTCCTCCGGCAGACGCGCACGACTGCATTTCTTTGTATGCAGGCAGGATAGCGGGGGCTACCGCATCCGGCCAATGCGGCTTTTGAGCCTCTGCTGCGAAGGAAGTGAAATCCAGGACCGGGCATGGCCGCTGGACACACGGCATTGCGGCGGGGGTGTACCGCCGCGGATGCGGACCCGGGTCTTTTCATCCGCCCGGCCATGGAAAACGGATGGTTGTCGGACGGCAGTGGGCAGATGCCTTTGCTCCATCTGCGGTCGCGGATGGGCGTGATAGCCTCGTCCTGTTGCAAAGCGGCAGAACGCATGGCGCGTGGGGGTTGCAGTGCAGGTTCACCGCATTCTTGATCGCATTCCCCGGTTCGCCCACCTGCTGCGGCGGCGCCCGACTTTGCCGCTGCTGCTGATGGGGGCCCGCATCACCGCCGTCCGCTACGGTTTGTGGCGCTATGCCGCTACGCGCGCGCCACGGCCAAAGGCCGGCCCATCGCCTCTGTTCCGGGATCTGGATGTGACGGCGGCCTGTGCCGTCCTGGATGCCCACGGCTTCTGCGGCGGGCTGGACCTTCCGCCCGCCCTGGTGCGGGAAATCCGCGATTTCGCCGAGCAGACGCCGTGTTATGGCAATTTCGACCGCGGCCTGGCCTTTCTGCCGGCGGCGCAGCCGGATTGGGAACGGCGCAGTGGCCGCCCCATCATCATCGGTCATTATTTCGAACAGATCAGCCGCTGTGGCGCCATCGGCGCACTCTGTGCCGATCCCGCCCTGCGGGGATTGGCGGCGGCCTATCTCCATGCCCGGCCACGGCTGATCCGGGCACGGCTCTGGTGGAGTTTCCCTTCGGCCGATGCCCATCTGCGCCTGATGCATCTGGCCTCGCAGAGCTATTTCCATGCCGACATCGATGACTGGCGCTCGCTGAAATTCTTCTTCTACCTCACCGATGTGGACGGGGAGGCGGGGCCGCATCGCTATATCCGTGGCAGCCATCGGCGCAAATCCCTGGCCCATCAATTGTCGCTGACGGCGGGGAAGTCGCCGCAGCAGATCGCCCGGGTCTATCGCCCGGACGATATCATCACCGTTCATGGGGCGGCGGGAACGGGGTTTGCCGAAGATCCCTTCGTCTTCCATACCGGCACCCGGGCCGGCAGCCGCCGTCGCCTGATGCTGGAAATCCATTACGGCATCAGCGCCCCGGTTTCCGACCATTTCTTCGGCGAGCCGATCCCGCGGGGCAATGCCGATCTGGCGGCGCAGATCGCCTGCCTGGATCGCGGCGTGGCCTGGCAGCCGGCCTGATGCCCGGATGAACGTGTCACGTCCGTCCGGTTGTTGCCGGTCCCGGTGCCATTTCGCATCTGCACAAGAGAGGGTAGCCGTGTGGCCAACGCGGCCGGCGGCTGTACCAATTCCGCGCTCCGGGGCGAGTGTGGCCGGTGATCCGGCCCGTCCGGGGCTAATTCCCATGCATGATTGGAGGAAGAGCGCGTCTCTGGCCAGTATATCGGCGCCGCCTTGAAGGACCATCCGCTCCAGGCGACGTGGGCCCCAAACGGCCGATATCCGCAGAGGAGGACCTGACCGTGGCGAAGGTAGCACTCATCACCGGCATTACAGGACAGGACGGTGCCTATCTTGCCGAGTTCCTGTTGCAGCGCGGCTATCAGGTCCACGGCGTCAAACGACGTTCGTCATCCTTCAATACCATGCGGATCGAGCATCTCTACCAGGACCCGCATGAGCAGGACATCAATCTCCGTCTGCATTACGGCGACCTGACCGATGCGACGAACCTGATCCGCCTGGTGCAGCAGGTGCAGCCGGACGAGATCTACAATCTGGCGGCACAGAGCCATGTGCAGGTGAGTTTCGAGACGCCGGAATACACGGCCAATGCCGACGGTCTGGGGACGCTGCGGCTGCTGGAGGCGATCCGCATCCTGGGGCTGGAGCGGCGCACCCGCTTCTACCAGGCCAGCACCTCGGAGCTGTACGGGCTGGTGCAGGAGACGCCGCAGCGCGAGACCACGCCCTTCTATCCCCGCAGCCCCTATGCCGCGGCCAAGCTCTATGCCTACTGGATCACGGTGAACTACCGCGAGGCCTATGGCATGCATGCCTCCAACGGCATCCTGTTCAACCATGAAAGCCCGATCCGCGGCGAGACCTTCGTCACCCGCAAGATCACCCGCGCCGTCGCCGCCATCGCCCTGGGCCTGCAGGACTGCCTCTATCTCGGCAATCTCGACGCCAGGCGCGACTGGGGCCATGCCCGCGACTATGTCGAGGGCATGTGGCGCATGCTGCAGCAGGATCAGCCCGGCGACTATGTGCTCGCCACCGGCGAGACGCACACCGTCCGCGACTTCGTCGAGCACGCCTTCGCCGAGGTCGGCCGGACCATCGTCTGGCAGGGCTACGGCGTCGAGGAGCAGGGGCTGGATGCCCGCTCCGGGCAGGCGCTGGTCAGGATCGACCCGGCCTATTTCCGCCCGACGGAAGTGGAACTGCTGCTGGGCGATCCCTCCAGGGCACGCACTGTGCTGGGCTGGCAGCACCGCACCAGCTTTACGGAACTGGTGCAGGACATGGTGGCGTCCGACCTGCAGGTGGTGGCGGCGGAACATGGGCTGGAGCCGCAGCCGGTGGTACAGCGGTCGGCCCCCAGCCGCCGTCTGGCCGTGGCGCTGTCCTGACCGCACGACCAGACCGGAGCGATGCCGCCATGCGTTTGTTGCCCGTGCTTCTGCTTGCCCTGTCCCTGTCCCTGGCCGGCTGCCGCAGCGGCGGACTCGACCCGCTGCCGGAGGCACCGCCCGGCGACTACCGGCTGGACAGCGGCGATGCCATCCGCCTGATCGTGCTGGAAGATCCCCAGATCAACGGCGATTACGTGGTGTCCGACCGCGGTGAGCTGGCCATTCCCCGCCTCGGCGCCGTGCCGGCCCGCGGCCTGACCCTGACCGGCCTGAAGACAGAGTTGGACGGACGGCTGCGGCGGTTGCTGACCGACCCCAGCGCCAGCCTGGAGATCAAGACTTTCCGGCCGTTCTTCGTGCTGGGGCAGGTGGCGCGGCCGGGACAGTATCCCTACCAACCCGGCATGACCGTGCTGACGGCCGTGGCCGTGGCCGGGGGCTTCACCGTCCGGGCGCGCACGGACGAGATGTCCATCGTCCGCACCCTGGACGACAAACCGATGGAGGGGCTTGCGGGGCGCAGCACCCGGGTCCTGCCCGGGGACGTGGTCTATGTCTTCGACCGGGTCTTCTAGGCCATGCCGCCGCGTTGGCAGTCCTCCCGGCCGCCGCCCTTCCGCCTGGCTCCCGACCGTCCGGGCGCGTCGGGCTGGGGACGGTGCCGGCGGATCGCCGCCGGCTGCCTGCTGCCACTCGGGATGACGGCCGGCGGCATGGTTGCCGGCGCCCGGGGGCAGACGCTGCCGGACCCCGGCCCCTACGAGGCGCTGGGGATACAGGCCGGCATGGTGCTGCTGTTCCCGTCGGTGGAGATGCAGACCCGCCACAGCGACAATGTGCGGGCCAGCGCGACGGGTGAGCAGTCCGATCTGGTGCTTGAGGCCGCGGCCGGTCTGTCCTTCCGCACGCTCTGGACCCTGCACGACCTGTCCGGCGACATCCGCGTCCGGCACCGCACCTACACGCGCGACACCGCCTCCGACGCCACCACCGTTCAGGCCCAGCTCGGCGGGGCGCTGGCGGTGACGGCGGATGACCGCATCAGCCTGGATGCCACGCTGCGCCGTCAGGCGGATGTCGCCATCGACAGCGATGTCGACCCCGGTTTGGACCCCGACGAACGGGTACGGTTCGATGATTGGTCGGTCACCGGCAGCTGGCAGCGGCAGGTCAACCGCATCGCCTTTCAGCTCAGCGCCGCCACGCATCGCCTGAACTATGCGGCGCTGACGACCCGGCGCGACCGCCAGGACTACCGCATGGGTCTGCGGCTGGCCTATGCGCTGTCACCCAGCCTGTCCGCCTATGTGGAGCCGAGCCTGTCCTGGATCGATTTCGATATCGGCAGCGCCTTCAATTCGCGCACGACCAGCGCCCTGGTCGGCGCGCGCTTCGACCTGTCCACCATCTTCCAGGGCGATGTGGGCATCGGCGGCTTCCGCCAGACCTTCAATGACGAAACCATCGAAACCCGCAGCGGGATCGCCACCAACGCGCGGGTGACATGGAATCCGACGCAGCTGACGGCCGTCACCCTGCGCGTCTCGCGCCGTCAGGCGCCCAGCACCCGCATCGATGGCGGCCGGCTGGTCAGTTCCGACATCGGCCTGCGGCTGGAGCACGCCCTGGCCGACAATCTGGACGCCAGCCTGGGCGGGGTCTACCGCATCAACGCCTACGGCGGTGAGCGCGGCACCGACCACCGCACCGATCTGGAGGCGGACCTGCGCTACCGCCTGAACCGGAATTTCGGGCTGACGCTGGGCGTCCAGCACCGCCGTCAGGACGGCAGTACCGATGCGCGCGACTTCACCCAGACGGTGATGCGCCTGGCGCTCACCGCCCGGATCTGACGGGGAGGGCGGTCATGTCCAGCACCGGCCTGCTGCTGATCCCCCTGGGCCTGCTGCTGATGCTGGCGCCGTGGCGCTGGTCGCTGCTGCTGATGCCGACCTTCTGCCTGCTGCATGCCGCCGCCGTGGTGCAGATCGGCTCCTTCGGGCTTCAGCCCGGCTATTTTCTGGGCCTGCTGATGGTGGGCCGCACCCTGGTCGAGCTGACCCTGGGCGGCCAGTCCCTCAATCGCCGGGTGCTGCTGTCCATGGTTCCGCTGTTCGTGCTGCTGGTGTCGGCGGTCGCCACCCTGTGGCTGGCGCTCTATTTCTTCCAGGGCGAGGTGGAGGTCATCGGCGGTTCCGCCGGATTCAACCTGGACCGGGCAGCCCCGTTCAGCTTCCAGCGGGAGAACATCACCCAGCTCTCCTACCTGCTGATCAATCTGCTGATCGTCTATGCCGTGGCGCACCAGCTGGCGCGGCTGCCGCGGGAGGAGATCCCCGCCCTGACGGGACAGGCCATGGCGCTGGCCCTGCTGATCGCCTCGGGCCTGTGTCTATGGCATTACGCCAGCAGCCAGACCGGGCTGCCCTGGCCCGACAGCTTCTTCCAGTCCAACACCTCCTACCGCGCCGCCCATGGCCAGCGCATGCTGGGCGAATTGCGGGTCAACGGACCCTTTTCCGAGCCGTCGGCCCTGTCCTATTTCTATTGCGGCTTCCTGCTGTTCGCCTGGTTCCGCTTCCGTGAGCGGCCGACCATGCTGTCCGCGTCCCTGATCCTGCTCTGCCTGGTCTGCCTGTTCCTGGCCAAGGCCACCACCGGCTTCTTCGCCATGGCCGCCTTCGCCGCCGTGGCCGGAGGCGACATGGCCCTGTCCCTGCTGCGGGGCCGCATCCGGCTGCCGCGGGTGTCCATCGCCAGCGTGCTCGGGGTCGTCATCATGCTGGGCGGGGTGGCGGCGGGCGCCGCCTATCTGGCCGCGCATCAGGAGTTCGTCGGCGACCTGATCGAGAAGGTGGTGGTGCAGAAGCAGGAAAGCTCCTCCTACGAGGAGCGCGCGGCCGTCAATCTCATGGCGATCTCCATCGCCATGGAGACCTATGGCATCGGCCTCGGCCTGGGCAGCCACAAGCCCAGCAGCCTGCCGCTGACGCTGCTGTGCAATGTGGGCGTGGTCGGGACCGCCGCCTATCTGCTGTTCATGCTCGATCTGCTGCGGCCGCGCCGCGGTCATGGCCCGGCGCCGGACGGGCTCAGCCTGCGTCCGCTGAAATGGCATCTGCTGGGGCTGCTGCTGATCCATGCCTTCTCCAACCCCAATCTCAGCATGGTCATGGTCTGGCTGGATTGCGGACTGCTGTGCGGGGCGCTGGCCGCCCGGTCCGGTGTCGTCCGTCCTGGGGTGGTGGAGGCCGTCGAGCCGGGGCGGGCCGGGATGCGGCCGGAGGGAGCCGGCGGCCTTCGGGGGTATGGGCTCCTGGTCCGGCGGGTGCCGTGCTCCGGTCCTGTAGACTGATGGCGGGCGTCTTTCCCGCCGGGAACAGAGGAGAGGTGCGCATGTCCCTTCTGCAGACTGAAACGGCGACGGCTCTCCTGGATGCCGGCGCCTGCCCCCGTCTGGTGCCGGTGATCCTGTCCGGCGGCTCCGGCTCCCGGCTCTGGCCGCTGTCGCGGGAACGCTATCCCAAGCAGCTGCTGCGCCTGGTGGGGGAGAACACGCTGATCCAGGATACGGCCCTGCGCGTGGCCGATCCGGCCCTGTTCGAGGCGCCGCTGGTGCTGTGCCACAGCGAACACCGCTTCACCATCGCCGAGCAGGTGCAGGCCGTCGGCATCCGGCCCCGTTCCATCATTCTTGAACCCTGCGCCCGCAATACGGCTGCCGCCGTGGCCGTGGCGGCCCTGGCCGCCGGTCAGACCGATCCCGGCGCCGTGCTGGCCGTGCTGCCGGCCGACCATGTGGTGCTCGACCGCGCCGCCTTCCACGACGCCATGCGCCGGGCGGCACGGGCGGCGTCGCTGGGCTACCTGACCATGCTCGGCATCACGCCCGCCCGGGCGGAATGCGGCTATGGCTATCTGGAGCAGGGGGAGCCGATCCCGGACGCCGGGGGCGCCTGCCAGGTCCGCCGCTTCACGGAAAAGCCGTCGCGCGCCGTGGCCGAGGACTATGTCGGCAGCGGCCGCCATTTCTGGAACAGCGGCATGGTCGTGGCCCCGGCGGCGGTGCTGCTGGAGGAGCTGCGCCGGCACGCCCCGGCCGTGCTGGCGGCGGCACAGGCGGCGCTGGAGGCGGCCTGCCGCGACCTGGATTTCACCCGTCTCGATCCCGTCACCTTCGCCACCGCCCCGCAGGTCAGCCTCGATTACGCCGTGCTGGAGAAGACCGACCGCACCGCCATGGTGCCGGCGGCCATGGGCTGGACCGATGTGGGCGCCTGGTCGGCCCTGTGGGACATCGGAGCGCAGGATGCCGACGGCAATGTGGCGCTGGGCGATGTCCAGCTTGTCGATACACGGGACAGCTATATCCGCAGCGACGACGTGCTGACGGCCGTGGTCGGGCTGGACAACATCGTGGTCGTGGTGACCGAGGACGCCGTGCTGGTGGCGGACAAGGGGCGGGTGCAGGAGGTCAAGCAGGTCACCGAACGGCTGCGGGCGCTGGGCCGCGGCGAGGCCATGGAGCACCGTCGCGTCTACCGGCCCTGGGGCTTCTACCAGTCGGTCCATCTGGGCGAGCGCTTCCAGGTCAAGCGCCTCACGGTCAAGCCGGGCTGCAAGCTGTCGCTGCAGAAGCACTATCACCGGGCGGAACATTGGATCGTCGTCAACGGCACCGCCCTGGTCACCCGCGACGGCGAACAGATCCTGGTGCGCGAGAACGAGTCCGTCTATCTGCCGCTGGGCACCGTCCACCGGCTGGAGAATCCCGGACGGCTGCCGCTGAACCTCATCGAGGTCCAGACCGGCTCCTATCTGGGCGAGGATGACATCGTCCGGCTGGAGGACAGCTACAACCGGGTCTGATGCCCGGTCCCGGGCGTGCCGGCCGGCAGGGACCGGCGGGGAAGAGGGCCCCGCCGGTGCCCCCTCAGGCCACCTGACGACCGGCCTGAAGCGGCTCCACGCGGTGCAGCGGCGGCGCCTGTCCGATGGCGGCGGCGGCGATCTCCAGCAGCCGCAGCGTGAAGCTGTCCCAGTTCAGCCGGGTCCGATAGGCATCGGCGCTGCGCCGGGCCAGGGCCAGATAATCCGGCCAGGCGGTGAAGCTGCGTTCGATGGCGTCGGCGTAATCGTCCGGCCCGCAGGCCGGGTCCAGGCAGATCCCCGTCTCCCCGTGGCGGACGATGGCGGGGATGCCGCCGGCCCGGGTGGCGACGCTGGGCACGCCATGGGCCGCCGCCTCGCAGAAGACCATGCCATAGGCCTCGGCCCGCGACGGCACGAACAGGAAATGCGCCTCGGCCAGCAACCGCTCCAGCATGGCCGCCTGCGCCGGAACCCGCTTGTTCAGCAGCCCGTGGTTCACGGCGAAGGGGGGCAGGGGCACCGGCGGTGCCGCGATCCCCACCAGATCCAGCTGCAGATCCAGGCCGCGCCGGCGCAGGATCTCGCCGGCGGCCAGAACGATGCCGCCGCCCTTGCGCACCCAGTCACGGCCGATGAACAGCAGCCGCAGGCGCTGTGGCGAGCGGCCGGCGATGCGGGCTTCGACCTGGTCCGGGTCGGGCGGCGTGATGTTGGCGCCGAAGGGCACCACATGCACCTTGGCCGGGTCGGTGCCGTAATCCTCGATGGCGCTGCGGGCGGCCCAGTCCGACGGATAGAGGGCGGCGGCGCAGGCGTCCAGGGCCGCCTTCTCCTGCCGGTAGCCCTGTTTCAGATAGCCACGGGAACAGCGGGAGAACTCGTCGTAGCAGTCCAGCATGTTCTGGAAGGTGGCATCGGCGCAGAAGATCATCGGCACGGAGGCGCGCACGGCGGTGATGGCCCGCGATCCCGGCGAGAAGATCCAGTCCGCCCCGTGCGCCCTGTGTTCGATCTGCCGGGCCCAGGCCCGCAGCAGCGCCGGCTCCCGGTCCGGCCGGTAGGTGCGGCCGCGCAGCCGGTTGGCGGCATAGTGCGCACTGTAAAGGTATTTCAGCCCGTCCTTCAGCGGAAAGGCCGGGATGACGCCGTCCGTGCGGCGCTCCAGCTGGCGCAGGATCGACAGCGGGCGTCCCGACTGCACCATGGGGTCGGCCGCATCGCTCTCATAGGCGTAGAGAACCGTCATCGCCATTCCCCTCCCCGTCCGGACCCGGCGCGGCACCCGTGTGGCCGTCCCCGTGACCGCTGCCATGACTGCCGCCAGGACCGCCTCAATTGCTGGTGCTGACGGAGTGGCCGCCCAGCTTCACGAACTGCTTGCGCACCTTGGTGACGAAATCCTCCTTGGCCCGCATCTCGCAGGCCTCGATATAGGCCCGGACCGGCGGGGACAGGTGGTAGGGGCCGCGGCCGCGGCGGCGGAAGCCATGGCGCAGGCTCATGCGCAGCGCATCCAGCACGGCCCGGACCGGGGCGATGCCAAGCCCGTTGAAGCCGCCCTTCACCATCCAGGCCAGGGCCGACAGGGCCAGCCGGGGCAGGGGCGTGCCGAATTTGAACTGGAAATACAGGCTGTTGCGGACGATGTAGTAATAGCGCCGGCCCTTCCAGGTCACGCGCATCTCCGGCGAGGATTTGTGCAGCACCACCACGTCGGGGACATAAAGGATGGTCGCCCCGGTGGCCAGCATGCGGTAGGCGAGGTCGATCTCCTCCACGCCGAAGAAGAAATCCGCGTCATAGCCGCCGACCTGCTCGTGCAGGGCGCGGCGCATGGCATAGCCGCAGGCCGAGAAGCGGGCCGCGGCGAAGCTCGTGTCCGCCTGGGCCAGCAGGGCGCGGGGATGGTCCCAGGTGGTCAGGTCGTCACGGCCGCTGGCCTTGTTGAGGATGCGGAAGGACAGGGCGCCGACACCGGGATTGCGCTCGAAATGGTCGCAGATGCGGGCCAGGGCATCGGGGTCGCGCAGTTCCGCGTCGTTGTCGATGCAGACGAGATAGGGGGCATCGCCCAGCGCCGCCGCCATGTTGCGCCCGGCCGCCGCCCCCACATTCGCGGACAGGTACTTGATGCGGATGCGCCCGTCCTGCGCGGCGCGCCGGTTCAGTTCGGCCAGCCGCGGGTCACGGCTGCCCTGGTCCAGGATACAGATGCGGACCGCCACCCGCTGCTGCCGCAGCACGCTGTCGATGGCGGCCAGCGTGTCCTCCACCCGGTTCAGCGACAGCAGCACCACATCGACACACTGTTCTGGGACACACTGTTCTGGGACACGCCGTTCTGGCCCAGGCCGCTCGGGCACGCGCCGCTCGTGGACGGGCCGCTGGGGGGCGGGGCTGCCGGCCATCTCTTCCCCCCCGGTGCCGGCGTCGCCGGTGCCCCGGCGGCCCCTGTTGCTGCTGTCGGCGGTCATGCGGGCGATCCTCATGCGGCCTGCGCCTTCATCTGGCGCATCATCTCGGCAAATCCCTGCTGCAGCCGCTCCGTGGTCCGGCGCAGGCTGGTGTCCGGGCTGAGGAAGCCCGGCATGCGCGCCGCCTGTGCCAGGGCGGCGGCCACATGATCGACGGCGCGGCGCCGGGCATCGGCCATGGCCGGGGAATCGGCCAGCGCCTGCAGCCGCGGCATCACCACATCGTCGCCGATACGCCGCGCCAGATGCTGCAGGCGTCCGCGCAGGCGCGACGGCGGCCGGGCATAGCGGTCCATGGTCCGCCGCAGCACCATCTCGGCATCGGCGGTCGCGGCGTCCCGCCCGCCAGCCGTGGCGTAGCGCTTGCCCTGAAGGCCCAGCAGGATTTCCCGGACCCGGGAGTCCAGCGCCGGATTGACGATGTGCAGGGGCCGGAAGGGGGCATCCACCGACAGCGCCCAGTCCAGCCATTTGAAGGTGTTGATCTCGCCCGAGGTGAAGACTGGCACCCAGGGCACGCGGAAGGCGTCGGCGATGATGGCGGCGTGCATGGACTCCGCCAGGACCAGCCGGGCGGTGACGATGCGGCGGATGACGGCCTTGCACGCGTCGGTCGGGCTGACATGGTCGATGCCGGCCTGGGCGCAGGCGCGCTCATAAAGGCGGGATCCGCTGGCCCAGTGCGGGACGAAGACGGTGCGGTCGCCGCGGGGCAGACGGAACTCCGGCAGGGTCTGCAACAGCAGCGCGCCATCGCCGGTGATGATGCCGCCGCCGGCTCTGGCGGCCGCATCATCGTCCAGCCCCAGGGCCCGCACGGTCAGCGGTCCCCGCAGCGCATGGATATGCCAGGCGGGCGAGCGCACATCCTCGGGCAGCGTGTCGTAGCCGGCGCCGCTGGAAAAGACGATGCGTGTCCGGCCCTGCGGCAGCCCGGCGCGCAGGATGGTGCCGACCCCCAGGAACACCACATCGGTGGCGACCAGCGGGAAGGCGGGGTCCAGCGCATCCCACAGCCATTCGTTCAGGTCGTCGCCGAAGTTCGGCAGCTTGGATTTCCAGTAATAGGCCTTCACGGGCGGCACCTTTCACCTTGGCGCGGGTCACCTTGGCGCGGGGTCAGGACCTGCGGACGCGGGGGGAGAAATAGACGGCGGCATATTTCTCGGGCTGATGGACCCGGGAATAGCGTCCGACCCGGCGCGTGTTGACCTGGGTCATCACCACGCCGGCGATCCGGGTCCGGGCTCCGGCCAGCCGGCCGACCGCGGCCTGGACCAGATGGCGCGGGGTCTTGCCCCAGCGCACCGCCAGCACGGTGCAGTCGGCCATGCCCGCCACCACCACCGGGTCGAGCACGACGCCGATGGGCGGCGTGTCCAGCAGCACCATGTCGTAGCGGCTGGCCAGATCCTGGACCAGGGCCTGCATCTGCGGTGTGCTGATCAGTTCGACCGCGTGCTGCACACGGCTGCCGGCGGTCAGGTAATGCATGCCCGAGACGCCATCCTCCTGGATGGCGGTCTCCAGCGGATGGTCGCCGCGCACCACCTCGGCGACGCCGGCCTGCTTGCCGACGCCGAGATAGCGGCGCAGGCCCGGACGGCGCAGATCGCACTCCACCAGGATCACGCGCTTGCCGGCTGCCGCGGTCAGCCGTCCCAGGCTCAGGGCCAGCGAGGTCTTGCCCTCCCCCGGCAGCGAGGAAGTCACGGCGATGATCTGGGGCTTGCGCCCGCCCGGATTCAGCAGCGCCGCCGTGCGGACCGAACTGATGGCGTCGGCGAACTGCCCGGCCGGGTCGCGCAGCGCCGTCAGCGAGGCATGTTCGCGGCCGCGGACGAAGGGCACCATGCTCAGCACCGGCAGCCCCAGCATCTGCTCCACCTGCTCGGGCGCGCGGAACCCGGTATCCATCATCTCCAGCACCGCCACCAGGGCCAGGGCGGCGGCCAGGGCGCCCAGGATGGTCAGGCCCTGCAGCACGGTGCGCTGGGGATAGGATGGTCCCAGGGGGCGCTCGGCCCGCGACAGGATGGTGGCGTCCGATCCCGGTGCGTCCAGCTGCACCGAGATGCGCCCCGCCCCTTCCAGGAAGGTCTTGTAGAGCGACCGGGCCGCATCGGCCTCGTTCATCAGCTGGCGCAGCACGATGCTGGCGCGGCTGCCCGCCGTATCGGCTTCGGCGGCCTCGTTGACCTTGGCGTTGAGGTCGCGCTCCTCGGCCCGGGCGATCTCCACCTCCTTGCTCAGCCGCAGCACCACGGCGCGCTGTTCGCGCTCGATGCTCTGGCGCAGCTGGGCCTGGCGGGCCAGGGCGTTGACCACCACGGGATGTTCGGGCCGGTGTGTCGTGCCCAGTTCCGCCAGTTCGGTGGCGACCTGCCGTTCCTGCTGGCGCAGCGACTGCAGCAGCGGCGACCCGCGCACATCGGCACCGGTATCCAGGGCCGGATCGGCGCCGGCCGCGTCGGCCCCGGCCAGGGTGGCCCCGCCATCCTGCCGGGCCTCGCGCAGGGCCGCCTCCAGCTGGGCCCGCTTGGTGCGGGCGGCGATCAGCATGCCGCTGAGCCGGGCCAGCTGCTCGTTGGTCAGGGAGTTCTGGCCCAGATTGACGATCTGGTTCTGCTCCCGGTACTCCTGCACGGCGCGGTCGGCCACGACCATGCGCTGGCGCAGTTCCTCGCTCTTGCGGTCGAACCAGGCGGAGGCCCGTTCCACCGCCTGGTATTTGTTCTCGAACTGGCTGGTCAGGTACATCTCGGCGAAGGCGTTGGCGATGCGGGCAGCCTTTTCCGCATCCTCCGAGGTGAAGGACAGCAGCACCGTGTAGGATTTGCCGTCGTTCATGGCGCTGAGCCGGGACAGCACGGCGCTGATGACGCGGGATTCCACCAGGGCCGGCGCATAGCGCGACGGATCGGGCGGGATCTCCTCCCAGCGCGCCCGCAGCGGGTCCGGCAGCAGCTGGACCAGCCCGCTGCGCGTCAGGAAGCCCGGATCGAACGGGCGCAGCAGCACGTTGAATTCGGGGTCCTGCGTCAGGGCCAGTTCCGTCACCACGCGCCGTGCCAGCGCCCGCGACCGCAGGATGTCCATCTGGCTGCGGATCAGGGCACTGTCCTTGCTGAGGCCGGTCTCATAGGCCTCGAACGCCACGACACTGTTGGTTTTCACTTCCAGCAGCAGGGCCGTCGTCGCGGTATAGCGGGGGATGATGCCGTTGATGGCCATCTGGCCCAGCCCGATCAGCAGGACGAAGGTCAGGGCCAGGATGATCCGCCGCCGCCAGAGGATGCGGCCGATCTGTCCCAGGGTGACATCGTCGCCGGCGCCGTCCTGAAGCCGGTTCACGGCGGCGACATGAACCCCCATCTTCCCCATGCTCCGTCCTTTCTCGACTGCCAGGTTCCGATGCTCACCCATCCGCGGAAATACCCATGGCGTGGCTTTGATGTGGTCTGAAGATTTCTTGCGTGTGCCTGGAAATCAAACTTGCGGATTTTTCCAATCAAAATGCGGATATACTTTAAAATATCCGCTATATTTGGCTGCATATGTTTTTCATTGCCGCCATGAAAACATTCATTGCGTCGCAACACAAAGACGAAAACGGATAATCCAAAATGTAAAATCTAACTCCTTTTCGGCTGATTGGCCGAAAGCGGGATCGGTCCTGCATTCCGTCGGGTTCTGGCGCCGGCAGCGCCAAAGGGGGACATGCAAAGGGTTGTTTCTCTTTGCCTGAATGGTCCTCAAATTGTGGTTAGAGCGATGGAATTTGCCTGCTGCCGTCGTGCTCTGACGGATCGGACGACTTCAGCCGGTCGGTTTCCAGACCTGGATCAGCCTTTATTTCACGAAATCCCGGCATGCCACCTTGGCGGGTGGGTAGGTGTTGGCTGCCGCGGGGTACGTCCATCGCGGCGAGATATGGCGCAGTCGCATTGTTGATTTTGCCGTAAACATGCCGTATTCGATATGGAGCGACCTGTGGTGCAATGCAACAAAAGAAAAACACGAAAAATAAAGCAAAAAATACAGGGAAGCGCCCGCCATAAGACTATGTGTAGCTATAAAAATATTTGTGCTTATGGATGAATTCATATCGCGTGAATTCATCATTTGCACAATGATCTTATGTTTGTCTCCGCAATCGCAGGAATGCTGTTGCGCCTGTACCTTGGCGGCTGCTCTGGCCTCTCCGGTACGGCATCGGCATCAGCGCGGGCGGGAAACCGTATCCACTGCCCGTTTGGGGCCATTGGGGGGTGATGCCATGACCGAGCCGATCAGTGCTGTCGCGGTTGACCTCGACGGATTTTCACCGGTTCGCCTGTCCGGGGCGGAGGATGAGGCGTCAGCGGATGACCGTCCCCTGCATCGCCAGCGGACGAAGCGGGTCTTCGACCTGATCGGTGCGGTGCTGCTGCTGCTGCTGTTCGCGCCGGTCATGCTGGTGGTGGCGGCGCTGGTCGGCCGTGACGGCGGACCGATCCTGTTCCGGCAGACGCGCATCGGTGCCGGTGGCCGGTCCTTCACCTGCCTGAAGTTCCGCACCATGGTGGTGGATGCCGAAGCCCGGCTGCAGGCGCTGCTGGCGGCCGATCCCGCCGCGCGTGAGGAATGGCAACGCATCCAGAAGCTGAAAAGCGACCCGCGGATCACCCCGGTCGGCCGCTTCCTGCGCCGCAGCAGCCTCGATGAGCTGCCGCAGCTGTTCAACGTGCTGCGAGGCGACATGAGCCTGGTCGGTCCACGGCCCATCGTGGCGGCGGAGGTTGTCCGCTATGCCGACTGGTTCGAGCAGTACATGGCCTGTCGTCCCGGCCTGACCGGGCTGTGGCAGATCAGCAGCCGCAACGACACCGATTACGACCGCCGGGTCGAGCTGGACAATCTCTACCGCGCCCATTGGTCGGTCTGGACCGACGTCATCATCGCCGTGCGCACAGCCAAGGTCCTGGTCGCCCCCCGCGGCGCCTATTGACCCTGGGTCGGGGCAGAGGGGCGGACGCCGCCGTGACGGAAGGAGGGGGCATGCGCATCTGCTACATTGCGGAGGCCATGAGTGCCGGTGTCGGCCGGCATGTGGTCGACCTGTCCCGCGGCATGGTCCGCCGCGGCCATCATGTGCATCTGATCTATGCTCCGAACCGGGCCGATCCCGCCCTTCTTGCCGAACTGGAGGAGGAGCCGGGCCTGCACAGCGTCAGCCTGCCGATGGAGCGTTCGCCCACCTGGCGCGACGGGCTGGTGCTGCTGAAGCTGTCGGCGCATCTGCGCCGGTATGGCCCCTTCGACATCCTGCACGGGCACAGCTCGAAGGCCGGGCTCTATTCCCGGCTGCTGGGCCTGCTCAGCACGGCCGGCAGCATCTACACGCCTCATGCCTTCATCACCATGTCGCCCGGCCTGTCGCCGGCCGCGGCCCTGGTCTACCGCATGGCCGAGCTGGGCCTCAGTCTGGCCAGCAGCCGCGTGGTCTGCACCTCCGGCCTGGAACGCACCCACGCCCACCGTCTCGGCATCTCCGCCCGCCGGCTGGCCGTCATCCACAACGGCATCCAGGATCGCGGTTTCGAGCCAAGGGAAGATCTGCGCCAGCGGCTGGGGCTGCCGTCCCGCACGCTGCTGGTCGGCTTCGTCGGCCGGCTGGAATACCAGAAGGGCATCGATGTGCTGCTGGCGGCCATGCCGCTGGTGCAGCAGCAGCGCGCCGACGTGCATCTGGTCATGATCGGGAGCGGCAGCCTCCAGGACGGGCTGCGCCGTCAGGCCACGGCCGCCGGGCTGGAGGGATGCTGCACCTGGCTGGGGGAACAGCCGGCCCGGGCCTATCTGCCCGGTTTCGATCTGCTGGTCATGCCCAGCCGCTATGAGGGTCTGTCCTACAGCCTGATGGAAGCGCTGCATTGCGGCCTGCCGGTGATCTGTACCCCCGTGGGCGGCGCCGCCGAGGCCATCCAGCATGGGGTTTCCGGCCTGATCATCCCGCGTGAGGACAGTGCCGCCCTGGCCGAGGCCATCCTGCGTCTGGCCCGCGACCCGGCGTTGCGGTCCCGCATGGGCGTGGCGGCGCGGGCCTTGTCCGACCGGTTCACCATCGATCGCATGTGCGCCGAAACCGAGGCGCTCTACTACGGGCGCCCGCTGCGCAAGGCACAGATCACGGCGGTCCGCGACCAGCCGGTGCCCGCGCCCGGCTATGCCGCCGGCGACCGCGCGATGGCCGCGGTGCCCGAGCCATGAGGGCCGCCGTCCGTATCGCCGCAGGGAAAGGGGTCGTCTTGAACCTCCGCAGCCGTCTGCCCTCCGCCCTGGCCTGGTCCGCTGTTGGGACCTGGCTGCGCGAGGGCATGAACTTCGTCGTCTTCGGCCTGCTGGCCCGCATCCTGGGGCCGGAGGCCTATGGCCTGGTCGCCATGGCCATGGTCGTGGCGGCGCTGGCCCAGATCAGCCTGGTGGACGGCATCGGCACCGTGCTGGTGCAGCGGCGCGATCTGGAGCCCGGCCATGTGGACACCGTCTTCTGGCTGCTGATCGGAACCGGCGGTGCCATCGCCCTGGCCATGTGGCTGCTGGCCGCCCCCCTGGCCCGCTTCTATGGCGAACCCGCGGTGACGCCGCTGATGCACCTGCTGTCGGCGCTGCCGCTGCTCTATGCCCTGGCCGGGGTGCAGGTGGCGCAGCTGAAGCGCGAGCTGCTGTTCGGGGCGCTGGCCCTGCGCGGCATCCTGGCTGCGCTGGTCGGCGGGGCGGTCGGCGTGGGGCTGGCCTTGCAGGGATACGGGGTCTGGAGCCTGGCCTGGATGTTCCTGGCGCAGTGGACCGTGCAGGTCCTGGTGCTGTGGACGGCGTCGCCCTGGCGGCCGGGTCTGGCCGCCAGCCGCCGCCATCTCGCCGACATCGCCGCCTACTGCACCCACACCGTCAGCACCCGCGGGGTGCAGTATGCCGAGCAGCAGATCCCGCGTCTGGTCATCGGTGCCACCCTGGGGCCGGCGGCGGTGGGGCTGTTCACCATGGGCTGGCGCCTGCTGGAGATGCTCAGCGTCCTGCTGCTGATGCCCATCAACCAGGTGGCGCTGCCGCTGTTCTCCCGCGTGCAGGACCAGCGGGAGCGGCTGGAGCGGGCCCTGGCCTCGCTGGTGCAGCTGTCGGCCCTGCTGGCCTTCCCCGCCTATCTCGGCCTCGCCGCCGTGGCGCCGGATCTGGTGCCGGTGCTGTTCGGGGCGCGCTGGGCCGCGGCCGTTCCCGTGGTCCAGATCATGGCGCTGATGGGGCTGCAATGGGCTCTGACCTACGGGCTGGGCGCGTTGATGGCGGGAACCGGGGAGACGCGCTGGCGCCTCTGGCTCAACCTCGTCAATCTGGCGGCCCTGGCGCCTGTGCTGCTGCTGTCGCTGCCCCACGGCACCACGGCGGTGGCGGCGGCCATGGTGCTGCGCGGGCTGCTGCTGCTGCCGCTGAACCTGCATGTGCTGCGCCGGCAGCTGAAGGTGCGGCTGCGCCCGCTGCTGTCCGGGGTCTGGCCCATCGCCCTGGCGTCTCTGGTGATGCTGGTGGCCGTGCTGGGCTGGCGCCATCTGACTGCGGCCGAACCCGCGCCGCTGCGGCTGGCCGGTGCCGTCCTGGTCGGCGCCCTGGCCTATGGGTTGGCCCTGCTGCTGCTGGCCCGGCCGATGCTGCTGTCCTTCGCCGGTGTCGCCCTGGCCGGCCGCCATCCCGACCGGCCCTTGCGGCGGGCCGGCCCATGACCCGCGTCCTTTCCCCCACGGACGCCGCCCCAGACCTGGAGACCGCCATGGCCCCCCGGACCCGCACGGGCACGCATGACGACACCGGCTTCGACCGGCCCGTCGTGCTGATCCTGTTCAACCGGCCGGCGGTGACGCGCCGCATCCTGGACGCCATCGCCCAGGTCCGGCCCCGGCATCTGCTGGTCATCGCCGACGGGCCGCGCCCCGGCCATCCCACTGATGCGGAGCGCTGCCACGCGGCGCGGGCCGTCATCGACCGGGTGGACTGGCCCTGCCGGGTGGAGACGAACTTCGCCGCCGCCAACATGGGCACGCGCCATCGCATCGCCTCCGGGCTGGACTGGGTGTTCGAGCGGGTGGAGGAGGCGCTGGTGCTGGAGGATGACTGCCTGCCGGACCCGACCTTCTTCCCGTTCTGTGCCGAGCTGCTGGACCGCTTCCGCGACGATGCCCGCGTCTTCGCCGTCTGCGGCCGCAGTTCCATGCCCGCCGGCCGCCGCAACCAGCCCTACAGCTATTACTACTCCACCCTGTTCGCCAGCTGGGGCTGGGCCACCTGGCGGCGGGCCTGGCGCCAGTTCGACATGGACATGCGGCTCTGGCCGCAGATGCGCCGGGAAGACCGGCTGCTGGACCTGTTCAACGACCGTGCCGCCGCCCGTTTCTGGACCTCCACCTTCGATCTGCTCCAGGCCGACCGTCTCAATTCCTGGGCCTACCGCTTCCAGCTGGCCTGCTGGGTCAACAACGGGCTGGTGGTGAAGCCGACGCGGCACCTGATCCGCAACATCGGCTTCGGGGAGGATGCGACCCTGACCAAGGACGTCATTCCCGGCGTCAACGATCAGGCGGGGCCGGTCGCCTTTCCCTTGCGGCATTTCCCGCTGATGCTCCCGGACCGGCAGAGCGATCTCGACGATCTCCGCCGCCGCTATTTCCGCCCATTGCACCGGCGGGCACTGTTCAAACTGCGGCGGCTGGCCCGCCGCCTTCCCCTGCTGCCGCAGCGTGCCCTGCAGCCGGCGGCCGAGGGCTGACGCCATGGACGCGGCAAGGACGGACAGCGCGATGCGCATCATCATGGTCAGCGATTTCGCCCACGTCACCGGCGGCGCGGCGCGGGTGGCGATCACGGCAGCTGCGGCCCTGGCCCGCAGCGGTGTGGAGGTCGATTACGTCACCGCCCTGGGGCCGCTCGATCCGGCCCTGGACCAGGCGCCGGTGCGCGTCCACCGGCTGCAGGCGGAGCATGTCTGGGACCGGCGCAATCCGGTGACCGCGGTGGCGGCCGCCATCTGGGACGGGAACACGCAGCGGCAGTTCGGCCGTCTGCTGGCCGGCTGCGATCCGGCGCGGACGATCGTCCATTTCCAGCAATGGACCAAGGCGATGACGCCCAGCGTCATCGCCGAGGCCAGCCGGCGGGGGTTCGCCCATGCCGTCACCCTGCACGATTATTTCATCGCCTGCCCCAACGGGAACTATTACAGCTTTCCCAAGGCCCGTCCCTGTCAGGCCAGACCCATGTCGCCGGGCTGCATCTTCAGCCGCTGCGACAGCCGCTCCAGCCTGCACAAGGCTGTCCGTCTGGCCCGCCATCTGGCCTTGCAGCAGGCCCTGGCCCGCAGCGGCCATCTGCCCGACTTCATCCATGTCAGTGCCGCGGCCCAGGCGGTGATCGGCCGCTTCCTGCCGCCGGCGGCGGTGCAGCATGTGGTGCCCAATCCGGTCCAGGTGGTCGATCATGGACCGGCGCCGGTGGACGACAATACCCGCTTCCTGTTCGTCGGACGGCTGACGCCGGAAAAGGGCTGCCTGCAGGTGGCGGAGGCGGCGCGCCTGGCCGGCGTCCCCGTCACCTTCGTCGGCGAGGGACCCTGCGATCCGCAGATCCGCCGGCTCAATCCCGCCGCCGAGATCATCTCCTGGATGCCGCCGGAGTCTGTTCTCGCCATGATGCGGCGTTCCCGCGCCCTGGTCTTCGCCTCGACCTGGCAGGAAACCGCGGGCCTCGTCTGTATCGAGGCGCTGGCCAACGGGCTGCCGGTCATTGTCACCGCCGGGTCGGCCGCCACCGGGCTGGTCGAGTCCGGAGAAACCGGGATCGTCATCCCGCCGGCGGATGTGCCGGCCCTGGTCACGGCCATGCGTGCCCTGGCCGGCCCGCATCAGGCGGCCCGTCTGGGGGCTGCCGCCCATTGGCGCTATTGGCGGAACCCACTCGACGAGGAACGGCATGTGCGTGAGTTGACGGGGGTCTATCGGGATATGCTGGCCCGGCGCCACAGTCCCGTCCCCGTGCCCTTCTCCGTCATGGCAACGCCGGAGGCGGTATGAGCGTCCCCAGCTTCCAGGCCTACGCATCCCTGGCCGCGCGCCGGCCGCCGGGGCCGGCCCCCCGCGTCAGCATCATCACCGTCTGCCTGGATGCGGCGGCCACGCTGGAGCGCTGCATTGCCAGCGTCCAGGCCCAGACCTTCGCCGATCTGGAGCATGTGGTGGTCGATGGTGGCAGCCGCGACGGCACGGTCGATCTGGTGCGCCGGCGGCTGCGGCCGCGCGACTACTGGATCAGCGAGCGCGATGCCGGCATCAGCGACGCCTTCAACAAGGGGCTGGCGCTGGCCCGGGGTGCCTATGTCCAGTTCCTCAATGCCGACGACTGGATGGAGCCGGACCAGGTGGCCAGGGCCGTATCCGCGCTGGAGCGGACGGGCGCCGACTACGTCTTCGGCGATCTGCTGTTCTATCAGGACGACCGCCCGACCTTCCGCCTGTGCGGGGATGGGCGGTATGCGCGCTGCATCGACCGCCGCATGCCGAACCTCAACCATCCCACGCTGCTGGCCCGCCGCGACTGTTTCGCCCGCATCGGCCTGTTCGATCCGGACTGGCGCTGCGCCATGGACTATGACTGGCTGCTGCGTCTGCACCGGGCCGGCGGGCGCGGCTGGTACGAACCCGGCCTCCTCGGGCACATGACCCATGACGGCGTGTCGAACCGCCAGTTCCGCCGCACCATCGACGAGGTCTGCCGCATCGCCATCCGGCATGGGCGGCCGCCGCTGCTGGCACGGGCCGAGGCGGGCTGCCGCCTGGTCAAGACGCTGCTGGCCCAGCCGGTCAAGTCCGCCGCCTTTCCCGTCTATCAGCGGCTGCGCGCCCTGATCAACCGCTCCTACCTGCCGATCTGACTCGCCGCCGTCAGGGTGCGGTCCCGTCATAGACCCAGATGTTCATGGCGAAGCGGCTGTCGGCGAAATGGCCGGACGGGCAGCTGACCCGTTCGACCGAATGCGGGGCCCAGGACGGGAAGGCCAGCAGCCGGTCGTGCTCCGGGCTGATGTCCAGCCCGGCGGCACCGGGGACCAGGGGATAGTACCGGAGCGCGCCGCCGCTGAAGCCGCGCGGGCGGCGGTGGAAATAATAGATCAGGCTCAGCTGGCGGTGGCCCTGGGTGATCGGCCGCGATCCCGCCGTCAGCGTGTCGATATGGCGGTTGAAATGGGCGCCGTCGCCATGGGCCGCCATCTCCACCTCGATGCGTCCCGCCGGGCAGGCCGACAGCCCGAACCGCGTGGACAGCTCCGGCACCAGCCGGCGCACGCGCTGGCGCAGGACCGGCTTCCACGGCCCCAGCTCCTTCAGAACCAGGGCCGAGCGGACGGCATTGTTCACCGTGCGCGCCATGCCCTGGACCACCAGGGCGGGCTGGAAGGCCGCTTCATGCGCAAGGGCGAAGGACAGCAGCCCCTCGCTCTCCTCGGCGCCCAGCCAGTCCGGCACGATGTGGTGGGGCAGGAAGGGAGCGGCGGCGGGCGGCCCGCCGGCTGTCGTGGCGTCCGCGAGTGTCGTCATGGCTCAGGCCCTTTCCGTCAGGCGGCTGGTGCTGTCCTCCGGGTGTCCGGCCCGCTGCGGCGGTGCCTGTTCCAGCCGCAGGACGCGGGCCAGATGCCCGTCGTCGCGGCCGGCCAGGGCGGCGAAGCTGCCGGCTTCGGTCACGCGGCCCGCCTCGATGACGACGACCTGATCGGCGAAGGCCATCATCGACAGACGGTGGGCGATGGTGACCACCGTGGTCCGCCCGCGCAGACCGCCGATGGAGCGGGCGATCGACGCCTGGCTCTGCGCGTCCAGGGCGCTGGTGGCCTCATCCAGGATCAGCAGGCCGGGGCGGCGCAGCAGCGCCCGGGCCAGGGCGATGCGCTGGCGCTCGCCGCCGGACAGACGGGTGCCGCGCTCACCCACCACCGTGTCCAGCCCGTGCGGCAGTTGGCGGACGAAGTCCCCGGCCGCGGCCAGGTCCAGCGCCTCCCACAGGGCAGCCTCGCCGGCGGCGGGCACCGCCAGATGCAGATTGGCGCGGATGCTGGCATGCAGCAGGAACGCCTCCTGCGGCACATAGGCCACCTGCCGGCGCCAGGCCGGCAACAGGGGCGGCGTCAGGGGCTTCCCGTCGATCAGGATGGCGCCGGCGGCAGGCTCGATGAAGCCCATCAGCAGGTCGGCGATGGTGGTCTTGCCGCTGCCGGACGGGCCGATGATGGCCGTGATCTGGTGCGCGGGGATGTGGACGCTGAGATCCCGCAGCACCGGCGGGGCGCCGGGATAATGGAAGCCGACGGCGTCGAAGCGGATATCGGGCCGCAGCCGCGCCGGGGCTGCCATCTGGTCCGCCACCGGGGGCGCCATCAGATCCGCAGCTACCGGCGGTTCCGCCGTTTCCGCCGCTGCCTCCAGCGCGCGCGCCATGGATTGGGCGGCGGCGAAGGAGGGCAGCTGCACCAGGAACTGCTGCACCCCCGTCTGCAACTGGGTCATCAGCGGCGACAGCCGGGCATAGAGCACGATCAGGATGGCCAGCTGGGCCCCGCCCAGGGCCAGCCAGGTGGCGCCAGCATAGAGGATGGCGCAGAGCGCCACCACGCCGGTGCACTGGAACAGCATGGCTGTGGTCTGCTGCAATGACACCACGGCCATGGTATCGGCGCGCATGCGCTCCAGCACGCGCTCGAACTCGGCGATGTAGCGGTCCTCCGCCTGGAAGCTGCGCGCCACCTTGATGCTGCCCAGGAATTCGGTCAGGGTGCGGAACAGGGCGCGCCGCCCGTCGCCCACGGCCATGCCGCTGCGCACGGCCCGCCGCCGCAGGGGGTAGAGCACGGCGAACATGCCGGCACCGATGCCCAGAACGATGGCGGTGATCTGGGGCGCCAGCAGCAGCGACACCGACAGATAGACGGCGATCATCACGCCGGCGTTCAGCCCCTGCAACAGGGCCAGAGCCACGCCTTCGATGCGCATGACGTCGGTGGTGACCATATGGTTGATGTCGGCCGGGCGGATACGGCCCAGGGCGGACCAGCGGGCCCGGCTGACGGCCCGGAACAGCCGCATGCGCACGGCATCGGTGAAGGCCAGCATCAGCCGCGTCAGATGCGCGGTCTTCAGGCGCATCAGCACGGTGCGCACCAGGATCAGGGCCAGACAGACCGCCAGCAGCCCGGCCAGGGACTGCGGCAGCGGCAACCGGTCCAGCAGGGGGCGCAGGCCGCCGGTGGGCAGGCTGCCCGTGCCCAGCCCGGCCAGTTCCAGCGCCGGGATGAACAGCAGCAGCGACAGTCCTTCCGACAGGCCGGCCAGCAGCAGCAGGGCCAGGGCCAGTCCCCCCTGCCAGCCGCACTGGCGCACGAAGACCTGCATGAAGGCCACCGACAGGGCGCCGGTGCCGCCCGCGGCCAGGGGGCCGCTCTCAGCCATGGGAGGCTCCGGCGCCGGGGCGCACGACGGTGATGACCCGGCGTGGCCGTGTCCGCGTCGCCTCCCGCCGCTCGCGCAGCCGCGCCGCCAGTTCGGTGGCCAGATAGCGGGGCCGGGGGCTGAGACAGAGCAGATACAGCAGCGACCAGGTGCGCTGGATATCGGGCCGGTCCTCCGGGGTCCGGCTTTCGCGGAACAGGTGCCGCTGCGCATGGGCGACCATGTAGCGGACCAGCGGATTGCCGCCGGCCTGCCGGCGCACAGGCTCCGGCACCGGGCTGTCCAGCAGGCCGTGCGCGATCATCATGGCCTGGAGCACGGCTGGGGCCACGCCCAGCCTGTCCGCCGTTTCGACCCAGTGCAGGGCGTCTTCCGCGGCGGCGGCGCGCAGCATGCGGTCCAGATCGCAGACCCATTGCAGCCGGCTCCAGTCGTGGCGGGTCCCATGCACGGCCAGGAAGGCGAATTCATGGGCGGGGGCCAAGGTGCGCAGCAGCGTCGGGCCGAAGCCGATATCGCTGCCCTGGGCATAGAGGGTGGCGAACGGCACCGGCATCAGGTGCGGGTTGGGTTGCAGGCGCTGGTGCAGTTCCAGCAGGACGCCCGTTTCGTCATGGCGGTAGGCGAAATGGTGGGTATGCCGGTCACGCCGGCTGCCGCTGACGCGCGGCGTGTCCGCGCGCGGGCTGAAGCCAGAACCGCGCAGGCGGCGGTCGGCGGCGGTCAGGTCGTCGGCCGCCACCAGCAGGTCCAGGTCGCCGGCATAGCGCAGCGCCACATTGCCGTACCAGCGCTGCGCCAGCGCCACCCCCTTCAGGGGGATGGAACGGATGCCGACACTGCGCAGGGCCGCCGTCGCCAGGCTCAACACCTCGACCAGCCGCAGCGCGGCACGGATATTGTCCTGGCACAGGCGGGCATAGCGCCGGCTGGGGCAGTCGGGCGCGCGTGCGGGCAATGTCCCGAACAGCGGATGCAGCAGCGGATAGACCCGCTGGCGCAGGACGAGCCGGTCGAACAGGCCCCGATCGAAGGAGGGCTGGCCGGGCACCGCTTCGCCATAGGCGCCGGCGGCGATGTGGGCGGCGTCCGGCGTTGCCCCCGCCTTGCACAGCGACAGCAGCAGGCGATGGTCGGGCCGCAACCGGTCGGCCAGATTTACCAGGGACGCGGGCATGATCGATCACCGCCGTCGCAGGGGGGGCGAAAGGGGGGCAGGTCGGCTGCCCCGCACGGAAAAATCCCCGGGGACCGGGCGTGGGCCCCGGGGGCGGCATGACGCCTGGGATCAGGACAAGGGATCGGGATTGGGGAAGGCGTTGTCCGCGCCGGGCTGCCCATCACTGTTGGGCTGGTCGGCGCCTTCGGTTCCGATCAGGTTGATCTTCTCGAAGCTGGGATCAATCCAAAGACTCTTTTGCGTGTGTTGCATTGTGTCCTCCGTTATTGAAGCAACGATTTTATTTTTCGTGAATAACGTGTACGAAATCAATCTATCAGTGTCAGCAATACATGTGGGCTTCTGGATCGAGCTTATATCGAAACTTTAGGGTAGTTTTTAGCCAATCATGCTCGTCTGTATATTCTCTGTTTTTCACTGAAAGCGTGCAATGCAGGTGAAATCCATCGGTGGCTCATAGCCGGTCACATAAAGGCGGCCGCTGCACAGCCAGGCATGGGCCTGGACCCTGGCCTCCCGCCCCCGGCGCAGGCCGAGGAACAGCACCGAGGTGATGCCGCGCCGTGCCAGCATGGTCTTGGCCGCCATGGCCTGGGGCAGGCACACGGCATTCCAGGGCACATGGCGGGCGGCGACGCTGACAGCCCAGCGCACCTGCCGCACCGTTGCCTCCTGTTCCGCCGTCAGCGGCAGCGGCCCCGTTGCCGCCGGTGTTCCAAGGCCGGGGCGGCGGCGGCGCAGATGCCCCAGCAGGATGCGCTGACGCGCGCGCAGCAACTGCCACGCCGCCTCCAGCAGCAGGCGGCGGCGGGCCGGGGGCAGATCAAGCCACCTGTTCAGCCGGCGCATGGGCAATGGGCGCATCGGCAAACGTCACCACCCGTTCCGCCCGCAGTCCTTCCAGGAAGGCGATGGTCTTCTGCTGACAGACCTCCGGGTCGACCTCATAGGTTGCCGCCAGCGCGCGGCACAGGCTGCCCACGCTCCGCGGCGTCTCCAGCAGCGACCAAATGTTCGCGCCGACGCTGTTGAGAACAAAGTAAGTCCCGGTGCCCATGCTCATCAGCGCCTTTTCCCCGCCGGCCATGTCGGCCATGACAAGATCGGCCTCGCGCCTGATCACGCTGTCCGCGCTGAGCGTCGTCATCTGGTGCCCCATTCTGGCGTTCCATTTGGCGTTGTCGGTTGGCGCTGTTGTGCCGTTGCATGCGGCGCAAACCAGGGCTTTGACAGTGCATTGCTGCTGGTTGGCAAGTCCAGGCCATAGTGGCGTTAATCCATACGGAAAATTATATGGCCTGTTGACCGTATCCGATGGCGCAGCGCAGCATGATGAAGCGATGCTGTATAGATGGAAGTCGCAATCTCTTGCCTGTCCGCTCTTTCGGCTAGGTCCGTGCTGTCCGGCATATTTCGTCTGCGCAGGTTCATCTTTGGCCTGGGCTCATTTTGGTTTGAAAACAGTCCTGTCGGAACCCCGGCGGGTTGCTGTCCTGTCGCCTGAGCGGGAGGGGTGCTCATGACCAGCATTGCCGGCGTCGTGGGATCGGGGGATGGGCCCGCCGCATCGGATATCGTCTGGTCCATGCTGGCGCTGCCCTGCGGCGGGCGCCGCGCCGGCCCGCGGCTCTGGGCGGAGGACGGGGTCTGCCTGGGCAAGAACCAGGCGCTGCTGCACCCGGGGGACAGCGCCCTGGCGCCGCCAGTCCTGGCCGGCGACGGGCGGTTCGTGCTGGTGGCCGATGCCGACCTGGCCGAGCGGCGGCCCCTGGCCCAGGCCCTGGGGATGGACCTGGGCGGGCAGGACCCGGCCGGACCGGACATCGGCGATGACCGGTTGATCGCCGCCGCCTATGCGCGCTGGGGCCACGACTGCGTCACCCGCCTGTCCGGCGCCTTCGCCTTCGCCATCTGGGACCGCCGGGACCGGACCCTGTTCTGTGCCCGCGACCATCTGGGTCTGCGTGCCCTTTATCACACGCGGCGCGGGGACGGCCTCTGCGTCGCCGGCAGCGTCCGTTCCCTGCTGGCGCTGCCCGGCGGGCCGCCGCCGCTGGACCAGACGACACTCGGCCTGTTCCTGGTCCATTGCGCCGATGCCGGGGAGCGCACCTGGTTCACCGGCATCCAGCGTCTGCCGCCGGCCCATCGGCTGGTCTGGCAGCCGGGAGGGACGCCGCACATCTCCCGCTACTGGTCCCTGGCCGACGCGCCGCGGCTGCATCTGCCGCGGGTGGAGGACTATGCCGACGCCCTGCGCGACCTGCTGCGGGAGCGGGCGGAAAGCCTGGCCGGCACCGGGGCCGGGCTGGCGGTCCAGCTCTCCGGCGGGCTGGATTCCTCGTCGTTGGCCTGTCTGCTGGCGCAGCGTCTGCGCCAGGATGGCCGCCGCCTTGTCGCCGTCTCCTCGGTGCTGCCGGCGGGGCACCAGGGGCCGGAGGCGGATGAACGCCCCTATATCGAGGCCGTGGCTGCCGCCAATCCCAATATCGATCTGTACTATGTCACGGCCGAGGACGAGACGCCCTTCGACGGGCTGGAGGTCGGGTTCGAGGCACTGTCCCAGCCCTGCCGCCATCCCTTCGACTACATGACGGCGGCGCTCTGGCGCACGGCGGCGGCGCAGGGCGCGCAGATCATGGTCGATGGCTATGTCGGCGATTCCTCCGCCTCCTTCCAGCATGGCGCCGTCTTCCTGGATCTGGCGGTGACGGGGCGCTGGGGCCGGTTCCACCGCGAACTGGCCCTGCTGGCCAGGGCCTACCGGCAACCGCGCCGCCGCATCCTGGCCCGGGCGCTGGCGCCCCTGATCCCCGACCACTGGTTCCATCCCGGCAGCCGCATCAACAATGGCGGTGCCCGGCGCTATATGGCGATCTCCGCCATCCGGCCGGATTTCGCGCAGCGGCATGGGATCAAGGAGCGGTTGCGGGCCACGCAACGCCCGCTGTCCTGGCCCCGCCGCTTCAGCCTCAGCGCCCGCCTGCAGGAGGGGCTTTCCTCCAGCACGCCGGCCTCGGTGCAGGAGGAAAGCCTGGCCCTGGCCCGCTTCGCCGGTGTCGGCATCGCCCGCCCGTTCCTGGACCGCAGGCTGTTCGAGCTATGCCGCTCGGCGCCGCTGGACGCCATCCACCGCGACGGCTTCGGCCGGCGGCTGCTGCGCGACGCCATGGCGGACATTCTGCCCGACGCCGTGCGCTGGCGGGTTAGCAAGGGGGCCTTCACCCCCGATTTCCACCACCGCATCGCCCGCCGGCGCGACTGGCTGCTGCAGGATCTGGCGCGGCTGGAGGGCAATGCCGCCGTGCGGGACTGCCTGGATCTGGGCAAGATGCGCCAGATCGTCAACGAGACGGCCCGGCGCATGTCCTACAATGGCTGGGACATCCGCACCCAGGCCGTCGTCATCACCGGCCACCGTGTCGGCCGCTTCATCGAATGGGCCGAGCGGCTGCGGGCGGACACGGCCGGCGCCGCCATGCCCCAGCGCAGGGGAGCCGATCTGTGCATCATTACCAGTTCTCCGGCCTGACGGTCCGTTCCGCCCTGCCGTTGCCCGAACTGCCGGCGGTGCCGGCCGGGCCGGCCGATGTGCAGGTCGATGTCGGGGCTGTGGCCGATCTCGATGGTGCGGGACAGACGCCCCGCTACCGCGTGGGCGAGGACGGGGTCGATGTGTCGATCCCCTGGGCGGCCAATTTCCGCATCACCGGCGGCTGCCGCATCCTGGTGGCGCCGAAGCCGGGGGCCGATGCGCGGGCCGTCCGCCTCTATCTGCTGGGGTCCGGGTTCGCCGCCATCTTCCATCAGCGCGGCCTGCTGCCCTTCCATGCCAGCGTCGTCAGCCGGGGCGGGACGGCGGACGGGCAGGGCGCCTGTGTCGGCTTCGTCGGGGAATCCGGGGCGGGCAAGTCCACCATGGCGGCCGTGCTGCTGCGGGCCGGCTACCAGCTGCTCAGTGACGATGTCTGCGTCACCCGTATCGCCGCCGACGGCACGATCCGGGCCTTTCCCAGTTGCGGCCGCATCAAGATGTGTTTCGACACGCAGCTGGCCATGGGCCAGGGGCCGGAGGCGTTGCAGGCGCTCATGCCCGGCGTCGACAAGACCGATGTGGCGCAGCCTCTGGTCCAGGCCCCCGACGGTCTGCCGCTTCGCCTGCTGTACGAACTGGTCAGCGATGACACGGCGGGCGCGCCCCGCAGCGAGGCGGTGGACACGCCAACGGCGCTGCGCATCCTGCTGGGCAACACCTTCCGCGGCTATTTCCTGACCCGGTCCCAGGCGCAGCGGCGTTTCCTCGACTGCACGCGCATGGCGGCGCTGCTGGCTGTACGCCGTCTGGTCCGGCCGCGCGGCTGGCAGCATATGGACGCCGCCGCCGCCCTCGTCGCCCGCGACCTCGCCGCGTTGTCGAAGCGGCCGCCCGCGGTGCAGGACCCCGCCGGGCCAGGGCGGGCAGGGCCGGGGCAGCCGGGGCCGGGGCAGAATGGGGGGGAAGGCCATCTTGGCCGGATCGTGGCGGGTGGTCTGCTGGCCCTGGCGCTGATGCTGGCGCCCCGTCCGGCGCCGGCCCTGGCCCTGGCGGCGGACCGGCCGGGGCAGGTCTATGCACCGGGGGAGACGGCGCGGATCACCGTCACGGCGGAGGCTGGTCCCCTGGACTGGCATCTGGAAACCGAAACGGGGGAGCGGGTGGCCGGCGGCGCCCTGGAGCGTCCCGCGGACGGGACGGTGCCGCGGCTCGATCTGCCCCTGGCCACGCCCGGCTATTACGAGCTGGCGATGCGCGAGCCGGGAACGGCCACGCCGGCGCGGCTCAGTCTGGCCGTGCTGCCGCCGCCGGCCCGGCCCTCGGCCCGCTACGGGGTCATGACCCATTTCGCCCAGGGCTGGGACACCGACATCGTCCCCCTGATCGCCCGCGCCGGCATCGGTCAGGTCCGGGACGAGATGTATTGGAACCATGTGGAGCGGGAACCCGGCCGCTATGCCGTGCCGGACCGGGTCCAGACCTATATGCAGGCGCTGTCGGCCCAGGGCATCACGCCCCTGCTGGTGCTGAGCTTCGAGAACCGCCTCCATGATGACGGCAATACCCCCCATACCGACGCCGGCCGCGCCGCCTTCGCCGCCTATGGCCGCTTCCTGGTCGAGCGCTTCGCGCGGGAGATCCCGGCGGTCGAGGTCTGGAACGAGTTCAACGGCAGCTTCTGCAAGGGGCCGTGCAGCGAGGACCGGCCGGGGAGCTATGCCGCCCTGCTGCGCACCACCACCGCCGCATTGAAGCAGGCGCGCCCGCGCCTGACCGTGGCCGGCGGTGCGGCGGTGCTGCTGCCGGAACCCTGGTTCGAGGCGCTGTTCGCCCAGGGCGCGCTGGACTCTATGGATGCCGTCGTCATCCATCCCTACCGCCCCGTGCCGGAAGGGGTGGAGCTGGACATCGCCCGCCTGCGCGAACAGATCCGCCGCCACAATGGCGGCCGCGGCAAGCCGATCTGGGCCACCGAATTCGGGCGCCAGGAGCATACGCCGGAGGGGCGGCGCTGGGCCGCGGCCTATCTGGTCCGTCACGCCACGCTGATGCTGAACACCGGGGTCGAGCGGCTCTACTGGTATCTGCTGCGGGACGACGGGAAGTTCGCCGGCATGGGGCTGCTGCGGGCCGCCGACAGCCCGCTGGGGCGCTACGCCCCGGCTCCCGCCTATGTGGCCTATGCCACCTTCATCCGCATGGTGGGGACGGCCCGGCCGCAGGGGCGGCTGTCCAGCGACCGCCGCACCCGCATCTACCGCTTCGACCGGGGCGGGACGCCGCTCCAGATCGCCTGGTCGCCGGACGGTCCGGCCGAGGTGGAGTTGGCGGCGGCGCAGGGGCTGGTGCTGACCGATCTCATGGGCCGGCAGAGCCGGCTGCCGGCGCGGGGCGGCGTGGTCCGGCTGACCCTGACGCCCACACCCGTCTATCTCGACGGTCCGGTGCAGTCGGTCAGGGATCTCGGCCGGCAGCCGCTGCTGGCCGACAGCCGGGACGAGTTCGCCGCCGCGGGCGCCGGCGTCTGGAGTTACGGCTCCGTGGTCGAACCGCAGGCGGCGGGGCGGGGCTGTTCCGGCGGCGGCTATCTGCCCGACGCCGTGCGCCCGTTGCAGTGGCGCCAGGACGAATGGGGGGGCGCCTGGCGCGGTGCCACGCCCTATCTCCAGATCAATGCCGCCGGGTCCCATCCCGGCATTTCCGGCACATCGCAGGTCTGGGCGGTGCGGCGCTGGACGGCGGCCCGGCCGGGGACCCTGACCCTGACCGGGCGGGTCCAGCCCTCCTCCGGCCGCGGCGACGGCGTCTGCGCCCTGATCCTGGCCGACGGCAGGCCGCTCTGGGCGGTATCGCTGGGGGGGGAGGCGGGATCGCAGCAGGCGTTCCGGCTGCCGGTGACGGTGCAGGCGGGGACGCGGCTCGATTTCGTGCTGACGCCGGGACCGGCGCTGGACATCAACCATGACAGCACCAGCTTCGACGTGCAGATCGAGGAGGGGGCGCGCTGAGCTCCGGCCGGGCATGAAACGGGGGGGGAATACCATGGGCACGCACATCCATGTGGTGGTCCCGGTCCACAACCGGCGCACCGTCACCGAAGGTCTGATCCTGGATCTCTGCCGTCAGAGCTGGCGGGACTTCACCCTGTTCCTGGTCGATGACGGCAGCACCGACGGCACCGCCGACATGGTGCGCACCCATCTGCCGGGAACGGTCGTGCTCCAGGGCGACGGCACGCTCTGGTGGGGCGGGGCGCTGCATCTGGCCTATCGCACGCTCTGCCGGCGCCTGCACGACGGCAGCAGCCGGGCCGACGATCTGGTGCTGATCCTCAACGACGATACCCGCATCGGCCCGGCCTTCCTGGAACAGGCGGCCACTTTATTGCGGCCCCGGTCCATGCTGCTGGCCCGGGCCTTCGACCTGCGCACCGGGCGGCCCTCGACGGCCGGAGTGCAGGTGGACTGGCGGCGCCTGCAGTTCGACTTCCAGGCGCCGCCGGAGAAGATCACCTGCTTTTCCACCCGCGGGCTGGTGCTGCGGCTGGGGGACTTCCGCGGAACCGGCGGCTTCCGGCCCCGGCTGCTGCCCCATTACCTGTCCGACTATGAATTCACCATCCGTGCCCACCGGCGCGGCCTGGCCTTCCAGCTGGCGGACGCGTTCCAGCTCCAAGTCGATCTGGGGACCACGGGGCTGCACCGCATCCAGGCCGGGTCGGCACGGGACTATCTGGCCAAGCTCTTTTCGAAGAAGGCGCCGGCCAATCCGGTCTATTTCTCGGTCTTCGTGCTGCTCTGCTGTCCCTGGCGCTTCGTGCCCCGCAACCTCGCCCGTCTGTGGCTGGGCGCGCTGCGGGGGCTGGAGCGCAGCCTGCGGTCCCGTGCCCGGCCGGGTCCCGGCCGGGTCGCGGAATGACCCGGCGGGGTCAGGCCGTCAGGAAATAGCCCTGGTCGTGCGGCACCAGCACGTCATGCTTCAGCAGATCGGTCATGCTGATCCCGTTCAGCACGATCTTGTCGCCGCCGCCCAGGTCAAGCTGCACGCCGGACCCACCCTGGGCCAGGGACAGGCGTCCGTCGCCCAGGCTGTCGATGCCGAAGCTGGTCAGGTCCAGCTTGTCGATGCCCAGTTCGAAATTGAAGATGCGGTCGCCCTGGAAACCCTTGCTGAACACGAACAGGTCGCAGGCGCCATCCAGCGGCGTGCTCAGCCGGTCGTTGCCGGCGCTGCTGAGGAAGATGTCGGCGCCCTTGGTGCCGGTGGTCAGCTCCGACGCGGCGGTTCCGGTCAGCACGGTCGCATCCGGTGCCGGTACGGGAACCGGGGTCGGGCTGGGGGCTGTGGGGGCCGGCGGCAGCGAGGCCACGGGCGGGACCGGGCGCAGCTGGTCCAGGGTGAAGGTGCCGTCGGCGAAGCTGAACTGCTCCACATTGCGGACGACGTCGCTCCCGTCGCCGCTGTGGGTGATGCGGATGCCGTCATCCAGGACGCTGACGGTGTAATGGGCGCGGATGTCGCTGTAGACCGCCTTGTCCGTGCCGCTGCCGCCGTCGATGGTGTCGTTGCCCTTGCCGCCGGTGATGGTATCGTTGCCGGCCCCGCCGCGCAGCACATTGTCCAGGGCGTTGCCGGTCAGCGTGTCGTTGCCGGCCCCGCCAGTGGCGTTCTCGATCTCGGCGCCATAGGCGATGGCGATGTTGTTCTTGGCCGCCTTGGTGCCGCACAGGCCGATGGAGCTGAAGGCCCCGTCGTTGAGGTCGATGCAGACGGTGGCGGTTTCGCCGCTGGCATCGAAGGTGTCGATGCCGCCGCCATCCCAATAGGTGGCGATCAGATCCTTGGTCCCGGCGAAGCGGTAGACCGTATCCCCCGCCTGATAGGACATGTTGGCGCCGTACAGATATTGCAGGGCGGCGATGTCGTACAGCTGCAGCGTGGCCGGCCGCACCGAACCCATGCCCGGATGCAGGTTGTAGGACATGACGGTGTATTGCTCATTGTCCTGGGCCTTGGGCAGGAACGGACCCTCCCCGTCGCCATAATCGCCGGTGTGCTTCAGCCCCAGCGCATGCCCCAGCTCGTGCAGGATGGCGAAATAGGATTTCGTGCCGACCACGGGCGCGTCATAGCCCGCCTTGGACGAGCTGATCCAGACATCGCCGCCCATCTTCACGCCCGGCCCATAGGCCCAGCCGGTGGCGCTGGTGTTCTTGGCATTGCCGAAGGTGATGTCGCCGGCGCTGGTGGCGGTCTGCGCCGTCTGCACGAAGCGGATATTGGCCACGCTGGACACCATGGACAGGATGTCCTGCGTCGCGGCCTGTTGTGCCGCGGTGAACGGGGTCATGCCCTTCCATTCGGTCCAGCCCGCGGGATAATAGCTGGGGGTCGAGGTCAGGAAGCTGTAGCTGACGGTGGTGGCGCCGGTGCTGGCGCTGGCGGCCTTCCAGAAGCGGGTGCCGCCATAGATCACAGCGTCGATTGTGCCGGGGGGGGGCGCACTCATGATCGGGGTCCTTCTCCACTGCGTGCATCGAAAGAAGTAACTCGTCTTTGCCATGCACTAGTGGGCTACCCCGAAAGCGTCCAGAGACAACGGCCCCATGTCGACGAACGGTCACAGTTCTGACAGCAATGCAGAAATTTCTCCGACCGTTTTGATTTGAAATTCGTTGAAATCGGTTCGGTTCTGATCCGTGCGGGCGGCTGTCAATGACTTGACATGCTCTGTCTTCGTCTGGTTCCGCTCCCGGCTGCGCCAGATCGGTCGGCGGCCGTCCCAGGGGATCGGCGCATCCGGTGTGGCGGCGCGAAGGGGGCGCGGCCTCCCCGGCCGTGCCGGTCGGGGTGCCGCCGGCCCGATCTCCCCGTCCGGACGAATGGCGAAACGGGCCTGGCCGCCGCCGGGTGGGGGAACCGGCTCCCGCCGATGGGGGATAGTCTTCTGCCTGCTGCGCCCGGCGGCCGCTTTGGCCGATGATCGCTGTCGCATCGCACCATGGCGTCCTGCCGCCCGTCCGGCGGTGCCCGGTGCCGCCATGGCGTCCACCCCCGGGATTGAGGGTCGCATGCTGGCCTCACAGGAACAGCTGGTGCAGCAGTTACAGGCGGCGGCGGGACAGACGGCGCGCTTCCAGCGCTTCCGCCGCAATCCGGCGGGCGTGGCCCAGTTGAAGCTGGCCCTGTCGCTGGGTGTGGTGCGCGAGGTCACGCTGCATACCTTCGCCGGTCAGACCTTGCGCGGCGTGCTGCCGGAGATCGTTTCCACCACCATCTGCCGCTTCGGCTATTTCGAGCCGGACCTGACCCGGGCGCTGATCTGCCTGCTGCGGCCCGGCGGCACCTTCCTCGATGTCGGCGCGCATATCGGCTATTTCTCGGTGCTGGCCAGCCGGCTGGTCGGGCCGCAGGGACGCGTGGTGGCCTTCGAGCCGACGCCGCGCACGGCGGCGCTGACCCGGCGCAATCTGGCGCCCTATCCCCAGGCCCGGGTGGTGGGCATGGCGGCCTGGAACCGGCGGGAGACGCTGACCTTCAACGATTTCGGCTGGGCGCATTCCGCCTATAACAGCTTCACGGCGCCGCGCCTGTCCGGTCAGGCGGTGACGGCGACGCCGCTGACGGTGCCGGCCACCGATCTCGACAGCTATATCGAGGAGAACGGCCTGATCCCCAGCCTCATCAAGATCGATGCGGAATCCGCCGAGATGCAGGTGCTGCAGGGGCTGGAGCGCACCATGGCACGCCACGGGCCCATCCTGTCCATCGAGGTCGGGGACAAGGACATCGCCGGTGTGCCCAGCAGTGCCGCCATTCTCGGCCATGCCATCGCCCGGGGCTACGCGGCGTTCGATGTCACTGCCAGCGGACTGCATCCCCATGTGCCCCGGCAGCAGTACCGCACCGGCAACATCCTGCTGGCCAGGACCGATCTGTCGGCCGTGCGCCTGGCGCCGCTGGCCGCATCCGGCCCCCGGGCGGGGACGGGCATGGACCCCGATACGGAACAACATGGAGGCAGGGCATGAGCGGCGGGTTCGATCTCGGCGGACGGCGGGTCTGGGTGGCCGGGCACAGGGGGATGGTCGGCGCGGCCGTCTGCCGTCGGCTGGCCGGGGAGGATTGCACGCTGCTGACGGTCGGGCGCGAGCGGCTGGATCTGCGCGACCAGCGGGCCGTGCTGGACTGGATGCGCGACCAGCGGCCGGACGTGGTGGTGCTGGCGGCGGCGCGCGTCGGCGGCATCCATGCCAATGACAGCCAGCCCGCCGTCTTCCTCTATGAGAACCTCATGATCGAGGCCAACATCATCGAGGCGGCCCGGCAGACGGCGGTAGAGCGTCTGCTGTTCCTCGGCTCCTCCTGTATCTATCCGCGTCTGGCCGAGCAGCCGATCCGCGAATCATCCCTGCTGACCGGACCGTTGGAGCCGACCAACCAATGGTATGCGGTGGCCAAGATCGCCGGGATCAAGCTGTGCCAGGCCTATCGGCGCCAGTATGGCTGCCGCTTCATTTCCGCCATGCCGGCCAATCTCTACGGGCCGGGTGACAATTTCGACCTGACCACCAGCCATGTGCTGCCGGCCCTGATGCGCAAGATCCACGAGGCGGCGGAACGCGGGGCGGAGACGGTGGAGGTCTGGGGAACGGGACGGCCCCGCCGTGAATTCCTGCATGTGGACGATCTGGCCGATGCCCTCCTGTTCCTGCTGCGCCACTATGATGGTGAGGAGCCGGTCAATGTCGGCACCGGGGAGGACATCGCCATCGCCGATCTGGCCCGGACCCTGGCGGATGTGGTCGGCTGGTCCGGGCGCATCGTCTATGATCCCGGCAAGCCCGACGGCACGCCGCGCAAGGTCATGGATGTGTCGCGGCTGGCGGATCTGGGCTGGACGGCCCGGATCGGGCTGACGGAGGGTCTGGCCTCCACCTACGCCTGGTTCCGCAGCAACAGCGGGACCCTGCGCCAGTCCCGGCCCGTGGTGGTTCCGGCGGCGTGAGGGCGTCGGTGTCCGCCTGATGGCCGATCTGCCGGCCCGGACCCGGCCGATGACAAGAAAGCGACTTTGCCGTCGGCGTGAAACCATCATCGCCGCGGCTTTGTTCTGCGGATGACGCGCCGCTGGCGGCGCCCGTGCCATCGTTTCGGCTCTTTTCACGGGTTCCCTTTCGGTGCAGCCTGTCCGGGCCGGATTCCAGGAGCGTTCCGTAGTGCCGCACCGACCGCTGTTCTCCCTCGCGCTGATCCTGGCCGCCTCGGCCGGGTCGGCCACCGCCACGGAGCGGGAACCCGGGGCGCTGCCGCCGGTCGGCGCGGTCGATTGGCCGCGGCCCGGGGGGCTTGCCCCCGGCCGGCCGGACTCCGGCTGGGCCGGGGGGCTGGGGCTGGAGGATGGCATGTTCGCCCCCGGGGCCGGTGCCCTGGCGGGGTTCACCACCCGCACCGGCCCGCCCGCGCGCACCGGTCTGCTGGCCTCGGCCCACCGCCATCCGCCGACGGCATTGCCCGAGGCGGAATCCGTCCGGCCCGTGCCGGCGGACCTGTTCCGGCATCCGCCTGTCCTGCCGGGGCCGCCGGAGTGGATGGGACCGGACAGCGACGCGCCGGACGATCCGCTCTCCGCCCGGCCGGCGGCCCGCTGACCTCCCGCCTCGCGGGCGTGCGCGGCTCTGCCGCAATCCCACCCGAATTCTGCCTTTCTTTATCGCCAGAGTTGCGGCACGACGACAGGCGGGAGCATCACCGCCGGCTCCTGCACATGCCGGCGTCGCGTCCTGACCTCTTGTCATGTTCGTCCAGGGCGTTAGGTTCGCCTCACCCCAGTCCTGCTGTTCAGAGAGAGTGTTCACCGATGGGCAAGGCCTTCGTCACCGTTGCCGTTCTCAGTTCCCTCCTTCTGGCCGGCTGCCGCAGCGCCGGTGATTCCGACTACTCCGCCGGTGGCGGCGGTGACGGGTTCGGCGCCAATGGCAGCGGCGGCACCTACGGTTCCGCCGGGACCGCCTCGGTCAGCAGCCAGTCCCTGGCCGGCTCGGCCGCGCCGGGATCGCAGCAGGATCTGGCCCAGTCCGTGGGGGACCGGGTCTATTTCGGCACCGACCGTACCGACCTGTCGCCGGAAGCGCAGTCGATCCTGCAGCGTCAGGCCGAATGGATGCGGCGCTATCCCAATGTCAACGTGACCATCGAGGGGCATGCCGACGAGCGTGGCACCCGCGAATACAATCTGGCCCTGGGCGACCGCCGCGCCAGCTCCGTGCGCGCCTTCCTCATCGCCCAGGGCATCCCGGCGCAGCGCGTCGCCACTGTCAGCTACGGCAAGGAGCGGCCGGAGGTGACCGGCGCCGATGAGCAGGCATGGCAGCGCAACCGCCGCGCCGTGACCGCCGTGGACTGACAGCCGCCACCCGCGCGGGCCGCTGCGGTTCCGGCGGGTGGCCCGCGCGGCCCGGGTGACCGGCTTCCGACCGGGGCGGGGGGCAATTTTCCTGCTTTTCCGCCTATGTCCGCCCAGGTCCCGTGTCACCGAAAGCGATATTGGCGCCCCCTGGTGCCGTGCCTAAGGTGCGGCGTGGGCCGGCTCGATCGAGCGGCTCTTTGCTGCGCCCCGGGGCGGGGAAGCCCGCCGGCCGGGCCGCCGACAGGGGAGACGATGTGTCAGGTCTCATGGATGCCGCCCCGGCGCGGCCGGACACGGCCCGGCCGGAACCGCTGGTCGTCGACCGCGCCCTGAGCGACCTCGACTGCCGGGCGCTGCTGCGGGCCTCTCCCAATCCCTACGTCGTTCTCGATTGCTCCTTCACCATCGTGGCGGCCAACGACGCCTATCTGCGGGTGACGGGGCATCCGGCCGACGCGATCATCGGCCGCGGCATGTTCGAGGCCTTTCCCGACCGCGAGAACGAACCCCAGCTCCGCGCCTCCTTCGAGCGGGTGCTGCGGACGCGGCGGCGCGATACCATCGCCCTGATCCCCTACGCCATCTCCCGCGACGGCGGCCCGCCCGACCTGCGCTACTGGTCGGCCACCCACACGCCCGTGCTTGCCGGCGACGGATCGGTGTCGCTGATCCTCCAGCACACGGTCGATGTGACCGAACTCCAGCAGTTGCGCGCGGCGGCGGAAAGTGGCGGGATCCGCGATCAGCCGTCCCAGCAGGCGGAAAGCGATTTGTGGCAGCGGGCCCGCATCGTCCAGGAAACCAACCTGCTTCTCGATGCCGAGCGCGACCGGCTGCAAAGCCTGTTCGCCCAGGCGCCGGGCTTCATGGCCGTGGTCCGCGGTCCGGACCATGTCTTCGAGATGGCCAATGCCGCCTACCTGTCGCTGATCGGGCGGCAGGACATCATCGGGCGCCGCGTGCGCGAGGTACTGTGGGAGCTGGAGGGGCAGGGCTTCTATGAGCTGCTGGACAAGGTCTACCGGACCGGGACCACCTATTCCGGCCGGGATATCCGTATCCTGTTGCAGCGCCACCGGGACCCGGACCCGGCCGCCCTTTACCTCGACTTCGTCTATCAGCCCCTGGTGGCCGCCGACGGCAGTGTGACCGGCGTGTTCGTCCAGGGGCACGATGTGACCGAGAAGCGCCGGGCCCAGGACGAGCTGGAACTCTACAGGACGCATCTGGAGGATCTGGTCCGGGAGCGGACGGCGGCCCTGGCCGCCAGCGAGGCCCGCCGCGCCGAGGTGCAGGCCGCCCTGCTCCAGGCCCAGAAGGCCGAGGCCATCGGCCAGCTGACCGGCGGCGTGGCGCATGATTTCAACAATCTGCTGCAGGCTCTGTCCGGTTGCCTGCAGATGCTGTCCCGCCGGATCCCCGCCGATGACGACCGCTCCCGTACCCTGTTCGCGGCGGGGCAGCAGGCCATCGACCGCGGCGCCAAGCTGACCCAGCAGCTTATGGCCTTTGCCCGCCGTCAGGCGCTGCGGCCGGAGGCGGTGGACGTGCATGACCGCATCCTGTCCATGTCCGGCCTGCTGTCGCGGGCGCTGCGCGCCGACATCCGTTTCGACATGCGCTTCGCCCCTGGATTATGGCCGGCGGAAGCCGACCCCACCCAGTTCGAGCTGGCGGTGCTCAATCTGGCGGTCAATGCCCGTGACGCCATGCCGGCAGGGGGCCAGCTGGTCATCACCGCGTCGAACCTGCCACTCGGTCCCGGTGATCCGCGGGGGCAGGAGGGCGACTATGTCCGTGTCGAGGTGGCCGATACCGGGACCGGCATGTCGGCGGCCGTGCGGGAGCGGGCCTTCGATCCCTTCTTCACCACCAAGGCGGTGGGCAAGGGCACGGGGCTGGGGCTGTCCCAGGTCTATGGCTTCGCCCGCCAGTCCGGTGGTCAGGCCTGGATCGACAGCGAGGAGGGGCGCGGCACCCGCGTGACCCTGCTGCTGCCGCGGTCGCAGCGTCAGCCGCGCCGCGGTGTGGCGCCGGTGCCGGCCGCGGTCGTGGGCGGCGGCTGGCGCGTGCTGCTGGTGGAGGATGATCCCGTGGTCGCGCCCACCGTCTGCGCCGTGCTGGAGGATCTTGGCTACAGCGTGCGGCGCACCACCACGGCCGACGAGGCGCTGATCCTGCTGCAGGCCGGGGAGCCGGTGGATCTGCTCTTCACCGACGTGGTAATGCCCGGCGCCCTCGACGGCGTGGCCCTGGCCCGGGCCGCCCGTGCGATCCGGCCCGATCTGCCGGTGGTGCTGACCACCGGCTACAGCGAGGAGGTGGCGGCGGCGGACGGGCTGACCGTGCTGCCGAAGCCCTATCAGGTCCAGGCTCTGGCCGCCGCCCTCGACAGCGAACTGCGCCGCAGCCGGGGGTGAGCCGCCAGGGCTGCCCCCCGCCGGCGATCAGTCCGCCCCGGCCGGGCGGCGCAGGAACTGCGGCAGCCATTCGCCGCTGCCGCTCTCGGCGGTACGGGCCGGGCGTCCACCGGCCTTGGCCACCGCTGTCTTGGCCACCGCTGTCTTGGCCGCCGTCGGTTGGCCTGCCATCGTTTTGCCCGCCATCGTCTTGCCCAGGGCCGCTTTGGCCCCGGGCTTGCCGCCGGCCGGGCGCGTGCCCGGACCGCTCGGCCGGGCCGCCGCCGGAGCGGCGGAAACGGATTTGGAAACGCCGCCGGAAACGGACGCCCCCTCCTGTCCGCCGCCGCGCCGCCGACGGCGGCGCTTGCGCTCCCCGGTCTCGCCGTCGCGGCCAAGGACCTCACGGCCCACGGAATCGCGGCCAGGTGCGTCGCGGCGCTGCTCATCGCCGGCCCGCTCGGCCGGCTTTCTCGGGGCGGCGGCTTTGCGGGCGGCGCCCGGCCTGGCGGCCGGCCGGGGTGCTGGCCGTTCCGCCGGGGCGCGGACCAGCACCGGGGCCACGGCGGCGACCGGCGCGCTGGCGCGCGGCACCGGCTGGCGGATCAGCTTCTCGATGGCGGTCAGCAGCGGCCGGTCGGCCGGACTGCACAGGGAAATGGCGATGCCGTCGCGTCCGGCGCGGCCGGTGCGACCGATGCGGTGGACATAGGCTTCCGGCACTTCCGGCAGGTCGAAGTTGAACACATGGGTCACCCCGTCGACATCGATGCCGCGGGCGGCGATGTCGGTGGCGACCAGGGCGCGGGTGGCGCCGGATTTGAAGCCGGCCAGCGCCCGTTCACGCGCGGGCTGGGATTTGTTGGCGTGATAGGGCGCGGCCTCGATGCCGCAGGCCAGCAGCTGTTCCGACAGCTTGTTGGCCCCGCGCTTGGTGCGGGTGAAGATGATGGCGCGCGCCACCTCGGCTGCCGACAGCAGGCCGACCAGCGTGCCCACCTTCTGCGCCGGTTCCACCAGCACCACCGACTGGCCGATGCGCTCCACCGTGGTGGCGGGGGCGGCGACCTCGACCCGCACATGGTCGTGCAGCAGCCCGGCGGCCAGCTTGGCCACGTCATTGGGCATGGTGGCGGAGAAGAACAGGGTCTGCCGTGGCTTGGGCAGCTGCGCCACAACTTTCCGCACGTCGGGCAGGAAGCCCATGTCCAGCATGCGGTCGGCCTCGTCCAGCACGAACAGCTCCACCGCCTTCAGGCTGCACACCTTCTGCTGCATCAGGTCCAGCAGGCGGCCGGGCGTGGCCACCAGGATATCGACACCGGCCTTCAGACTGCGGATCTGCGGATTCAGCGAGACGCCGCCATGCACCACGGCCACGGTCAGGGGCAGCTTGCTGCCCAGCGTGCCCAGCACCTCGGCCACCTGCAGCGCCAGCTCGCGCGTGGGCAGCACGATCAGGGCGCGGGGCAGGCCGGGCCGGGCCCGCTCCTCTCGGGCGGACAGCTGCTTCAGCACCGGCAGGGCGAAGGCCGCGGTCTTGCCGGTGCCGGTCTGGGCCAGCCCCAGCACGTCACGGCCATCCAGGGCGGCGGGCAGGGCCGCGGCCTGGATCGGCGTCGGACGGACATAGCCGGCGGCGTCCAGGCCGGCGGCCAGGGCGGCCGGAAGGCCGAGTTCGGAAAAGGACTGCATGGAAACCACTCTGGACCAGGCCGGGCCGTCCGTCCCGGCCACCCTGGGGCGGCGGGTCACGGACCGGTCAACCCGGCGGACATTCCCCGGCGCAGGATGCGGACCCGGGAGCGAAATGCGCCGGAACGTCGGCGGCCGCATACGGCGCAGGGTCCAGGTGCGACTTTCTGGCCTTTGATATGCCGTGTCCGCCGCCGGGGGACAAGCCCCGTCTCCCGGTCGCGCAGCAGCCATGCGGCGATGCCCACCGCGCGCACCGAAAGATCGGTCTGATCGGGGGGGGCGGCGCCCTCTCCAAAGAAGGGGCGCACCTCCCATCGGCGTTGACCCCCTGCCGGCAAAATCCGGTCACTATGGCGACTGCCGGGCCGGCCGGTCGCCGCGGGGAAACGGGCCGGACAGCCAGACCGGATAGGGGGGTGTTGAAGATGGATGCGGTCAAGGTCTTCCTGATTGATCCCAACAAGCTGTTTCGCGAGGGATTGAAGCGGCTGCTGGAAGAATCACCCTTTCTGGTGGTGGCCGAGCCCTCCGGGCTCAGGGACGCCATCACCCTGGTGCAGCAGGGGACCCAGCCCCAGATGGTGATCCTCGACCCGGCCGGCGGCGGTCCGGACGAGGCCGACAGCATGCGCCGGCTGCGGCAGTTGCTGGGTGGCGCCCCCATGGTGGTGCTGACCGGCGATCTCTGCCCCGAGCGTCTGTCCTTGGTGCTGGAGGCCGGGGCCGACGCCTATCTGGTCAAGGACCTGTCGTCCGATGCGCTGATCCAGTCGCTGCGGCTGGTCATGCTGGGGGAAAAGGTGTTCCCCAGCCATCTGGCGGCGCTTCTGATCAGCGGGCGGGCCGGCCGCAACGATAGCCCCGTGCCCTCGGGCGCCCGCAAGGGACTGTCCCAGCGCGAGGTGCAGATCCTGCGCCATCTTCTGTCCGGCGACAGCAACAAGATGATCGCCAACCAGCTGAACATCACCGAGGCCACGGTCAAGGTCCACCTGAAGAGCCTGCTGCGCAAGATCAACGCCTCCAACCGCACGCAGGCGGCCATCTGGGCGCTGAACAATGGCTTTGCCGGGGACCAGGGCGTGGCGGAACCCTCGACGGCGGTTCGCGCCGGCTGATCCGGACCCGCTGATCCGGGCGGGCTGATCCGGAGCGCCGTGGCCGGCCCTATTTCTCGGCCATGATGACCCGGTCGCCCAGCTCGCCGCGGTACAGCCGGTCCAGATGCAGGCGGGTCGGGCCGTCCTCCGGCCGGTCCTGGGCCAGCCGCTCGAACAGCGCCAGCGCCTGCGTCTCGCCGGCGGCCATGGCGTCATAGGCAAGGCGGTAGCGCTGGACGAAGCCGCTGTCCGCCTGCCCGGCGGTCAGCGGCTCATGCACGGGGATCGGCTCGGTCTTGCCTTTCAGCACGATCTGGCCGATGGGCCGGTGCGCCAGTTCCCCGGCCCGGGCCAGGGTGGCGCCGCTCAGGGCGATGCGCGTGCCGAAATACTTGTTCAGCCCTTCCAGCCGCGCCGCCGTGTTCACCGAATCGCCCAGGGCCGTGTACTCGAACCGGGCCTCGGCGCCGAAATTGCCGACACTGGCCGGCCCTGTATGCACGCCGATGCGGGTGATGCCGAAGGCGCGGCCGGCGGCCTGCTCGGCCTGCAGGAAGGATTGGGCGAAGGCATCCAGCTCCAGCGCGCACAGGGCGGCGCGCCGGGCATGGTCCTCCTGGTCGCGCGGAGCGTTGAACAGGGCGAAGACGGCGTCGCCGATGAACTTGTCCACCGTTCCGCCATGGCGGAAGACGATGGTCACCATGCCGTCGAGATAGCGGTTCATCACGTCGGCCAGGCTCAGCGCGTCCATGCTCTCGGAGATGGTGGTGAACCCGGCCACGTCGGTGAAGATGTAGCTCAGCTCGCGCCGCTTCGGGTCGAGTTGCAGCTTGCTCGGGTCCTTCAGGATGTCGTCCAGCAGCACCGGCGACAGATATTTGCTGAAGGCGGCCTGGATGAACTTCTTCTGCTCGCGCTCCTGCCGGCGGCTGTAGAGGTCGGCCATCCACGAGGCCATGGCCAGTGCCAGGGACGGGGCGATGACCGGCGCCATCACGTCCTGGTAACGGAACAGGGCGAAGGCGGCCACCCAGATGCCGGCGATGACGGTCAGGCCGATCAGCAGGCGCAGCCACACCCCCACCTCCAGCCGGCCCAGCAGCAGACCGGCCAGGGCGGCCAGCAGCGTCGCCGCCAGCAGCACGCCCGGCCCCTGCGCCGGCGGGTCCTGGCCGTCCAGCAGCTGGGCCAGGGCGTGGGCATGGACCAGGGCACCGGGAATGCTGCCCTCCAGCCCGGGGAAGGCGGCGCGGAAGGGGGTGGCGTGCCGGTCGGTGTCGGTCAGGTCGGCCCCGACGATGACGATCTTGTCCTTGAACCAGGCGGCCGGCAGCAGCGGCACGGCATGCGCCGGGAACTGGCGGAAGGGCGGGGTCCTGGCGTCGGGCTGGCCGCGCCAGGCGATGGGCAGGTCCTCGGGCGGGACGACGGGGCGGCCCAGCTTGGCCAGCAGCGCGGGGGCCACCGCCGGCAACAGGGTCCCGTCGGCCAGCCGCTTGGCCGGGAACAGCAGGCGCACCGTGCCGTCATAGGGATCCTTGTTGAGATTGGCCGCGGCCCGCAACGGCGCCGGCACATAATCCCGCAGAAAGGCGGCCTGCTTCGGGGTCAGCCCCTCGGCCTCGTCGCCATAGCTGACCACGGTCGGAACCGTCAGCCCGGCCAGCACCCGCTTCAGCGCCGCGTCCTTGTCCGGTTCGGTCGGGCTGTCCAGCAGTACGTCCAGGAACAGGGCGCGGATGTCCCGCTGTTCCAGCGTGCCGAGCAACCCGGCCAGGAAGGCCCGGTCCACCGGCGACCGGTAGGGAAAGCGGGCCAACGTCTCCTCGGTCAGGGCCACGAACACGATATCGGGGTGCTGCGGCGCGGGTGGCCGCAGCGTGGCGATGCGGTAATCGGCGACCCAGGTCTCGAAGGCGTTGAGGAACGGCAGGAACCGTCCCATGGCGATCGGCCCCAGGGTTGCCGCCAGGACCAGGGCCGCGCCGAGGACCCACGCTTTCAGTCTCACCGCACGCACGGTACTGCCCATCCCCCCTCGGTGGCGGCTCCGGCGGCCGGACCAGGGCCGGAGTCTCCCCGGTCCGGGCCGAAAGCGGGCGGACCTTAGCCCAGCTCGGCGCCACGGGATAAGCATGCCTATTCATTCGGCGGTCGAACTTCAACGCGGGTTGAATATTTCGGTCCGATGCCTTCTCCGCCTGGGAAGGGCTGTGTATATCGCACTTTATATTTAGTACGGGATATTGGGGGTCTTGGGTGTTTAAGGATAGGGCGGTTTGCTGCCGCTCCGGCGGTCTGCCCCGGATGTCTGCGCACCGCCGGCCGCTCATGCGGGTTTTGCTGGCCGGCAGCGCCATGGCTTTGCTGTCGCTGCCCGCAGTCGCACCGGCAGGCGCAGCGGCCCAATCCCTGCCGGCGCAGCCCGTGCCCGAGCGGTTGCCCGGTGCCGTGGAGCCGGGGCGGTCCACGCTGCCGGCACCCCTGCAGCAGACCCGCCCGCCCGAGGCCAAGCTGCAATTCTCCATCCCGACCCAGCGCAAGGCGCCCGGGCGCACGGGGCCGGAGCTGAAATTCACGCTGGCCCGCATCGTCGTCGACGGGGCCACCGTCGTCGGGCCGGACTTCTATGATCCGCTGATCCAGCCGCTGCTGGGCCGGCCCGTGACCCTGTCGGAGGTGACGGCCCTGGCCGACGCCATCCAGGCCCGCTATCTGGCCCTGGGCTATGTGCTCAGCCGGGCCTTCGTCCCGGCGCAGGAACTGGCCGACGGCACGCTGCGCATCCAGGTCATCGAGGGGTTCATCTCCCGCGTGGCCGTGGATGGTGTCTCTCCCGACATGCGCGGCCGTATCGAGGCGCGGCTGGCCCCGGCCTTGTCCGGCCGGCCGGCGCGGGTGGAGCCGGTGGAGCGCGGCCTGCTGCTGGCCGACGATCTGCCGGGCATCGCCCTGTCCGGCCTGTTGCGGCCGGGGGAGCAGTTCGGCGCGGCCGAGCTGCTGGTGGAGACGCGCCAGACCGATTTCGCCGGCGTGGCCGGCCTCGGCAACCGCAACAGCCGCTATGCCGGCCCCTGGACCGCCTATGTGGATCTGGCCGGCAACGATCTGGCCGGTCTGGGCGAACAGCTGGGCCTGACCCTGTCCGGCACCCCGACCAATGACGAGCAGCGGGCGCTGAATGCCCGCTACCTCCAGCCCTTGACGCCGGACGGCGATGCGCTGACCACCACGGCGTCCTATGCCAAGGGGGCGCCCGGCGCCTCGCTGAAGCCCTTCGCCGTCAGCACCCGCAGCAGCAGCGTCGGCCAGCGCTATGCCTATCCGCTGCTGCGCGCGCGCCAGCGCAACCTGTCGCTGGAGGCGGGCTGGTCCGTCAGCCGGGCCAAGGTCGATATCCTCAACAGCCCCTACACGCTGGACCGCTGGCGCAGCGTCGATGCCAGGCTGACCTACGCCGATGCCACGCTGCCCCTCGGCGGCGTCTACCTGTCGGCCGGCATCGTCCAGGGGCTGGACATCCTCGATGCCAGCGACGGCCGCATCCGCAAGGACCGGACGGCCGACCCGACCTCGCGCCCGGGCGCCGGGCCGGGCTTCACCAAGCTGACGGCGGAGATCGAACAGACGACGCGGCTGGCCGACGGTCTGCTGCTGGTGCTGGAGGCCGCCGGCCAGTACAGCCGCGACACGCTGGTGGCGGGGGAGGAATTCTCGGCCGGCGGCAGCCGTTTCGGCCGCGGCTACAATGCCGGCGATCTGGCCGGCCCCAAGGGGCTGGGCCTGTCGGCGGAGCTGCGCTACGCCCCGGTGATCGACTGGCCGGTGCTGCGCAGCACCACCGTTTACGCCTTCACCGACTGGGCGCGGGTCTGGGGCTCGGTGGCGCTGGATGCCAAGCTGGCCTCGGCCGGCGGCGGCGTGCGTCTGGGCCTGCCCGCCGGCATCAGCCTGACCGCCGAGGTGGCGGAACCGCTGGACAGCCTGCCGCTGCCCGGCCTGGCCGATCCCGGCACCCGCTATTTCCTCGAACTCTCCATCCAGTTCTGAACGGGGGCTGACGTGAGCGGTACTCGACGCCTGATCCAGACCGGTCCGCGGCCCGCCTCCGCCCGTGCGGCCCGGCGCCTGCTGGCCCTGCTGTCCGGCACCAGTCTGGTGGCCCTGGCCGGCCCCGCCCTGGCCCAGGGACCGACGGGCGAATCCGTCGCCTCGGGCACGGTCAGCGTCAGCCGTGATGCCACCCTGACCCGGATCGACCAGACCAGCCAGCGCGCCCTGGTGAACTGGACCTCCTTCGACACCGATGCCGCCCACACCGTGCAGGTCAGCCAGCCCAGCGCCGACGCGCTGCTGGTCAACCGTGTCCATGGCAGCGGGACCGCGACCACCTTCAACGGCACGCTGACGGCCAACGGCCAGGTGGTGCTGCTGAACGATGCCGGCGTGCTGATCGGCGCCGATGCCCGGATCAACACCGCCGGCTTCCTGGCCACGACCACCGATGTGGACATGTCCAGCTTCGCCAGCGGCCCGGTCTCCTTCAACACGCCCAGCACCGTTGTCGGGGCCGGCGTGGTCAATGCCGGCATCATCCGCGTGAACGATGGCGGCTTCGCCGCCCTGGCCGCCGCCACGGTGGAGAATTCCGGCCTGATCGAGGCGCAGCTGAGCGCCGTGACCCTGGCCGGCGGTCAGCACCTCTTCACCCTGGACGTCAATGGTGACGGTCTGCTGCGGTTCCAGGTCCAGGATGCGCAGCTGGCCGGCACGGTCCTGAACACGGGCACGCTGCGTGCCGATGGCGGCACCGTGTTGATGACGGCCCGCGGCGCCCGCGACGCCATGGCCGGCTCCATCAACACCTCCGGCATCATCGAGGCCAGATCCGCCAGCGACATCGGCGGCCGCATCATCATCGAGGGCGGGGACGAGGTCGACGTCCAGATCGCCAACAGCGTCAGCGCCGGTGCCGCCGGCAGCGCCAGCGGCGGCGTCTCGGTCAAGACCGGTGGCGCCGTCACCCTGGGCGGCACCATCGAGACCGCGTCCGGCGATATCCAGCTCGAAGCCGGCGGCACGATCAGCGCCGGCAGCGCCAGCCTGACCACCCAGGGCGGGGCCATCGTGCTGGCCAGCAATCAGGTGGCCAGCGGCGGCGGCATCCGGCTGACGGACTCTCAGCTCACCTCCAACGGGGGGGAGGTCATCCTGGCAGGCACCGTCTCCGCCGACAACCGGGATGATCTGCGCAGCAATGGCGCCGCCCGCGGGCGCTCCGCCGACACCCCGGACGACCGCGAAGCCGGGGCCGGGATCATCCTGTCCGGCACCACCATCTCCTCCGGTGCGGGCGCCATCACCCTGAACGGCGAGGGCGTGGAGACAAGCCCGGTCGCCGATGGCGGCCATGGCGTCTGGCTGCGCGGCGGCAGCCAGCTGGTGACCTCCAGCGGCAGCATCACGCTGACTGGCGCCGGTCTGAACGCCGACGGCATCAGCCACGGCATCTTGATCGAGGGCAGCGGCACCGCCGTTCAGACCACCAGCAGTGGCGGGATCACGCTGACGGGCCGCGGCAACGGCGATGGCACCGGTGTGGCGCTGAGCGATGGCGCCCAGCTCGGCATGACGGATGTCTATGCCAACATCACCATCACGGCATCGGACGTGGATTTCGCCGGTGGTCATATCCGCGGCATCGGCGGCCTGTTCCTGTCCGCCGAGGATCTCGACGCCGATATGGGCATCGGCGACGTGGCATTCGGCGATTTCCACCTGGGGCAATCCGATCTCGATGCGCTGGATGCCACCCTGGCCAGCGTGTGGATCGGCGCGGCCAATGGCAACAACAGGGTGCGGGTCGGCGATGCCGCCTTCACCGGCAACACCCAGATCGTCGTCAACGGCACATCCGGCCGGATCGAGGTGGACGGGGCGGTGACCTCCGCCGGTCTGGTGGAACTGGCGGCGGGCGCCACCGTGGTGCTGCGGACCGGCAGTTCCATCACCACCTCCGGCGGGTCCATCGACCTGTCGGCCAATACCGGCGGCGGTGCCGTGGGCGGCGAGCAGAATGGCGGCATCCGCCTCGATGGCACTGTCACCCTCGATGCCGGCGGCGGCGATATCCGTCTGACCGGTCGTGCCAGCGTCGGCAACGCCCTCGCGGGCGGCGAAAGCGGCATCTCCATGGGGGCCGGCAGCCGGCTGCTGACCAGCGGCTACGGCACTGTCACCCTCGATGGCACCGGCGGCGACATGGGCGGCAGCTCGGTCGCCGGTGTCCGCCTGAACGGTGCCGGGATCTCCACGGAGTTCGGCAGCATCAGCATCACCGGGAATGGCGGTGATTTCGGTTATGACGGCATCCGTCTGGCCGATGGGGCGACGGTGCAGTCGACCGGCGGCGGTGCCATCACCCTGACCGGCCGGGCAGGGCTGGCCGGGGGCAAGGGCATCGTCCTGACCGCCGACAGCGCCCTGGGGAGCGACGCCAGCGGCGACATCACCCTGCGGGCCGGCAGCATCGATCTCAGCGGCAACGGGAACATCGCCGGCCAAGGCAGCTTCCGCCTGCGTGCCATCGACGGCGAGACGCCGATCGGCATCGGGGATGATGCCGACGGTGTGCTGATCCTCACCCGCGCCGCCCAGGACACATTGAAGCAGGGTTTCGACCAGATCGTCATCGGCAGCACCGACGGGCCGGGACGCGTCACCATCACGGACGGCGCCTTCAAGGATGATCTGCGGGTGGAGGCGGGGGCCGGCATCGAGGTCACGGGCAGCCTCACTGGCGCCGGGGACGTGCATCTCAAGGCCGGCACCGACATCGCGGTCGATGGCGGGGTCATCACCAGCCAGGGCGGCGATATCACCCTGCAGGCCCGCGCCTTTGGTTCTGATGATCCGGATGATGGCACGTCCGGCGCCATCCTGGTGGCCAATGGCGCCTCGATCCTCAGCAACGGGGGCGACATCGCCCTTGTCGGCGGCAGCGGCGGGAGCGATTACGCCCGTGCCGGCGGCATGGGGCCGACCAACGGCCGCGGGGTGCTGGTTTCCGGTTCCACCCTGGACGCGGCCGGGGGGGACATCACCCTCCGTGGTCGCGGGGGTGTGCTCGGCAACACCAGCATCGGCGTGGAGCTGGCCGGCGCCACCCTGATGACCGGGGATGCGGGAGAGATCTCGGTGCGCGGCGTCGCCGGCTTCTCCGAAGGGACCACCATCTCCGGCCTGCATATCGCCGACGGGTCGCTGCTGCGCACGGCAGCCGGCCGTATCACGCTCGCCGGCTGGGCGGACAGCGGCGGTTTCGGCCAGACCGGCATCAGTTTCGGTCCCGACGGCGCCAGCCCCACCCGCATCTACAGCACCGGCGGCGGCCGCATCCTGCTGCGGGTGCCCAAACGCAATGGCCGCATCACCAACCTGACGGCGGCCGGGGGCGGCACACCGATCATCGGCGGCGATGGGGCTGTCACCTATGCCAGCCCCATTGAGATCGCGGCGGATCAGATGGTGCTGGGCAGCGGCTTCTCCGTCCGCAGCAGCGACAGCGTCACGGTCCGTCCCTACAGCGGCGGATACGACATCGATCTGGGGTCGGAGACTGACGATCAGGCGAATACGCTGGAACTGTCGGCGGATGAGCTGGCACTGCTCGGCCTCTCCACGCCGGTGCTGCGCATCGGCGCGCCGTCCGGCGATTCCCCCGACGGCACCGGGGCCGTCCTCATCAGCCGCTCGCTGGAGTTCCGTGACGGGCTGGACCTGGCGCTGGCCGGCGACAGCATCGAACAGGACGCCGGAACCGTTCTGTCCGTCGACCGGCTGTCCGTCGATGGCTGGGACCATATCAGCCTGACCGGTGCCAACCGCCTGTCGATCCTCGAGTCCATCCGCAGCCGGGGCGATATCGATCTGCGCTCCAGCGGCGGCGATCTCAGCGTCGCTGGCACCGTGGCCTCCGCCGACGGTGCGGTGACCCTGGCCGTCAGCGGCGGCGATCTGCGTCTGAGCGGTGATGCCGACATCATCAGCGGTGGCGGCGACGTCGTGCTTGCCACCGACCGTGCCTTCGTGGCCGACGCCAGCTCTGCCGTATCGGCCAGCGGCCGCACCATCCTCTATGCCGACTCCCGGCGGGGAACGACCCTTGGACCGGTATCGGGTCAGGTCATTCTGGGCCGCACCTTCGCCGGCAACCCGCCCGGCACGGTGACGGAAACCGGCAACCTGATCTTCTACGCCAACGGCGTGGTGCTGACCCTCACCGCCGATGATCTCATCCGGCTCTATGGCCAGAACAATCCGGCCTTCACCTACAGCATCAGCGGCTTCGTCGATGGTGACGATGTCGCCAATACCCTCAGCGGCACGCCGCTGTTCACCACGCTGGCCACAGCCGGGTCCGGCGTCGGCTCCTACGCCATCACGCTTGCCGCCGGCACGCTGGCCAACAGCAAGGGCTATATCTTCAATTTCCAGCCGGGCACGCTGACCATCGACCCGGCGGCGCTGACCATCCGCGCCAACGATGCGCGGCGCACCTACGGTGCCGCCAACCCGACCTTCACGGCCAGCTATGAGGGTCTGGTCAATGGCGACACCGCATCGGTGGTCAGCGGCCTGCAGCTGGGCAGCACGGCCACGGCCGGGTCCGGTGTCGGCCGCTATGTCATCAGTGCCGGTGGCGCCAGCGCCGCCAACTACGCCATCTCCTACGTCGACGGCGCCCTGACCATCGACCCGGCGGCGCTGACCATCCGTGCCAATGATGCGCGGCGCACCTACGGTGCCGCCAACCCGACCTTCACGGCCAGCTATGAGGGTCTGGTCAATGGCGACACCGCATCGGTGGTCAGCGGCCTGCAGCTGGGCAGCACGGCCACGGCCGGGTCCGGTGTCGGCCGCTATGTCATCAGTGCCGGTGGCGCCAGCGCCGCCAACTACGCCATCTCCTACGTCGACGGCGCCCTGACCATCGACCCGGCGGCGCTGACCATCCGTGCCAATGATGCGCGGCGCACCTACGGTGCCGCCAACCCGACCTTCACGGCCAGCTATGAGGGTCTGGTCAATGGCGACACCGCATCGGTGGTCAGCGGCCTGTCCTTCGCGACCGGGGCGACGACGCAGTCGCCGGCGGGCGCCTATGCCATCACCCCGTTCGGCGGCGTGGCGCAGAATTACACCATCACCTATGTGCCGGGCCTGCTGACGGTGGAGGCGAACGGGGCCGCCCTGCCCGGCGGGGTGGCGCCGGTGACCGTTCTGAACGCCGTCATCGCGCCGCCGCCGCCGATTCCCGGGACGCCGGGGTCCGCTCCGGGTCAGGCCACCCCTGATCCTGGGGCCACCCCACCTGCGGGCGTGACGCCCGCCGCCACGCCGGGAGGTACGGGCGACAGCGTCGTCGCCGCCCTGTCGAACACCGGAAGCCCGTCCGCGTCCGTCCCGGTCAGCGGTACGCTGGCGGCGGTGGAAAGCGCGCCGCGCGTCATCATCCCCGGCCTGCTGTTCCAGCAGCCGGTGGCGCCGCCCCCGGCCAGGGATGGCACCCCCGGCCTTGATGAGGGCTATCCCGGCCTGGGACGGGGATGGTGATGGGTGCCTGGATGCGACGTTCTCTGCCGGCCCTGGCCCTGCTGGCCGCTCTCGGTGCCTGTGCCGCCGACGGGACCCGCGTGCCGTCCAGCGCCCGGCCGGCCGGTCAGCCGGTGGAGATCGGCAGCGACGCCGCTGGGGAGCAGTGCCGCGCCGTGCCGGTGCCGGTCAAAGGCGATCTGACCCTGCACGACGTTTACTGCGGCGCGTCGGAAGAACCCAGCGGCCAGATCTGGTCGGTGCCGCTGGTGCAGCCGCTGCCGGCCGATGCCGCCGCGGCGCGGCCGCAGCTGCTTCAGGCGGCCCAGCGGACCGACTGGGCCAACCAGCTGGCGCGCAAGGCCGCCTGCCAGGACCCTGCCTGGGTCGGGGAGGGGCTGGTGCTGCTGGCATCGTGCCAGCTGCGCGAGGGGGCATGGCCGCATCTGGGTGTCAGCACGGTGCAGGCCGGCCGCCTCTACCAGGGCGACGGCGTGCCGGCCCTGGGCGACCTGTTCCCGCAGGCCATGGCCCGGCTGGCCGGTGTGGCCCCGCCACCGTCCGGCGAGGGTATCACCGCCGCCGTCGGCAAGCAGGCCGTCAGCTTCGGCCGCGGTGACGTCAAGCGCTACCAGTCGCTGACCGAGCAGGGCCGTCTGGGCAACAGCCTGGAGAACTTCGCCGCCGCCGAGACCGCCTACCGCCGCGCGCTTGAGGTGCAGAGCCGGGTGCTGGGGGCCGATTCCCCGGCCGTGGGCGACACGCTGATGAATCTGGCGCTGGAGGTCAGCAACCAGGGCCGCCTGGAAGAGGCGGACGGGCTGTTCCGCCGTGCCGACGCCCTGTTGCAGCGCAGCTTCGACCGGGCGCTGCGGGCCAGGCTGACCAGCTACCGTGCCTTCCATGCGCTCAATGCCGGCGATCTCAAGCGCGCCCTGGCCACGGCGCAGGAGGCCAGCGCCGTCCGCCGCGCCCTGATGCAGGAGTTGGAGGGCGACGACGGTCTCAACCGCATGGTGCTGGGCAATCTCACCGCGGCCCGTGCCGACCTCATCCACAGCATGATCCTGGAAGGCAGCATCGGCGTGAAGCTGCGGCAGGCCGATCTGGCCGAGGCCGCGGCGGCGGAGGCCCAGCGCCTGTTCGACCGCACGCCGGGCCTGCCGGCCTGGTGGCAGGGGCGTATCCTGGCCCTGCGCGGTCTGGCCCGTGCCACCCGGGGCGACACCGACGGCGCCGTGCGGCTGCTGACCGCCGCGGTGGAGGCCAACCGCCACCTGTTCGGCGGGGGCTGGCCCACCGCCTCGCTGCTGCTGGAGCGTGGCCGGGTCGAGGCCGAGGGCAACCGCCCCGTCGATGCCGTCGCCAGCTTCCGCCAGGCCTTCGCCATGCTGGGCGCGGCCGACCAGCCGCCGGCCCAGCTGCCGCTGGACCGCATCGCCCCCTTCCTGCGCGCCGGTCTGGCCGTGGCCGAGCGTATGCCGGACCAGGCCCCGGCCCTGTATGCCGATCTGTTCGCCGCCACCCAGTTCGTGCGCGAAGGCGCTGTGGGCCAGACCATTTCCCGCGCCTCGGCCCGGTTCGCCGCCGATGATCCGGCCGTGGCCGATCTGGTCCGCCGCCAGCAGGACGCCGTGCGCGCCCGCGACCGCGTGCGCCTGGATCTGGCGGTGGAAACGGCCAAGCCCGACGCCAGCCGCAATCCCGCCCGCGAACAGGAACTGCGTACCCGGCTGGAGGGGGCCAGCCGTCAGGCCGCCACGCTGGAGCGCGATCTGCAGGCGGCCTTTCCCGGCTATGCCCGGCTGACCCGCTTCACCGTGGCCGGGGCCGCCGACCTTCAGGCCGTGCTGGAGCCGGGGGAGGGGGTGCTGCTGTTCGCCCTGGCCGCCGACCAGTCCTATGGCTTCCTGGTCACGCGCGACCACATCCGGGCCTATGCCGTGCGCCTGGGCCGGGACGAGGCCGCCCGCCGGGTGCAGATGCTGCGCGCCGCCTTCATCCCCGTGGCCGGGCGCCTGCCGCCCTTCGACCTGGGGCAGGCGCACGATCTCTATACCCGGCTGGCCGGTCCGGTGGCCGACGATCTGCGCGGGCTGAAGCGGCTGGTCTTCATCCCCGGCGGCGCCCTGCTCAGCCTGCCCCCGGCGCTGCTGGTGACGGCCCCCGCCGCGGCCGGCGATTATGCCGGGGCGGCCTGGCTGGCCCGTGACCATGCCCTGGCCATGGCGCCGTCGGTGCCGGCCTTCCTGTCGATGCGCAGGCTGGCCGGGCGTGCGCCGGCCCCGCGCGCCTTCATCGGTTTCGCCGCGCCGCCGTTCCAGGGCAAGGCCGACGGCCTGTCGCTGCTGGGGCGGGAGTGCCGCACCGGCGCCCCGGTCGACCCGGCCATGCTGCGGGCGCTGGCCCCGCTGCCGGAGACAGCGGACGAGCTGCGCCAGGTCGGCCAGCAGTTCGGGGCCGGTCCCGACGCGCTGATCACCGGCGCCGCCGTGACCAAGGCCGCCGTGCGCGACCGGCCGCTGGCCGATTACCGTGTGCTCTACTTCGCCACCCATGGCCTGCTGCCCGGTGAGCTGCGCTGCCAGTCCGAACCCGGTCTGGCCCTGGCTCCGCCGGCCTCCATGCCGGCCAGCACCGCCGATGACGGGCTGCTGACGGCATCGGACGTGGCTCTGCTGCGCCTCAATGCCGATCTGGTGGTGCTGTCGGCCTGCAACACCGCGGGCGGCGACGGTCGTTTCGGTGGCGAATCCTTGTCGGGCCTGGCCGAATCCTTCTTCTTCGCCGGCGCCCGCAACCTTCTGGTCACCCATTGGCAGGTGCCGTCCCAGCCCACCGTGGCCCTGATGACGCGGCTGTTCGCCGGCAGCGGCGGCGGTGACGTGGCCGCTTCCCTTTCGGCCGCGCAGATGGTGCTGGCCGCGCGCCCGGCCACCGGCCATCCCTTCTATTGGGGTGCCTTCACCGTTGTCGGTGACGGTATCCTGTCCCGCGGTCAGTCCGCCGGCCCGGTGGCCGCTGCCGCGTCCCTGTCACAGGTGAGCCCATGACCCGGTCCCCTCTGCGTTCCCGTGTTCCCGCCGCCCTGCTGGGGGCGGTCCTGGCCCTGCCGGCGCTGCCGGCCCTGGCCGCCGACTATGTGGTGGTGGAGGCCGCCGGCATCGCGCTGGAACCCGGCGCCAGCCTGGATGGCGGGGCCAGCCTGACCCTGGCCGACGGGGCGCGGCTGGTGCTGGTGTCGGCCGAGGGCACGACCTTGACCCTGGTCGGCCCGTACCAGGGCAAGCCCGACCAGGGCGCCGCCGGCGGTGGCGCCAGCGTCACCCAGTCCTTCGCCAATCTGGTGGCCGCCCGCGGCGCCGATACCAGCGCGCTCGGTGCCGTGCGTGCCGCCGCGACGGCCAAGCCGCTGCCGCGGCCCTGGCTGGTCGATGCCGCCACGCCCGGCCATGCCTGTTTGCAGCCGGGCCAGCCGGCCGTGCTCTGGCGCGCCGATGCGGTGCCGGAGGTGACGCTGACCCTGGCCCCCGCCGACCATGCCTGGCAGGCCAGCACGCCCTGGCCGGCCGGTCAGCCGGAACTGGCGCTGCCGGCCGATATGCCGGTGGGCGACGGCCAGTCCATGCTGTTCGAGATCGGGGGGGAGGCCACGGCCGTCACCCTGCATCTGCTGCCGGCCAGCGTGACCGGCGCCAGGATGACCGCGGCCTGGATGGCGGCCAAGGGCTGCACCCGCCAGGCCGAGGCCCTGGCCAAGACGGTGAAATGAGCGGGCGCGACACCGCGCCCCTGCCGCCCGCGCCGCCCGGCCCGCCGCCGCTGCCGTCTGCCGGCTTCCACCGCACGGCGGACGGCATTCCCGCCGTGCCCGGGGCCTATGTGCTGCTGATCCGGATGGGGCAGCCGCTGTCCGTGGCGCTGCCCGGCCGGCCGCCGGTGACGCTGGCGGCCGGGCGCTATCTCTATTGCGGCAGCGCCCGCGGGCCGGGCGGGCTGCGGGCGCGGCTGGCACGGCATCTCAGCCCGGACAAGACCCTGCGCTGGCATGTGGACCGGCTGACCTGCGGCGGCAACGCCGTGGGCGCCTGGATCTTCCCCGCCGGTTCCGTCTCCGGCGGCCCGGACTGGACGGAATGTGCCCTGGCCGCGGCGCTGGAGGGGTTGCCGGTGCCGGCCCCCGGCTTCGGCAGCAGCGACTGCCCCACCTGCCGCAGCCATCTGCTGGCCTGGCCCGGCGGGGCAGGGCTGCCGTTCGTTCCGGTTCCGGACTGAGGCCCGTTTCCCGCGCTGATCAGCCCTCGCCGCAGGGGTTGGGCTGCGGCTTCATGCCGACATAGCCCTGCCTGGCGTCATAGAGATACTGGAACTGCCGCAGGAAGTGCCGCCCGGTGTTGAGGAAGGGCGGGTATTTGTCGGTCTGGTCGGGGATGATCTGGGCCGGCTGCACCGGGCTGCCGCCGCCCATGGTGAAGGCGGCTTCGGCGATGGGGTCGCCGCTGACGGGCAGGCGGATCGTCACCACCGTTCCCGGTGCCAGCACCGGCAGCTTGCGCTTGGGATCGCTCTTGTCCTGCTCTTCCACCGTGTCGAAGCGGATGCCGTCCGGCACCGTCATGTAGCTCTGGGGAATACCGGTATCGACCAGGATCGGGGTCGGGGTGCAGATCGGCCCCGCCGCCGCACGGTTCTGCTCTGGATTGAGGCTGTAACAGCCCTGCGGCATCATCCAGTCGCCGGGATAGGCGGCATAGGGGGTCAGCTTGGTGAAGCGGAAGCCCTGGCTGTTCTCCGCTGTCAGCCCGACCTGGATGCCCTGGCGCCCGATGATATAGCCGGGGTTCAGGCTGCCCGGGGCGATGGGCTTGCCGTTCAGGCTGGTCAGGTTCAGCAGCGCGTTCTTGTCCGGTGTGCCCTGGGGCTGGAAATCGGCCTCCTGGCCGAAGCCGACGCCCATATAGACCACATCCTTGGCCGGGCTCATGCCGTCGGTGCAGATCTGGCCGGTCTTCTGGAAGGCCGGGCAATAGCCGGTGCGCTCCACCCCCAGCACCGGCACCGCCGCCGTGGCCACGGCCTGCTTGTCCCGGTCATACAGGGTGACGGTGGCGGGGACCCAGGTGCCGACCCACAGGATCTTGCTGCTGGACAGGAACTGCGTGCCGGGGCTGCCCTTGGCCTTCAGCCCCTCGAAGCCGGGGATCAGCGGTGCGGCCAGGGCGATGCCCACCGATCCGGTGTCCATGGTCACGGTATGGATGGTGGTGCTGTCGCCGATGCTGAAATTCAGCTTCGGCGGGTCGGTGAAGGCCACGCTCTGCGGGTTGGCGAAGGGAATGCATTGGCTGGTGCTGGCCCCGCCATAATCCGGTGCCGAGTCCGGCGCCGCCGCCGCGGGCATGCCCCCCAGCGCCAGCAGCAGACCGGCGCCCAGGCGAAGGCCGGGACGATGCCGGGAAGGATGGCCGGGGCCGGCGTGGATGGGATGGCGGAAAAGACGCATGGCGATCCTCATCTCCCTTTTGGGTTGTAACGGCAAGCATGCCATCACACGGCGATGCGTATCAATGCGCGCATTTGTCCTGACTTTACTGGTATGAATACGGTCATGACGAATAGGCCTCCCCCATGGCTCCGGGCGGTGGCCGCAGCGGGGGATCAGCGTGGCTCCGGCATCTCCGCCGCGCGGACCAGGGCGGGGCGGGACGGCGGGGTGAAGGCCGGCATCGCGGCCAGACGCGCCGGCAACCCGGTCTCCCGCACGGCGCCGCTCCGCAGCTCCAGGATCATCAGCGTCCGGTCCCCCCGCATGCCGCGGCCCTGCATCAGGAAGGCGGCCACCGACCCGTCATCGGCCAGGCACAGATCGAGGACATGGCCGTGGAGATGGGCCAGCGCTTCCAGCCGCCGGCCCTGGTCCACGCGGACGATCCGGGACTTCGACCAGTCGGCGCGCCCGCGGCTGTTGTGGGTGAGGTCCGCCGCCACGCCGATCAGCATGTCGGCTCCGGCGGCCCCCGTCAGGCCCCGCACCGGATCATCGCCGGCCAGGGCTGCCCGCTGCGCCTCCAGCTCCGGGAAGGCGATGGCCGGCGCCTGCCCGGGGCGGAGACGGTAGCTGACAAGGTCTGTGCGCCCGGCGCAGGCCGGGTCCGGCGGCCCGCCGTCCTGACCCCCGCCGTCCTGCCCTCCATTGGCCTGCCCCCCGATGCCCTGGACATAGAGTGTGTCGCGGTCGGTGAAGAACGGTCTGAACAGAACACTGTAGCCCGCATCCGATCCGATCAGGACATCATCGGTCCCCGTCTGCACGTCGATGCGGCGAAGGCGATGCCCGCCATCATCCGCCGCGTCCACATACAGGATGTTTCCGGTTTCCGGCTGGACGACGGGGAAGAACCTGAGCGATCCGGCGTCCGGGGGGCGGGTGCCCACGGTTTCGATCGCCCGGGTGCGCAGATCGATGCTGACGATGGCCGATGTCCGTCTGACATCGTTGCTGCGGACGGCCACAAGGCGGGTGCCGTCCCGGGAAAAGGACGGGAAGGCCAGCCAGCCCTGCGGCGGATTGGGGATGCGGATCAGGTGCCCGCTCCGCAAGCGGTAAAGCCCGATGCCGCTGCGCCGCGCGTCGCCGCCATGGAACTGGAAGGCGAGCACCTGGCCATCCGGTGACAGGGCGGGGTGGCAGAGAACCGGGGCGACGGGTTTGCTCATCCCGGCTGGCCCCGGCCAACCCGCGGTGTGCCGCGGCCCGTCGCACGGGGCGCACTGCGGCGGCGTTGCCGCCCTGTGTCCGTCGGTGTCATTCCGGATATGCAACCTCCGCCGGGCGGGCCGCTCCCGGAAACCGGTTACAGCCTCCGGCCTTCCGCCAGAAACCGCAGAATCATATCAATCAAATCCGCACCAAACCAGCTTATAGGGCTGCATCATAAGTGAACTTCTGAGAAATAAAAGATATAGTAACAGACAAACTTCCTGCTGTCACGGGCCAATCCACCAGCATTTTACGCAAAAACTGTCTAAAAACAGTTTTGCGCTTTTGCTATTTTCTGCTGATCTGCTCAATCGAACTTTCTTTAGTAGCATTACGCCTTCGGAAATGGGCTTGTAGTTTTTTCCTTTAGTTAATAATATACTCGATAGGATTGACTTTCCATTTTGGCCCTCATATTTATATTGATAATTGTCATCATCAATATATTCTCGCATCATGCATTCATCTGCCAGTATTATATTTTCTGTCATTCTGTCGGGTATGCATACAGATATTATATTCGGATTCGCTCCTTTGCTGACAAGTGCATCTTTTATTTTTATTGACACTTCATTTGAAGTGCACCTCTGTCGTTCTTTGTCAACCCAAATAATGATCCTATCAGCATTGATATTTTTGACTGCAAATTTTGATGAAACCTGTTTACATAGCGCTTCAATTGTCCAGCTCTCTCCATTTAGTATTGGAATAACGTCTATATAGGGGAAATTATTATTTATAAATAACCTCTCCATGCTTCCTTCAACAAAAGCGATTATCTTACGGCAATGCATTGCTTGCATAGTAATAACCCAGTCCAAAGCCAGTATTGTTGATTTCTTGGCGCACTAAATCAGGATTATTTATTCTCCCGCACACTGTCCTCCCTTCTTCGAACTTGAAGATAATTAATTCTTCTGCTCGGCAATGATTCAGCAATGTTTCGCTGTGAGTGGAAATAATAAAATATTCTGTATTGTGCTCGGAATAAAATGACTCCCTGATCAAATCAATTAGGAATTGTTGCATTTTAGGATGTAGGAAATTTTCAGGCTCTTCAATTGAATATGCGTTTCCTTCGGTGGAAATAAGTGTGACTAAAGAGAGCCACTTTAACGTTCCATCGCTTGCAGACTGCAGGGGAATTCGCAGAGTCTGCATGCATCCCACGTGTAAATATCCTATATACTTTCCTGTATGTGGGTCTTGAGTGACGGATATATCCTGAAGATCCGGAAAAACAAGTTTTGTCCATTCTAAAATTGTAGACAGGAGTTCTGGACTTACTCTTCGGAGGCGATTTACTCTTTTGTAAGTTCTGTTGTTTTTTGCTCGTTGGAGGTGGTGGAGGGTCGCTGATAAACCAGCCCCATCTCGGGCAATAAGAGGGGGGCGAGTCAGATCATCAGGTTGCCTGGCTTTTTCTGGTACAATGTTGAATGATTTTCCGCGAGTTATTGCTTGTCGGACTGCATCGATTGCTGGAAAGCCGTGACGGCCAGAAAGTAAGCTTTCATCTGGATTTAGTAAGAAATAAGAGAATCGGCTCAAATAATCTTTTTTTTGATTTGGACTCATATACCTAGGTAAAATTCTAAATGGATTTCTTATATTTTGTGTTCGAAATCTGGGGCTGACCTGAATTCTTGGTTCAAGATCTTCTAAAGGTGACGCTCTGGAAACAGATATGGTTCCAACCGGGGACGAGGTCGGATTTTCTTCTCCCGCGGTCCTTAGCTTCCATAATTTTAAAGCTTCTTTAGCTATATATATAGAGGAATGGTTCTTACTAAATCGAATTTCAATTGAATAATCATAGTTAAATATAAATATTTTCTGTTGGTCGGCGTCGAAAATTTTGGCCAATCCACGAACTTGTGCATTTAAAGTTGGGCTACTGTTCTTGTAGATCTCCATACTAAATACGCGCGCTACGCCGCCTACCTTCGAGATGCCTGTAGCGGCGCCATTTGATATTGTTTCATCAAGAAAATCTAGAAAATCAATGAAATTAGTCTTTCCGGCGCCGTTCGGGCCAACAAGGACATTTATCCCTGGGGTGAGAGTTATTGAAAAAGATCTGAGTGATCGGAAGCCGTCTATTATGTATGTTGTGTCTGGGCTTGCGAGTTGTTCTTTATGCATATTTTTTCCTTAATCTATTCCTTGCCTTTACGATGGGGGTGGCTATATTTAAATTTATAGAGGAATTATATCACTGGTCAATCTTGAAATTCGCCTGGAAGAAGGCTTGAACTCTGCGGAGTTGTAGGCTGCCATAATATGCTGGAACCAGTTTCAGCCGTTTGAAATCCGTCTGCGCGCACCGCGGCAGGCCAACACACACAATGGACAAAAATCCTATTTTGTGCCACCGTTTTCCGGCAGCCCGCGTGGCGCCGGATCTTGGGCAGGGTGAAAACAGAAGCGGAAATAGGGAGATGCCGCGCTTAAGGTGACGGGCGCACCACCATCAACATCCTGTCGCCTTTGTCGCGTTAAGGAAAATAATCCCTTGTCTCTCAGGGGTTTGGCGGGTGACGGGCTGGGGGCGGATGTCGCCTTAACGTCACGTTTCGTCACCTTAACGTCGCCTTTGGTCGCCTTTGCGGTGCATGTGTGTCGCCTTTGTCCCCGGCCCGTTACCCCCTGGTTCGCCTCGGCCCGTGCCGGTCGGCTTGCTGGGGGGCGGCGGGGTCGGTTAGGGTCGGGCGGTCCGGTGCGGTCTGCCGGCGGCGGCTGCGGAGAGGTTGATGACGCCCGATCCTTCGATCCTGAAGTCCATGCGCATGTTTGCCCATCTGGAGGCCGACGCCCTGCGTCAGGTCATGGAGCGGGGACAGGCGCGGCGGGTGCCGAAGGGGACGGTGGTGTTCAAGCAGGGGGTGACGGCCACCACCTGCCATGCCCTGGTCGACGGGCGCATCAAGATCCTCCAGGTCGGTCCCGACGGGCAGCAGGTGGTGGTGCAGTTCGTCGGGCCGGGGGAGATGTATGGCACGCTGGCCATGTTCCTCAGCGGCTATCCCGGCGACGCCGTGGCCGTGACCGACAGCGTCGAGGTAGTGTGGAGCGTGGAGACCATGCGGGCGCTGATGCTGGCGCAGCCGCAGATCGCCATGAACACGCTGGCCATGCTGGGCAACCGGCTGGAGGATCTGCAGACCCGCATCCGCCAGCTCTCGACCCAGCGGGTGGAGCGGCGTGTGGCCTATGCCCTGCTGCGTCTGGCCGGGCAGGCCGGGCGGGAGGTGGCGGCGGGGGTGGAGATCGACTTTCCCCTGACCCGCCAGGATCTGGCCGAGATGACGGGCACCACCCTGCACACGGTCAGCCGCATCCTCAGCGGCTGGGAGGGGGAGGGCATCGTCGCCGGCGGCCGCCAGCACATCGTGGTGACACGGCCGGACGCGCTGGTGGCCCTGGCCGAGGATCTGCCCGTCCGCGCCTGAACGGACGGCGCAGATGGGAGGCGCAGGCGGGAGACCGAGGCGCAGGCCGGGGCGAACATTCCGGGCGGGGGCCTATTCCGTCGGGATGGCCAGTTCGCCCTCGACGCCGTCGATCAGCGGGTCGGGGCGGCAGAAGGCGGACAGGCGGGCCACATCCTCCAGGATGATGCGCGCGCCCTGGACCTGCAGCCCGTGGCCGCGCAGGGTGGAGAAGGCGCGCGACAGGTTCTCCGCCGTCATGCCCAGGCGCGAGGCCAGGATGCGCTTGTCGAAAGGCAGGGTGACGCTGCGCCTGTCAATGCCCCCGTCCGGCCCCCCCTCCGTGGGCAGGGCCAGCAGGAAGCAGCCCAGCCGCTGCGCCCCCGTGCGCAGCTTCAGGTCCTTGATCTGGCGGACCAGCCGGCGGAACTGCTGGGCCAGCTCGGCCATGACCGGCACCGACAGATCGGCATGGGCGGAGACGATGCGGCGGAAGGCCCCGGCCTCCAGCAGCAGGATGCGCGAGGGCTGCAGCGTGCGCGCCGACATCAGATAGGGCGTGTCGGTCAGGGCCGCGGCCAGGATGAAACTGTCCACCGGGAACAGGATCTGCACCACGGCCTCGTTGCCGTCCTGGTCGCGGGCGAACATCTCCACCGCCCCCTCCATCAGGATCATCAGGAAGTCGGCATGGGCGCCTTCCTGGAACAGCAGGGTGCCACGGGGGTAGCGCTGCAGATAGCCGCCGCGCACCAGCTCGTCCAGATGCTCCGGCTGTGCCCGGCGGAACATGGGCAGCGATTGCACCAGGGCGAGATCATCCGGCTTCATGGGCGCTATGTCTTATTGTGATCGGGTGGGCGGTTCAGGTGGAATGCGTCTTGATAAAGATCAAGAAATGAAATGGGGGAAGTTCAGTAATGGTCGTGCGTTCCCCGTCATTGTCCGCATCCCCCCTTCAATTGGATGATGAATAATCTGAACTGTTGGCGTCGATCAACATCAACATGTCTCCAGCGGGCGCGCCGGCCCCGCCCCGCTGTGGGGGGATGGACGGGGGGGAGGCCGGCGAACGGACCCGCAGTGCGGCGGTCAGCCGCCGCAGGCCCCGCCGCAGCAGGCCCCGTTGCGCGGGGCCGGCAGGTCGGCGAACTCCACCCGGGTCACGCCCTCGGCGGGGAACAGCCCGGTCAGCCGCTCCAGCAGCTTGGCCACGACCATGCGCTCCGGGCAGTTGTCGATGGCGCAGACCACCGTGCCGTCGGGCTGCGGTCCCGGCATCGATCCGGCGGCGGCCAGGCTGGGGGCGGCGCCCTGCTGGAACAGGATCAGTTCGGTGCGCAACGCTGGGGTTCCTTTCACGTGCAGGCCCAGGCCCGGTTCGGGGCCGCTGGGCGACAGGGCTGTTCGGGCGGCAGAAGGCCACAGACGTCCGCTCCGGTCTTTGTGCCGGCGCAAAGACCGATGGGTTGCCCGCCCGCATGGTTGGCTCCCCGCAAGGAGTTTGCCGCCATGAGCTTCGTTCCCGCACAGTCCCTGTCCGATCCGCCGGTCGCCGCCGGCCGCCGTTTCGCCCTGTTCGCCTACGGCTTCCGGCCCTTCTTCCTGCTCTGCGGCCTCTATGCCGTGCTGGCCCTGGCTGTCTGGCTGGCGGTGCTGACCGGCGTCTTGCCCTATGCCGGTCCCTGGGACCCGCTGCGCTGGCACATGCACGAGATGCTGTTCGGCTTCGCCGGTGCCGCCATCGGCGGCTTCATGCTGACGGCTGTGCCGAACTGGACGGGGGAACGCGGCTATTCCGGCCGGCCGCTGCTGCTGGTCTTCGCCGTGTTCCTGGCCGGGCGCCTGGCCCTGAACCCACTGGCGCCGCTGCCGCCGCTGGCCGCGGCCCTGGTCGATCTGGCCTTCGTCCCGGCGCTGATGCTGACGGTGCTGCCCTCGCTGCTGCGCTCCGGCAACCGCCGCAATTATCCGTTCCTGGCCATGCTGGGCCTGCTCTTCACCGGCAATCTGCTCTGCCATCTGGACGGGCTGTGGCCGGCGCTGGACAGCTGGCAGGCCGGCATCCGCCTGACCATCGACATCATCCTGATCATGGTGGTCATGGTCGGCGGCCGCATCGTTCCGTCCTTCACCTCCAGCAGCCTGCGCCGCCTGGGCCGCCCGGTGGAGATCGCACCCAGGCCCCGGCTGGAGCGGGCGGCCATGCTGGCGCTGGTGCTGATGCTGGCGGCGGACCAGGCCCTGCCCGACAGCCCCGTGGCCGGCGCTATGGCCGCCGTGGCCGCGGGTCTGACCCTGGCCCGCCTGGCCGGCTGGTACGGCTGGCGCACGCTGGGCCAGCCGATCCTGGCCATCCTGCATCTGGGCTATCTCTGGGTTCCCGTCGGGCTGGCGTTGAAGGCGCTGTCGCTGCTGGCGGCCGTCCCCTTGGCCGCGGCCTGGGTGCATGCGCTGACGCTGGGCGCCTTCGGCACCATGATCCTGGCGGTGATGTCGCGTGCCGCCCTCGGCCATACCGGGCGGGACATCGTCGCCGCCCCGGTCACGGTGCTGGCCTATGGGCTGGTGACGCTGGCCGCCCTGGCCCGTGTCTTCCTGACCGGCCTCGGCGACTGGGCCTACCAGCCGGCGCTGATGCTGGCGGGCTTCGGCTGGCTGGCGGCCTTCATCCTGTTCACCCTGGTCTATGCGCCCATCCTGGTCGGACCGCGGGCCGACGGCCGGCCCGGCTGACGGGGCCCGGGACGAGCGGGATCGGTGGTCAGGGGGGCATGACGGACGGGCCGTGGGGCACGTCGTCGGGGTCGGGCGCCCTCCGCCAGCGCCCGCCCATGGCGCGGTAGCCGGCATCGATCTCCTCGATGATGGCGCCACCCTTCTCCATCAGGAAGGTCTTCAGCTGCGCATGCACCGGCAGCAGCGGCATGGTCCGGCGATGGACGACGAACCAGGCCCGCATCAGCGGCAGGGACTGCACCGGCAGGATGCGCAGCAGCCCCAGCCCCAGCTCCAGCCCGATGGTGTGGCGCGAAATCAGGGCGATGCCGATCCCGGCCATGACGGCCTGCTTGATGGTTTCGTTGCTGCTGCTGGTCATGACCACGGTCGGCGTGAAGCCGTGATCCTGGAAGAAGCGCTCCATCAGGGCGCGCGTGCCCGACCCTTCCTCACGGGCGACGAAGGGCTGGCCGGCCAGGGCTGACAGCGGCATGGGCGCCGCCCCGGCCAGCGGATGGGCGGGTGCGCAGATGATGACCGAGGGGTGGGGGGCGAAGCTGCGGGCCTCCAGCTCCGCCTCCTGGGGCGGTCGGCCCATCACCGCCAGATCGATGTCGCCACGGATGATGGCGGCATTGACCTCCCGCCGGTTGCCGTCCTGCAGATGCACCTGCACGCCCGGCCGCTCGGCCTGGAACCGCGACAGGATATGCGGGACGAAGTATTTGGCCGTGCTGACCAGGCCGATGGTGACATGGCCGCCGGTCAGCCCCTTCAGCGCCTGCATGCGCTGATCGGCGGCCTCCAGGGCCTGCAGCACCAGGCTGGCATGCTCCAGCAGGCCGCTGCCCGCCTCCGTCAGCACCACATGACGGCCGACCCGTTCGAACAGGGCGAACCCGCACAGACCCTCGATCTGCTTGATCTGGAAAGAGATCGCCCCCGGCGTCAGCCGGAACTGCTCGGCCGTCCGGGCGAAGGACTGGCTGCGGGCCGCGGCCACGAAGATCTGCAACTGGCGGACCGTGGCGTGCCGGATGCTCATGCGGGCCATCCCCCTTCCGTCATCGGCGTCCACCGGAAAGATGGCCTGCCGCCGGCCGCGATTGTCGAGGAAATCCTCATCTGTACGGCCAGTGTATTTGAATTTTACTGACCATGTCAGCTTGCTAGCGTGGGTTAACCAAGCGGTCACGCACTCAATAAGCGGGGGAAACGTCATGGACGATCGGATCACCGCCGACATGCTGGACCTGAAGTCCCGCTACAAGCCCGGCGTCTTGAAATACCGGCAGATGGGCTATTGGCAGCCCGATTACACGCCCACCGATACCGATATCCTGGCGGTCTTCCGCATCACCCCGCAGGACGGCGTCGAGCCGGAGGAGGCGGCGGCGGCCGTGGCCGGGGAATCCTCCACCGCCACCTGGACCGTGGTGTGGACGGACCGCCTGACCGCCTGCGAGCATTACCGGGCCAAGGCCTATCAGGTGGACCCGGTCCCCGGAGCGCCGGGCCAGTACTTCGCCTACATCGCCTATGATCTGGACCTGTTCGAGGAAGGCTCGATCGCCAACCTGACGGCGTCCATCATCGGCAATGTCTTCGGCTTCAAGCCGCTGAAGGCATTGCGGCTGGAGGATATGCGTATCCCCGTCGCCTATCTGAAGACCTTCCAGGGGCCGGCCACCGGCATCGTCGTGGAGCGGGAGCGGCTGAACAATTATGGCCGCCCGCTGCTGGGGGCCACCATGAAGCCCAAGCTGGGCCTGTCGGGGCGCAATTACGGCCGTGTGGTCTATGAGGCGCTGAAAGGCGGGCTCGACTTCACCAAGGATGACGAGAACATCAATTCCCAGCCCTTCATGCATTGGCGCGACCGCTATCTCTACTGCATGGAGGGTGTGAACCGTGCCATGGCCGAGACGGGGGAGGTGAAGGGCACCTATCTCAACGTCACCGCCGGCACCATGGAGGAGATGTACGAGCGCGCCGAATTCGCCAAATCGCTGGGCAGCGTCATCATCATGATCGACCTGGTGATCGGCTACACCGCCATCCAGTCCATGGCCAGATGGGCGCGGCGCAACGACATGATCCTGCACCTGCACCGGGCCGGCCATTCCACCTATACGCGGCAGAAAAGCCACGGCGTGTCCTTCCGCGTCATCGCCAAATGGATGCGCATGGCGGGGGTCGACCATATCCATGCCGGCACCGTGGTCGGCAAGCTGGAAGGCGATCCCAACGTGATCGCCGGCATCTACGACACCTGCCGGGAAAGCCATGTGCCGAAGAACCTGGAGCACGGCCTGTTCTTCGACCAGCCCTGGGCCGGATTGAAGAAGATGATGCCTGTGGCCTCCGGCGGTATCCACGCCGGACAGATGCACCAGCTGCTCTGCTATCTCGGTGAGGATGTGGTGCTGCAGTTCGGCGGCGGCACCATTGGTCATCCCATGGGCATCCAGGCGGGGGCCACGGCCAACCGTGTGGCGCTGGAGGTGATGGTCAAGGCCCGCAACGAGGGGCGCGACATCTGGAACGAGGGGCCGGAGATCCTGGCCGATGCCGCCCGCTGGTGCGCGCCGCTGAAGGCGGCGTTGGAGACCTGGAAGGACGTGACCTTCAACTACGCCTCGACCGACAGCGTCGATTATGTGCCGACACCCGCCGTGGCGATGTGACCCCCATCCGGCAAGAGGAGGCGACGATGCGCCTGACCCAAGGACAATTCTCGTTTCTGCCCGACCTGACGGATGCGGAGATCCGGGCCCAGGTCCAGTACGCCCTGGACCAGGGCTGGGCCGTGGCGGTGGAGTTCACCGATGATCCGCATCCCCGCAATGCCTATTGGGAGATGTGGGGCACGCCCCTGTTCGATCTGCGGGACGCTGTGGGCGTGATGCAGGAGGTCACCGCCTGCCGCCAGGTTCATGCCGGCCGCTATGTCAAGGTCCTGGCCTTCGACTCCACCCGGGGGTTCGAGACCGTGCGCATGTCCTTCCTGGTCGGCCGGCCGGCGGAGGAACCGGGCTTCGAGCTGGTGCGCAGCCAGGGACCCGGTCAGCAGATCCAGTACACCCTGCGCAGCTATGCCACCGGCAGCCCGGCCGGCGTGCGCTATGCCGCGCCACCACCCCCGGCCGGAGGTGCGACATGACCGGCTTGCGTATCGCGCCCAGCATCCTGTCAGCCGATTTCGCCCGCCTGGGGGAAGAGGTGGAGGCGGTGGTCGCCGCCGGCGCCGACCTGATCCACTTCGACGTCATGGACAACCATTACGTTCCCAACCTCACCATCGGGCCGGCGGTCTGTGCCGCCATCCGGCCGCGCACCCGCGCACGGATCGATGTGCATCTGATGGTCAAGCCGGTGGATGCGCTGGTGCCCCTGTTCGCCAAGGCGGGTGCGGATATCATCAGCTTTCATCCCGAAGCCTCGGAGCATGTGGACCGTACCCTGACCCTGATCCGCGAGAATGGCTGCAGGGCGGGACTGGTGTTGAATCCGGCGACGCCGCTGCACTGCCTCGACCATGTGATGGGTCGTCTGGACCTGATCCTGGTGATGTCGGTCAATCCCGGTTTCGGCGGTCAGGCCTTCATCCCGGAGGCACTCGATAAGATCGCCGCCATCCGCCAGCGCATTGACCGGCACACGGCCCGCCATGGCGGCGAGATCTGGCTGGAGGTGGATGGCGGCATCAAGACGGGCAACATCCGTGCCGTGGCCGAGGCCGGAGCCGACACCTTCGTTGCCGGCTCCGCGATCTTCGGGGCGCCGGACCGGGACGGCGGCTACCGCGGCGTCATCGCGGACATGCGTGACCAGCTGCAACGGGCGCTGCCCGTGGGGCGGCCGGCATGAGTCTGGTTCTGTCGGACCCGTCCGCCCCCGTCCCTGCAACCGATGCCCCCCCGACCGCTGTCGATCTGGAGGCCCTGCACCGGGATTCCGGCATCGACGGGCTGCTGGACGATATGGATCGCGACCTGATCGGCCTGGTCCCGGTCAAGACCCGCATCCGCGAGATCGCGGCCCTGCTGCTGGTGGAACGCGCCCGCCGCATGCTGGGGCTGCAGGCCGAGCCGCCGGCCCTGCATATGTGCTTCACCGGAAATCCCGGCACCGGCAAGACCACGGTTGCCCGGCGGATGACCGGCATCCTGCACGCGCTGGGCTATGTGCGCCGGGGGCATGTGGTCAGCGTCACCCGTGACGATCTGGTCGGCCAGTATATCGGCCACACCGCCCCCAAGACCAAGGAGGTGCTGAAGCGCGCCATGGGCGGAGTGCTGTTCATCGACGAGGCCTATTACCTCTTCCGGCCCGAGAATGAACGCGATTACGGCCAGGAGGCCATCGAGATCCTGCTCCAGGTGATGGAGGACAGCCGCGACGATCTGGTGGTGATCCTGGCCGGCTACAAGGACCGGATGGACACCTTCTTCCAGAGCAATCCGGGCATGGCCTCGCGCGTGGCCCATCATATCGATTTCCCGGACTATGGCCCGGACGAGCTGCTGCGGATCGCGCAGGTGATGATGCGCGACATGCAGTACCGCTTCAGCCCCGACGGGACGGCGGCCATGGCCGATTACATCGGCCGGCGCATGCGCCAGCCCCGTTTCGCCAATGCCCGTTCCATCCGGAACGCCCTGGACCGGGCGCGTCTGCGCCAGGCCGGGCGGCTGTTCGCCACGCGGGATCGGCTGCTGGATGCCGACGACCTGCAACTGATCACCGCAGAGGATCTGAGGAAAAGCAGGGTCTTCGCGGAATAGGCCCGGCAATCCGGGCCGCAGGCAGCCAAGAACCATAAACGGGGGGAAAACGCATGCCGGACCGTCGCACGACCTTCAGCCGCTTCATCATCGAGGATCAGCGCCGCCGCGGCGGCCCGGATACCGAACTGACGGCCCTGTTGAACGACATCCAGACCGCCTGCAAGCACATCGCCTGTGCCGTGGCCCGTGGGGGGCTGAATGCTCCGCTGGCCCAGGCGGGGATCAATGTGCATGGGGAGGAGCAGAAGCCGCTGGATCTGCTGGCCAACGACATCGTCCTGCGCGCCTGTGAATGGGGCGGGCAGCTCTGCGGCATGGCCTCGGAGGAGATGGAGCAGCCCTACACCATTCCGGACCACTATCCCCGGGGGCGTTATCTGCTGGTCTTCGATCCGTTGGACGGGTCGTCCAATCTGGACGTCAATGTCACGGTCGGCACCATCTTCTCCGTGCTGCGGGCGCCGGACGGCGTGACGGAGCCGACGGAGGCGGATTTCCTGCAGCCAGGCACGCAGCAGGTGGCGGCCGGCTTCGCCCTCTACGGCCCCACCTCCATGATCATCGCCAGCCTGGGCAACGGGACCCATGGCTTCACCCTGGACCCGGAGATCGGGGCCTATACCCTGACCCACCCGGACATGCGCATCCCCGAGCGGACCTGCGAGTTCGCCATCAACGCGTCCAACGAGCGCTTCTGGGAACCGCCGGTGCGCCGCTATGTCATGGAATGCGTGCAGGGCAAGGCCGGCCCCCGCGGCAGCGACTTCAATATGCGCTGGATCGCGTCGCTGGTGGCTGAGGTCTATCGCATCCTGATCCGTGGTGGCCTGTTCATGTACCCCCGCGATACGCGGGAAAGCTGCAAGCCCGGCCGGCTGCGCCTGCTCTACGAGGCCAATCCCATCGCCATGCTGGTGGAGCAGGCCGGCGGCGCGGCCAGCACCGGACGGGCCCGCATCCTGGAGGTGGAGCCGGCATCCCTGCACCAGCGGGCGCCGCTGATCCTGGGGTCGGCCCAGGAGGTCGAGCGGCTGGTGCGCTATCACGCCGAGCATGACCGGGGTGAGGATGAGGTGTTCGAGGCGCCGCTCTTCGGCATCCGGTCGCTGTTCCGGGCGCCCAGCCTGAGCCTGGAGGCCTGAGCCATGTCGAGCAAGCAGCCGATCATCGTCGTCACCGGCTCGTCCGGTGCCGGTACCACCACCGTCACCCAGACCTTCCAGCAGATCTTCCGGCGCGAGGGGCTGACAGCCGCCCTGGTCGAGGGCGACAGCTTCCACCGCTACGACCGGCTGGAGATGCGGGCCAAGCAGCAGGAGGCGGCGGCCCGGCAGGCCACCAGCTTCAGCCATTTCGGCCCGGACGCCAATCTGTTCGAGGAGTTGGAGGAGCTGTTCCGCAGCTATGGCGAAACCGGGACGGGGCGCGTGCGCAAATATCTGCACGACGACAAGGAGGCCGCGCCCTACGGCCAGCCGCCGGGCACCTTCACGCCCTGGGAGGATGTGCCGGCAGGCACCGACCTGTTGTTCTATGAAGGGCTGCACGGCTGCGTGCGCACCGAGACGGTGGATGTGGCCCGCCATGCCGATCTGAAGATCGGCGTCGTTCCCATCGTCAATCTGGAGTGGATACAGAAGATCCACCGCGACAAGACCATCCGTGGCTATTCGCCAGAAGCCATCATCGACACCATCCTGCGGCGGATGCCGGACTATGTGACCTATATCTGTCCGCAATTCTCCCTGACCGATGTCAATTTCCAGCGGGTGCCCACCGTCGATACATCCAACCCCTTCATCGCCCGCGACATTCCCACGGCTGACGAGAGCATGCTGGTGATCCGCTTCGCCCGGCCGAAGGGCATCGACTTCCCCTATCTGCTGTCGATGCTGAAGGACAGCTTCATGACCCGCCCCAACACCATCGTCTGCCCGGGCGGGAAGATGGCCCTGGCCATGCAGCTGATCTTCACGCCGATGATCTGGCAGTTGATGGACCGCAAGAAGAAGGCGTTCTGAACCGGTCTATCCGACCGGTCATAGCAACGTCACTCGGAGGAACAGTCCCATGAGCATGACCCTGACGCGCCCGGTCGCCGACCGGGCTGACGCCCCCCTCTTGCCCGATCGTCGGCGCCTGGCCAATGCCCTGCGAGTTCTGGCCATCGATGCGGTGGAGCAGGCCCGCTCCGGTCATCCCGGTGCGCCGCTGGGGCTGGCCGACGTGGCCGAAGTGCTGTGGAACGACTTCCTCCGCCACAATCCCGCCGATCCCGGCTGGCCGAACCGCGACCGCTTCGTGCTGTCCAACGGCCATGCCTCCATGCTGCTGTACGGGCTGCTGCATCTCAGCGGCTACGACCTGTCCCTGACGGATCTGAAGTCCTTCCGCCAGTTGCATTCCCGCACCCCCGGCCACCCCGAGGCGGGTCTGACGCCGGGGGTGGAGACCACCACCGGGCCGCTGGGGCAGGGGCTGGCCAATGCCGTCGGCATGGCGTTGGCGGAGCGGCTTCTGGCCGCGGAGTTCAACCGGCCGGACCATGCCGTGGTCGACCATCGCACCTGGGTCGTCGCCGGTGACGGCTGCCTGATGGAGGGTGTCAGCCACGAGGCCTGTTCCCTGGCCGGGACGCTGGGGCTGTCGAAGCTCACCGTCCTTTATGACGATAACGGCATCTCCATCGACGGGAATGTGGCGGGATGGTTCGCCGACGACACGCCGGCGCGCTTCGCGGCCTATGGCTGGACGGTGATCCGGGATGTGGACGGCCATGATCCCCAGGCCGTCGGCGAGGCGATCGCGCAGGCGCTGGCGTCCAGCAAACCGACGCTGATCTGCTGCCGCACCGTCATCGGCTGGGGCGCCCTGGACAAGGCCGGCAGCCATGAGGTCCATGGTGCGCCGCTCGGCCCAGAAGCGGCCGCGGCCACCCGCGCGGCCCTGGGCTGGGACTCCCCGCCCTTCACCGTTCCCGAGGATGTGCGTACCGGCTGGGACGCCCGTACCCGCGGGGCTGCCCGTCAGCGCGACTGGCAGACCCGTTTCGACGCCTATGCCCGGGCCCATCCGGATCTGGCGGTGGAGCTGGTCCGGCGCCTTGCCGGGGAATTGCCGACGGAGTTCCCGGGCAAGGCCGATGCCTGGATCATGGCCACTGCCGCGCGTACCGATGCCGTGGCCACGCGCAAGGCCTCGCAGCAGGCCATCACGGCCCTGGCCCCGCATCTGCCCGAATTGCTGGGCGGGTCCGCCGACCTGACCGGATCGAACCTGACGGACTGGCCCGGCTGCCGCCCGGTCACGGCGAACGGGGCAGGGAACTACATCCATTACGGCGTGCGGGAATTCGGCATGGCCGCCATCATGAACGGCCTAGCGCTGCATGGCGGGTTCATCCCGTTCGGCGGCACCTTCCTGGTCTTTTCCGACTATGCCCGCAACGGGATCCGGATGGCGGCGCTGATGGGGGTGCGCAGCATCTTCGTGCTGACCCATGACAGCATCGGCCTGGGCGAGGACGGCCCCACCCACCAGCCGGTGGAGCATGCGGCGTCCCTGCGCCTGATTCCCAACCTGGATGTCTGGCGTCCCTGCGACGCGCTGGAAACCTCTGTGGCCTGGCGCGCTGCCGTGGAACGGTCGTCCGGTCCCACCTGTCTGCTGCTGTCACGCCAGGGCCTTCCAGCGCAGGCCGGTCCGGCCCGGGCCGACGGGGCGGCCCGCGGCGGTTATGTGCTGGCGGATACGGACGGGGTGCCGGACGTGGTCATCGTCGCCACCGGGTCGGAGGTGGCGCTGGCCATGGCGGCGCGGGACCTGCTGGCCCGGCAGCTGGTGGCAGCCCGCATCGTCTCCATGCCCTGCACCAGCCGCTTCGACCGCCAGTCGCAGGAGTACCGCCGGGCCGTGCTGCCCCGCGGCGTGCCCTGTCTGGCCGTGGAGGCCGGCAGCCCGGACATCTGGCGCAAATATGTGGGGCTGGACGGTGGCGTCGTCGGCATCGACCGCTTCGGTGAATCCGCGCCGGCGGCGGACCTGTTCCCGCGTTACGGCCTGACGCCGGAGCGTGTGGTCTCCGCCGCCGTGGCGCTGCTCTGACCCTGGACGCATTCGAGGGATGGCGCCGCGCGCCGTCGAAGGAGGAATCCCATGGCCCTGATTTCCCTGCGCCAGCTTCTGGACCACGCGGCCGAGCACGGCTATGCCGTGCCGGCGTTCAACATCAACAACATGGAACAGATCCTGGCCATCATGCAGGCAGCCGACGCCTGCGCCAGCCCTGTCATTCTCCAGGCGTCGGCCGGGGCGCGGAAATATGCCGGTGAAGCCTTTCTCCGCCACATGGTGGCCGCCGCAGTGGAGAGCTGGCCGCACATTCCCCTTTGCCTGCACCAGGACCATGGCGCCAGCCCCGCCGTCTGCCAGCGTTCGATCCGCTCCGGCTTTACCAGCGTCATGATGGACGGATCGCTGCTGGAGGATATGAAGACCCCGGCCAGTTACGACTACAATGTGCGGGTGACGGCCCAGGTGGTGGACATGGCCCACGCCGTGGGCGTCTCGGTCGAGGGCGAATTGGGCTGCCTGGGCTCCCTGGAAACCGGGCAGGCGGGGGAGGAGGACGGCTCCGGTGCCGAGGGGACCCTGTCCCACGCGCAACTGCTGACTGATCCGGATCAGGCCGCGGATTTCGTGGCGCGCACCGGCGTCGATGCGCTGGCCATCGCCATCGGCACCAGCCATGGCGCCTATAAGTTCACCCGGCGACCGCAGGGGGATATTCTGGCCATCGGGCGGGTGCGGGAGATCCATGCCCGCATTCCCTCCACCCATCTGGTCATGCACGGGTCGTCTTCCGTGCCCCAGGAATGGCTGGAGGTGATCCGCGCCCATGGCGGCAGCATCAAGGAAACCTATGGCGTTCCCGTGGAGGAAATCCGCGAGGGCATCCGCCACGGGGTGCGCAAGGTCAATATCGACACCGACATCCGGCTGGTGATGAGCGGCGCCGTGCGACGCCTGCTGATGCGCAAGCCGGAGGAATTCGATCCCCGCAAGTTTCTGGCCGAGGCGACAAAGGCGGCGCGCGACCTCTGCCGTGACCGTTTCGAGGCCTTCGGCTGCGCCGGCTTCGCTCCCACCATCCGGCCCCTGCCGCTGGACGACATGGCCGAGCGCTATGCCGCCCAGGTTCGCCCGCAGGATGAGGTGCGGGCGGCGTGATGGCACGGGTCAATGCGCGGCGCTGGTGTCCACCGGCCCTTTCGGCCGGGGCGCCAACCAGATCACCATGGCTGCCGCGACGAAGACGACGGCTGCCACCATGAAGATGTGGTTGGTGGAAAGCGAGATGCTCTGCAATTCCACCAGCCGCTCGATCTGGCCGCGGGCCTGCTCCGCCGTGAAGCCCTGCTGCTGCAGGGTCTGCATGACCTGGTCGGGCTGGTTCAGCAGACCCACCAGTTCGGAGCGGTCCACACGGGCATAATCATCCCAGGCCGTGGTGGCGATGGAGGTGCCGATGGCACCGGACATGGTGCGCATGAAGTTCATCAGCCCGGCGGCGGACGCCGTCTCCTCCGGGCGCACGGCGCCAAGGGCTAGGGTGGTCAACGGGACAAAGAAGAACGGCATGCCGAATCCCTGGGCCAATTGTGGCAGGGCCAGGGTCCAGAAGTCCGCACCGGTGTTCCACTGGGTGCGCAACAACGAGGTCACCCCCAGCCACAGGATGCCGAAGCACACCAGGCCGCGCGGATCGACCTTGGTCGACAGCCGCGCCACGATGGGCGACATGATGACGGCGAAGACACCGGTGAAGGCCGTCACATGACCGGCTTCCGTGGCGGTATAGCCCAGCGAGCTTTGCAGCCATTGCGGAATGATGACGACACTGGCGAAGAAGGCGGCGAAGGCGAAGGAAAGCGCACTGACCGCCACGGCGAAGCCGCGATGCCGCATGACCCGCAGATCGACCACCGGGTGGTCCTCCGTCAGCTCCCACGCCAGGAAGACGGCGAAGGAAATGGCGGCGACGATGGCCAGCCCGACCACGAGGCCGGACGAGAACCAATCGTGCTCGCGGCCGATATCGAGCATGATCTGCAGGGCGCCGACCGACAGGATCAGCAGCAGCAGACCGATGACGTCGATGCTGCGCTTCACCGTGGGTGTTTCCACCCGCGCCAGCAACCGCACGACGCCGAAGACGCAGACTGCCGCGATCGGCAGGTTGATGAAGAAGATCCAGGGCCAGGACCAGTTGTCGCTGATATAGCCGCCCAGGATGGGGCCGGCGATTGGGGCCACAACGGTGGTCATGGCCCACATACCCATGGCCGCCGCGTGCTTTTCCTTGGGGAAGATCTGCAGCAGCAGGGTCTGCGACAGCGGCATCAGCGGGCCGCCGCACAGCCCCTGGCCGATGCGGAACAACACCAGCGTGGCCAGGCTGCCGGACAGGCCGCAGAGCATGGAGAAGAGGGCAAAGCCTGCCATGGCCACGGCAAAGGTGCGCACGGTGCCGAACCGCTGGGCCAGCCAGCCGGTCAGCGGCACCGTGATCGCCTCCGCCACCGCATAGGAGGTGATGACCCAGGTGCCCTGGGTCGAGGAGATGCCCAACCCGCCGGCGATATGCGGCACCGACACGTTGGCGATGGTGGTGTCGAGCACCACCATGAAATTGCTCACGCCCAGGACCAGACCAGCCAGGAACAGCTGGAACCCGGCCAGGGTCGTGCGGTTGGCTGCCATGGTCGGCCTCACTTGCCCGCCCGGACGTCGATGTCGGCTTCCATCGACAGGCCGACGCGCAGCGGATGGGCTTTCAGCTCCTGCGGGTCGAGGGCGATGCGCACCGGCAGGCGCTGCACCACCTTGATCCAGTTGCCGGTGGCGTTCTGGGCCGGGATCAGGGCGAAGGCTGCCCCGGTGCCGCCGGCCAGCCCGACCACCTTGCCGTGGAAGACCACGTCGCCGCCATAGAGGTCGGACACCAGTTCGACCGGCTGCCCGATCTTCACCTCGGTCAGCTGGCCTTCCTTGTAGTTGGCATCCACATAGAGCTGGTCCACGGGCACCACGGTCATGACCGGTGTTCCGGCCGCCACGCGCTGGCCGACCTGGACCCGCCGGCTGGTGACGATGCCGTCGATGGGAGCACGGATGCGGGTCCGCTCCAGGTCGAGCCGGGCCTGGTCCAGACGGGCCTGGGCCGCGGCGACGGCGGGATCGGTCTCGATGGTCGAGCCGTGGATCAGCGCCGCGTTGGCGGCCAGTTCGCCCCTGGCCGCATCCAGGGCAGCGTCGGCCTGGGTGACGCCGGCGCGGGCCAGGGCCAGATTGGCCTGGGCGGCGGCGAAGGCATTGGTGGCTGTGGTCAGTTCGTCACCGGACACGGCCCCCCCCTTGGCCAGGGCCTGCCGACGTTCCAGATCGATCCGGGCCTTGTCGAAATTGGACTGGGCCACGGCAAGCTGGGCCTTGGCGCGATCCACATCGGCCGCGCGGGCAGCCATCTGACCGGACAGGGCGGTGTTGGTGGCCGTCGTCTGTTCGAAGCGGCGGCGGGCCTGATCCAGGTCGGCTTCGGCCTGGGCCAGAGTGATGCGGGCATCGGCATCATCCAGTTCGACCAGGATATCGCCCCGCGTGACCGCCTGTGTATCGGAGACGTTGACCGCCTTGACCGGGCCGCCGACCAGCGGCGTCACCTGGGCGGAGTCGGCACCGACATAGGCATTGTCAGTGGTCACATGGGCGGAACCAATCACGGCGTACCAGGCGCCGTAGCCGGCGGCGGCCAGCAGCACGGCACCGGCGATGCCGGCCATCAGGCGGGCGCGCAGGCTGCGCTTGTCGGATTCGGCGGAGCGGGTGGTCACGACGGGCGCCCCGTTGGTGTCTGCGGTGGTGGTCATGTCGGATATCCTTGCGGGGACGCGTGTCAGCTTTGGGTAAAGCCGCCGCCGAGGGCGCGGACCAGATCCACGTCCAGGATGAAGGCGCGGGCTTCCAGATCGGCGACGGTCCGCCGCTGGGCCAGCAGCCCCTCTTCGGTGGAAAGGACGGTCAGATAGGTGGACAGGCCGCCCTCGTACCGCTGCTTGGCGATGGCGTAGGCCTGTTCGGAGTCCGCCAGGGCCGTCTTGGCCTCGGTCAGCCGGGTGGAGAGCGCCCGCTGGCTGGCCACCACGTCGGCTACGTCGTGCAGGGCCTCGGTCAGGGTGCGGTCATAGCTGGCCACGGCCTCGTCATAGGTGGCCCGGGCCTGCCGGTAGCGGCCGCTGCGCTGGCCGCCATCGAAGATCGGCAGATTCACGGCTGGGGCGACCGTGCCATAGCTGGACCCGCTGTCGGTCAGCTTCGACAGGCCCAGGGACTGCAAGCCGATGACGGCGGACAGGTTGATGTTCGGATAGAAGTCGGCCCTGGCCGCCTTGATCCGATCGGCTTCCGCCTCGGCCCGCAGGCGGGCGGCGATGATGTCGGGGCGGCGACCGATGAGGTCGAGGCCGAGATTGGCCGGCACCCCCACGGCATGCAGCCGGCCCACCGCCGGGCGCTGGATGGTCAGGCCACGGTCCGGTCCCGTACCGATCAGGGCGGCGATGCGGTTGCGGGTCAGGGCGATGGATTCGTCGATGGCGGCCAGTTCGGCCCGGGCGGCAGGCACGGCGGCGGCTGCCTGCTTGGCCGAGGCCAGCGTCTCCAGCCCGTTCTTCAGCCGCCGCTCGACCAACTGCAGACTGTCGCCGCGAATGCGCACGGCCGACTCCGCCACGTCCCGGTCGGCATAGAGCTGGGCCAGGGTGGCATAGGCGGCCGCCACGTTGGTTGCGAGCGTCAGACGCGCGGCTTCCGCCTCAACCCGCGCCGCCTCGGCTTCCGAGGTGGCGGCTGCCAGAGTGGCGCGATTGCGGCCCCAGAGGTCGAGATCGAACCCGACCGTCAGCGCTGTCCGCCCCGTATCGTTCCAGCCATGGGGCACGAAGGCCGGCGGCACGCCGTTGTTGTAGCTCTGCTTGGCATAGCCGGCGGTGCCGTCCACCGCGGCCGAGGGCAGGCGGCTGGCGCCGGCCTGCTCCGCCAGCGCTTCGGCCATGCGCAGGCGCGCCGTTGCTGCTGCCAGATCGGGGGAGCCGGCCACGGCTTCGTCGATCAGCGTGACCAACTGCGGGTCGCCATAGTGCGACCACCAGGCCTTGTCCGGCCAGTCGGTCGGGGGGGCGGTCAGGCTGCGGGCGCTGTCCAGACTGCTGGCCGTGCGGGGGGCTGGGGCTTCCCCCAGGTCCGGTGGAATCACCGCACAGCCGCTGAGGAGAACGGACGTGAGGGCCAGGACCCGCAGGGACCCGGCAATCGATACATTGTGTTGCATGGGGAACCGTACCGTGTAGTACGGTGTGACATCTGCGCTTCCGTCTCCCTCTTGTCAATCGAAAAATGTACTGTATAGTACGGTTATGTCAGTCAGCCGTCGCGAAACCCGCCGTCAGATTCGCCGAGAGGCGATCATCAATGTCGCCCGCATATCGTTCTTTGAGAATGGCTATGCTGGCACCAGCATGTCCTCCATCGCCGCCAGTGTCGGTGGATCGAAAACCACGCTGTGGAGCTACTTTCCGTCGAAGGAAGAGCTGTTCGCTGCCGTGCTGGAGGAGGAAACCCGGCTGTTCCGGGAAGAAATGCTGTCGCTGCTGACTCCGGATGGCCGGCTTGAGGACACGTTGCGCAGCTTCTGCCGCGCCTTCCTGCGCAAGGTGTTGTCAGACAAGGCCATGAACCTGAATCATCTGGTCATTGCCGAGGCCCGCCGTTTCCCTGAACTGGGGGCCATCTTTTATGAACGGGCTCCGAAACAGTCCTGGCTGAAAATTGCGGAATACATGGCCCAGGCCATGGACCGCGGCCAATTGCGCCGGGCGGACCCGATGGTGGTCGCCCGCCATCTCCTGGCATTGTGCCAGTCTCAGACGCAGCTGCTGCGGCTGTGGAACGTCCTGCCGTTACCAACTCCGGAACAGATGGACGCCGACGTGGAACTGGCACTCGATGCCTTCTTCCGCGCCTACGGTATGCCGGCGAAGCAGGACAGGCCCGAGCTTTGCGTCGGGGCGGAGTGACGCCAGCCTGCCCTGTTCGACATGAGCCCGCCAAATTCCTTCAGGAATCGGTCGGGTCTGCCATCACGGGGAGGCCGACCGATTGGACCCGGCTGGGTGGCCGAGAAGATCCCCATCACCTCGCCCCGGTGTTGCTGTCGACAGCCCAGAACCTTGCGCGACCGTCAACGATGGCGGCGGTTGGACCTGGTCCAGCCGTTCCGCTCCTCAGACGGCGGCTGTCAGCGGTCCTTGACGTAGGGCGTGCCGACGGCCTTGGGCGGGACGGCGCGACCGACGAAGCCGGCCAGCAGCAGCACCGTCAGCACATAGGGCAGGGCCTCGATCAGTTGCACCGGCACTTCGCCGATGCCGGGCACGGCCACACCCTGCAGCCGCGTCTGCAAGGCGTCGGCAAAGGCGAACAGCAGGCAGGCCGCCAGGGTCGGCAACGGCCGCCACTTGCCCAGGATCAGGGCGGCCAGGGCCAGATAGCCCTTGCCGGCGGTCATGTTCTGCTGGAAGCCGGCGCCCTGCGCCGTCGACAGATAGGCACCGGCGATGCCGCAGAGAAAGCCGCTGATCAGCACAGCCTGATAGCGCAGGGCCGGCACGGAAATGCCGGCCGTGTCCACCGCCGCCGGATTCTCGCCCACGGCCCGCAGGCGCAGGCCGAAGCGGCTGCGATAGGCGATCCAGGCGCTCAGCGGCGCCAGAACGGCGGCGATATAGACCAGGATGTTGTGGCCGCTGATGACTTCGGCATAGAGCGGCCCCAGCAGCGGCAGCGGCCGCAGTGTCTCGGCCAGGGGCAGGGTGATCTCGCCGAAGCGGGCGCCGGCCTCCAGATTGGGTGTGCGCCCGCCCAGCCCGAACCAGGCATTGGCCAGCACGGCCGTCAGCCCCAGGGCGATGGTGTTGATGGCCACGGCCGACACCACCTGGTCGCCGCGGTGGGTGATACTGGCGAAACCGTGCAGCAGCGACATGGCCATGGCGGCGATGACGGCAGCCCCCAGGCCTAGCCAGGCCGACCCGGTGACGGCGGCCGTGGCCGCCGCGGCGAAGGCGCCAGCCAGCATCTTGCCTTCCAGGTCCAGGGCGATGACACCGGCCCGCTCCGAATAAAAGCCGGCCAGGGCGGCCAGGAACAGCGGCGCCGCCAGACGCACCATGCTGTCCAGCAGGGACAGGATCCAGATCAGGCCATCCATGGTCAGGCTCCCACCGGCTTGGCGCTGCGGGTGAACAGGCGGGCCAGCGCCGGGCGGAACATATGCTCCAGCGCGCCGGCGAACAGGATGACCACACCCTGGATTACCACCACCAGCTCCGGGCTGATGCTCTGATAGTCGAAAGCCAGTTCGGCCCCGCCTTGCAGCAGCCCGCCGAACAGGATGGCGGCGGGGATGATGCCGGCCGGATGCGCCCGGCCCATCAGCGCCACGGCGATGCCGGTGAAGCCCAGTCCGGCCGGGAAGTTCAGCAGCAGCCGGTGCTGCACGCCCTGCAACTCGTTGATGGCCATCAACCCCGCCAGGGCGCCGGACAGGGCCATGGCCACCACGGTGATGCGGCGGGCATTCATGCCGGCATAGCGGGCGGCGTGCTCGTTGGCGCCCACGGTGCGCAGGGCGAAGCCCCAGCGCGTGTGCCAGATGAACAGCCAGACCAGGGCACAGGCGGCCAGCGCCAGCGGCAGCGACAGGTTCAGCGGCGCATTGGCCGTCTCGATGCCGATGGCTCCCAGCATGTCGTGGATCATCGGCAGGGTGACACTGTCGTCGAAGCCGCGGCTTTCCGGCGACATCTGCCCCGGCGCCTTCAGGACATTGACCATGAGATAGGCCATCAGCGCCGCGGCGATGAAATTGAACATGATGGTGGTGATGACGATGTGGCTGCCGCGATAGGCCTGGAGATAGCCGGGGACGGCGGCCCAGGCGGCGCCGAAGGCACCACCGGCCAGAATGGTCAGCGGCAGGACCAGCCACCAGGGCCAGCCGCCCAGCGCCAGACAGACCAGACCGACACCCAGGCCACCCACATAGGCCTGTCCCTCGCTGCCGATGTTGAACAGGCCGGCATGATAGGCCACGGCCACCGACAGGCCGGTGAAGATCAGGCTGGTGGCGTAATAGAGTGTGTAGCCCAGCCCGGTGCCGCTACCGAAGGCGCCGGCCAGCATGCTGGTCAGGGCGCCCACCGGATCCTCGCCGATGGCCAGGATCACCAGGGCTGAAATCAGCAGCGCCAGCGCGATGTTGAACACCGGCAGCACCAGGGCCGTCGCCCACCAGGGCAGGCCGTCCGTCCGTGTCGCCGTGCTCATGCGTCCGCTCCCGCCGGGGCCTGGGCTGCGCCGTCGCCGCTGATGCCGGCCATCATGCGACCGATGCGGCCTTCCGTGGCCTCTGCGGCCAACAACTCGCCGACGATGCGGCCGCCGCACATGACCAGGATGCGATCGCTCAAGGCCAGGATCTCTTCCAGTTCGGCGCTGACCAGCAGGATGGCCTTGCCGCGGTCGCGCAGGGCGACCAGTTCACGATGGATGAAGGCGATGGCACCGATGTCCACGCCGCGGGTCGGCTGGCCCACCAGCAGCAGGTCGGGCTCGCGCTCGATCTCACGCGCCATCACCAGCTTCTGCTGGTTGCCGCCGGAGAACAGTGAGGATTTCAGCAGCGGGTTGCGCGGGCGCACATCGAAGCGCTCCATCAGCGCCGCCGTCCGCGCCACCACCCGTTTCCAGTCCAGCCGCCAGCCCGGGGAAAAGGCGCGGTCGTCCTGATAGCCCAGAATGGCGCTCTGATAGGCCGGGAAGGCCTTGACCACGGCCAGCTTCAGCCGGTCTTCCGGCACATGGGCCACGCCGCGGCGGCGGGCCCCGGCGGCGTCATAGCCATCGCCGGGGCCGATGGGCTGGTCCTTCAGCGTCAGGGTGCCGTGGCTGAAGGGTAGCATACCGGCCAGCACCTCCAGCAATTCCGACTGGCCGTTGCCGGCCACGCCGGCGATGCCGACGATCTCGCCCGCCCGCACCTGGAACCGCGCGTCCTGCAGCCGGTCGATCCCCTGGGCGTCGGTGACGGTGACGCCGTCCACGGTCAGTACTGCAGCACCCGGACGGGCCGGGGCCTTGTCCAGGGTCAGTACGGCCTTGCGCCCGACCATGGCGTCGGCCAGTTCCTGCTCGTTGGTGTCGGCCGTGGCGAATCCGGCCACCACCTGACCCTGGCGCAGCACCGACACATGGTCGGTGATGGCCATGATCTCCTTCAGCTTGTGCGTGATCAGCAGCACGGTCCGGCCCTGGCTCCGCAGGCGGTCCAGGATTCGGAACAGCTGCTGTGCCTCCGGTGGCGACAGCACGGCCGTCGGCTCGTCCAGGATCAGCACCTCGGCGCCGCGATAGAGGGCCTTCAGGATCTCGACCCGCTGCTGCACACCCACCGGCAGGTCGGCGACCACGGCATCCAGTGGCACTTCCAGGCCGAAGTCGCGCTCCAGCTCCTCCACATTGCGGCGGGCGCGGGCCCGGGCCGGTCCCAGGACAGCCCCCCCCTCATGCCCCAGCAGCAGGTTTTCCAGAACGGTGAAGGTCTCCACCAGCATGAAATGCTGGTGGACCATACCGATGCCCAGCGCGATGGCGTCCTGCGGTCCCTTGATGCGCACCGGCTCCCCCCGCACGCGGATCTCGCCCGCGTCGGCCTGATAAAAGCCGTAGAGGATGCTCATCAGCGTGGACTTGCCGGCCCCGTTCTCCCCCACCAGCCCGTGGATGGAGCCGGCGGCGATCTGAAGATGCACATCCCTGTTGGCGTGCACGGGGCCGAAACGCTTGTCGATGCCGACCAGTTCCACCGCCCAGGGCTGGGCGGTGGCTGCGGCAGGAGGAACCGGTGTCACGGGGCGGACGTCCTCGGGATCAGTATTTGCAGGCGCCGGAATCGTCGAGGTTGGCCACCTTGCGGGTGCCGGCCTTGATCTCTGCTGCGGCAGCCTCGACCTTGGCGCGCATCTCCGGCGTGATCAGGCTCTTGTTGTACGAGTCATCGGCCCAGGCGACGCCGTCGTCCTTCAGGCCCAGGCGCTGCACGCCGCCCTTCCATGTCCCGTCCTTGGCAGTGCGGAAGGCCTCGTAGGCGGCCACGTCCACGCGCTTGACCATGCTGGTCAGCATGGTCCCGGGGAACAGATGGTTCTGGTTGCTGTCCACGCCGATGGCCAGCTTCTTGGCGTCGGCGGCGGCCTGCAGGGCGCCCATGCCGGTCTGGCCGGCGGCGGCGAAGATGACGTCGGCCCCGCGGTCGAACTGGCTCTTGGCCAGCTCGCTGCCGCGGGTCGGGTCGGCCCAGGCGGTGGGGGTGTTGCCGGCCATGTTGACCAGGATCTGGGCATCGGCCTTGATGGCCTTGATGCCCTGCTCATAGCCGCACTCGAAACGGCGGATCAGCGGGATGTCCATGCCGCCGATGAATCCGACAGTGCCCGACTTGCTGGCCATGGCCGCCAGCATGCCGACGAGATAGCTGCCCTCCTGCTCGGAGAACACCACCGACTGCACGTTGGGCAGGTCGACGACATTGTCGATCAGAGTGAAGCGGACCTTGGGGAATTCTTTGGCCACCTTCTCCACCGACGGGGCCATGGAGAAGCCGACGGCGACGATGACATCGGTGCCGCGCTGGGCCAGACGGCGCAGGAACTGCTCGCGCTGGGCCTCGTTGGTCACCTCGAACCATTTGAAGTCGGTGCCCGTGTCCTTCTTGAATTTCTCGGCGCCCATGTTGGCGCCCTCGTTGAAGGACTTGTCAAAGCGTCCGCCCATATCGAAGACGATGGCGGGTTCGAAGGCGGCGGCGGGACCGGCAGCGGCGGCGAACAAAGCAAAAGCGGCGGCGGCCGTGCGCAGGAACGATTTCATTGTCGTCGGGTCCAGAAGGCTCGGGTCCAAGGCATAACATCGGGTTCATGGGACCGGACGAGCACGGACCCGGAGCCTGAACCTAATCAGTTCGGACTATCCCGGCAAGCGCGGGAATGCAGTGATCTCGTGGTGGTGGTGTCCGCGTCACAGGGGCGGCAGCAGGGCAGGCCGGCCTCGCCCGGCCTGATTGATCCGGCGAACTGTAACGAAACTGTCGTTTTCCCGCGCTATAACCAGGCGAAACCTGCTGCGAAGGCTGTGGCGGGATCAACATTGTTCGGCCGCGGCCCAGTGCCGCGGTCTCTGCTGGCGGAGTCCTGTCGATGACCAAGTCCCTGTCCTATGATGAATTCCACGATCTCCAGGACCAGGCGGTCAGCCCGGACGCGGCTCCCACCTTCGGCGAGGTGCTGCAGCGCCGCCACGGCCGCCGCGACATCCTGCGGGGGGTGCTGACCGGCACCGCCCTGGCGGCGCTGATGCCGGCCCTGCCGGAGCTGCTGCCGGCGGAAGCCCAGGCCGCATCCGCTGGCGCCGCCGGGGCCGGCAAGGACGGCTTCAGCTTCGCCTTCCCGGAGCTGGAGCGTGGCGTGGACGCCACGCACCATGTGGCCAAGGGTTATGACGCCAAGGTCCTGATCCGCTGGGGCGACCCGCTGTTCAAGGACAGCCCGGCCTTCGACCCCTACAAGCAGACGGCCGAGTCGCAGAAGGCGCAGTTCGGCTACAACAACGATTTCCTGGGTTTCCTGCCCCTGCCGCAGGGCGCCACCACGGCCGACCATGGCCTGCTCTGGGCCAACCACGAATACACCAACACCGAGGTGATGTTTCCCGGTCTGGTCGATCCGGCCAGCGACCGCATCGACCCCGCCCGCATCACCAAGGAGATCGTGGCGGTGGAGATGGCCGCCCATGGCGGCAGCGTGGTGGAGATCCGCCGCGGCAAGGACGGCGCCTGGACCTATGTCAAGGACAGCCCCTACAACCGCCGCATCACGGCGCTGGAGACGGCCTTCACCATCGCCGGCCCGGCTGCCGGCCATCGCCGCATGAAGACCAAGGCCGATCCCGACGGCCGCACCGTCATCGGCATGATCAATAATTGCGCCGGCGGCGTGACGCCCTGGGGCACCATCCTCACCTGTGAGGAGAATATCGACGGCTATTTCATGGGGGCCGTCGACCAGTCCCACCCGGAGCAGCGCAATTACGACCGCATGACCGTGCCCAGCAACAGCTACCAGTGGGGCCGGTTCGACGAGCGCTTCAATGTCAACAAGGAGCCGTTCGAGGCCAACCGCTTCGGCTGGCTGATCGAGATCGACCCCTATGATCCCAAGTCCACGCCGCGCAAGCATACGGCCCTGGGCCGCTTCAAGCATGAGGGCGCCGGAGTCGGCATCGGCAAGGATGGCCGCGTCGCCGTCTATATGGGTGACGATCAGCGCTTCGAGCACATCTACCGCTTCGTCTCCAAGGGCAAGTTCAACCCCAAGGACCGCGCCGCCAATATGAAGCTGCTGGAAGAGGGCACGCTGTCCGTGGCGCGCTTCGACGCCGATGGCGGCCTGACCTGGCTGCCGCTGGTGCATGGGCAGGGGCCGCTGACCAAGGAGAACGGCTTCAATGACCAGGGTGACGTGGTCATCATGGCCCGCATCGCCGCCACGCTGGTGGGCGCCACCCGCATGGACCGGCCGGAGGATATCGAGGTCAACCAGAAGACCAACGCCGTCTATGCCATGCTGACCAACAACGAGGACCGCAAGGCCGCGGACTATCCCTCGCCGGTCAACCATGCCAAGGCCGATGCCGCCAATCCGCGCGGCGCCAACATCTGGGGTCACATCGTCGAGATGATGCCGCCCGATGGCGACCATACCGCCGACCGCTTCACCTGGAACATCCTGGTCAAGGCCGGCAACCCGGCCGATCCCAAGACCGGCGCCAGCTTCAACGAGGCCACCACGGCCAATGGCTGGTTCAGCTGCCCGGACAACTGCGCCGTCGATCACCAGGGCCGTCTGTGGATCGCCACCGACCAGGGCAATGACTGGAAGCGCGCCAGCGGGTCCGCCGATGGCATCTGGGCGCTGGAGACGCAGGGACCGATGCGTGGCACCGGCCGCCTGTTCTTCCGCGTGCCGGTGGGCGCGGAGATGTGCGGGCCGATCTTCACGCCCGACGATGGCACCCTGTTCGTGGCGGTGCAGCACCCCGGCGTGGACGGCGTGCAGGACTTCACCAAGTCCGGCGGGCGCGCCAAGTTCGAGGATCCGGGCACCCGCTGGCCCGACTTCGACGAGCGCATCCCGCCGCGCCCCTCGGTGGTGGCCATCACCAAGCAGGGCGGCGGCGCCGTGGGCGTCTGACCGCAGTAGGCCCGGCACCGATAGTCCAGCGCGGGCCGTCCGTCCGCGCTGGCGGCGCCCGGTCGCTTGACCGGGCGCTTCGCTTTTCAGCGATCGGCGCATTTACCGGTCGGTGATTGATCCAGATCAGAGATTGTTAACTGGCCGAATCATATCGTGACCCTCACCTGACGGGAGAGGAACCACGCCATGCAGACCATCGCTGTTGCCGAGCGCCACGAACTGACCGGCTTCGCGCTGATGGCGCATGTCATGGGCATGGCCGCCCATGCCCGCGGGGAAACCGCCCTGGACAACCCCTTCACCGAGGAACCGGACTGCTCCGCCGCCTGGCTGGACGGCTGGATGAAGGCGGGTGCCAGCGGACGGCGGCTGCACGCCTGATCGATCGCCGATCAAGAACCATCTGGTTTGGCTTCGCCATGAAGCCAAAGCGGATGGCGCGCTGACCCATTGTCTGGTGCCACTGAACTGGCGCCCGCTGCTGTGCCGGTGGGCCGTGCGGGATGGTCAGGTGCCGACGGGCATCAGTTCGGCGGTCGGGTCCAGGCCGGGCTGATCGCAGGCCTGCATCACCATCTCGTCCACCTCGGGGTCATCGGCGGTGGCGACGGTGCGCAGAAGTTCGTCTAGCACGGTGGCCTGATAGGCCTCGCGGCTGCACGACCCGGTCAGCAGTCCGGTTTCCAGCGCCACCTTCTGCGCCGTCCGGAAGGCCCGCCCCAGGCGGGCGGGAATACCGGCGGCATCCAGCAGGCAACGCAGCCCCAGCACCCCGTCATCCCAGGCCAGGATCCGGGCGCTGTCCATGGTGATGTCGGCCTTGGCGGCCATGCCGGCCACGAACAGGTCCAGATCGCCGCCGCACAACGCACGGAACAACATATGGGATGTCAGCCGCCCCTGCCGGTGCAGATGGCGGGCCATCATCTCGGCGTCGTTCGGCCGGATCAGCAGGGGCTGGAGCAGGCGCATGGTGGCCGCTTCGCGCCCACGCTCGGCCAGCCGCCGGGCCAGTCCGGCCTCCAGCCCGTGACGCGCCACCAGCCGTTGCCGCACCTCTTCCGAGACGAAGGCGATCAGCTTCTCCACCACCGCCAGTGTGATCTCTGGCCGGGCGGCGGCGGCATCGGCCACGGCGGGGACTTGGCCGAAGCGGTCGGCGGCCCGGGCCAGGGTCTTCTCCGTCACCCGGGCGCCGCGGTTGCGCAGCAGATGCACCACGGTGATGACGTTGCCGTTCTCGACCAGGGCGGCGGACACCGCTTCCGACACGCTGCGGCGACTGGCGATGGCCAGCTGCTTCTGCGGATCGCGTTCGGCCACGATTTCCAGCAGCAGCGAGTCCGGCAGCCGGTCGGCATGGCGCAGGATCGGCACGGCGACGCGGGCCACGTCGCGCACCAGCTGTTCGGCCAAGTCGGCGGTCATGGCCGGGCTGTTGTGGATCTGCCAGGCCACGGCGGCCCGCACCTCGGTTTCGGCGTCGGCGGCGAAGGTGCGGAGCACATCCAGGGCAAGCCTGCGCTCATCCTCCGTCAGCGCGTCCTGATCCAATTCCCCGACCAGATTGACGATGGTCTCGATCCGGCTCGACGCGCCGGGCCGGGTCAGCAGCCGATCCACGTCGGCGCTGGTCAGGCGGGGTTTCGTCGGCCGGGAAGCGCTGGTCCCCATGGCGGCGGCTTAGTCCCGACCGCGCCCGTCATAGCGGATGATGTCGCCCCACAGACGCTCCAGCCGGCGCAGGGTGCGGAACGTGGTCTCGAGATCGCGGGCATCCTCCGGTTCGCGACAGAGGGAGCCGGCCTGCCGCTCCTCCAGCTTGGTGATCTCGGCGCAGAGCCACTGGCCCTTCTCCGAAAGCTTCAGCCGCGCGGCGCGGCGGTCGCGCTGGCTGGCGGCGCGGTCGACATAGCCGCGCTCCACCAGATGCTTCAGATTGTAGCTGGCATTGGAGCCGAGATAATAGCCCCGCTCCATCAGGTCGCGGACCGACAGCTCGTCGCCGTCGATGTTCAGCAACATCAGCACCTGCATCGGGCTGATGTCGTCCACACCGATACGGCCCAATTCCACCCGCACCACATCATGCAGTCGGCGCTGCATATGGTCGATGACACGGGCGACGTCATGATAGACGGCTACGGTGCTGACCGGCGTATCGCTCTGGGCTTCCGCCGTCGCTCGTGCCTCACCCGGTCGTGTCAGTCGGATCATCATCCCGGCCTTTCTCCGTACTGCCCCGCTCAGTTCGCTTCTTGGCCGGTCGAGGCGGTGGTCTCGCCATAACCGGTCGGATTCCTGGCCCGCCATGCCCAGGCCGTCGCAATGATGGTCTCCAGGTCCTGGAACCGCGGACGCCACCCCAACTCCGTCTCGATCCGGGCGCTGGAGGCAACCAGAACGGCAGGATCACCCCCCCGGCGCGCTCCCATCCGCACCGGGACGGTGCGGCCGGTAACACGTTCGGCAGCGGCGATCACCTCCCGCACGCTGTACCCCTTGCCCGTACCAAGATTGTACCGGACGGAGCGCGTGTCCAGCACATCCAGCACGCGGATGTGCGCGTCGGCCAGATCTGTGACATGCACATAATCGCGGATGCATGTCCCATCCGGCGTCGGATAGTCGGCGCCGAAAATCTCGATATGGCTGCGGCGGCCGGCCGCGGCATCCAGCACCAGCGGGATCAGATGGGTTTCCGGATCATGGTCCTCGCCCAGATGACCGTCCACATGGGCGCCGGCGGCGTTGAAATAGCGCAGACAGGCGGAACGCAGGCCATGGCAGCGCTCGGCCCAAACCAGCATGCGCTCCATGATGTATTTGCTCTCCCCATAGGGACTGCCCGGATCAATCGGCGTCTCCTCGTCGATGGGCGTACGGTCCGGCGTTCCGAACAGGTTGGCGGTGGAGGACGCCACCAGCTTGCGCACGCCGGCGGCCACGGTGGCGTTGATCAGCGTGCGGGCGGCCTCCACATTTTCGCCCAGGTACAGATCCGGTTGACGCATGGACTCGCCGACCAGCGACCGGGCGGCGAAATGCATCACGGCGTCGACTCGATGGCGGGCGAAGATGCTGTCCAGGGCCGCACGGTCGCGCAGGTCGGCCACCACCAGTTCCACCTCGGCCGGTACGGCGGCCCGATGCCCCTGGGACAGGTTGTCGATCACCACCACGTCGTGGCCCCTGGAGCGCAGTTCGGCAACAGCGTGGCTGCCGACATAGCCGGCTCCGCCGGTCACGAGGATGGTCTTGCGTTCGCTCATTGCAGATCCTTCGGTCAGAACGTCGCCCGGGACACCGGCTGCGCCGGTGATGATTACAACACGACGCAGCTATGTCGCAAACTGCCACATTCTATGCTGAAAAGACCCGCCCCGACCGAGTGCTGTGAAAGTAATTTGAATGAAACCAAATATTTGTTTTGATATATCTTATGGATATCCGGAATGCGGGGTTGGGTGCGTCTGAATGGTCCCGTGTTGAGTTCTCCATAGCTTTTGTCCCTTCGGGGTAATGCGCGTTGTCGGTCGTGGCGGGTTGACCCCTTTCTGTGTGTCCGGGTGGCAGCGGGCATGTCCGGTCCGAAGCGACGCGCAGTGGGGACGCTTTTCGACCTGTCGCTTCGCTTTCCTCCGATCTTGCGGCAGAAGGTGCCGGCCTGTTCCCCAGTCCGGACGCCGGGTGCGGTGCGGAACAAGGCGGCCCGTCCCGTTGGGGGCGTGGCTGCCTTTCCGTTTCTGCAGAGACGATCAGCCAGCGACGGTGTGCCGCGCCCTGAAACCCGCGTGCTTGCGGTAGTCTCCCGCTCCGCTGCCGGTGCGGGCCTATCATAGCGGTATAGCTTGGCCTTGTTGCGCCTGCGTTCAGGATGGTTGATCCGCATCAACGGGATGCTACAGTGCGCGCCGCGAGGGGGGCCTTCCCCGGCGTGCGGACGCGGAGCGGCGGTTGTGATCGCAGGATCATGGCGCGAGCCGCGGCCGGACCGTCTCCCATCCAGAGCTAGACGGCGGACCAATGAATATCCATGAGTACCAGGCCAAGGGCCTGCTGAAGAAATACGGTGTCGCGGTTCCCCGCGGCGGCGTTGCCTACACGCCCGACGAGGCCCGCAAGGTCGCTGACGAGCTGGGCGGCCCGGTCTGGGTGGTGAAGTCGCAGATCCATGCGGGTGGCCGCGGCGCCGGCCGCTTCAAGGACGACCCCAACGGCAAGGGCGGCGTCCGCGTCGTCAAGTCCGTGGATGATGTGGTCGCCAATGCCGGCGCCATGCTGGGCAAGGTCCTGGTGACCAAGCAGACGGGTCCCGAGGGCAAGGAAGTCAAGCGCATCTATGTGGAAGAGGGCGCGGACATCCGCCGTGAACTCTACCTGTCCATGCTGCTGGACCGCGCCTCCTCCCGCGTCACCATCGTCGCCTCCACCGAGGGCGGCATGGAGATCGAAGAGGTTGCCCACAACAGCCCGGAAAAGATCGTCAAGGTCGCCATCGACCCGGTCGAGGGCTTGCAGGGCTATCACGCCCGCAAGGTCGCCTTCGCTCTGGGCCTGGAGGGCAAGCAGGTCGGCGCCGCCACCAAGTTCCTGACGGCCATGTACAAGGCCTTCGTGGAGCTGGACGCCAGCCTGGTGGAGATCAACCCGCTGGTCGTGACCGGCACGGGTGAGGTCATCGCCCTCGACGCCAAGATGAACTTCGACGACAACGCCCTCTACCGCCATGCGGATATCGAGGAGTTGCGCGACGAGTCCGAAGAGGAGGCGTCGGAGACCGAGGCGACCAAGCACGGCCTCAACTACGTCAAGCTCGATGGCAATATCGGCTGCATGGTCAATGGCGCCGGCCTGGCCATGGCGACCATGGACATCATCAAGCTGTATGGCGGCGAGCCGGCCAACTTCCTCGATGTGGGCGGCGGCGCCACGAAGGAGCGTGTGACCACGGCCTTCAAGCTGATCCTGTCCGACCCCAACGTGGAAGGCATCCTGGTCAACATCTTCGGCGGCATCATGCGCTGCGACGTGATCGCGGAAGGCGTGGTGGCGGCGGCCCGCGAGGTCAGCCTGCATGTCCCGCTGGTGGTGCGCCTGGAAGGCACCAACGTCGACCTGGGCAAGAAGATCCTGGCCGAATCCGGCCTGCCGATCCTGTCGGCCGACAATCTGGCCGACGCTGCCGAGAAGATCGTGAAGGCCGTGAAGGAGGCCGCGTAACATGGCCGTTCTCGTCAACAAGAACACCAAGGTCATCTGCCAGGGCTTCACCGGCGCCCAGGGCACCTTCCACTCCGAACAGGCCATTGCCTACGGCACCAAGATGGTCGGTGGCGTGACGCCCGGTAAGGGCGGCAGCACGCATCTGGACCTGCCGGTGTTCGACACCGTGGCCGATGCCGTCGCCAGGACCGGCGCCAACGCCTCCGTGATCTATGTCCCGCCGCCCTTCGCGGCCGATGCCATCCTGGAAGCCATCGATGCCGAGATCCCGCTGGTGGTCTGCATCACCGAGGGTATTCCGGTGCTGGACATGGTGAAGGTGAAGCGGGCCCTGCAGGGCAGCGCCACCCGTCTGGTCGGTCCGAACTGCCCGGGTGTCATCACCCCGGACGAGTGCAAGATCGGCATCATGCCGGGCCACATCCACAAGCGTGGCAAGATCGGCATCGTGTCGCGCTCCGGCACCCTGACCTATGAGGCGGTGGCGCAGACCACGGCCGCCGGTCTGGGCCAGACCACCTGCATCGGTATCGGCGGTGACCCGGTCAACGGCACCAACTTCGTCGATGCCCTGCAGATGTTCGCCGAGGATCCGGAGACCGAAGGCATCATCATGATCGGTGAGATCGGTGGTGATGCCGAGGTCAAGGGTGCGGAGTTCATCAAGGCGTCCGGTCTGAAGAAGCCCGTCGTCGGCTTCATCGCCGGCCGCACCGCCCCGCCGGGCCGCCGCATGGGCCATGCCGGTGCCGTGATCTCCGGTGGCAACGATACCGCCGAGTTCAAGGTGGAGGCCATGCGCGCCGCCGGCATCCATGTCTCGGAAAGCCCGGCCAGCCTGGGCTCGACCATGGTCAAGGCGCTGGGCTGATCCGCCCGGTTCTTGCCGGCACGGTTTTGCTGGAATGTGAAGGGCCGCCCGCTCCGCCGGGCGGCCTTTTTCATGCCTGTGTTCAACGTGGCTGTGAGGAGCGCCGTTCAAGTCGCTGTGTGTAAACTGCGCATGGATTTCTCACCGTTGTCGAGCGTGCCGGGAAGCCGCTACTGTCGCCCCCTGCCAGGCGGCGGTGGAGGAGTTTTCATGGACAAGGCGGAACGCGCCCGGATCAGCAAGCGCGAGCGGCAGCGGCGTTGGCGCCAGCGCAATCTGCAGGATCGCGGCGGGCGTATCGGCACCGCTGTGGTGGTCCATCTCAATGATATCGAGATCGCGGTGCTGGATGCGCTGGCCATCGACGATTACCGCCGCCGCCCCTGCGGTCGCAGCGAACCGGCCGATCTGACGCCCCCGTCCCGCTCCCGCGCCGTGCGCCTGCTGATCCGGCGCATGCTGGAATTCGGTATTGTCAAACCGGAGGATCTGGGACCGCTGATCCCGTTGAAGGAAGAGATGGGTCGCTTCTGGTCGCTGGAAACGGCGTGGCGCCGGGCCAGCCGTGACCGCCGCTCCGGCTATGACGAGAAGGCCGACCATTGGCTGGAGCAGCCGGAGCCGCCCTGGCGTGCCGGGACGCCCCGACCGGCCGCCATGCAAACGCCGGATCCGGGTGAGGCCGCCGATGATCCAGGCGATGAGCCCCTGGGGGAGGAGTGAGGTTGGGGAACGCTGACCGTACTTCCCTGTTGGCCAGACAGTCTGCACCATCACGCAGGGAGCGCATTCATGAACGGGGAAACACCGGACGATACGGCGCGGGCCACGGAGACCGGGGCTGATCGGGGCGGCGGGAAGACCGCGGCCGGAACGCCATCCGGGCGGGCATCCAGTGCCCGGGACAAGGTCGAAGCGGCCCTGTCCCAGGACCGGCGCGGATCACCGGACGTTACCAACAGCAGCGGGGCGGTGACCCAGGGTGGAAGCAGCGATCAGGACATGGCTCCCGACGGGAAACCGGATCGCCCGATCACACCATCGCAATCAGACAAACGGTGAAGAACAGGGCGACCGCCGGGGTGCCGACCGTGTCGAACATGCCGGTGCCGTTGAACAGGGCGTGGGTAAAGCGGTCACGCAGCGGTTGGGTACGGGGCAGCGGCAGCGTGTGAGATGATTCACGCACATGGGGCAGCATGATTTCCTCCAATCCGGGCCGATGGTCTCGGCCACTGAAGCGGTCTCTGCTCCCGGAGCTTTGTGCTGAGGGACGGGCCGTTCCTGTCTATACATATGGGCTGTTTCCGCCCGCGCGTCTGTAGGGAAGGAAGGGGCAGATTGACGCAGAAGCCCACACCGCTCCCTCCTCTTCGCGGCGGATGCAAGCGCCGCGGGAATGAGCTTAATCTCTTGCAAATACAGGATATCCGGCCTTGTCTACGTCAGTATCCGGCGGGAGCGGCGGGCCAGCCGACCCGCGTCACCGCCGCAGGGGGCGCGACATTGCTGACCTTGACTTGTGTCCTTCGCGGTTGCAGCATCAGCCTTGTCCTCATGGACAGACGCCTTCGGGCGTTTCCTCCCTAGACTCCAAAGGCCGCCTCGTGCGGCCTTTTTTGTTTCCATATGGCGGACACAGGCTTTCCTTTCGTTTCCATCTTGGGGGCGGGATAAGGGCAGCGGCGCTGCGGGCGGTTTGCTCTGCCTATCGTGCCAAGGTCGTAGCCCCTACCTCAAATGAGGATCACCGCCAGACGTAGAAACCACGTCACCTTGGGTTGCCGGTCGTTATGGCGCCGGTGCCAGATTGCGAGGTGAGGCGGATGGGGCCGGATGGTGCGGCAGCAGTCGAAATCGGAGCGGGACCGGCCGCCGGCAGCAGGGGGATGCTGTTACGGCTGCGCCGCCGTGCCGGCGCCCATCTCCGCCGGGCCGTCCGGGAGCCGGGTTGGATTCCCCTGTTCCTGGTCGGGCGGCTGGTCGCTGTCCGGCATCTGCATCGCCGCTGGCTGGGACTGGCCCGACCGTTGCGGCCCACCGCCGGCCGGGGGCCGGCCAGAACGGCCTTTCCCGCGCTCGTGCCCGGCGAAGCCGCGGCGACTCTGGTCCGGGATGGGATCATCACCGGCCTGCGGCTGCCGGAGGACAGGGTCGCCGCGATCCGGACCTTTGCGCTCCAGACCCCCTGTTTCGGCGATGGCAAGCCGGACCAGCCGATCCACGACGTGACCGCGCCGGAGTTCTGCCGACCGGCTCAACCCTATGTCATCGGGGACTATCTGCATCAGGTCGGGTCTTCCCCGGAAATCCGCAGCCTCGCTGCCGATCCGGCGTTGCGGAACCTGGCCGCGTCCTACCTGTCGGTCAACACGCCGAATCTGCGGCGGGTCAGGCTGTGGTGGAGCTTTGTCAGCACCCACCAGCCGGAAATCCGTCGCAACGGCTTCGCCCAGATGTTCCATTTCGATCTCGACGACTGGCGGGCGCTGAAAGTGTTCTTTTATATCAACGAGACCGGCCTGGGGGCCGGCCCGCATCAGTTCATCCGCGGCAGCCATCGCAATCGCCCGCTGCGCTGGCAGGTTTCCCTGTTCAAGGGGCAGGCGGAGGCTGCGGTTCATGCCGCCTATTCCCCCGCCGACATTCTGACCCTCACGGGACCCGCCGGCTTCGGCTTTGCCGAGGACCCGTTCGGACTGCACCGCGGCACCCTTGTGACCACCCAGCCCCGGTTGATGCTTGAGATCGAATATGGTGTCACCCGGCCACGGCACAGCCCCTACGGCGCTCCCGATGTGGGCGTGCGCTGATGCACGCCCGTCTCCGGGCGGCGTGCCCCACCGCCGGGATCTGCAACCATGACCGGCCCCAATGACCGCCGACAGGCCGCTTCGGATCAGGCGGCCAGCCGCTGCTTCTCCAGCAGGGCCAGGATTTCGGCCGCTGCCTTGGGGATGTTGGTGCCCGGACCGTAGATCGCCGAGGCCCCGGCCTTCAGCAGGAAGTCGTAATCCTGGGGCGGGATGACGCCGCCGCAGACCACCAGGATATCGCCGGCGCCCTGCTCGCGCAGGGCCTGGACCAGTTGCGGCACCAGGGTCTTGTGGCCGGCGGCCAGACTGGAGACGCCGATGACATGCACGTCGTTTTCAATGGCCTGTCGCGCCGCCTCATCCGGGGTCTGGAACAGGGCGCCGACATCCACGTCGAAGCCGATATCGGCGAAGGCGGTGGCGATGACCTTGGCGCCGCGGTCATGGCCGTCCTGGCCCATCTTCACCACCAGCATGCGGGGGCGGCGGCCTTCGGTCTCGGCAAAGGCGGCCACGTCCTTCTGGATCTGCTGGAAGCCGGCATCGCCCTCATAGGCCGCGCCATAGACGCCGGAGACGGAGCGGATGACGGCGCGGTGACGGGTGAAAACCTCTTCCATGGCGTCGGAAATCTCCCCCACGGTGGCGCGGGCGCGGGCGGCGTCCACGGCCAGGGCCAGCAGGTTGCCGGATTTGTCGGCGGCGGCCTGGGTCAGGGCTGCCAGGGTTTCGCGGACCTTGGCCTCGTCGCGGGTGGCGCGGATGCGGTGCAGCAGGGCGACCTGGGCTTCGCGCACGGCGGTGTTGTCGATGTCCAGCACATCGACCTTTTCCGGGTTCTGCGGGCGGTACTTATTGACGCCGACAATGACTTCCTCGCCCCGGTCGATGCGGGCCTGACGGCGGGCGGCGGCTTCCTCGATCATCAGCTTGGGCAGGCCGCTTTCCACGGCCTTGGTCATGCCGCCCATTTCCTCCACTTGGGTAATCAGCTTTTCTGCCGCTTCGGCCAGCGACGCCGTCAGATGCTCGACATAGTAGGAGCCACCCAGCGGGTCCACCACATGGGGGATGCGGGTTTCTTCCGCGATGATCAACTGGGTGTTGCGGGCGATGCGGGCGGAAAACGGCGTAGGCAGGCCCAAAGCCTCGTCAAAGCTGTTGGTGTGCAGGGACTGGGTGCCGCCCATGATGGCGGCCATCGCCTCGATCGTCGTGCGGATGACGTTGTTGTAGGGGTCTTGCTCGGTGAGCGACACGCCCGAGGTCTGGCAATGGGTGCGCAGCGCCAGCGAGCGGGCGTCCTTGGGCTGGAAATGCTTGTCCATCAGCTTGGCCCAGAGCAGGCGGGCCGCACGCAGCTTCGCCACCTCCATGAAGAAATCCATGCCGATGGCGAAGAAGAAGGACAGGCGCGGGGCGAACTTGTCCACGTTCAGGCCCTTGGCCAGGGCGGCGCGGACATATTCCAGCCCATCGGCCAGGGTGAAGGCCAGTTCCTGCACCGCCGTGGCCCCGGCTTCCTGCATGTGATAGCCGGAAATGGAGATGGAGTTGAACTTGGGCATGTGGTTCGCCGTGTATTCGATAATATCGGCGATGATCCGCATACTGGGTTCGGGCGGATAGATATAGGTGTTGCGGACCATGAACTCCTTCAGAATGTCATTCTGAATGGTGCCGGAGAGCTTTTCCGTCGGCACACCCTGTTCCTCACCGGCCACGATATACATGGCCAGGATGGGCAGCACGGCCCCGTTCATGGTCATGGAGACGGACATCTTATCCAGCGGGATGCCGTCGAACAGGATTTTCATATCCTCCACCGAGTCAATCGCCACGCCGGCCTTGCCGACATCGCCCACCACGCGGGGATGGTCGCTGTCATAGCCGCGATGGGTGGCCAGATCGAAGGCCACCGACAGGCCCATCTGGCCGGCGGCGAGGTTGGCGCGATAGAAGCGGTTGCTCTCCTCCGCCGTGGAGAAACCGGCATACTGGCGGATGGTCCAGGGCTTCACCGCGTACATGGTAGCGCGGGGGCCACGGGTGAAGGGTGCAAAACCCGGCAGGGTGCCGGTGGTTTCCAGGCCTTCCAGGTCTTCGGCGGTGTAGAGCGGCTTGACCGACAGGCCTTCCGCCGTGGTGCGGGTCAGATCCTCCAGCCGGGCGTCGGCGCCGACATCCTTGCGGGCGAGCGCTTCCCAGTCGGCCAGCGTCTTCTTGGCAAAGTCGGTCATGGTTCGGCGTCCGTCTTGAAGCTGCGGGCGGGGACAACGCCGGCGTTGCTCCCCGTGGACATCAACAGGAAAGCCCGGGCCTGGGCCAAGGACAGCAGGGCATCATCATCCAGCCTGCGGCGTCCGTCCACCAGCCAGACACCGTCGCGGACCGCGGTCACGCTGTAGTCGCGCCGCATCAGGAAGGCGCGGGCCTCGGTAGCGGTCAGGGGCAAGCTGTTGGCCCAGACCAGATCGGGCGTGCCGGGATTGCGCCGCACCAGCCCTTCGCCCAGCCGGATGCCAAAGCGCCAGGCCAGACTCTTGACGCTGTGCCGCGTGCGGCCCAGCCGCAGCCCAACGGCTTCCCACGAGCCGGCGTCGCGGCACAGGCTGGCCAGCAGGCGCACTTCCGCCGGCGTCCAGCCCTGGCGTCGCCGGCTGCGCGGGAGCGACGTCGCCTCTTTCCGCCGCGTGCCGGTGGACAGGCCCAGCATGCCCAGACGGGTACGCACGGCATCGGCACTGCGGTGGGGCAGGGCGGCGCGCGCCGCCTCGAACCCGCCCTCGGCTGCGGCGTCGCGCAGCAGCCGGTCCTCCTCCGGCTGCCAGCGTCCCTGGATGGACGCTGGACGGGCCGGGCGGAACTGGCCGGCCTGCACCGCCAGCCGGCGCAGCCGGATATCCACGGCGGCGCGGGTGCGGCCCAGACGGTCGGCGATCTCGGCCTGGGACAGGCCGGCCCGGACCAGATCCAGCAGCCGCCGGCAATCCTCTTCGCTCCAGACCGGACTCTTGATGCGCAGATTGACTTCGGGCAGGCGGCCGGCCTCGGCCAGGCCGCGGCGCACGGCATAGACGAAGCCCAGCGAAACGCCGGCGCGGGCCGCGGCCGTGGCGGCACTGTCCCCGGCCAGCAGGCAGTCGGCCACCACCTCCCGCGCCGTGCCGCGCAGGGGGCGGCGGGGGGGCCGGACCTCGGTACCCTGATGATCGAGCGTCCCCAGCATCAGGCGAACTCGATGATGATCTGATCGACGGCCAGCGAGGCGCCCTTCTCGGCCCGCACGGCCTTGACGGTGCCGCCGGAATCGGCGCGCAGGATGTTCTCCATCTTCATCGCCTCCACCACGGCCAGTTCCTGGCCCGCCTCCACCGTGTCGCCGGGGGCGACCGACACCGACACCAGCAGGCCCGGCATCGGGCTCAGCAGGAATTTTGACAGATCGGGCGGCTGTTTCACCGGCATCAGGTCGGCCAGTTCCGCCGCCCGCGGCGTCAGCACCTGCACGACCAGGGTTGCACCGGCATGGATCAGCACCCAGCCGGTGCCGCGCCGTTCGATCTGCACCGCCAGCGGCACGCCGCCGACGCTGCCCGTCCACAGTGTCCGGCCCAATTCCCAGTCACTGCGCACATCCAGATGCCGGCCGTCCAGTTCAACGGCCCAGCCGTTGCCGTCCCAATGGACCACTGCCGGGTGGTTGACCCGGTCAAGCCGCGCCACCAGGGCCTCGCTGGAGGGCTGGCGGAAGGCCATCTGGCCGGACACCATGCCGTCGCGCTCCGCCGCGCGCCGCTGCGCCACCAGCGCCACGGCCAGCAGCCGCTGGCGCACGGATTCCGTCGGTGTCAGTCCGTGGAAGCCGTCGGGGAATTCCTCGGCGATGAAATTGGTGGTCAGCCGGCCGTCGCGGAAACGCTCCTTCTCCATCAGCGCCGCCAGGAAGGCGATGTTGTGGCCGACGCCGCGGATCTCGAAGGCATCGAGGGCGGCACCCATGGCACGGGTGGCGCTGGCGCGCTCAGGGCCCCAGGTGATCAGCTTGGCGATCATGGGGTCGTAGAACATGCTGATCTCGCCGCCCTCGACCACGCCGGTATCGACGCGGACGATGGTGCCGTCCGGACGGCGGCCCTCGGCCGGCGGGCGGTAGCGGGTCACACGACCAATGCTGGGCAGGAAGCCGCGGGTCGGCTCTTCGGCATAGATGCGGGCTTCCAGCGCCCAGCCGTTCAGCTTCACATCAGCCTGACGGATCGGCAGCGCCTCGCCGGCGGCCCCCCGGATCATCAGTTCCACCAGATCCAGTCCGGTGATCATTTCCGTCACCGGATGTTCCACCTGCAGACGGGTGTTCATCTCCAGGAAGTAGAAGTTCCGATCCTTGTCGACGATGAATTCCACCGTGCCGGCGCTGCGGTACTGCACCGCCTTGGCCAGGGCCACGGCCTGTTCGCCCATGGCGCGGCGGGTGTGTTCGTCGAGGAAGGGGCTGGGCGCCTCCTCAATGACCTTCTGGTGTCGGCGCTGGATCGAGCATTCACGCTCGCCCAGATACAGGGCATTGCCGTGGCCGTCGGCCAGAACCTGGATCTCGATATGCCGCGGCTCGGTGATGTACTTCTCGATGAACACGCGGTCGTCGGCGAAGCTGGAGCGCGCCTCGTTGCTGGCGCTGCGGAAGCCATCGCGCACCTGGGCATCGTCCCAGGCCACGCGCATGCCCTTGCCGCCGCCGCCGGCCGAAGCCTTGATCATCACGGGATAGCCGATGTCGCGGGCGATGCGTACCGCCTCCTCATCATCCCGGATGACGCCGAGATAGCCCGGAACTGTGGACACGCCGGCCGCCTTGGCCAGCTTCTTCGACTCGATCTTGTCGCCCATGGCGCCGATGGCGTGGACGTCGGGGCCGATGAAGCTGATGCCCGCTGCCTTCAACTTCTCGCAGAAGGACGCCTTCTCCGACAGGAAGCCGTAGCCGGGATGCACCGCCTGGGCGCCGGTCTTCAGGCAGGCTTCGATGATGCGGTCGGCTTGCAGATAGCTCTGGGCGCTAGGGGCCGGGCCGATGCAGACGGCCTCGTCCGCCATCTCCACATGCAGCGCCCCGGCATCCGCCTCGGAATAGACCGCCACCGTGCGGATGCCCAGGCGCCGGGCGGTCTTGATCACCCGGCACGCGATCTCGCCACGGTTCGCAATCAGGATCTTGGAAAACATCGACTTGGGTCCTCTCATCCCGGTGCCGCGGTCCGGCGGCCTTCTTCTTCTTCAGGCGGAACAGATGGCCGCAAAGGCCGGCGCGCCCGCCGGTCAGAGCGGAAGATTGTCGTGCTTCTTCCAGGGGTTCTCGAGCGACTTGGTCTTCAGCATGGCCAGCGCCCGGCACAGCCTGCGGCGCGTGCCGTGGGGCATGATGACATCGTCGATGAAGCCGCGATGGGCCGCGATGAAAGGATTGGCGAACTTCTGCCGGTATTCCTCGGTACGGGCGTCGATCTTGGCCGGGTCGCCCAGATCCTGGCGGAAGATGATCTCCACCGCGCCCTTTGGCCCCATGACGGCGATCTCCGCCGAGGGCCAGGCATAGTTGAGGTCGCCGCGCAGATGCTTCGACGCCATGACGTCATAGGCACCGCCATAGGCCTTGCGGGTGATGACGGTGACCTTGGGCACCGTGGCCTCGGCATAGGCGAACAGCAGCTTGGCCCCGTGCTTGATGATGCCGCCATATTCCTGTGCCGTGCCCGGCAGGAAGCCCGGCACGTCGACGAAGGTGACGATGGGGATGTTGAAGGCGTCGCAGAAGCGCACGAAGCGCGCCGCCTTGATCGCGCTCTGGATGTCCAGGCAGCCCGCCAGCACCATGGGCTGGTTGGCGACGAAGCCCACGGTGGAGCCCTGCATGCGGCCGAAGCCGGTGATAATGTTCTTGGCGTAGTCCGGCTGCAGCTCGAAGAACTCGCCCTCGTCCACGACCTTCAGGATCAGTTCCTTCATGTCGTAGGGCTTGTTGGGATTGGCCGGTACCAGCGTGTCCAGGCTGAAATCCTGGCGGTCGGCCGGGTCGGGGGAGGGGCGGACCGGCGGCGACTGCCGGTTGGACAGCGGCAGATAGTCGAAGAATTGCCGCGTGCGCAGCAGAGCCTCGATATCGTTCTCCAGCGCCAGATCGGCCACGCCCGACTTGTGGGTGTGGGTCACGGCGCCGCCCAGTTCCTCCGCCGTCACCACCTCATGCGTCACCGTCTTCACCACGTCGGGGCCGGTGACGAACATGTAGGAGCTGTCCTTCACCATGAAGATGAAGTCGGTCATGGCCGGGCTGTAGACCGCGCCGCCGGCGCAGGGACCCATGATCAGGCTGATCTGCGGCACCACGCCCGAAGCCAGCACATTGCGCTGGAACACCTCAGCATAGCCGCCCAGGCTGGCCACGCCCTCCTGGATGCGGGCGCCGCCGCTGTCGTTCAGCCCGATGACCGGCGCCCCGACCTTCATGGCCTGATCCATGATCTTGCAGATCTTCTCGGCATGGGCCTCGGACAGGGACCCGCCGAACACCGTGAAGTCCTGGCTGAAGACGAAGACCAGCCGGCCGTTGATGGTACCGTGCCCGGTGACGACACCGTCACCGGGCACGGTCTGTTCGCCCATGCCGAAGTCCGCGCAGCGGTGCTCCACGAACATGTCCCATTCCTCGAACGAGCCGTCGTCCAGCAGGACCTCGATGCGTTCGCGCGCCGTCAGCTTGCCCTTGCCGTGCTGCGCCGCGATCCGCTTGTCTCCTCCACCCAGGCGGGCAGCGGCGCGCATCTGCTCCAGTTTGGCGATCACGGCAGCGGTCACGGGCGTTCCTCCACTCAAGCTTGTTTTCCGGTCCGTGGGAAACGATGGCGTCTGCACATCGTTGGCCGGTCTGCAATGTTTGCAAATAGCCGCTTCTCCTGGCAACCTCTAAGCATGTGAAGGCTTGCAACACTTCGCCTGCAAATCGGCGAATTTTGCAAATTGTGCTATGATGACAAAGCACCGTCTGCTGACGCGGAGCGGCACCGATGAGCGGAAAGATCTATGCCGGGGAACGGGTTCGCCGTCTGCGCGAAGCCCAGGGGTTGAGTCAGGCGGCGCTGGCCCAGGCCATCGCCCTGTCATCCAGCTATCTCAATCAGATTGAGAACAACCAGCGCCCGTTGAGCGCCGCTGCCGTCATCCGTCTATCGAGCTATTTCGGTGTTGAGCCAACCCATTTCGCCGATGAGCAGGATCTGCGTCTGGCCACCGAGCTGCGCGAGGTGCTGGGCGATCCGCTGTTCGCCGAAGCCGGAACATCCGCCGCCGCCATCCGCGACATGGTGCGGGCCTCGCCCATGATGGCCAGTCATTTCATGGCTCTGTACCGTGCTTATCAGGCGCTGGATGAAGAGTATCGTGGCCTGCGCGAGGCGGTGGGCGATCTGGGCACGGGGCCTGGAACCGGGGAGGCGGCCCAGTTTCCCTATGATGAGGTGCGGGATTTCTTTCAAGATAGAAGAAACCACTTCGAACAGCTTGATATTGCAGCAGAAATGCTGTTCACGCGTGAGCGTTTCTCACCGGCCGGCATGCTGGAGGATCTCACGCGCTATCTTCAGGCCCGCCATGGCGTCACGGTGGAGACGGAAGGGACCCTGGCCCAGCAGGGCGTGCTGTGGCGCTTCGATGCGGCCATGGGCATGCTCTCTGTGGCCGACACGGCCCCACGGGAAAGCCGGGCCTTCTATCTGGCCCATCAGATCGCCCTGCTCGACCAGGGTGAGGCCATTGCCCGCGAGGTGGAGCGGTCGGGACTTGGCAGCGCCGAGGCGCGGGCCCTGCTGCGGCGGGGGCTGGCCAATTACTTCGCCGGCGCCCTGATCCTGCCCTATCGCCTGTTCCTGGCCGAGGCCAAGCGCCTGCGTTACGACATCGAACAACTGCAATCGCAGTTCCACACCAGTTTCGAGCAGGTCTGCCACCGGCTCAGTACCATGCAACGGCCGGGCCTGCCGGGTGTGCCCTTCTATTTCGTCAAGGTCGACATGGCCGGGAACATGTCGAAGCGCAGCAGTGCCACCCGTTTCCAGTTCGCCCGTTTCGGCGGAGCCTGCCCGTTGTGGAACGTGCATCAGGCCTTCGCTCAGCCGGGACGCATCCTGGTGCAGCTGGCCCAGACGCCGGACGGTGTCACCTATCTCTGCATCGCCCGCACAATCACCGCCAGCGGGGGAGGGTACCTGTCCCGCCCGCGGGAGGCCGCCGTCGGGCTGGGCTGTGAGATCAGCTATGCCGACCAGCTGGTCTATGCCGCCGGCCTCGACCTCAAGGACATGAACACAGCAGTGCCCATCGGCTCCAGCTGCCGTATCTGCGACCGTGAAGATTGTCGCCACCGCGCCTTCCCGCCGGTGGGGCGGCGGTTGATGGTGGATGGTCGTGAACGGCGGCAGGTTCCCTACAGCGTGGTCCGCCGTTAAGAATACTCCTTGATGCTGGAGGCTTTGTGGATTCAGGGTGGGTGTCAGGGATTTCATTGATCGGAAAAAGCGACATCATCGCCTACGCGTAGGCGATGATGTCTGTTCTCTGTCCACAGCGACTAACCAACCCCGACACCTCGAAACCGACACTGGTCAAGAACCCCAGCCTCCGGCCCTGCCGGGGGTACCCTGATCCCGCTATACCGTCCCCTGTCGCGCCCGTCACCCCGACTGTTCGGGGGATGGTGGCCGCCCGAACCGGCCCAAGCTCCCTGTCGGAACCGCATGGAACAGCAGGATCGGTGGAGATGGCGCGCGAGTGGCCTGAGCGGCATCAACCGGACGGGCAGCAGACCCCGGCCCCCCCGGCTCCGGACTACCGGTCCCCGGACCGGCGGACCGACAGACGGCAGCGTGGGGAAGGACGCCGGGCGGTGGTGGTCGGGGCCGGACCCGGCGGGCTGGCCGCAGCCATGCTGCTGGCCCGTAGCGGCGCCGACGTGACGCTGCTGGAACGCCGCGACCGGATCGGGGGGCGGACCGGCCGGATCGAGCAGCAGGGTTTCCGCTTCGACCTCGGCCCTACCTTCTTCCTCTATCCCCGCATCATCGAAGAGATTTTCCAGGCCTGCGGCAGCGACCTGCACCGCCATGTCACCCTCACGCGCCTCGACCCGCTGTACCGTCTGGTCTTCGAAGATGATCAGGATCTGCGGGTCTGGGCCGATCCGCAGCGGCTGGCGGCGGAAATCGCCCGGCTGGCGCCGGCGGATGCCGGCAATCTCCCCCAGTACCTGGCCGACAACCGGGGCAAGCTGGCCAGCTTCCGCCCGGTGCTGGAACGCCCCTTCAACGGCCTGCGCGACCTGCTGTCGCCGCCGGTGTTGCGGGCGCTGGCGCAGCTGCGGCCCTGGGCCAGTGTCGACCGCGATCTGGCCCGGCATTTCCAGGACCCGCGCATCCGCCTGGCCTTCAGCTTCCAGAGCAAATATCTGGGCATGTCGCCCTTCCGCTGTCCCAGCCTGTTCACCATCCTGTCTTTCCTGGAGCATGAGCATGGTGTCTGGCACCCCGGCGGCGGCTGCTCCGCCGTGCTCGACGCCATGGCCCGGGTGGCGCGGGACCTGGGGGTGCGCATCCGACTGAACGAGCCGGTGGAAGAGGTGCTGTTCACCGGCCGCCGAGCCACGGCCGTGCGCACAGCCGCCGGGCACTATGCTGCCGATGCCGTAATCATCAATGCCGATTTCGCCCAGTCCATGCGCCGGCTGGTGCCGAACCATCTGCGCCGCCGCTGGCGGGATGAGCGCATCGACGGCAAATCCTTCTCCTGCTCCACCTTCATGCTCTATCTCGGCATCGAGGGGCGGGTGGACCTGGACCACCACACCATCCTGCTGGCCCGCGACTATGCCCGCAATCTGGACGAGATCGAGCAGGGCCGGGCGCCGCCGTCGGCGCCGTCGCTCTATGTGCAGAATGCCGGCATCACCGATCCCACCCTGGCCCCGCCGGGCCACAGCACGCTCTATGTGCTGCTGCCCGTGGGCAATCTGGCCGGCGGCATCGACTGGCCGCGGGAGACGGCGCGCTTCCGCGCCCTGGCGCTGGACCGGCTGCGGCTGCTGGGCCTTGGCGACCTGGAGCGCCGCATCCGCTTCGAGCAGATCATGACTCCTCGGGGCTGGGCCGACGACCTCGCCGTCTTCCGCGGTGCCACCTTCAACCTGGCGCACGGGCTGGACCAGATGCTGCACCGGCGGCCGCACAACAGGTTCGAGGATGTGGACGGCGTCTATCTGGTGGGGGGCGGCACCCATCCCGGCAGCGGCCTGCCGGTGATCTTCGAGGGTGCCCGCATCACCGCCCGGCTGGCGGCGGATGATCTCGGCCTGCGCTTCCCCGCCTTGGCCGAACCCCGCTTCGGCGCCGAGGTCGAGGCGGAGCAACAGGCGGCGGAATAGGCAACAGCCGAACGGCCGCCGCCGCTGTTGATGCGGCAGGCGGCACATGGCGCAGGGCAGGAGGCATCCGATCGTGGCAGGCAATTCCCCTTCCGGTGCGGACGACCGCATCGGCATCATCGGCGGTGGTCTGGGCGGGCTGGCCGCCGCCTGCACCCTGGCGGCCCGCGGCCACCGGGTGGTGCTGTTCGAGGCCAATGGCTGGGTCGGCGGCAAGGCGGCCCTGCTGGAGGAGGCCGGATACCGTTTCGACATGGGGCCGACCATCCTGACGGTGCCGCGGGTGCTGCGGCGCATCTTCGCCGAAGCGGGACGCGACCTGGATGCGGCCCTGGATCTGGTCCGGCTGGATCCGCAATGGCGCTGCTTCTTCGATGACGGCAGCGTGCTGGACCTGCAGGAGAACCCGCAGGCCATGGCCGCCACACTCGACCGCTTCGCCCCCGGAAGCGGGGATGGCTATGCCCGCTTCCTGGCCCTGTCGGAGCGGCTGCACAGCATCTCCGACCGCTTCTTCTTCTGGAAATCGGTGGAGGATCTTGGCGACACGCTGAATCTGCGCCAGAGCCTGGACCTGAAGACGCTGTCGGATGTCATGGCCCTGCGCATGGGCCACACCGTGGCCGGCACCGTGCGCACCCATGTGCCGGAAAAGCGGGTGGCGCAGATGCTGGACCATTTCGTGCAGTATGTGGGCTCCAGCCCGTTCAGCGCCCCGGCCGTGCTCTGCGCCATCGCCCATATGCAGACGCAGGACGGCGTCTGGTATCCCAGGGGCGGCACCCGCGCCGTGCCGGCGGCGCTGGACCATCTGGCCCGCGATCTGGGCGTGGAGATCCGCACCGGCTGCGGCATCCGCCGCATCGTCGAGCGCAACGGCCATGTGGTCGGCGTGGAAACCGAGCGGGGGGAGGCCATCGCCCTGTCGGCCGTGGTCTCCAACATGGACAGCGTCCGCACCTACCGCGACCTGCTGGGCGGCGCCCATGCGGATGCCGTGGGCGGCAGGCGGGCGGTGGAGCCGGCCTGCTCCGGCGTGGTCTTCTATCTCGGCCTCGACCGGGCCTATGACCATCTGGCCCACCATGATTTCGTCTTCTCCCGCGATGCCGAGGAGGAGTTCGACTGGATCTATCACAAGGGCGAACCGGCCCCGGACCCCAGCTGCTATCTGGCGGCCCCGGCCCGCACGGAACCGGGCGTGGCCCCGCCGGGCGGCGAGGCGCTGTATGTGCTGGTGCATACGCCCTGGCTGCGCCCGCACCATGACTGGGCGGCCATGCTGCCGGCCTATCGCCGGGTGGTGTTCGACAAGCTGAAGCGCACGGCCGGGCTGACCGATCTGGAGGACCGCATCCGCGTCGAACGCGTGCTGACGCCCCAGGACATCCATGACCGCTACCGCGTCCTGAACGGGGCCATCTACGGGCTGGCCAGTCATGGCCGCTTCCTCGGCGCCTTCAAGCCCGGCAACCGCCGGCGCGATGTGGGCGGGCTGTATCTGGCCGGCGGCAGCGCCCATCCCGGTCCCGGCATGCCCATGGCGCTGATGTCGGGCTGGATCGCCGCCGACAGCCTGGACCAGGACCGCGGCGGCCAGCGCCGGGCGGGAGTGGCCTGAGATGGAGGGGCTGCCCGACCCGCAGCGCCTGCATTCGCCCGCCCTGGTGCGGTTCTTTGGCCGCGTCATGGCCCGGCAGATGGCCGCCCGCTTCCATGCCGTGCGCGTGGCCCGCCCGGGCCTGCCCGAGCTGCCGGCCGGGGTGCCGGTGCTGGTCTATTGCAACCATCCGTCCTGGTGGGACGCGGCCCTGCTGATCCTGCTGGCCACGCGGTTCTATCCGGGCCGCCGCAGCTTCGGCCCCATGGATGCGGAGGCGCTGCGCCAATACGGCTTCATGCGCCGCATCGGCCTGTTCCCGGTGGCGCCGGGCACCGCGGCGGGAGCCGTGGCCTTCCTGAAAGTCGGGCAGCAACTGCTGGAACGGCCGGACACCATGCTGTGGGTGACGGGGGAGGGCGCCTTCACCGATCCGCGGCGGCGGCCGCTGTGCCTGCGACCGGGCATCGCCCATCTGCTGGTGCGGCTGCCGCGTGTCATCGCCCTGCCGCTGGCCATCGAATACCCGTTCTGGAGCGAGAAGACCCCGGAGGCGCTCTGCCGCTTCGGTGCCCCCATCGATACGGCCCTGATGGACGGGACCAGTCCGGCAGCGCTGCACCGGCTGCTGGAACAACGGCTGGAGACCACCCTGGACGCGCTGGCCCTGGCGGCCCAGGCCCGTGATCCCGGCGCCTTCATCCGGCTGCTGCGGGGGCGGGCCGGGGTCGGCGGTGTCTATGATGTCTGGCGGCGCCTGCGGGCCTGGAGACGGGGCGAGCCGTTCGCGGCCGAACACGGCGCCATGGCGGGCGAGGGGCGGCGGTGACCGTCCTGGGCTGGATCTGTCTGGGCTTGGCGCTGCTGCCGCTGCTGCTCGGCCTGTGGAATCTCTGCCTGTTCCGCACACCCCGGGACCTGTCGCCGGCGGACACGGCCCTGTCCATCCTGATCCCGGCCCGCAACGAGGAATCCAGCATCGGCGACGCCGTGCGCGCCGCCCTGGCCAGCCGCGGCCTCCGCATCGAGGTGCTGGTGCTAGACGACCAGTCCAGTGACCGCACCGCCGCCATTGTCGAGGAACTGGCGGCTTTCGACCCGCGTGTTCGTCTGCTGGCGGCGCCGCCGCTGCCCGAGGGCTGGTCCGGGAAGCAGCATGCCTGCGCCGTGCTGGCCGCCCAGGCCCGCTTTCCGCTGCTGCTGTTCCAGGACGCCGATGTACGGCTGGAAGCGGACGGGGCCGCCCGGGCCGCCGTGTTTCTGCTGCGCCGGCCGGGGATGGCCCTGGCCAGCGGCTTTCCCCGCCAGATCACCGGCACCCTGGCCGAACAGCTGCTGATCCCGCAGATGCATGTTCTGCTGCTGGGCTATCTGCCCATGGCCTGCATGCGGCTGTTCCGGGCACCGGCCTTCGCCGCCGGCTGCGGCCAGCTGATGCTGGTCCGGGCCGACGCCTACCGGCAGGCGGGCGGGCATGGTGCCATCCGCACCTCGCTGCATGACGGGGTGATGCTGCCGCGGGCATTCCGCCGCGCCGGCCTGCGTACCGACCTGTTCGACGCCACCGCACTGGCCCGCTGCCGCATGTATCGTGGCTGGGGGGAGGTGAGGGCGGGCTTGACCAAGAACGCCACCGAGGGCATGGCCACCCCCTGGGGGCTTCCGCTCTGGACCCTGCTGCTGGGGGGCGGGCATGTGCTGCCCTGGCTGCTGCTGCCGGCCGCCACCCTGGCCGGTGCCGACGCGGCCCTGGAGCTTGCCGCGCTGGCGGCGGGGGCCTCGCTGCTGTTCCGCCTGCTGCTGACGCTCCGCTTCCGTCAGCGCTGGCCGGGGAGCCTGCTGCACCCGGCGGGCGTGGCCTTGATGCTGTGGCTGCAATTTCAGGCCTTGCGGGACCATCGCCGTGGCCAACCCGCCCGCTGGCGCGGACGCAGCTATCCCCAGGCCGGCTGACCGCGGCGGGGGCTGGGGATCCACAATCTCCATATAATGGATTTTCAATGTCTTATTGTTCTTCTTCAATCTATTTTCTTAGATAATAAGTCGGTGCTCTGCCGGCCCGAAAGCCCCCCTCATGTCACCGAAACCCCGTGCCACAGCTTCGGATGCAGACAAAAATCCCAGACTTCCAGCGCCCCCTCGCCACCACCCTGCATTATCGCAGCGCAAACACCCGCCCTGCGAACTCGCAGCTTATGGGCGGCCACCGCAATCCGGGGCAAATGCTCCTGCGCTTGGCCTTATTCGGCCGCCTGGTCGGGGGCGGCGAACAGGGGCGGGAACCGGGGCAGGCGGAAGCTCTGCGTCTCCTCGGCCAACCGGACGGTCCGGACATCCAGGGTGAAGCGCAGCCGCAGGGCGTCCAGCACCTCCTGCACCAGCAACTCCGGGGCCGACGCGCCGGCCGTCAGTCCCAGGCTGGCGATCGTCTCCAGCCGGTCCCAGGGCAGGTCGTGTGCCCGCTCGATCAGGCGGGCATCGCCGGCCCCGGTTGTCCGCGCCACCTCCACCAGCCGGTTGCTGTTGGAGCTGTTGGGCGCCCCGACGACCAGCAGCAGATCCACCCGCGGCGCGATGGCCTTGACCGCGGCCTGCCGGTTGCTGGTGGCGTAGCAGATATCGTCGCGGGCCGGGCCGGTCAGCAGCGGAAAGCGCTGCTGCAACCGTGTCACCACGGCCGCCGTCTCTTCCACCGCCAGCGTGGTCTGGGTGGCATAGGCGATGGTCCGGTCGGCCGGCAGCGTCAGCCGGTCCACATCCGCCGGGGATTCCACCAGATGCACGGCGCCGGGCGGGGCCTGCCCCAGCGTGCCCACCACCTCGGCATGGCCGTCATGGCCGATCAGCACCACCGGCCGGCCGGCGCGCACATGGCGGTCCACGGCGCGGTGGACCTTGGCCACCAGCGGGCAGGTGGCATCGACCACAGGCAAACGCCGCCGCCCCGCCTCCTGCCGCACCGTCTCTGCCACGCCGTGGGCGGAGAACACCACCGGACGACCGTCCGGCACCGCATCCAGCTCGTCGACGAAGACAGCACCCTGCCGCTTCAGCCTGTCGACCACGTAGCGGTTATGCACAATCTCATGCCGGACATAGACCGGCGGCCCGTACCGCCGCAGCGCCTCCTCGACAATGGCGATGGCGCGCTCGACCCCGGCACAACTGCCTCGGGGAGCGGCCAACAGGACGGTCAGGGGGCGGCGGGGCGCGGACGGGATATTCATGCCCAGTGACCATGGGGCGCCCTTTCCCGCCCGCAAGGAGGCACGGCAATCCGCTAACCGATTGCGCCGCGGCGCCCCCTTCTGCGCGGATCATTCCCGCACGGATGCGCCCGGGTCCGCGATGAATTCTCCGCGGCCGGCCTGCCCGCCCGTGCTGCTGGCGCGTTTACAACCCACTGTGGGACGGAGGAGAGATCATGCGGGATCAGGTGGCGATGGGTCAGGGCAAGCCGATGGCGGCCGGCATTCGCCGATCGCGGATCGAGGAGGGGCTGCCATTTCCCCTGGGGGCGACCTGGGACGGCCTGGGCGTGAACTTCGCGCTGTTTTCGGCCCATGCCACACGGGTGGAGCTGTGCCTATTCGATCAGGAAGGGAAGAGAGAGCTAGAACGTATTGATCTTCCTGAATATACCGATGAAGTCTGGCATGGATACCTGCCCGACGCCCGGCCGGGCACCGTCTATGGCTACCGGGTCCACGGCCCGTTCGAGCCGCAGGCCGGCCACCGTTTCAACCCGCACAAGCTGCTGCTGGACCCCTATGCCAAGGCCCTGGTCGGCCCGCTGAAATGGTCCGATGCCCTGTTCGGCTACCGGGTGGGTTCGCCTCGTGCCGATCTGACGCTGGATCGCCGTGACAGCGCCCCGGCCATGCCGAAATGCCGGGTGGTGGACCCAGCCTTCACCTGGGGCCGCGACCGTCCGCCCGCCATTCCCTGGGACCGCACCATCGTCTATGAGACCCATGTGCGCGGCTACACCATGCGCCATCCGGCGGTACCGCCGCATCTGCGCGGCACCTTCGCCGGCATGATGCAGAAGGAGATCGTGGACTATATCCGCTCACTGGGCATCACAGCGGTGGAACTGCTCCCGATCCACGCCTTTGTCGATGATCGGTATCTGGTTGAAAAAGGCCTGCGAAACTATTGGGGTTACAACTCGATCGGCTTTTTTGCCCCCGATCCACGCTATGTGGCTGGCCCGGTCATCACCGAGTTCAAGGAGATGATCGCCCATTTCCACGAGGCCGGGATCGAGGTGATCCTGGATGTGGTCTACAACCACACGGCCGAAGGCAACGAGATGGGGCCGACGCTGTCCTTCAAGGGCATCGACAATGCCAGCTACTACCGGCTGCTGCCGGACCAGCCCCGCTACTATATCAATGACACTGGCACCGGGAACACCCTGAACCTCAGCCATCCCCGCGTGTTGCAGATGGTGATGGACAGTCTGCGCTACTGGGTGACGGAAATGCATGTGGATGGGTTCCGCTTCGACCTGGCCACCATTCTGGGGCGCGAGCCCCATGGCTTCGACCAGGGCGGCGGCTTCCTCGACAGTTGCCGCCAGGACCCCGTGCTGTCCCGGGTCAAGCTCATCGCCGAGCCGTGGGACATCGGCCCCGGCGGCTATCAGGTCGGTGGCTTCCCGCCGGGCTGGGCCGAATGGAACGACCGCTACCGTGACACGGTGCGCAGCTTCTGGAAGGGCGACGAGGGCAAACTGCCGGATCTGGCCGACCGGCTGACGGCCTCAGGCAGCGTCTTCAACCAGCGCGGCCGCAAGCCGTGGGCCAGCGTGAACTTCGTCACCGCCCACGACGGCTTCACCCTGCACGACCTTGTTTCCTATAATGACAAGCACAACGAGGCCAATGGCGAGGACAACCGCGACGGCCACTCGCATAACCTGTCCTGGAACCATGGCGTCGAGGGTCCCACGGACGATGCCGAGATCAAGGAACTGCGCGAACGGCAGAAGCGCAACCTGCTGGCCACGCTGTTGCTGTCCCAGGGCACACCGATGATCCTGGCCGGCGACGAGTTCGGCCGCAGCCAGAACGGCAACAACAACGCCTATTGCCAGGATAATGAGATCGGCTGGATCGACTGGGACAGCATCACCGCCGAGGGCGAAGCGCTGACGACCTTCGTCCGTCGGGTCATCGGCCTGCGTCAGACCTATCCGACCCTGCGCCGCCGCCGCTTCCTGACCGGCTATACCGATACCGGCCTGGACAGCAAGGATGTCACCTGGATCACGCCGGCGGGCGTGGAGAAGGCACCGGAACAGTGGCAGGACCCCAATGCCCGCTGCCTCGGCATGCTGATGGACGGGCGGGTGCAGTCCACAGGCCTGCGCAAGCCGGCGGGCTATACCACGCTGCTGCTGATCGTGAACTCCTACCATGATGTGGTGCCCTTCACCCTGCCCGAGGTCAATGGCGGCACGGGCTGGCACCGTCTGCTGGATACCAGCGCCCCCGACCTGGAAGAGCAAGCGGAGACGGCCATCGGCGGCGTGCTGGAGATCCCCGGCCGCTCCCTGCATCTGCTGGAATTGCAGCCAGACCATCGTACCGGCCGGCACCGGCGGCCGGACGACTGATGGATGCGGACGAGCACGGAACGGGGAGAAAGAGGTAAGACCACCGCGCCGAAGCGGAACCGGCGTTTGTTCAGGACCCGTTAAGCATGCAGGTGCTTACTGCCGGCAGGGCGGCCCTGGTCGCCCCCTTGTTGCATCAGAAGGAAGTGCCCGCCATGCGCCGTCTCCCGCCGAGCCTTCTGGAGGCCGCCTTCGTCCAGGCCCGTCTGCTGGATCAGTTCATCGCCGTGGCACGGGAGGCCCAGGACCGGGAAAGCGGCTTTACCCGCGAAAGCCTCAACGATCTGATCGACACTCTGCGCGACGAACGGCGCAGCATCGGCACCATGGCCCGACCGCGTCTGGTATCGGTCAAGCCGGCGCCATGATCCGCCCGGGCAGCTAACTTTTTATCTTGGAAGAATACTATAACTTGCTGATTTTTCTGAAAAAATGGCGATCATCGCGCCTGGATGCTGATGGTGACGATGTCTTCGTAATCGCCGGCCGTCGCTTCGGGATTGGCCGGAACCGACACGGCAAGGGTTGAGCGGCGGACATCGCCGGTGGCCGTCCGTTCCGCCGACAGGCTGCCGTTCTGGCCGACACTGGCATCGCCGTAGCGCAGGCTGTAGCCCACGCCACCGCCATCGGCCCGCAGCAACTGGCCGCCATTCTTCGAGGTCACACTGACCACATAGCCGCCGGCAGCGTTGCACTGTTCCTCAACCGTGGCCACCCCGACCTGGGACTGGCCGCGGATCAGATCGACACTGGCATTGCTGGCACTGACGCTGACGGTGCAGACGGGCGGCACCACGCCGCGCAGGGTGATGGAACTGCGGTCGGAACCGGCATCGGCCGCCAGCACCAGACCGAGGGAGGCACAGGCAGCCAGCCCGGCACAGACGACGAACCGCACAAGACGCATCATGCCCCCTTCCGCCCGTTTTGGGCTGCCTCATTCCCCGTCCGCGACCCCGCTTTGCGGACGCCAGCGGCGACGGGAACCATATGGCATCAGCGGGCGGTGACCGTAAGGATCAGATTGTCGCGGTAGGTCCCAGCCAGGGCCCGCTCCACCCCACCAGCCGACACCAGCACCTGATGCCGCTGGAGGCCGAGCCCATCAAGCCGCAGAACCGCCTTGCTGCCCGGATTGACCATGTACCCGTCCACCGTCAGCTGGTACGGGATTCCTGTGGCCACACCGGGGGCGATCAACTGGCCCCTGTTTTCGGACTCCAGGGCCAGATCATACGCCCCATTGCCGAGAACCTCCAGATCGAACTGGCCGCTGCCGCGTTGGGTCAGGTCGCCCAGATCCAGCGTGCCGGCCATGCCGCGCAGGTCGCGCTTCACCCCGTCCAGGACCACCGAGGCCTGGACCACCGGCTTGACCCGGGTCCGCACGCTGACCGGGAGGACGGCGATAGGCCCGAGCAGAATGCCGAGAAAGGACTGGTAGACACTGATGCGGACCTGGTCGGTGTAGGTCCCCTGTCCGGCCATCTGTCCGGGCGTGACCCGGCTGAAGAACTGGAATTCGGCCGTATCCTCGCGGGCGTCGAGCACCGTCGCGAACAGTCCGTTCTCCGATCCGAACAGGTCGGTAACCGGCTGGGTCAGGGCGGCATCCTTGTAGAGCTGGTACTCCAGCCGGTCCCGGCCCTGGACCATGACGCGGTCACCGTTGCGCCCCTGGTCGATGCCGACGACGATGCGGCAAGGCAGGCCACCAAGGAAGCGGACGCTGAACCGGTGATATTCCGGCAGCGCGTCCCCGAACGGATCATAGGTGCGGGCCGGTTCGATGCGGGTGATGTCCCCCACCTGGACACGGCAGGTGGTCGCCTGGGCTGATCCGCCCGGAGAAAGCAGAAGCAGCAGCAATGCGATCAGGAGGGAAAGGCGGACGGTGTGGTGCATGGGCCTAGCATAATCCCATCCGGGGCGGAAAAAAGCCCTGGTCATGCAGGCCAGGGCCGGAAGTCTCACAGAAAGGGTATTCCCTTCCACCGTAGACCGCCGCTGGCGGGCGACGGTCCATCGGGATAAGAGAACCGGTCTTTCCTCCCGGCCCCGTCAGGCCGGGGTGGCCGCGTCCCGGACAACCCGCAACCGCAATGGAGCCCCCATGACCGACCAGACCCACGTGGAAGCAGCCCTGGACCGGATCGCCCGCCTGAACCCGCTGCTCCATGCGTTCCGCCTGCCGACACCGGAGTTGGCACGGCAGGCTGCCTGGGCGCAGGAGCGGACCCCCAGTCCGGGACCGCTGGCTGGCCGTCTGCTGGCCATCAAGGATCTGTTCGACCTGCGTGGCACCCCCACCGGTGGCGGTGCCCGCACCCCGGTGATCGAGGAGGCGGCGCGCACGGCGCCCGCGGTCGACGCCTTGCTGGATGCCGGCCTGATCCCGGTGGGCAAGGCGGAAACGGTGGAACTGGCGCTGGGCAGCTGGGGGATCAACCGCGCCACCCGGACACCGCGCAATCCCTGGGATGCGGCGGCGGTGCGGGTGCCCGGCGGGTCCAGCGCCGGCACAGCCGTGGCCGTGGCCGCCGGTCTGGCCGATCTGGGGCTGGGCAGCGACAGCGGCGGCTCCATCCGCATCCCCTCCGCCCTCAACGGCCTGACCGGTCTGAAGCCGACCTGGGGCCGGGTCGCGCTGGCCGGCTGCCTGCCCCTGAGTCCCAGCCTGGATACCGCCGGTCCCCTGGCCTGGAGCGTGGCCGACGCGGCCCACATGCTGGCCTGTCTGTCCCGGACGGGGGACCTGCCGCCCTTCGACGCCGCGGCGAGCCTGCGGGCGGCAGCGGGAATCGCCGGCAAGAGGCTGGCCGTGCTGGCCGATTCTGCCCTGTCGGCGGTCAGCGATCCGGTGGGCGAAGCCTATCTGCAGACGGTGTCCCGGCTGGAGCGGCTGGGAGCGCGGCTGGTGGAGGTGCGTCCGCCCCTGGACCCGGCGGCCCTGGTGGAGCCGACCGGCGCCCTGCTGGCGGCGGAGGGCTGGCGCTGCTGGCAGAGGCGGGTCGAGCAGCGGGGCGGAGAGATGGACCCTGGCGTGCTGTCCCGGCTTCAGGCCGGCGCCGTCATCGACGATCAGGCCCTGTCCCGCCTGCATGCGGCCCGCGCCGGCGACCAGGGCCGGTTCCATGCCTGGCTGCAGGAGGTGGAGGCGCTGCTGACCCCGACCGTCCCGGTCCCGGCGCCCACGCTGGCGGAGGCCGACGAATCGGCGCTGCCGTTCAGCCGCTTCACCCGCATGGCCAATTGGCTGAACCTGCCGGCCCTGGCCCTTCCCATGGGCTTCACACCCGCCGGCCTGCCCCTGTCGCTGCAGATCGTGGCCCTGCCGGGGCACGAGAATCGCGTCCTGGGCGTGGGACAGGCCTATCAGCAGACCACCGACTGGCACCGCCGCCGGCCCGATCTCGACGCGCTGGCCACCGCGGCCGTCACGGCGCCGCCAGGGGCAGCGTCCCCAGGGCAATGACACCCTCGGCCTCGGGTGGAACCGTAACCGGCAGGGGGCGGGCCTCGACCCCGGTCAGCACCAGTTCCCAGCGACCGGGCCGCACACCATCAACGCGGAACCGCCCCTTGCGGTTGGTGAAGAAGGGGATCTGCTTGGTATCCGGCCGGTCCAGCGGCCGCAGCTGGCCGGAATACAGGGCGGCGGCGGCGCCATCGGGCAGCAGCAGCATGCCGTCCACTGACGCCGTTGCATCGGTGCCGATGGGGACCAGCGTGCCGGTGCGGTAGCCCGGCTGCACCGCCGGCCGGTCATCGCCCAGATCATAGCTGGCCGGGGCATCCGGCACATCCAGCAGCAGCGGCCGGACCAGATAGGGGGCGATGTTCGGCACGATGGGCGGCCCCAGCGCATCGCTTTCGGCCAGATACAGGTCATTGACCGGATCGACGCCGACCACGCGATCGCGCAGGCGCGCGTGCGGAACCACGATGGCGAAGCTGTTGCTGATGGGCCGGGTGATACCGCCATGACCGTCGGCGAAAGCCAGCGCGGAGGCCAGATTGACCTGGGTGCGGTTCTCCGTGCCGCTGCCCGGCCCCAGGGCACGGGACACCACATCGTGCCGCACGCTGGCTTCGAACCGCTGGTGGGTGTAGCTGGCCAGCCCCTGCACGCTGTCACCACTGCCGGCCTGTTGGGTGGCGTCCACGCCCAGGGTCCAGGCATCCACCGGCTCCAGGGACTGGTAGCGCCAGTCCAGTTCGCGTTGACGGGCCGCGGTATCCAGGGTGGCACCGACGGTATGGCGCCCCTCATCGAAGGTGAAGCGCAGCGACAGGTACAGGCCGCTGTCGCGTCGCCCATCCTCCTCCCGCTGCCGGGACAGGGTCAGGTCCAGGCTGCCGGTTGTGCCCAGGCGCTGGCGCAGCGTGAGATCGGTGGAATAAGCGTCCGCCCCGCCGCCGCGGAAACGGCGCCAGCGCCCGCCCAGCGCCACGGTCAGATCCTCGCTCAGAGGCTGGCTGATGCGGGCGGCGGCGTCCCACCGCGTCGGGTCGGCAGTGTCCGGGCTGCCGAAACTGCGATAGTCGGCATTCTGCCAGGACAGCTGGAGCGAGACCGTGCGGTTCTCCCACAGATCCTCGCCGGTGCGGTAGTCGCGGAAGCGCAGGGTGGCGGCGCGGCCATGGCCGTCGCTGCCGGCCGGCTCCAGGGCAAAGGTGCCGAACGACGTGGCCAGCATGGCCTCCCCCGACAGCAGATGCTGCCGCCGGTCTGCCTGCACGCCCAGGCCGACAGTCAGCCGATCGCTCAGTCCCAGGCGATGATAGCCGGAAAAAGCGGGCTGCTGGCGTTCGTAATGGTAGACATCATCGCTGACCTGCGACGGGACGCCGGCGGTATAGGCGAATTCATGCACGCCGTCGGCCAGCAGCTGGCTGTCGAAGAAGAACGGGAACTCGATGGTCTGCTCACGGCCGAAACTGTCGGTGATGCGGATGCGGACGTCGTTGGTGCCGAACACGCCGGGGAAGTTGCTGAGATTGTAAGGACCCGGTTCCAGGCGGAAGGTCCGGGTCGGGCGGCCGTTGACCAGCACCTCCACCACCGAGGACTGATCCAGGATGAAATCGCGCTGGCCCGCCGGCTGCACCACCCGATAGGGCTGCAGGCTGAAGTTGCGGGCGATGGAGAGGCCGCCCAGCGACTGCCCGACCTGCGGTCCTACCACCGGCGTCACCACATCGCCGGCCTGAACGCGCACGCTGCTGTCGGGGAAATCGCGGACCAGGCGCGTGGCCCCGCGCGACCAGCGCCGGGCTCCGTCCTCGCGGTAAAAGATCTCACTCTCCGCCACCACACCGTTCCAGGCCAGGGCCGGCTCGAACACGGAGGACAGATCACCGGTCTCGCCCTGCCTGCCGCCCCCTTCGACCCGGTCCAGCGACGCCCGCATGTTCATATAGGCCGACAGCGCCGCCGGCGGCAGCACCTGATAGCCGTGGGCGGCACCAGCCCAGTCGGCCACGCGCAGCGTCTGACGCTGATGCAGGGCCGGGGGGATCGTCACCACCACCACCAGCTCGCCAGGGTCCACACGCACGGCAATGCCGCCCGGCGGCGCCGCATGCAGGCTGCCATAGCCATCCGCGCCGGCAACGCCACGCAACGGGGCCAACCCGTCGGGCTGCGCCAGCGGTTCGAGGAGGCGCACCAGGGCGGCCACATCGACCAGGGTTTCGCTGCCGGCGATACGGGCCGGCACCAGCCCGATCTCCCGTCCATCCACCTGGACCGGCAGATCGAGCTGGCGGGCCTTTTGCGCCGACGGGCGGCCGAACACTTTATTGAACAGGTCCGGCCTGGCAGGCGTGTCCGGCTGCGCCGTCCCGTCCGCGGCGGCCGGCATGGCCGCCAGCACCACCGGAATGACCAGCAGCAGCAGAAAGGTCAGCCACAGCCCGAAACGCCGCCGCCGTTCCGGGCCGTCTGACGCGGTCCTGCTCACGGCAGGCGAAGGTCTGCCGTCACGGGGCCGACCGCCAGACCGGCGGGCCAGGGCAGCAGGAAGCGCCGCGTGGTCCCGGCCAGGATGTTCTCTCCGGCCAGCCCCTCCAGCTGAGGGCCGGTCAGGGTCAGGCTGCGTCCACCCGCCGTCAGCGCCAGGGTCGGGTTCAGCAGCATCTGGCGGGCACTGCCCGCATTCTGAACCACCAGCTCCAGCTGCTGTTTGCCCTGCGGCCCTGCTACGTGCTGGGCGCCCGTCACCGTCAGGGCCGGGGATACGCCGGCCGGGCGCACATAGAGCGACGCCACATAGCGGACCAGCAGCCGCACCTGGCCACCGGACGTGGGGGCCTGGCCCAACTCGACCGGCAGTTGCTCGGCGATCAGCCGATACGCCTGCTCACGCGGCGGATTGCCGTTGCCGATCCACTGCACCCGCACGGACTGGGTCTGCCCGGGCTCCAGGATGATCTGCTCGGGAAAGACCACCCAATCATCGTCCGCCGGCGTCAGCACATCCTCGCCCTCCCGGTCCTGGGCACGGGCCAGGATGCGGATCTCGACGGCGGCCGGCTCCTTGTTCTCGTTTTCCAGGCGGAAGATCTGGGTGGCGCCACGCCCGGCCGGATCGAACTCCATCTCGATGGGGGCCAGCCGGAACGCCTGGGCGGCCGGCGCGAACAGCAGACAGAAAGCCAGGGCCGCCAGGGACCGGAACAGGCGGAAACGCAGAACCATGGACGGAATGCCTCAGCGGGGACAGGACGGTGCGGCGGGGGACCGCGGTCCGATCCCGAACCCACCCCCTCCGTTTGCGCCGACCTTAGCGCGACAGGGCGCGGAAATCACCCGCGAACCCCACCCGAACGGATAATCCTGCGCCCTGACCGGCGACCCGCGCCAGCATGGACAGAAAATCCCGTGCGACCGTTTTGGTCCGCTGCGGGTATGACTTGCGTCGGATAAGTATCCTTGCCAATAGTCATAAGTGTCGGGCTTTGCACAGGTCCCGCATGGCGCACCGTCGTTTGGCGGCGTGTCAGCGAGGACAGGGGGACATGGGCATGGAGGCGGGCCATGCGACGTGACGCGGCGTCACAGGGGCGGGGGGTCAGCACCGGGCTGCGCGCCCGGCTGCTGTCGCTGTTGAGCATCGCCGTCCTGCCACTGACGCTGGTCATCATCGGTTTGAATCTGATGGAGGCCCGGCAGGAGTTGGAGCATCACCGCGACGATGCCCGTACCTTTGCCGATCTGCTGGTGGCGGAACAGACCCGGTCTCTGGCGTCGGTCTTCCGCCTTCTGGAAGCCGTCGCGTCCGGACCGCAGGCCGGCACGGATGCCCAATGCCTGCCGACTCTGGAGCGCATCCAGGCGATCCTGCCGGAGATCATCGATGCCGGCATTGCCACAGCCGATGGACGGGTCATCTGTGCGTCGATGGACCAGCCACCGCCGCTGGCGCCGGACTCATCCATGACCCTTGCCATGCGGGAGGCGCTGGCGGAACGCCATCCCACCGTCGGCACGGTAACACCGGGCGGGGAACGGCATCAGATCCCGGTTTATCTGCCGCTGCCCGCTGGCCCTGGGGAAATCCGGGTGCTGTACGGCACCCTGGATCTCGACTGGGTCGACCGCTCGGCATCGACTCTCGCCAGCCGGATCGATGCCGCCGTCCTGGTGCTGGACCGGGCCGGCAATCTGGTCACCGGCTACCCCGACCGGCTGCTGCCGGAAGCGGGAGGGCCGCAGCTCACCCTGAACAGCTCCCGACCGAATGATCACGAAGGCAGCCTCACGGCCCAACTGGCCGATGGCCGTACCTATCTGCTGTCCTTTGCCGATGTGGATGATGTCGGCCTCAGCGTTGCCGTGGGATTCCGCAAGGACGAGGTGCTGGAAGGCGTCTATGACAGCGTGCTCGGGTCCAGCCTGATCATTCTTCTGTCGCTGCTGCTGGCCGGCGGCATGGGCCTGGCCTATGCCCGTAGCGCCGTGCTGCAGCCGGTGACGGCGTTGACCCAGACCGCCCGGCGGCTGATGGCCGGCGACCTCGGGGCCCGCGTGTCCGGCCCCCGTGCCGGGTGGGAAATCGCGGAACTGGCCGACAGCTTCAACGCCATGGCCGAGCAGTTGCAGACACGGGAGCAGCAGCTGCGCAGCAGCTATGCCGATGCGTTCGCCCGCGAGCGAATCCTGGCCGTTTCCTTCGACACCTCGCCCGATCCGGTGCTGGTCATTGCGGTGGAGGGGCACACCCCCACCATGGTGGAACTGGCCAACCGGGCCGCGGAGGATCTTCTGGGCTGGCCACCCGGCACCGCCACGGGCCGGCCCGTTGCGGCAATGTTCGGCAAGGCGGCCTTTGCTCCAAGCCCGGACATCCTCGCCGCCTGCCTGGACCAGGACGCCCCCCTGACCTTTGAATGCAGCAGCGGCAGCGGTGCCAGTGCCCGTATCTGGAGCAGCCGGCTGTTCCCCTTGCGCGACGAGACCGGCGCGCCGGTCCGGCTGTTCATCACGGCCAACGAGGTCACCACGGACCGCCAGCGCGAGATGATCCTGCAGGAGGCCAAGCTGGCGGCAGAGGAGGCGGCCCAGATCAAGGACCGCTTCCTGGCCATCATGAGCCATGAGATCCGCACGCCGATGACGGCCGTGATCGGGCTGGCCGACCTGTTGGCCGAAACCCGGCTGGACCCGGAGCAGGGGGCCTTCGTCCGCACGCTGCGCTCCTCGGCGCGCGCCTTGCTGTCGCTGCTGGACGATCTGCTGAACTTCTCGAAGATCCAGGCCGGCAAGCTGGAGCTGGAGGTGGTCGACACCGATCTGGCGCTGCTGGCGGAGGATGTGCGCAGCCTGTTCGCGCCCAAGGCCTCGGAAAAGGGTCTGGTGCTGGAGGTGTCGCTGACGCCGGGTTCCCCCCGCTATGTCCGCCTGGACCCGACCCGGCTGCGGCAGGTGCTGTTCAATCTGCTGAGCAATGCGATCAAGTTCACCGAGGCAGGGCGTGTCGATCTGGTCCTGTCCGGCCAGCCGGTGACCGATGGGCGCGTGCAGCTCGACATTCAGGTGACGGATACCGGCATCGGCATGTCGCAGGAGCAGCAGAAACAGCTGTTCGCCCCCTTCCTGCAGGGCGACATCTCCACCACCCGCCGCTTCGGCGGCACCGGACTGGGTCTGTCGATCTCCCAGAGTCTGGTCCAGGCCATGGGCGGCTGCATCACCGTCACCTCGGAACCGGATCAGGGCGCCTGTTTCCGCTTCTCCATCACCATCGCCGCCGGGCAGCCGCCGGCCGCCACGCCCTTGCTGCGGCCGGCGGCATTGCGGGCCAAGCCCAGCCGCATCCTGCTGGCCGAGGACAACGAGGCCAATCTGGCCCTGATCGCGGCCATGCTGCGCCGGCAGGGCCATACGGTCATCACCGTGACGGACGGAGAACAGGCTCTGGCCAGGATGCGGGAACAACCGGTCGATCTGGTGCTGATGGACATGCAGATGCCGGTGATGGACGGCATCACCGCCAGCCGGGCCATCCGGGCGCTGCCGGAACCGGCTGGCCGGGTGCCGATCGTGGCGCTGACCGCCGATGCCCTGCCGGAATCGCGGGAACGCTACCTGCGTGAATCCATGAATGGCTATGTCACCAAGCCGGTGGACTGGGGCTATCTGCATCAGGTCATCGCCGGCTTCGTCGGAACGGTAGAGCCAGCCGGGGACGAGAGCGTGGCTGTGCCGGAAACCACAGCCCTGGAGTCGCTGGAGACGGCATTGGGCACCACGGCGCTGGACGGGCTGCTCGATCAACTGGCAACCCAGATCGACCGGCAACTGCCCCGGCTGGTCGGCTGCTGGAAGGCCCAGGATACCGAGGAATTCTGCCGGCTTCTGCATGAGGTTACCGGTGCCGTCGCCAATTTCGGACTGGGGGATCTGGCGGCCGTGCTGGAGCGCATGCATGCGGCTGCCCGCACCGGCGGGGTCCGGCGCGTTCCGGCCGCCGATCTGGATACCATGCTGCGCCTGGGCACCCAGGCCCAGGATCTGATCCGGCACTGGCGGCGCACGCATCCGGCGCCCGTGCCGACCGCCTGAACACAGCAGTGGTCAGATCGGTTGCGATGGCATGGAATAGAGGAGGGGACAGCTGCGTAGATAGGACAGTCTGCTGGATGCGACATGGATGGTTCCACCATGGCCATGAAGATGTCCCACGGGATTGCCGCCCTTCCCGAACCGTTCCGCGAAGCGGCCATCGCCTGCCGCGCCGTGGAGCGTGAGCGTGCCGCCCGGCTGCGGCAGGCCCGGTTGCTGAGCATGGAGGAGGTGGAGGAGGTGCTGTCGGTCGAGGCCATGCATCGGCTGGATGCTGCGGCGCCGGGCTCCCCCGAACAGGCCGCTGCCTTCGCGCGGTTGCGGCTGTTGGCCGACCGCCGGGCCGAGCGCGAACTGGCCAGCCACGGCCCTGACATGTTCTGACCGGCGCCGTCCATCCCCCATCGCCGGCCCGGCCTGCCGATCAGGATTGCGATCCGCCATTGCCGCCGGCCGCGCCGCGGGCTATGCCGGACGCAGGCCGCAGTGTGGCGGCGATGAGGACTTGAGCGATGGCAACCATTTTCGTCGCGCGCAGCGCAACCCTGTCCGACTGGGGCGCCGATGTCGGTCTGGGAAAGTTCCTGTTCAAGGTCGGGATCACGGAATCCGATCCGGCCGATCTGGCCGCCGCCGGCTTCGCCGGGCTGACGGACTGGACCATCCTCAAAAGCCAGGATGCCGGCGACGCGACTGAAGCCGAGGTGCTGGAGCGGCTGGGCAAGCGGGAAAAGACCGTGGATCCCACCTACTATCCCCGCATCAAGGGCGAGGCGGGTCTGTTCAAGCTCACCGAACAGGCGGTGCAGCGGCATATGCTGCTGGCCCGTGCCCTGGCGGGCGAGGACGAGCGCAAGGTCGGCAAGCCGAAGCCAGCCGATTTCGCCGCCTACCTGATCACCAACGCCCTGCGCTGACGGCCGGGGTCGGCCTCGTCAACCGGGCTCCAGGCTCCGCAGCAGACGTTCGGCCTCGCAGTCGAGACGGCAGAGCAGGCCGGGGCGGCTGTCGGGATCGGCTTCCCCAAGGGCACGCAGCGCCGTGGCGAAACGCAGCGCACCGAGATTGGCGGCGGCGCCGCGCAGGGAATGCAGGGCGGGCGGGTGCCGCTCGGCCACGGCCTGGCGGATGAATGGCAGTTCGCGCCGGATCATACCCGCCAACAGGCCCATCAGCGTCGTCAGCTGATCCGGCCCCAGCGCCTCCCGCAGCGCGGCCACGGCGTCCGCGTCCAGACACGCCGCGTCCCGGTCCAGGGCCAGAGCGACCTGGGCGGCCACATCCTCTGCCGAGACAGGCTTGACCAGGAAGGCATCCATGCCGTCCCTGCACCAGCCCCCGTCCGGGCCGGGATAGCCGTCGGCACTGACCCCGACGATGCGCAGGGCGCCGCCACCCGGGCGCTGACGGATCTGCCGCGACGCCTCGAGCCCGTCCATGCCCGGCATGCGCAGATCCATGAAGACGATGTCGAAACCGGTGGCGGCGGTGGCGGCGAGGGCCGCCTCGCCGCTGTCCGCCGTCTCCACCGTGTGACCGGCCTTCTGCAGCCGGGTGGCCAGCAGCAGCCGGTTGACCGGATTGTCATCGACCACCAGCACCCGTACCTGCCGGTGCCGGACCGGCGGTGCGGCAAGTCGAGCCGCCGCAGCATCGGCCACGGCGGATGACCCGGATGGAGGATCGGCGGGACTGAGGCGCAGGACGATGCGGTCGGGCAGGACCTCGACCGTGGCCCCGGCCGCGGCCTGCAATGCCTCCAGCTCGCGCGGCAGGGGCGGTGGCCGCCCCGGAATGGTCAGCCGCAACCCGTCTTCATACTCCAGGCGCAGGGCGGCACCACGTCCCCCCTGGCGCAGCAGGGCGGACAGCAGCACCAGCAGCAGATGCCGCAGCGGGCCGGCCTTGACCGCAAGCCGGTGCGGCACACCGCTGCCCACCTCCAGCACCAGACGGCCCCCCTGGCGCCGGGCGGCCGGGGCCAGCAGCCGCACCAGATCGGCCACCAGATCGCGCACCGGCTGATCCTCGGCCCCGTCCGCGCCGCGCTTCATGGCCGCAGTGTCGTCACCATCCAGCAGATGCAGCAGGGTGCGCAGCGGGCCGGCCAGATCGGCGGGGGCGAACGGGGCCGGGGGAGCAGCGGATGGCGTCTGCAGCGGATCAGGCCCGGTAGCCAGATCGGCCAGCCCGGACAGGGCCAGAGCAATCGCCTGAGCCACGGCGGTCATGGGCGGGGGGGCGTCGGCAGGCCCCCGCGCCTTGGACGTCCCGGCCGGATCCGGAGCAGCGGCACACGCGGGAACGACATCGACCGCTCGGGCCGCCTCGTGCGCACCGGGCGCGGGCGGGTCCGGTAGGTTACCAGCCGGCAGCAGATCATGCAGCAAAGCCCGCCGCCCGTCCGGCAGCGCCTGCAGGCGCGACCGCACCCGCAGACGGCGGAGTCCGGTGGCACCGGCCACGGTCCAGGTCTCCACCAGTTCGTCATCCGGGCCGGCAAGCTGGTGCAGGCGCATCTGCACGCTGTCGGCCAGATCCCGACGCGCCGGCAGCGCCGCCGGGCTGGACACGCCCCACAGCCGCAACGCGGCGGAATTGGCCCAGAGCATGCGGCGGGCTTCAGGGTCGTAGAGCCAGGCCGCCGGTCCGTCTGAAGCCAGCGGCGGTACAAGGGAGGAATAATGGTCCATGGCCCGGCTCAGCACGGCCGGACGGCGCTGGCCGGACGGCGGCAGCGGTCGGCGGAACGGGATCGGACCGGCGTCAAGACGGGGCGGACCATGGGAGACCTCGCTGCACTCCGGCCCGACACACGACGAAAGTCGGGGGGAGCGATGCGCAGTGTCCCCCAGCCTCCAGCACTTGACCATCTAGACCGAGGGATAGGATGGGCGCGTCCATGCTTGGTCCGGGCAGGTTCGGTTCCGATGAGACCAGATATTCCCCGGCTTACCGGAATCTGACGGCAACCATTTGGAATCGGCAAGGCGGCGGTCACCGATTATTTCTCATAATTATGCTTATCGCATAAAACTGAATAAAGAGGGTGGATTCAAACTTGAAGTGCGACTTTCATTTCTTTTCAATGGGTTGAGCGATGGAGGTATGCATGGGAACCCACTACTCCCACATCACCTTGTGCGAGCGGCGCCGGATTGGGGAGATGCTGGAGGCCAAGATGCCGGTCCCGCTGATCGCGCGGGCGCTCGGCCGGCACCGGTCCACGGCACACCGGGAAATCAGCCGCAACTTCTACCACACCAGCTTCCGTGACCGCTGGGGCAAGGCCTACCGGGGCTACTATGGCCTGACGGCGCACCAGACGCCCCCTCCCTTGCGCCGCGGGCGGCCGCCCCCTACAGCATCGATAAATTAGGATGGGCTATGGCCTGATCGCTTTCTCGATCCAGACGTCCAACTCGTGGGCCGCGCAAACGATGTGATAAAGGCTGGTTGCCGGCGCCGCCTCAGCCACGAAGCTGTTATCGGGATTCAGCCGATCCCACCAGATCCCCGGCACCGCATTGCTGAAATATTTCATCAAACCACGGGCGCCCGCCGACGCCATCCGCCAATAATCGGCGTTGCCGGTCAGGCTTGCAGCCAGTACGCCGGCTTTGATCCGCTCGGTCTGTGGCCAGAGACGAGCCTGGAAATCATGGACGGTGAAATCGTCGAACAGGCTATTGAAGGCCACCCCACGAACCGGGTCGATACCATGGGTCTCCCCAATGGCGATCAGCCGGAAAGCCGCATCCATCGCATCCTGCCGGCCTTTGGCCTGCCCCCAGCGCAGCAAGAGCCAAGCCCATTCGAACTGGTGTCCCGGTTCGAACAGGCGGCCTTCGTCACCGGGAATGGGCTTCCAGTCAGCATCGAAATATTCCCGCAGGACACCGGTTCTTGGATCGATGAAGCGGGTCAGTGCCAATTCGGCGATCTCATCCGCCATGGTCTGCCAGTGTCCATCCCCCCCGGCCTCCACCCAGGCCAAACTGGCTTCGAACAGATGCATGTGCGGATTCGACTTGAGCGGCAGAGTGGGAGGTGCTGTCTCCTCAAAGCCGGCGCGGGGATGCGCCCGACTGCTCCGCAGCCAGTCGCGCAGTTCCACGGCTCGTGCCTCCAAGCCCGCCTCCCGGCCCAGGACACGGTGGGCCGAAGCCAGGGCGAACAGGATGAAGGCCTGATCATACAAGGAAATGAAATCATCCGCAGGCGCTCCTCCCGGTGCCACAAGGGTCCGGTAACCGCCCGCGGGCAGCGGATAATAGGTCAGGAGGAAGTCCAGTCCATGCCGAACCGCCTGCAGCGCCGGCCCGGTCCACCCCATTTCCTTGGCAATGGCGAAAGAATAGATCTGCCGCGGCTGCACCCGTCCACGGCGCAGCAGGTTCACGGCCTGTCCGCTCTGGTCGATCTTCTCATGGAACCCCCCCAGCGCATGGTCGGCCCCCTGCTCCCACCAGATGGGAAAGGCTTTATCCAGCAGCCAGCTCTTCAGTTCATCACGAACCTCGGCAGCTTCTTGAAATTTTTTCAAATTAAGCATCAGCATTTCCTCCATTCCGCACCACAAAACGCCAGATAAAACCCGCTAGAAATGCAAAAAATCAGGCATTGACATTTAATGCTTGAAAAGCAAATTTTACCCCCTTTGAAAATATAAAGATTTCAAAATATTAGCAAAAATTACCTTGAAAATTTCCCTGATTTTAGAATCTACAAGCATGACCAGCGTAGAATTCACCAGAAAAACGCCAAAACACCCAACGAACAAACCGAATAAATCACCCGCCTCATTATGAAATATTCTCCATGAAATTCCTACAAATATGGAAACCAGCAGATACTTCCATATAAGGCGATATGGATTTATCGTCCACCCGGCAGATATTTTCAATTGATATATATAAAGAACCGGAAAAAATACACCAATAATGATTGACGACACACCCGCCCCCAGAACCCCAAGAAACTTGAGAGCGATAACAGAAATGACCCACTCCGAGATAAGAAAGATAACAGAAATTTTAACCGCAACCCTAGCCGACATTACGGAAACCAATGCTTGGTACAGGGGCAAGGATATGGCAACATTTATAAGATCTGAACAAAACATAATGATCAGATACTCTGCGGGAAGCCACTTTGGCCCAAAAAAAATTGAAATTATTTCTTGACTATATGCCAATATTATTGAAACGACGGAAAAGAATATCATAGATGAAAATAGAATATACTGAGACAGCATTTGCGATGGTGTCCAAACTTCCAATTTTTCTCCTTGATCGCGCATAGACGAGCCATTTTGAAGCCTGGACATTGTTGGAACTATTATTCTTCCAACCTGATAGCCTATGCTGACAATTTGCTGTATGAGCTTCTTTGCCCAGTCGACATACCCAAGCGCCTCCGCACCTAGTATTCCCCCAATAACAATAGGGCGCCAGAGCTCTTTGGAAAGATTAAGCAACATCTGCAACTGGAATGCCCCGCCAAGCTTAAGAAAGGCCTTGTGCTCAGCGATGTTCAAAGAAAAAGAAATTTTAGACGGCCTAAATAAAGACAATATTAAGGCGCACGCAACGAACCCGGACAGCTGACCGATAACAATACTCAAATGCTTTGCCCCAAAGTAGGCTGCCAGACAAGAAATAACGCCCGCAACAATCGCCTGCGAACTCTCCGCAAAAGAAACTCGTCCATATTTAAGGTCTCTCTCAAGAAGAGCGATCCAAATTCCTCTAAATGGAAGAATGAGCAATACAAAAGTGGCAAGATTTATTGATTCAATTACCGCATTATCAGCGTCAAACGAAAAAACAAATATAAACATCCAATAGAGAGAAAACAGGCCATAACAAACAATCATCTGAAGAGTGAGGGCTAGAGGGGCAAGATCATCGATCTTTTCCCTAGACCGGACAATGCCAATGTTAAGACCAAGATCACCAAATGTCGAAAAATAAGTCATCGCTGTAATAGCAATAGATGAAACACCGAAATCTCTGGGAGATAGGAATTTTGACAGAACCAAAAGAGATAAGACCTGAACAACACCCGTTATAACGACGCGAGCCCCCATCGCACCCGCAGCCACGACAGATTTTTTCTGAAGCTTTTCATCCATTATTCTTAACTCGCCCATTCTTTTGATTTTGTTTTATATGAGAAATGATCTGGCCTGCAACATTCTGGTAATGCGCAGGAACGTCAAGGTTTCTCGAGGCTTCCCACACCTTGAGTTCACGAACTAAATAATAGACGGCCGTGATTGCGTGAACACAAAATCCATACATTCCCTCTCTATAAGCCTGATTCCGGATATACTCTTTTGTAAAAATGTACAAAACATAGAATAGCACTGTAAGTGGATTTTTCGGCTTTGCGCCGGTAGATTCCACTTCTGTGTATCTGTTCATTTTCTCGATGTACTGGAACAGATTAACTTGGTTGAAGTGATGAATGCGACCAATGTCGTCTTTCTTTTGTTTGTATATTTTTCCCGATTCAATAACGGGGTTAGTATGAATTACGGGCAAAAATTTGACCTTACCTCGCCTGAAGAGGCGGAGAACATTATCCGGCCAGTATCTGGTATAGGGAGACCATTTACCGAAAATATAATTTTTCCGGAGCAAAGCGGCCCCATCATATTTATCCTCAAGGATGAATTGTTTAATCCAAAGTATCATATCTGCATCGACGATTTCATCGGCATCAAGTGTGATGACCCAGTCCCCTGTCGTCTGCTCATAGGCGAATTCTCGCGTCAGCTCAACAATAGGAGCAAACGGTCGCACGAAAACTTTTTCTGTATACTGGCGAGCTATTTCAGCAGACCCGTCTGTACTAGAGACGTCAACGACAACGATTTCATCGCACCAGGACAAAGATTGAAGGCAATTGCCAATGTAATCTTCAACATTATAACTAATAACAAAAGCGCTGACTGTTGTCATTGCCGTCTCTCCAATATTCACGAGTTATGGCGCTTGAAAAGCATCACAGTTCCTTCGCAGCTACCCAGGTCGACATCGAACCCGGCTGCGATAACATAGGATATCAACTTCGTAACAGAACCGGATCCAATCTGATCTGGATGCAACTCAATGCAAACCAAACGTATAGTATCAAGCGGAATCAAAGGGAGGAGCTGAGCTTCTCCGCCTTCGATGTCCATGATCAGGACAGTAGGAGAGATATCCTGCACGAAATTCCGCGCATCAATCATATCAACCAGTATAGATTCTGTGTGATACGGCGCCTTAACGAGGGATGCATCCCAAAAATCTCTGCCTATGTAGAAGTCAACCTTCCGTTCCGAATCACCAAGAACGGCATTGACTACATCAACTTCTACATTGTTTGCTCTCAGATTTTTTTGAATAACTGGGATGAGCTTTGGATTCGCCTCAATAATCTTATGCATTTTCGGCTTTGCATTACGCGCAATAGCGCATGCCAAATATCCAATACCGGCACCGATTTCAAGGACTCGATCGTCTGTTCTTATCAGTGGCACAACACTATTTCTCTCCGTACTTTCGTAGGAACCAAAATAGATAGAGTCAATGATAGCTGGGGAAATAACAGACCTATCAATTAAAATATCAACTCCATCTAGATTTATTTTCGACACCCCAGTAATTTTATTAAAAATACCCCGAATTTTGTTCGATGCCCTTTGATAGACAGACCTAGACATGTCACCCCTCCAACTGCTCACGAATGGCTTTGGTTTTTATTGCGTTTTTCTTTCAAGAAAAGCGCGAATTTCCATCTCGGTTCCAGGCACCTTGATTTGAGACAAATTCGCCAACTTCGACAATGAGAGCTCGAACCGCACTTTAGATGCCCCCTCACGCCATGGAGAGGATGACCCAATCAGGGCATGCACGTCTCCCAGACGCACGGTTCCCGATGCACCCATATTGATAACTTCTCGGGAGATACCGGACTGGACGATGGACCAGCCGATCTCGGCTGCCGTATCGGTTCCGATGAACTGAAGTTCGGAATCGGGATGCAGCCATACCGGTGCGCCCGTCAGCATGTCGAAAATGGCGTTCTTCCGCAGGCCCGGACCGACGAAGCCACCCATGCGGAAGATCACCCAGTCCGGATGCTCCGCCTGCACCAGCATTTCCGCCAGACGCTTGTGCCGACCATAGCGGCTGGACGCAGCCAGATCGATCTCCTGATCCTCGCCGGTGACATTGGGCCTGTCCTGCCGGGGATAGACATCGCCGGATGAAAGGAACACATAACGCCGGGCCCTGATCCCATGCAGGGAGTCAGCCACACTGCGGACCGATTGGTCGAAATCGGTCATCGGCTCCCGGTCGGACAGGAACTTCTTTGAGTTGCCGTTGGCATTGACCAGGATGTCGCAGGTTGTCCCGCGGAACGTGTCGAAATTCTCCCGGGTCAGCACCCGGAATTCCAGCCCCAGGCGCTCGAACAGCCGGGCCCATCCACTGCCGACGAAGCCATTACCGCCAATCAGATAGATCATAGGCGCAATCCATCTCCGGCAGTGGCGTAATGAGCGTTGAACCACTGGATGGTCGAGCGCAGTCCATCCTCCAGGGACGTAGCGCAGGACAGACCCAACCCATGCAGCTTATCGGCTGAAAAAAGCTTGACCAGCTGGCCTTCCGGTTTCGTTGCATCCCAGCGGATCTCTCCCTGGAAGCCGACCAGCTTGGCGATGGTTTCCGCCAGTTCGCGAATGGAGGTGCTGGTTCCGCTGGAAACGTTCACCGGGCCGCTCTCGTCGAAACTGTCGATAAAGAAAGGCAGGGTGCGGGCCACATCACCAGCATAGACGAAATCGCGCAGCGCCTTGCCGGTCCCCCACATCTCCACAAACGGCTTGTTCTCCAGCATGGCCTCGTAATAGCGCCGCACCATGGCCGGAACCACATGGCTCTCTTCCTTGCGGAAATTATCATGCTCGCCATACATGTTCCCGGGGATGATCGTCGTCGCGTTCAGCCCGTACTGGGTCCGATAGGACCGGGCCGCCACCAACCCCATCATCTTTGCTGTGGAATAGCCGGCGCTGTCCGGCTGCGGATATCCACGCCACAACTGCCCTTCATCAATCGGGCTGGTGGCATCCGCCGGGTAGGAGCAACCCCCGAACGGATACAGCAGCTTGCGCACGCCGAGATGGGCGGCCGCTTCGAACACATGGGCGGTCAGGATGGTGTTGATGTAGTAGAAATCGGCCGGCTTGGCCCGGTTGATGCCGATTCCACCTGAATAGGCGGCCAGATGCACGACCACTTCCGGCTTATGATCGTCGAACATCGCTTGAACCTGGCTGCGTTCAAGCAGATTATAGTCCTTCGACGATACACCGACCACGGCATCCGGCCCATAGGCAGCGCGCAAGATCGGCACCGCATGGCGCCCCAGGAAACCGGTGGCTCCAGTTACAAGCACTTTGGTCGTCATGGTGTGTCCAATCCTGCAGATCTTCAACGGCGATGCAGGCCGTTGGGTTCATACATCACAATGGTGCTGCCGGTGCGATCGATGCCGAGATCGACCTCGATCAGAGAGGAGAGGCGCTTGCGCACCGACTGGCGTTTCTCCGGCGGAACATAGAACAGGATGAAACCGCCGCCGCCAGCGCCCAGCAATTTGCCACCAATGGCGCCGGCCCCCAGGGCGGCATCATAGATCTCGTCGATGCTCCCCGTGCTGACCCCGTCAGCCAGCGACCGCTTGCGCATCCAGCCCTCATGCAACAGCCCTCCCAACTCGTCCAGACTACGGTCCGGCTGGCATAGGATGGTCTCGGCCTCGTCCACCAATCCCCTGATCTCGTGCAGCTGTTTTTCCTTCTGCTCCAAATTCTCCATCTTCTTGTGCTCGATCTGAGCCGCAAACCGGGAGAAGCCGGTGAAAAACAGCATAAGCGAGCCGAGCAGAGCGTCCATGCGTTGCGAGGGCATGACGACCGGCCGAACATCAAAGGAGCCGTCCGCCTGGAAGTCGATCCGATTGAAGCCTCCATAGGCGGCCCAGATCTGGTCCTGCGATCCGACGGCCTCGCCGATCACGTCCTGCTCGATGCGGATCGCTTCGAGGGCCAGCTGCTGCTTGGACATGCGAACACCACGCTGGGCCGCCAGGACGTTCAGCAGACCGACGGTGAAGGCCGAACTGGACCCGAGTCCCGAGCGCGCCGGAAGATCAGCGTCATTATGAATCTCAAGCCCCTCGCTGACCCCCACCTCATCAAACACGGCCCGAACGGCCGGATGCTCGATTTCGGAATTTTCGCGCACCTGCTCGATGCGGGAATAGACGATCCGGTGCTTGTGTTCGAAAAAGGGAGGCAGCCGCCGGAGGGTCAGGTAGGTATATTTGTTGATCGCCATGCCGAGAACCGCACCACCATGCCGGCGGTACCAAAGCGGAAGATCTGTGCCACCACCAAAAAGAGAGACGCGAAATGGGGTTCGGCTAATGATCACAATGTCGCCTCATCTATAGTCGGCCCGTCACCCAGCCGCCGCGGGCCACAGCATCGCCCCAACAGCAGGCTATTTGATTTAACGGAGTGGGATCTTATGCTCCCAAAAGAGAAATATCCAACAATTTAGATTTCTCTTGCGGAATTCCAGTTCATTCAATTGCGCATGACCCCCTCAATATCGCACGCAACAAGCGGGGAGGCGTCGCCAGGGAAGTTGTCCCCCTGCCCGAAGCATCCATATCATTAACCCGGAAGGTACCCGTCGGGGACGACGATTTCTTATCGCAAGCGCCCCTGCCATGGTCAAGCCCACACCTCTCCTGAGTGACAAAATCGCGCCGCGTTTCGTCTGCGACCTACTTGGCGGCAATCCGCGCAAGCAAGACAAATTTGGCCATCCCTGTTTGTTTCAACAAATCTTCACAAATTTGTTGACGACAACAGCTCACTGAAGTCGCCCCCACATAAAGAAGCAGCCGTTCTGTTCATCGCCGCAGACCGGGCTGCAAGCCCCCGCAGGACGGGAATTTCGATTGCGGACTTGACGGATGAACGTTAGAACCCACGACAATTGGCTACAATGGCGCAGGTGGTCGGTACGGAGGTGGGGCTACGGTGGACGATTCCTGCCCGGCACGGACCGGAGCGCGCCCAGGCAATGTTGATCGGCGCCAGTTCCGCGATATTGCCTCTGGGGCTGCCTTCGTGGTTTACGGCATCTGTCGGCGTATCGGACAATAGCGAACTGCAGAAGCCTTAGGGCGGGGACAGGTTATGGTCGTCAATTTTGTTGTGATGGATCAGTCTCTTAGAGGAATGTCCGGTCACTATTACGAGTATGATCTTTCCGTGATCGAAGCCGTCCACGCACGTGCCGCGTCGATCACCGTCTTCTCCAACAAGGACTGCGATTCCGCAACGGTCTCGTTCCCCGGAGCACACCTCTATCCCTGGTTCTCTATGGCCTGGGACCAGACCAACCCGACCAAACGATGGGTCCGGGATCTTCTTGGCCATCTTCCGGCAACGCTTCAAGTGCCCCTGGCTCAGGCGCTGCGCAGGGTATATCGCCTGGTCAAGGGAGTGGCGCCGACCCGGCGGTCCGACCAGATGGCCGTCTTTCAGCAAGAATTTGAGTCGGCCCTGGACCGCGTCGGCATCGGCCCGGAGACTCACGTCTTCATTCCGACGATCCGCCTGTGCGAATTGCATATCGTTTGGTCGGCGGTCGCCTCAAATCCGGCCTATCAGGCCGGACAGTTCCATATTGTGCTCCGGCGAGACGCGGCGGAAATGGAACAGCCGGATCTCGGCTATCCCGGCATATCCGCCTTGTTCCGCCGGATGGCAGCCGATCCCGCGACCCTCAGGGCTTTCCGCTTCTACTGCGACACGGAAGAACTGTGCGACGACTATCGTCTTTCGGCAGCCGGGGCCGTGGATTTCCACCTTCTTCCCATTCCCTATCCGCAACCACAGCCGGATTTGGACAGTTTACAGAAATGGCGCGCCGAACCGGGCCTTAAGCTGGTCTATCTCGGGAATCCGCGGGCAGAAAAAGGATTCGATCTCCTGCCGTCGGCCGTACAAGCGCTGGAAGATGCCGGCATTCCCCATTGCGCCCTTTTCCAGTCCGTAGCCCCGAAAGGCTATGAGGAACCGGAAGTGACGGCCGCCCGGATGCGCTTGGCCGGATTTCCGAGCGTAAAACTGTTGGACCAGCCTCTGACCTCGCCGGAGTTTCAGAGTCTGTTGCTGGCCGCCGACATCGTGCTTCTGCCTTATCGCCCGGAGGCATATAGGGCGCGGAGTTCCGGCGTCTTGGTGCAAGCCATCGCTGCCGCCAAGCCGATCGTCGTCCCGACCCATTGCTGGCTTGGCAGCCAAGCCAGCAATGCGGGCGCCGTGCTGTTCGATGGGGAAAAGTCCTTTGGGGCAGCCGTGATCGACGCGGTTCGGCGACTGCCAGAACTTGAGGCGCAGGCGCAGGCACGGGCGCCTGCCTATGCCTCATTTCATCGGGCAGAAACACTCGTCGATATTCTGCTCGGCAAGGGCGGAGCATGCGGCAATGGGAATTCGTAGCCCGGTTGTCTGGCTTATGCTAGGTTTTCGGACAATCCGGTCGTACAAAATATGCCTTCGCCATAGCAGAGCCTGAAGCTAAGCAGGATATTCTGACGGGAGAAAATAAATTGACGCTACACGATAGCCGTTATCACGATGGATCGGTTGATAGCCAAGGGGATCTTCTGGACCAGATGACCCGTATTATCCGTCGGCGTTGGAAGGTTCTGCTTATTTCCATGGCAAGCGCACTGCTCCTGTCTCTTATTCAGCTTTCTTTGTCGGCGCCAAAGTATCGGATCACAGCCCTGATGGTGGAAAATTCGGACCCGGTTAGCGCTATCCGCTCCAATCAGGCGACTTCGTCTTTTTCCCTCCTTCGCGGGCCGACCACCTCCACCGAGGTTGACCAGTTCAAGTCGCTGATGACCTCCCCAGCATTCGCCCTTCGGCTGGAAAGCAAGCACAACTTTTTAAGGAAAATCTTCGCCAAAAGGTGGGATGAACAGAACCAGCGATGGATACCCCGACATGGCGTCGGGGAAGCCGTTAAAAGCACCCTTGCTGCCGTGCTGAACATTCCTAGAAGCGAGACTGTTAATTATTATGACCTCTCTAATTTCATTGATGGCAGCATTACACTGGTGAGACAGTCAGAATCTTCTGTTTTCCAGCTGAGCATGCGTTCGAGCGATCCACAGTTTGCGGAAGAGTTTCTCCGGATTATGGTGATTGAACTGTCGGAAGTGGTGCGGAATCGTATAATTTCCGAGAAAGAACAGTATATCCGCTTCCTTGAACAGGAAATTTCGCGCGTCGATATCACATCCAGCCGGTCCGCCATCATCTCCACCCTGGCTGACCAGTATAGGGCGGTGAGCATCGCCCGCAGCGCAACGACTTTTCCGCTTCAGTTCATCCAGGAGCCGATGCGGGAAGCGAAGTTAGTGAATAAATCGCTCCCACTTTCTGTACTTATTGGCATCTTGGCCGGATTTTTTCTGGGCGTTATTTTCATCCTTCTGACCCCGCATAAGAACCGATAGAGCGAAACGACCAGGACAGCCTGCCCACGTCGGATATGCACAACGGGATACGCACAAAAGGAAATAAAAATGTGGATAGGAAAATCAGCAAAAGATGGAGAAAGACACTCCACGAGCCAGGCCTATCTATTTGCAAGAAATTTTGTAATTTTATTTTTGAATAGCCTTGTTGCCAGTATCCCGTTTCACGTTGTTCGCCTTTTTTTTTACCGGCTCTTTATCAAGGTTGGACCCGGCTCATCTATCCTCATGAGGACACGCCTGCGCGGCTTTCGCATCCAGATCGGCAGTAGGTCGGTGATCAATGCGGGCGTGGTGCTCGACGGCAGGGGCGCCCGGCTCACGATCGGCGATTATGTGGACATCGCACCGGAAGTCCGGATATGGACCTTGGAACATGATCCGGACTCTCCGCACCATGCCGACCGGGCAGCGCCGGTCAGCATCGGTGATTATGCCTGGATCTGTAGCGGCGCCACCATATTGCCGGGGGTCACTCTTGGCGAAGGATGCGTCGTTGCCGCGGGCGCCGTTGTCACCAGGGATGTGGACGCTTGGACAGTCGTTGGTGGAGTTCCCGCCCGGACGATTAAGACCCGCAACCGGAATGTGATGCCGCGACAAATCTACCGTCCCTGGTTCGAGTGAAACCCGCGCATCCGTAAGGCTCCGGGCCAATGGCTGCAAAGGCGTTGACCTCGGTGCGGCGGCGGGCAATGCCCGGCTGCCGCCGACACGTGCGGATTGTCCAACCCGCGGCAGCCTCGGATGCACGCCCCGAACGGATCGGCACGCGGAGCCAAACGCCTCCACGGTGAGCGCCTGTCGAGCAGCGCTCCAGAATGAAACGGTCGTCCTCCGCCCGCTTACGGCAACCTGGACCGTATCCGCGCCAGATCCTCCGGCGACAGATCCTCGGCGGCGGCGAAAGCGGCGGCGGTGGGTTCGTCGCCCAGCAGGAAATCCAGGACCCCGCCCAGGAAGGCCGGATCGGACAGGCCGGCGCGCAGCTGGTCCGGGCCGCAGCCGGTCAGGGTGACGAAGCGGGCCAGCAGTTCCTCGTCCCCCGCCAGGAAGGCCACAGCGCGCAGGGCCACGCCCTCCGCATCACGGGCGGGTCTGGCAGCAGGGGATTTCTTCGGGATCAGCATGGCACTCGACTCACGGACTTCGGGGCATGGGCGCCGGCTCACCACCGTCGGCGCGCCGGTCCCGGGCCGGTCCATGCTGGCAGCAGCGCCGCCCCGCCGCAACCCCATACCCCTCCCTTCAGTCCCCCAGCCCCGGCGCCAGCCGGTCGAGCAGGCGCAACGGCAGCAGGCTGACCAGGAAGATGCCGGCCGGGACCAGGGCGAAGAGCACGGGGATCCAGGCCACCACGCCGGGCGCCTGTCCCTGACCCCCTTCCACATAGCCGGCCAGCCCCAGCAACAGCCCGGCCAGGGCCCCGCCCAGGGCCAGTCCCAGCTTCTCCCCCGCCACCCAGACCCCGGCGAACAGGCCGCCATGGCGCAGCGGATCGGCATGGGGACCGCCGCTCCGCTCCGTCACCGCCGGCAGCAGGGCGAAAGGCAGCAGCTGCTGCCCGGCCTGCCCGACCCCGGCCAGGAACGCCGCCAGGCAGGCCAGCGGCAGGCTGGCCAGCACCACATCGTACAGCGCCACAGACCCGGCCACGCACAGCAGCGTCGCCGCCCCATAGGCGGGCAGCGTTCCCATCCGCCGCCGCGCCCAGGTCCACAGCGGCATGGTGAAGATGCTGCCCAGGGTCATGGCCACGAACAGCAGCGCCGCGTGATCGGCCGGGGCGCCCATGACATGGGTCACGGCATAGGGCAGCATGGCCGCGGTCACGGCGATGGCCACCATCTGCAGCAGATAGGCCCCCCACAGCCAGCGATAGGCGCGGTTGGCCAGCAGCAGCGCCAGGGCACGGTCACCGGGCGCACCGCTGCCGTCCCCACTGCCGCCCCCACTGCCGCCATGGACCGGTGCCTGGCGGGGAAAGCCGCGGGCAGCCATTGCCGCCAGCAGCATGGTCAGGGTGCAGACCACGCTCAGCACCCCCGCCATATGGGCGAAACCGGCCCGGCCGCCACCGCCCTGCTCCACCAGCACCGGGGCCAACCCGCCGGCCATCAGCACGCCGACGCCGACGAAGGCCATGCGCCAGGCCACCACCCGCGTGCGCACCGCCGGATCGCGCGACACCTCCCCCGGCAAGGCGACGAAGGGGATGGCGAAAATGGAATAGGCGCTGGTGGCCAGCAGGAAGGCGCCGGTGACCCAGCCCAGGGTCCAGCGCCAGTCCGCGAACACCGGCGGCCCGAACAGGGCCATGAAGGCGCCGGGAAACAGCACGGCGCCGGCCAGCAGCCAGGGCCAGCGCACGCCATGGCGGGCACGGGCACGGTCGGACAGCCAGCCGACGGCAGGATCGAACAGGAATTCCCAGGCCTTGGGCACCAGCACGGCCAGCCCGGCCCAGGCCGCCGGCACCGACAGCGTCTCGGTCAGAAAGAACAGCAGCCAGAGCTGCGGCGTGACATTGAAGGTCGCCGCCGCCACCGAACCGGTGCCGAAGGCCAGCGCCCGCAGATGCCCCACCGGGGCGTCCGGCCCGGCCGCACCTTGCGCGACACCGGGGGGACTGAGAGGAACGGAACCGGTCATGGGCATCAGCCCCCCAACAGAAGGCGCAGCAGGCGCCGGTGCAGGCCGTTCAGCGGCGGGCGGATCAGCCGGTCGGTGCGGGGCCGGCCCCGCTGGAACACCGCCTTCAGATGGCTGAAGCTGTCGAACCCGTCGCGGCCGTGATAGCGGCCGATGCCGCTTGGACCTATGCCGCCGAAGGGCAGATCCTCCACCGCCACATGGATCAGCGTGTCGTTGACCGACACGCCGCCGGCCGCCGTGGTGCGCAGCACCCGGTCGATGGCGGTCCGGTCGCGGCCGAACAGGTACAGCGCCAGGGGGCGGTCTCCGGCGCGGATACGCGCCAGCGCCTCATCCGGCCCGTCATAGGTCAGCACCGGCAGCAGCGGCGCGAAGATCTCCTCCCGCAGCAGCCCGCAGCCCGCCGGCGGATCGACGATGGCCGCCGGGGCCAGCGCCTGCCCCGGCGGCGGCGGGGCCAGCATCTCCACCCGCGCCCCCGCCTGCGTCGCATCCCGCAACAGCGCCGCCGCCCGCTCCCGCGCCCTGTCGCCGAACAGCACGGTCATGGCGGAAGCACCGTCGCTGACCGGGAAGTGGGTCGCCACTGCCGTCCGCAGCGCCGCCAGGAACGGTTCCAGCGCCGGCCGCGGCAGCAGCACATAGTCCGGCGCCACACAGGTCTGGCCGGCATTGGTGAATTTGCCATAGGCGATGTCGGCCGCCGCCGCCGCCACATCGGCATCGGGCAGCAGCAGGGCCGGCGACTTGCCGCCCAGCTCCAGCGTCACCGGGGTCAGGTTGGCCGCCGCCGCCTGCATGACCATGCGGCCGACGCGGGTGGAGCCGGTGAACAGCAGATGATCGAACGGCAGGGCGGCGAAACGGGCGCCCAGTTCCGGCCCGCCCGACACCACCGCCGCCACATCCGCCGGCAGGGAAGCCGCCAGGATCTCCGCCACCAGCGCCGTGGTCCGCGGCGTCAGCTCCGACGGTTTCAGCAGCACCCGGTTGCCGGCTGCCAGGATGCCCGCCAACGGGCACAGGGCCAGCTGCAACGGATAGTTCCAGGGGGCGATGACGCCGACCACGCCCAGCGGCTGCGGCTCGACCCAGGCCCGGCCCGGCTGCAGCGTCAGCGGCACCGGCCGCCGCCTGCGCTTCATCCAGCGTCCCAGATGCCGGCGGGCATGGCGCAGCGCCGCCACCGTGACATACAGCTCGGCGAACAGCGTCTCGTGGGCCAGCCGGCCACCGAAATCGGCGTCGATAGCGGCCACGATCTCGGCCTGCCGCCGCACCAGCTGCCGATCCAGCGCGGCCAGCCAGCCGCGCCGCCGCCCGGCATCGGGATCGGGATCGGCGGCAGCCGCCGCCTTCAGCCGGGCGAAGGCGAAGTCCAGCGCCGTCTCCGGCGGCGGGTCCAGGGATTCGGGCATCCTCGTCATCTCCCCGTCAGAACTGCCAGCGCACATAGCCGCTCAGCCGGCACGGCCGGCCGGGCACCACCGCATCCAGCCCGAAGCTCTCCAGCGGGTTGATGTCGACCACGTAATCCTTGTCGAACAGGTTGTTGACCATCAGCCCGGCCCCAAGGCTGCCATCACTGGAACTCCAGCCCAGCGTCAGGTCGGCCAGCCACAGGCTGCCCTGGCTCAGCCGATCGACATTGTTGCTGTCGAAATAGACCTTGGAGCGGTAGGAGACATTGGCGGCCAGCTCCACCGCGCCGAACCCGTCGATGGGGTAGCTGTAGCGGGCGCTGCCGGTCAGCGACCAGCGCGGCGACGACGGCAGCCGGTTGCCCTCCAGATCCTGCCCCTGCGACCGGTAATCGCGGTAGGTGGCGTCCAGATACTCGCCGCTCAGCCCCAGCTCCAGACCGCTCAGCGGCACCGTCATCAGCTCGAAGTCCAGGCCCTTGATGCGGGCGCTGGCGGCATTGTCGAAGGTCTGCACCGGCAGGCCGGCCCGTTCCACCAGCTGGAATACCTGCAGGTCCTGGTAATCGTAATAGAAGCCCGACAGGTTCAGCCGCAGCCGGCCGTCCAGCCATTCCGTCTTGGTGCCGATCTCATAGGCATCGACCACCTCGTCCTCGTAGGGGGCGAGGTCGGCCGGGTCACGGGTATAGCCGCCGAAGAAGCCGCCGCTCTTGTAGCCGCGATTATAGCTGGCATAGGCCATGGCCGTGTCGGTCAGCGCGACCTGCGCCCCCAGACGGCCGGACAGGCTGCCGAAGGGTTTGTCGTCCTCCAGCGCGAACAGCTCGATCTCCCGCTCCAGCGTGCTGCGGTAGCGGAAATCCTTCTTGTCGTGGGAATAGCGCAGGCCGGCGGTCAGCGTCAGCCGGTCGGTGGCCTGCCAGTCCGCCTGTCCGAAGGCGGCATAGCTGTCGGTGGTCTGACGGTAGGGATAGCCGACCAGGGCGACATTGTTCTCGATCGATAGGCCGGTCGGATTGTCCGGCGTGATGAACAGCGGCCGCAGATCGCGCAGCACGTCGAAGCCGCTGTCGGTGTCGAGGTAATCGTGCAGGTAATAGACACCGGCCACGGCCTTGACCGCACCGAACTCCGCCTCGCCACGGAACTCCTGGGAGAAATCGCGCTGGGTCGCCTCGTACCAGGTGTGCAGCAGGCTATTGGGGCTGGCGTCGGTATCCTCCTCGTCGTCGCGCTTGGCGTAGTCGAAGGCGGTGATGGAATAAAGCGTCAGTGCATCGCCGGACCAGCGCAGGTTCAGCGTCGCCCCGGCCAGATCGATCTTGTCCTTGCCCTCGAGATTGTAATCACCAGCATAGGGATCGCCGTCGGTATCGGCATAGCCCAGCGCATCGGTGCACAGGCCGGACGCCGTCAGCTCCGGCCGGCACAGCCCGTCCGGTCCCGCCGCCTCGGGGACGGCCGGCTGCAGGGCCCGCGCCTGGGTGTGGATGGCATCGCCGGTGCTGCGTCCGCCGCGCAGCTGCAGCAGCACCTCCACCGTCTCACCAGGTGTAAACAGGGCGCTGCCACGCAGGGCCCAGCGGTCAGTGGCGTTGACATGGTCGCCGCTGACCCGGTTCAGCGTCGGCCCGTCGTCACGCTGGAACGTGCCTGCCAGACGCAGCGCCAATCGGTCCTCCACCACGCCGCCGCCCACGGCGGCATCCAGGGTCAGGGCGTCATAGCGCCCATATTCCGCCCGCCCCTCGATCGACGGCGTGAAGTCGGGCCGGCGCGTGGTGATGTTGATGGCGCCGCCTGTGGTGTTGCGGCCATAGAGGGTGCCCTGCGGCCCGCGCAGCACCTCCACCTGGGCCACGTCGAAGAACTGTCCCATCTGCGCCAGCGGCGACGCCACATAGGCCCCGTCCACATAGATACCGACGGCGCCGGAGGCATTGGCGTTGAAATCGCTGAGGCCGACGCCGCGGATGAAGATCTTGGGATTGGCAGCGGCGTCGGTGGCGGTGATCTGCAGGCCGGGCGCCAGCTTGCCCAGATCCATGACGTCCTGGACCCCGGCGTTCAGCAACGTCTCGCCCGACAGGGCGGTGACGCTGACCGGCACCTCCTGCAGGTTCTGCGCCCGTTTCTGGGCGGTGACGATGATCTCCTCCAGGGCCTCCTGCGCACCGGCCGGCACGGCCGCCAGCATGACCCCGCACATCAGCACAGACTTCAAGCCATAGGCACCCACGGTCCTCTTCGTCATTGCCATACCCCCTGTTCAGCCCGGACCCGCTTGGCGGGCCGGCAGGGCTTTGCGCCCTGTTCTTGTTGTGCGCCGTCCCGCCGGCGCCCGTTCAGGCGGAGGACGGGAATACCGGCCAACGCCCACTGATCGCCCGGCCGTCGAACACGGCCAGGGAACCGAACTGCAAAAAAAGCGCCTCGCTCTGCCGCGGGCGCAGGAAGATCCAGTCGTCGGGCCGCACGGCCCGCTCCCCGCGGCGCGGCCGCGGCCCGGCCCAGCGCTCCTGGTTGCTGGAGCGGCCATAGAGGCGGCTTGGCCGCAGCGCCGGCGGCGACACCGGATCGGCCAGCCAGTTGCCGCCATGGATGAAGCAGGCCCGCGCCGTGGACGGACGCAGCCGCGCCAGCAGCGGCGCCAGCCCGGGCAGACCCGGCAGCCCGGCCGGGTCCTGAACCTTCAGAACCGGCGTGGCGATGAAACAGGCGGGCCGGTGGCGGACCAGCGTATCGAGATCGAAATCGGCGGGCTTCACGAAGGCCGAGCCGATGGCCACCTCGTTGGCCACGGCCCGGGTACTCAGTCCGCCGCCCCCGCAGGGCGCATGCAGGGCATAGGTCGGGCTGCCCGCCGTGTTCAGGGTCAGGGCGGCAAAGCGCTCCGGCGGCAGCCGTGCCTTCAGCACCGAGGCCAGGACGGCATAGCGCGCCCGGCTGTCGGCCAGGGCGCGGCGGCGCAGCCCCAGCGCTTCCGGCAGCTTGGCCAGATGCGGGTCGTACCCCATCAGTCCGGTAACCGTGATCTCTGGCGGCAGCCGGTCCAGCATGGCGGCCAAGACAGCGGGATCGCCGACACCGCCGCGCCCCAGCCCCACATCGATCTCGATAGACACCCGCAGCCGCAGCCCGCAGGTGCGGGCCAGCACGGCGTATTGGTCCAGGCGCTCCGGCGTATCCACCAGCCAGTGCGGCGACGGCGCCTCCGCCCCGACGGCATCGTAATAGGCCGCCGCCGCCGCCACGGGCAACGGCTTGCCCAGCAGCAGGTCGGCTCCGGCATCCACCGCCGCCATGTCCAGCAGCATGGCCCGGCTGAACACCATGTAGCGGCGTGTGTCCAGCCGCTGCGCCAGTCGTTGCAGCAACGGGGCGCAGGGCAGCGACTTCACCACCAGCCGCACGGCCGGCCCGCCGGCCAGAATGCCGGCCACCGCATCGGCATTGGCATCCAGGCGCGGCAGGTCCAGTACCAGCACCGGCTCCGCCAGCCCGGCCCGGTCCAGCGCCGCCGCCAGGGTGGTAAAATAGGCGTCATGGACCGGCCGATCCTCAGCCATGGGCGAAGATCCCGCGCAGATAGTCGTTCAGCAGCCGGCCCTCGGGATCCAGCGACCGGCGCAGGGCGCTGGCCTCGGCAAAGCGGGGGTAAAGAGCGGCGAAATCGGCTGTGCCTAGGCTGTTCAGCTTGCCCCAGTGCGGCCGGCCGCCATGTCGGCGCAGGATCGGTTCCACCAGCGCCGCCAGGAAGGCGTAATTGTCCTTGTAATAGGCATGGACGGCGATGGATCCGGTCATGCGTCCCTGGAACGGCGACAGCCAGGCTTCATCGGGCGCGATGACGCGCGCCTCGATGGGGAAGAACACGTCGGGACGGTTGGTCTCGATGACGGCCACCACCTCGCGCAGGGCCTGGGGCTGTGCCTCCAGCGGCAGATGGTATTCCATCTCGTTGAAGCGCACCGGGCGCTCGTTGGACAGCAGTTGCCAGCTCTCCCCCACCACCTTCTCCGGTTCCAGGCCCGACAGGGCCAGCTTGGCCATGCGGCGGCGCAGGGCAGGCGACCAGCCCAGCCAGTCGCGCAGCCGCTTCAGATCCAGCAGCGCCTCGTTGTCCTGGGCCGGCGGGCGTGGCGTGGCCGGGGCATCGGTCTCGTCATGGGTGATGACGGCCGTCATGTCGGTGAAGGGCAGATAATAGAATTCCACATTGCGGTGGGCCGCCCGCAAGGCCGGCCATTCGGCGAGGGTCTGCTCCAGCGGCTGCAGCCAGACATTGCGCTCCACCCGCCGCAGCGGTCCGTTGCGCAGCGTGGCCTGGGTGACGATGCCGAACACCCCCAGCCCCACCTTGGCCGCGGCGAACAATTCGGGATTGCGGCTGGCATCGCAATCCAGCACCTCGCCGGCGGCGGTCACCAGACGCAGGGCGGTGACATTGCCGTGCAGGGCCGGCAGGGCGGCGCCGGTGCCATGGGTGGCGGTGGCCAGGGCCCCGCCCAGGGACTGCTTGTTGATGTCGGGCAGGTTGGCCATCTCCTGCCCGATGCCGGCCAGGGCCGTGCCCAGCTCCACCAGCCGCGTACCGGCGCGGACGGTGGCGGTGCCGGTGGCCGGATCATGCCCGGCCAGACCGCTCATGCGGTCCAGGGTCACCAGCGTTCCCGGCGTCGGCACCAGCGGCATGAAGGAATGGCCGGAGCCCACGGCCCGCACCGGCCCCTCGGCCCGGCGCAGGATGTCGGCCAGTTCGCCCTCATCCGCCGGGGCGGCACGGGTGGCGGGATAGGCAGTCTGGAGGCCCGACCAGTTGCGCCAGAGCAGGCGCCCCTGCCTATCCTGGCCCGGCGGCAGCGGCGGCTCCGGCTGCTCGCCCACGCGGGACGCGCCGTAACCGGCGCCGGCCAGGGCCGCCGCACCACCCATCAGCAGGAACAGGGAACGCCGGGACAGCATGACGGTCGTGGTCTCCTTGGGACGCGGGGCGGGAAACGGGGCGGGAAACAGGCGCGTTGGGCCGCTTTACGGCGAGGCGGACGGGGGACTGCTCATGAAGCGGATCAGGGCCTCATAGTCGGCCGGGGTGCAGGCGAAGCACTGGCCGCCGGCCGGCATGCCGTTCAACCCCTGCACCACATTGGTCAGGACCGCCGGCATGCCCTTGGCCAGACGGTCGCGCCACTGGGCCGGCACAGCGGTCAGGGGGGCGCCGCTGTCCGGCGTGGTGTGGCAGGCATGACAGGCGGTGGCGTAGATCTCCGCCAGCCGGGCGTCGGCCGGACGCACCGCGGCGATGACCTCCGGGGTCGGCCTGGGGGCCTCGGCCGGACCGCAGGCACAAAGGGCGAGACAGGCGAGAACGGGCAGGGCCAACGGGCGCAGCCATGCACCCGACAGCCGTGGCAACAGCGGCATCGGCAGGCAACCCAAGTGGAAACGATGAGTGGAAATAGAGGTGCGTTAGCGATAACTAACATCGCAGTTAGTGATAACTAAGCACCAGACGCCGCGCAAGACCCTTTCGATCATGCACCCACTGAATCGTTATGCGTTTGCATCGAGGCTCCGGCCGGCGCGGGCCGGTCACGGATGGGAACGCACTCCCTGCAACAGGCCGCCGGACCAGATGTCGGTCAGGCTGCGGCACAGGGCCGGCGCATCATGACCCGGGTCCTCCAGTGCCATTTCGATGACGCTGTAGCCGGCCTCGACGGCGATGCGGGCGCGCAGGCGCAGTTCGGCGGGATCAGCCTCCGGCAGCAGCCGGCGCATCACGGCGGTGATGCGCCCGGTGCCCTCCTCGTGGGAGGCCAGCCGCACGACCGCCAGGGCCGGCACGGCCCGCAGGGCCCGCATGATCCAGACGGCGTTGGACATGGCCGCCGTCACCTCGATGGAGGCCAGCAGGAAGCGGTAATGACCCGCCATCAACGCTTCGAAGCTCTCGGCGCCCTCCAGCCAGTCATGCAGGATGAGATTCTGCCGTTCCATCAGCGCCTCGCCCAGCGCGGCCAGCAGATCGTACTTGTGCTTGAAGTGCCTGTAGAAGATGGGCGGCGACACGCCGGCCCGCGCCGCCACCATGTTGGTGGAGATGCGCTCCACGCCCACCTCGCCCAACAGCTCCGCCCCTGCCTGCATCAGCCGCTGGCGCATGGCGGCGGCCCGCGGCGTGGCAGCCTCGGCCGGGCGGGCAGGATCATCGATGGAGACGGACGGCGGCATCGGCGGAATGATCGGGATCGACGGGCAGGGACAACCGGGCGGCATCGGCGACGGGCAGTTTGGTCCGTCCACCGACGACCCTGCCCGACATGGCCCCGCCGGCACCGGATTGCAAGCGGCCATTCGCCGGATCGGGCGTTCGTAGCGCCACACCGGATGAGACTGCCCCACAGGTCCGGCAGCGTTTACGAAGGCACCGGAATGTTAACCTGTTTATTCTGCGCACCACCACAGGGCGAAGCTTCGATGAAAACCAATACAACCGAATACAAACGCATCCCTTTGACAGCATGAAGCCTATGCAGAATTAAATGAGTTTTAATCCATTAAGCCCTCTATCTTTCAAGGTAAGTTGATCTCGGTCAGGACAGATGAGATGTGGAGCATGTGCGCCGGATGCCGGATCCGCGCCGCCCATGGTGCCCGGTTGCATGCGACCGGGCACCGCCGGGCGGCCCATGTCCCCGCTTGTCTGTCCTCGGGAACTGGTCCGGTCCCCGGCCGGGTTTCAGCGCACCGCGCCGTGCGGATCGCAGCCGCCACCGAAGGCGCAGCGCAGCACCGCTTCCGCCGGCTTGCCCTGCACGGTGAAATCCGTGTCCGCGGCGCCGCCCAGGGCCGGATCGCTGAACCAGCGCCAGACCAGCACATCGCCGAACCCCCGCTGGCCCAGGGCGGCCAGCCATGCCGCCAGCACCGCCGCCTGCCCGGTCGGATCGGGGGCAGCCTCGCGTTCCTCCGCACTTTCCCAGGGTCGGACCTGGGCACCCAGGGCCGAGCGCAGCCCGAGTTCACCCACCCACAGCGGCCTGCCCACGGCCCGGCGCCAGTCCACCAGCCGGTCGGCCCAACGGCCGACCGCGACGGGCAGTTCGTCCGCCGTCTGCCCCAAGGGCGGATAAAGGCTGACCGCCGCCACATCCAGCAGCGGCCAGAACGGCACGCGCTCGACCTCGCCGTCCCAATGGGCGACATAGGTCAGCGTCCCGGAGAAACGGGCGCGGACGCGGCGGATCAGGTCCGTCCATTCGGGCCGTGCGCTGGTGCCGCGCAGTTCCGTCCCCAGGGCGAAGGCCTCGGCGCCCTCCCCTGCGGCCAGGGCAGCCAGAATCTCCAGCCCGGCGCCATAGCCGGCGAACCAGGACTGCCAATCGGCCTCCCGCGTCGGGGCGATGGCGCCGGCCCAGGTGCCCGGCACCCAGACATGGGGCTTCAGCAGCACCCGGAAGCCCAGAGCCCGGGCCTGACGGATGCCGGCCCGCAATTCCTCCAGCGTATAGTCACTGCCCAGACCGACGGCGGCGCTGTCCGGCCGCTCCTGCCAGAAGAAATAGACCAGCGCCAGGCTATCCGCCCCCAGCGCCTTCAGCCGGGCCAGCGAGCGGCCGCAGGCCTCACCGCCCAGCGGCGCCTGCGGTGTGCGGACCAGGTTGACCCCGCGCCAGCCGGACCGGACCGCCGGGACGGGGCCGCCGGGTCCGGACGCCTCCTGCCCTGCCGCCGCCGGACGGACCAGCGCTGGCCACAGGCCCAGCGGCAGGCCCAGCACCACCCGGCGTCCGATGCTCCGGCATCCGATTCCCCTCATCACCACTCCCCGTCGCTCTCCTGCCATCCCCGCCAGCGTCTGCCCGCTTATACGCCGTCGCTCCGCCAAACAGGACTCCGTTGATGAAGACCCTGCTCCAGGCCGCCCTGCTGGCCGCCGCCCTCCCGGCCGCTCTGCCTGCCGCTGCCGGGCCTGCCGCTGCCGCCCAACCGGCCCCGCCGGCGGCCACGGCAGTGGCAGCCGCGACACCGCATCTGGTCGATCGTCAGGTCACCCTGGCGGAGATCGGCTTTCCCGACGGTCTCAGCTTCACCGGCTTTTCCGGCCGGCGCGACATCTATTTCCCCCTCCCGGCCGGTGTCGGCATCCGCCGCTTCCGGCTGGAGGGGGGACTGGAGACGCAGATTCCGGCGCCCATCCGTGCCGCGGCCCGCATCGGCATCGATGACGTCCCGCGCTGGAGCGGTGTGCTCGGGGCCGGGGCGGTCCCGCTGGCCTTCGACCTGACCCGGCGGAGCGATGGCGGCGACTTCATCAAGCTCAGCCTGGATTATGGCGCCGCCTGGACCGACGACCGCTGCGCCGACCAGCGCCTGCCCGGCGGCTTCGTCACCCTGCGTCCGGACACGCAGCTGCGCTACAGCTACGATCCCGCCGACGTCAGCAGCCTGCGGACGGCCATGGCCGTGCTGCCGCGGCGGGTGCGCATCGGCCTTGCGACCACGCCGCTGAACCGGGCCCAGTATGAGGCCGCCCTGGCCCTGGCCGCCGGACTGACCCGGCAGGGGCACCAGGTGGCCTTCACCCGCCTCGCCGACCTTACGCCCGGCATGGCGGCGGCACCGGCCGAGATCGTCGTGGCGCCCGCATCCGCCCTGGCCACCTTCGCCGTGGCGGAGGCGAGCGGCAGCGCCCGGCTGCTGCGCATCGGCACGGATCCGGTCGTCGCCCTGACCGACTCCGCCGACATCATGACCGCCCGTTATCTCACCGGCCCCTGGTCGCCGCTGGCCGGTGGTCCGACGGCGACGGCGCGGGCCAGTCTGCCCCCCGGCCCCGCCACCCCCGACGAGATCCCTTTCTCCCGCCTGGGGCTGGGCACCGGTGTGCAGGAGGTGGTCGACCGCGGCGAGTGGGCGCTGCGCTTCGACTATGCCCAGCTGCCGCGGGGCAAGCGTCCCACCGCCCTGCGGCTGGATCTGGCACCGGGCGCCGCCCTGACCGATCAGCCGCAGCTGGCCCATGTCTTCGTCAACGACCTGCTGCTGCGCAGTGTCACGCTGGACAGCAGTGCGGCACGGCAGCTGACGGTGCCGCTGCCCGACGGGCTGCTGGGCCGCAGCAACTCCATCCGGGTGGTGCTGCAACGCCAGCCGACGGCGGGCAATTGCAAGGACGCGCCCCTGGCCTCCCCGGCACAGCTGCTGCCCGGCAGCAGCGTGGTCCTGGCCGATGACGGGGCGGCCCCGGCCGATTTCTTCGCCCTGGGGTCCGCCTTCGCCGACGGGGTGACGGTGGTGGTGCCGCCGGCGGCGCTGGCCGACCCGGTCGCCTCGCTGACCCTGGCCCAGCGCATCCTGCCCGGACTGGTGGCCGATGGCGACCGGCTGCGGGTGGCGGTGGATGAGGGCAAGGTGCCCGACGGTCCCTTCCTGCTGCTGCCCGGCGCCCGGCTCCCGGCCGGCCTGACGCTGCCGGTGGCGCTGGACGCCGGTGCCGTCAAAGTGGTGGACCGCCAGGGCCGCCTGCTGCTGGACGTGTCCGGTACGCCCGGCCTGCTGGTGGCACAGCTGGCCCAGGCCGGCGGCCATGCCGGCCTGGTGCTGCAGACGGCCGGCGGTCAATCCGCCCCGGTGCTGCCATCGAAGCCGCTGGCGCTGGACCGCGGCACCGTGGCCTTCGCCGATGCCGGCGGTCTGCTGATGGCCGTGGACACCGCGCGCGAACGTGCCGTGCGGGTGGAGGTGGGCGACAACAGCCCATGGGCCGACTGGCTGGACCGCTTCCGTGTCCTGGTCATTGCCGTGGTCTGGCTGGCGCTGACGGCACTGGCGGCCGGGGCCTTGGCCCGCTGGTACCGCGCCCGCGGCAAGTCCTGATCCGGCGCGCGCCATGACCGACATGTCCCTGGTTCCCGCCCCGCCTGCACCGCCAGCCCCGGCATTGGCACCCGCATTGGGGGACAGCCAACCTGCCGCCGGCCTGTCCGGCGGCACCCGGGCCGGCGAGGATCTGCCCATCGGCGAACTGCCCATCGGCGAACTGCCCATCGGCGAACTGCTGGTAGCCCGCGGCCTGCTGCGTCCGGACCAGTTGGACAAGGCCCTGGCATTGCAGCGCAAATGGCAGGTGCGCTTCGGTGACATCGTGCTGTCCCAGGGCATGGTGCGGCCGTTCGACTTCTATCGCACCCTGGCCGGCCGCTTCGGTCTGGATTTCGTCGATCTGATGCGGGACCGGCCCGACCCCACCCTGGCCCGGGTGGAACATCGGGAGGAGTATGCCCGCCTGCTGCTGCTGCCCTGGCGGCGGCAGGATGGGCGCATCGTCGTCGCCACCGCCGACCCCGGCCCGGCAGCCCTGGCCTTCGCGGAGACCGCCTATGGTCCCGACGCACAGCTGGTTGTCACCTCGAAGTTCGACATCCTCTGGAGCCTCCAGCGCACCTTCGAGAAGGAGTACAGCCACGAGGCCGTCTACGGCTTGGCCGAGATGGACCCCGAGAATTCGGCCCGTCAGGTGGTGACGCCGCAGCAGGGCCTGTTCCTCTATTGCTGTCTGTCGCTGCTGCTGGGCGGCCTGGCCTTCGCGCCCATCGGTACGCTGGTCACGCTGAACGTGGTCATGGCGGTGTTCTATCTCGGCAATTTTCTGCTGAAGACGGTGCTGGTCTGGTTTGGCGCCAATGCCCGGCTGGTGGACCGCAAGGTCACGGACGCCGAGGTCAAGGCCCTGCGCGACGAGGATCTGCCAGTCTTCACCGTGCTGGTGCCCATGTACAAGGAACCGGAGGTGCTGCCGATCCTGGCGGCGGCGCTGCGCCGGCTCGACTATCCCATGGCCAAGCTGGATATCAAGCTGGTGCTGGAGGCCGGCGACCGCGAGACCATCGACGCCGCCAAGTCCCTGGGCCTGGAGGGCACGTTCGAGATCATCCGCGTGCCGGCGTCAAAACCGCAGACCAAGCCCAAGGCCTGCAACTACGCCCTGAACTTTGCCCGCGGCGATTATCTCGTCATCTTCGATGCCGAGGATCAGCCCGAGCCGGATCAGTTGAAAAAGGTGGTTATCGCCTTCGAGAAGGCCGGAGACCAGGTCGCCTGCGTGCAGTGCCGGCTGAACTACTTCAATGCCAATGAGAATTGGCTGACGCGGATGTTCACCCTCGATTACTCTCTCTGGTTCGATTACATGCTGCCAGGGCTGGAGCAGCTGCGTATTCCCATTCCGCTGGGCGGCACCTCGAACCATTTCCGCATGGATGTGCTGAAGAAGCTGCGGTCCTGGGATCCGTTCAACGTGACGGAGGATGCCGATCTCGGCGTGCGCATGACCCAGAAGGGCTACCGGGTCGCCGTCTGCAACTCGACCACATTCGAGGAGGCCAATGTCTCCATCCCCAACTGGGTCCGCCAGCGCTCGCGCTGGATCAAGGGCTATATGCAGACCTATCTCGTGCATATGCGCCACCCGCTGAACCTGTACCGCTCGGTCGGTCCCGGCGGCTTCTGGGGGTTTCAGTTCTTTGTCGGCGGCACCATGCTGTCGGGCGTGTTGAACCCGATCTTCTGGTCCTTCTATGCCTTCTGGCTGCTGGTGGGCGGGACCTTCCTCGATCCGCTGTTCCCCACGGCCCTGCTTTATCTGTCGCTGTTCAACCTGCTGGCCGGCAACGGGCTGTTCACCTACCTCTCCATCATCGCGCCGGTGAAGCGCGGCTGGATGAGCCTGGCCCCCTGGGGCCTGACCGTGGCGGGCTACTGGGCCCTGATGTCGGTGGCCGCCTACAAGGCCCTGTGGCAGCTGGTCCGCAATCCCTTCTACTGGGAAAAGACCCAGCACGGCCTCTCCGCCGTCACCAAGCAGGAGGTGGCCAAGGCGATGGCCAGCATGAACCAATGACGGCGCTGGATCTCGCCGGCCGCCCGTCGTCGGTCCCTCCCGCTGCCCCCGCCACGACCGGCCGTCATCGCCGCGACCTGCTGCCGCTGGGCTGGCTCTGGTTCGCCCTGGGACTGCTGCTCTGTGCCGGACAGGTGCAATGGGTGCTGCAGGCCGGCTATGTCACCGACACCGCCGCCGACCGGTGGCGCACGGCATTGCTGGCCGCCTCCGACGCCAGTGCTTTCCGCGACCTGTTCGCCATCACCTTCCCGCCGCTGCCGCTGATGGCCGATCTGCTGCTGGGCCTGCTGCCTGGGACCGGCGGCGTGCCGCTGCCGGTCCTGGTCAATGTACTGGCCGGGGCCGGGCTGGCCGCGGCCTGGGCCGGCCAGATCGCCAGTGGCGGCTATGGCCGCGCCGTCTCCGGCCTGGCCGCCCTGCTGCTGCTGGCCCACCCCGCCCTGCAGCAGGCGATTGCCGCCGGCGACGGCACCCCGCTGGCGCTGCTGGCACTGACCCTGATGATCCCGGCTTTGATCCGGGTGCGGCGGGCAGGCGACGTCAACGCCATGGCCCTGGTCGGGTCCGCCCTGGCGCTGATGCTGTTCAGCGCCCCGTCCGGGGCCTATCTGGTGCTGGCGCTGCTGCCCGCCCTGGTGGCCCTGGCGCCGCCGTCGCTGATGGTGCGCTCGGTGCTGGGCGTGCTGCTGGTGCTGCTGTTCCCGGTCTTGTTCACGCTGGGCGGCTATCTCTACACCAACTGGATCTTCGGCGGCTCGGCCCTGGCCTTCGCCGCCAGCGTCGATGCCGCCATCCGCGGAGCCGCGGCCGATCTGGGCCGCTACCCCTGGTTGATGCTATGGAGCCATGACCGGCCGGCGGGTCTGGCCGCGGTGGGGCTGATGCTGCTGGGCAGCGTCCCGCTGCTGCCGGTGGCCGTTGCCCGCATCCATGACCGCCATGCCCGCTGGACCGTGCTGCTGTTGGCCGCCTCGGTGCTGGCCGCCATCCTTATCGCCAGCGTCAGCCGCTATCTCGACCATCCCGGCCAGATGCTGCCCTATCTGCTGCCGGTGCTGGCCATGGGCGCCGCCGCGGCACGGCCGGCCCGCCTCCCGGCCTCGGTGCTGCTGCTGCTGCTGACCCTGGGACTGCGCGGCGGCTGGACGGCGCAGGACTATGCCGCCGCCCCGGCCGGTGCTGCCTGGCAGGCGGCCATGCGCGGGTCGGTGGTGGCCGAGAGCGCCGCCGCCCAGGACAACGCCTTCGGCAAGCTGCTGCGCGGCTACCAGGATGTCGCCATCGACGCCACCGTGTCCGGACTGGTCGTGCCGGCCCGCGGCACGGCCGAGGGGTTGCTGCTGACCAGCACCGACCGGCTGAAGGCCGACCTGCTGGCCGGCGCCCTGTCCAGCCGCTATGTCGCGGTCCAGGACCCCGACACGCCCCGTGGCCTGCGCGACCGCATCGGACGCGCCCTGGCCGGCGTCTGGCGGGATGGTCCGCCGGGCGCCACACTGGTGGCCGCCATCGGTCCCTGGCGCCTGTGGCGGCTGCCCGACCGGCCATCCCGCCCATGACCCCGTCCTTCCGTCGCCACCTCCTCTGCCCCTTCCTTTGCCCGGCCCCGCTGGTGAGATGATGAACCTGTTCCTCCGCCCCCCGCTGCTGGCTCTGCTGCTGACCCTGTCCCCCCTGGCGGCCGGCCCGGTCTGCGCCGGAGCCTGGCCCCTGGCCGAAGGCACGGGGCAGATGATCCTGACCCTCGGCGCCTCCCGCTCCGACGCCGGCTTCGACGGGCGGGACAGCGGCCGCGGGCTGGAGTTCCGCAAATGGGAGCTGTCGCCCCTGCTGACCTGGGGCCTGGACGCCGAAACCAGCCTGTTCCTGAAGCCGACGCTGCAACGTCTGTCGGCCGATCGCAGCGGCGGCGGCACCGACCGCACCACTGGCCTGACCGATACGGAACTGGGCTTCACCCGGGCGGTCTGGCGCGGCACGGATTCGGTGCTGTCGTTCCAGCCCATGCTGCGCCTGCCGCTGTTCTATGACAGCGATGACAGTCCGGCGCTCGGCTCCGGCCATGCCGATGCCGAAATGCGGGTCCTGTACGGCCGCAACCTGACTCTGGCCGGGCTTCCCGGTTTCTTCGACGGGCAGCTGGCCTGGCGCCAGCGTACCGGCGCACCGGCCAACGAGGCCAATCTCGACCTGACCCTCGGGCTCCGGCCGCAGGCCGACCTCATGCTGCTGCTGCAATCCTTCAACACCGTCACCCTGGGCCATGCCGGCAACGGCTATGACCAGACCCGCCGCTATAAGCTCCAGCTCTCGGCGGTGCAGCAGCTCACCCCCACCGTCTCAGTGCAGATCGGCGCCAACAAGGCCGTCGGCGGCCGCAACGACGGCAACGAGCTGGGCGGGCTGCTGGCCCTCTGGGTCGGATTCTGATCCCGGCCCGCCCGCGGCACCCCAGCAAGGATCAGGATCGCCGGGGCTTGATCGCCCGGCCCGTCCGACGGAGACTGCGGGCACCCGGCATCGGGCCGGAAGGGAAAGCCGCATGTCCGTCCGCCACCTGTTTCCGGCCCTGGTCCTGGCCGCAAGCCTGCCCCTGCTGACGACGACGGGCGCCGCGGCCGCGGGGGCAGCGGATCTGCTGCCCTCGGGCGGGCCGCCGCATCCCATCGGCAGCTATGCCAATGGCTGCATCGGCGGCGCGGCCCCGCTGCCGCCCGACGGCCCCGGCTATCAGGCGGTGAACCTGTCGCGCCACCGCACCTTCGGCCATCCCGAGCTGGTGGCCTATGTCCAGGTGCTGGCGGCCCAGGTGGCGACGGAAAGGCTGGGCCTGCTGCTGGTGGGCGATCTGGCCGGCGCCCGCGGCGGTCGCCTGCCCGGCATGCATGCCAGCCATCAGACCGGCCTCGATGTGGATCTGTGGTTCGACCTGTCGCAACCGCGCCTGCCCGCCGCCGCGCGGGAACGGGACGACTTTCCCAGCATGGTCGACAGCACGACACGGCGGGTCGATCCGCGCCGCTTCGGCCCGGCCCAGATCGCCCTGCTGAAACTGGCCGCCACCGACACGCGGGTGGCCCGCATCTTCGTCAATCCCGCCATCAAGCTGGCCCTGTGCGAACAGGTGAACGGCGACCGGCGCTGGCTGCACAAGATCCGCCCCTGGTTCGGCCATGCCGCCCATTTCCATGTGCGGCTGGACTGCCCGCGCGACGCGGCAGACTGCGTGCGCCAGGACCCGGTGCCAGCGGGCGAAGGCTGCGATGCCGAGCTGATGAGCTGGTTCGAGCCGCCGAAGCCGCCGGCGACCCCGCCCCGTCCGGTGGAGCCGCCGCCCCCGCCCGCGGCCTGCCGCGCCATCCTGGGCCTGCCGGGCTGACACTGCCCTTCCGTCCGGGGACGGAAACCGGCGTCAGACGGCGACGGAGACGGGCGGCCAGCGCCCGGCCCAGGGCTGGGCCGCCTCCAGCTCGAAGGCCAGCCGCAGCAGGGTCTCCTCCGCCCCGCGGTCGCCGGCCAGCATGACTCCGATGGGCAGGCCGTCGGCATTCCAGTGCAGCGGCAGGGTGATGGCCGGCGTGCCGGAGACATTCTGCAGCGGGGTATAGCCCAGCCAGCCGAACATCCGCTCCATCAGCAGTTCACCCGGCACATCCGGTGCCATGAAGCCCAGCACCGGCGGCGGGCCGGCCAGGGTCGGCGTCAGCAGCACATCGACGTCGCGGTAGAAGGCGGCCAGCTGCCGGGGCAGTGTGCCGATCTGGTCATAGGCGCGCTCCAGCGCCGCTGGCGGCAGCGCCTCGGCAAAGCGGCCCAGGGCGTTGGTCCAGGGCTCCAGCACCTGATCCGGGTCGGCACCCGCCGCCCGCACCGCATCCACGCAATCGGCCCCGATATGGCACCACAGGGTGCGCTCCGCCGCATCCACGGCCGGTCCGTCCACGGGCCAGTCCCGCTCCACCACGCTGTGTCCCAGGGCGCGGCACAGCGTGGCGGTGTGCTCCACCGCCTCCACCAGATCAGGATGGGGCGGGATGCCGGCCAGGGTCGGCAGCACCAGAGCGATACGCAGGCGCCGGCGGTCGGGGCCGGTGACCGGCGGCGGCCGGTCGGGATGGGCGATGGCGAAGCCCCAGGCCACGTCGCGCACGCTGCGCGCCATCAGCCCGTCGCCCACCAGCAGATCCTCGATGACATGGCGGGCGCGCACCCGCACCGTGGCCCCCCGCCCCGGCTTCAGCCCAACCAGACCGCAGCAGGACGCCGGAATGCGGATGGAGCCGGCGCCGTCGCTGCCATGGGCCAGTGGCACCAGACCGGCGGCCAGCGCCGCCCCTGCCCCGCCGCTGGAACCGCCGGGGGAATGGGCGGGCGACCAGGGATTGCGCGTGGGGGCCGCGATGACCGGCTCGGTCACGCCCAGCAGGCCGAACTCCGGCATCGCGCTCTTGCCCAGGGGGATCAGCCCCTCCGCCTCCAGCCGCCGCACATAGGGGAAGGCGCGCTGCACCGGCGCCAGCGACCGGCTGGCCGACCCGCCGCGGCTGGGCATGCCGGGATAATCCAGGGAATCCTTCAGCAGACAGGGCACGCCGGCCAGCGGACGCGCCGGCAGCGGCCCCACGGCCTGGCCCCGTGCCATCTCGAAGGCCCGCCAGCTGACGGCGTTCAGCTGTGGGTCCAGCGCCTCGATGCGCAGGATGGCCGCCTCCACCAGTTCGGCCGGCGACAGCGCCCCGGTCCGCAGCAGCGCCGCCTGGGCGTGGGCGTCCAACCGGCCCAGGGCCAGGGCGTCCGTCTTCGTCATCGTGCCGGTCATTGCGCCTCATACTCCCTGTCTCTGGTTGGCCGGAGGCACCCGTGGGACCTGTCCCGCCGCACCCGGAACCCGCGGACAGGGAACACCGCCTTCTTCACAGACCGGGCCATGCGACGTCATCCGATTACCTGGTCGATGATCGCATCGCTGGCCGGGATCTGACCATCCAGCATCAGCATGGCCAGCCCATGGGCGCGCGACCACACCCGCAGAGCCAGAACCGACACATCGGGGTGATCCGGCGGCAGGCCGAGATGGGCGGCCGCATTGGCCCGCAGCAGGGCGCCGGGTTCGGTGTCCGGCGCCGCGGCATCGCCCGGCGCGGCAACCGCCAGACGGAACAGGGCGGGATTGGCCAGGGCGAAGCGGACATAGGCCCGACCCGTGGCAATGAAGCCGGCCAGGCCGCCACCGGCCGCCTCAGCGGCCTGCCGTTGCGCCTCGCCCAGCCGGACAAGGCCTTCCGCGGCCAGGGCCGCCAGCAGCGCCGCCTTGTCGGGGAAATGGCGGTAAACCGCCGTGGCGCTGACACCGGCTGCACGCGCCATCCCACGCAGGGACAATGCGTCCGCAGGTCCCGACGCCAGCAGCGACAGGCCCGCGTCGATCAGAGCCGTCCGCAGATCGCCGTGGTGATAGGATTGGCGAAGGCGCGCATTGATGTTGACATTGTTATCATCGCTGATCATGCTGACAGTGTAAACATCAGCCCCCAGCGCGGAAAGCGGCAAATCGTCCCGCGCGGGTCGACCGCAGGGGTGCAGCAGCCCTCACGTCACGGATTCCCGGCATGATCACCGTCCACCATCTCAACAATTCCCGCTCGCACCGCATCCTTTGGCTGCTGGAGGAGCTGGATCTGCCCTACGAGTTCGTGCAGCATCAGCGGGACCCGCACACCATGTTGGCGCCGGCGGCGCTGCGGCAGGTGCATCCGCTGGGCAAGGCCCCGGTGCTGACCGACGGGGAGCGGGTTGTCGCCGAATCCGGGGCCATCATCGACTATGTGATCGAGCGCTACGGCAACGGCCGGCTGGTCCCGGCGCCCGACACGGCGGAACGGCTGCGCTACCGCTACTGGCTGCATTATGCCGAGGGGTCGGCCATGCCGCCGCTGCTGCTGAAACTGCTTTTCACCACATTGCCGTCACGGGTGCCCTTCCCCATCCGCCCCATTGCCCGCGGCATAGCCCAGGCAACCCTGCGCCAGTTCGTCGATCCGCAGCTGTGCCTGCATGCGGATTTCTGGGAGGCGGAACTGGACCGGACCCCCTGGTTCGCCGGCGCCGCCTTCTCGGCAGCCGACATCCAGATGAGTTTTCCGCTGGAGGTCTTCCTGGCCCGCTCCGGCATGGCCGGCCGCTATCCCCGCATCGCCGCCCTGATACAGGCACTGCGCGCCCGCCCCGCCTATCGCCGCGCCAGCGACCGCGGCGGCGAGATGATCCCGCTGTGACGAACGGGGGGCGTGACCCAGACGATGCCCTGCCAGCCATGTCCTCAAGGCAACCGCCGGCGATCTCTCGCAGCGTCCGCCTGGTCGACCTGCGGAATGTCGTCGAGGGCGCGGAAAACGACAAATGACACCAGGCGCTTCACGACTCTGCTGCGGCCACATCGGCTGAGCGTGAAGGCAGTCGGCCAGTCACTTGGAATGAGCAATAGGTCCCCGACAGACTTTCGCCTAGATTGTCATCGCAGATGGAAGGAGCCATGAGGCGGAGGACAGATCGGAAAGGATCCGGGAGTCCAGATCAAAAACCGCACCCCCATAGGCCCAACCCATTGATTTTGCTCGGACCGGCAGCGGTTTTTCCTGCACTCTTGGAATGGAGCGGGTATGAGCGACTGGAAACCTTCTGCTTACCCCTCGATCAGTCCGTATCTCATATGTCATGAGCCCGAACGGGTCATCGATTTCATGATGGCTGTATTCGACGCGTCGCTGCTTCGTCGCTTCGATCGGCCGGACGGCTCTCTGATGCATGCCGAGATTCGTATCGACGACAGCATCGTGATGATCGGAGGTGGCGCGACGGCGTATCTGTCTGCAGAAGTTCATATTCATGTTTACGTTGCCGACGCCCAGGCGATCTATGATCGAGCCCTTGCTTCGGGCGCTGAGTCGGTCCAGCCACCCGTGCAAAAAGCCGCAGGCGATGATCTGAGAGGTGGGTTTCGTGATCCGGCTGGCCACCTCTGGTGGGTCGCGACACAGGGAGTTGATCCCCTGTGACCGGACAGTTCTCTGATCGGCGGTAGCATCGCAGCTGCGCCTTGCACCTGTAAACCGCCCCAGCGCGGCGTGGCTGACCGGCATGGACCGCCAAACCCGGCGCGATGCTATGGTGCGCACCATCGGCCTGAGCCGCCGCGCTCAGGCCAGGACCAGATTTTCCCGCGCCACGGTCAACAGGCAACGCAGGCCGGCAGGGTCCCAGACGAAGTGGGCCGGCCCCCCCAGCTGGCCGGCGGCGGCGGCCAGCATCTCCGACCCGAAGCCGCGCCGTGTCGGCGGTCCGTCCAGCGGCGGCCCCCCTTCCTCATGCCAGCGTATATCCAGCCCCTGGCGGTCATCGCGGCGCCAGGACAGGACCAGCCAGCCCGTCGGCCGCGACAGGGCGCCATATTTGGCGGCGTTGGTGGCCAGTTCGTGCAGGATCATGGCCATGGGCTGGACGGCATCGGGCGCCAGCATCACCGGCGGTCCCTCGATCCGGGTCCGCTCCCGGTCGGCGCCGGTGAACGGGTCCAGCTCATCGGCAACCAGGGAGGCCAGATCGGCGCCGGTCCAGCCGGCATTGGCCAGCAGCCGGTGCGCCCGCGCCAGGGCGGAGATGCGGCCCTCCACCGCTTCGACAAAGGCCGCCTGATCCTCGGCCCGGGTCGCTCGCACCACGGTGGCGACCACGGCCAGGGCGTTCTTGGCCCGGTGGTCCACCTCGCGCGCCAGCAGACGCTGCTTCTCCTCGGCGCGTTTGCGCTCGGCAATGTCCAGCAGAACGCCGGGAAAGCGCAGGGGAACCCCGTCGGCGTCCATCTCCACCCGGCCGTTGGCCTCGATCCAGCGGTAGCCGTCACCCTGCTGGCGCACCCGGTACTGATGGGCATAGGCGCCGCCGCGGCGGACCACGGCATCGATGGCGCGGACCAGCCCCGGCAGATCCTCCGGATGCACCGACGGCAGCACATCGGCGATGGCGACGCCGTCATGACAGGCGCGGGCATCCAGATCGAAGACACGGGCGAAGCGTTCGTCCGCCGTGAAGCGGTCGGCCCGCAGGTCCCAGATCCAGGTGCCCAGGATGGCCCCGGCCTCCAGCGCCAGGTCCAGCCGTTCGGAGGCTTCGCGCAGCGCCTGTTCGGTGGCATAGCGCTCGGTCACGTCCAGTTCCGCCACCACGCCGCCGACGATGGCGCCGGTCTCGTCACGCACCGGCGCCGCATTGTTGAGATAGAGCCGGCGCGGGCCGCCGCTGAAAGGCTGGTATTCCACCAGCTCGTCCTGGACCACCTCGCCCCGCAGCAGCGCACGCGCCATGGCCCATTCATGGGCCTGGATGCGCTTGCCCGTTCCCGGCCAGTAGGCTTCCCAGTCGGCATAGCCAGACCAGTCCCTGGTTTCCGGCGGCACCCCCCAGATAGCGCGGTTGGCGGCATTGTCGCGGAGGATGCGTCCCTGGGCATCGGCGATGATGACCCCCACCGGCAGGGCATCCAGCACGGCGGACAAGGTGGCCTCGCGGGCGCGCAGGTCGCGCTCCTGCGTCATGCGCACGGTCACGTCGCGGGCCGTGGCCAGCAGCAGCCGGGGCCTGCCGTCGGGTCCGGGGATGGGGGCGACCGCCACATCCCAGCTGACCGGGTTTTCCGCCGGCCCGGACCCGGTGGCAGCGAAGCGGCCGGTGGCCCCGGCGCGGGCGGCGGCCAGAGCCCCTTCGATATCCGGCCGTGACTCCGCAGGCCATGCCCCGATCCAATTGACGCCGCTCAACCTGTCCGCATCCATCAGCCCCAGGGCCCGACGGCTGTGGCTGTTGACGCTCACCAGCCGGCCGTCGAGGTCCAGGACCTCGATCCGGTCGGGGCTGTTCTCGATGACGCTGGCGGCGAAGGCCTCGCTTTCCGCCAGGATACGGGCCACGCGCAGCCGGTCGCGGACGGCGGCCACGTCATGGGCCACTGTGGCCAGAAGATCCAGGTCGGCCGGGGCGAAGCCGTCGCGGCTGAACGAGGCGAAGGACAGCACGGCCAGCAGGGTCCCGTCGGCCGCCATCAGGGGAAAGCCGGCGAAGGCACGGAAGCCCAGGACGCGGCAGGCCGCACGGCCGGCGGCGGCGGGATCGCCCGACGCGGCGAGGATCACCGGGTGCCCCCCCGCGGCCACAAGGCCGAAGGGCGGCGTATCGATGGCGAGCCGGTCCAGGTCCTCCGCCTGCCCTTCCAGCCCATAGGCATGGCTCAGGCGTAGCAGGCCCTCCGCCAACTCATGCACGATGACCACGTCCAGGCCCAGACCGGGCGGGGCCGACAGGATCAGCTGCCGCAGCGCCTTGTCCGGATCACCCGTCCCCAGCAGATCGCCAGCCAGTTCCGCCAGCAGCCGCAGACGCGCCGCCCGCGCCTCCAGATCGGCTTCGGCCTGCCGGCGCGCCGTGGTGTCGCGCATGATCCCGGTGAAGAAGCGGCGTCCCGCCGTGTCCCGCCACTCCGCAATGGACAGGTCGAGCGGAAACACCGAACCGTCGCGGCGGCGCCCCTCGACGCCGCGCCCGATGCCGATGATCTTCGGCACGCCGGTCCGGTAATAACTGGTCAGGTAGCCGTTATGCCGGACCCGTTCCCGCTCCGGCATCAGCATGGAGACGTTGCGGCCCAGCATCTCCGTCGCCGTATAGCCGAAGGTCTTCTCAGCCGCCGGGTTGCAGGAAACGACCGTGACGGCCTCGTCGATGACCACCATGGCGTCGACCGCGGTTTCGAAGATGGCGCGGTAACGGCTCTGGGCGTTGCGCAGATCATGGCGCTGTTGCGCCAGGGCCTCGGCCATGCCGTTGAGATCATGAACCAGAGGGGCCAGATCCACAGTATCGACGGCGGCCCGCACGGAGAGATCGCCGGTGCTCCAGCGCTGGGCGATATCAGCCAGGCGCTGCACCGGCTGCTGGACATAGCGGCGGCTGAGCCAGAGCGACCCAAGAACCGCCGCCAGCAGTGACAGGCTGAGGGCGGCCCCGAATTCGGCCAGGGCGCGGTCGATCGACCCCAACGCCATGTCACGGTCGATACCCACGGCCACGAAGAGGCTGTCCGGTCCCGGCGGCGCGAACGCGGTCAGCAGCGACCGCCCCTCTGCCGTCCGGACCGGACGCACCCCCCTTTCGGTCGCCGTGAACAGGGAGGCATAGGCGCTGGGAAGCGCGCCTTCCGCCCCCATGCCGCCCGATGCCGCCCGCGCCAGAACGGCGCCATCGCGGTCCGCCACCAGGATGGTGATGTCCGCTGCCAGCAGCCCCTGGGTCAAGGTCCCGGCCAGCCAGCCCACATCCACCGTGGCGATGATGGCGCCCCCTACCCCGTCTGCTCCGGTGGCGGAGGAGAATGGCAGGACCGGCCGCCCCGTGGCCCGGGAGACGATGGCGGCGCCCACGGTGAAGCTTGCCCCGTCCCGAACGGCCCGCACCACGGCACGGTCGGCAACACCGACACCCAAGGCCCGCCTGTCCGTGGCACAACGAATCCGCCCGTCCTGATCGCTGACATAGACCTCGAGATGCGCCGGATACTCGCCGCGCAGCCGATCCATCAAAGCCTGACAGGCGGCATCGTCCGGTTCCAGTACGGCCCGGGCCTGGCGCAGCGTGGCCAGGATGCTCCGCACCCCCTCCACCAGCCGCGCCTGGTTCTGCTCCACCTGCATCAGGCCGCCCTGCGCCCGCTGCTCCAACTGGCTGCGCCCGCCGGCCCGCAGACTGGCAGCATTATGCAGTTCCACCACAGCTGCCGGCAGCAGCGATGCCAGGACCAGGAGCATCAGACGGCGCGACAGCGTCATGGCGACCCCATCCCCTGCGCGGGTGCAGCGACAGGTGGCCCCCGTGTGATCCGCACACTCACATCGATAGAATAGATAGATTATGAATGATATCGCCGGAGAATGATTTTGTCGATGAATTCGACGGCGTTTCCTTGGAATAGCTCCGATATTGCCGCGTGGAATCCAGATCCAGCGCAGAGTCCCACATTATTCATGTTGCATGATCGAAATAAAGATCAGCTTAAGGTTGCGCCGTGCGACGCACAGCGACGCAAGCCGTCAGCGCCGACAGATTATACCCCGCTCTCGACATTTTCCTGCGACAGGAGCGGAAGATCCGGTCCGTATAAGGACCAGACAGCCAGCCCGCCTGATCCCGTTGGGGGGCGACGGGCTGCCGGCCCTTGACGGGATCGGGGGCGGCGCGGAGCAAAAGAAGACCAGTCCAGCGGGCGACATCGCGGGGCTGGCCGGCGGAGCTTTGGATACATTTCCCTCAAACGGATGCGTTCACATCCGGCGATGGCGGCGCGGCTGGGGAAATTCAGATGCGGGAGCGGACGGCGGTATGGCCGCCCATGCGGCCGGCCAAAGCCCCATCAGGGTCGGGAGGACCGGTCGGATCGGTTTCCCGTTCCCGCAGGCGCAGCATGCCGGACAGGATCCGTTCCTCCAGCCCGGCTGGCGGCTCGATCCCGTCCATGTCGGTTTCCAGCATCGCCTCCATACGGCGCATCAGGCGCAACCGCTGGCGGGCGGCATGGGAGCTGCGGAGAAGGGCCAGGACCGGCGTCAGCCGGTCCTTCGGCCATGCGCGCAGATCTGCCCCGTACTGGCAGAGGAGATCCTCGAATGCCACGTGCAGACCATCATCGATCATCAAACGCATCCTGGGCTCGAATGGCCGATCGGGCGAAAACGACACGAAGCTGCTGGCGGGCGCGCTTCAACAGCGCTTCCGCCGCACTCTGCGACAGCCCCATGACCGCAGCCACTTCGACACCGGTCATTCCCTCGTTGTAATATAGGGCAAGGGCTATCTGCTGGCTAGTAGGCAGCCGCCGCCGCGCTTTGGCCAGGGCGGCGTGCAACTGCCGGTCATGAATGGACTGGTCGGTCTGCGGACGCTCGTCCACCGGCTCCGCCGCATCGTCCAGCCGGTCCTCCAGCGGACGGCGCCGATAGTCGATGCAGCGGTTGATGGCGATTCGGTGCAGCCAGGTGGTGAAGCGGGCGGCCCCCGGCGACCAGTTGTGCCGGTGGCTCCACACCCGCAGGAACGTGTCCTGCACCACATCCTCGGCATCGGCGTCATGCGGCAGGATCCGGCGGGCCACGGCATAGATGCGCTTGAGGTAACGGCGGACGATCAGGCGGTAGGCCTGGACATTGCCATCCTGCACCGCCAGCATCAGCGCTTCGTCACTCTCCGCCTCCAGCATGGTCTCCTCATGGACGCGCAGGCCCGCGATCCGGGAGGAGGATGGCGGGCCACACAGGGCCGACAACTCAGCCATGGGCCGCATCCACCGCAGGGGGCGGGGATGCCGGTCTCGCCCCGGCATAAAGAGGTTCGGCCCGGGTATCGAGCCCGGCCGCCCGGCCCCAGCTCTGCCGCAACCGGGCCAGCCGGTCATGGCAGCGGTGCAGCCGTTCCCGCGGGTCCGGACCACCGGCGATCCGCCCCAGGGCCACAACCAGTCCGCCGCATTGCCGCCCCCAGCCCACGGCAGCGTCGGCGGGCATCTGGCCGGCGACGAACTGCGACAGACCACTGAGAATGGTGATGGCCGCCCGGATCTCGTCATGGAAACGGTCGTAGCGGCCGGCTTTCAGCAGCGGCTCGGCCGCCGCACAATGTTGAAGGGCACGGTCCAGCAGGGCGGCCACGCCCTTCACCGGCGGCAGGGTCTGAATGGCACTGCGATAGGCGCTCGCCGCACGCGCATAGGGATTGCTCGACATCCCATCCTCCTGTCGGAGTTCTTGTCTCGTTTTTCGGTGAAGAAGACACGGTCAATCATCGTCGGAACTGCCAGACGCGGCCTGCAATTGCTTCAGCAGCAGTTTCGCTGCCTGGGCCGATGCTTCCAGCCGCGCGTAATAGGACCGGAGATTTTCCCCGTATTCCTCCGCCTTGGTGCGGATGTCCGACGCCCGGCTTTCCAGGGTCGTGTTGTAGGACGTCAAGCTGGCGATCTGCTTTTGCAGCGACCCGTCCGACGTGTTCGACGCCCGATAGGCGGTCTGGTACAGCAATTCGGCGATTCCGCTGCTCATCTCGACGCTGACGGCGCCACCGCTGCCGGTATAGACGAAGGTAAGCCCTTCAAATTCCGTGCCAGTGGCGCCGATGATCCGGGTTCCGCTGACGGTGAATTTGCTGCTGTCGCCACCGACCGACACGGCGGTGACGGCGCCCGTCCCATCCACGGCGATATCCATGGTGAAGCTGGTGATCTGGAGCGACGCCGGGCGGCGGAGCAGTTGCAGGTGGGTGCTGCTGGAGCTGAAGTCGAACCCAAACAGCGATTTGACGGAATCCAGATCGGTACTGAGCGCGGCGTTCAGCGTATCCTCGTCCAGCAGCAGGGTGTTGTCGCTGTCGAAGGTGATCCCGAACGTGCTGAGAGAGACGGTGCCGTCCCGCTGGTTCAGGGCCGTGGACAGGGCGGTGGAGATCTGACGGACCAGACTGTCGGCGAACAGCACGGCATCCGACGAGGCTGTGCTGCTACTGGTGGTTGCCTGCTGCGTCAGGATGAAGTCGCGGACGCCGTTGTAGGCATCGACCAGGGCGGTGATGCCGTCCTTGATCCCGGCCAGATCCTCATCCACCTCCAGCGTCAGGGTCGTTCCCGGCTGCGCGGCATAGAGTTCCAGGGTGACGCCATCCAGCACATCGTCGATGGTGTTGGAGGCACGCGTGATTTCCAGCCCGTCGACAATGATGACGGCATCGCGGGCTTCGGCAAGCGTGTTGGCCATGGTGCCGTCACTGCCGATGACGCCCAGCGCTTGCAGGATGCCGCTGTCGTCATTGCCGATGGTGATATCCCGGCCCGTCGCCGTGGCCGTCAGGACCAGGCGGTAATCGCTGCCCGAGACTTTAAGGACGTTGGCGCTGACGCCGCTGGCGGCACTGCTGGCATTGATGGCGCTGGCGATGTCGTTCAGGGTGCTGGTGCTGCTGACGCTGATGCTCTGCTGAGTGCCGTCGGCCAGACCGATGGAAAAGCTGCCGGACAGGCCGAGCGCGGAGGTCCGGTCCGTCTGCGCGCTGCTCATGACCTTGTGGGCCGTGGCGATCTGCTCGATCTCCACCGTATGCGCGCCCACATCGGTCCCGTCATCGACCGTGACACCCAGATAGTCGCCGGGGGAAGATGCGCCGCTGAGATAGGCCGTGCGTCCCTCGAACAGATCCTCGCTGCCGCTGCTGTAGCCTTCTGGCACCCGGAGCACATTGGCGGCGTCCGTCAGCGTGTCCAGCAGCGACTGCAATTCCTGATAGGCCCCGATCTTGGCCGTGTTCTCGTCGATCTGCACATCGATGCTGTCGGCCGGCGCTTCCTTGGCGGCAACCACGCTTGCCACCAGCGCGTCATAATCCAGGCCGGTGACGCTGGAGACGCTGGATGTGGTCGTCGTGCTGCTGGATGTGGCTGAAACGGCCATGGCTCCCCCCGCGGCGGGTCAGAAGAGGATGGACGGGGCGGCGCAGGCGCCACCCCGTCCCTGCGCGCCGTGATCAGCGCAGCAGCTGCAGCAGGTTGGTCGGCATCTCGTTTGCCTTGCTGAGCGCGGCGATGGCGGCCTGGACCAGGACATCCTCGTTGGACAGCTTGGTCTGTTCCTCGGCCACATCCACATCCATGATGTCGGATTTGATGGCCGACTGGTTTTCGATCGAGGTGTCGATCATCTCCCCGTGATAATCGAAGCGCGAGATCAGCGCGCCCACATCGGCCCGGGCCTTGGACAGGGTGGAAATCGCCGTGTCCAGAGCGGCCACGGCTGTCGTCGCAGTGGCCGCGGTGGTCACATCACCGGTATCGACCGCCAGGCTGGTGGCATCCACCGCCGTGATCTTGACGTTGATCTTATCGGTGGTGCTGGAGCCGACGACAAAGTCGACACCGGCCGCGGCCGTCCAATCGGTGCCCGTGGTATTGGCCGTCAGCAGGCTGTCGTCGTTGAAGCGGGTGCCGGTGGCGATGCTGTCGATTTCCTCGATCAGCTGCTGGTACTCCGCGTCGATATAGGCCCGCTCATTGTCGCCGACGGTGCCCGACAGCGACTGGGTGGCCAGCGACTTCATGCGCTGCAGGATGTCGGAGATGCGGGCCATGCCGCCATCGGCCGCCTGCAGGATGGAGGAGCCGTTGGAGGCGTTGGTGGAGGCCTGCTGCAGGGCCGTGACATCGGACTGGATCTTGGTGCCGATGGCCAGACCCGAGGCGTCGTCCGAGGCCTTGGTGATGCGCGAGCCGGAGGCGATCTTCGAGACGGAGTCCGTCTGCGCCTGGGAATTGACGTTCAGGTAGCGCAGGGCCGAATTGGCAGCGGTGTTGGTAACGATCGAAGGCATGTTCTTTCTCCATTCAGAGAGCCATGAGGGATGGAGCCGTGGGAAAGGGATCGATGCCGGCCCGGAGAGCTACCTCCCCTCGACAGGTTCAACGGCGGTGTCTCCTTTTTCGGGCGCACTTTTTTGCAAAGGGCGGCGCGCCGGGAATTGACCTCAGAGGTAGTCGCCCAGGCTGAGCTTCTGGAAAGTGGCGATGGCCTGCATCGTGGCTTCCAGCGAGGTTTCCAGCGTCGACAGGCGCGTCTGCACCTCGGCCACATCGACCCCCTTGATGTCCTCGATCCAGCTCTCGGCGTAGAGCTGCAGATCGGTCTGCCGATCCAGCGTGTCCTGGATCTGGCTGGCGGCCGCGGACAAGGTCTCCAGACCGGTCGCGATCCCCGTGCCGGCGCTTTCCACCAGACCGCCCGCCTCCGTCAGCGTGGATTCATCCAGGGGGGACGCGCTGGCCACCAGATTGAGGGCCCGCATCAGCGCCTCAAGCGAGGGGTCGGCGGCGGTGATGCCGTAGGACACGGTCAGCGTATCGGAGACGCGCACCGAGGGCCGGGTCGCATCGCCCTGGTAATAGCTGGTGGTGGCGCTGCTGGGGCTGGACAGCGCGGGATAGCTGGCACTGTCGATCCTGACCGGCGCCGTGTTGGTGGCGCTGCCGGCGAACAGGTACTGGCCGGCGGAGCGCTGGTTCAGGGTGGCCGCCAGATCCTCCAGCATGCCCTGGGCCGTCTGCTGCAGCGTGCCGGCATCGCCGGTAACCGTGTTGAACGCGGTCAGGCTGGTGCGGAAGGAGGTGGCGAGATCGCTGACGCTCTGCAGGGCCGAATAGGTGGCGTTGATGCGCGACACCGCCGCCTCGCCATTGGCGATATAGGTGGCGCTGCGGCTCAGGTCCCCTTCCAGATCCAGCAGCGTGGCGGCCTGACCGTCGAGACCGGAGAAGCGGCTGGATTTCAGTTGGGAGGCCTGCTGGATCTGGGCCTCGGCCACGGTTCCCTCCAGCCGCGTCATGTGCTGGACCAGCGTGGTGTATTGGCCGAAGGTCGATACGCGCATGATGGTTCTCCTAGCTGACCATCTCGATGAGTTCGTCGTACATGCTCTGCAGCGCGGCCATGACCCGCGCCGCGGCCTGATAGGCGGTTTCCAGGGCCTGGGTCGCCGCCGTCTCCTCATCCAGGCTGACGCCGGATTGGCTGGCGAAGGCGCTGGTGAGATCGCTGAGGCTGCTGCTGGCCGTGTCGGCACGGCTGGACGCCGTGCTGGCGCTGCGGGACGCGGCGCTGATGATGTCTCCGGCATAGCCGGAGAAGCTGGTGCTGCGGGCGCCCAGGCCGCCGGCGCTGGCGAAACTGCTGGTCCCGCTGAACAGATCGGCCAGCGCGGTGGCCGTGCCGACATCGCCGGAACTGACGGCGCGCTGACCAGCCGTGGTGCCGGCCAGGGTGGCCGTGGCCAGCCGGGCCGGATCGTCGACGATATCGCGGCGCACGGCGATGTCGCTGGCATCGCTGCCGGTCAGAAGGTCGTTTAGACCGAAATAGGCGGAGACCCCCTCCCCCCCCGCCGCGCTGCTGCCCTGATCGATGGCGATTCCCTGGCCATTGGTGGCGGAAGCGATGCTGAGCTTGCCGCCGGCCGTGATGCCGGCGCTGAAATGACCATCGGCATTGATGGCATCCACCAAGTCCTGCACCGTGGAGACGGTCGCAAGATCGATGCTGAGACTGGCGGCCACCGTGTCGCCGCTGGTCGCCACCAGGGTGAAGCTGCCGCTGCCGGCCAGCGTGTCACCGCCGGTCACCGCCCGCGTGCCCGTCAGACTGTCCGCCGGGGGATAGCTGGTGCCGCTGTTGTGAACGGCATTGACCTGGTCGATGATGGTCGAGGCCAGGCTGTCGAGCCGGGTCTGCTCGTCAACCAGGATGTCATCACGCAGGTCCAGCAGCGACCGCAGCGAGCCGGAGCTGATGCTGCGGCTGATATCCTGGCCGTTGAGGGTGATGCCGCTGAGATCGCTGGGCGGCGTGGCACTGTAGACCGTGTCCGCATCCATGCTGGCCGCGGCGGTGAACCCAAGCGTATGGGCATTCGCCGTCACCAGCGCGCTGCCGCCAGTGGTGTAGACCTGCATGCGTCCGCTGGAATCGACGCTGTAATTGACGTCGATCAGACCGGCCAGGGACTTCAGCTGCACCTCGCGCTGGTCCTCCAGGTCGGCGGTCGGGCGCCCTGCCGCCGCAGCCTGGACGATGCTGTCGTTCAGATCGGCGATCGACTGGATCGCTGCGTTGGCCTGGGCCACCGTGTCCGCGATCTGCTGATCGGCCTGGGCCCGGTAGCCCTGCAGACTGGCCGATGCGTCCGTAAGACTTGCCGCCATGTCCACCAGGGCGGTCACAGTGGCCGCCTTGTCCTCGTCGGCACTGCCGCCGCTGGCCAGGGACTCCAGGCTGGCCGTCACCTCATTGATGACGCCGGCGATGCTGTCGCCGCCCCCGGTGCTGACGCTGCCATAGACGGTCTCGATCTTTGCCAGATAGTCGCTCAACGTCCCGGCGGCACCGGCGCTGCTGCTGGCCGCCACGATCTGGCGGGTGACGAACTGGTCGACGTCGCGGCTGATGCCGGTGACGTCCACGGCCGAACCGGCGCTGCCCTGACCGGCACTGACCGCCGCCTGCGTCGCGCTCTTGGCGGTGTAGCCCGCAGTATCCGCATTGGCGATGTTGGCGGCGGTGACACCCAGCGCCGTCTGGTTGGCGCGCAGCGCCGACTGGGTGATCAGGCTTGCCGTTCGCAGCGACATGATGCGCCTCCCCCCGGTCAGGCTGAGATCTGGACGCAGTGGCGGACCTGACGCTGCACCAGCGCCATACGTCCGCCGCGCAAGGGACGGTAGCCCTGCGGCTCCTGCGCCCGCTGCCGTGTCACCTGCATCAGCGCCGCCAGCCGGGTCCGCCGGGCCTTCATCTCCGCCGCCAGACGGGGCAAGGCGGCGCCCAGTTCCGCCAGGGCCGTCGCCACGGAAGGCGTCAACACGGCCGCGAGGTCCGCCCCACGGCCGGCCGCCTTGGCCTGCTGAAGCTGCACGGTCAGGCGCATGACCCCCGTGCGCAACTCTCGCAGGGCGGCATCCATGCGCTTCAGCCGCGCCGGCCCGGCATCGCTGCCATCGACCAGGGGCAGCAGCCCGGCCATCAGGGTCTGGAGTGCAGCCATTTCGGCGGCGATGCCGCCCGTATCCATGGGAAGCATGGCCGTCATCCCCTGTGCCGGGAGCCGCCGAAACGGCTGGTCATCTGGTAGATGGTCAGGGCTTGGCGCCGTTGGCGGTCGCCGGCCATATCAGTCCGCACCGCCGCCATTTCGGCCTCCAGGTCGGCGATATGGCGTTCCCAGTCGTCGCGCAGCGCCAGCAGGGCATCGCTGTCATGGCGGCCCGGACCGGACAACAGCGCCAGGGTGCGCTGACGCAGCCGCCGGTCTTCCCGGTCCAGCCGGTCCTCGCGCCGCGTCTTTTCGAGAGAGAAGGAGGAGGCCATGGCTGCTTACCTCTTCGCCTGGATCAGGGTGTCCATCATTTCCTGGGCCGCCGTGACCACCTTGGCCGCGGCCGAATAGGCCTGCTGCGCATAGATCATCCGCGTCAGTTCGGTGGAGGTGTCGGCGGTGGAGCTTTCCAGCGCTTCGGAGCGGATGCCGCCGGCGCCGTTGCTGCCCGCCTCCTTCAGCTGGTACTGGCCGGAATTGACGGTGGCGCTGTAGACGGTGCCGTTGATCAGCTGCAGCCCGTCCGGGTTGTTGAAGGTGACCACCGGGATCTTGTAGACGGCCCGCGACTGGCCATTGTCGAAGCTGGCCATGACGGTGCCGTCGGCCTCGATGCTGACGCTCTCCAGCGTGCCGGCCGACCATCCATCCTGGGTCTTGTTGCTGACGGTGATGCGGGGCTCGCCACTGACCGTGCTGGCCTGTTTCAGCCCGTCGGTCTTGCCGATGGTTCCCAGATCCAGCGTGATGGTGCTGTCCGCCGCCCCGGTGGTCCAGTCGGTGAAGTTCAGCGTGGCCGGGCTGGGCGAAACCGAGGCAAGGGTGCCGTCGGTATTGAAGGTCAGATCGATGCTGGCGTCATCGCTGTCCCCGGTGGTGATGCTGGTATCGGAGGCCGATACCGGGTCATCCGCTGTCACGGACCAGGCGTTCTCGCCGGTCTTGGTCCAGTTCAGCACCACCGTATGGCTGGCCCCCAGGCTGTCATAGATCTCGGCATCGGTGACGAAGCTGTCACCGATGGCCGCATCGGCCGGCAGGGTGGCCGTAAGACCCAGGCTGGTCGTGGCCTGGGGCATGCCGGAGATATCGGCGAGGTTGATCGGGTCCAGGCTCTGGGTGCTGCTGCGGTTCCGGGCCGAAACATCGCCATTCTCGTCCAGGGCCCAGCCATTGAGGTAGTAGCCGTCCTCATTGACCAGATAGCCGGACTCGTTGACGCTGAAGGTGCCGTTGCGGGTGTAGGCGATCTGGCTGCTGTCAACGGCAGCGCTGACGGCGAAAAAACCGTTGCCGTCAATGGCCAGCTCGGTGTTGACGCCCGTATCCTCGATATCGCCCAGGGCGCTGATGCCCTGGCTGGTGGAGGCGACGACGCCGCCGATGCCGGCCGAGGAGGAATTGCTGGTGCCCGACACCAGGGCCGTGAAGCTGGTCGAGCTGGCCTTGTAGCCAATGGTGCTGACATTGGCGAGATTGCTGGAGATCGAGGTGAAGGCCTTGGACTGGGCGGCCAGTCCGGAGGTGGCAATGCTGAGCGCGCTGGTGATGCTCATGGCTGGCTCCTGCAGGGCTGCCGGGGATCAGATCAGGGAGACGACGTCGTCCATGGCGACGTCCACGCCGCCCAGGCTCAGCAGCGCGGTCCCGCTGGAGCTGTCGACACCGGTGACCTTGCCGATCGCCCGCGGGTCGATGCTCTTGCTCACCCCGTCGGTGGTGGCGGTGACGGACAGGGTGAAGCTGCCGCTGGTGGCCGTGCTGCCATCCGTGCGGCTTCCGTCCCAGCTGAAGCTGTTGCTGCCGGCATCGGTCGACGCCGAACCGCTGTAGACGACGGCGCCGGAACTGTCGGTGATGGTGACGCTGACGCTGTCAGCATCGGCGGGCAGGTCATAGGCCCAGCTGGCGCTGCCGTTCTGCAGCGGCGCCGTATCGCTTTCCACCTCTACCGTCCGGCCGAGATAATTGTAGGCGGCATTGCCGCTGAGGAAGCCGGACAGGGAGGAATTCAGATCGGTCAGCAGGCTGTTGGTCTGCGTCTGCTGCTCCAGGCTCGACAGACTGACCAGCTGGCTGGTGAACGAGCTGGTATCCATGGGATCGGACGGGTCCTGGGTCTCCAGCTGCTTCAGCAGCAGCGTCATCATGGTGTCGAAGGTCCCCAGCACCGTGGAGCTGGTGGAACTGGTGCTGCTGGTCGTGGACAGGCTGGAACTGGTGCTGGTGATGCTGGATATGGACATGACCCGTCTCCCTGGCGTGCGGCAGCAGGCCGACAGGAGTGATGACCCTGGCCGAAAGCCGCCTTCACCACGGTTCAACGGGCCGCTCTGGAAAGTCGGGCGGTCTTTTTTGGTTATTTCTTGATTTTCTCAATTTCTTGACTTGCGTATACTGTTTTTGCCCATCGGCATTATTTGCCGTGCAATTTTTTCCTCTTTCACCGCCCATGCGGCAAAAATTGCCCAACCCGGAAGCGACCGCCCCCGAATCCTTGCGGGCAGGCCCAACCGAACCGGGGCAATGGCGTAGAGGGCATTTTTCACGCGCTGGACGCCCACAGCCGTCGCGGCGGTGGACGGATGGACCGGCATGGCAGGTCTGTCTCCCCCCACGCGACAGGGTGCCATTTCCCCGGCGGTGCCAGATCCGTCACCGGACTGTCATGCCACAGGAGATGGCTCCGTGCGCCTGTTCGATCTTGTTGCCCAGTCCCCCGCCGCCCTGGCCATCGCCTCCACCGGCGGACAACCGGACTTCATCCTGCCGAATGCCACCCGGATCGCGGATGCGTTGAAGCAGTGCCCCCTGCGCTACGTGCTGTCGCCGGCCGCCACCGACGCCTGCTGGAACACGGCCATCGGCGATGGCGACCTGCTGCATCGCTGCCTGGATCTGATCCGCGTGCCGGCGACGACCCTGTGGGTCGAGTGGGGCGAACCGGAACGCAAGGCCGTGTTCGCCCGCCATGGCTGGATGGCCGGGGATGGCGGCGCCGATATCAGCGGCCTGCTGATCCGCAGCGACGAGAGCGGCCGGCGCGGCACCATCCACAGCATCTGGGCCGATCGGCGCCGGCCCGAGCAGGGTGCCGATGTGTCTCCGTTCGACATCCATTTCGATCTCGACGAGGCACCGGCCGGCCATCCGCCAACGGACGGCTCCATCCTGGTCCGTATGCCCGACCGGCCCGACCTCAGTCCGTTGTTCGCCCAGGCCCGCTTTTGCATGAGTCCGGGCTGGCAGCATTACTACGCCCGACATGTGGCGGCCGGGGACCGGGCCACCGTCATCAGCCGCATGCTGTCGATGGTGGCCGGCGACTTCCTGCTGGTCCTGTCGCTGTCGCTGATGTTGCAGGCCCGGCATGGACCGGTGCTGAAGCCCAGTGATCTCGACCGCCTCAACCGCCGCCGCATCGCCGCAGGCCGCCCGCCCCTGCTGGAGCATGTGGAGGTGCATCTGCCGCTGCTGCCGGCCACGGCCTCCCGCCCTGCCGGCATCGGCAGCGCCCGAAGCACGCCGCGGCTGCATTTCGTCCGCGGTCATCTGGTCCGGCGCAACGACAACGTCTTCTGGCGGCATGGCCACCTCCGCGGGTCAGCCACCAGAGGGGCAGCGCGGCCAAGAACCGTCATCCTGGAAGGAACAGGATGATCAGGACGATGATCCTGTAGAATAAAAAATCAGCAATACACCAAAAGTGCTGGATCGACTTTGGTCGAAAAGGAGATTCACGCCCAAATTCAAGACTGTTGCATTTTAGAAACACAGCAGGAATGAGACATAATACTGCAATAATAATGCGCCAGACCTTGCCGATACGACCGTGAGAGCGGGAGGGACGGCACGAATCTCACAGAGACGCGCTGATCACCTGGAAAACAGGGACCTCTTCGCTGAAGGGAATTTGAATGAACATTCCTATGCATACCGGTCGTACCCTCCGTGCCGGCCTGCTGGCCGGCGTCGCCCTCGGCCTGCCCCTGCTGCCCGCCCAGGCGCAGGACAGCGGCCAGCTGGAGGAAATCGTCGTCACCGGCACACGCATCGCCCGCAAGGATTATGTCTCCGACAGCCCGCTTTCCACAGTCAGTGCGGAAAGCTTCCAGCAGACCGGTGCGCTGACAGCGGAGAACCTGCTGAACCAGCTGCCGCAGGTGGTTCCGGACGCCACCTCCACCTCCAACAATCCCTCGGCCGGCGGTCGGGCCAACATCAATCTCCGCGGCCTGGGCAGCAACCGCAACCTCGTGCTGGTCAATGGCCGGCGCATGATCGGCTCGGACTCCACCATGTCGGTGGACGTCAACACCATCCCTTCGGCGCTGGTCGACCGGGTGGAAGTCATTTCCGGGGGAGCTTCTGCCGTCTACGGCGCCGATGCCGTGGCCGGCGTGGTGAACTTCATCCTCAAGGAGGATTTCGAGGGGCTGGAAGCCAATGTCCAGTACGGCATTTCCGACCAGGGCGACGCCGAGGAGAAATCCGGTGACATCACCATCGGCGGCAATTTCGCCCAGGGACGTGGCAACGCCACCCTCAGCGTCGGCTATCTGAAGCGCAAGGAGCTGGGCAAGGGCGAGCGCGACTTCACCGCCCAGGCCACCTCCACCACCTCCTACCTGCCCTGGGGTTCGGTGGTGTTCGGGTCCAATGCCCCGACGCAGGCGGCGGTGGATTCCGTCTTCGGCCAGTACAGCGGCTATTCCACCGGTGCCGTATCACGCACCGACCGCTACAGCTTCAATCCGGACGGAACCCTGTTCAGCATCAGCCACAGCAGCAGCGCCCCGGCTCCCTTCAACGTGAAGGTCGACGAAAGCCAGCTGGCCACCTGCATCTATGATGGCAGCTGCAACAATGGCGATCAGCGCGTCAGCTATAATTTCGAGCCCGACAATGCCCTGATCCTGCCCATGGAACGGGTCAACATCGCCGGCACCACCCGTTACCAGATCAACGACCATGTGGAGGCTTACGCCTCCGGCTTCTTCACCAATTATAACTCCACCACGCAGCTGGCACCCAGCCCGGCCCCGACCGGCAGCCAGGGATATTTCTATGTTCCCGTGACCAATCCCTTCATTCCGGCCGATCTGGCCGCTTTGGCGGCCAGCCGGTCCGACCCGACGGCCGATATCCCGTTGCTGACCCGCTTCAATGCGGTCGGCCCCCGTGTTTCCGAGTATGAAAACAACGTCTTCCAGGTTCTGGGCGGCTTCCGCGGCGACATTCCCGGCGTCAGCGGCTGGAAATACGACATCTATGCCGCCAACGGCCGTGTCAGCACCACCGAGACCCAGTCCGGCAACGTCTCCTACAGCAAGGTCCAGGAACTGCTGACGGCCGCCGATGGCGGCGCCAGCCTCTGCGAGGGTGGCTATAACCCGTTCGGCCAGAACGAGCTTTCCCAGGCCTGCAAGGATTACGTCTCGGTCACGGCCAAGAACACCACCACCATCGAACAGGATGTGGTGGAGATGAATGTCACCGGCGGCCTGTTCGACCTTCCGGCCGGCACGGTCGGGCTGGCCCTGGGCGCCCAGTACCGCTCGGAAAGCTACGACTTCAAGGCGGACTCGGTGCTGGCCTCGGGCGATGTCTCCGGCTTCAATGCCCAGGACTCGCTCTATGGCGAGATCGAGAACAAGGATCTGTACGGCGAGTTGTATGTGCCGCTGCTGGCGGATCTGCCCTTCGCCAAGGCGGTCAGCGTCACGGCCGGCTACCGCTTCTCCGACCATTCCGCCGCCGGCACCTTCGGCAGCTACAAGGGCGAAGGCAGTTGGGCGGTCAACGACCTGTTCCGCCTGCGCGGCTCCTACCAGCGTGCCGTCCGCGCGCCCAGCATCGGCGAACTCTACTCGCCGCAGAACGAGGACAATCCGGAAGTGGCGGACCCCTGCAATGCGGGTTCGACCTATCGCACCGGCGCCAACGCCGACGCGGTCCGGGCGCTCTGCCTGTCCCAAGGCATCTCGCCGACCATGATCGACAGCTACGAGCAGTCGAACAGCCAGATTGGCGCCCTTGTCGGCGGCAACACCGAGCTCCAGGAGGAGACTGCCGATACCTACACGCTGGGCTTCGTCGCCACTTCACCCTTCCAGCATCCGCTGGTCAGCGACATCACCCTGTCGGTGGACTACTACGACATCACCCTGAAGGATGCGATCTCCACCATCTCGGCCGGTCTGGCCGTGGCGCGCTGCTTCAACGCCAACGGCGACAACCCGACCTTCTCCAACGACAACTACTATTGCCAGCTGTTCAAGCGGCAGTCGGTGGACGGGTCCATCGATGATGCGCTGGAGCTCTACCAGAACCTGTCGAAGATCAAGACCTCGGGCATCGACGTCCAGCTCGACTGGGGCTATGACCTGCCCAGCGACGCCGGCCGCCTGAACATCAACCTCGCCGGCACCTGGGTCGACCATTACAAGGTCCAGGCCCTTCCCGGCGATGCCTACATCGACTATGCCGGCTCCATCGGCGGGTCCATCGGCGATGCCATTCCGGAATGGAAGGGCACCATCACCACGACCTACATGTATGGTCCGGTGACGACGTCATTGCGGGCCCGCTACATCGGCCCGATGGAAAACAACGTTGTCCGCGAGGACACCGCCGGCACGCTGGTGGAAGGTGTCGATTACACCAATGTCCCGGCCACCTGGTACTTCGACCTCAGCGCCAGCTACGTGCTGTCGGAGAACCTGACCCTGCGCGGCGGCATCAACAACCTCTTCGACCAGGAACCGCGGCTGTACACGCCGTCGGTCCAGGCCAACACGGACCCGTCGGTGTACGACGTGGTCGGTCGCCGCTTCTTCATGGGCGCGACCGTGAAGTTCTGATCGCTTCCGATCAAAGCTTCTTCCCCATGACTGACGGGCGGTGGTGGCGACACCACCGCCCGCTTTTTTCCTGCCGGCGGCGCCATCATCACAGCGCAACTCCTGCGCACTGTGATGGCATCTGCCAAACTGCTATAGAGTTCGGGCGCAGAAGCGGACGAGGCGGACAGTGAACGGGACGGGACGGATGCAGGATCGGTGGCGGGGCATGTGGCGCGGGGCAGGCCGATGATCCGGATCCTGCTGCGTGTGGAAACCGCGCTGGCCCTGATCCTCGGCTGGATCATGGTCTTCCTCATCCCGATCCGCCGGACCTGCCGCCTGTTGGGGTGCGCCGCTGTGCAGGCTGAGGCGGTGCAGGCCGACGCTGCGACCACCGCGGCATCGGCCGCCCTTTCCGCCCGATTGGCGCGGGCCGAAGCCGTCGGGCGTCGGACCGCCTTCGTGGCTGGCCGCCTGCCCTGGCACAGCACCTGTCTGGTGCGGGCGGTGGCCTGCCAGCTGCTGCTGCTGCGCCGCGGCATCCATGGCGGTGCCATTCGCCTGGGCGTGCGCAAGACTGCCGATGGCGCGCTGGAGGCCCATGCCTGGCTGCTGCTCGATGGTGCCGTGCTGATCGGCGGCGAAGAGGCCACGGGCTTCGTTCCACTGGCCGACCTCCAGCATCCCCGTTCCGCCTGACCGGATCGAAGCCGCCTCCGCAGTGCAGCTTAAACAGTCAGGACCAGCACCATTTATGATAGCGCAATCATTTCCGCAGCGCTACGAACACCTTGTAATTTCAGTATTATATTCAGGACTCCCCGGATAACGCACGCAGAATAGCGCTATACTGCTTTGCAGCATTGACAGCGCCGTCATGCGATCCCTCCCGTTGTTTCCACCCGGAAATCGACGATCCTCGGGGCAAGGACAATGCCATATCGGGGGCGCACCGCCCCCCTTGCAACGGAGATCACATCATGCGGCAGGCAACCTCGTCATTCCATGCCTTCGCCCTGAAATTCCTGGTCGCGGCCACGGCTCTGGGGCTGGCCACCATCGCCGCCCTCAGCACCGGCACCAGCCGTTTCGATGATTCCGCGCGCCAGGAGTGGGTGCGCAACATCCCGGTGGCCGGCACCAACTTCTCGTTCCAGTAAACGATATCCGGTCGGCGGGGTCCTGCGGGCACGGTCACAGACACCGGCCCGCCCACGCCGAGAACCCATCGTCCCGACCGCCCATCGCCAAACCCGCCGTGGCAGCCGCCCGGCGGGTTTCGCGTGTCTGCACCGGTCGGGCGGGGTCACGCCGGGTGACGCGGCCCCTGGGTGCTGTCCCGCACGATCACCTGGCAGTCCAGGTTGTAATGGCTGGGCTGGAGGCTGGCGCCGGCCAGACGGGCCAGGATATGGGTGGCGGCCAGCCGGCCGATCTCCTGTTGCGGTGGCCGCACCGTGGTCAGGGGCGGCAGGCAGGAATTGCTGAAGGTCAGATCGCCGAAGCCGATGACGGTAAGATCCTCGGGCACACGGATGTTGCGCCGTTTGGCCTCGAACAGCACGCCCAGCGCCAGCGTATCGTTGGAGCAGACGATGCCGTCGATGTCCGGATGCGCCGTCAGCACCTCGTCGAACAGCCAGCAGCCCACCGGGGTGGAGGCCGCGTCCGGCGCCGTCAGCGCCACCGGCTGATGCAGCCCGCGCCGCTCCACCTCGTCCTCATAGCCGTCGGCCCGGCTACGCACCCGCATGTCGAGATGCACGGCGGCGCCGATATAGGCGATCTTGCGGCAGCCCTGGTCATAGAGATGGCTGGCCTGTTGCCGCCCGACCTCGAAATGGGAGAAGCCGACGCTGGTGTCCACCGCCTCGTTCTCCGGCGTGGGCATGTCCCACATCTCGATGATGGGAATGCCCGAGGAAGCCAGCATGGCTTTGGCCTGCGGCGTATGTTGCAGGCCGGTCACCACCATGGCCGCCGGCGACCATGCCAGGAAGGCCCGGATCAGCTTTTCCTCGGAGTCCGGGCTGAATTCACTGACACCCAGCAGCGTCTGGTAGTTGGAGGCGGAGAACAGCCGCTGCAGCGTGTTGTAGGTCTCGGCATAGAAGGAATTGACAATCGACGGCAGGATCACGGCCACCGTGCGGCTCTTGGCGGCGGCCAGACTGCCGGCCATAAGGTTGGGAACGTAGCCCATCTCATCGATGACGGTCTTGACCCGCTCGGCCAGATGCGGCGACACGGCCTCGGGCCGCCGGAAATAAAGCGACACGGTGCTGGCCGAAACGCCGGCTGCCTTGGCCACATCGGCCATGGTCAACCGCTGGGTTGCCCGGCGCGCCCGCTTCCGCGGCGCCAGATCCTTCACATCAGAAGCGCTCATGCCCGTCCTCGTTCGTCATGCGCCTCACATAGCATGAAATCCTGTTACCGCAATTGTATGCAAAGGCGCAGGGTAGGCGCGCCCTGCGCATCGGGGCTGCGCATCCGGGATGCGCAGGGCCTTGGGGAAGGGGCAGCCCCCTTCCCCCGGATCGTCACACGCAACGCTCCTCTGCCGGGGGACAGCTGCGGTTGCCAACGGCGGGACGCTCGACCCAGCCGATGCGCAGGATGTTGGTGTTGCCGGCGATGCCGAAAGGAACGCCGGCGGTGATCACCACCCGTTGCCCCTCATCCGCCAGTCCCTGGGTATAGGCCAGGGTCACGGCCTTCTGCACCATCTCGGCGAAGGTCTCCACATCCTCGGTATGCACGGCATGGACGCCATAGGCCAGTTGCAGCCAGCGGGCCGTCTCGATGCGCGAGGTCAGGCAGAGGATGGGCACATCCGGCCGTTCGCGGGCGGCACGCAGGGTGGTCAGGCCCGAGGTGGTGTAGGTGACGATGGCTGCGGCCCGGATGGTGCGCGCCACCTGGCTGGCGGCGGCGGTGATGGCGTCGGAGGTGGTTTCCTGCGGACCGGGATGCTGGGCATCCATGATGGTGCGGTACATCGGGTCCTGCTCCACGCGGCAGGCGATGCGATCCATCATCGACACCGCCTCCACCGGATAGGCGCCGGAGGCGGATTCCGCGGACAGCATCACGGCATCGGCCCCGTCGAACACGGCGGTGGCCACGTCGGACGCCTCGGCCCGGGTGGGCGCCGGGGCGGTGATCATGCTCTCCAGCATCTGCGTGGCGACGATCACGGGCTTTCCCGCCAGCCGCGCCTCGCGCACGATGCGCTTCTGGATGGAGGGCACATCCTCCGGCGGCATCTCCACGCCGAGGTCACCGCGGGCCACCATGACGCCGTCGGACAGCTCGATGATCTCATGGAGATGCTCGATAGCCTGCGGCTTTTCCAGCTTCGACAGCAGCACCGCCCGGCCGGCGATCAGCCGCCTTGCCTCGGCCACGTCCTCGGGCCGCTGGACGAAGGACAGGGCCACCCAGTCCACGCCCTGGCTGAGCGCAAAGGTCAGATCGCGGCGGTCCTTCTCCGTCAGCGGCGACAGCGGCAGCACCACGGTGGGCACATTGACGCCCTTGCGGTCCGACAGGCGGGTGCCGCTGACCACCACGGTCTCGGCATGGTCGGCGCCACAGTGTTCCACCCGCAGCCGCACCTTGCCGTCATCCAGCAGCAGTTCGGCCCCAGGGGTCAGGGCGGCAAAGATCTCCGGATGGGGCATGCCGACACGCGTGGCGTCGCCGGGCTCGCTCGACAGGTCCAGACGGAAACGCTGGCCGGCGGTCAGATCGACCGGGCCGGCGGCGAAGGTCCCCAGCCGCAGCTTCGGCCCCTGGAGATCGGCCAGGATGGCGATGGGGCGGCCGGTCTCCTTCTCCACCTGCCGCACGGCGCGCACACGGGCACCGTGATCCTCGTGGCTGCCATGGCTGAAGTTGAGGCGGACCACATCCAGGCCGGCGTTGACCAAGGCACGGATCTGCTCCAGGGACGAGCTGGACGGGCCCAGCGTGCCGATGATCTTGGTTTTGCGTCGCCGCGGGGGGAACTTCACAGTGATGGCCATGGCCGGCTACTCCAGAAGGCGGGGATGAGGTGTGGCCAGGAGAAGGCTCTCGGCCGGGGGCGGATCGGCCCGTCCCGTCCCGGCAGCCCCGATCTTCCACAGGCGGGGCAGAACGGCCGGTGATCGGTCAGGCGCGACCGGATGATCGTGCAGCACCGGAGGGGTGCCTTGAATGGGTCGAATGATAACGCTATCATCGATCGGAACAAGGCGCCAATTTGCCGCGGACGGGGGCGAGATAGGGCTTGAATGGTAAAGCCGGACCGTAGTCTGTTGGAACAGGCTATAGTTGGCGCTTTCTGTCCCCCTGCATGTAGGCCGTTCGTCTTGTCCAGAACCAAGTCCCCCCCTGCCAAGCAGAAATCCGCGGCCGACGGCCAGAGCACCAAGGGACCTGAAGGCGGCCGGACGTCCCGGCGTTCGTCCGGCAGCGTCACGCTGGAGGATGTGGCCAAGCTGGCCGGCGTGTCACCCATCACGGTGTCGCGCGTGCTGAACCGGCCGGAGCTGGTGACTCAGGAGACACTGGACTATGTCCGCTCGGTCATCGCCCGCACAGGCTATGTGCCGAACCTGCTGGCCGGCGGTCTGGCCTCGCGCAAGAGCCGGCTTGTGGCCGCCATCGTGCCCACCATTGCCAACTCCATGTTCGCCGAAGGCATCGAAACGCTGACGGAGCGGTTAAGGGCAGCGGGGTACCAGGTGCTGCTGGGCCTGTCGGGTTTTCCGACGGCCAGTGAGGAGCAATTGATCGGCGCCGTACTGAGCCGGCGCCCGGATGCCGTGTTCCTGACCGGTATCACCCACTCCACCCAGACGCGCCAGCGCCTGCTGGCCGCCAAGATCCCCGTGGTCGAGACCTGGGACCTGACGCCGACTCCCATCGACATGGTCGTGGGCTTCTCCCATGAAAAGGTGGGCCGCACCGTGGCCGAGTATCTCTGGGCCAAGGGCTATCGCCGTTTCGGCATGGTCTGTGCCGACGACACCCGCGCCCTGCTGCGCCGCCGCACCTTTATCGAAGCGCTGGCCCCCTACGGCATCACCGATGTGCCGACGGCCATCGCCGGCACCCCGACATCGCTGAAACGTGGCCGCGACGGGCTGATCGAACTGCTGTCGATGACCGAGCGGCCGGACGCGATCGTCTGCAGTTCCGACGTTCTGGCCCACGGCGTGCTGACGGAGGCCCGCGCCCGCGGCCTGTCCGTCCCGCGGGACATGGCGGTCATGGGCTTCGGCGATCTGGAATATGCGCCCTACACCATCCCGGCCCTGTCCACCGTGCGCATCGACCGCCGCGGCATCGGCCAGCGCGCCGCCGAGGCCATGCTGGCCCGCTTCAATGGCGAGCCGGTGCAACAGGTCGTGGATGTGGGCTTCGAGATCGTCGAGCGCGAAAGCACCTGATCAAACAGCCCGAGTGTCTGCCTCGGGCCATGCCCGGCGGGGCGGCGGAGCCCCAGGCGCCCTCAGGAATGGCCGGCAACGTCGCGGTCGTCCAGCACCAGGCCGGCAACGATCTTCAAGGCCGCATGCACGGCCTCGTAGGCGGTTTCAATGCGACGGAGCTGGGCGTCGATCTCTGCCTCGCTCCGGCTGGCGGCGGCCTTGGTCTGCTGCACCACCTCTTTGAACAGGCCTACGGCCTCATGCCCGAAGCTCTGCATGTCGATGCAGGTCTTCAACCCGTCGGGATTGACCAGCGCCCCCAGCAGGATATCGGCGCGCAGGCAATCGGCCGCCATCTCCAGACGGGACAGGCGGGCATCCAGCGTGTCGACCACGATGTCCGCCGGGCGGACGGATGCGGCATAAGCCAACGGGGCCGGGGTGACGGACGACATATCCATGGCGCGATCCCTTTCCAAAGCCATCATGCCGGACAATCCGACTCGGTCGGGAAATCCCGCTGCGGTCGGATGGCCAAGCCCGCCGGAAACGGGGTCCGGCCCCAGGCTGTTTCGGAATTTATGTTAGCGCTAACATCATCAAATCGGAATGGACCATCGACGGCTGGTGCATTATGTCGCGCCAGCGGTCTTGCGATGCCTGTCCCGGCCACAGGATCCGGATCGTCCTCGGCATAGCTCCGGACATAAGCAAGGGGCCGGCGGCGGCCGGCCCCTTGCCTGCGCCTGCGTCGGTGGAAACGCAGACATACACCCAAGGGTGCGGGGCGGTGACCCGGCCCTTGGGAAGACCGGGCGGCGGACCGATCTGTGCCCGCCGCCCGGCCGGATCACGTCACCGGCGCCGGATTGAACAGGGCCAGCGCATTGTGCAGGCCCCAATGATCAGCCCAGGTCTTCTTGCGGCCGCTGGCCACGTCCAGCATCAGGTGGAACAGCTCCCAGCCGATCTGCTCGATGGTGGCCTGGCCGGTGGCGATACGGCCGGCATCCACATCGATCAGGTCATGCCAGCGCTCGGCCAGGGCCGTGCGGGTGGCGACCTTGATCACCGGCACCATGGACAGGCCATAGGGCGTGCCGCGGCCGGTGGTGAAGATCTCCAGATTGATGCCGGAGGCCAGTTGCAGCGTGCCGCAGACGAAGTCGCTGGCCGGGGTGGCGGCGAACAGCAGCCCTTTCTGCGTGGCCCGCTCGCCCGGGGACAGCACGCCGACGATGGGGCTGGTGCCGGACTTGGCGATGGAGCCCAACGCCTTTTCCACCACATTGGCCAGACCGCCCTTCTTGTTGCCGGGCGACGGGTTGGCGGCGCGGTCGGTCTGGCCGCCGGCCAGATAGCGGTCGTACCAGTCCATCTCGCGCACCAGGGCGCGCCCCACCTCCTCGTCGACGGCGCGGGGGGTCAGCAGATGGATGGCGTCGCGCACCTCGGTGACTTCCGAGAACATCACCGTGGCCCCGGCCCGCACCAGCAGGTCGGCGGCAAAGCCCAGGGCCGGATTGGCGGTCACGCCGGAGAAGGCGTCGCTGCCACCGCACTGCAACCCCACGACCAGGTCGGAAGCCGGGCAGGTCTCGCGCTGGCGCTTGTTCAGTTCGACCAGACGCTTCTCCGCCATCTCCAGGATGGCGGACACCATGTCGCCGAACCCGTGGTGACGCTCATCCTGCAGGGTGACGATGGCGGACTCGGCCCCCGGCGGCAGCAGTCGCTCGGGCTGCAGCTTCTCGCAGCCCAGGCCGACCACCATGACCTCGCCGCCCAGGTTCGGATTGCGCGCCAGGTTCTGCACAGTGCGGATGGGCACCACGGCGGCCGGAGCGTTGATGGCGACGCCGCAGCCATAGACATGCTCCAGCGCAATGACGTCGTCCACATTGGGGAAGCGCGGCAGCAGTTCCTTGCGGATGCGGTCCACGGCATGCTCCAGCACGCCGGCCACGCATTGCACGCTCATGCTGATGCCCAGCAGATTCTTGGTGCCGACGCTGCCGTCACGGTTGCGGAAGCCCTCGAAGGTGTAGCCCTCCAGCGGCGGCAGGGGCGGCGGCACGGCGGTCGCCAGCGGCAGGCTGTCCAGATCCGGGGCCGTGGGCAGGCGCACCAGCGATTCCTCGATCCAGCTGCCCTGGGAAATGTCGCGCACGGCATAGCCGATGACCTGGCCGTAACGGATGATCGCCGCACCTTCGGCGAGATCGCACAGTGCCACCTTGTGGCCCTGGGGCACGAACTCCCGCAGCGTCAGGCCGCAGGCGAAGGTCGTCCCCGGCGGAAGCCCCAGCGCATTGACGACGATGGCGACGTTGTCGTCCTCATGGACGCGGATATAGAGCGGCATCTCGGACATGGTCCTGCCTCCACGACGGGATTTGTCGGCTGTGGGTGTACGGGGAAACGGGCGGCGGCACCCCGCCGCCCGCTTTTTCAGCCCCTGGTCTTGAACTTGGCGGCCAGCTGCTCGGCCGTGCGGGCGAGGATGCCCAGGTCGGAGCCGACGGCCACGAACTTGCAGCCCAGCTCGATATAATGGCGGGCCAGGGTCTCATCCGGCGTCAGAATGCCCGCCGGCTTGCCGGCCGCGGTGATGCGGCAGATGGCGTCATCGATGGCCGTCAGTACCGCGGGATGCTTGGGATTGCCCACATGGCCCAGGGCCGCCGATAGGTCGCCCGGGCCGATGAAGATGCCGGTGACACCCTCGACCGCGGCGATGGCCTCGATGTTGTCCAGGCCCTTGCGGGTCTCGACCTGGACCAGCACCGCAATCTCCTCCGCGCAGCGCAGCGGGTAGTTCTTGATACGCCCGAAGCCCGAGGCGCGCGGGGCGGCGGAATAGCCGCGCACGCCATGCGGCGGGTAGCGGGTGTAGGACACGGCCGCCGCCGCCTCTTCCGCCGTCTCCACATAGGGGATCAGGAAGGACTGCACGCCGATATCCAGATAGCGCTTCAGCGTGACCATGTCGTTCCAGGGAACGCGCACCACCGGGCTGACATCGCCGCCGGCGGCGGCGGCCTGCAGCTGGCTGTAGACCATGGGCAGCTCGTTGGGGGCGTGCTCGGTGTCGAGCACCAGCCAGTCGAATCCGGCCCCGGCCAGGATCTCGACGGTCACATGGCTGGACAGGATCGACCACAGACCGATCTGCACCTGACCGGCGCTGATGGCGGCTTTGAAGTGGTTCTTGGGAAGGTCCATGGCATCCTCGCACGGAAGTATCGGCCGCTCAGGGGCCGGGATGGGAAGGCACCGGCCCGTTCAGGACCCGGTGACCAGGATGGCGCGGAAGTCGTTGACGTTGGTCAGGGTCGGACCCGTGACCAGACTGTCTCCCAACGCCTCGAAGAAACCGTGCCCGTCATTGTCGGCCAGCCGGTCCTTGGGCCGCATGCCCGCGGTCCAGGCCCGCTCCAGCGTATCGGGCGCCAGGAAGGCACCGGCGATCTCCTCCAGACCGTCGACACCGTCGGTGTCACCGGCCACGGCATGGACACCGGGCTCCCCGTTCAGGGCCACGGCCAGAGACAGCAGGAATTCCACATTGCGGCCGCCGCGGCCCTGGCCGCGCACGGTCACCGTGGTCTCGCCGCCGGACAGCAGCACGCACGGGGCGGCCACGGGCTGGCCGCGGCGCGCCACCTGCAGCGTCAGGCCGGCCATGACCTTGCCGACCTCCCGCGCCTCGCCCTCGATGGCATCACCCAGGATGTAGGGCGTCACGCCTTCGGCGGCGGCCACGGCGGCCGCAGCTTCCAGGGCCATCTGCGGCGTGGCGATCAGCCGGGTCTCGCAGCCGGCCAGGCGGGGATCGTCGGGCTTCACGCTCTCGCCGCGGCCGCTCTCCAGCACCGCGCGCACCACCGCCGGCACCTCGATGCCATAGCGGCGGATGATGGCCAGCGCGTCCTCGCAGGTCGTGGGATCGCCGACCGTAGGGCCGGAGGCGATGTCCATGGGGTTGTCGCCGGGCACGTCGGAAATCAGCAGCGTCAGCACCCGGGCCGGGTGGCAGGCGGCGGCCAGCCGCCCGCCCTTGATGGCCGACAGGTGCCGCCGCACGCAATTCATCTCGGAAATGGTGGCGCCGGACTTCAGCAGGGCGCGGTTGACCGCCTGCTTGTCCTCCAGGCTGATGCCGTCCAGCGGCAGCGGCAGCAGGGAGGAACCGCCGCCGGAGATCAGGCACAGCACCAGATCATCGGCAGTCAGCCCCTGCACCAGCGCCTGGATGCGCCGGGCCGCTTCCAGCCCGGCGGCATCGGGCACCGGGTGGGCCGCCTCGACCACCTCGATCCGCTCGCACGGAACGCGGTAGCCGTAGCGGGTCACCACCCGGCCGGACAGGGCGCCCGGCCAATGGTCCTCGACCGCCTTGGCCATCGCCCCCGACGCCTTGCCGGCCCCGATCACCACCAGCCGGCCCTTGGGCGGTGGCGGCAGATTGACGGGCACGCAGCGGGCGGGCTGGGCCGCCGCGACGGCGGCGTCGAACATGCGCCGCAGCAGGTCCCGGGGAGCGATGGTCATGACAGGTCTCCTTCAGCGACGCCGGCTCACGCCTTCTGGCCGATCTCGAAATTGGCCATGATTTCCAGCGCGCGCACCATGCCGGAATGGTCCCACTGCTTGCCGCCATGGGCCGCACAGGCGTTGAACAGCTCCTGGCAGGTGGCGGTGTTCGGCAGGCTGAGACCCAGCAGCCGGGCCGTGGACAGGGCCAGGTTCAGATCCTTCTGGTGCAGCTCGATGCGGAAGCCCGGATCGAAGGTGCGCTTCACCATGCGCTCGCCATGCACCTCCAGGATGCGGGAGTTGGCGAAGCCGCCCATCAGGGCCTGACGGACCTTGGCCGGATCGGCACCGGCCTTGGCGGCCAGCAGCAGGGCTTCGCCCACCGCCTCGATGGTCAGGGCGACGATGATCTGGTTGGCCACCTTGGTGGTCTGGCCGTCGCCGTTGCCGCCGACCAGGGTGATGTTCTTGCCCATCAGCTCGAACAGCGGCTTCACCGTGGCGAAGGCTGCCTCGGACCCGCCGACCATGATGGTCAGCGACGCCGCCTTGGCCCCCACCTCGCCGCCCGACACCGGAGCGTCCAGATACTCGCAGCCCAGTTCGTTGACGCGCTTGGCAAAGCCCTTGGTCGCCACCGGCGAGATCGAGCTCATATCGACGACGATCTTGCCCGCGGACAGGCCCTCGGCCACGCCGCCCTTGGTGAACAGCACCTTCTCCACGTCCGGGGTGTCCGGCACCATGATGAAGATGATCTCGGCCTTCTCGGCCACCTCCTTGCCCGTGGCGCACACGGTGGCACCGCCGGCCACCAGGGCCTCCGGCACCGGGCCGACCGTGTTCACGAACAGGGTATGTCCACCGGCCTGCAGATGCTGGGCCATCGGCGACCCCATGATGCCCAGTCCGATAAATCCAACCTTGCTCATTGATGTTTCCTTTCCAGGGATAAGCGGGAAATGGAGACCGGACCGAAGGGACCGGCGTGACCGCGCCGGGGGCGGGAGTGCCCCCCGCGCGGTCCTTAAGGATCAGCGCACCAGGCAGGGGCGCTTGTTGTCGAACGTCCAGCCGGGAACCAGGAACTGCATGGCGATGCCGTCATCGCGGGCGCCCAGGCCGTGCTCCTTGTAGAGCGCATGGGCCTTCTCCAGCTCGGCCATGTCGATCTCGATGCCCAGGCCGGGCTTCTCCGGCACGGCGACCAGGCCGCCCTTGATCTGCAGCGGTTCCTTGGTCAGGCGCTGGCCGTCCTGCCAGATCCAGTGGGTGTCGATGGCCGTGATCTTGCCCGGGGCGGCGGCCGCCACATGGGTGAACATGGCCAGCGAGATGTCGAAGTGGTTGTTGGAGTGCGACCCCCAGGTCAGGCCCCACTCATGGCACATCTGCGCCACCCGGACCGACCCCTGCATGGTCCAGAAGTGCGGATCGGCCAGCGGGATGCTGACGGACTGCAGCTGGATGGCGTGGCCCATCTGGCGCCAGTCGGTGGCGATCATGTTGGTCGCGGTTGGCAGGCCGGTGGCGCGGCGGAATTCCGCCATCACTTCGCGGCCGGAATAACCGCGCTCGGCACCGCAGGGATCCTCGGCATAGGCCAGGACATCCTGCTTGCCCTTGCACAGGCGGATGGCTTCCTCCAGCGACCAGGCGCCATTGGGGTCCAGGGTGATGCGGGCCTGCGGGAAGCGCTTGGCCAGCGCCGTCACCGCCTCGATCTCCTGCTCGCCGGGCAGCACGCCGCCCTTCAGCTTGAAATCGTTGAAGCCATAGCGATCATGGGCGGCTTCGGCCAGACGAACGACGGACTCCGGCGTCAGGGCGACCTCGTTCCGCAGGCGGAACCACTCGTCCTTGGCACCGGCCTCGCTGCGGTACGGCAGATCGGTCCTGGTGCGGTCGCCGATGTAGAACAGATAGCCCAGCATCTCCACGGCATCACGCTGCTGGCCCTCGCCCAGCAGGGCCGCCACCGGCACCTCCAGGAACTGACCCAGCAGGTCCAGCAGGGCGGCTTCCAGGGCGGTCACGGCATGGATGGCGATGCGCAGATCGAAGGTCTGGAGGCCGCGGCCACCGGAGTCACGGTCGGCGAAGGCCTTGCGCGCCGTGTTCAGGATGTTGTTGTAGGCGCCGATGCTCTGGCCGACCACCAGCGGGCGGGCGTCCTCCAGGGTCTGGCGGATCTTCTCGCCGCCGGGGACCTCGCCGACACCCACATGGCCGGCGCTGTCCTTCATCACCACCACGTTGCGGGTGAAGAAGGGGGCATGGGCGCCGCTGAGGTTCAGCAGCATGCTGTCGCGGCCGGCCACCGGCACGACACGCATCTCGGTGATCTTCGGGGCGGAGGTCTGGATGCTCATGGTCTGTCTCCCGTCGCAGGGTCGCCGGGCGACCCTGCGGGTTAGGACATGGGAAAGAAGGGAGGGTCGGAGGTCAGATCTTCTTCAGCTCGACGCGCTTGATCTCACCGACGATCAGCAGATAGCTGAGGATGGCGACCAGGGCGTTGGCGGCGACGAAGATCAGGGCACCGTTGAAGGAACCGGACCCCTGGACCAGGTAACCGATGATGATCGGGGTGGTGATGCCGGCGGTGTTGCCGAAGGTGTTGAACAGGGCACCGCTGAGGCCACCGATCTCCTTCGGCGACGTATCGGCCACCACGGCCCAGCCCAGGGCACCGACGCCCTTGCCGAAGAAGGCCAGGGCCATGACCGCCACCACCAGCCATTCGATATCAACGTAGTTGCAGGCGATCATGCTGGTCGACATCAGCATGCCCAGCACGATCGGGGTCTTGCGGGCCACGCTCAGGCTGTAGCCCTTGCGGATCAGCCAGTCGGAGATGACACCACCCAGCACGCCGCCGACAAAACCGCAGATGGCGGGGATGGAGGCGATGATGCCGGCCTTCAGGATCGACATGCCGCGACCCTGCACCAGATAGACCGGGAACCAGGTCAGGAAGAAGTAGGTCAGGGTGGTGATGCAGTACTGGCCGATATAGACGCCCAGCAGCATGCGGTTGGAGAGAAGCTGCTTCAGGTAGCCCAGCTTCGGGCCTTCACTGGCTTTGGCGCCCTTTTTGGCCTGATCCATGTCGACAAGACCACCGCCCTGCTCGATATGGTCGAACTCGGCCTTGTTGATCAGCGGATGTTCCTTCGGGCTGTACAGCACCCGCATCCACACGAAGGCCAGGGCGATGCCGAGCACACCCATGACCACGAACATGTATTCCCAGCCATAGGTGTGCGTGATCCAGGCCATCAGCGGCGAGAAGATCACCGTGGCGAAATACTGGGCCGAGTTGAAGATCGCCGCAGCCGTCCCACGCTCCGCCGTCGGGAACCAGGAGGCGACGACGCGGGAATTGGCGGGGAAGGACGGCGCCTCGGTCAGACCGACCAGGAAGCGCAGCAGGAACAGGGCCATGATGGCCGTCCCGGCGCCGAGGAAACCGACGAAGCCCTGGCACATGGTGAAGAACGACCAGGTGATGAGGCTGAAGAAGTAGATCTTCTTCGACCCGAAGCGGTCGAGCAGCCACCCCCCGGGGATCTGGGCCAGCACATAGGCCCAGCCGAAAGCCGAGAAGACGTATCCCATGGACACGGCATCCAGGCCCAGTTCCTTCGATGCGGCCGGACCGGCGATCGACAGGGTGGCACGGTCCGCATAGTTCACGGCCGTGAGAATGAACAGCATCAACACAATCAAGTAGCGGACGTGAGTCGGCTTGGCCGCTGGCGCCATACTTGCTGTCTCGGGGGCACGCGTTGCGAGGGACATGGTGACTGCTCCCTTGATGACACCAGCCCCGCCGAAGGCAAGCCGTTTCCGGTGGGCATGGTGATTTTCATCGTTTTATGCACTGGCCGGCGGGTCTTGGGGCCCCGCCATGCTAGCGCTGTCACGAATACTGATAGCGCTATCATGTCCTGTCAAAGGGGATTTCTGTCAGCGCACAGCCGCCCCGCGAGGCACAGAATGGATCCCCGCGCTGAAAATGATCGATTCCTGTTTATTTTTATGCGGTTAGAGAAGAAGTGTGGCGGAAGGACGCATGGCGGCGGATGAGGGGGAAGGATAGCCCTTCCGTATCACCCATCATCTGCCCCATCCGCTGCCCTACGCTTCAGCGCATGCGCATATAATTGATTATGCTTGAAAATGCCCACATCTGCTCTCGCGACTCTGTACCAGAGGGACGCGGGAGGGCACAGCACCGCAGGCGGAGACGTATGATGTCCGCGGCGTGGCCATCTCCGATAAATGATAGCGATATCATCCGACAGCGGAACCATTCACCCGACACAGCACCGCCGGGGCTGGGCAGGGCCGACTTTTGCCATGACAGGCACGCAGATGAATGTTACTTTATAACGTAATTCTGTCATTGCGAGGTGAGCCGATGCGGCCATCCCTGTTTGCCGCCCTGTCCGCCCCCCTGGTCGTTTCCGGCCTGCTGGCGCTTCCCGCCGCCGCCCATGAGGGAGAGCATCGCCAGGCCGGCGCCCATGTCCATGGCGTCGCCGATCTGGCCCTAGCCCTGGATGGCCAGACCCTGACCGTGGAGTTTGAAAGCCCGCTGGACAGCATCCTCGGCTTCGAGCACCCGCCGGAAACCAAAGTCCAGACGGAGCAGCTTGAGGCCGCCCTGGCCCAGTTGCGCGATCCCGGCGCACTGATCCAGATCCCGGCCAAAGCCGGTTGCACTGTCACGACGACACCGGACATCGATCTGCCGCCGGGCTTCACCGGACCGCCGGACAAGACCGCCGCAGCCCCCGACCATGACGAAGCCCATGATCATGATGACGGCGATCATGAGCATCATCATGACCACGCCAATATCCATCTCAGCCACAGCCTGACCTGCAAGGAGCCGGCGGCTCTTACCGATGTCACCGTCACTGCTTTCCGCACCTTCACGCGGCTGCGCACGGTGAAGGTCGCTTTCCTCTCCGACCGAACACAGAAAGCCGATAGTCTGACGCCCGAGCGGCCGACCCTCAGCTGGCGTTGAGCCGGCCGCGCCGCCCTTGCGGACCACGGATGCGGAAGACGGAGCGTAAGAGAGATGACGCAATTTCTGGCCCGGACCGGGCTTCTGGCCGTCCTGGCCGTGTCGGCCCTGCAACTGCCGCCGCTGCAACAGGCGGCCCAGGCAGCGGACAGCGCGGTCCGTACCCTGGCCTGGGAGGATCTGATGCCCCCCGGCGAGGAGGAGCGGCTGCAGCAGGCCTACGACAATTACATGGCCAGTCTGGGCGGCAAGGGCATGGTGATGGAGGGCAGCCCCGGCGACAGCATGGAACAGATTGGCACCTTCAACGTGGTGCAGGATCTGGATGGCAAGCAGATCCGTATTCCCGGCTTCCCCGTGCCGCTGGACATGGGGGGCGGCGGCACCACCAAGGAGTTCCTGCTGGTGCCCTATTTCGGCGCCTGCATCCATTCCCCGCCGCCGCCACCAAACCAGGTGCTGTACATCCGTTCGGACAAGCCGGTGTCGCTGCCGACCAACATGGACCCGGTCTGGGTCCAGGGCAAACTGACGACCCAGCGCATGGACAGCGACATCGGCTCGGCCGCCTATACCCTGGCCCTTGAGGGGCTGGAGCCCTATTACCGGAAGAAGTGACGGATCATGACCGATCGCGTCCTGGATCTGGCGGAGCTGCGCTTCGCCTGGAAGGGCGGCCCCGTGCTGCTCGATATCCCGGCCCTTAGCCTCGACCGCGGGGAGCGCCTGTTCCTGCGCGGTCCCAGCGGCAGCGGCAAAAGCACCCTGCTCGGGCTGGTCTGCGGCGTGCTGCCGCCCCAGGCCGGGCGCATCACCGTGCTGGGCCGGGACCTGGCCACGCTGTCCGGCGCCGGGCGCGATGCCCTGCGCGCGGCCGAGATGGGCGTGGTGTTCCAGATGTTCAATCTGCTGCCCTATCTGTCGGTCTTGGCCAATGTCACCCTGCCCTGCCGTTTCTCCGCCGAGCGCCGGCGCCGGGCGGTGGCGGCCGGCGGCAGCCCGGAGGCGGAGGCGCGGCGGCTGCTGCAGCGGCTGGGCCTGCACGATCCAAGGCTGGCCGAAGCGCCGGTGCGGGCCTTGAGCGTCGGCCAGCAGCAACGTGTGGCCATGGCCCGCGCCCTGATCGGCGATCCGGCCCTGATCGTCGCTGACGAACCCACCTCGGCCCTGGACAGCGACGCCCGCGATGCCTTTCTCGATCTGCTGCTGGGCGAGGTCGGGCGCAGCGGCGCCAGCCTGCTGTTCGTCAGCCATGATCTGGGGCTGGCCGGGCATTTTGACCGCAGCGCCGATATCCGGGCGCTGAACCGTGCCGCCGCCCCGGCCACGGGGCTACCAGCCGGCATGCCGGTGGCGGGAGAGACACCATGACCCTGTTGCCCCTTGCCCTGCGCAGCCTGTGGAACCGCCGCGCCACCGCCCTGCTGACCCTGCTGTCGGTGGGGCTCAGCGTTGCCCTGCTGGTGGGGGTGGAAAGCCTGCGCCAGGGGGCGCGGGCCAGCTTCGAGCGCACCATCACCGGCACCGACCTCATCGTCGGTGCCCGCAGCGGCCAGCTGAACCTGCTGCTCTATGCCGTGTTCCGGGTGGGCGACGCCACCAACAACATCACCTGGCCCAGCTACCAGGCTGTGGCCGGCCGGCCCGACGTGGCCTGGACCGTGCCGCTGTCGCTGGGCGACAGCCATCGCGGCTTCCGCGTGCTGGGCACCACCACCGACTATTTCACCCATTACCGCTATGGCGACGGCAAGTCCCTGACCCTGGCCGAAGGCAAGCCCTTCGCCGACCTGTTCGACGCCGTCATCGGCGCAGAGGTCGCCCGCACCCTGGGCTATACGGTGGGACAGGAGATCGTTCTGTCCCACGGCATCGGCAGTGTCAGCTTCGCCGAGCATTCCGACCGCCCATTCCGTGTGTCCGGCATCCTGGCCCCCACCGGCACGCCGGTGGACCGCACGGTGCATGTCAGCCTGCCCGCCATCGAAGCCATCCATGTGGGCTGGGAGACGGGCACCCGGCTGTCCACCAGCACCAGCCCGTCCGTGGACGATCTGCGGCATATGGAGCTGCAACCCAAGCAGATCACCGCCTTCCTGGTGGGGCTGAAGACGCGGGCAGCGGCCCTGCGGGTGCAGCGCGCCGTCAACACCTATGCCGAGGAGCCGTTGCTGGCCATCATCCCGGGGGTGGCGCTGAGCCAGCTCTGGTCGGTGCTGGGCGTGGCCGAACAGGCGCTGACAGCGGTGGCCGTGTTCGTGGTCGGGGTCGGGCTGCTGGGCATCCTCATCAGCATGTTGACCAGCCTCAACGAGCGGCGGCGGGAAATGGCGGTGCTGCGCGCCATCGGCGCCCGACCCTGGCATGTGTTCGCCCTGCTGGTCAGCGAATCCACCCTGCTGGCCCTGGTCGGCAGCACCCTGGGCGTGACAGCCCTGCATCTGGGCCTGTTGGCCGGCGGTTCGGCGCTGGAAGCGCTGGCGGGTCTGGCCCTGCTGACACCCGGCCCCGGCCTGTTCGATCTGGCCGTGATCGGCGGCGTGACCCTGGCTGCCGCCCTGATCGGCGCCGTGCCGGCCTGGCGGGCCTACCGGGTGGCCGTGGCCGACGGTCTGTCGGTCCAGGTCTGATCCGGCGCCTGATCTGGCGACCGATCCGGGGGTGTGACCCTTGGCGCCGCTGGGGCGACGGCGATGCCCGTGCTAGCCTGCCGGGATCTGTGGCGGCGGGGTCTGTCCCGCCGCCCTGTCCGAACGCCGTAGGGAGAAGCCGGCATGCAGATCGGAATCGTCGGGCTGGGCCGCATGGGGGGCAACATCGCCCGCCGCCTGCTGCGGGCAGGCCATGACTGTGTCGTGTTCGACCGCACCCCGCAGACCGTGGCCGCCCTGGCGGCCGAAGGGGCCGTCGGCGCATCCGACCTGGAGGATCTGGCGGCGCGGCTGGCGCCGCCGCGCACCGTGTGGCTGATGCTGCCCGCCGGCGCGGTGACGGAACAGGCCATGCTGACCCTGGCCGGGCTGCTGAGCCCGGGCGATACCATCATCGATGGCGGCAACACCCTCTATAAGGACGATCTGCGCCGCGCCGCACTGCTGGCGGCCCAGGGCCTGCACCTCGTCGATGTCGGCACCTCCGGCGGCGTCTGGGGCCTGGAGCGGGGCTATTGCCTGATGATCGGCGGCGACCGCGCCATCGTGGACCGCCTCGACCCCATCTTCGCCGCCCTGGCCCCCGGCCTGGGCGACATCCCCCGCACAGCGGAGCGGGAGGGACGCGACCCCAGGGTGGAGCAGGGCTACATCCATGCCGGCCCGGTCGGTGCCGGCCATTTCGCCAAGATGGTGCATAACGGCATCGAATACGGGCTGATGCAGGCCTATGCCGAGGGCTTCGAACTGTTGCGCCAGGGAGGCCCGCTGCTGCAGGCAGGCGCCGGCGGCGAGAGTCCGCCCTTCGCTTTTGACGTGGCCGACCTGGCCGAGGTCTGGCGCCGCGGCAGCGTCATCTCCTCCTGGCTGCTGGATCTGACCGCCGCCGCGCTGGCCCGCGACGGCGACCTGTCCGGCCACAGCGGCTATGTCCAGGATTCCGGCGAGGGCCGCTGGACCGTCAATGCCGCCGTGGACGCCGCCGTTCCCGCACCCGTCCTCACCGCCGCCCTCTACGCCCGCTTCCGCTCGCGCCAGGACCATGGCTTTGCCGACAAGGTGCTGTCGGCCATGCGCGAGGGCTTCGGCGGCCATAAGGAGCCGGCGAAGCCCGGGGCATGAACGGGAACAAGGCGGCTCAACGGCGGGAGCCGCCTTGCCGGATCAGGATTTTGCGAACCCGCAATCCTTGGCCAAGAAGGCTTCGATGGCGGTGAGGGTCTTCTCCTGCCAAGCCGGCCACCAGGGCAGGCTATGAGGCATGTCTTCGACTTCGAAATAGGTGACAGCCTTCCCGCGGGAACGCAGGGCGGCGACCAGTTCCCGCGCATGGACGATCGGCACGGTCTGGTCGCGATCCCCGTGATAGATCAGGATCGGGATATTGGCCTTGTCCACATTCGACATGGCGTCCGTCCCCTTCACCGTCCATCCCTGCAACTGGCGCTGGATGCGGTTCTCACCCCAGGAATTCTGGATGCGCGACAGGTTGGAGACACCGGCACCGGCGATGGCGCAGCGATAGGGGCTGTTGGGACGGGTGGCCGCCGTCATGGCTGCGAACCCGCCATAGGAATAGCCGAAGATGGCCATCCGTTTTGAATCGGCGATCCCCTGCGCGACCAGCCACTGGGCACCATCATCCTTGTCGTCCTGCATCTTCAGGCCCCATTGCTCGTCACCGGCCTTCCAAAGCTTGTCGCCCCAGCCCTGCGATCCGCGGTACTGGGGTTGCAGGACGGCATAACCGCGGCTCGCCAGGAACTGAGTCCAACCCGCCGGGTCCCAGTCCGCATTATCCCGCGCCCAGGGGCCGCCATGGGGCATGATCACAGCCGGTACCGGTGTTGATGTCCCAGGCCTGAACCCTTTCGGCAGAGTCAGCAGGGCGGGAATCTCCAGCCCGTCGCGGGCCTTGTAATAAACCAGCTTTGTCGGTTCCAGATCCGCCGGATTGATCTCCGGCCTGCTGTCGCCGAGCTTGATCAATTCCTGATCGTTCTTCAGGAGATAATATGAAGGCGGATGCCGTGAAGAGGAAACCTCGATCAGCTTGAACGACAGATCACGCCGCAGATTGAGGATGTTGATATTGTCGTTGGGAAATTGGGATTTCAGCCCATCCTGAATGGATTTCCAATATGGATCGATCCAGTAGACTTCTTCGCTGGCCCCGTCATAGGTGAAGCCTGCAATGGATTTCGGTATCCCCTTGCCGCCCTCGCGAGCAAGACGAACGCCCGTGGCTTCGAATTTCGGATGCTGGAACAGAACCTCGACAAATGCCTTCTTTTTGACGTCATAGCCCTTGATGGCTGCCAGATCGCTGCCGCTATTGTCCTTGATCAGCAGGATATCCGGCAGCTCAGGATCGAAGCCGATAATATCGACATTTCTGCGCGACTTCACGGGATAGGACAGCGCCGGCTGGTCCTCCCAATTGCCGGAAGCGGGATCGAAGATCTCATAATGGACGACCCAATCGCCCCCCTCGAAGCGGGCTGAAGACTTGGCACGAAGGCGCCCTTCCCGATCCGTGATCCCGATATAGCTCTCATCCTCGCCGGCGCGGGCGAAACGCTCACCGGCGCCCGTGCGGACATTGACCTTGTAGACATCGGCTGTCCCGCGCAGTGGATCAGAATAGCGCAACAGCACATGATCAGGCTCGGCCGGGAGCGGGTCCATGACCTCGACCCGCAGGAACTTGCCGGCAAACTGCTCCAGCACGCCCTTTGTCCCCTGGCGGCGCATGGGCTCGATCCAGTCCTTGCCGTCCAACCCGACGAAGCGGGCCAAATACGTGAAGCTCCTCCCCTCCATGCCGGATCCTGTCGTCAAAGGCTGATTGGCCACGACAAGAAGACGATCATTGGCAACCCAACTTACGGAAATGAAGCGGACATTGGCGCGCTGTGCCGTCGCATCCATACCAAAGACAACAGGCGCCTTATCAAGATTGTCAGTCGACCATACTGATATTGACAGCGCGCCGTCAGACGATGACGTAATAGCCGCCACATGCTTTCCATCTGGAGACACGGATGGAGACTGAATAAGCGGCTCTTTAGATAAGATGGACACTGGTATTTGCCCAGCAATTGCATTTATAGGAACACCAGTACTGAACAGGACAGCTGACACCAAAAGAGTGCGGCATATGCCCGATATGGAGATATTCATATTCAATTCGCTCTCCCCCGACTTTCCCTGGCAACAATCCTGGGACACATGAGCCTCATGCTTCCCGCCGATGAGGTGATGCACGGACGCAACAGTTTTTTGGTGTTTTCCACCCTCATGCGCGCAACATTGTTTACAATGATTGCCACTTTAGGATCTCATCGCAACACCCATTCGGGTAAGAACGAAAAAATTATGGAACGGGGTTGACGATGGCACATAGGATCGGCCGGGGACGGCTGAAAGGATCTACTATTCTTGCAACTTTTGCCCTTATATCTTCCACGGTCTCCCTTTCAGCATTGGCGCAGCAGCCGACGCAAGATCAGGGTGAACAGACAGAGGAGACTCAGAAGAATGAGCTCCAGGAGGTCGTGGTAACCGGGTCGAGGCTGAAGAGAACCGACTTCAACACAACCTCTCCGATTCAGGTCATCACCAAAGAGACCTCGACGCAGGCGGGTCTGGTTTCTGCGGCGGATATCCTGCAGAGCTCAACAATCGCCGGCGGCTCGCAGCAGATCAATGGCCTGTTCTCGGGCTTCGTCACCGATGGCGGCCCCGGCATCAAGTCCGTGTCGCTGCGCGGCCTGGGGGCAAACCGCACCCTGGTGCTGCTGAACGGGCGCCGTCTGGCGCCCGCGGGGGCGGGCGGCACCGTCGGCGCGGGCGTGGATCTCAACGTCCTGCCGGACAACATTGTGCAGCGGTATGAGATCCTGAAGGACGGCGCCTCGTCGGTGTACGGGTCCGATGCCGTGGCCGGCGTGGTGAACGCCATCATCCGCACCGATCTCAATGGCCTGGAGACCGGCGCCACCGTGGAGATGCCCACGGAAGGCCATGGGGAGACTTACTCGGCGGATTTCGCCTATGGTCAGACCGACGACAAGGGCAGTTTCATGCTGGCCGGCCAGATCCAGGACCAGCAGGCCATCCGGATCAAGGACCGCGACTGGGCCAAGTGCGGACCGCAATTCTATACCGATCCCAACACCGGCGCCCGCGTCGACCGCATCGACCCGGCCACCGGCAATTTCAAATGCTATGGTGGCGGGACCATCTATGGCGTGGTGCAGACTCCCATCGCGATACCGGACCGCACGACCCGTCCCGACCTGCCCTATGCGCTGAACGGGTATGTCTACATCCAGCCGGACGCGACGGCCACCGGTGGACTGATCCCCGGCTACAAGAGCCTGCCCTATGCCAGCAATCCGTCCCTGCCGGTGTCGGGAAGTGTGCTGCGGCCCAATGGGCCGGATTACCGTCCCTACCTGCCGCAGCAGGAATTGGACAGCTACATCCAGTCTCCGAACCGCACCTATACTTTCACCGCCTTCGGCAATCGTGACCTTGATCTGCTGGGCGGGATAGAAGCCTATGGTGAATTCCTGTTCAACCGGCGCGAGTCGGATCAGAAATTCGCGGGCCAGTTCTTCCCGACCATCGGCCCAGACAATCCTCTGAACCCGCTGCTGGCCTTGCCGGATGACATCCTGGCCGATGAGGACGCCTATGCCGTTCCCATCGCCCCCCTGCTCTACCATGACAAGCAGGAGGTCAACTATTATCGCGCCGTCGGCGGCCTGCGTGGTGACTTCAAGGAAACGTTCCTGGCCGGCTGGAACTGGGATGTCTTCTATCAGTTCGGCCGCTCGGATGCGACCTACAAGGGCAACCGGCTCCTGGCCGACCGCGTGGCAAATGCGCTCGATATCACGCTTGACGGTGCCGGCAAGCCCATCTGCGCCGACGCCGCGGCACGGGCGGCGGGCTGCGTGGCGTTGAATGTCTTCGATCCGAAGCTGCTGATCAACGGCATCTTCACGCCGGAGCAGAGTGCCTATGTGTGGACTGAGGAGAAAGGGAAGACAACCTACACCTCGCACCTCGTCAACGGCTCGATCAATGGCGATCTGTTCCAGCTGCCGGCCGGCCCGGTCGCCGCAGCGGCGGGATTTGAGCTGCGCTGGGACGAGATCGACGACAAGCCGGGTGCCAACAGCCGTGCCCGCAATGTGTATGGCTTTTCCACCTCCGACGCGACCAAGGGATCGGAAAGCGTCCGGGAAGTCTTCGGCGAGCTGGAAGTGCCGGTCCTGGCCAAGCTGCCGCTGATCGAGGAGCTGACGCTGAACGGGTCCGCCCGCTACACCTCGTATAAAAAGACGGGATACGACGATACCACCTACAAGGCCGGCGCCAACTGGACGGTCAGCCCTTGGCTGCGCGTCCGCTCCTCCTATGGCACCTCGTTCCGGGCGCCGGCCCTGTACGAACTTTTCCTGGGCGGCCAGACCGGTTTCACCAGCGCCGCCGACCCCTGCCGCAGCTACGGCGAGAAGGACCCGGAAAGCAATATCTACAAGAACTGCGCCGCTGACGGGCTTCCCACCGACTGGCAGAACTTCCCCTCGACGCCGCAAGTCATCACCTATGGCAACAATGACGGACGCCTGACGGCGGAGACTTCCAACAATTTCTCCATGGGTGTGGTTCTGACTCCGGAATTCGCCGACCTCAACATCGCGGTCGACTTCTTCCGGATCAAGGTCAAGGGTGAAGTCGGCCGTATCGGCGCGCAGAGCCTTCTCAACCTCTGCTATGGCAGCGCCGATTTCCGCAAGCCCGGCGGGTATTGCGATTTCATCACGCCCCGCACCGCCTACAATCCGTCGACGGGTCAGGGCGGCGCCATCGAGCAGATCAACGATAGCTATTTCAACATCAACAACCAGTTCACGCAGGGCTTCGACATCACCGTGCGGTATAGTCACGAGTTCGATTTCGGCACCGTCACAGTCGACAATCGGACGACGGTGACGACGGACGACTATATCAATCTGTTCGGAGGTGAGACTGATAACTTCAATGGGACCTGGAGTGATCCACGCTGGGTTTCAGAGATGGATCTCCAGTTCAAGAAGGATGATTGGAGCTTCTTCTGGCGGACGAATTTCTATTCCATGCAGAAAAACTATCGCTTCCAGACCGGTCGCAACACCAACCCGAAGACGAGCCTGCTGGATCTGAAGATCGAGGAACGGTTCTATCACCGCTTCTCCGTTCAGTATGAGCAGGACACCTGGAGCGTGACGGCCGGTGTGTCCAACATCTTCAACGAAGATCCGGATGCGGCAAGCTGGGATGCGAGCCGTATCGGCAGCGCCGGCTTCGTCAGCCAGATCGATGCCCAGGGCCGCACGGTGTTCATGACCCTGCGGAAGTCCTTCGACTAAGACCCTCCGTACAGACGGGGGGGCTCAATCGGGGCGGCGGGATGATTCCCGCCGCCCTTCTTCAAGTTACCTCACCGTCCGTACAGACGGTCGAGCACGGCGGCCACGTCCACCAGCCGTTCCGTGGCCGGGTCGAAGCGCTGGCCTTCGGCGAGGCGCCGGGCCCAGTCGGCAGCGGCACGCCCACCCCAATCGTCGGGCGGCTGGGCCAGCGCCTCCCGCGCCGTGCCGCGGAAACGCTCGGCCACGAAATCGTAGAAGGAACCGTTGACGTTGCGCAGCGCCGCCCCGCCCTCGGTGCCATAGAAGGCGGCGGTGATGACGGCGTCGCAGCCGGCCTGCAGGCGCCAGGAACAGGCGAGGTTGACCGCCGCCCCCGTCTCCAGACCCAACGTGGCCGTGGCGTACTCCTCCACCCGGTCGGGACGGCCGCCCAGCGGTTCACCGCCGGCGAACAGGCGCGCCTGCACCTCCGGCACCGCCGGGAAGTCCAGCGCCCACAGGGCCAGATCCACCAGATGCACGCCCAGATCCATGACACAGCCGCCACCCGAGCGGGCCGGGTCGTAGAACCAGTCCTTGTCCGGACCATAGGCGTTGTGGAAGACCAGATTCACGGCATAGATCCGCCCCAGCTCACCGGTGCGGATCAGCTCGGCGATGCGGCGCATGCCGGTGGTGAACCGGTAGGACAGATCCACGGCCAGCAGCCGGTCGCTGGTCCGGGCCGCCTCCACCACCGACCGCACCTCCGCCGCCGTGCGGCCCAGCGGCTTCTGGCAGAAGACGGCCACGCCCCGCTCCAGGGCACGGATCGACTGTTCGGCATGGAGCGCGCTGGGTGTGGCGATCACCACCCCGTCCAGGCCCCTGTCCAGCATGGCGTCCAGGCCGCTGACCAGGGCCGCTTCCGGAGCCAGTTGGCCGGCTTCCGCCGCCATCTCGTCCGAGGGGTCGGCGATGGCCACCACCTCCACCGCCCCGGCCTCCAGGATGGCCCGCATGCGGTGGCGGCCGATCCAGCCCACCCCCAGGAACCCAAGGCGCGGGCGGGTGCCGGCCGCGCGGGCGGATCGGCCCTTCGGCAGCGTCTCCATCGCAATCTCCCGGCTCACAGGGTCACCAGCGCCTTGAGGAAGCCGTCCGGCCGGTCGCGCGTATCGTTCAGTGCCTCGTCAAGCCGATCCAGCGGATAGCGGTGGGTGTAAAGCGCCCCGGGGTCCAGCCGGCCGGCGGCCACGGCGGCCACGGCGACGCGGATGCCGTGGATATAGGCTTTGGGGTCGCGCTCATGGGCATTGATGACGTCGATGCCGCGCCAGTTCCACAGCCACATGTTCACCTGGCGCGGCCCGTCCTGATGATAGCCGGCCACGATCAGCCGGCCGCGTTCCCGCGTCAGTTCCGCCGCCAGATCCAGCGGCCATTGCTTGCCCACCGCCTCGATCACCCGGTCGCAGAAGGCCCCGCCGGTCAGATCCTTGACCCGGGCGATGATGCCGTGATGGTCGTCCAGGACGATGGTCTCGGCCGCCCCCATGGACCGGGCCACATCCAGGGAACAGGCCCGGCGGGAAATGGCGATGACCCGTGCCCCGGCGTCGCTGGCCAGCCTGGTCAGAAGGGCGCCCAGGAAGCCGATGCCGATGATGGCCACGGTCTGGCCGGCCTGGATGTCGCTGCGCTGGAAGATGTTCATGGCGCAGCCCAGCGGCTCGCCGGGGAAGGGCTGGTCCGCCAGGGCCGGCGGCAGCGGCACCACCGCGTCGGCCTCGGCCAGGTCATACTCGGCATAGGCCCTGTAGGACAGCGCCGCCACCCGGTCCCCCACGGACAGGCCGCCGACCCCCTCGCCCAGCGCGTCGATCACGCCCCAGCCCTCATGGCCCAGGGCCCCCGGCTCGGTCGGAAACGTCATCCAGTCCGGCCCCTCCCAGGGGGTGAGGTTGGAAGCGCAGACGCCGCAGCCTTCCAGCTTCACCCGCACCTGCCCCGGCCCCGGCCGGGGCAGCGGCACCGCCCGGACCTCGATCCGCCCCGGCCCCGTGACCACGGCCGCCCGCATGGTCTCCGCCGCATTGCCCTCCTGTTCTCTGTCCCGATCCACGCTGAACGCTCCACACCTGCCGACATACGTTCTTGAAGACGGTCCGGCATGCCCGCTTGTTCACGCGCCCGGGATCGGTAACGCCACCGGGCGCCCGCCGGCTCGGCTTTCGGGGCAGTTGCGACAGGACGCCCCTCTCGGCCCGACAGGATTGCAAATCACTCGCACTTGCGGCAGGTAGGCAGTGGTGGCCGCCGCGGCCTGATCGGGGAGAGATGACTCATGTTCCGTTTCGCCAGCAGCCGCCGTGCGGCCTTGCACCTCCTGGCCCTGTCGGGGCTGCTGCTGTCCGCCCCGGCCCTGGCCCAACCCGATCTCAGCAGCCCGGCCCCGCCCACCATCGCCGACACCGGCTCCGCCTTCTACAGCTTCAAGACCCTGCGCCTGGACTCGGCGGACGGCGAGCGGCATTACCGCATCCAGATCGGGGTGCCGAACCGGCCGGCCCCGGCCGCCGGCTATCCCGTGCTCTACCTGCTGGATGGCAACGCCGCCCTGGGCGGCATCACCGAGACCGATCTGCAGGCCATGGACCGGGCCGGCCCGCCGGTGCTGGTGGCGCTCGGCTATGAGACGCCGCTGCGGTTCGACGTGGTGGCCCGCAGCTACGACTACACCCCGCCGGTGCCGGGCGAGCAGCCGACCATGGCCGATGCGGCCCGGGGCCGCAAAGGCGGCGGCGCCGACCAGTTCCTCGACCTGATCGAGATGCAGGTGAAGCCCTGGGTGGCGCAGCAGGCCGTCATCGACCCGCGGCGCCAGGCCCTGTGGGGCCATTCCTTCGGCGGCGTGTTGGTGCTGCACACCCTGTTCACCCGGCCGGGCAGCTTCCAGACCTACATCGCCGCCAGCCCGTCGCTGTGGTGGCATGATGGCGCCCTGCTGGCGGAGGAGGCCCGGTTCGCCGGCCTTCCCGCCGGAACCAAGGTCCGGCTGTTGGTCACCCGCGGCGACAGCGAGGGCAAGGGCCGCGGCGACCGGACCACCCCCGGCCGGCCGGCGCCGGCCGGCCGCGCCGAAGCGCCGGCCGATGGCCCGCGCCTGCTGGCGGAACGGCTGGGCCGCCTGCCCGGCCTGTCCGCCCGCTATCAGGAATTCCCCGGCCTGGACCATGGGCCGGCCCTGACCGCCTCGCTGCGTCCGGCCCTGGAGGCGGCTGTCGCGCCCTGATCGGCAGACGATCGGGGCACGGGTTCAGATCGGCGGGTCTTCCGCCTCCGCCGGGGCGCCGCCCAGCAGGTGATAGAGCAGGATGGCACCGAAGGTGGCGGTGCCGATGCCGCCCAGGGTGAAGCCGCCCAGATGCAGGGTCAGGTCCCCCGCCCCCGCCGTCAACGCCACGGCCACGGTGATCAGGTTGCGGGCCTTGGCGAAATCCACCTTGTTCAGCACCCAGATGCGGCCGCCGGTGGCGGCGATCAGCCCGAACACCACCAGCGCCAGCCCGCCGATGACCGGGGCCGGCAGCGTCAGGATCAGTGCCCCGAACTTCGGCGAGAAGCCCAGCAGCAGCGCCACCAGCGCCGCCACCACGAACACCAGGGTGGAATAGATGCGCGTCACCGCCATCACGCCCATATTCTCGGCATAGGTGGTGACGCCGGTACCGCCGCCGCTGGCCGACAGCATGGTGGCCAGCCCGTCGGCGATGAAGGCGCGGCCGATCAGCGGGTCGAAATTGCGGCCGGTCATGGCCGCCAGCGCCTTCACATGTCCCAGATTCTCCGCCACCAGGATGATGGCGACCGGTGCGATCAGGCCGATGGCCGCCGGCTGGAACACCGGTGCCACGAAGGTCGGCAGGCCGAACCAGGGCGCCGCGGCCACACCGGAAAAGTCGATGGCCTTGGACAGGCCGAAGCCGTTGGCCCCCGCCAGATACAGCCCATAGCCGACCACGGCGCCGATGAGGATCGGCAGACGCCGCGGCCAGCCGCGGCCGCGCACCGCCACCAGGGCCACGGCGGCGATGGTGACCAGCCCGACGATGCTGTCGAAGCCGCCGCCCGACACATCCTTGACGGCGATGGGCGCCAGGTTCAGCCCGATGGCCGCCACGATGGCGCCGGTCACCACCGGCGGCATCAGCCGCTCCACCCAGCCGGTCCCGGCGGCATGCACCACCAGCCCGATGATGGTGTACAGGGCACCGGCGGCGATGATGCCGCCCAGGGCCACGGGAATGGACGGATTCGGCCCGCTGCCGCCATAGCCGGTGGCGCCGATGACTACGGCGATGAAGACGAAGCTGGAGCCGAGATAGCTGGGCAGCCGGCCCCCGGTCAGCACGAAGAAGATCAGCGTGCCGATGCCGGAAAAGAAGATGGCGGTGTTGGGATCGAAGCCCATCAGGATCGGGGCCAGGGCCGTGGCGCCGAACATGGCGACCACATGCTGAATGCCCATCACCAGGGTCTGCCACCAGGGCAGGCGCTGGTCGGGCGCCACCTCACCCGACGTGGTCGGGCTCCAGCGCGGGAAATAGCTCATGGCGGGATCTTCGCAGGAACAGCGGATGGAAAGCACCGCCACCATACAGAGGCGCGGCCCGCGGTTGAAGAGGCCTGGCGGGGCGCGCTGTCGCGGCCCGGCCTTGCCCCCTCAATCCCCGTGGTCCGCTCCCGGCCAAGCCTCAGCCGGGCCAGAAGGCCTGCACCCCCATGCAGACCAGCGTGCCGCTGCCGACAGACACCAGCAGGCTGCGGAACAGCAGATGTGCGGCCACGGTGGTCAAGGCCCCGGCCGCCTGGGCCAGTTGCACCGGTCGGGCGGCATCGACGCTGCCACCGCCCAGATAGACGATCAGCACGGCCATCACCGCCGGCGGGAACAGCTCGACAAAGACCTGTCGCCAGGCCGGACTGCCCAGACGCCCGCCCAGCAGGAAGGGCAGAAAGCGGCAGATCACGGTGCCAAGCAGCATCAGTGCCGTGGTCAGCAACAGCATGCCGGTCGTCACGGCCCCACCTCCCGCATCGGACCCGTCCCCATGCCGCGCCCGAAAGCGGCCACGGCCGCCAGCGCCACGGCCAGGATCGGCAGCAGCGTGTTGCCGCTGCCGAGCAGCAGCACCCCGATGGCGGCGATGCTGCCGGCCAGCGCCGCGGCCACGGCCTTGCGCCGGCTGCGCACCTGCTCCAGCAGCAGCACCAGGAACAGGGCGGTCAGGGCGAAATCCAATCCCTTCAGACCGGGGGGCAGCACATGCCCCGCCGCCGCACCCAGCGTACACCCCAGCACCCAATAGCCATGGTTCAGCAGGGCCACCCGCCACAACAGCCCGTCCTCCGCATCCTCCCCGCCACGCACCGGACGATGGGCGGACAGCACGGCATAGGTCTCATCGGTCAGGGCGAAGGCGAAATAGGCCTTGGCCGCGCTCCAGCCGTGGAAACGGTCCAGGAAGGCCAGCCCATAGACGAGATGGCGGGCGTTCAGCACCAGCGCGGCCAGGGCAACCTCCATCGGCCCCTGCCCAGCCGCGATCATGCCGGCCGCCAGGAACTGGGCGGCACCCGCATAGACCAGCAGCGCCAGCAAGGGGGCGGCCCAGCCCGGCAATCCCTGCTGCACCCACAACAGCCCGAATCCGACACCGATCGGCACATAGCCCGCCAGGATCGGCAGGCTCAACAGCCCGGCCTGACGCCAGGGAGATGCCCGCCCGGTGCCCGCGGGTCCCAAGGATGTTTGCTGCTCCAGCATCATGTCCGCCCCACCCATCCGGCCGGGGGACCATAAAAGCCTGCCTGCCCCACGCCAACCCGCGGCAAACGCCGGTCAGCGTTCCCGGATCGGCGGGGCGTCCCGGCGGCTCAGTCCTCGTTGATGGCGCGCAGAAAGTCGGCGAAGGTCAGCTCCTCCACCGCCTCGCCGCGCTCAATGCGGGTAAGATAACGGTTGTCGATGGTGAAGCCGCGATCGGCGCGGCTCCAAATTTCCGCCGACCGCACCTGTCCCTCGGCATCAGACGCCACCCGCAGCAGCCGTCGTCCGACCCGGTAATAGCGGTACCGCCGGGCGGCGACGTCATCGGCCGGAATCTGGGGCATGGGTGTGACCCTCCGATGGGCGCGCGACAGGATCAGACGGAAAAATCGGCGATCTGGCCGGGTTTGCCTTTCCTGGCCTGCTGTTCCATTTCCTGCTGCATGGTCTTGGCGAAGCTCTCTTCCAGGGCCGCACGCTTCTCCGGTGACAGGGCCTGGAACTCCTCCTCGCTCAGGCCCAGCTTCTTCAGCATGGCCTCATGCACCCGCTCCTCGGGTGTCATCTTCATGTATTTCAGAAAGTCGTCGACCGCCTTGCTGGAGGTGGTCGCGCCCTTGCCGGTCTCCTCCGTCCCACCGCTCCACGCCGGCGCCGCCAGATCCGCGGCCGTGCTGGCCGAAGACGACCAGCGGCGGTTGGTATCCGCCGCCTCGGTCCCGGCGGCGTCTGCCGTGGTGCGTTCGGCGGTGGTGCGCTCGGCCGTCAGCGGCCGGCTGAAGCTGCCGCTGGTCAGCGGCATTCCGTGAACAGTAATCATGGCCCACCCCCACTGGCTGTGTTCCACCCATGACCAGCAAGAACGGGGCCAGAGGATCGGCCAGGACAGCACCTGGCTTTCCCGCATGGGGGTGGGCGCCATGGACCAGACCCGGCAAATCCTGCCGGGTCGAATCTGCCCCTGCGCGTTTCGAAGCAGGCAGCGCCATGGCCGGCCCGACCGTGGGGACGGGTATGCGGGACAGCCGACCGCGGCGCCTAGGCCGTCAGCCCGGCATGCTCATCACGCAAGGCGTTGATGACGCTGGCCCAGTCCCCCAGCGCCGGCTGGCGATGGATACGGTGGTTGGGATACCAGGGAGAGGTGGTGGTGCCGATCTCCCAGCGCCAATCAACGGAATGGGCCAGCAGCAGCGAAACCGGCTTGCCCATGGAACCAGCCAGATGCGCCACACCGGTGTCCACCGCCACCACATGATCCAGGTTGGCGATCACGGCGGCGGTATCGATGAAATCCTGCAGGGCCGCGCTCATATCGTGCAAGCGGCCCCGGAACGCCAAGGCATCACCGGCCCGGTTGCCCACCTGCAGTGAAATCCACTGGGCATCGGGGATGGCATCCAGCACCGAGCCCAACAGGGCCAGCGGCAGCGAGCGGCGCGCATCCTCGGAATGCTGCGGCCGCCCGGCCCAGACCACGCCGATGCGCCGCTTGCCCGGCAGGGCCGGCGGCAACAGCGTGGCGCCCCGCGCCACTTCCGCCTCCGGCAGCTTCAGCCAGCCCGGCAGCAGCGGCAGGTCGGGCACACGCAGCGACAGGAAGTGCGGCAGGCTCAACAGCGGGATATGGTAATCGAAGCTCTCCTCGACACCGAACCGGTGCGGATTGTCGGGCCGGGCGATCACGCGCAGGCCCGGCCGGTCCAGCACCGCGGAGAGCATGCGCACCAGCGGCACGGACACCTCCAGCACCACCTCCGCCGGGCCATGGCGGTCGGCCAGGATCTGCGCCAGCGGCGTGAATTGCAGGATGTCGCCGAAGCCCTGCTCCCCCCAGACATAGATGCGCTTGCCGACCAGATCCTCGCCGCGCCATTGCGGGGCGCCCAGCATGCGGCGCGGCTCGGGGAACTGGTCCCAGACCCAGCGCCATTCGTAATCGGCCCAACCCTGCGCATAATCGCCCCGGGCCAGACAGGCCAGAGAATGGTTCCAGCGGGCCAGCGCATTGCCGGGCGCCAGCTTCAGCGCCACGGTCAGCGACGCGGCGGTGGCATCGATGAAGCCCGCCGTGCGCAGTGCCTTGTCCAAGGTCTGCAGCACCTCTTCCAGCCGTTCAAGCCGCCCCTCGGGCGTGCCCTCGGGCAGCACGGCGAGGGCCGCCGTCAGCTCCGGCAGCCGGTCGCCGATATCGCTCAACAGGCGGCCAGACAGCTCCCGCGCTTCCGGCAGCAGGCGTCCGAACAGGATCACCCCGATCATCAGGGGCACCACCGCTTCGCGTGCGCGGCCAATCCACGCCAGACCCGTGCCCATATTGACCCAGGCTGAATAGCACAGTGGCGACAGATGCAGGATACGGCGGTAGAGCGGGATCGCGTCCTCATGCTTGCCCTGGGTCTGCAGCATCACCGCCAGATTGATCATGGCGGCGACGGCGCGCGGCAGGTCGCCCATGCGCTCGAACACCGTGCCCAGCGAGCAGTAATAGAGCGGCTCCGCCGGCTCCAGCTTCACGGCATGGTCGAACAGACCGGCAGCCCGGCCATTATCGCCCTGAAAGGCGGCGATCACGCCCAGCTGGTGCAGGGCCGGCGCCGTCAGCTCCGGCCGTTCCGCCAGTTGCAGGAAGACCTGACGCGCCTGATCCAGCTGACCGGTCGATTGCAGGTGCAGACCCTGGGCAAAGGCGGGAACGCGGCGGCCGATCTCCATCAGCACCGCCCCGCTCCGCTCGACGATGGGGATGGACAGATCGGTGTTATTGCTGACGCTCATCGTTCTGCGTGCCCTTGATAGGATCGGTGGTCATCTGGATCTGGCTGTAGACCGTATTATCGGTACCGCTGACAAGAATGGGAAGCGCATCACCGCTGACCCCTTTCCCCTCGCCGGTCGCGGCCGATGCGGTGTCGACGGTCGTCGTCCCCCCACCGCCGGCATCGGCCGGGGCTCCTCCGGACGCCGTGCCGCCGCCAGACGAAGTGGCACCGGTCCCGACCGGTGCCGTGCCGCCCCCCGTCGGGGCGGCCGGAGGCGCGGCGGTCACGGGCGGAACGGCAGCCGTCACCACGATCCGCTGCACGGCGGCCGTGGTCAGGGTCGGAGCCGCGGTTACCGTCAGCGTGCCATCCTGATAGCGGATGATGTAATTGCCGAGCCCCGTGCCCGTGGCATCGCGTGCCACGATGGCATAAGTCCCTGGCGCGGCGCCGGCCGTCACCCCCAAGCTGCTCAGCACCACGCCGGACACGGTATCGCCATTGACCAGGCCGAAGGCGCTGTAAGCCGTCAGCACCACGTTGGTGCCCGCCATCTTGCTGAGATCACCGGCCGTGATGGTCAGCGCCGCCGGATTGACCGTCAGCGTGCCGTCGACATAGGTGATGCTGTAGTTCGACAGGCCCGAGCCCGTGGCCGCGCTGCCGACGATGCTGTAGCTGCCGACGCCGGCCGCCGTGCCCGACCCGCTGCTGACCAGCGACAGGCCGCTGATGCTGTCGCCATTGACCAGACCGCTGGCGCTGTAGCCGCTGAGGCTGGCGCTGGCGCCGTAGGTCTTGCTGGCATTGCCCACGCTGATGGTCAGCGCCGCCGGATTGACCGTCAGCGTGCCGTCCACATAGGTGATGCTGTAGTTCGACAGGCCCGAGCCCGTGGCCGCGCTGCCGACGATGCTGTAGCTG
>NZ_QGNJ01000005.1 GCF_003336875.1 Oleisolibacter albus | reverse complement strand
TTTTGCTGCCCGCAAAGACCGCCCAAAACAGAACCCAGTGAACTGGCCCCGTTTGGCCGGACAGTAAGGCGCTTCCACGATAGGCCCTCATGAACCCGCGGGGCGGGCGCATTTTAAGGCCGGAATGCGGGTGGTTATTGTTGTAATCATCGATCCATTGGCCGCTCCGTCCGAGGATGGTTTCGGAACCGCTGATGCCGGCATTGACGACGGCCCGCCAGGCAATGATCTCCCGGGTCCAGCGGCGACGACGGCCGCCATCCGTGATGATCTCGATCTCAGGCATAAGCCCATGCTCAGGGATATCCCCAAGCCTCCCTGGCTATGCCTCACTGTCCGGCCAAAACGGGGGCCTGTTCAGCGACACGGGAAAGGCCGGATGTTCGTGGGACGTTCCTTCTGTGATCCTGGTTGCCAGCCTGCCATCCGGTCTGCGACAGTGATCAGGGGATTCCCCAGGTTGTGCCCATCATGCCGATTTATGAATTTGCTCCGGATCGTATCCAGCCTCTGACCAAGACCACTTTCGGTGCCATGCAGTTGCACGAGCGTCGTGACCTGCAACGGCTGCTGCGCGAGAACATTGCCGTCATCGCACCCGATACGTTGGTGATCGCCGAGGAATACGGCGAGTGGGACGACTCGCGCCGCCGCATCGACCTGCTCGGGATCGACCGCGATGCCAACCTCGTCGTTATCGAATTGAAGCGCACCGAAGACGGCGGTCACATGGAACTACAGGCCATCCGCTATGCGGCGATGGTCTCGACCATGACCTTCGATCAGGCGGTCGCCGCGTTCGACCGTTACCTGCGGCAGATCGGCCGCGACGACGCGGACGCACGGGGCGAGCTTCTGGCCTTCCTGGGGTGGGACGAGTCCGACCATGACCAGTTCGCGCAGGAGGTGAAGATTGTGCTCGCCTCGGCCGAATTCTCGCTGGAACTGACGACAGCCGTCCTGTGGCTGAACCAGCGCGACCTCGACATCAGATGCGTGCGCCTGCAGCCCTACAACCTGTCGGGCCAGGTGCTGGTCGATGTCCAGCAGATCATCCCACCCCCCGAGGCCGCCGAGTATCAGGTGCGCGTGCGCGAGAAGGTCCGCAAGGAACGCGAGGCGCGCACCAGCGGTGCCGATCATACGAAGTATGACCTGCGGCTTGGCCAGCAGGAGTTCCCGCGGGAGTCGAAACGTTGGGCGATCCTGCGGACTTTCCGCTATCTGGTTGAGAGCGGCATCGCACCCGAAACCGTGGCCAAGCACTGCGGTCCCCGCGCCAACCGTGCCCTCCGTTCGGTCGAGGGGGAGGTGGGGCACGACGACTTCGTGCGCCTCGCGACCAAATCTCGCGCTGAACTGGGCAAGCGCTTCGACCCGATCCGGTGGTTCTGCGGTGACGACGAACTGCTGCGTGTCGGCGGTCGCACCTATGCCTTCTCCAGCCAGTGGGGTGGCGACGACTGGTTGGAGGCGATGACCAATTTGCGCGACGCCTTCCCGGATCGTGGGATCGTTTTCACGCCCGCTGGCTGAACCCGCTGATCTGCCTTGTCTTTTGACTTGGGCAGAGCCGTGATGTCCGTGACACCAACTCGGGGACCGTCATGCCCCAGGACCAACGATGCCGCGCGGGACGCGTTCGGGCCTGCCGCCGGTTCCGTGGATACCGAGTTTAGGTGTTTCATGAGGGGCAGGCCACATGGCCACTCAGCCGCGCGGGCTTTTTGCTGCCCGAACCTCAGCCGAACACCCCGACACCCTGTCGGTGAAACGCAACCGCGGCACCATCCCGGTTCCACGCCGCCATTGCCTGGCCGGAAAAGCCGGACCCGGCATAGTCGGCCCGGCTGCGCACCAGCCACCATCCGTCCCGCGTCTCCAGCGCGGAGCCGGGGAAGTCGATCATCCAGGTCAGGCTCGATACCGGCGTCGGGCGCGGCAACAGCATGGCGGCCGCCGGCGGCAGCACGTCGAGGAGGGCCAGGAACGCCGCCTCCCCGGTCCAGGCGGCGGGATCGCGGTGCCGGACCCAGCACAGCAATTCCCCCTGGTCGCCCCCGGCGAACAGGGTGTCGGGGCTGACATGGCGCAGCTCGAAATTGCCGATGAAGGCCGGGGTGACCCCGGGCACCGGCACCAGTTCCGGCGTTGCCTCCGGCGGCGGCACCGGCGGGGCCGTCGGTGCCGCCAGCGTCAGCACCGATGGGCGGTCCGCACCGAAGCAGGCCGTCACCGTTGCCGCCACGCCGCCCCCGCCGGTCAGCAGCGCCTGGGCGAAGCTGGCCGTGCGGCCGCGCCGCAGCACCTGGACGCCGATATCCAGCGTTCCCACGGCCGGGCCGGCGAAGATCACCGCGAGGGAGCGCAGCGGCGCCGTTTCGCCCAGGCTGCGGCGCAGGGCCTGCAGCCCCACCGCCGCCACCAGACCGCCGAAGCCGGCACGGCCCTGGCTCCAATTGGCGGCGATCGGCACGGTGAAGCGGCCGTCCTGCTGCTGCATCGCCGCCAGGGTGCCGATGAAATCGAGATGGTCGATCATGGTGTCCTTAGGTTCATCCACCCATGGCATGCCGCCGTCCGCCGGTCTGACGGACGGACGTCGCCTCAGTCCCGGAAGCCCGGATCGGTCCGGTCGAGCTTGCGCAGCAGGGCCGGCCAGATCAGGGCCTGGGCCACCTGTCCCAGCCCCATCCGCCCCAGCGCCTTGTTCTTCTCGATGACCGCGTCCGCCGTGGGGTAGGGGGCGGCGCCGGCGGCGGCCGACAGGGTGCGCACCTGCATGGTGCAGGCCCGCTCCAGGAAATACATGCGGGCGAAGGCCTCCGCCGCCGTCCGCCCCAGCGTCAGCGTGCCGTGGTTGCGCAGCAGCATGAGATTGCGGTCGCCCAGATCGCGTTGCAGCCGCGGCCGCTCGTCATGGTCGAGCGCCACCCCCTCGTAATCATGATAGGCGAGGTCGGCCAGCACCAGCTGTGCCGTCTGGTTCAGCGGCAGCAGCCCGTCGGGCAGCGTGGCCACGGCGGTGCCGTCCGGTGTGTGCAGATGCATGACGCAGCCCGCATCGGTCCGCACCTCATGCACGGCGGAATGGATGGTGAAGCCGGCGGGGTTCACGGGATAGCCCGTATCCAGGACGATCTCCGCCTGCAGGTCGATCTTCACCAGACTGCTGGCCGTGATCTCCTCGAACAGCAGCCCATAGGGGTTGATGAGGAAATGATGCTCCGGTCCCGGCACGCGGGCCGAGATATGGGTGAAGACCAGATCGTCCCAGCCATACAGAGCCACCAGCCGATAGGCGGCGGCCAGATCGACACGCACGGCCCATTCCTCCGGGCTGACGCGGTCGCGCACGGATGCGTGCATGGTTTTCTCCTCCCTGATGGTGCGGCGGGTCATGGTTGCCCGCTTTCAGCGCCCATGCTTGGGCTGGGGCCAGTCTAGGGGCGGGGGATGGTGCTTGGCAATGCGGCTGGCAGACGGCCGCGTGGCCCGTGTGGGGGACTTGCCAGCCTCCCGGTCAGATCCTACAGTTGCCTGACAAAACAATCTGCCGTGCAGAAAATGCGCAGGGTGGTCACCGGGCAATGGAGGCGCGATCCCGTCCTTGCCGGTTCCACCCGCGGCGAAACCAGGGGGAAATGCCGATGACAGGACGTTTCGAGGTCCGGGGCGATGTGGGCGTCATCCATATCGACAATCCGCCGGTCAATGCCATCAGCCACGCCGTGCGTCTGGCCCTGATCGACGGGCTGGCCCAAGCGGCGGCCGATCCGGCGGTGCAGGTCGTGGTCATCGCCTGCGCCGGGCGCACCTTCATGGCCGGCGCCGACATCACCGAATTCGCCAGCGGCATGAAGCCCCCCGGCCTGCCGGAGGTGCTGGCGGCCATGGACGCCTTCGCCAAGCCCATCGTCGCCGCGTTGCACGGCACCGCCCTGGGCGGCGGCTTCGAGGTGGCGCTCAGCTGCGACTACCGGGTGGCGCTCGCCAAGGCCCAGGTCGGCCTGCCCGAGGTCAAGCTGGGCATCCTGCCCGGTGCCGGCGGCACCCAGCGCCTGCCGCGGCTGGTGGGCGTGGAGGCGGCGTTGCAGGCCATGATCTCCGGCGATCCCATCCCGGCGGCCCAGGCGCACACGCTCGGGGCCATCGACCAGCTGGTGGAGGGCGATCTGCTGGAGGCGGCCGTCGCCTTCGCCCGCGGCAAGGCCGGCACGGCGCGGCGCCGGGTGCGCGACCTGCCGCCGCCGGCGGTGCCGGACGGGTTCTTCGCCGCCGCCCGCCTGCGCGTCGCCAAGGAGAAGCGCAACCTGTTCTCTCCCCAGCGCATCATCGATGCGGTGGAGGCGGCGGTGACGCTGCCCTTCGACCAGGGCATCGCCCGCGAGGGCGCGCTGTTCATGGACTGTCTGCGCCACAGCCAGGCCAAGGCCCTGCAGCATGTGTTCTTCGCCGAGCGGCAGGTGACGCGCATCCCCGGTCTGCCGGCCGAGGTCAAGCCGCGGCCGGTGACGAAGGTCGCCGTCATCGGCGCGGGCACCATGGGCGGCGGCATCGCCATGACCTTCGCCAATGCCGGCATCCCCGTCACGCTTCTGGAAATGAGCCAGGAGGCGCTGGACCGCGGCCTCGGCATCATCCGCAGGAATTATGAGGCCACTGCGGCCAAGGGGCGGCTGACCACAGCACAGGTCGAGGCCCGCATGGGCCTGCTGACACCGACCCTGTCCTATGACGATCTGGCCGGGGCCGACCTCATCATCGAGGCCGTGTTCGAGACGCTGGAGGTGAAGAAACAGGTGTTCCAGCGCCTGGACAGGGTGGCCCGGCCCGGTGCAATCCTGGCCAGCAACACCTCCTATCTCTCCATCGACACCATCGCCGGTTACACCGGGCGGCCGCAGGATGTGCTGGGCCTGCATTTCTTCAGCCCGGCCAATGTCATGAAGCTGCTGGAGATCGTGCGCGGGGAGCGGACGGCCCCCGACGTGCTGGCCACGGCGCTGGAGGTGGCCAAGCGCATCCGCAAGGTCGGCGTGGTCGCCGGCAACGCCTTCGGCTTCATCGGCAACCGCATGCTGGAGGGTTATGGCCGCGAGGCCAACATCCTGGCCCTGGAGGGGGCGCCGCCGCAGCAGGTCGACAAGGCCCTGGTGGAGTTCGGCATGCCCATGGGCCTGTTCCAGATGATGGATCTGGCCGGGCTGGATATCGGCTACAAGTCGCGTCAGGACCGCGATCCCGAGAGTTTCGATCCGCGCAGCGGCCGGCTGGGCGACCTGCTGGTGGAGGCGGGGCGGCTGGGGCAGAAGACCTCGGCCGGTGTCTATGACTATGTCCCCGGCGACCGCACGCCGAAGCCGTCGGCGGTGACGGCGGGGCTGATCGCCCAGGCGGCGGCCGAGGTCGGTCTGCCCCAGCGCACGATCGGCGACCAGGAGATCGTGGAGCGCTGCTTCCTGGCCCTGTTCAATATCGGCTGCGAGGTGCTGCGCGAGGGCATGGCCTACCGGGCCGGCGATATCGACATCGTCTATCTCTATGGCTACGGCTTCCCGGCCTATCGCGGCGGTCCCATGTTCTGGGCGGAGCATGAGATCGGCCTGCCGGCGGCGCTGGAGAAGATCCGCCACTATGCCCAAACCTATGGCGCCCGCTGGTGGACGCCGTCGCCGCTGCTGGAACGGCTGGTGGCGGAAGGGAAGGGGCTGAAGGACCTGTGATCCGGGACCCGGCCGCCGCCCGTACCGGGGCGGCGGCCGGGGAACCGCCGGGGCGGCCGCACGGGCGAGGCATGCGCGAATGCCCCTCGCCGCCCCGGGGTGGCCGGGCTATCAAGGCGGCCATGGACACGAGCGGCACTTTCGAGATCTTCGTCGTCACCACCCCCGGCCTGGAAGCCATGCTCTGCGCCGAGATGAAGGCGTGCGGCTTCACCGGGCTGAAGCCGGTCAAGGGCGGTGTGGTGACCATGGGCGGCTGGCCACAGGTCTGGCGCGCCAACCTGATGCTGCGCGGGGCCACGCGGGTGCTGGCGCGCATCGGCGCCTTCCGTGCCCTGCATCTGGCGCAGCTGGACAAGCGGTCGCGGAAGTTCCCCTGGGCGGAGGTCCTGCGCCCCGACGTTCCGGTCCGGGTCGAGGCCAGTTGCGCCAATTCCCGGATCTATCATGCCGGGGCCGCGGCCCAGCGCATCAGCCGGGCCATCGCCGAGGAGCTGGGCGCGCCCGTGTCCGACGAGGCGGCACTGGTGGTCAAGGCCCGCATCGACGACGACCTGTGCACCATCAGCATCGACACCTCGGGCGAGTCCCTGCACAAGCGCGGCCACAAGGAGGCGGTGAACAAGGCGCCCATGCGCGAGACACTGGCGGCCCTGTTCCTGCGCCAGTGCGGCTATGACGGGCGGGAGCCGGTGGTCGATCCCATGTGCGGTTCCGGCACCTTCGTGCTGGAAGCGGCGGAGATGGCGGCCGGCCTGTATCCCGGCCGTGCGCGTGCCTTCGCGTTCGAGCAGCTGGCCGGTTTCGATGCCGACGCCTGGGCGGCGCTGCGGGCCAGCGGCACCCCCGTGGTCCCGGCCGTCCGCTTCCAGGGCAGCGACCGCGATGCCGGCGCCGTCCGCATGAGCCAGGCCAATGCCGAGCGGGCCGGTGTGGCCGGCTGGACCAGTTTCCATCACCACGCCATCAGCAATCTCGAACGGCCGGACGGGCCGCCCGGCCTGGTCATCGTCAACCCGCCCTATGGCGGGCGCATCGGCGACACCAAGCAGCTCTATGGCCTCTACCATGTGCTGGGTCAGACGCTGATGCAGCGGTTCCAGGGCTGGCGCGTCGGTGTCATCACCAACGAGCCGGTGCTGGCCCGCACCACCGGCCTGCCGTTCCTGCCCACCACCGGCCCGGTGCTGCATGGCGGCATCAAGGTTGTGCTCTACCGCACCGGGATACTGGGCGGCGGCCCGGCCTGAGCGCGGGGTCGCCGCTCAGTCGGCGGCAGCATCGGTGCCCGGTGCGATGGCCAGGGCATCGGCCGCCTTCAGGGCCGCTGCCGCCAGACGTTCCAGATCGGTCAGGGCCGTGTCCACCGCATCCCGGTCGCCGCGCCGGGCCGCCTGCTCGGTGCGGCGGGCGGCATCGGCAAGGGCGGTGAAGCCGATGCTGGCCGCCATGGAGACCAGGGCGTGTGCTTCATGCCGCACCACCTCCAGCGTCCCGGTGTCGGCCCGCAAGCGCTCCAGCCGACTGCGGGTGCCGTCGCGGAACATGTCCAGAAGTTCCGCCCGGACCTGGGAGCCGACACTCTGCCCCAGGGCCGACCAGACGTCGGTGTCCAGGGGCAGGTCGGGATGGGCGGGTGGCGCCGTCGCGGTCCGCCCCTGGGCGGATGGCGGGCTGTTCTCGCCGCCGCCCCACCGGGTCAGGGCGGTCAGCAGCACCGCGCGATCGACGGGCTTCGGCACATGGTCGTCCATGCCGGCTGCACGGCAGCGCGCGACTTCCTCGGGCAGGGCATTGGCCGTCAGTGCCAGGATGGGAACCGCGGCCACCTTGGCATCTGGCAGCCGGCGGATGGCGCGGGTGGCCGCCAGCCCGTCCATGACCGGCATCTGCACATCCATGAGGATGAGGTCAAAGCCGCCCTGGATCGCCAGTTCCAGGGCACGGGCGCCATCCTCGGCCAGGATGACCTGATGGCCCGCCTTGGACAGCATGGCGCCCACCAGCATCCTGTTGGCGGGCAGATCCTCGGCCAGCAGGATGCGGAGCGGCCGACCGCCCTCGCCGACAGGGCTCTCCGCCCGGTGATCGGCGGGTGCATCGGTCTCGGGCAGTGGGACGGTGAACCAGAAGGTGCTGCCGACACCCGCCTGCGTCTCGACACCGATCTCACCGCCCATGCGCTCGATGATGGCTTTGGAGATGGCCAATCCCAGACCGGTGCCACCATATTTGCGGGCGGTGGAGGCGTCGACCTGGCTGAAGCGCTGGAACAGGCGGTGCCGCTTGTCCGAGGGAATGCCAATGCCGGTATCACGCACGGCCACACGCACCAGCCCGCCCTCGCGCGTCAGTGACAGAGTGATGCCGCCGGCGGCCGTGAACTTTACGGCATTGTTCAGCAGGTTCAGCAGGACCTGCCGCAGCCGGTGCCAATCGCCCAGGACCCAGCGCGGCAGGTCCGGGGCCGTTTGCACCGTCAGGACCAGCCCCTTTTCCGCGGCGGCGGCGGCGATGATGCGGGCGGTGCCCTGGGCGAAGGATGTCAGTTCGAACGGTTCCGGCAGCAGCTCCATCCGCCCGGATTCGGCGCGTGACAGGTCCAGCACGTCATTGACGACCACCAGCAGCGAACGGGCGGCATCGCGCACCACCTCGGCCCACTGCCGCTGTTCGCCGGACAGCGGTGTCTCCAGCAGCAGATCGTTGAAACCGATGACGCCGTTCAACGGTGTCCGGATCTCATGGCTCATGCTGGCCAGGAAGGCCGATTTCGCCTCTGCCGCCTGTTCGGCCGCCTCCTTGGCCTCGGCCAGACGCTCGTTGCTGTCCAGCAGATCGCGGGTCCGATCCTCGATGATAGCCTCCAGCTCCTGCTGCCTGCGGCGGAGGAAAGCAGTTCGTGCCTGGACGATCAGCAGGATGCCGCCCAGGGCGGCGGCCCCCAGCAGGACGCGGAGCCACCAGGTCTCGTACCAGTGCGGCTCGATCAGGATGGGGAAGGCGATTTCTCCCGCCACCGTCCCGGTGCCGGTCCGGAACGCCCGGACCCGCAACAGATATTCCCCGGCGGGCAGGTTGGTGTAGGTGGCTCCGGGCAGCCCCTGGGTGCTGACGATCCAGTCCTGGTCGAAGCCCTCCAGCCGATAGCTGTAGCGCAGATCGCCGCGGGCCCGGTAGTCCAGCAGGGCGAAATCGAGCGTCAGGTTCCGCTCGTCGGCATCCAGCGTCAGCGGGCGGCTGGGGCCGGGCAGGGCACCGGGGGCAACCGGGTGCTGGTTGATGGACATTGCGGTGATCGCCAGTCTGGCGGCGGCCCCCTGGCCGCTGACCGGCTCTGGATTGACGATCGACAGGCCTCCGGGGCCGCCGAACAGCAGCTCGCCCTGGGGACCTCGCCCGACCGAACGGATGAAGTAACTGTCCACCGTCAGTCCGTCCCGCTCCCCCAGGGGACGCACGGCCAGGCTCGACATGTCGACCATGACCAGACTGTTGGGGGTGGCCGCCCACAGGCGGCCGCTCTCGTCCGCCATCATGGAATCGACATTGTCGGCCGGCAGCCCCTGATGCCGATCGATGACCTTGAACTGCGGTGTGCCGGCCAGATCGGCCATGGTGGTCATGGCGATGCCGCCGCCCGAGGTGCTGAACCAGACGCGCCCGTCCCGATCCGGCACGATGGCGGTGATGTAGCCGTGCGGCAATCCATGCGGATTGGCTGGGTCGGCACGCACATTGCGAAAGCCCGTGGCGCCGGGATCCCCGATACTGAGGCCACCGGCGGTTCCGACCAGGAACCGGCCATCGCCGAGGCGGATCGCGATCCGCACATGGTTGTCGACCAGACTGGTGGGATCGTCGGGCACATTGCGTTGAACGCTGCAGGCTCCGGTGCCGGCGGCAACACGGTAGAGCCCGTCATAGGTGCCGACCAGCAGCGTGTCGCCATCCAGTCCGATGAACAGCACCACCTTGTCATCGACACAGGGGATGGCGGACGGCGTGACCGCCAGGGTCCGGCCATCAATGCGGGCGATGCCGCGCGATCCGGCCAGCATGTCGCCGTCGGGCAGGCGGAACAGGGCCTGCACATCACGCCCGGCCTGGGGTTCGGGAAGACGCAGCCGGTGGATCTCGTCCTTGACCAGATCCAGCACATCGATGACCCCCAACGCCTGTCCGGTCCAGACACGGCCCTGGGCGTCGGTGGCCGACGAAAACACGCCGGCCTGGGAAAGCCCGTGCTTGGTCAGCGGCGAGGCGAACATGCTCTGCACGGTCTGCGCCTGACTGTCGTGGCGCTCTGCGCCCCGATGGGTGCCGACCCAGATATTGCCGGTGCTGTCGCGGACCAGGGTGCGGATGCCGTCGCCGTTGAGACTGGTGGGTATGGCGGGGTCATTGACCAGCCGGTCCAGATAGCCGGTGTCCATGTCCAGCACGATGACGCCGGCACCGTCCGTTCCCAGCCAGAACCGGTTCGGCTCCACCTCTAGAATGGCGCGCACCGTGCGCCGCTTGGCGACGCCGCCCGGCTCGCTCAATCCCGGCAGGGTATGGGCGATGCCATCGCGGGGGTCGATATAGCCGACGCCGGAGAAGCCGGTCCCGAACCAGATGCGTCCGTGGCTGTCTTCCAACAGGGACCAGGTCTCACCTTCCAGGACCGACTGTGCCGCCGGCCCGTCGGCCTTCAGCCGTTCGAAAAGCGTGCCGCCCGGACGCCGGACCGCCAGGCCGAAGCGTCCGCCGATCCAGAGATTGCCGTGGCTGTCCTCCAGCACACCGAACAGGCGCTGGGGTTTCGGTCCCGGTTCGCCTTTCACCAGGATCGGCACATGGCGGATGCTGTTGCTGGCGATATCGAGATGGTCCAGCCCCAACTCGCTGGCGATCCAGGCACCACCGTCATGGGCGGGGGCCAGGGCGAAGATCTTGGCATGCGCCGTTCCGTTCTCGCCCACCGGGTAGGTCCGGAACCGGTCGGAGCGCGTGTCGTAGCGGGCCAGACCGCCGGCATTGGTGCCGACCAGCAGGCCGCCATCCTCCAGCGGCAGCAGGGCCCGGATATAGGTGTCGGGCAGGGCATTGTCGCCCTTCCCCTCCATGACCCGTACACGGTAGCCGTCGAAGCGGGCCAGCCCGCCGAAGGTGCCGATCCAGATCAGCCCGTCCTTGTCCTGCGCCATGGCGCTGACAGTGTCGTGGGGCAGTCCCGCGCGGGTTGTCAGGTCGTGAAAAACGATCGAGGCGAACCCATCCCACGGATTGGCCGCGCGCTTGCCGTCCTGTGCGGTTGCAGAAAGGGACAGGGTCAACAGAAGGGAAAGCAGCAGCCAGCCGAAGATTGGCCGGGCCTGCATGCGGCGCACCGCTGCATCGAACCTGTCGGTCACCGCTGCTCCTTGGGCGGGCCTGAAACTTCCGGGGGAAGACGGCTGGCTCGCCAGACGGTTGGGTGTATCCACCACAACTGCAGACCATCGCATGCAGCCTGTTAACACGTCAACATTGCCCTGGCGATTCAGCTGCGGACCAGGGTTGCAGGCTGTCGGCCAGAGCGAACAGACGTGGCTGCCGACGGCGCTTCAGGCCGCGCGGGCGGGCTGCGAGGTCGTCCAGGGATGCCCCGTGGGCAAGGGCGTCCGCCGCGAACCGGACCGGATCGGCGCCGGATCGCTCGGCCAGAAGCAACAGCCGTTCAATCCGGTCAAACTCGATGGCCCCGCCAGTGGCAGCACAGGCAAGAGCGCCATAATCATCATCCCGCTGGCTTCGTGCCAGCACTTCGGCATTGAACCGGCGGGCCGCCCGGGCATCCGTGCCGATGCCGGTCGCGGGGGCAAGATGGTCGCCCGCCGTCAGCGCCAGCAACAGGTCCGTAAGCCGGTCTGCGGGAAGATCAGCCAAGACGCCGGACCCTTGGGCCAGTTCGGCCGCCGTTGCCGGTCCCGACTCCAGTGTCTCCAGGACCAGTGTCGCCAGATCCCGTTCCAGGGGGATCTCCCCCCGGGGAAAGGCCAGGGTGGATGGCAGGAACTCCGGGGCTGTCAGCCGCAGAAAGGGCTGGTGCCACAGCCGCGCCTGCCGTTCCTCCGCCGACAGGGGGTGAGGGGCCCGGACATAGATGTCGCGGCGGAAGGGCTGATTGGTCAGGAAATCCAGCAGGCTTTCCCGCCGCACCGGGTCGGATTCCGCGGCCAGCAGAGCGCGGGCATCCGACGGCAGGGCCTCCAGCCCGATCTGATCGGCCAGCAGGGCCGAGGCGGCCAGGGTCAGGCCGATGCCGGCCAGATCGGCCGCCACGTCGGCACTGTAGTGGGGTTCCCAGGTCTGGTTGAAATACTCATGGGCCAGATAGGCCACCGGCCGGCCCGCCAGCAGTTCCAGCCGCTGCGCGGCCTGTGGATTGGCAGCGAAATAGCCGCCGCCGGCACGGGCCACCGACTGGGCGAAGGCGACGGCGGCCGGAATCCGCCGGGAGAGCGGCCCGTCCTCCGCCAGCAGCCGGTCCAGCATCAACCGCCGCAGGCCCAGATGCTGGGACCAGCCCGGAAGCACATTGTAGCCGAGATAGACCAGTCCGCCCGGCTTCAGCCGGTGGCGGATGAAGTCCAGCAGCAGCGCCCGCTGCCCGGCATCGACCCAGGACCAGATGCCGTGCAGGGCGATGATGTCGAAGGCAGGAAGGTCCTCGTCGCGGTAGCCGGCGAAGTCGCAGCCGGAGACCGTCAGGTTGTCCAGCCCGGCGCGCAGAGCCAGGGCGGCGGCTTCGCCGACGTGGTCCGGGTTGAAGTCATTGCCGTAGAAACGGCCCGTCGGGTTGGCCGCGGCCGTCAGCGCCAGGGAGAAGCCACGGCCGAAGCCCAGTTCGCAATAGGTGAAGCCCGGCTCCAGATCCGGCGGGCGTATGCCGGCCGAGAGCAGGGCCAGGGCCAGATTCCGCGGCATCATGGCGGCATGATGCCCGGCCGTATAGGGTACTTCGGTGACGTAACCGTCGGTCCAGGGCTGCATGCTTGAGAGATCGGGGCAGGTCGGCGGGCTGCCGCTTCCTACACCAGACGGCGGGCTGCCGCCATCCTCCCGCTGCCGAAGTGGCGTTTACAGCCTGTCCCGGGGCGTGCAGTCTGGCCAAAACGCCTGTGGAGAGGAAACGGAGCCCGCCATGCAGTTCGATTTTCGAACCGTCGGTACGATTCTCTGCCAGCCCGGCGCGGCCGCGCGGCTGCTGGAGCAGTGCCGCGCCCTGGGGATGACGCGTCCGCTGCTGGTGAGCGACCCCGGTGTGGTCCGGGCGGGGCTGACGACGCCGTTCCTGCAGGCACTGGCCGCGGGCGGCATGCCTGTCGCTGTCTTCGATCAGGTAGAAGCCGACCCGCCCGAGGATGTGGTCCTGGAGGGCGTGGCCGCGGCCCAGGGTGCCGCGGCGGACGGGGTGATCGGGTTCGGTGGTGGCAGTGCCATGGACACGGCCAAGCTGGTGGCGGTCCTGGCCCGCCCCCGTGCCCAGGCTCTCGCGGACATCTATGGAACCGACCGGGTCAGCGGTCCCCGTCTGCCCCTGATCCAGATCCCGACCACGGCGGGGACGGGATCGGAAGTGACGCCGATCGCCATCGTCACCACCGGGGAAGCACAGAAGATGGGGGTGGTCGCCCGGCAATTGCTGGCCGATACCGTCATTCTCGATCCGGACCTGACATTGGGTCTGCCACCCGCCGTCACCGCCGCGACCGGCATCGACGCCATGGTGCATGCCATCGAGGCCTTCACCAGCCGGTTGCGCAAGAATCCCTTGTCCGATGCGCTGGCGCGTGAGGCGTTGCGCCTGCTCGGCGGCGCCATCGTCCGGGCCGTGCAGGCGGGAAGCGACCGCCAGGCGCGGGCGGATATGCTGCTGGGGGCCATGCTGGCCGGGCAGGCGTTCACCAATGCACCGGTGGCTGCGGTTCATGCTCTGGCCTACCCGCTGGGCGGGCACTTCCATGTCCCGCACGGACTCAGCAACGCGCTGGTGCTGCCCCATGTCGTCCGCTTCAATGCCGTTGATGCCGGGACGCACTATGCCGAACTGGCGCCGCTGCTGTTTCCCGATCTGGGCGCACAGGCTCCCGACGCCCGTGCCGCACTCTTTGCCGACCGTCTGGCGGCTCTGATCCAGGCCCTGGGGCTGCCGACCACCCTGCGTGCGGTCGGGGTGACGGAACGGGATCTTCCCCTGCTGGCCGAAGACGCCATGAAGCAGCAGCGGCTGCTGGTCAACAATCCGCGGCCCTTGTCCCGGGACGACGCCCTGTCGATCTATCGACTCGCGCTATAGGTGCGGTAATTTGAAGCAGACACGTCGCGCGTGCGCATGACAAACCGGGCCAGAAGCGCGGGGTGCCGTCGATGCTCTGGTGGCCAGCGGAAAGGTAGCGGCCTGGATTGACCGCCAGCATGAGCCGTCACCCTTTGGTCGAATTTCTGCGGAATTTCGAAATACATCCTTAATGAATATATCTTTATTGATTAAGTGACTGCTCTATCCTACAGAAAACTGGTTCCATGCCACAGCCGGGCAGAGGTGGGGATCGTGGTGACGTCTGGAAAAAACGGAAATGGCCCGGATCTGTCCGCCCTGATCGCGCAGTTGCCCACCACCGTCGCCGATCAACTCTATGAGGAAATCGCCCAGAGCGATGCCGACGGGGCACGCCGTCAGGCCGTGCGCACTGCCCTGGTCGGCAAGCTCAATGCCGAGCGGCGCCAGCATGCCCGGCGCCTGTTCACGGATCTGTTCCGGGCGATGCTGAGCCATGATCCGCTGCTGTTACGGCCGGATTTCAGCACGGTCGGCGTCATCCAGCCCATCGATATCGGCGGCATCTGGGCGAAGCTGTCGGAAAAGGCCATGGCTCCCCTGGCCCGCAAGGCGGAAACGCTGCTGCGCGATCTGGCCCAGACCATGCCCCTGCGCGTGGCCTTCCGTGACCCGGCGGTGCTGTCGCTGCAGGCGGCCATGCGCACCCAGGCCCTGGACAGTCTTGCGGCGGCGCTGGCTGGCGGAGCGGCCGGAAAGACCTTCCTGGACGACGTCAACCGCTGGCGGCTGGCCGAAGGGCGCCGCATCCGGCTTGGCTTCGAGCCGCGTCCCTGGGGCATGGACGATCTCAAGCTGGTCCACGGGGTGCTGGTCACACTGGCGCCGCTCACCAGCCTGCTGGACGGGCTGCGTGAGGCCGGGGGCAATGCCGAGCGGCTGCGGGTGGGGCTGGAGCGGGCCGCGGTCGATCTGGCGCAGCTGGGGGCGCCGGCGGAGCAGCTGGGGGCCCTGCTGCCTGAGACATTGTTGCATGCGGATCGGCTGTATCTGGCGGGACGTCTGGCCCTGCTGCATGGGCCGCGACGCTGGCAGGAACCGGTGGTTGTCGCCCTGGTCCGGCATCTCGGCCGCACCGCCTTCTCCCTGGTGGAAGAGATCCTGGCCGCCATCGGCGTGGATGAGATCGTGCGGCCGGGGTTGGTCTTCCCGGTGCCGCGGCGGGCGCAGCTGGACCGGGAACTGGATCATCTCGACACGCTGCTGGGCCTCTTCGAGGATCTCGACCTGATCAACCATCCGCGCTACGGGGCCATGGCGCGGGATTATCTCGACCGCATGGTCCGCCGGATGGAGACGGAGTTCTATCCGGTCCTGGTGGAGCGGTGCGCGGCCGAGGCGCGGAGCATCATCCGCCCGATCCCCGATTATGATGCCCTGGACTGGGCGTTGGGCTTCTGCAACCGGTGGCGCTCGGTGCTGAAGCGGAGCCTGTTCTGGGGCACCGGGCACAGTGAATTCCGCGACCGTGTGCTGGATGATCTGCGCGATGGATTCCGCGGCAGTTTCACCCGGACGGGCTATGACGGGCCGGTGCAGCGTATCGCCCACGCCCTGCATCTGTCGCAACTCGGCAGCCGGCTGGACAGTGTCTGCACCGACTGGGTCGGTCTGCTTGATCAGGGGGTGGTGCGCACGGTGGTCGAGCGGCTGAAGCATCCGCAGGTGCTGAGCGCTGCCGAAGCTGCCTTGCTGCGCGGTTTCGCCGTCCTGGCCGAGGAGGAGCTGAAGCGGACCCGCCATTGGCGTGATCCCGCGTTGCAGGAACTGGTCGACCGGGCCGCCGAGCGCCTGGCCACCGTCGAAGAGTGACCATCGCCTTGCCGCTCCCCGGGGGAGCGGTTCCTCCGTTTCCTGTCCCGTCGCCGGATCCGGTCAGTACGTCTCCCCGGTCCTGTCCGCCACCGCCAGCGGTGTCCAGCCGTCGCGCCCCAGGCCCTCCAGCGGCTTGAACCGGATCTTGTAGGCCATCTTGCGGCTTCCGGCGATCCAGTAACCCAGATAGGTATAAGGCAGCCCCTCGCGGCGGCACATCTCGATCGTCTGCAGGATCAGCCAGGTGCCCAGGCTGCGGCGCGGCTGGTGCGGATCGAAGAAGCTGTAGACGGCGGACAGCCCGTCATCCAGGCAATCCGCCAGCAGGGCCGCGCACAGGCTGCCGTCCGCCGTCCGCACCTCGATCATGCGCGTATCGACCTGCCCCTCTTCGACCATGGCGTCGAAATCATCCCGGGTCATCCGGCTCATATCGCTGTCGCCATGCCGTGCCGCCTGATAGCGGCGGAAGAGGCTGAACTGCTCTGTCGTCGCCACAGCGGGTTGCAGGGTGGCGGAGAGGTCGGCATTGCGTGACAGCAGCCGCCGCATGGTGCGGTCGGGCGTGAAGGCAGCAACGGGGACGCGCACGGGAACACAGGCGGTGCAGGCCGGGCAGACCGGCCGGTAAACGATGTCATGGCTGCGGCGGAACCCGGCCCGCGACAGCGAGGAATTGACGGTGGGAGCCTGCGGCCCCATCAGGCGCGTGAACAGTTTGCGCTCGATCTGGCCGGGAATATAGGGGCAGGGCAGCGGCCCCGACCGGAAGAACTGCTGCACGGGTTGATGGGGTGGGGCAATGATCGTCATGATGCCGTCAGAGTCCCGCCCATCCCGATGCTTCAGCCCGTGCTGTCCTGGCCGAAGAAGGCCGCGCCGATATCGCGGGAAATGTCGGCGAAGATGATCTGCAAACCGTCCAGATACTCATGCAGTCCGCTCGTGATCACGGAATCGATGGTGCTGGCGCCCAGCGCGGCCCGCACCTCATCGACCCGCTCCAGCACGATGTTACCATTGCGCAGCCGGTATTTCGACGTCAGCCGGTGTAACAGCTGTTCCATTTCGCAGACACAAACCAACACCGACCGGGGGAAGGCGTCGTTGAACAGCAGGAAGCCGGCCACAGCCGCCGGGGTCATGCCGCGGGGATAGACCCGGCGGAAGGCATGATAGCCGGCGGCCGAACGCAACAGCGTATTCCACTGGCTGACATCGACGGGCGTGCCCACGGCGGCCACGGATGGCAGCAGCGTGTGGTACTTGATGTCCAACAGGCGTGTGGTCTGGTCAGCGCGTTCCAGGTATTTGCCGACCTGGTAGAAATACCAGCCCTGATCGCGGAAGAAGGTGCCCTCGGTGATTCCGGTGTGGGCCTGGCAGGCTTCCTTGATGAAGCTGCACAGACGCTGGAGGTTGTGCCGGGCCAGATCATGGGGGCCGAGAGCCAGCAGCCGGTTGTAGAAGACATTGATCTGCGACCACATCTCGGTGCTGATCAGCGGGCGCAGCTGCCGGGCGTTCTCGCGGGCGGCACGAACGGCCGCCAGGATGCTGGTGGGATTGCCGGCGTCGAGGATGTAGAAGGCCAGAACATTTTCCGGAGTCATTTCCCGGTAGCATTCCAGGAACCGGGCTTCATCGGCATTCAGCGTCAGGATCGGGCGCCAGTCGATGGCGCCGTCGCCGTCACGGGCAAAGGTTTCGTTGACGTCGAGGATGCGGGCCAGATTCTCGGCCCGTTCCATGTAGCGGGCCAGCCAGAAGATGCATTCGGCATAGCGGGCGAGCAGGGTCTGCATGGTCAGTCTTCCCTCACCGGCCCTGGGACTGGCTGGACGACGCCCGGGCCTGACGCGGCTCACAGCGGCCGCTCAGCACCCAGGTGTCCTTGGAGCCGCCGCCCTGGCTGGAATTGACGATCAGCGTGCCGCGTTTCAGCGCCACCCGCGACAGGCCGCCGGGCAGCACCCAGGTGCCGCGGCCGGTGATGGCGAAGGGCCGCAGATCCACATGGCGGGGCTCGATCCCGGTTTCGACCAGGGTGGGGCAGACCGACAGCGGCACCATGGGCTGGCTGATATAGTTGGCCGGATCGGCCAGCAGCTGCGCCCGGCATTCGTCCAGCTGGGCGCGGCTGGCCTTGGGGCCGATGGTGATGCCGTATCCGCCGGCTTCACCCACCGGCTTCACCACCAGCCGGTCCAGATTGTCGAGCGTGTAGCGCAGCGCCTCCGCCTCGCGGCAGATATGGGTTTCCACATTGGGAATGAGCGGCTCTTCCCCCAGGTAATAGCGGATCATGCGGGGCACATAGGCATAGACGGCCTTGTCGTCGGCGACACCGGTGCCGATGGCGTTGGCCAGGGCGACATTGCCCTTGCGGTAGGCCTCGAAGATGCCGGGCACACCCAGCATGCTGCCCGGATTGAAGGCCCGCGGGTCCAGGAAATCGTCGCCGATGCGGCGGTAGATGGCATCCACCCGCGTCAGCCCGCTGGTGGTCTTCATGTAGACCTTGTCGTCCTGCACGACGAGATCGCGCCCCTCCACCAGGGGCACGCCCATTTCCCGGGCCAGGAAGATGTGCTCGAAATAGGCGGAGTTGTAGGCCCCCGGCGACAGCAGCACCACCCGCGGCTCCCCCGAGGGGGAGGATGCCGGCGGTGCGATTTCGCACATGGCCTCCAGCAGCTTCATGCCGTAATTATCAACCGGACGCAGGCCGATATCGGCCATGAGGTCGGGGAAGGCGCGCTGCATCATGTGGCGGTTCTCCACCACATAGGACACGCCGGACGGCACCCGGCCATTGTCTTCCAGCACGCGGAAGGTGCCGTCGCCATCGCGGACCAGATCCACGCCCATGATGTGGATGTAGGTGCCGAAGGGCAGGTCCAGCCCCATCATCTGCGGGCGGAAATTGGCGTTGCCCAGCACAAGTTCGGCCGGAACGATCCCATCCTTGAGGATCTTCTGTCCGTGATAGATGTCGTGCAGGAACAGGTTCAGGGCCGTGATGCGCTGGGTGACGCCGGCTTCGAGATGGGCCCATTCCGTGGTGGAGATGACCCTGGGGATGACGTCGAAGGGCAGGATACGGTCAATGGCCTGGGCTTCGCTGTAGACCAGGAAGGTGATGCCGAGATTGTAGAGTTCGCGCTCGGCATCGGCGGCCCGGTGTTGCAGGTCGCCGAACTCCAGCTGCGACAATCTTTGTCGGATCAGGTCGGCATGGTGGGCCGGCCGCATGGCGGACCCGAAGAGTTCGTCATAGAAGCCGTTGGCGTCATAAGCGGCCAGCAGGCGGCCTACACCCGTATCCGATCCGATCACGGAGTCCCCCACGCCCTGTTCCGTGGTTCTCGGGCACCTTGGGCGATCCTGGTGCCCGATTTTTCGCATGTGCGAAAACGAGCCTATCAGATCGAGCCGGTTTGACTAGGGGGCAATCTTCGCGCCGCGGTGGTGTCCCTCACGATGCTGCGCGCGGTCAGCGGGTGGTGGTCGGTCCCGGAAGCGGCGGCAGCGGAGCAGGACGAGTCGGGGCGGACGACGGTCCGGTCTGCGCTCCGCTTTGCGGTGCCGTCTGCGGCACGGCGGCCCCCGGGACGGCTTGGCCCGCCGCGGGAGCATCGGGCACCGGCTGTCCGCGCAGCAACACGATGCTGATGCGGCGGTTGCGCGGCGATTTCGGGTCGGTGGGGAACAGCGGGTCGCGGTCGGCCCGCCCCACCACCGTTTCGAAGCGTTTCGGGTCGATACCCGTCGCCTCCAGGGCGCGGCGGCTGGCATTGGCCCGGTCGGTGGACAGTTCCCAGTTGGTGTAACTGCTGCCGGGCGGATAGGGGCTGCTGTCGGTATGGCCGCTGACCGACAGCCGGTTCGGCAGCTTGCCCACGGCCTGGCTGACCAGACTCAGCAGCTGGGCGGTCTGGGGGAACATCTTGGCGCTGCCACCGGGGAACATGGAATAGCCTTCCTGGTCCACAAGCTGGATGCGCAGGCCTTCCCGTGTCTGGTCGATGATGAGGTTCTGGGCCAGATCGCGCAGCTCCGGCACGCTCTGGATGGCCTGGCGCAGTTCCTGGGCCGCTTGCTGGAACTGTTCCTGTTCCAGCTTGGCCAGGGCCTCCTTCAACTCCTTCTCGTCAATCTTGCCGTCATGATTGGCATCTGCGGATTTGGTGGCGCCGGCGCGTTCCAGAATCGACAGGCCGCCGCCGTCCGGCCCGTAGCCCTTGCCGTCGCTGGCCTCGGTGGGCGCGCCCTTGCCGGTGCTGGGGGACTCGTCCTTTTCCTCCTCCTCGCTGCCGCCGGGCGGCACGCTGGGCACCGGCATGGCCGGCGATACGGGGGAACTGTCATTCATCATGGCGCCGGGCGCGGTCATGGTCCGGCCGCCCATGACACCGCCGGCGCCGCTTTCCTGTTTCGAGGCACTGGCGGGCGCGAAATAGTCGGCAATGCCCATCTTCTGCTCGGCCGTGGTGACGTTCAGCAGCCAGAGCAGCAGGAAGAACGCCATCATCGCCGTCACGAAATCGGCATAGGCCACCTTCCAGGCGCCGCCATGATGGCCTTCGCCGCCCTTGTAGACCTTTTTGATGATGATGGGCGCCTTCTCTTCGCCGCCCGCACCGCCGCTTGCCACCAGGGAGCACTCGTTCCGGATCAACCCTTTGGCGACTGTAACAAGGTGGGGGGGCGACGCAAATGGACATCTTCGGTCAGCGCTGTGACCTTGCGCCCGCTTGACAGGTCGGCTAGGGGTTGATCCGTCCTCACCGTCCGACGCTGGAGTTGCCCCCGCATGAGCCTGGATGCCCGCGCCTTCCGTGATGCCCTGGGCTGTTTCGCCACCGGGGTCTGCGTGGCGACAACCCGGACCGTGGATGGCCGGCCGCTGGGGGTCACGGTCAACAGTGTCGCCTCCGTCTCCCTGGACCCGCCGCTGGTGCTGTTCTGTCTGGACCGGGAGGCGGAGAGTCTGGCTGCTTTCTCCCAGGCCCCCGGCTTTGCCCTGACCATGCTGGCCGAGGAGCAGAAGCCGTTGTCCCGCGCCTTTGCCGGCGGGCCACCCGACGAGCGCTGGGCTGGGGTCGATCCCCAGTATTGGGAAACCGGGGCGCCCGTGATTCCCGGCGGTCTGGCGTCGCTGGACTGTATCCGTCACGCCATGCATGACGGCGGGGACCATGTGATCCTGGTCGGGCGCGTGGTCCGGCTGTGGAGCCGGTCCGACGGGCGGCCGCTGCTCTATTTCCGTGGCGGGTATAACAAACTGGCCTGAGCTTGATTCTTACGTCGGCTCCGTCGAATCCGGCGTCTGCGCGACGGCCTGCGGGCGGTCTGTGCAATAAAAAATCGGATTCCAGGGGGCTTGCTTTGTATTCCGTGGCCGTAGCGGCCCTCGGGGCGGGCGCGGTTTCTTTTTTTGTGGGGGGCTTCCAAACCATTGGGTCGGCTGCCTTAATCAAGGTGACAGGGAGAGGTGGTCCGTGCCGCTTTGCGGTCGGGGGCCGCCGGAATTGCCAAGAACCGAGTGTCCGCCAGAACCCACTGCCAGCCAGAACCGGGCGCCGGACGGCCGCGCCCGATCATGCGGAGAAGCCGGCCCATGCAGCAGAGTTTCGCCGATGCCGCCGCCATGGTGGCGGCCCTGCGACCGGATCGTCCGGTCACCTGCTATCGCCCCCAGGTCCTTGCCGACCGCGCCCGGGCCTTCGTCACCGGCTTCCCCGGTGAGGTGCTCTACGCCGTCAAATGCAACCCCGATCCGCTGGTGCTCCAGGCGCTGTGGGATGGCGGCATCCGCCATTTCGATACGGCCAGCCTGGCCGAGATCGAGACGGTCCGCCGTCAGTTCCCCGAGGCCGGCTGCTATTTCATGCATCCGGTGAAAGCGCGGGAGGCCATCCGCACGGCCTATGAGCGCCATGGACTGCGCCATTTCGTCGTCGATCATGCCGACGAGCTGGAGAAGCTGTGGGATTGCACCGGCCATGCCGGTGATCTCGTGGTCATGGTCCGCCTGGCCACGGCGCGCGGGGCGGCCGTCTATGATCTGGGCGGCAAGTTCGGCTGTTCGGTGGAGCAGGGGGCGGCCCTGATGCGGGCCGCGGCCGCCCGCGGACTGCGTGTCGGCCTGTGCTTCCATGTGGGCAGCCAGTGCATGACGCCGACCAGCTATCTGGCGGCCTGCACCCTGGCCCGGCAGTGCCTGGACCGGGCCGAGGTTGCTCCAGCGGTGATCGATGTGGGGGGCGGCTTCCCCACCTCCTATGTGGGTCCTCAGCCCCCTCCGCTGGACGATTTCTTTCAGGCCATCCGGGCCGGGCTTGATCTGATCGCGCCGCCGGCGGACTGTCAGGTCTGGTGTGAACCCGGCCGCGGCATGGTGGCGGCGGGCGCCTCGATCGTGGTCCGGGTGGAACTGCGTCGCGACGACCACCTCTATCTCAATGACGGGGTCTATGGCTCGCTCTGCGATCTGAAATTCCCCGGCATCCATCTGCCCATGCGGATCATCCGGCCCGGTGGACAGGCAACGGCGCCGCTGCGGCCCTTCAGCCTGTTCGGCCCCACCTGCGACTGTTATGACCAGTTGCCGGGACCCTACATGCTGCCGGCGGACATCCGCGAGGGGGACTGGATCGAGATCGGGCAGGCGGGGGCCTATACCGGCGTGACCCGGACCGGTTTCAATGGCTTCCATGCGGATGAGACGGTTGTCGTGCGTGACGGGGCCTTCCTGCCCGAACCGGCCATGCGTCCACCGGAACCGGCCCATATCGCCGCCTGAATCTTCACCACCCGCCCGTGCCCGTGCTAAGCAGGGGCACGGGAAAACATGCAGCGGGAGGCGGGCGGATGCCGGACTTCGTGGAAAAATCCGTTCTCGGTCTGTCCGCCACCGGGTTCCACCGCATGGCCTACACGGAATGGGGCCGCGGTGCGCGTACCATCGTCTGTGTGCATGGGCTGACGCGCAACGGCCGTGATTTCGACGTGCTGGCACGCGATCTGGCCGCCAGCCTCAATGCCCGGGTCATCTGCCCCGATGTGGTCGGCCGCGGTCACAGCGACGCCCTGGCCAACCCCGATCTCTACGGCTATCCGCAATATCTCGCCGACATGGCCGTGCTGCTGGCCCGGCTCGATGTGGAGACGGTGGACTGGATCGGCACCAGCATGGGCGGGCTGATCGGCATGCTGCTGGCGGCGCAGCCGCGCAGTCCCATCCGCCGGCTGGTCATCAATGATGTCGGTCCGTTCGTGCCTAAGGCCGCGCTGCAGCGCATCGCCGATTATGTCGGTCGTGATCCCCGCTTCGCCGATCTGGCGGGGGTCGAGGCCTATCTGCGCAGCCATTATGACGGGTTCGGTGCGCTGGAGGATGCGCAATGGCGCCATCTGGCCGAACACAGTGCCCGGCGCCTGCCCGAGGGGGGCTATGCCCTGGCCTATGATCCCGCCATCGCCAAGGCTTTCACCGGTGTCCCGCTGACGGATGTCGATCTCTGGCCGGTCTGGGCGCAGATCCGCGCCCGTGTGCTGGTGCTGCGGGGCGTGCAGTCCGATCTGCTGCTGGCCGAAACAGCGGCCCGTATGACAGTCGAAGGGCCGAAGGCGGCGCTGGTGGAGGTGCCGGACGCCGGCCACGCGCCGGCCCTGATGGACCCGGCCCAGATCGCCGCCATCCGCGGGTTCCTGGCCGATGCCTGATCGGCTCGGGCGCCGGCCGGCCGGCCCCTTGCCGGTCGAGCCGTTCCGGCAGCGTTTTCCGTGGATCGGCGCGCATCTGCAGACGGTGCGCAACACGCTGGTGCGGCCCCGCTTCCCGTTGGAGCCGGGCGAGCGGCTGGACTTCCCCATGCCCGACGGCAGCGGCGACAGCCTGCTGGCCCGGCTGAACCGCCCGTCGGAGCCTGACGCCGGGCGCCCGCTGGTGCTGCTGGTGCATGGACTGAGCGGCTGCGACAGCAGCTATTACATGCTGGCAACGGCGCAGGCCCTGATCGCCCAGGGCTATCCGGTGCTGCGCCTGAATCTCCGGGGCGCCGGTCCTGGCTGTGGAATGGCCCGGCAGCGGTATCATGCCGGGCGCACGGACGACCTGCGGGCCGTGTTGGCCCAACTGCCCGCGGACCTGACCGCCGCCGGTGTCGTACCGGTGGGCTATTCGCTCGGCGGCAATGCCGTTCTCAAGCTGCTGGGCGAGGGAGACCTGCCGGCCCTGGTGGTGGCCGGTGCGTCCGTCTCGGCGCCCATCGATCTCGCCGCTGCCTCGCGCCGTTTCCTGGACCCGGGCAATCGCCCCTATCATTCCTGGCTGCTGGGCAAGATGAAGCAGGAGATGGCGGCCAGTGCCGCCCTGCTGGAACCGCGCTGGCTGGCCGCCGCCGCTGCGGCGCGTTCGGTGTGGGAGTTCGATGACACCATCGTCGGCCCCTGGAACGGCTGGAGCGGGGCCGAAGAATATTACCGCGTCAACTCCGCCCGCCAGTTCCTGCAGGCCATTCCGGTGCCGACCCTGATCATCCATGCGCTGGACGATCCCTGGATACCCGGGGCCAGCTATCAGGCGGTGAGGTGGCGGGACAATCCCGATCTGCTGCCGCTCCTGCCGGCCCATGGCGGTCATGTGGGCTTCCATGGACGCGGCGGTCCGTGGCATGACCGCTGCCTGCTGACCTTTCTTGCCGCTATAGCGGGCTGACAACGGGCCAGAGCTGCTGTTTACACTGTTCGGAACTGGGGTGCGGACGCGCAGGGGGATGGCGGCATGCGGCGGATGTTCGGCGGGCTTGCGGTATCGGTCCTGCTGGTGGCCACGGCCGCCGCGCAGCAGGACGCCCCCTCCGCTCAGACTGCCACCGATTATCTCGGACGGACTCCGGTCAGCCTGCTGGACTGGGGCATGCTGCGGCTGGAGCGCGATCTGACGGCAGCCGTTCAAACGGCATTCCCCGGTTCCAACCGTGCCGGCCCCGTGCGGGTCGGTGCCTTCTACCGGCCGTTCGACCGGCGTGTGCTGGCCTATGTCTCCCTGGCCTTGCCGGAGCGACAGCGCACCGAGGCGCAATGCCGCGAACTGTTCACTGCGGTCCGTGAGCAGTTGCTGGCCGGCGCGCCCGGCGGCGCCGAGGGGCCGCACTGGTATCTGAAGCGGGTGTTCGGGTCCGATGTCCGCCGGTCGGAACCGCTGCCCGACGATTTCGCGGCCGGCCTGCTGGATCTGGTGCTGTTGGAAGTGACCCTGCGGGTACCGCCGGGCGAGGCCTTCGGCAATGGGCCGGGCAAGCTGGCCTGTGCCGGCCGGCTGGACGCGGAGACGGCCCATCTGGTGCCGCCGCCGCGTCCCCAGGGATAAGCGCCGGAATCACCCGCGCTTGAGCAGCCGTGCGGCATCCACGGCGCCATAGGTCAGGATGGCGTCGGCCCCGGCCCGCTTGAAGCCGAGCAGGGTTTCCAGCAGGGCGGCGTCATAGTTCAGCCAGCCATTGGCGCTGGCCGCCTTCAGCATCGCGAACTCGCCGCTGACATGATAGACGAAGGTGGGGACGGCGAAGCTGTCCTTGACCCGGTGGATGATGTCCATATAGGGCAGGCCCGGCTTGACCATGACCATGTCTGCACCTTCCTGCAGATCCAGGGCCACCTCGCGCAGCGCCTCGTCGGTATTGGCCGGGTCCATCTGATAGGTCTTCTTGTCGCCCTTCAGCAGGCTGCCGGTCTGGACCGCGTCGCGGAACGGACCATAGAAGGCGCTGGCATATTTGGCGGCATAGGCGCAGATCCGCACGTCCTGGTGTCCGTGCGCGTCCAGCGCGTCACGGATGGCTCCGATGCGCCCGTCCATCATGTCCGACGGCGCGATGATGTCGCAGCCGGCATCGGCCTGCACCAGCGCCTGCCGCACCAGCACGTCGACGGTCTCGTCATTGAGGATGCGGCCATCGGCAACGATGCCGTCATGCCCGTGGGAGGTATAGGGGTCCAGGGCCACGTCACCCAGCAGGCCGATGTCCGGCACGGCCGCCTTCACCGCCCGCATGGCGCGACACATCAGATTGTCGGGATTGTGGGACTCGCTGCCCACCGGGTCCTTTTTGGCGGCCGGGGTGACCGGAAACAGGGCCAGACAGGGAATGCCCAGGTCACGGGCTTCGGCGGCGGCTGCGACCAACCGGTCGATGGACATGCGTTCCACGCCCGGCATGCTGGTCACGGCTTCGCTGCGGTTTTCGCCCTCGATGACGAACACCGGCCAGATCAGGTCATCGACGCGCAGCACCGTCTCCGCGACCAGACGGCGGACCCAGGGTTCGGCGCGGTTGCGGCGCGGACGCAGGCGGGGGAAGGCGCCGGGAGCGGATGTGGCGGCAAGGGCAGGACGGTTCGACTTGCTGTAGGACATGGGACACCGGGATTTCGGGGTGCTCCCAGGTCGGTCCGCGGCGATGCGGATGGTTCCGGCCCGGAACAGTTGGCGGATGCTACGCCTCCGCCCCCCCCGGACTCAACCGCCCTGCCGGGGCCGGACTCGCGGCCATGGTGCGGTCCATCGCCGCAAGTCCGGTGTCGGTGGACAGCCTGACCCAGCAGCCGTTGTGTTTCTCCCAGCAGGTGACCAGGCCCGGCATGAAGCGGGCGCCCTCCCAGCTGCGCAGTCGCAAGGTCAACCGCGGCGGGGCGATCTCGATGAGGTTGTAGGCGTTGGGTTCGTTGCGCAGCCGCGTCGAGGTGGCGGTGGAGGCCTGGGCGACGAGGATCGAGCGCGCCGCCTTGGCATGATGGGTCATGATGTCGCCGGCATAGGCCCGGTGCAGATGGCCGGCCAGCAGCAGGTCCACGCCGGCCGTCTCCAGATGCCGCAGGGTATGCGCCGCTCGCCCCACCAGCCGTTCGCCCGGTCGGTCCGGCGGTGGCAGGAACGGGTGGTGGGTGAAGACGACGCGGAAGACCGTGGGCTCCAGCCCGGCGAAAACCTGATCGATGCGGGCCATCTGGCGCCGGTTGATGCGGCCTTCGGAGAAATCGTCGATCAGCGATCGCGTCGTGTTCAATCCCAGCACCGCGACATCCCCGACCTGCCGGAACGGGTCGAGATCCCGCGCGATATAATGGCGGTAGCGGCGCAGCGGATCGGTGAAACGGGCCAGCAGGTTGTAGACCGGCAGATCATGGTTGCCCGGGACCACCATGTAGGGCACGGGCAGGGCGTCCAGGAACCGGCGGGCATCCCGGAACTGGCCATGGCGTGCCCGCTGGGTCAGGTCGCCGCTGACCACCACCAGATCCGGGGCCGCGGCCGCGATATCCGCCAGCAGGGCAGCGACAACAGCCGGATCGGTGCGGCCGAAATGCAGATCGGAGATATGGGCCAGCCGTGTCACGGCGCCGCTCCTCAGGCCGATGTCCGCAGCAGCAGCGGTTCTCCCGCCGCATCGCGGCGCGGACGCAGCACGCGCAGGCCGTCGGGAATAATGCGGTAGTGCAGCGGCATCCGGGTCCAGTGAACCTCGCCGTCATTGGCGACGCGCAGCATGCGCCGGCGCGCATGGACGGTCACCTCCTTCACCAGATGCACCTCCAGATCGGGATCATCGATCCAGGCGCCGGTCACGAACCGGCCGAACAGGCGCAGGAAATGCAGCCTGCTGCGGTGACGGCCGATATAGACGGCCAGGATGCCGGCGCTGAGGTTGGACCGGGTGGGAACAGGGCCGAGACCACGGTCATAGGCATTGTTGGCAACGGCCAGGATTGGTGTCAGCACCCGCCGCCGTCCACCGTCCAGATCGAGTTCCACCTCCAGGCGGGGATAGTCGATCAGCGTCTTCAGAAAGGCCAGGCCCATGGCCGGCCATTTGCTGATGTTGCGGATGCCGCGCTGGTGCTCCCGCTCCTGCACCATGCGGGCATAGAGGCCGATAACGGAATTGTTGAGGACGGGACGGCCATTGACCTCCGCCATGTCGATGGCGGCAATCTCCCCGTCGGCCAGCACGGCGATGGCCGCGGGCAGGTCCAGCGGCAGCCCCAGGTCCCGGGCTAGCAGGTTCATTGTGCCGAGGGGCAGCACGCCCAGGGCCTTGCCGGTGCCGGTCAGGATCTGGGCCGCGGTGGCGATGGTTCCGTCGCCGCCGCCGACCATGACCACATCCGCGTCGCCGGCGGCGGCCGTGCGGATCTTCGTCTCCAGCGCCTCACCGGACACGGCGGCGCAGACGATCTGGTGTCCGGCGGCCTGGAATGCGGTTTCAATTGCGGCCACGACGTCTTCGGCAGGACGCCCGAGCAGCGATCCGGCCATGCGGTTCAGCACGACACTGATCTTCATGGCCCCACCCTTTCGTCATCCGCGTCTGGAGTGCGACAAGGCAACGGTGCGGCAGTGGAGTGAGTTCCCGCTCCCGCCGGACCCGCATCGGCGGCGACCACGGGCCGGGGGCGGCAATCCGGCACTGTCTGCGGCCATCAATTGACAGCGGCGTGTCTGTTCATGATCGTGGGGCGGGCGGTCATCGGCATCAGGATGACCGCAACCCGCAGGCCGTGCCCGGCTGTTAACAGGCCCAGATCGTCCATCGGCTGACGGTCTGATGGGACCAGCAAAGAGAAGGGAAGGATTCGTGACCGAGGATGTCCTCTGTGCCGTGCATGGGCCGATCGGCCTGATCACGCTCAACCGGCCGAAGGCCCTGAATGCCCTTACCCTGGACATGATCCGGGTGATTGATCCGGCCCTGCGGGCCTGGGCCGGTGATCCCGGTATCCGGGCCGTCGTCATACGCGGTGCCGGGGACCGCGCCTTCTGCGCCGGTGGCGACGTGCGTGCCGTCTGGGACGCCGGTAAGGCCCGGCAGGCGGGGCAGGGCGATGGCCGGCTGACTGCTGACTTCTTCCGCGAGGAATACCGGCTGAACCGCCGCATCAAGACCTTCCCCAAGCCCTACATCGCCCTGCTGGACGGGATCACCATGGGGGGGGGCGTCGGCCTGTCCGTGCATGGCAGCCACCGTGTCACCACCGAAAAGACCCTGCTGGCCATGCCGGAAACGGGGATCGGCCTGTTCCCCGACGTGGGCGGCACCTATTTCCTGCCGCGCCTGCCGGGCTATTGCGGCACATACCTGGCCCTGACCGGTGCGCGGCTGCAGGCGGCCGACCTGCACTATCTCGGCATCGGGACCGGCCATGTCCCCAGTGCCGAAATCGACGCCCTGGTCCAGGATTTCACCCGGGCCGATTGGGACGCGGCCCCGGACCCGTACAAGTTCGCGGACGACATCACCGCCCGCTATGAAGTCGGGGCCGGCGAACCGGTGCTTCCCGCCTGGCGGGAAACCATCGACCGCTGCTTTGCCGCGGACAGCATCGAGGCGATCCTGGCCGCCCTGGTGCGTGAAGGGAGCGAATGGGCCGATCAGGCGGCCAAGACCATCCTGTCCATGTCGCCGACCAGTCTCAAGGTGACGTTGGCGCAGATGCGGCGTGGGGTGGAACTGACCTTCGATGATGCCATGCGGCTGGAATTCCGCATGACCCAGGCCGTCATGGCCGGTCATGATTTCTATGAGGGCATCCGGGCTGTTCTGGTCGACAAGGACCGCTCCCCCCGCTGGAACCCGGCCGGCCTGGACGCCGTAGACGATGGTATGATTGGCCGCCATTTCGCCCTACCGGACGAGGGCGACTTGACGTTCGGCGCGTGATTTCTGCGGAAACGGTGGCCGGCGGCGGTCAGAGTCGCCACCGGCCAACCGACGCCGGTTCTGACTTCTGCGCGTTCCGGCTGTCATCCGCGCCCGGGGCATCAGCCGAAGGTTGCTCTTGCGCCCGGTGTGATGAATGGGTTTATGGCGGATGATGGCGATGACGCGATTAATCCGGGCAATGGACCGACCGTGACGGCGCAAATAAGCGCTTTATGTTGCGTTTTCCGCGGTACATAGTCAAACACGGCCATCGACATAGGCAAGACGCCTCACGGTTAGGGACTAAGGGAGACGGCTTTGCGGCAACCCTACTACGATAGCATCCTGCTGATTGAACGGCTCCACCGCCATTTTCTAGAGGTTCTAAAGGTGGAACTGGATCGGCTTGGGGTTCAGGATATCAACAATGTGCAGAGCTTGATCCTCTATAACATTGGCGACGATGATTTGACGGTGGGGGAATTGACGGCCCGCGGTTATTATCTCGGGTCGAACGTTTCCTATAATGTCAAGAAAATGCACGAGAACGGCTATCTTGCCCAGGAGCGGTCGGCTCATGACCGTCGCTCGGTGCGGGTTCGACTGTCGGACAAGGGATTGGCGCTGCGCGACCGCATCAGTGCGCTGTTCGAGCGGCAGGTGGACATGCTGGACCGGATCGGTCTGACGCCGGATGAATTGGCCAAGGCCAATGACACCATGCGCAAGCTGGAGCGGTTCTGGTCTTCGTCGCTGGATTACGGTGCCTTCCCCGCGGTGACATCGGCTGCGTGAGACGGTCATGGCCGGCACCGTTCCCGGAGGTCGCCCGCTCGGCGAACAGGATGTCCTGCTGGAATTCCAGCAGATCGGTGCCGCGGTCCGTGTCGCCGCCATCGATCCACGGACCGGGACGGAAGTGGTGATCTCCGGCCCTTCCCGGGCCGGGCGCGCGGCCCTGGTCCAGACGGCGCTGCGCAAACTCAACTATATGCTGTCGAAGGCGGGTCCTTAGGACCCGTTCAACCTTAAAGCCGAAAGGCCGCCCCGATGGGCGGCCTTTTGCGCTGGTGCCGACGGATGGGCGGGTCAGCCGCGGCGTCGGGGGGTCCTGGCCGCGCCGCGCCCCAGGCCGATCTTCTTGGCGAATTCCGACCGTTGGGCGGCATAGTTCGGCGCCACCATCGGGTAATCGGCGGGCAGGGCCCACTTGGCCCGGTATTCATCCGGGGTCATGTTGTAGGTCGAGCGCAGATGCCGCTTCAGCATCTTCAGCTTTTTCCCGTCCTCAAGGCAGACGATGTATTCCGGTGTGACGGACTTCTTGATGGGAACGGCGGGGCGGGGTGGCTCGGTCTGTGGTTCGCGGGGGGCTCCCTGCAAGCCCGTCAGCGAACTGTAGACGGTATTGATGACCTCCGGAATCTGCTGAGTCGGCAGCGAGTTCTTCCCCACATAGGCGGAAACAATCTCCGCCGTCATGCGAAGAAACTCTGCGACTTGGAGGTCGTTTCCCGGTTGATCGGTCATTGCGGCAACCCTGGTGTTCGTGAATCGGGTGCTCTTGGCTTCGCAGATGGCTTCTGAGCTGTCAATGAAAAAGTCAGATCATAATACGTCGATTTACTTTGATGGCATTGCTGGTTGAAGTCCATGAGCGAGAATACGCATAGATTGGCGCCGGACAATGTGTATCAATCCAGGGATATCGGCCAACTGTAGTAGAACTTTTGGGGGTGATATGTGGGCATGTGGCGGGGATGAATCCGTCATGGTGCCATTGCCTATCGTTTTGCCATGCGATTTCTTTTGGTGACCCTGCCGATTCGTCTTCGGTTTACGGATGGCCGCTGACCGGCACATCGGCCATGCACAGGGATGCCCCGCAATGTCGCCGCAGGGTCGCCGCAGGCGCGCGCGACCGGCAGGGCCGCTCTGCGAAGCTGCGCGGCGGCTCGTCTGGTGTCGTTTGGCATCATCTGATAGGGTCCCGCGCATCATGAACCCCCAATGTCTGGATCAACCGGGCCAGGGACGGGGTTCGCGGGGCCGGGATCATGAGCAGCACCGACAGCATCACCATCGCCATAGCCTCCGATCACGCGGGCGTTGAAATGAAGGCGGCCCTGCGCGCCCTGCTGGAAGGGCAGGGGCGGACGGTTCTCGACCTTGGGACGGATGGCGCGGCCTCCGTCGATTATCCGGATTTCGCCGATGCCGTGGCCGCGGCCTTGGCGGATGGCCGCGCCACGCTGGGCGTGCTGATCTGCGGCACCGGGATCGGCATCAGCATCGCCGCCAACCGGCATCGCCATGTGCGGGCGGCCCTGTGCCACAGCAGCACCGATGCCCGTCTCAGCCGTCAGCACAACAACGCCAATGTGCTGGTCCTCGGCGCCAGGACCACGGGGATTGAGGTGGCCAAGGACTGTGTGGCGGCCTTTTTCGCCACGGATTTCGAAGGCGGCCGCCATGCCGCCCGTGTCGCCAAGTTCAGTTGAGCGACCTCCGGACTGAGAGGACCAGAAAGATGGACATGCACCAGGGCTCCCGCTTTTTCACCGCCGGTCTGGCCGAGGCCGATCCGGAGTTGCATCAGGCCATCCGGGCCGAACTGAAGCGCCAGCAGGATCAGATCGAACTGATCGCGTCGGAGAACATCGTCTCCGCCGCTGTGCTGGAGGCGCAGGGCTCCGTGTTGACCAACAAATATGCCGAAGGCTATCCGGGCAAGCGCTACTATGGCGGCTGCGAGTGCGTGGACATCGCCGAGAGCCTGGCCATTGAACGGGCCAAGACCCTGTTCGGTTGCGCCTACGCCAATGTGCAGCCCCATTCCGGCGCGCAGGCCAATCAGGCCGTGTTCATGGCCCTGCTGCAGCCCGGCGACACCTTCATGGGCATGGATCTGTCCGCCGGTGGCCATCTGACCCACGGCGCGCCGGCCAACCAGTCGGGCAAATGGTTCAAGCCGGTCAGCTATGGTGTCCGCCCGGACACCCACCTCATCGACTATGAGGATGTCGAGGCCAAGGCCCGGGCGCACAAGCCCAAGCTGATCATCGCCGGCGGCTCGGCCTATCCCCGCACCATCGACTTCGCCCGCTTCCGTCGCATTGCCGACGAGGTCGGGGCCTATTTCATGGTCGACATGGCCCATTTTGCCGGTCTGGTCGCGGCCGGTGTCTATCCCAGCCCGACCCCCCATGCGCATGTGGTCACCACCACCACGCACAAGACCCTGCGCGGCCCGCGCGGCGGCATGATCCTGTCCAACGACCTGGACCTGGGCAAGAAGATCAACTCGGCTGTCTTCCCCGGCCTGCAGGGCGGTCCGCTGATGCATGTCATCGCCGCCAAGGCTGTCGCCTTCGGCGAGGCTTTGACTCCGGCGTTCAAGACCTATGCCCAGGCCGTGGTCGACAATGCCCGGGTGCTGGCCGAGCGGCTGGTGGCCGGCGGGCTGGACATCGTCTCCGGCGGCACCGACAGCCATGTGGTCCTGGTGGATCTGCGCCCGAAGAAGCTGACCGGCAAGGCGGCGGAGAAGGCGCTGGAGCATGCCGGCATGACCTGCAACAAGAACGGCGTTCCCTTCGATCCGGAAAAGCCGATGGTGACCTCCGGCGTGCGGCTGGGCACCCCCGCGGCGACGACCCGCGGCTTCGGCACGGCCGAGTTTGCGCAGGTCGGTGACATGATTGTCGAGGTGCTGGATGGTCTCGCCGCCAATGGTGAGAACAACGGCGCGGTCGAGGCGGCGGTGCGCGAGCGGGTGCAGCAGCTCTGCGCCCGCTTCCCGATCTACGCCGGCCGCTGATCTCGATCCGGAGGCGGGCGCCGGCCCGCCTCCGGCTTAGTCCGGTGCCGGCCTTGTCCATGTCGGTGCAGGCGTGTTGAAGGGGAGGGGGGACTATGCGCTGCCCGTTCTGCGGCAACGATGATACCCAGGTGAAGGACTCGCGTCCCACCGAAGACAATTCGGCCATCCGCCGCCGCCGCTTCTGTCCGGCCTGCGGGGCGCGGTTCACCACCTTCGAACGGGTGCAACTGCGTGAACTGACCGTGGTGAAAAGCGGGGGGCAGCGCGAACCCTTCGACCGGGAAAAGCTGCTGCGCTCCATGCGGATCGCGCTGCGCAAGCGGCCCGTGGACGCCGACCGCATCGACCGTCTGGTCAACAGCATCGTGCGCCAACTGGAATCGTCGGGCGAGACGGAGATTCCGTCGAGCCAGATCGGCGAGATGGTGATGAACAGCCTCGCCACCTTGGACAAGGTCGCCTACATCCGCTACGCCTCGGTTTATAAGGATTTCCGTGAGGTGGCGGACTTCAACCAGTTCGTCGAGACCCTGCGCGCCGACGTGCTCGACGCCGACTGAGTGAGGCTGGCCTGTCCATGGCCCCCCCTGTTGTTGTTGCTCCGCCTGTCTTCTCCGACGCCGACCGTGCGCATATGGCCGCGGCCCTGGCTCTGGCCGAGCGGGGCCTCGGCCGTGTCTGGCCCAACCCTTCGGTCGGCTGTGTGCTGGTCAAGGACGGGTACGTCCTCAGCCGCGGCGCCACCGGTCCTGGTGGCCGCCCCCATGGAGAAGCCGAGGCGTTGCGCCTGGCCGGTGCGGCCGCCCGCGGCGCCACGGCCTATGTCAGCCTGGAACCCTGCAACCACCATGGCAAGACGCCGCCCTGCAGCGAGGCGCTGATCGCGGCCGGGGTCGCGCGTGTCGTCGTGGCCTGTGTCGATCCCGACCCGCGCGTGTCCGGTGGCGGGATCGCCCGCCTGCGGTCCGCCGGCATCCAGGTCGATGTGGGATTGCTGCAGGCCGAGGCGGTGGCGCTTAATGAGGGATTCTTCCGTCGTATCCAGGAGAGCCGGCCTCTGGTCAGCCTGAAGCTGGCCACCAGCCTGGATGGGCGCATTGCCACCCATACCGGCCAGAGCCGCTGGATCACAGGGGATGTCGCCCGTGCCTGGGGGCACGCCCTGCGGGCCCGGCATGATGCCATCATGGTCGGGATCGGCACCGCCCTGGCCGACGACCCGGACCTGACCTGCCGTCTGCCGGGGCTGGACGGGCGTTCGCCGGTCCGGGTTGTGGTGGACAGCCGGCTGCGGCTGCCCCTGACCAGCCGGCTGGTGCGCGGCGCCACACAGACGCCGACCTGGATCGTGACGCTGGAGGATGGCTGCGAGGCCGTGCGCGCCCGTGCCTTCCGCGACTGCGGCGTGCAATTGCTGACCGTGCCCGCCGACGGTGTCGGGCAGTTGCCGGCCCGGGCCGCCCTTGCGTCCTTGGCGGCCCAGGGGATCACGCGGGTATTGGCCGAGGGGGGGGCACGGCTCGCTGCCTCGCTGTTGCAGGACGACTGCGTCGACCGGGTGGAGTGGTTCCGGGCGCCGCTGGTGATCGGCGGCGACGGGCTGGGTGGCGTGGCCGCGTTCGGCATCGACCAACTGGCCGATGCCCGCCGTTTCCAGCGGGTCGAGGTGCGGATGGCGGGTGTGGACGTGCTGGAACGCTACCGGCGGAGCCCGGTCCGGGGTCTCTGATCCCGGTGGCGTGCGGTTCTGCCGCATGCCGCAGTCCCACGGCGAGCGGGCATGCGCCGGGCGCAACGGATTAGGCCTCGCACAATCGGGGCGGCGGTTCTACTTTACGCGCCATGTTTACGGGCATCATCACCGACATCGGCCGCGTCGCCGCCATCGAGCGCCGCGGCGATCTCCGCCTCACCATCGAGACCGGCTTCGACCTGGAGCAGGTGCCGCTGGGAGCGTCCATTGCGTCCAACGGCGTCTGCCTCACCGTGGTGGAGAAGCTGTCCGGCGCTTATCGCGTCGACGTTTCGGCCGAGACGGTGGCCAAGACCACGGCCGGTGACTGGGCCGTGGGCACGCCGCTGAACCTGGAGCGGTCGCTGAAGCTGGGCGACGAGCTGGGCGGCCATCTGGTCTATGGCCATGTGGACGGGGTGGCGGAGGTTTTGTCGATGACGCCCGAAGGCGACAGCCACCGCTGGCGCTTCCGTGCGCCCGACAGTCTGGCCCGCTTCATCGCGCCCAAGGGGTCGGTGGCGCTGAACGGCGTGTCGCTGACCGTCAACGAGGTCGACGGCGCCGTGTTCGGCATCAACATCATCCCGCACACGGCGGAGAAGACCACTTTCGGCCGGCTAGGGCCGGGAGCTCGGGTCAATCTCGAAGTGGACATGCTGGCCCGCTATGTCGCCCGCCTGACGGGAAAGGATCTGTGACCATGGCCGCCGCCGATGCCCGCCTGCCGGTCGATGACCGTCCCGCCCTCAGCAGTACCGAGGAGCTGATCGAGGAGGCCCGTCAGGGCCGCATGTTCATCCTGGTCGATGATGAGGACCGGGAGAATGAGGGCGATCTGGTGATCCCGGCCCCGATGGCCACGCCCGAGGCCGTCAATTTCATGGCCAAATTCGGCCGCGGCCTGATCTGCCTCGCCATGGACAGCCGCCAGATCGAGCGGTTGCGCCTGCCGCTGATGGCGCAGCAGAACGGTACCCGCCACCAGACCGCCTTCACCGTGTCGATTGAGGCGCGCACCGGTGTGACCACCGGCATCAGCGCCGCCGACCGCGCCCGCACCATCCAGGTCGCCACCGATCCCGCGGCAGAGCCGGCCGATATCGTCAGCCCCGGCCATGTCTTTCCGCTGCTGGCCCGTGACGGCGGCGTGCTGGTGCGTGCCGGCCATACCGAGGCCTCGGTGGATATCGCCCGTCTGGCCGGGCTGACGCCTGCCGGCGTCATCTGCGAGATCATGAACGACGACGGCACCATGGCCCGGCTGCCGGATCTGGTGACCTTCGCCCAGCTGCACGGGCTGAAGATCGGCACCATCGCCGATCTCATCGCCTATCGCCGCCGCACCGAGACGCTGGTGGAGCGCAGCTACCGCACGGTGCTGGACAGCCATTGCGGTGGCCGGTTCGAGATGATCGTCTACCGCAACCGTATCAGCGGCGCCGAGCATGTGGCCCTGGTCAAGGGCGATGTCGCCACCGGCGGACCGGTACCGGTGCGCATGCATGCGCTGGATATCGTCAAGGACCTGCTGGGCGACAGCCGGCACGGGCCGGGCGGCGAGCTTCAGGCCGCCATGCGCATGATCGAGGGGGAGGGGCGCGGCGTGGTCGTGCTGCTGCGTGACGCCCAGCCCTTCTCGCTGGCCGACCGGCTGCGCGCCATGGATGGCGGTGACCATCCGGCCGGCGAATTGCGGGATTACGGCGTGGGTGCCCAGATCCTCAACGATCTCGGCGTGCGCGAGATGGTGTTGTTGAGCAACTCGCGCAAGACCGTCGTCGGGCTTGAGGGTTACGGCTTGACCATCGTCGGCCACACGTCCATACCCACCGCCTTGTCCAGCCCGGCCCAGCGTTGAGGCGGGAGGATATTCAAGGAATGACTGCCATGGCCGCTCACATCCTGATCGTCGAAGCCCGCTTCTACGAGGATATCGCCGACGCCCAGCTGGAAGGGGCGGTGGCCGCCATCGAGGCTGCGGGCGCCAGCTATGAGCGCATCAGCGTTCCCGGCGCCCTGGAGATCCCGGCTGCCATCCGCTTCGCGGTGGAGGCCATGGAGACCCAGTCCGGCCGCCGCCGTTATGACGGCTTCGTCGCTCTGGGCTGCGTCATCCGTGGCGAGACCACCCATTACGACACCGTCGCCAATGAAAGCGCCCGGGCGCTGCAGGATCTGGCCCTGCGCCACTGCCTTGCCATCGGCAACGGCATCCTGACCGTCGAGAATGACGAGCAGGCCTGGGTCCGGGCCAGGATCACCGACAAGGACAAGGGCGGGGGTGCGGCGCGCGCCTGCCTTGACATGATCCAGCTGAAGCGCCAGTTCCGCCTCTGATTTCCGTCGCGTTCCAAGGTTTGCCGCCCATGCCGCCCCGCAAGAAGATCGAAGCTCCCAAGGTCGAGCCCCCGCCGCAGAAGATCAAGCCGACCGGCTCCGCCAAGGCCCGGCGCAGCGCGGCCCGCCTGACGGCAGTGCAGGCACTCTACCAGATCGATCTGGCCGGCACCTCCAGCGAGACGGTGATCGGTGAGTTCGTCCGCCACCGCATCGGTCATGAGCAGGATGGCGAGGTGTTCGTCACCGCCGAGCCGCAACTGTTCGCCGATATCGTGCGCGGTGTGCAGGGCCGGGTGGCCGAGGTCGACCAGATGCTGTCCGGCGTGCTGTCGGGCCAATGGTCCCTGGACCGCATGGAACTGCTGCTGCGGGCCATCCTGCGGGCCGGCACCTGGGAATTGCTGGGCAATACCGCCGTGGCACCGTCGATCATCGTCAATGACTATATCGACGTGACCCATGCCTTCTTCGCCGGCAAGGAGCCGGGCATGGTCAATGGCGTGCTCGACCGTCTGGCCCGGACCCTGCGTCCGGCCGAGATGGCACCCAGGCAGTGACGGCGGCCACGCCGTCCCCCGGATCCTCCGCCGTCCAGGCGGCGCTGGGCGAATTCGGCCGCATCGAACGCTATCTGCGTCCGCTGGCGGCCGACTTTCCAGGCGCGTTCGATCTCACCGACGATGCCGCCCTGGTCGATGTCCCGGCCGGACAGCAGCTGGTTGTGACCACCGACGCCATGGTGGCCGGGGTGCATTTCCTCGCCTCCGATCCACCGGAACACATCGCCCTCAAGCTGCTGGCGGTCAACCTGTCGGATCTGGCTGCCAAGGGGGCGTCCCCGCTGGGGTACAGCCTGGTCACGGCCCTGCCCAAGGGCACGGGGGAGGACTGGCTGGCCCGGTTCGCCGCCGGACTGGCGGACGGGCAGCGCCGCTGGGGCATCCATCTGCTGGGTGGCGACTCGGTGTCCACCCAGGGGCCGGTGGCGTTGACGCTCAGTGCGCTCGGACTGGTCCCCCAGGGGAGCATGGTCCGGCGGGCCGGTGCCCGGCCGGGGGATCGTGTCGTCGTCAGCGGCAGCATCGGCGATGCCGCCCTGGGTCTGCGGCTGGTGCTGGGCCAGCTGGATGCGCCGCATGAACGCTCTGTTTACGAGATGCTGGTAGACCGGTTGCGCCGGCCGGAGCCGCGGCTGGCCCTGGCTCCGGCGCTGCGGATGTCGGCATCGGCGGCTGTGGACGTTTCCGATGGTCTGGTGGCCGATCTCGCTCATCTTGCCCGTGCCAGCGGGGTGCGGGTGATTATCGAGGCCGCCCGGGTGCCGGTGTCCGATGCCGCGGCGACGCTGCTGGCACAGGTGCCGGATCTGATGGCGACGATGCTGACCGGTGGTGACGATTATGAGCTGGCCTTCACCGTGGCACCCGCCCGGATGGAGGCGCTGCGCCAGGCCGCCGCCGCGGCCGGCGTGGAGGTGACCGAGGTGGGGCGGGTCGAGGCCGGCAGCGGCGTACAGGTGCAGGACCGCGACGGAACGGTCCTGGATCTGGCAGCCGGTGGCTGGCAGCACTTCTGACTCCGGCGACCCGGGCGGCGATTCGGGGCTACGCCGGACGGCGCTTTCGCCTATACTCCGCCCCCTGACCGTGGAAGATCCCGGAGCCATGAAGAAGATCATCCTGCTCGTTGTCGCGCTCCTGGTGCTGATCGGTGCCGCCGTCGGCGGCTTCCTTCTGTTCGGGCCGAAGCATGGGGATGAACAGGCCGAGGCGGAGAAGAAGCCGCCCGAGCCCAGCGGGCCGCCCGTCTATGTCAATGTCGGCCCGATGATGATCCCGGTCATCAACGCCAAGCGGATCGAGCAGAACATCGTGCTGACCGTCTCCTTGCAGGTGGCCAGCGAAAGCGTGCGGGACGAGGTCGCCGATCAGCGCCCGCGTCTCATCGACGCCTATGTGGCCGCCCTCTATGGCAGCGTCGAGCAGGGGCATGTGGTCGACGGCCAGATCCTCAACATCCCCGAGGTCAAGCAGAAGCTGGTGGAAGCCACCGGCAAGGTGTTGAAGCCCGGTCTGGTCCAGGATGTACTGATCCAGTCGGTCAGCCAGCGCCCTGCATTCTGACCCGCATCCCGGGATTCTCCCCGGCGACCGCCCCAGATCCCCCGATCGACTGCGTCGGCAGGTCGACAGCGCCAGCCCATGGCTGCGCGCCGGTCATGCGCGTCCGCCCTGTTCTGGGTTGTATGGTCGCCCATGTCGCATCCCTGCGCGATTGCCACACATTGTCAGCCGTGTCAGTCTCCCCAGACAATCAGAGTGCCGGCCAGACACCGTCTGGACAAACCAATCTTCGGTACCGCAAACAGGGTAAGGATACGTCATGACCACAGGAGTGCTGTACTTCGTGTTGGCGTGCGGTCTGCTCGCCATCATCTACGGGGCGATAACGGCACGATCCGTGCTTGCCGCCAGTCCCGGCAATCCCCGCATGCAGGAAATCGCGCACGCCATCCAGATCGGGGCGGGCGCCTATCTCAATCGCCAATACACCACCATTGCCATCGTCGGCGTCGTCATCGCCATTCTGGTCGGCTGGCTGTTGGGCGGGCTGGTCGCCCTGGGATTCGTCATCGGTGCGGCGCTGTCCGCGGCGGCGGGCTATATCGGCATGAACGTGTCCGTGCGGGCCAATGTCCGCACGGCGGAGGCGTCCCGCCAGGGGCTGACGCAGGGTCTGTCCATCGCCTTCCGGGCCGGGGCCGTGACCGGCATGCTGGTGGCCGGTCTGGCCCTGCTCGGCGTGGCCGGCTACTACACTGTCCTGCGCGGCATGGGCGTGGAGGGCCGCAGCCTGATCGATGCGCTGGTGGCGCTCGGCTTCGGCGCCTCGCTGATCTCCATCTTCGCCCGTCTGGGTGGCGGCATCTTCACCAAGGGCGCCGATGTGGGCGCCGATCTGGTGGGCAAGGTCGAAGCCGGCATCCCCGAGGATGATCCGCGCAATCCGGCGGTCATCGCCGACAATGTGGGCGACAATGTCGGCGACTGCGCCGGCATGGCCGCCGACCTGTTTGAAACCTATGCCGTCACCGTGGTCGCCACCATGGTGCTGGCCAGCATCTTCTTCGTGGGGCAGGACCTGCTGCAATCGGCACTGGTCTATCCGCTGGCCATCGGCGGCGTCTGCATCATCACCTCGATCATCGGCACCTATTTCGTGAAACTGGGTGCCAGCGGCAACATCATGGGCGCCCTGTACAAGGGCTTCATCGCCTGTGGCGTGCTGTCCCTGGCGGCCATCGCCGCCGTCACCGCCTATGTCCTGCCCGACGGTTTCGCCACGGCCTTCACCGTGGGGACAAAGAGCTTCACCGGCCTCAGCCTCTATCTCTGCGGCGTGGTCGGTCTGGCCGTTACCGGCCTCATCGTCTGGATCACCGAATATTACACAGGCACCAACTACCGCCCGGTGAAGTCGGTGGCCCAGGCTAGCACCACGGGGCACGGCACCAACGTCATCCAGGGGCTGGCCGTGTCGATGGAGTCGACGGCGCTGCCGGCCATCGTCATCTGCGTCGCCATCATCGTCTGCTATCTGCTGGCCGGCCTGTTCGGCATCGCCATTGCCGTGACCAGCATGCTGGCCCTGGCCGGCATGGTGGTGGCGCTCGACGCCTATGGCCCCGTGACCGACAATGGCGGCGGCATCGCCGAGATGGCCGATCTGCCTAAGGAGGTGCGTGTCACCACCGATGCGCTGGATGCCGTGGGCAACACGACAAAGGCCGTGACCAAGGGCTATGCCATCGGCTCTGCCGGTTTGGGGGCGCTGGTGCTGTTCGCTGCCTATAATGAGGATCTGCGTTTCTTCATGGCCGATCCGTCGCGCTATCCCTATTTCCAGGGCGTGACGGTCGATTTCTCGCTGGCAAACCCCTATGTCGTCGTCGGCCTGATCCTGGGCGGCCTGCTGCCCTATCTGTTCGGCGCCATGGGCATGACCGCGGTGGGGCGGGCCGCCGGCAGCGTGGTCGAGGAGGTTCGCCGCCAGTTCCGCGAGAATCCCGGCATCATGGCCGGCACCAGCAAGCCCGATTACGGCCGTGCCGTGGACATGCTGACGCGCTCCGCGATCAAGGAGATGATCGTGCCCTCGCTGCTGCCGGTGCTGGCGCCGGTGGTGCTGTATTTCCTGATCTATGCCGTGTCGGGGCAGAAGGGCGCCGCCTTTTCCGCCGTCGGCGCCATGCTGCTGGGCGTCATCGTCACCGGTCTGTTCGTCGCCATCTCCATGACCTCCGGCGGCGGTGCCTGGGACAATGCCAAGAAGTTCATCGAGGAAGGTCACCATGGCGGCAAGGGGTCCGACGCCCACAAGGCGGCCGTGACCGGTGACACCGTCGGCGATCCCTACAAGGATACGGCCGGCCCGGCCGTCAATCCGATGATCAAGATCACCAACATCGTCGCCCTGCTGCTGCTGGCCATTCTGGCCCACAGCTGAGGTGCGGTAACGAAAAAGCCCCGGAAGGCGTGCCTTCCGGGGCTTTTTCATGCTTTGCAGAGGGGGAGGCTTCAGGCCGGCCGGTACCGGTCAGCCGCCCTTTTTCTTCTTCTTGTCGTCCTTCTTCTTCGGCGTCTGGCCCAGATTGCCCAGCAGCTGCTCGAAGAAGCCCAGATTGTGGCCGACCGTGGGGGTGACCCGCTCGACCGGGTCGATGAACTCGGCCTGGCTGCCGTCGATACGATCCAGCGCCGACACCAGCCCCTGATCGTCGAAGCGGACGCGGACGATCTTCTGATCCGTCACCTCGGGATCGAAGAAGGCCGTCTGCGCCGTCACGCGGCCGATATAGTACCAGGTGTTCGGGTCCAGCGTGCCGGTGGAGGTCGGAGAACCCAGCACATACTGGACCTGTTCGCGCGAACTCTGGCCCGGCTGGATCTGGGCCAGCCGGTTCTCATCGGGCATGTTGCCCCGCGTCGCCACGATCGGGGTGCAGCCGGCAAGCGCCAGGCCGAGAAGGCCGGCGGTCAGCAGGAAGGTGGCTTGGGTCTTGCGCATGGGCAGGGCTGGCATCGCTTGTTGAATGGTCTGGCCGGTCCGCGGCGGAGCGGGCAGGGACCCCAGCACAGCCGTCATGCTTGACGGGCGCGGCTTCGGCCCCTATCTGGCCGGTGACATTGGCACCGGCTTCGGCGCAATGTCAACGACAGCCCCATGTCTGTCCCCAGCTTTGCCCCTTCCGGCCATCCGGATGGTGCGTATCCGAGAAGACCGACGCCCGTGATCACCAGCCTGTTCCGCCAGTCCCGCCAGCAACGCATCGTCGCCGAGCTCTATGGCCGGATCGTGACGCAATCCCGCGACCCCGGATTCTATCTCCAGGGAGCGCAGCAGGGGGGGGTGCCCGATACGGTGGAGGGACGGTTCGAACTGATCGCCCTGCATGGCTGGATGGTCATGCGCCGCCTGCGCGATGGCGGGGCCGCCCTGGCGGATTTCAATCAGGCCCTGTTCGACTTCCTGTTCGCCGATATGGACCGCAATCTGCGCGAACTGGGGGTCAGCGACATGAAGATCGGCGCCAAGGTCAAGGACCTGGCCACCCATTTCTATGGCCGTGTCGCCGCTTACGAGGCCGGTGTGGCCCCTTCGGCCGAGCCGGGCGCTCTGGAGGCGGCGCTCGACCGTAACCTGTTTGGTTCCACGCTGCCCGAGCCGCAGCATGTGGCGGTCATGGCCGCCTATGTCCGCAGCTGTCTGGCGCATCTGCAGGCGCAGCCGCTGGAGCGGCTGCAGGCGGGAGAGGCCTTCTTCCCCGCGCTGCCTGCCGTGCCTGTTCAAGGAGTCTGATGATGAACGCCCCCGCCCCATCCCTGCCGGTGCCGGAATTCTCCCGCACGGTCATCGCCGAAACTGTCACCACCAAGGGGCAGACGCTCACCATCACGCCGACACCGGAGGAGCGGGCAGCGCTGGCGACCCGGCTCGGGCTGGTGGCGCTGGACAGCCTGTCGGCCACCGTGCGTCTGCGTCGCTTCCGCGGGGAGCTGATCCGCGTCACCGGGGAACTGGCGGCCCAGGTGGTGCAGAGCTGTGTCATCACGCTCGACCCGTTCCCGACGCAGGTCAGCGATGAATTCAGCGCCGTCTATGCTCCGGATCATCTGCTGCCGAAGGAAGAGGACGAGGAGATCGGCCTCGTCGAGGACGCCGAGGACGACGTGCCGGAGGCCATGCCCAACGGGCGCATCGATATCGGCGAGCTTGTCGCCCAGCATCTCTCACTGGCGCTGGACCCTTACCCGCGCAAGCCCGGCGTGACCTTCGAGCCGGTCATCGAGTTCGAGGAGGGGGCGCCCGAGACGGCAGCCGGACCGGGGTCCGAGCCCGAGGCGGAACGTGAGAATCCGTTCGCCGCCCTTGCACGATTCAAGAGACCGTCATAAATACGGGTTTCGCGCTTGCCCCGCTGGGCGCTTTCCAGTATTCAAGCGCTCCTGCAAAGGCGGCCCCCTCCTGGCCGCCTCAACCGTTGCAAGCCCGGGCGGCCCTCAAAGGCCGCCTGAAAACATTGCGAGTGTACGATCATGGCTGTTCCTAAGAAGAAGACCTCCAAGTCGCGGCGTAACATGCGCCGGTCGCACCACGCCCTGAAGGCCTCGGCCTACAACGAGTGCACCAACTGCGGCGAGCTGAAGCGCCCGCACCATGTCTGCGGTTCCTGCGGCCACTATGACGGCCGTGAGGTGACCCAGGCTGCTGCCGCCACCGCGGCCGCCTGACCAGATCGATCGAGTAAGGACGTTCGACGGCCGTGACCGCGCGCTTGCGCATCGCCCTGGATGCCATGGGGGGCGACCATGCACCTGACATGGTCGTCGCCGGTGCGGACCTTGCCCGGGATCGCTGCCCCGATGTCGACTTTCTGTTCGTCGGCGACGAGGCGCGCGTCAAGGTCCTTCTTGATCGCCATCCTGCGCTGAAGCCCATCTCCAGCATCCGGCACACGCCGGACGCTGTGGCCATGGACGCCAAGCCGTCCACGGCGCTGCGCGCGGGACGCAATTCCAGCATGCGCCTTGCCATCGACGCCGTGGCGTCGGGCGAGGCCGCCTGCGTTGTCTCCGCCGGCAACACCGGCGCGCTGATGGCCATGGCGAAATTCGTGCTGAAGACCCTGCCGGGCATCGACCGGCCGGCCATCGCCTCCTTCTTCCCGACCCTGGCCGGGGAGAGCGTCATGCTCGACCTCGGTGCCAATCTGGAATGCGATGCCGATAATCTGGTCCAGTTCGCCGTGATGGGCACGGTGTTCAGCCGTACCATCCTGGGGTTGATGGAGCCGACCGTCGGCCTGCTCAATGTCGGCTCCGAGGAGCAGAAGGGGCACGACTCCATCCGTGCCGCGGCTGCCGCCCTGCGTGCCACCCCTCTGGCCCGTAATTTCCGGGGATTTGTCGAAGGCAATGACATCGCCGCCGGGACGGTGGATGTCGTCGTTACCGACGGCTTCACCGGCAATGTCGCCTTGAAGACGGCGGAAGGCACGGCCAAGCTCTATGCCGAGTTCCTGCGCCGCACCTTCTCCTCTTCGCTGCTGGCAAAGCTGGGCTATCTTCTGGCCCGCGGGGCCTTTCAGAAATTGCGGCTGCGCACCGACCCCCGCCGCTATAACGGTGCCATGTTCCTGGGCCTGCGCGGTGTCTGCATCAAGAGTCATGGCGGCACCGATGCGATCGGTTTCGCCAATGCCATCGCCACGGCGGTGAACCTGGTCAATCACGGCTTCAACGACAAGATCCGGGACGAGCTTGCCAAGCTCCAGGCGGCCATTGCCGCCCAGGCGCCCGACGATCCGACAAAGGCAGCAGCGCTCTGATGGCCATCCGCTCGGTAATCCTGGGGTGCGGGAGCTACCTTCCCGCCCGTGTCCTGACCAACGCCGATCTGGCGCGGATGGTCGAGACCTCCGATGAATGGATCACCGAGCGCACAGGCATCAAGAGCCGGCATATCGCGGCCGACGGGGAGCTGACCTCCGACCTGGCCTACAATGCGGCCCTGGCGGCGCTGGCCCATGCCGGTGTCGCGGCCGATGAGCTGGATCTCATCGTCCTGGCCACGGCCACACCGGACCACACCTTCCCGGCCACCGCCACCCGGGTGCAGGCCCGGCTGGGCATGACGCGCGGGGCCGCATTCGACGTGCAGGCGGTCTGTTCCGGCTTCATCTACGCCCTGTCGGTGGCGGACAATTTCATCAAGGCCGGGCAGGCGCGGACGGCGCTGGTCATCGGTGCCGAGACCTTCTCCCGCATCCTGGACTGGACCGACCGCGGCACCTGCGTGCTGTTCGGGGATGGCGCCGGCGCCGTGGTGTTGCGGGCGGAGGACAATCCCGGGACCGCTGCCGACCGCGGCATCCTGTCCACCCATCTGCATTCCGATGGCCGTCACCATGATCTGCTCTATGTGGATGGCGGGCCGTCGGCGACCCAGACGGTCGGCCATCTGCGGATGAAGGGGCAGGAGGTGTTCAAGCATGCCGTGGTCAATCTGGCCGAGGTCGTGCGTGAAGCCCTGGATACCAATGGTCTGACCGCCGCGGACATCACCTGGCTGGTGCCGCATCAGGCCAATCGCCGAATCATCGAGGGGACCGGCCGCAAGCTGAAGCTGCCGCCGGAGCGGGTGGTGGTCACGGTGGACCATCATGGCAACACGTCGGCCGCCTCGATTCCCCTGGCCCTGTGCGAGGCCGTGCTCGACGGCCGTATCCGTCGCGGCGATCTGGTCCTGCTGGAGGCCATGGGCGGGGGCTTCACCTGGGGTGGCGCTCTGGTCCGCTGGTAGGGCCGTTCCCTGGCCGGGTGCGGCGGTGATGCCACGACCTGAAGATCCCGGGGCAACTCTCTGGAATTGACGGATTTCCAGCGTCAAAGTACCGTCGTACCCTAAAGGGTGCGAGGGGAAACGCCGCCATGTCCAATACCGTTACGCGGGCACAGCTCAGCGAGGCCGTCTATCAGGAGGTCGGCCTGTCACGCAACGAATCCGCCGATCTGGTGGAGAGCGTGCTGGATGAAATCACCGATGCCCTGGCCCGCGGCGACATGGTGAAAATCTCATCCTTCGGCAGTTTCGCCGTCCGCTCCAAGGGCCAGCGCGTCGGGCGCAATCCCAAGACCGGGGAGGAGGTGCCGATCCTCCCGCGCAAGGTGCTGGTGTTCCGGGCCAGCCATGTGCTGAAGAACCGGATCAACGGGCGCCTGTCCGACGACGCCTGACCGCGCCCATGAACGAGACCCTGGAGCCGGAAGGGCGGCCCCGCCCGGCGGGCAAATCCGCGACGGCATTCCGCACCATCAGCGAAGTCTCGGCTGAGTTGGATGTGCCACAGCATGTGCTGCGGTTCTGGGAGACAAAGTTTCCCCAGATCCGGCCGTTGAAGCGCGGCGGCGGCCGGCGCTATTACCGCCCCGACGACGTGGATCTGCTCCGGCGTATCCAGCACCTCCTGTACAAGGAGGGCTACACCATCAAGGGCGTGCAGCGCCTGCTGAAGGAGACACGGGCACAGGAGGCCGGGGCCATGCCCGGACCGGTGCAACCCGGCGCCGGGCTGTTCGATCGGGAGGACGCGGAACCCGGCGATGGCGAACCGGCGATGGAGGACGACTCCATGTCTGTTGAACCGGACGGTATCGCCGTGCCCGACGCAGAGGATCTGACGCTCGACCCTGCCGGTGCAGGCCCGTCCGCCTTGCCGGCGGCGGTGCGTCGCAATCTGCAGGGCCTGTTGGAAGACCTTCAGGCGATCCGGCAGCGGTTGCGGGGGTAAACGATCAGCCTTCCAGCGGCCCGTCCGGACGCAGCCCGGCCAGCATGCGCAGGTCCCGGCGCAGTGACAGGACGCGGGCGCCATAGGCGCGGCCGCGCGGCTCATCCGCCCAGGTGTGGTAGCGGCCGATGGCCAGTTCCGCATCGCCGGGGGCGGAGGCCAGGGCCTCGCGCAGGATGCCGGTGCCGACGCGCAGATTGATGTCCGGATGCAGCAGATGCGTCAGATCCGGGACCCGATGCCCGTGCCAGCGCACATTGACCTGCATCCAGCCAAGATCGCTGTCGGTGATCTGCTCCTTGGGCAGGGTCGCCAGCAGGCGTGTGGCCGCCATGAAACTGTCGGGATAATAGGATTCGGCCGGGGTGCGGACGGCGTAGGGCCAGGGGCCGAGCAATCCGTTGCGGCTCTGCCGGCTTTCGACGAAGCCGATAGCATAGAGAAGATAAGGGTCCAGGCGCGCCACGGCGCCGGTCCGTTCCCAGACACTGCCGGCCAGGGTGAAGTCCGTGGCGGCCCTGGCCCGTCCGGCCCAGAGCAGAAGACCGGCTCCGGCGAACTGTGTCAGGCAATGGCGGCGGGAGAGGATGGACATTGGCTGGACGGTGGGACAGGGCTTCTGCGCCATTGAGTGAGCGCTCGGCCCCGCCTTGTCAACCGGTCAGCCGCCGTGACCATCGGTTCGACCAGCCCAGGGGGCTGCACCATCCGGCGGGGGGTATCGGACGGGCCACCCCCGATGCCCCGGCGGGGCAGAACCTCGCGCGCCTGCAAAGGCGTGCCGTTTCCGGGTAGATACTCCAGCCATTATTTCTGAAATTTTATTCAAAGGCCGGCCGATGCGGACATATGCGGGCGTGATTACCCAGGATGGAGTCCGTCATGTCGAGGTGGTGACGGCGGACGGACGCCGGCATCCGTTGGCATTGCAGTCGCGGCTGTTTCCGGAGCCCTTGTCCGACTTCGATTGGGGAAGCTGGAGCCGGGGAACCCAGAAACTGGCTTATGCGCTCTTGACCGACGCCGTCGGGGAAGGCTGGGCCGTCTCCCTGCACCTGCTCTATGCGCTGGAGGTGGTGTCACGGCTGGAGCGTGACCGACCCTGGGGTTTGGCGGCGTTGGAGGTGGATGCCTGGGTCAATCGGCCGGTCCCGCCCTGACGCTCGGCGGCGTCCATCGTTCGCGCGCCTGCACGCTGCACCGCCGGTGCTTCCATGCTAGAGTGATGGCAGAAGGAGTATCCATGTCATCAGATGCCATTATGAAGCTGGGCGCCTGGAACCGCCCGGCAACGATGCCCGAGTCCCTGGCCGAGGAGGTCGCCGGCTGGGAGACCGTGATCCGGGGAGCCGGCGGCGAGAGTTTCCATGATCGTGATCCGCTGGCGGAGGGTTGCCTGCGCGCGGCGGCACAGTGGCCGGCACCGGCGTTCGTCACCGACCGTCCGGTAGACGCGGGATGGGCATTGGCCCGGCGTCAGGGACCTGTCTGGCAGGTGGTCACGGTGATCCCGGCGGCGGACCATGCCGCCGCCGCCGCCGTGGTGGCCGAGCGGGCGCACCGCCTGCGGGCCGGCCGTCGTTGGACCAATGGCGACCAGGAACTGTTGCGGACGCTGCTGGCGGCGGAGGTCACGCCACGCGACCCGCTGCTGGCGGCGGAGGAGGGCGCCGCCCGCTCCCTGCGCTCGCTGCTGACCCTGCACCTGGTGGAGGAGACCACCGATGACGACTCGGATCTGCCGCCGGCGGTGCGCGCGGCGCTGTCCGCAGGGCCGGTGCTCTGGCTGACCGCCGATGCCCGGCTGACGGCAACGGCCGTGCTGAAAGCCCTGGACCAGCGCAAGCTGGTGGCTGTGGCCCGCACCCAGCGCCTCAGCGACAAGCGCGACCGGAGTGCGGATCTGCAGCAGGTGCTGCTGTCCGCCGTCCGCAACATTTTTCCCGCAATTCCGGAGGAGGTGGCCGCTGCCGCCGCCGTCCGCCTGACCCCGGCCATGGTCAAGCTCGGCCGGAGGCCGGAAATGCAGGGCATTGTCGACGCCGTGGCCGACATCCGCATGGAGCGCTGGCGCCAGGCGGTGGCGGCCGAGCCGCAGGTGGCCAAGCGGTTGGAGATCATGCTGGCGCGCGGTGAGCCCGGCCGTGCCCGCAAGCGCTTCCGTGACCAGCGTGCCGCCGAACGGGTGGAGGCCGAGCTGCTGGAATGGCGCGGCGATCTGCGGCCCGTCACGCCACGCCGGCTGGGGCATTGAGAGGTGGCGGCCGGGATGCCCGACAGGGTGATCCCGGCCGTTGCCCGCGCGCTTTCGTAGACGCACGGTCGCGGACGCACGGTCCGCGCCAAGGTCGTTGGGTCCATGCCTCGACAGGCGATGGCGGGGCGGGCCGATGCGCAGGGCGAGTGCCGGCCGCTCTGGCACCACAGTGGTGATGTTGAGATGTCTGGATTGGGGAGGTGACGGTCGGCTGGGGGCTGACCCGTCCTTGCGAGAGTTGGTCGGAGCGACTGGATTCGAACCAGCGACCCCCAGACCCCCAGTCTGATGCGCTACCAGGCTGCGCTACGCTCCGACCTCTCGTGCGAACCGCACTGGGCGGCTCGGGCGCGGACTATAGCCATGCCGGTCCGGCGATGCAACGCCGGAGAACAGAAAAAATCACAAACCGGCGTTCCTGGATTTAACTTATTGATTTTCAATGGGAAATTCTGAGTTTGCGGCCTCGGCCAGCCCCCGCCCTGCCGCGGTCAGGCGGCAAACCAGCCAATCCGGCTTGGTCGGATTGGCGAACCAGGGCTCGGCCCAGCCCGCGTCAAGGCAGCGCCGGACCAGCGCGGGGGCCACACGGCGGCCCTGGGGATCGAACAGGGGAAGCTTGCCGCCGGGCTGGTCCAGCCCACGGCAGAGCCAGTCCAGTTGCGCCGCAGTGGGTTTGGCCATGGCTTTTCCCTTTGCCGATTAACCGCTGTGGTCGACCCGCGAAACGGGACGATACCTGCGCCGTGGCTCCCGATGCTACGCTACCTTGATGCGATGCGGAATTCCCGCCCTGTCCCGCCGCCGGAGACCCCCCATGGCCGACTTCGTCCTTGTCTATATCACCGCAGGATCTGTGGACGAGGCCACGCGGATCGGCAGGGCGCTGGTGGAGGAGCGTTTGGCCGCCTGTGCCAATGTGATTCCCAGCATGCATTCCATCTACCGCTGGGACGATGCGGTGCAAGAGGCCGAGGAAACCATCCTCATCGCCAAGACCATGTCCGACCGATACGTGGATCTGGCCATGCGTGTGCGTGCGCTGCACAGTTATGACGTGCCCTGCATTCTGATGCTGCCGGTCGGGGCGGGCGATCCGGACTACCTCTCCTGGCTAAGGCGGGGGAGCCGGCCGGCGGCCGCATAGGGGCTGCGGCCTCATTCCCCGGGAACGCGCGGCGGGGTCCTGCCGTTTTATTCTGCTGTTCCCACTGGCGATGACCAGGCGGAACAGCAGTGTGGTGACGGGCGGGAGACGGCGACGATGGACCAGGCCGGAACCGGAGCGGAGCGGGGGCAGCAGCCCCAGACCGGGACAGGCGAGGCGAGCCACAGCGCAGACCGGAATGGAGGCCGCCCCTTGCGGGTGCTGATCGTCGAGGACGAGGCCATCACCGCCCTGCATCTGGAACTGCTGGTGGCTGACCTGGGCTATGATGTCTGTGCCGTTGAATCCACAGGGGAGGGGGCTGTGGCCGCGGCCAGGCTGCACCGTCCCGATCTGGTGCTGATGGATATCCGGCTGGCCGGGGCGTTGGACGGCATCGCCGCGGCCAGTCGAATCCGGCAGGATCTGGGCATCCCGTCCATGCTGCTGACCGCCTATAGCGACCCAGGAACCCAGGCGCGGGTCCAAACCTGCGACAGCCTTGGCCTGCTGCCCAAGCCTTATACGGTGCAGCAGGTGGAACGCATGCTGTCCCAGGCGACCACGATTCTGCAGGGCAACACGGGCGGCGCCTTCGGCTGATCTGAATCAGTTCTGCCGCTTTCCGCCTTGACCGGTGCCGGCTTCGGCCTTAAACAGCGGCCCGCACCTCATTGGGGAGTAGCCGACCGTCCGTTTGCGTGGGCGGGGCCCGTGTCAACACACTTGGACCGACCTGGGCGGCCATGGCACGGGCGGCAGCCTCCGCCTTCTGATCCGGGGGCGGTGCGCTTGGCGAGACTGATGACGACCCGCCCTCCGTTGCCGGAAGGGGACCGGGACGTCACATCTCCGTCCGGCTGCTGGATCTTGACCATGAGTGCCACCGCTACTGTTGCCCTGGCCTTCGGGCTGGCCATGGACTCTTTTGCCGCTGCCCTGGGCAAGGGCGCGGGTCTTGCCCGCCCCTGTCTGCGCAAAGCCCTGACCGTCGGGGCCGTATTCGGCCTGTTCCAGGCCGTGATGCCTCTGCTGGGCTTCGCTCTGGGTGCCGCCTTCGCCGGCCTCATCGAGGCCGTGGATCATTGGATCGCCTTTGTGCTGCTGGGGGTCATCGGCGGCCGTATGGTGCTGGAGGCGGCGCGCGGTCCCCTGCCGGAGGAGCAGGAGGGCCGCAGCGAACTGGCCCTGGCGGCCCTGTTCGCTGCGGGCGTCGCCACCAGCATCGATGCCATGGCGGCCGGGATTTCCCTTGGCCTGTTCGACACGCCCGTGGTGTGCAGCGCCCTGGTCATCGGTCTGGTGACCTTCGCGCTGAGTGTGATCGGCGTCTATCTCGGCCGCCTTGTCGGTCCGCTGTTCGGACGCTGGGCCGTGGGGGCTGGCGGGGTCGGCCTTGTCCTTCTGGGAATAAAGATCCTGGTCCAGCACACGCTGGGGCTTTGACCGGAGGCCGGCCGCGGGACTGCGCCTCCCGCGGCCGGACTGCCGCCGGTCAGCCGACGCTGCCCAGCGCCCGATCGAGGTCGGCGATGATGTCGCCGATGCTCTCCAGTCCCACCGACAGGCGGATGACATCCGGCGAGGCGCCGGCAGCCGCCAGCCCTTCCGGTGTCAGCTGGCTATGGGTGGTGCTGGCCGGATGGATGATCAGCGAACGGGTGTCGCCGATATTGGCCAGATGGCTGAACAGCTTCACCGACTGCACCAGCCGGACGCCGGCCTCATGACCGCCCTTGACGCCGAAGGTGAAGACGGCACCGGCCCCCTTGGGCAGGTAACGGCCGGCCAGGGCGTGATAGGGGCTGTCCGGCAGGCCGGCATAGTTGACCCAGGCCACGGCGGGATGACCTGTCAGGAATTCGGCCACGGCCTTGGCGTTGGCGCAATGGCGCTCCATGCGCAGGGCCAGCGTCTCCACGCCGGTGATGGTCAGGAAGGCGTTGAGCGGCGCCATGGACGGTCCCAGATCGCGCAGCCCGATGGCGTGGCCATGGATGGTAAAGGCCAGCGGTCCGAAGGCGTCGGTGAAGACCATGCCGTGATAGCCGGGCTCCGGCTCGGTCAGGGCCGGGAACTTGCCGCTGGCCTTCCAGTCGAAGCGGCCGCTGTCGATGACCACGCCGCCGACGGAATTGCCGTGGCCGGCCAGGAACTTGGTGGTCGAATGCACCACCAGCGTCGCTCCATGCTCGATGGGCCGGCACAGATAGGGCGTGGCCATGGTGTTGTCGACGATCAGGGGAATGCCGGCGGCATCGGCCACGTCGGCAATGGCGCGGATATCGCTGACCACACCGCCGGGATTGGCCAGACTCTCGATGAACAGGGCCTTGGTGCGCGGCGTGATGGCCTTGCGGAAATTCTCGGGATCGTCGCCATCGACGAAGATCACCTTCCAGCCGAAGGCGCGCGGGAAGCTGTTGGCGAACTGGTTCAGCGTGCCGCCATAGAGCTTGCGGGCGGCCACGACCTCGTCGCCCGGCTGCATCAGCGGGAACAGGGCCAGCATCTGGGCGGAATGGCCCGAGGCCGTGCAGGTGGCGCCGACGCCGCCCTCCAGATCGGCCAGCTTGGCCTCCAGCGCGGAGACAGTGGGGTTGGTCAGCCGGCTGTAGATGAAACCCACCTTCTGCAGGCTGAACAGGGCCGCGGCATCCTCCACATCGTCGAAGACGAAGCTGGTGGTCTGGTAGATCGGGGTGGCGCGGGCGCCGGTCGTGGGGTCCGGGGCCGTCCCGGCATGGATGGCCCGCGTCTCGAAGCCCTGGGTTTCTTCTGTCATGATCTGCGTCTTTCTTCCCTGCGATCATGGCCGATCCCGTTCGGGCCGGCCCGGTTGTTCCCGATTGTTCGGATGGACTCAGTCCTGCGGCCAGACCGGCGGCCGCTTGCCGAGGAAGGCGTCGATCCCTTCCGCCGCATCCGCCAGCCCCATATTGAGGGCCATCACCTCGGCCGTGTAGGCATAGGCCGTGCCCAGATCCATCTCCCGCTGGCGATGGAAGCTCTCCTTGCCCAGGGCCAGGACGCGCGTGGATTTGGCGGCGATGCACGCGGCCAGATCCGCCACCGTCCCGTCGAGCGCCGCGGCCGGCACGGCCCGGTTCACCAGCCCGATCCGCACGGCTTCCGCTGCACCGATCGGCTCCCCTGTCAGCAGCATCTCCATGGCCGCCTTGGCCGGGACGGCCCGGCTCAGGGCCACCATGGGGGTGGAACAGAACAGGCCGATATTGACCCCCGGTGTGGCGAACTGCGCCTGCTCGGCCGCGATGGCCAGATCGCAGCTGGCCACAAGCTGGCAGCCGGCCGCCGTCGCCGTGCCCTGGACCTTGGCGATGACCGGTTGGCGCAACCGCACCAGGCTGGTCATCAGCCGGGCGCACTGGCGGAAGGTGGCGAGGTGGGCGGCCTGATCGGGGGCGGCCCGCATCTCCTTGAGGTCGTGGCCGGCACAGAATACCGGCCCCGCGGCCGCCAGCACCACCACCCGCACCGACGGGTCGGCGGCCACCGCGTTCAACTGCTGGTGCAAGGCGCTCATCATGGCCCGGGACAGGGCATTGCGGGCAGCGGGCCGGTTCAGCGTCAGCGTGGTCACGCCATTCGCGTCGTGGCGCAGGACCAGCGCCGGGGCATCGGCGACAGCGGAGCCTGACGGGGCGGAGCCCGCGCAGGCGGAACCCGGCACAGCGGTCATCGGCATTCCTCCCGTTGAACAGCCTCAACACGCCGCATCTAACAATGCCTGGGAGCAGACGACAATCCGCACTCAAGTTCAACGTATTTTTGTCGTCAAAAATGAAAAACAGCATCTTCAGTATGTTGAATATGGGCCTGGGCCGGCAAGGGCTGTTTGCTATACTCGGCGCCAACCACAACAAAGCAGGGGAGGGCAGGGCATGACCCATGGCAAGCAGAAGCCGGCCTTGACGGTGGAGGGGTTCGAACGGCTGCTGGATGAAGGGATGCCGGTGGTGCGCCGGTCCGGCTTCAGCATCGACACCATGGATTATGGTCTTTGCCGCATGCGGGTGCCGCCCAGCGATGACATGGTGCGGGCCGGCGGCACCCTGTCCGGACCCAGCATGTTCGCCCTGGCCGATCTGGCGCTCTATGGCGCGGTGCTGAGCATGATCGGGCCGGTTCCCCTGGCGGTGACCAGCAGCATGACCATCAACTTCCTGCGCAAGCCGGCACCGCGGCCGATGATCGGGGAGGCGCGCATCATCCGCCTGGGGCGCAAACTGGCCTATGGCGAAGTCACCCTCTATTCCGAGGAGGAGGATGAACCAGTCGCCCATGCCACCGGTTCCTATGCCCTCCCCGGCGGCCGGGCGGAATGAACGCCACGACCTTAAACGATCAGGGCCGCCTTCCCGCGGCGGCCCTGTCCGGCCTTCCGGTGCTTGCGGTCAGCAGCGCCGCTCAATCACGTCGGTCCCGATCCCGACGGTCCCGGCGATCATCGTCGCGGTCGTCCTGGTAACGGTCATAGGCGTAGCCGGCGCCGGCGCCCACGGCGGCGCCAAGGGCCGTGCTGCCCAGGTCCCCTCCGAGGATCGCACCGGCGCCGCCGCCGGCCAGCGCGCCGGTGGCCGTCCGTTCCTCCGCCGTGTTGCCGCAGGCCGACAGCAGCAGCAATGCGGCAACGGCACCGCAGGCCGATAGGGTCGCATGGCGACGCATGGTCATTCTCCGCATCAGTTTCGAGCCTGCAAAGGCAACAGCGCATCCGGCGACCTTGTTCCGCCGGTGGGCAGGCCGCTGGAGGTAGGTGTGCGGATCACATGCCCCGCATGCGCGGAGGGCTGATTGCGCCGGCCGGCGGATGACCGATGCAGGGAGCGGTCTCGGGATGTTCAAATTTCTCTAATGATATCAAAGGGATTGAGGTCGTGGTATCATGATACCGTTTGATAGTGCTTTGGCGGACAAGCGTCTTTTCCCCTTGACGATGCCCCTCGCTTACCCCTAGAAAGCCCTCCGCTTCGGTGTCGTCCCGATAGGGGCGGCGCCTTCATTTGTTTCAGCCGAGTGCTCCGATGAAGACATTCAATCTGAAGCCGAGCGACATCGAGAAGAAGTGGGTTCTGATCGATGCCGAAGGCCTCGTCCTCGGGCGCCTTGCCAGCCAGATCGCCATGCGTCTGCGCGGCAAGCACAAGCCCACCTATACCCCGTTCCTGGATTGCGGTGACAATGTCGTCGTGATCAACGCCGAGAAGGTCAAGCTGACCGGCAACAAGCGCCAGGACTCGATCTTCTACTGGCATACGGGTTTCCCGGGCGGCATCAAGGGCCGTTCCGCCGGTCAGATCCTCGACGGCAAGTATCCCGAGCGCGTCATCATGAAGGCGGTGGAGCGCATGGTTCCGCGTGGTCCGCTTGGTCGCAAGCAGATGGGCAATCTGCGCGTCTATGCCGGCCCAGCGCATCCGCACGAGGCTCAGCAGCCGGAGGTGCTGGACGTCGCCGCTCTGAACCCGAAGAACAAGCGAGTCTGATCCCATGGCCACGACTCTCACCAGCCTCGCCGACCTGAAGCAGGCGGGCACCACCCCGGCCGCCGCCGCTGCCGTGGACGCTCCGGCCGAGCCGAAGATCGACTCCCTGGGCCGCGCCTATGCCACCGGCAAGCGCAAGGACGCGGTCGCCCGCGTCTGGATCAAGCCGGGCACCGGCAAGATCACCGTCAACGGCCGTGAGCTGGCGGTTTACTTCGCCCGCCCCGTGCTGCGGATGATGATCGATCAGCCGTTCCTGATCACGAACCGCCGCGAGCAGTTCGACGTGGTCTGCACCGTGTCCGGTGGTGGCCTGTCCGGCCAGGCCGGCGCGCTGCGCCACGGCATCAGCAAGGCCCTGACCTACTACGAGCCGGGCCTGCGCCCGCCGCTGAAGGCCGCCGGCCTGCTGACCCGCGATCCGCGCGTCGTCGAGCGTAAGAAGTACGGTAAGGCCAAGGCCCGCCGCAGCTTCCAGTTCTCGAAGCGCTAAGCGGTTCCGGAGTACTCCGGCTATCGGCGAAGGGGCGTCCCGCAGGGGGCGCCCCTTTTGCTTGGCCGGAACGAGGGAGGCGGTCGGGCTCCCCAAAGTCGGGACCCAGCCGCCCTGGCTGGTCAGAGCCGGTCGGCGCGCAGCAGCTGCGGAAACAGCCGGGCCCACAGCACCACCACCACCAATGTGCCGATGCCGCCCAGCACCACGGCCGGGCTGGCGCCCAGCCAGGCGGCGGTGACCCCGGATTCGAACTCACCCAGCTGGTTGGACGCGCCGATGAAGACGCCGTTGACGGCGCTGACCCGGCCGCGCATCTCGTCGGGCGTTTCCAGCTGCACCAGGGTCTGGCGCACATAGACGCTGACCATGTCGGCCGCGCCCATCACCACCAGGCTGACGCAGGCCACCAGCACCGAGCTGGTCAGGCCGAAGACGATGGTGCCCAGGCCGAACAGGGCGACGCAGACATAAAGGATCGGCCCCACCCGTTGCCGCAGCGGCCGGATCGACAGGATGATGCCGGTGGTCAGGGCGCCGACACCGGGTGCCGCCCGCAGCATGCCGACCAGTTCCGCCCCGGCATGGAACTGCTCCTTGGCCAGCACCGGCAGCAAGGCCGTGGCTCCACCCAGCAGCACGGCGAACAGGTCCAGCGAGATGGCGCCCAGCACGATGGGCTTGCGCCGGATGAAGGCGATGCCGGCCAGCAGCGTGCCCAGGGAGACGGGCTGGCGCGGGATCACCCGCGGCGTGATGCGGATCGACAGGATCAGCAGGCCGGCCAGGGCGAACAGCCCGGCGCTGATGGCGAAGACGATATTGCCGAGGAAGCCGTACAGCAGGCCGCCCACGGCCGGGCCGATGATGCTGGTGGCCTGCCAGGCCGAGGAATTGACGGCCACGGCGCGGGGGAACACCGCCGTCGGCACCAGATTGGGCACCAGGGCCGAGGATGCCGGCATCTCGAAGGCGCGGCCGGTGCCCAGCAGCACCACGGCGGCATAGGCCAGCAGCAGCGAATGATCGTCGCCGGTCAGCGCCAGCCCCAGCAAGGCCATGGCGGCCACCTCCGTGGCCTGACAGGCCACGATGACGAAGCGGCGGTCGAAGCGGTCGGCCACATGACCGGTGACCAGGATCAGGGCGATGGCCGGCAGGAACTCGGCCAGTCCGACGAAGCCCAGCGCCATGGCGCTGCCGCTGACGTCGTAGATGCGCCAGCCGGTGGCGACGATCTGGATCTGCAATGCCAGGATCGAGCAGATGCGGGCGATCCAGAACAGGCGGAAGGGCAGATAGGCGAAGGGGCTCTGGGGCAGGGGCGCGGTCGGGGCGTCGGGCATCATCGCACGCGGTTGGTGACGGTGCTGCGACTATGGCGGGCGGCGGCGGGCCGTCGCACCACCCTGCCGGCGCAGATCAGCATTGCGTTCCGCCCTCCGGCCCGTCATGAAGCTGACAGGACATCGAGGATGGGGAACCGCAAGGAATGGCAGCGCTGGTGGATGAGGTCACGGTCCGGATCGCCCAGATCCAGGATCTTCCGGCCCTGGTGGCCCTGTTGCAGGACGATGTGCTGGGACGCGGACGGGAACAGACCGACGATCTGACCCCCTATGAGGTCGCCTGGGATGAGATGCAGCTGGACCCGAACACGGAAATGCTGGTGCTGGATCTGGCAGGGCGCGTCGTCGGCATGGCCACGCTGACCTACAGCCGCCAATTGGCGCAGCAGGGATTGCGCCGCTGCACCGTGGAGTCGGTTCGGGTCGCCTCCGACCTGCGCGGCCAGGGGTTGGGGCAGGCGCTGATCCAGTCCTGCCTGGACATGGCCCGGGCCCGCGGCTGCGGGCTGGTGCAGCTGAGCAGCAGCAACAGCCGCAGTGATGCGCACAGGTTTTACCAGCGTTTGGGATTTGAAGCGTCACATACCGGTTTCAAGCTGTATCTGTAATCCGCCCCGGCTGACGGCCGGTGAGACTGCTGCAAGGACCCTGACGATGACGGCCCAATCCGCGACCGCCGATTCCGCCCCCCTCCGCGTCGCCATTCTCGGCGCCTCCGGTTACACCGGGGCCGATCTGGTGCGGCTGCTGCTGCGCCATCCGCGCGTTGAGATCGCGGCCCTGACGGGTGAGCGTCAGGCGGGCCGCCCCCTGGCCGAGGTTTTCCCGCATCTGGCCCCCTACGATCTGCCGGACCTGGTGAAGATCGCCGAGGTGGATTGGAGCGGCATCGACTTCGTCTTCTGCGCCCTGCCGCACGGCACCACGCAGGAGGTCATCGCCGGCCTGCCGCCGACGCTGAAGATCTGCGACCTGTCCGCAGATTTCCGTCTGGCCGATGTGGAGAGCTATGCCCAGTGGTATGGGCATGAGCACAAGGCGCCGGCGCTGCAGCAGGAGGCAGTGTACGGCCTGTGCGAGATCAACCGCGCCGCCATCCGCGAGGCGCGTCTGGTGGCCAATCCCGGCTGCTATCCCACCAGCAGCCAGCTGCCGCTGATCCCGCTGCTGCGCGACGGTCTGATCGAGGCGGACGACATCATCATCGATGCCAAGTCGGGTGTCTCCGGCGCCGGCCGCGACGCCAAGCAGGCCAACCTCTATGGCGAGGTGGCCGAGGGCATCCACGCCTATGGCATCGCCACCCACCGCCATGCACCGGAGATCGAGCAGGGGCTGAGCCAGGCCGCCGGCCGGCCGGTGCTGGTCAATTTCACCCCGCACCTCATGCCCATGGCCCGCGGCATCCTGTCGTCGATCTATGTCCGGCTGAAGCGGGGCACCACGGCCGCCGATCTGCGCGAGACCCTGGCCGCCCGCTATGCCGACGAGCCGTTCGTGCGCGTGCTGCCGATGGGGCAGGCCCCGCAGACCCGGCATATCCGCGGCGCCAACTTCTGCCTGATGAATGTGTTCGCCGACCGCCTGCCCGGCCGCGCCATCCTGCTGTCGGCCATCGACAATCTCGTCAAGGGCGCCTCGGGTCAGGCCATTCAGAACATGAACATCCAGTGCGGCTTCGCGGAGACGCTGGGGCTGGATGTGGTGCCGCAGTTCCCGTAAGCCGGCACGACCGGGAAAGGACGCCGAGCATGAGCACCGAGCAACGCCCGACCATGGCGCCGCTGATCCTGCCCTTCGGCGGCAAGCGGCCGACCATCGATCCCTCGGCCTTCCTCGCCAATGCGGTCATCATCGGCGATGTGGAGATCGGGGCCGGGTCCAGCCTGTGGTTCAACGTCACCGTGCGTGGCGACGTGCATGAGATCCGCATCGGCAAGGGCACCAACATCCAGGATGGCAGTGTCGTCCACTGCACCACCGGCAAGTTCGGCACCTATATCGGCGACAATGTGCTGGTCGGGCATCTGGCCCTGCTGCATGGCTGCGTGATCGAGGATGGGGCCTTCATCGGTATGAAGGCCTGTGTCATGGACGGCGTGGTGGTGGAGGCCGGCGCCATGGTGGCGGCCGGGGCGCTGGTGACACCGGGCAAGCGGGTGAAGGCGGGCGAATTGTGGGGCGGCAGCCCCGCCCGCTTCATCCGCCCCCTGACCGATGAGGAAAAGCTCAACCTGACCAAGGCCGGGCCGCATTACGCCTCCCTGGCCCGCCAGTATCTCGACATGCCGGGCTGACGGACGTCCTGCTGCCGGATGCCCTGAAAGCACAGGCAGCGGCGCGGAGCCTCTCCGCGCCGCTGCCCGCCCTCAGTCGGTGGAGCGCACCTTGACGTAGCTGCCGGGCGCCTCCTCGATGGCGGGGAGGCCGCCGGTTCCGGGCACGCGCGCCGGCACCTTGCCGCCGGCATATTTCGCCACCCACTTGGCATAGTCCGGCCACCAGCTGCCCGGCACCTGCTTGGAGCCGGTCAGCCACTGTTCCGGGTCCTTGGGGCACTTCGGATTCAGGAAGTGGCTGTATTTCTCGGCCGACGGCGGATTGACGACGCCGGCGATGTGGCCGGAGGCGGCCAGCACGAACTTCACCGGGCCGCTGTAAAGCTGGGTCGCGGCATAAGTCGATTTCCACGGGGCGATATGGTCCTCGCGCGTGGACAGCATGAAGGTCGGGACCTCGATCTTGCGCAGGTCGATTGGCACCCCCTTGATGCTGATGCCGCCCGGCTGCACCAGCAGATTCTTCTGGTACATGTTGCGCAGATAGAAGCTGTGCATGGCCCTGGGCATCCGTGTGGTGTCGGAGTTCCAGTACAGCAGGTCGAAGGGGAAGGGGTCCTTGCCCAGCAGGTAATTGTTGACCACGAACGACCAGATCAGGTCATTGGCCCGCAGCATGTTGAAGGTGACGGACATGGTCTGGCCGTTGAGATAGCCCTCCTGGGCCATCTTCTCCTCCAGCATGCGCAGCTGTTCCTCGTCGATGAAGACGGACAGCTCGCCCGGCTCCTGGAAATCGACCAGGGTGACCAGATACATGGCGCTCTTGATGCGCTCTGTGCCCGTCGTGGCCGAGAGATAGGCCAGGGTGCTGGACAGCAGCGTGCCGCCGATGCAGTAGCCGATGACATTCAGCTCCCGCTCGCCCGTGGCCTGTTCGATGGCATCGAATGCGGCCAGCGGCCCCTCGGTCATGTAATCGTCCCAGGTCTTCTCGGCCAGGGACTCGTCCGGATTGACCCAGGAGATCACGAAAACCGTGTGCCCCTGGTCGGTCAGCCATTTCACCAGGCTGTTCTGCGGACGCAGGTCCAGGATGTAGAACTTGTTGATCCAGGGCGGGACGATCAAAAGCGGCCGGCGGAACTGCTGCTCCGTGGTGGGCGCATACTGGATCAGCTGCATCATAGCGTTCTGGAACACCACCTTGCCCGGCGTCACGGCGATGTTCTTGCCGACCTCGAACTTCTTGTAGTCGGTCATGGAGATGGCCAGCTGACCCTTGCCCCGCTCCAGGTCGCCCAGCAGATTCTCCAGCCCCTTGACCAGATTTTCGCCCCCGGTCTCCAGCGTGGTGCGCAGCACCTCGGGGTTGGTCATGGCGAAGTTCGAGGGCGCCATCGCATCGACGAACTGGCGGGTATAGAAATCGACCTTGCGGGCGGTGTGGGCGTCCAGCCCGTCAACGCCATGGACCGTGGATTGAAGCCAGCGGGCCGTCAGCAGATAGGACTGTTTGATGTAATCGAACAGGGCGTTCTCGTCCCAGGCGCTGTCCTTAAAGCGCCGGTCCTCCTTGGTCGGCCGGATCACCGGTTCGGCGTCCTGGCCCATCAGCCGGGCCGTGGTCCGTTGCCACAGCGTCATGTAATCCTGCCACAGGCTCAGCTGCGCCTGCATCAGCTTGGCGGGGTCGGCCATCATCCGGGCTGTCATTTCCAGGAAGGCCGAGCCGATGTTGGCCGGGTCGGGCGAGCCGGGGCTGGCTGCCGATTCGGCCTGCCGGGCCAGGAAATCCGACACCAGCTTCTGGCTCTGTTCGGCGATCCGCGCCATGGCGCGGGACAGTTCAACCGGGTCCGGCAGCTTGATCTCGGGGCCTTGCGCGTCTGCCATGGTCTTCTTTCCATCCCTTCGCAGTGCGTGGTGGGCTCTGGTCGGGCGCCCTGTCCCGGACAGGCGGGCTGTGGCCCGACGGGCCAGGAACCAACAATGATCCGCGGCGCCGGGCCGAGAGGCTTGGCTTGCCGCCGTCTTCTTTTTCATACACGATCCGGCCATGACTTTCACCGCTGCACTCTCTTCCCTGCCTCGAAACCGCCGTCTCCTGTTCGCGTTTTGCGTTCTCGGCGGTCTGAGCGGCTGTGCCGACGTTTCCATGCCGGATATCGTCTTCGATGATGGGCCTGCCCCCGCCGCGACCCTGACCGACAAGGACCCGCAGGCCGTTCTCACCGGCCAGCGGCCGGTGCGGCGGGCCGATCCGCATCTGGCCCAGTGGCCAAGCCTGGCCGCCGTGCCGCCCCGACCGCAGGAATTCTCGACTCCGGCCGAGCGGCAGACCCTGCTGGACCGCCTGCAGGCGGACCGTTCCCAGGGGGAGGCGGCGGCCGGTCAACTGCGGCAGGCACCCACCAGTGGCCGCGCCATTGATCCCGGGACCGGCCTGCCGGCCGTTCCCGATCAGCCGCCGCCGCCGCCGGCGCCGATTCCGCAATAGGCGAGGCCCCCAGAAATGACAGGAGAGGTTCGTTCGAAAATCCTGTCGCCTCCCCCCGTGGCCGGCGGTACATAGGACTCCCGACTCCTTGCAGCCCATGGTGGCCTGATCCCATGTCCCAGCCCGAATTCCACCGCATCAAGCGCCTGCCGCCCTATGTGTTCGCCGAAGTGAACGCGATGAAGGCCAAGGCCCGAGCGGCGGGCGAGGACATCATCGATATGGGCATGGGCAATCCCGATCAGCCGACGCCGCCCCACATCGTGGCCAAGCTGGTCGAGGCGGTGCAGAATCCCAGGACGCACCGCTACAGCCAGAGCCGGGGCATTCCCGGCCTGCGCCGCGCCATCAGCGCCTATTACAAGCGTCGTTTCGACGTCGATATCGATCCGGAGACGGAAGCCTGCGTCACCATCGGTTCGAAGGAGGGGCTGGCCAATCTGGCCCAGGCCATCACCAGCCCCGGTGACGTCATTCTGGTGCCCAATCCCAGCTATCCCATCCATCCCTTCGGCTTCATGCTGGCCGGCGCCGCCCTGCGCCATATCCCGGTCAGCGACGGGCTGGACGGGTTCGTTCCGGCTCTGGAACGTGCCATCAAGCACAGTGTGCCGAAACCCAGCGCCCTGATCGTCAGCTTTCCGGCCAATCCGACCGGCCAGACGGTGACGTTGGATTTCTACCGGCCGATCGTGGATCTCTGCCTGAAGCACGGGATCTACATCCTGTCCGATATCGCCTATGCCGAGATCTATTTCGACGGCAATCCGCCACCGTCGGTGTTGCAGATTCCCGAGGCGCGGGAGATCACGGTCGAGTTCAACAGCCTGTCGAAGACTTACAACATGCCGGGATGGCGCGTGGGCTTCGGTGTCGGCTCGAAGACGCTGATCGGTGCCCTGGCCAAGTTCAAATCCTATGTGGATTACGGTGCCTTCACCCCGATCCAGGTGGCGGCCACGGCTGCGCTGAACGGCCCGCAGGACTGTGTGCTGGAGATCCGTGAGATGTACCGTCAGCGCCGCGATGTGCTGGTGGAGGGACTGGCCCAGGCCGGTTGGAAGGTGCCGGCGCCCAATGCCAGCATGTTCGTCTGGGCCCGCATTCCCGAGCCTTTCGCCGAGATGGGCAGCCTGGACTTCGCCAAACTGCTGATGCAGGAGGCCAAGGTGGCCGTCAGCCCCGGAATCGGCTTCGGGGAATATGGCGACAGCCATGTGCGCTTCGGCCTGGTCGAGAACACCCAGCGTATCCGCCAGGCCTGCCGCAGCATCAAGACGTTCCTGGACCGTGCCCGCAAGCAGAACGCCCCCATGGGGGCGGCCACCCCGTGAAAGGACCCTGGATGAGCGCTGCGACCCCCTTGAAGATCGGTGTGGCCGGGCTCGGCACCGTCGGTGCCGGTGTGCTGAAGCTGCTGAACCAGCAGGCCCGGCAACTGGCGCAGCGGTGCGGGCGTCCCTTGATCGTCACCGCTGTCAGCGCCCGTGACCGCAATCGCGACCGCGGCGTCGATCTCACCGGGGTGCGCTGGTACGAGGATGCGGCCCAGCTCGCCGCCGATCCCGATCTCGACGTGGTGGTCGAACTGATCGGCGGGTCCGACGGCATTGCCAAGCGTACCGTCGAGGCGGCGCTGGCCCGTGGCCGGCACGTGGTCACGGCCAACAAGGCCCTGCTGGCCCATCATGGCGCCGATTTGGCTCTGGCGGCCGAGGAACGGGGCCTGACCCTGGCCTATGAGGCGGCGGTGGCCGGTGGCATCCCGGCCATCAAGGGGCTGCGCGAAGGGCTGGCGGCCAATGCCCTGCGCGCGGTCCACGGCATCCTTAATGGCACCTGCAACTATATCCTGACCGAGATGCGCACGACCGGCCGGGAATTCGCCGAGGTGCTGGCCGACGCGCAGCGCCTGGGCTATGCCGAGGCCGATCCCAGCTTCGACATTGACGGCATTGATGCCGCCCACAAGCTGGCTGTGCTGACCGGGGTCGCCTTCGGCTGCAAGGTCGATTTCAACGCCGTCCATGTGGAGGGCATCCGCCACATCACGGCGCTGGACATCCAGTATGCCGACGAGTTGGGCTACCGCATCCGGCTGCTGGGCATCGCCCGCGCCACCGATCGGGGCATCGAGCAGCGCGTTCACCCCTGCATGGTCCCGATCGGGAGTCCCATCGGCGCCACCGATGGCGTCTTCAACGCCGTGGTCGCCGATGGAGATTTCGTGGACAAAGTGGTGCTGGTCGGCCGGGGTGCCGGGGCCGGCCCCACCGCTTCGGCTGTGGTGGCGGATCTGGTGGACATCGCCCGCGGCCGTGCCACGCCGACCTTCGGAATTCCGGCGGCGCAGCTGGTGCCGTTGCAGGCCGCCCCCATCGACCGCCGCCGCGGCCGCTATTATGTGCGGCTGATGGTGCTGGACCGGCCGGGCGTCATTGCCGACATTGCGGCGGCCCTGCGCGATCAGAACGTGTCCATGGAGGCGTTTCTGCAGCGCGGGCGCGCGCCGGGCGAGGCGGTCCCGGTGGTGCTGACCACGCACGATACCGAGGAGGCGGCCATGCAGCGGGCCCTGTCCGTGATCGGCAGCCTGGACGCGGTGCTTGAGCCGCCGCGCATGATCCGTATAGAGGACTTCTGAGGACGCTGGCACAGGCCAACAGCCGCGTCCGCAAAGCGAAGGGGGAAACTGAGTATGTCGAACAATCACGGCGTTCCGGACGAGGTTCGGGGCGACATCAGCTTGGTCATGGACCGCAACCTCGCGCTCGAGGTGGTGCGTGTGACCGAGGCGGCGGCGCTGAGCGCCTCTCTGCTGATGGGGCGCGGCGACGAGAAGGCCGCGGATCAGGCCGCCGTGGACGCCATGCGCAAGGCCCTGAACAGCCTGTCCATCGAGGGCACGGTCGTGATCGGCGAGGGCGAGCGCGACGAGGCGCCGATGCTCTATATCGGTGAGAAGGTCGGTGCGGGCCACGGCCCGAAGATCGACATCGCGCTCGATCCCCTGGAGGGCACCACCATCTGCGCCAAGGGCGGCCCGAACTCGCTGGCCGTCATCGCCATGGCCGAGGATGGCGGCTTCCTCAATGCGCCGGACGTCTATATGGACAAGATCGCCGTCGGCGGCGGTCTGCCGGACGGCGTGGTCGATCTCGACGATACCGTCAGCAACAACCTGAAGAACCTGGCCAAGGCCAAGGGCGCCGACGTCTCTGAACTGGTGGTCTGCGTGCTGGACCGCCCGCGCCATGCCGAGCTGATCGCCAAGGTGCGCGAGGCCGGCGCCCGCATCATGCTGATCGGTGACGGTGATGTCTCCGGTGTCATCGCCACCAGCCAGCGCGATGCCGGCATCGACATCTATATGGGCTCCGGCGGGGCGCCGGAGGGTGTGCTGGCGGCGGCGGCCCTGCGCTGCATCGGCGGTCAGTTCCAGGGCCGGCTGCTGTTCCGCAACGACGAGGAGCGCGAGCGCGCCCGCCGCTGGGGCATCACCGATCTGTCCAAGAAGTACGCGCTGCTGGATCTGGCCAAGGGCGACGTGATGTTCGCCGCAACCGGCGTCACCAACGGCACCATGCTGCGCGGCGTGCGCCGCTTCCCCGGCGGGGCTGTGACCCATTCCGTGGTCATGCGCTCCAAGAGCGGCACCGTGCGCTATGTGGAGGCGCAGCACAATTTCCGCACCAAGGCCAGCATCATCCCCGAATCGAAGGCCTGATCGGTACGGCAGGGTCCATCCCGGCCGTGGCCGTGATCTGTGCGGCGGCCCGACCCGGAAACGGTGTCGGGCCGCTTGCATTTCGGCGCCGGCGGGTTCAAGTGGAACCCCTCCCGTCCGTAGCGTCCAAAGATCTGCCTGCCATGTCCGATTCCGCCTTTCTCGGCGTTGACCAATCCCTGTCCGGCAAGCGCTGGCGGGCCCGGCCGGCGGATGAGCGTCTGGCCCTGGCCCTGTCGCAGAGTTACGGTCTGCCGGAACTGGTCGGGCGGCTTCTGGCGGGGCGTGGAGTCAGCCTGGACGCGGCGGAGTGTTTCCTGTCGCCCACCCTGCGGGCGCTACTGCCCGATCCTTCGATCCTGAAGGACATGGAGCGGGCTGCCGCCCGGGTCGCCGCCGCCATCCGCGGTGGCCAGAGGGTTGCGGTTTTCGGCGATTACGATGTGGACGGTGCCACCAGCAGCGCCCTGCTGACCCGCTTCTTCCGCGCCGTCGGGGCCGATCTGCGCGTCTACATCCCCGACCGCATCACCGAGGGGTATGGGCCCAACCTGCCGGCCCTGCTGCGGCTGCGGCAGGAGGGTATCGATCTGGTGGTGACCGTGGATTGCGGGGTGACCTCCTTCGATCCACTGGCCGGCGCGGCCGAGGCCGGGCTGGAAGTGGTGGTGGTCGATCACCACAAGGCCGAGCCGCGGCTGCCGGTGGCGGTGGCGGTGGTCAATCCCAACCGCCTGGACGAGCCGGCGGGTGGGCCGCTGAGTACTCTGGCCGCCGTGGGTGTCAGTTTCCTGCTGGTGGTGGCCGTCAACCGGGAATTGCGCCGCAGCGGCTGGTACGCCGCGCAGGGGCGTCCCGAGCCCGATCTCATGGGCTGGCTGGATCTGGTGGCGTTGGGGACGGTCTGCGACGTGGTTCCGCTCACGGGGCTCAACCGCGCCTTCGTGGCCCAGGGATTGAAGATCATGGGCAGGCGGGCCAATCCCGGCATCGCCGCCCTGGCCGACGTGGCCGGCGTCAATGAACGTATGGACGCCTATCATGCCGGTTTCATCATCGGTCCACGGGTCAATGCCGGTGGCCGTGTGGCCAAATCGGATCTGGGGGCGCGGCTGCTCGCCACCGAGGATGCCGCCGAGGCGGCGGCCCTGGCCCGTCAACTGCATGAATTCAATACCGAGCGGCGGACCATCGAGGGGGTCGTTCTGGAGGAGGCCCTGGCCCAGGTGGAGGCCACCCTTGATGACAGCCCGGAGCTGATCCTGGCGACGGGCGAGGGCTGGCATCCCGGTGTCATCGGCATCGTCGCCGCCCGGTTGAAGGAGCGCTTTGCCCGGCCGGCCTGCGTCGTGGCCCTGGACGGCGGCGTGGGGAAGGCATCGGGCCGGTCGGTGCGTGGGGTCGATCTGGGCTCGGCCATCATCGCCGCCCGTCAGGCCGGTCTGCTGCTGGCGGGCGGCGGTCACGCCATGGCGGCCGGCTTCACGGTCGAACGTGCGCAGATCGAGGCGCTGCGCGCCTTTCTGCGGACGCGAATCGCGGCACAGCTGGCGGAGTCGGGGCCGCTGGTGCCCACCCTGCATCTGGATGCGGCCCTGGCCGTGCGCGGTGCCGTGCCGGACCTGATGCAGCATCTGGAACGGCTGGCTCCATTCGGCACCGGGAATGCCGAACCGCGCTTCGCCGTGACGGATGCGCGGATCGTCCGGGCGGATGTGGTGGGGGGTGCCCATGTGCGCTGCATTCTCACCGGTGCCGATGGCGCCCGGCTCAAGGCCATTGCCTTCCGTGCCCTCGATACCGATCTGGGGCGGGGATTGCTGCAGTCCGGCGGACGGCCGCTGCATGTGGCCGGCACCCTGCGGCCCGACCGCTGGAACGGCAATGATGGCGTCCAGTTGCTGATCGATGACGCGGCCATGGCCGGACAGGCCTGATTTCGTGCACCGATCCTGCCGATTAGCACATTTCACTACAGACGCCCGGTGGTGCCCGGCGTTATAGTCCGCCCGGTCTGATTGTTGCCGGCCGCGGCCCGTTCGTCTGCCCGTTTCGCCATCTGTGCCGATCCCGGCCGGCTGGTGCCGCGGTGCCGAGCCGGGATGCGGCCATGCGGGTCATGGCAGGCGCGGGGGGCACAGTGACGAAGCGCGGTCCAGCGTTGGCAGCATCCGTGCAGGCGGAAGCGGCGCCGTCCGATGCGACGGCCCGGGCCCAGGCCCGGTTGGAAGCGCATTTCGAGACATTGACGGAGGCGGACCTGCTGCGGGTCGCGCAGGCCGTGGAACTGGCCCGGGCCTGTGAACCCGGCCATCCCACCGATGAGCAGATCCTCACCACGCTGCGGCCCCGTCTGCGCCGGCTACGGCCTGGCCGGATACCGACCTTCCAGCGCGCCGTATGCTGCTGCCTGGAACCCTATCTGCGTGATGACCTGACCGGCGGCGGTGAACGGCGCCGGGCCGTGGTGTCGCGGACCGCTCTGGCGCCCTGGTGGCGTCTGATGCAGGAATCGCCCCAGCAGGCCGTCCTGCAAAGCATGGAGCGGGCTTACCGCAAGGCCATGCGGCAACAGCGCGGAGAGGATGCGCAACGGGCTGTGGATCAGGGCATCCGGGTCGCCGCCGCAGCCACCGTGGAATTGCTGGAGCAGGCGGAGCAGTCGCCGTTGCAGCGGCAGGCCCTCATCGGTCGGCTGGGGGGACGGGCGGCGCTGCAGGATCTACAGGAAATCGCCGTGCTTCAGGCCGCGCATCCGCAGCTGACCCCGGCCCTGGATCTGGTGCGGCGTGCCGCCGGAGTGGATGGGGGGCGCATTGCCGAGTTCTCGCCGCCGGTGGTGGCGGCGGCGCGCATGGCCTATCTCAATCTGCACGATCCGGACGGTACACTGACCGATTACTTTTTCTATGGGCTGCTTGGCCTGCTGGGCCAGCCCTGGCAGGCGTTGCGGCTGGTCCGCGCCCTGTCCCTGGACCTGTCGCAAGCCGGACAGCAGCGTGAACGGCTGATCCCGGCCCGTCTGTTCTCCGACCTGGCCCAGACTCTGGGGGATCTGGGCCGGGTGGCGGCCTCGGCCGGCACCCAGTCGCGTCGCATCTGGCTGCTGACCAGTGCCCGGCTGCTGGACGATGCCGGCCGGATGATTCGGGGCTTGTCGGAGGAGAGCGGCGACGATGCCGAGTTGGGCAATCTGCTGCTGGCGGCGCGGAGCTGTGTCAGCCAGGCCCTGGACGGATTCGCGGCGGCCGGTCTGCGCGACTGCTTGAGGATCCTGCCGGTGCGCCCGATGGTGGGCGACAGCGGCAAGTCCTGGTTCGAACCGGACATGACCCATCGCCCGACCGAGGATGAGGTGGCGACCGCGCTTGCGGCCACGGCCCTGTTCGGCAGCGTGCGCCGTCTGGCCGAACAGGAGGGGCTGGCCCGCATCCTGCGCCCGAAGGAGGCGGATCTGGAGGAGGGGCTGCGCATCGCTGTCAATTTCCGCATCGACTATCTGCGCGCGCGGCTGAAGCATGGCATTGCCTTGGCCCAGCTGGAAGCGGTGCTTCAGGTGCTGCGGACCCTGCCGACGCTGACCATCATTCGCGATCTGGAGCAGCGGGTCGAGCGCACGCTGGAGCGTTATCGCTGAGTCGGACCCAGCCATGCGCGCAGAGGGGCGGGTGGCCGCGAAAAACGCCGTGTCGATTTGTCTTGCGTCGGCGGCCAAGTCCCGCTACCTAGACGCCCGCCGCGACGTCCCCATCGTCTAGAGGCCTAGGACACCAGCCTTTCACGTTGGTAACACGGGTTCGAATCCCGTTGGGGACGCCACCTCTTCCCGCCTGTGGCGGGTGCGCGCGGACGGCGCGCCGTTCCTCCCGAACTTGTTTCGCCAGCGCAATAACCGGCTGCCCCAGGCAGTTGACGCACAGGCTTGAGCATCAGGGAGCAGATCCATGTTTGACATCCATGTGGCCACCACCGCCGACAAGCCGGCCCTTTACGAGGATCTGGCCGGAATGCTGTCCGGTCTCCTGTCAGGGGAACGGGACATGGTCGCCAATACCGCCAACCTGTCGGCGCTGCTGTTCCACAGCCTGCCGGACCTCAATTGGGCCGGTGTCTATCTTCTGCGGGGCGGCGAGCTGGTCCTGGGGCCGTTCCAGGGCAAGCCGGCCTGTGTCCGCATCGCCCTGGGGCGCGGGGTCTGCGGCACGGCGGCGGCACGGCGCGAAAGCGTCCTGGTCCCCGATGTCCATGCGTTTCCCGGACACATCGCCTGTGATGCCGCTTCCCGGTCGGAACTGGTGGTCCCGCTTCTCCTGGGGGATCGGGTTCTCGGCGTGATCGACCTCGACAGCCCGCTTCCCGATCGATTCGATGCGGCCGATCAGGCCGGTGTCGAGCGATTGGCGGCCCTGCTGGTGGCGGGCTGCGACTGGTCTCCCGTCGGCTGATACCGGGTTCCAACGGGTTTGCTCATCCTGCCTGCAACGGCGGCGATTGCCGCCGGGTGCCTTGGCCGCCGGCTATGGCCAGGGCGGTGCGTATAAATTTCGGTGGGAGAATGATCTCGATCAAAGGTGTGCCCGGACCCGCGGTGTACATCCTGATCCGTTTTCCGCGCCGGAAGGTTCGATGCACGAACACGTCCTTCATGTCCTTGCCGCCTCTTCCAAGGCCGTCACATTGGCGGCGGCCGGACCGGGGCTGTCCGGCTCCACGGCTGGTGTTCGTTTCGTAGGTCTGGGGGCGGTCCCGGTGCCGATAGTGGTCGACGCCGGGACCGCCGGACTCATGGCCTGGTACCTGTCGGGCCGGCAGGAGACGAGAGGGTCATACCCTCTCCACCAGATCCCGGTAGGCGTGCCAGCTGGCATGTCCGATCAGCGGGAAGATGATGGCCAGCCCCAGGAACAGGGTCGCCATGCCCAGCCCGGTGAAGAACACGATGATGAAGGCCCACAGCAGCATCGGCTTCGGGTTGGTGCGGACCGCCTTGATGCTGGTGGCGATGGCGGCGAAGACGTTGGTGTCGCGATCCAGCAGCATCGGGATCGAGATGACGCTGATGGCATAGGCAATCAGCGCCAGCACGCCGCCCAGGGCCGTCCCGGTGATCAGGAACGGCAGACTGACCGGGGAGTGCAGCAGCATCGGGACGAGATTGCTGAGGTCCGGGGTCACCCCGGCGAAGAACAGGGCGAACAGCAGCGTGGCAAGGCGTATCCAGAACAGCAGCAGCAGCAGCAGGACCACACCCATGCTGGCGATCTGCAGGGCGTTCTTGCGGACGGCCGTCAGGGCGGCCGCAAGGCTCGCCGGCTGGCCGATGGACAGGCGCCGGCTGGTCTCGTAGAGCCCGACCGCGCCCAGGGGGGCGACCAGCATAAAGCCGGCGCACATCGGAAGAAGAAGATAGATCTGTCCTGCGCCTGCAAGTAGCGAAACAACGATCCAACTGAAACAGATAATCAGCAGGCCGTAGGCCAGGCTGACCCGCCAGCTCGCGCTGAAATCTGCAAAACCTTTTTGTAACCAGATCCAGGGGCTGTCTGGGGCAATGCGTCGCACCGCCGGTGAAAATGGCGCAAATACAGGAGTCGCGTGAAGATCAGTCATGGGCGTTCTCCCTTAAAAACGCTGCGACCCCCGCATCTTTTTGTTAAAAGCGCACCCCTGCGGTTGGGCCGCATCCCTCCCAAGGGGTGCGACATTCCTGCGCAGGGTCCCACAGGAGCTTGATGCAAATCAATGCGGAACTGGTGTGGTCCCCCCAGGGTGCATCCACTCGCAAAAGCCGGTGCGGTTGACCTGGGCGACCAGGGATTCCATCCGGCATAGAGAATAAATCTCGTTAGACCGGGGGTTCTTATGAGTGTTGCGCTCACCGGCGAGGGGGCCCGGGCGACGGCCGGACCCGTCGTTCAGGAGGCGTACTACGAGGATGTGGTACGCGCCTTCATGATCGCAGCCATGTTCTGGGGCATCGCGGCCTTCGCCGCGGGCGTGTTCATCGCGCTCCAGTTGGCTTTTCCGCAGTTGAACTTCGGCATCGAGTACATCCAGTTCGGCCGGCTCCGCCCGCTGCACACCTCCGCGGCGATCTTCGCCTTCGGTGGCAGCGCGCTGATCGGGTCGTCCCTGTACGTGGTGCAGCGCACCTGCCGCGCCCCGCTGTTCGGCGGGCCGGAGCTGGGATGGTTCATTTTCTTCGGCTACCAGCTCTTCATCGTGCTGGCGGCGACCGGCTACCTGATGGGTATCACCCAGGGCAAGGAGTATGCCGAGCCGGAGTGGTATGTGGACCTGTGGCTGACCATCGTCTGGGTCGTGTACCTGGTCGTGTTCGCCGGAACGATCCTGAAGCGCCGTGAGCCGCATATTTATGTGGCCAACTGGTTCTACCTGGCCTTCATCATCACCATCGCAATGCTGCACCTGGTGAACAACACCACGGTGCCGGTCAGCTTCACCGGGACCAAGAGCTACATCGCCTGGGCCGGTGTGCAGGACGCGATGATCCAGTGGTGGTACGGCCATAACGCGGTGGGTTTCTTCCTGACCGCCGGCTTCCTGGGCATGATGTACTATTTCATCCCCAAGGCCGCCGACCGTCCGGTCTACAGCTACCGTCTGTCGATCGTGCATTTCTGGGCCCTGATCTTCCTCTACATCTGGGCCGGTCCGCACCATCTGCATTATACCGCGCTGCCCGACTGGACGCAGACGCTGGGCATGGTCTTCTCGGTCATGCTGTGGATGCCGTCCTGGGGCGGCATGATCAACGGCATCATGACCCTGTCCGGTGCCTGGGATAAGCTGCGCACCGATCCGGGCCTGCGCTTCTCGGTCACCGCCGTGGGCTTCTACGGCATGAGCACCTTCGAAGGTCCGGTGATGTCGGTGAAGGCGGTCAACGGCCTGTCCCACTACACCGACTGGACCATCGGCCATGTGCATTCCGGTGCGCTGGGCTGGGTGGCCTTCATCTGCTTCGGCATGATGTATTACATCACGCCGGTTCTGTGGAAGAAGAAGGGCCTGTTCTCGCGCAAGCTGGTGGAATGGCACTATTGGACCGCCACCATCGGCATCGTCTTCTACATCACGGCCATGTGGGTGTCCGGCATCATGCAGGGCCTGATGTGGCGTGCCTACGACGAGTACGGCTTCCTGCAGTATTCGTTCGTCGAGACGGTTGCCGCGATGCATCCCTACTACGTGATCCGTGCGGCTGGCGGCGGTCTGTTCCTGCTGGGCGCCCTGTTCATGGCCTACAACATGTACCGCACCATCCGGAGCGGTGAGGCGGCTGCGCCGCAGCCCCTGGCCTCGGCCGTGGCGGCCGAGTGAGGAGGGACGCGCCATGAAGTTCAGTCACGCGACGATTGAAAAGAACCTCATCCTCATGGCCGTGCTCACGCTGATCACGGTGTCCATCGGCGGTCTGGTCCAGATCGTTCCGCTGTTCACCGTGGAAAGCACCATCGAGCGCGTCGAGGGTGTCCGTCCCTACTCCCCGCTGGAGCTGGCGGGCCGCAACATCTACATCCGTGAAGGCTGCTATCTCTGCCACAGCCAGCAGATCCGCACCTTCCGCGACGAGGTGGAGCGTTACGGCCATTACAGCCTGGCGGCCGAGAGCATGTATGACCATCCGTTCCAGTGGGGCTCCAAGCGCACCGGTCCGGATCTGGCCCGTGTCGGCGGCAAGTACAGCAACGACTGGCAGGTCGCCCATCTGAAGGACCCGCAGTCGGTGGTGCCGGAATCGGTCATGCCGAAGTACGCCTTCCTGGAGCGGCCGCTGCGCTTCGACGATGTGGCGGATCACATGAAGACCCTGCGGGTCGTCGGTGTCCCCTACACGGACGATCAGATCGCCGCTGCCGCCCAGGATCTGAAGCTCCAGGCCGGGGCCGTTCCGGATGCCGATCCGGCCGAGCTTCAGGCCCGCTATCCCAAGGCCGTGGTCGCTGACTTCGACGGCAAGCCCGAAGTGACGGAGATGGACGCCCTGGTGGCCTATCTCCAGATGCTGGGTACGCTGGTCGACTTCACCAAGATCACCCCTGAAGACCTCAAGCAGTAAGGGGAGGGCGCGATGAGCGAGCTTTATCCGCTGCTGCAGCAGATATGGATCGTCTGGTTCGTCGTCCTCTTCAGCGGCATCGTCGTGTGGGCCTTCTGGCCCACCCGGCGGCGCCGGCTGGAGGATCAGGGCAATATTCCCCTGCGCGACGGCCCGCCGTCGGGCGCAGAGCGTGCGAGGTAAGGTGTCATGCCGACCAAGATCGAAAAGGACGCCGCCACCGGCCAGATGACCACGGGCCATGAGTGGGACGGCTTGAAGGAACTGAACACCCCTCTGCCGAAATGGTGGCTGTACACCTTCTACGCGACGGTGGTGTTCGCCCTGGGGTATACGATCGCCTATCCGTCCTGGCCGAGCCTGACCGGGCACACCAATGGTGTGCTGGGCTGGACCCAGCGTCAGGATGTCAGTGCCGCGCTGGCCAAGGAAAAGGCCCGTCAGGCCCCGATGATGCAGAAGGTCGTGGCTACGGACATCGGCGAGATCCGCAAGGACCCCGAGCTGATGAACTATGTCATGGCCGCCGGTCGCGTGGCCTTCGCCGACAACTGTGCCGCCTGCCATGGTGCCGGTGGTGCGGGGGCCAAGGGCTTCCCGACCCTGGCCGACGACGATTGGCTGTGGGGTGGCAAGCCGGACCAGATCCTGCAGACCATCACCTATGGTATCCGCAACGCCAACGAGAACAGCCGTGTCTCCGACATGCCGCGGTTCGGTGCCGACCAGCTGCTGGAGCCGGCGCAGATCAACGACGTGGCCGAGTATGTGCTGTCGCTCAGCGGCACGTCGACCGACGCGGCTGCGGCGGAGCGGGGCGCCCAGGTCTATGCGGACAATTGCGCGGCCTGCCACGGCGAAAAGGGCGAGGGCATCCAGGATGTGGGCGCTCCCCGTCTGAACGACCGCATCTGGCTCTATGGCGGTGACAAGGCGACGGTCGTCGAGACCATCACCTATGCCCGCCGCGGCAACATGCCGGCCTGGTCCGAACGCCTGGACCCGGCCACGGTCAAGGTTCTGGCGGCCTATGTCCACGCCCTGGGCGGCGGACAATAAGTCGCCTGCGACCGACTGCCCCAGGGTGCGTCCCTTGGCGGACGTGCCTCATTAGAGCAGTTATAAAGACGCCCGTCCGGGGAGACCCGGGCGGGCGTCGGCTTTTCCTGGATCGGGTTCGGCATGGCCGGGAACCTTGATCTATCGCAAAGCGGATGCCGGCACCGAAGCCTAGGGTCATCCGGGAATGTCGGTGCCCGAACCATTCGGCGCGAACCACTGATAAAACCGGGGTCCGAACATGGACGGCGATAGCTCATTGCTGGAAAAAGCAGCCGCGGCCGACAAGGCGCAGGCGGAATTCACGGCGCGCAAGGCCAGCGGCCGTCCGGCGTCCACCAAGGCCCAGCTCCAGAACACGGGTCCCGATGCGCCGCTCTATGCCGACCGCGTCAAGGTCTACCCCAAGGCCGTCAGCGGCCCATTCCGTCGGGCCAAATGGGCTGTCCTGGTCTTCTGTCTGGCCGTCTATTATCTCGTGCCCTGGATCCGCTGGGACCGTGGTCCCGGAGCCCCCAACCAGGCGGTACTGGTCGATATGGCCGGCGGCCGCGGTTATTTCTTCAATATCGAGATCTGGCCGCAGGAGGTCTATTACATCACCGGCCTGTTGATGCTGGGCGCATTCGGCCTGTTCCTGGTCACCTCGCTGTTCGGGCGTCTGTGGTGCGGTTATGCCTGTCCGCAGACGGTGTGGACCGATCTGTTCATGCTGGTGGAGCGGTGGATCGAAGGCGACCGTGGTGCCCGCATGCGCCTCGATCAGGCGCCGATGTCGGCCGGCAAGGCCGTCAAGAAGGCGCTGAAGCACACGGTCTGGTTCCTCATCGCCCTGGCCACCGGCGGTGCCTGGGCGCTCTATTTCGATGATGCACCGACCCTGCTGGTGAATTTCTTCACCGGCGGCGCCTCGATGGAGCAGTATTTCTTCGTCGGCCTGTTCACGGCCACCACCTATGTGCTGGCCGGCTGGGCGCGGGAGCAGGTCTGCACCTATATGTGCCCATGGCCGCGGTTCCAGTCGGCCATGCTGGACAAGCAGAGCATGGTCGTGACCTACGAGGCCTGGCGCGGCGAACCCCGCGGCAAGTCCAAGGGCGCCGTGCCGCCCCAGGGCATGGGCGACTGCATCGACTGCGGCCAGTGCATCGCCGTCTGCCCGACCGGCATCGATATCCGTGACGGCATCCAGCTGGAATGCATCGGCTGCGGCCTCTGCATCGACAGCTGCAACGAGATCATGGACAAGGTGGGGCGGCCGCGGAACCTCATCACCTTCGATACCGAGTCCAACCAGGAGGCCCGCGCCTGCGGGCGGCCCACCAAGTTCCGTTTCGTGCGGCCGCGGACGCTGATCTATGCGTCGCTTGTGGTGCTGATCGGCGCGGTGATGACCACGGCCCTGGCCATGCGCTCGACCCTGTCGGTCAATGTGCTGCGCGACCGGGCGCCGCTGTTCGTCACCCTGTCCGATGGCGACATCCGCAACGGCTATACCCTGAAGATCCTCAACAAGCGCCGTGAGGCGTTGAGCTACGAGCTGTCGGTCGCCGGCATCCCCGGTGCCAAGCTGGTGGTGCAGGATGTGGGCGAAGGCGCCGATGGCGCCCCGGTGGTGGTGCATGCCGCGCCGGACACGGTGGAACCCTACCGGGTCTTCATCATCGCCCCCCGTTCCGCCCTGAAGGCGGACTCCACGGCGGTCGAATTCGTGCTGCGTGAACCGGTCAGCAATGCCCGCAGCACCTATGACGCCGTCTTTATCGGCCCGCATGTGGCGGGTAAGTAGGATTGCCAACCGGGTGAGGTATCGAACGATGACGGCCATGTCCGAGCGTAAGAGCAACTGGATTCCCTGGGTCTTCGTCGGCGCCATGGGCGTGGTCGTCGCGGTCAATGCCGTGATGGTCACCTATGCCATCAAATCCTGGAGCGGCCTTGCCGTGTCGAAGCCCTACGAGCGCGGCGTCGCCTACAACGAGGTGCTGCAGGCGCAGCACCGGCAGGATGCGCTGGGCTGGACCGTGAAGGCGTCGGCCGAGATCACCGGCGCCGACAGGGCGGGCCGGGTCCTGATCACCGTGCGCGACAAGGATGGACGCCCGCTGCAAGGGCAGGTGATCGAGGCGGAACTGCAGCGGCCGGTGGAGGTCATCGACGATGTCAACCTGACCTTTACCTATGCCGGTGAAGGTCGCTACGTGGCGCCGGTGACGTTCCCCAAGCTCGGGCAATGGGACCTGCGGGCCGCCATCGTCCATGACCAGGACACCTATCAGGTGGTTGAAAGGCTGTTCGTGAAATGAGCAGTGCCGCGCAGCAGACGACAGAACCAGCCCCGGTTCCGCCGCCTGCCGCCCGTCCCGGAACCTGCATCCATTGCGGGCAGCCCGTGGCCGCGGCGGGAGAGCGTTTCTGCTGCCCGGGCTGCGCCGGTGCCTATGCCCTCATCCACGAGTTGGGTCTCGACGCCTATTACCTCCGCCGTGATGCCCTTGCCGGGCCGGCGCCGACGGATGACGCGGCCCCGCTGGATCTCCAGCACCGCATCGAGACGGAGGCGGATGGCACGCGCTGCCTGCGCCTGCGCGTGGACGGGTTGACCTGCGGCGCCTGCGTCTGGCTGATCGAAACCGCGCTGGCCCGCCAGCCGGAGGTGGTGTCGGCCCGGGTCAATCTCACCAGCCGGCGGCTGACGCTGCGCTGGAACGGCGATGGCGGCCTGGCGGACCGGCTGGCCGCCGTGGTGACGCGCCTGGGCTACCGGCTGGCGCCGTTCGAGGCCGTGGCCGGCGACGACCCGCAGAAGCTCCAGGAGAAGGAGCTGATGCGCTGTATGGCGGTGGCCGGGTTCGCCGCCATGAACATCATGCTGCTCAGCGTCTCCGTCTGGTCCGGCCATGCCGGCAGCATGGGTGACGCCACCCGCACCATGATGCATTGGCTGTCGGCACTGATCGCCCTGCCGACGGTGCTTTATTGCGGGCGTCCCTTCTTCCGCTCGGCCTGGTCCGCGCTGCGGGCCGGGCGCAGCAACATGGATGTGCCGATCTCGCTGGGCGTGACGCTGGCCAGCAGCATGAGCCTGTGGGAGACCATCCAGCATGGTGAGCATGCCTATTTCGACGGCGCCGTCATGCTGCTGTTCTTCCTGCTGATCGGGCGGTTCCTGGACAGCCGTGCCCGTGGCCGCGCCCGCTCCGCCGCGGAACATCTGCTGGCCCTGGGGCGCACGCCGGTGACGGTGCTGCAGGCCGACGGCAGCGTCACGCTGCTGGCACCGTCGGCGGTGCCGGTGGGCATGACGGTCCTGGTCGCCATGGGCGAGCGCATCGGCATCGACGGCACGGTGGCCGAGGGTGTGTCGGAGGTCGATACCTCCATCGTCACCGGTGAGACCGACCCGCAGCGGGTGGACCCCGGTGCCCGGGTTTTCGCCGGCATGGTCAATCTGGCGGCGCCCCTGCGCCTGACCGTCACCGCCAGCGGCGAGGGCACGCTGCTGGCCGAGATCGTCCGGCTGATGGAGGCCGCCGAGCAGGGGCGGGCCCGTTTCATCGCCCTGGCCGACCGCGTGGCCCGCAACTATACGCCCATCGTCCACAGCCTGGCCCTGGGCACCTTTCTCACCTGGGTCTTTGTCATCGGTCTGGCCTGGCAGGAGGCGCTGTTCATCGCCGTCGCCGTGCTGATCATCACCTGCCCCTGTGCCCTGGCGCTGGCCGTGCCGGCCGTGCAGGTGGTGGCCAGCAACCGGCTGATGCGCCTGGGCACGCTGCTGAAATCGGCCACGGCGCTGGAGCGGTTGGCCAAGGTCGATACCATTGTCTTCGACAAGACCGGCACGCTGACCCTGGGCCGTCCGGACCTGCTGTCCGATCCGGAGCGGCGGGCCGAGGATCTGGAGTTCGCTGCCCGCATGGCCCGCTCCAGCCGGCACCCGCTATCCCGCGCCCTGTCCCGCGCCGCCGGGCCGGGGGCCGTGGCGGAGGGCGTGCGCGAAGTGCCGGGCAGCGGGCTGGAACTGGATACGCCGGCCGGTCCGGCCCGTCTCGGCCGCCGCGGTTTCGTCGGGCTGGAGGATGGTCCGCAGGTCGTGGGGGAGGGGCCGGAGCTGTGGCTGGCCCGGCCCGGCCGTGCGCCTGTGCGCTTCCTGTTCGCCGACCGGCCGCGTACCGATGCGGCTGCCGTTGTGGCCCGGCTGAAGGCCCGCGGCTACCGGCTGGAATTGCTGTCGGGCGACAGGCCGGGCACGGTGGCGGCCCTGGCCACGGAGCTGGGCATCGACACCTGGCATGCCGGGGTCGATCCCACCGGAAAGTGCGCCCGCCTGGCCCGGCTGCGGGCCGATGGTGCCAATGTGCTGATGGTGGGCGATGGCCTGAACGACGCGGCGGCGCTGTCGGCGGCCGACGTCAGCGTCTCGCCGGCGTCTGCCGTGGACATCGCCCAGACCGCCGCCGACGCCGTGTTCCAGGGCGACCGGCTGGCGCCGGTGGCGGAACTGCTGGAGGTGGCGCGCAAGGCCGAGCGTCGGGTGCTGGAGAATCTCGGCTTCTCCCTGCTATATAACCTCTGCGCCGTGCCCATCGCCATGACCGGACATGCGACACCGTTGATCGCGGCGGTGGCCATGTCCAGCTCGTCGCTGATCGTTCTGCTGAATGCCCTGCGCCTGTCGCGCCGGACCGGAGAGGAGCCATGACCGCCCTGCTGTTCCTGATCCCCATCGCCCTGCTGCTGGGCGGTGCTGGACTCTGTGCCTTCCTCTGGTCCGTGCGCACCGGCCAGTTTGAAGACCTGGACGGCGCGGCGACGCGCATCCTGTACGACGATGAACGCCCCTTGCCCCCGTCGGCCGCGCCGCGGGTCTGACCCATTCCATCCCTTTTGCTGACATATCCGGAGGTTTCCCATGCGTGCTCCCCTGCTTGGCATTGCCGGCGCCATCGTTTCGGTCCTCGGCCTGTTCATGGCTGCCGGGCCCAGCCATGAGCCCGCGGCCTTCCTGGGCGGCGCCCTGTTCTTCCTGTTCGGCGTGCTGCTGAACTTCTGGCTGATCGCCCGCGCCAACGGCCATCACGGCGTCGCTGCCGAGTAAGGCGCCGGTTCATCGGCCGGCCCTGAGCGAACGGCATCCCCCCTTGCGGGGCGGATGCCGTTTTCATATCCGCCAGCCGGCAGAGCCCTGATACAGCCCATGATCCTGCCCGATATCCTGCGTCCCGGCCTGGATCTGGTCCTCTGTGGCACGGCGCCGTCGCGCATATCGGCGGCCCGCGCCGCCTATTATGCCAATCCCGGTAACCGCTTCTGGCGCACGCTGCATGAGGTCGGGCTGACGCCGCGCCAGTTGCGGCCGGAGGACTACGCATCCGTTCCTGCGTTCGGCCTGGGCCTCACCGACCTCAACAAGACCGAATTCGGCTGCGACCACGATCTCACGCCCGCGGCCTACGACGTGGCCGGCTTCATCACCAAGATGCGGGCCTGTCGTCCCGCTGCCATCGCCTTCGACAGCAAGAACGCGGCCCGGGCCTACTTCGGCACGGACCGTCTGGCCTGGGGCCGGCAGCCGGCCACCCTGGAGGGATGCGTGCTGTTCGTGCTGCCATCCCCCTCCGGGCTGGCCAAGCGCTTCTTCCGACTGGAACCCTGGGCCGAGGCTGCCGCCTTTGTGGCTGCGCGCCGCGGCGGACGGCCGGGCTGAGTCCCCGCCGCCGCCGGGGAGACGGCGGAGACTGCCCGGAATTCGCGCTGGATGTTCTTGTTGTGTTCTGGCTATACTGGAACATAAAGGGAACATTTGGCCGGTGCCGACTGGGCCGGCCGCGGATGGAGAGCGGACTTTGGCGCGTGGAAAGACCAGTTCCGGCGGTCCCCTGGCCGACCGTATCGCCCAGGCCCTGGCGCGGGGCTCTCTGGTGCAATGGCTGCAGGTGGCCGATGCGGCCGAGGTGGCAGCCGGCGAAGCCCTGCTGGCCGCTGCCAAGGCCCGTCATATCGAGGTGCTGACAGCGGTGGAGATTGCCCGGCGCCAGGCGGATCGGGCCGCTGCCGTGGCTGCCGCCGCCCAGCCCCGGGGGCCTGCCGCCGCCGCGATGGCAGTCGCTCGACCAGCCGATGCGGCGGCGGCCAAGACCGGGTGCCTCTCCACCGCTCCCGCCCCTGTCCTGTCGGTGCCCATCGCCGCGGAGTGACCGCATGCCGTTCGATTCCGGATTCGACGACCGTTACGAACTGACCGGCCAGGTGGAACGGGTCACGTTCCGCAATCCCGAGACGGGCTTTTCCGTGTTGAAGGTCAAGGCGGGCGGGCACCGCAAGCCGGTGGCCCTGGTCGTCCATGGCCCCGTGATTGAACCGGGGGAGCGGGTGCGGGCCGTCGGTGCCTGGGTCCAGGACGGGCGCTACGGATTGCAGTTCAGGGCCGCCGCCATCGCCGCCAGCCCACCCAGCACCGCCGACGGCATCGAACGCTATCTCGGCTCCGGCTTGGTGGAGGGGGTGGGACCCATCCATGCCGCCCGTCTGGTGGACGCCTTTGGTGACCGGACGCTGGCCGTGATCGAGCAGGAGCCCTGGCGTCTGCACCAGATTGCCGGCATCGGGCCGGCCCGCGCCGACAGCATCCTGAAGGCCTGGGAACGTCAACGCACTCTGCGCGACCTGACGCTGTTCCTGTCCCGCCACGGCGTCGCCACCGATCGGGTCCTGCGTCTGCACCAGACCTACGGGGCCGGTGCGCTGGACCTGCTGCGCCGGGACCCCTACCGCGCCGCGGCCGAGGTGGAGGGGTTCCACTTTGGACAGGCCGATGCGCTGGCCCGCGCCCTGGGACTGCCGGCCGATGCCCCGGTGCGGCTGGAAGCGGGGCTGCGCCATGTGCTGGATCTGGCGGCGGACGAGGGCCAGTGCGGTCTGGCCGAGACCGATCTGTTGGACCGGGCGGCCATGCTCCTGGCGGTGGAGACACCGAAGCTGGCCCGGGTCCTGACCGCGGCGAGCGCGGCCGGCCAGATCGTGCGTGAGACGGTGGCGGGGGAGGCCTGCGTCTTTCCCGCCGGACTGCACGGTCTGGAGCGGACGATGGCGCGGCGGCTGGTGGAACAGGCCTGTGGCACGCCGCCCTGGTATTCCCTGTTGCACGCCGATCCCGCCGCACGGGACAACGGGCCGGCGGAGGGGCCGGTTGCCTGTTCTCCCGCTATTGCGGCCATCCTGGACCGGCTGGCGGCGGAGACGGGTCTGGTCCTGGCGCCGGCTCAGGCAGCCGCCCTCACCACCATTCTCGCCAGCAAGCTCTCCATCCTCACCGGCGGGCCGGGCGTGGGCAAAACCGTGCTGGTGACGGCGGTGGTGCGGGTACTGGCGGCGCAGGGACTGCGCATTGCCCTGGCGGCACCGACCGGCCGGTCGGCCAAGCGCCTGCAGCAGGCCACGGGTCACGATGCCTCCACCGTGCATCGGCTGCTGGAGGTGGGGCCGGAGGGCGCGTTCCGTCGCGGTCCGGAGCGGCCGCTCGATGTCGATCTTCTGGTGCTGGATGAGGCATCGATGCTGGATGTCCGGCTGCTGGCGGCCGTGCTGGATGCCTTGCCCGCGCGGGCCGGCCTGCTGCTGGTGGGGGATGCCGACCAGTTGCCGTCGGTCGGGCCGGGGCAGGTGCTGGCCGATCTCATCACGTCGGCGGCCGTGCCGGTGGTGCGGCTGCGTGAGGTGTTCCGGCAGGCGGCGGCCAGCCGCATCGTCGCTGCCGCCCATCGCATCAGGAACGGGCAGAGGCCGGACACGGTGCCGCCCGGTGCCGACAGCGATTTCTATATGCTGGAAACCCGCTCCGCCGATGTGACCCTGGCCCGCATCCTGGAGATGGTGAAAGAGCGCATCCCCGGCCGCTTCGGTCTTGATCCACGGCGCGACATCCAGGTGCTCTGTCCCATGAACAAGGGCAGTCTCGGTACCCGTGCCTTGAATCTGGCATTGCAGCAGGCTCTGAACCCGCCGACCGGACCACGGGTCGCCCGTGGCCCCTGGCAGTTCGGCGTCGGCGACAAGGTCATGCAGGTCGAAAACGACCATGAGCGGGCCGTCTATAACGGCGATATCGGCACGGTGGTGGCCGTCGATGTGCCGCAGCGGGCGATCGAGGTGGCGTTCGATGATGGCACGCTGCGCTATGCCGACGCTGAACTCGACCGGCTGGTGCTGGCCTATGCCAGCAGCATTCACAAGGCCCAGGGATTGGAATTCCCGGCTGTCATCATTCCATTGACCCTGCAGCATCGGCCGATGCTGCAGCGGGCGCTGCTCTATACCGGGATCACCCGTGGGCGGCGCCTGGTTGTTCTGGTCGGGGACCGTCAGGCCCTGGATCTCGCCATCACCAACGCCCCCCATCCCAACGGGAGCATCCGACCGCGGCGCAGCACCCTGGCCCTGCGTCTGCGTGAGGCACAGGGTCAGATGCGGAGGTCGCGCAGCAGCCGGATCGCGAGGCCGACGATGACAGCCTCGTCCAACGGCAGCGGGCTGCAGGCGGAATCCGTGCTGGCCGGCACCAACAGGGGCGGATGACAGCGAAAACCGCAGACTTGATCGCCCGCCAGGACCACGATGGCGTCCCCGCGGCGCAAACTGTTCCGGTCGACCGGCTCCAGCACCACGCAATCGCCCGGCATCCAGCCGCCGGCATTCATGTGCAGCGAGGTGATGCGCATGGCGAAGGTGCGCGCCGTGGCGGCCGGGTCGGGCTGCAGACAGGGCGTGCCGGACCGGCGCGCCTGGTCGAGGAAGGCGGGCACCTCCAGGTCCGTCTGTTGCAGCAACTGGCGCGCCTGCTCCGGCAGCAGCAGCGGGAGACCGGGCCGGGCCGGGGCGATGGAAGCCGGCACGGGATCAAGGAAGCGCGGTTCACGCCCGGCGGCGATGGCCAGCCTGCCGATGGTCTCGGCGCTCGGCAGGCTGGCCGTGCCGGGATCCTTGAGGAAGCGGGTCAGATTGGTGGGGGTGACGTCGGCTGCCCGCGCCCAGGCGGCCGCGGTCCAGTCGCGCTCGTCCAGCACCCCTGTCATCCATGCCAGCAAGGCACTGCGGACCCTGTCCACGCCGTCCCCATTCCCATCGGTTCCGGTGGCGGACACTGGCGGGCCCGATGCGGAATCGCAAGTTCCCATCGCGAATTCCGGCTGTGGAACCTGGGGGGAACTGCCTGTTCGCAGCTGACACCGGTTCTGCGGGAACGGTTGTCCGCGCATCGGTCCGTGCCGGCCGCCCCATAAATGCCCGCCAGCAGCATGGTGTCCCATGCTATAAGGCGGGCATGGGGCCGTCATGCGGCCCCCGGCCGGAAAGGGATGGCAATGGCGGACCAGGACGATATCGACGCGATGTTCGGGGAGATGGGCGCGGCGCAGCCGGCCAAGCTCAAGCCGGAGCAGATGGAGATCTCCGCCGTCTACGACACCGAGGTCGAGGTCAGTGTCGTGCTCGGCACCTCCAATATCCGCGTGCGCGACCTGCTGAAGCTGGGCCGTGGCGCCATCGTCGAACTGGACCGCAAGATCGACGATCTGTCCGACATCATCGTTTCCGGCCGTCAGGTCGGGCGCGGCGAGGTGACCATCGTCGAGGACAAGATCGCCGTGACCTTCCGCGAATTCGCCCGCAGCGGCGGCTCGTGAGGCCGGTGTTTTCCATCCGCTGGACAAAAAAAGACCGGCTGCAGAGCAGCCGGCAGAGATGAAGGGAGCCTCATAAGGAGGTTAAAGGCTTGACCGTGTCGTATCTGCCACGGTCAAGTCATCCTTATATAGACCCGCGATGCGCCCTTTCAAAGATAAAAATATGTGTTGCCCCCAGCACACAGTTGGATAGGACCTCTCCGGATTCGGTGCTCCGACGGACGCGGCGACGGGCAGGGGCTGGGCGGACGCTCAGTCGCCACGCACATCCTCGACCATTTCTTCAAGCCGTTGATAGTCAAGGATCAACAGGCTATTGCCCTGCCGCTCCACCAACCCGTCGCGGGCCAGATCGGACATGACCCGCGCCACGGTTTCGCGGGTGGTGCTGACACGGCTGGCGATATCGCTGTGAATCGGAACGGGGATGATTTCCGCCCGGTTGTCCGGCTTCAGGCCGGCCTTGGCCAGCCGCAGCAACTCGGCATGGACCCGGTTGTTGGCGCCCAGGGTGGAGAGATCCATGATCCGGCCGGTGGCGGAGCGCACGATGCTGGCCAGCCGCTTCATCACCGCCCAGGTGATGTCGGGGTGGCTGGTCACCGTTTCCTGGAACAGGCGGGGCGACATGAAGGCCACCAGCGTCTCGGTGGTGGCGATGACGGAGGCCGAACGGGGGGCGCCGTCGATGGCCGACAACTCTCCCAGATAGCCGCCGGCGTCCACATCGTCGAAGGTGATCTCGCGGCCCGACAGGGAATAGTTCACCACCTGCACCCGGCCCTCGACGATCAGGCAGACATCCCGGCTGTCGGACGAGCGGTCGATGATCTGCTCGCCCGGATGGAAATGGCGCCATTTGCACTGGCGCGCGATGTTCGCCCGTTCCTCCGGCGCCAGCGCCTGGAGAAGGGTGATGCGGTCGAGGCTGGCTTGGGGCGTCTCGGACAAGGGAAGGACCATGGAACGGGGAGGATTTGGCGCCACGATACAGGCTGCGCCGACCGGGAGCAAACGCTTGGGTGAGGGCGGCCCGGTCGCCGCCCTGCTCCGCGCGGAATGACCGCGGGTTTTGCATCCCTCCGTCCGTGCGGCTATGGTCCCTGCCGCCACAGGCAGAACCACGGAAAACAAGATGGAGGGTGTGATGGCTGGTCGGATCGAAGCACGTCTGCGCGATCTGGGACTCGAATTGCCACAGGCGGCGGCACCGGTGGCGGCCTATGTGCCGGTGGTGCGCACGGGCAACCTGCTGTTCACCTCGGGCCAGATCACCCTGTGGAATGGTGAGCTGCGCCATCTGGGCAAGCTTGGCGCCGGGTTGACGGTGGAGCAGGGGCAGGAGGCGGCGCGGCTGTGCGCCCTGAACATCCTGGCCCAGGCCAAGGCGGCGCTGGACGGTGACCTGGACCGTGTGGTCCGTGTGGTCAAACTGGTCGGCTTCGTCAACAGCACGCCGGAATTCACCGATCAGCCCAAGGTCGTCAATGGCGCCTCTGAACTGATGCAGGCCGTGTTCGGCGATGCCGGCCGGCATGCCCGCTCGGCGGTCAGTGCCGGCAGCCTGCCATTGGGGGTGGCGGTCGAGGTCGAGGCCATCTTCGAGGTGGTCTGACCGTCTGCGGCGTGGCGGCGGGTCTTGATCGAGCGTTCCGCCCGCCTTGCCACCGCCCGGCAGCGGCCTACATGCGGAGAGGCTCTTTCCCCTGCGGACTCCGGAATGACCGACCCCGCCGCCCCTGCCGTGCAATTGCGCCTTATCTCTGCCATCGCCGATGTCCCGGCCGACGCCTGGGACGCCTGCGCCGGTCCGGACAATCCTTTTGTCAGCCATGGCTTCCTGCGCCTGTTGGAGCAGAGCGGGTCGGTCGGCGTCGGCACTGGATGGCAGCCGCAGCATCTGCTGGCGGAGGATGCGGGCGGGCGCCTGATTGGCGCCATGCCGCTCTATGTGAAGGTCCACAGCTATGGCGAATATGTCTTCGACCATGGCTGGGCCGATGCCTTCGAACGGGCCGGCGGGCGCTATTATCCCAAGCTTCAGGTGGCAGTGCCCTTCACCCCGGTGCCGGGGCCGCGCCTGTTGCTGCATCCGCAGGCGCCGGCCGGACTGGCCGACGCCATGGTGGCGGCCCTGATGCGGATCACCCGCGACAATGACCTGTCGTCGGCTCATGTGACCTTTCCCGGCCCCGACCAGACTGCTCCCTTCACCCGGGCCGGCTGGCTGCACCGGACCGGTGTGCAGTTCCATTGGGAGAATCGCGGCTATACTGGTTTCGACGATTTCCTGGAGGCGCTGAGTTCGCGCAAGCGCAAGGCAGTGCGCAAGGAACGGCAGGCCGTTGCCGCCAGCGGTGTGGAGGTGCTGAGCCTGACCGGAAAGGCACTGACGTCCGAGCATTGGCAGGCCTTCTACCGCCTTTACACCGCCACCAGCGACCGTAAATGGGGCGCGCCTTATCTGACCTCCCGCTTTTTCACGGGTTTGGGGGAGGAGATGGCGGACAAGGTTCTGCTGGTCATGGCCCGGGACGGTGGGCGCTGGGTGGGTGGGGCGCTGAATCTGATCGGGTCCGACACCCTCTATGGCCGCAACTGGGGGAGCGCCGGCGACTATCCCTTCCTGCATTTCGAGGCCTGCTATTACCGGGCCATCGAGTTCGCCATCGCCCGTGGCCTGAAGCGGGTCGAGGCCGGCGCCCAGGGACATCACAAAGTCCAACGCGGCTACCTGCCGGTGGAAACCCACAGCCTGCACTACATCGTGCATCCCGGTCTGCGCCGCGCTGTTGCCGATGTGCTGGATCGGGAACGGGCCGCCCTGGCCCAGGACATGGCGGCGCTGGCTGCGGAGAGTCCATATCGTAATGCGGACACCTGATCGTAATGCCGACACCTGACGCCGCCCTGTGCCGGTTGTTTCCGGCATGGTCGGTGACGGCGATGGATCACGGCACCTGACCGGTCGCTGTCGGTCGCGTCAATGCATTGTAAACAGGTTAATGTTGTTCTTGGTCTGATCGTATTTTCACTGACCGTGCCGTCGTCTCCACATGGGGCGGCGTTCTCATCGTGGTATCTGTGATAAAAGAGGGGGTGCCCCGTTAAGCATCTGTCCTTGTTGAAAGTCCCATTTGGGTAGTGTATCAGAACAATCAGTTTGCTTTGATTTTCTACCAGAGCGGGGGAATCCATGCGTCTCAAACTGTTGATGGTTGCCGCTGTCTGCGGGCTGACCTCGGCTTGCTCCATGTTTGCCGATAAGACGCCCGAGCGCGCCTATGCTGCGCTGAGCGCCAAGGACTATGCCACGGCCGAACCGCTGTATGGCGAGATGCTGAAGAAGAACCCGAACGATCCCTGGGCCTTGTTCAACCTCGGTGTGATCTATCAGAACACCGGCCGTGTTGCCGAGGCCAAGGCGAATTACGAGAAGGTCGTTCGCCTGAACCCGCAGGATGTCGTCGGCGCCACCACCGACGGCAACAAGGGCGCGGGCACCACGCTGGCCGATCTGGCCAAGCGCAGCTTGGCGGGCCTCTAAGCACAACCGGCCGAAGCCCCGGTCTCTTCGGCCGGCTGTTTCGGATCGGGTGTCTGGAATTGTGGAGCCGGCCCCCGGGCCGGCTCCCATTTCATCTCTGATCTGCGCCCGCCTGTCGGCCCCGTCCGGCAGGCGGGCGTTTATTTTTGCGCGACAGCCTTGTTCCCCGGTTGGCGCGGGTCAGAAAGGCACCAGGACGGCGGCTCCGTTCACCTGTCCCCGGCGCAACGCGGACAGGGCCGCATTGGCTTCGCTCAGGGGATAGCGGCTGACCTTGGTCTCAATCCGCAGGCGCGCGGCGATCTCCATGAAGGCGATCCCGTCCTGGCGTGTCAGGTTGGCGACGCTGACCACGCTCTTCTCCCGCCACAGGATGTCATAGGGGAAGGCGGGAATGTCGCTCATATGGATGCCGGCACAGACCACGCGGCCGCCGGGACGCACGGCGCGCAGGGCAGCCGGCACCAGCGCGCCGACGGGGGCGAACAGGATGGCCGCATCCAGCGGCTCCGGTGGCATCTCGTCGGACCCGCCGACCCAGGCGGCGCCCAGGTCAAGGGCGAAGCGGGCCGCTGCCACATCGCCCGGCCGAACGAAACCATAGACCGTGCGTCCCTGATGCCGGGCCACCTGGGCGAGGATATGGGCGGCGGCGCCGAACCCGTAGAGACCCAGCCGCTGGGCCTCACCGGCGAACCGCAGGGCGCGATAGCCGATCAACCCGGCGCAGAGCAGGGGGGCGGCCTCGACATCGCTGTAGCCGTCCGGAATGGGGAAGCAATACCGGGCGTCGGCCACCACGGCCTCGGCATAGCCGCCGGGCCGGGTATAGCCATGGAAGCGGGCGTGTTCGCACAGATTCTCCTGACCCGCCTGACACATGCGGCAGTGTCCGCAGGTCCAGGCCAGCCAGGGGATGCCGACACGCTGGCCGGGGGCGAATCCCCCCACCCCCGGCCCCAGCGCGTCCACCCGGCCGACAATCTCGTGACCGGGAATTACCGGCAGCGCCGGATCGGGCAGGTCGCCATCGACCACATGCAGGTCCGTGCGGCAGACCCCACAGGCCGCCACCCGGACTCTCAGCTCCCCCGGACCGGGGTCCGGCACCGGAAGCGTGCGCAGATGCAGCGCTTGGCCCGGCTGATCCAGCACCATGGCCTGCATCGTGGCAGACATGATGGCCCTCCATCCCCGCCGACAGCCCAGTGTCATCCCGGATGGCCGGGGGAGCCTTGACACAGGTCAGGCCGGCCTGCCGATTCCGGCCCGGGCGGCCACGCAGTCGAATGCCGCTGCCACCACCGGTGTCCAGGCACCGGGCCGCGGCTGCCGCAACAGGATCATACCGGGATACCAGGGCGTGCGGTGGCCGCGGGCGCCCCAGCGCCAGTCGGCGGCGTGGTGCAGCAGCACCAGGGTCGGCACGGCCATGGCCCCGCCCAGATGGGCGGCCATGGTGTCGACCGTCACCAGCAGGTCCAGCCCGGCAAGGACATGGGCCAATCCGTCCAGCGCGGGCGTGCTGGCATCCTCAAGGCCCATGGCCGCCAGCCATGCCGGGTCCTGCTCCGGTTGCAGCGCCAGCAGATCCACATGCCTCCGCAACGCCAGCAGCGGGGCGAGATCAGCCAGGGCCAGCGACCGGCGTTCATCCCAACCGCCGGCCTGCCAGATCAGCCCGACCCGCGGCCTGCCGGCGGCCCGGTGCCGGGGCAGATCCACGGCCAGATAGGGAACGCAGTCCGGCACCGTCCGGTGCGTGGTCCGCAGCGCATGGGGCAGTTCCATGCTCTCCACCTGCACATCCCAGGACAGGGCCGCATCGGCGTCACCCAGTGCCACGACGGTGGCGACGCCGGGACAGGTCCGGGCCAGGTCCATCAGCGCCGGCTGGATTTCCAACAGCACGGTGCAGCCCAACGCAGCCAGCGGCTTGGCATAGCGCAGGAACTGGATGCTGTCGCCCAGCCCGTGATAGCAGCGCACCAGCACGCGCCGGCCGGCCAGCGGCGCGCCGTCCCAGACACAGCGGGTGTGATAGGGCGTCCAGGGCCGGTTGAAGTCGTCCCCGGCCCGGCTGGCCAGCACGGCGTCGGACAGGCACCAGGCCCGCTCATAGCGGCCCAGCAGCATGGCGGTGATCCAGCGCGGCTCCACCGCGGTCAGCGGGGGCAATCCCCGTGTCTCTGCCTGCCGGAACAGGCGGGCGGCGGTGGCGATCCGGCGCCGGTCGAAGGCGGCCAGCGCCTGTGTCAGCGCATCCGCCCAGGCAGGCTCGGTCCGCTCCCCCGCGTGCGTCACGCCCATGCCTGTGCTCCCGCCTGTGCCGTCCGTGCGGGAACGGCGACGGGGCAGGGCGGTTCCTCAGCCGCGCATATGCCGGATCTCGCGCCCGCGGCCCCAACGCTCCAGGGCGGTGGGCCAATCCGGCTCGCCGGGGCGCATGGGCCGGTCGACCGAGGCGCGGTAGACCGGCCGCAGGGCCTCCACCAGATCGCCGCCGCGGCCCAGCAGCCGGTCCCCGATCTCCAGGATGCGCAGGTTGGGCCAGGCGATGGGGCGGATGCGGACCACTTCGGCCAGGATCTCCGCGGCCGGCCGCTCCGGGCAGGTCTGGGCCAGGATCAGCGCCATGCAGGCGGTGGAGCGGGAGACGCCCATATGGCAATGAACCAGCAGATGCGCCCCCGCATCGGCCTCCGCGGCCAGCTCGCGGCCAAAGGCCAATACGGATTCCACATGCTGAAGCTGGGGAGCGGCCTTTTCCGGCATCTCCTCGATGATGTCGTCGAAGCGCAGGTCCAGCCGCACATGCTCGCCATAGCTGCCGAAGGCGGGGGGCAGGTCGCGGCCCGGGTCCAGGATTGACAGCACATGGCTGACACCGGCCTCGCAATGGCCATGCAACTCCTCGATTCCGCAGACGGTGATGCGGAAGGGAACCAGGGTGGATCGGGTCACGGTTGTACGTCCCTAGGGCTGCGGATAGGCGAGGGGGCGCCCACGGCAGAGACATAACATGGTCGGTCGGCCCGGCGGGGACAAAGAAAAAGGGCCGTTCCGAAGAACGGCCCTTTTCCAACTGGTCGGAGTGAGAGGATTCGAACCTCCGCTCTCCTGCTCCCGAAGCAGGCGCTTTACCAGGCTAAGCTACACTCCGTCATCCTGGCGTCCCGTCCGTTCCGTCGCTTTGGCGTCGCCGCCGTTTCGTCCGGCCGTCCGGGGTGGCGGGGTATATAACGCCCTCCGCGCCGGGCTGCAAGCATTCCGTTAAACTTTTTTTCGATGCCTCGTCGTGCCGGCTCAGAAGTCGCGATCGACGACGAAATCGATGACGTCCAGCAGGGCGCGCTTCATCGGGCTGGCCGGGAACAGGCCCAGCGCGTCGCGGGCGACGGCACCGTAATGGCGGGCGCGTTCCACGCTGTCGCGCAGCGCGTTGTGGCTCTGCATCAGGCTGATGGCCCGTTCCAGATCGCCCTCCTGCTGCTCCATGTCCTCCATGGTCCGGCGCCAGAAGGCGCGTTCCTCATCGGTGCCGCGGCGGAAGGCCAGGACGATGGGCAGGGTGATCTTGCCTTCGCGGAAATCGTCGCCGATGGTCTTACCCAGCCGGGCCTGCACGGCAGAATAGTCCAGCACATCGTCCACCAGCTGGAAGGCGATGCCCAGATTGAGGCCGTAGCTGCGCAGGGCCTCGACCTCGGCGGTGGAGGCGCTGGCCACCACGGCGCCGATGCGGCAGGCGGCGGCGAACAGCTCCGCCGTCTTGGCCTTGATGACCTCCAGATAGGCCTCTTCGCTGGTCTCGGTGTCGTTGCTGGTGGTCAGCTGCAACACCTCACCCTCGGAAATCACGGCCGACGCGTTGGAGAGGATGCGCAGCACCTCCAGCGAGCCGTCCTCGGTCATCACCTGGAAGGCGCGGGCGAACAGGAAATCGCCGACCAGCACCGACGATTTATTGCCGAACACGGCGTTGGCGCTGGCCTGGCCGCGGCGCAGGTCGCTTTCGTCGACCACATCGTCATGCAGCAGCGTGGCGGTGTGGATGAACTCCACGCAGGCGGCCAGCGGCCGGTGGCGCTCGCCCTGGTAGCCGCAGAGTTTGGCCGCTGCCAGCGTCAGCACCGGGCGCAGGCGCTTGCCGCCGCTGGCGACGATATAGCCGGCCAGTTGCGGGATCAGAGCGACCGGTGAGTGCATCCGCTTGATGATGATGTCGTTGACCTGCTTCAGGTCGTCATCGACCAGAGCGATCAGGGCGTCGAGCGCATCCGTGCCGCCCTTGCGGCGCTTCGGGTCGAGGGGGGTCACGGTAGCCAACGGCGCGCTCCTGCACACGGCAAATACAAGATTATATCAGCGTTCGGATTGACGACCGACCGCCGGTTCGGGAGCATACTGCCGAAGCCCCTGCGGTCAAGCGCCGCCGCTTCATTTCTGCCATAATCCGGGCGGGCGATGGAGAAACCATGAAGGATTTGGTGCGGACCAATGACCCGGTGGAGCTGTCTTTCCTGCAGGCGATGCTGAGCGATGCGGGAATCGAAACGCTGGTACTGGACACACATATGTCGATTCTTGAGGGTAGTATCGGCGCCATTCCACGCCGCCTGATGGTTGCGGACGAGGATTGGGAGGCGGCCCGCGCCGTGCTGCGGGATATCGGCCATGTCGGAGGGTGAGGCTCCGGGCCCATTGCCTGCGGCAGGGATGGTGGAGGAGACGGGACTGCTCGGCGGGCGTGTGCGCCTGTTGCAACCGCGCCAGGGCTACCGTGCCGCCATCGACCCGGTGCTGCTGGCCGCCGCGGTGCCGGCGCAGCCGGGGGAGCGGGTGCTGGAACTCGGCTGCGGCACTGGCGCCGCCGCCCTTTGCCTGGCGGCCCGCGTGTCCGGCCTCGATCTCACCGGGCTGGAGCTGCAGGCGGCCGCCGCGGATCTGGCCCGGCAGAGCGCTGCCCTGTCCGGTCTGGTGCTGACGGTGGTCGAGGGGGACCTGACCGCGCCACCGGCGGCGGTAGCGGCCAACGGGTTCCACCGCGTCCTGATGAATCCGCCCTACTATCCCGCCGGCCGTCACACGGCGTCGCCCAGTGGCCATAAGGCCGTCAGCCATGGCGAAGGGGCGGCGGATCTGGCCGCCTGGGTGCAGGCGGCCCTGCGGGCCCTGCGCAGCCGCGGCACCCTGTCGGTGGTCTATCCGGTGGACAGGCTGGATCGGCTGATGGCGCTGCTGGCCGGCCGCTTCGGCGATATCGGCCTGTTCCCGCTCTGGCCGCGGGCGGGTCAGCCGGCCAGGCGCCTGCTTGTCCAGGCCGTGCGCGATGGCCGCGGGCCGACCCGTCTGCTGCCGGGGCTGGTGCTGCACGCGGCGGACGGGCGTTATACGGCCGATGCCGATGCCGTGCTGCGTGATGCCGCCCCCCTGGATCTGGGCACCGGCACACCCAAACTATAGGCCATGTCCATGCTCGTCCGCCTGCGCAGGGCCCTTGGCCTCGCCACCCCGCCCGTCGTTTCCGTTCTGCGCCTGTCCGGTGTCATCGGTGCCATCGGCCCGATGCGCGGTGGGCTGACCCTGGAGGCAACAGCCGAGTCCATCGAGCGCGCCTTCGCGCCCAAGGACCAGCAGGCCGTGGCCCTGGTCATCAACTCGCCGGGCGGCAGCCCGGTGCAGTCGGCGCTGATCGGGAACCGTATCCGGCAACTGGCGGACGAAAAGAAGCTGCCGGTGCTGGCCTTCGTCGAGGATGTGGCGGCCTCCGGCGGCTATTGGCTGGCCTGCGCCGCCGACGAGATCATCGCCGACCCCGCCTCCATCGTCGGTTCCATCGGCGTGGTCTCCCAGGGATTCGGTTTCCAGGACCTCCTTGCCCGCATCGGGGTGGAGCGGCGCGTCTACACGGCCGGCCGCAACAAGGCCATGCTCGACCCGTTCCAGCCGGAAAAGTCCGAGGATGTGGAACGGCTGAAGGCGCTGCAGCTGGAAATCCACGCCAGTTTCATCGCCTGGGTCAAGGCCCGCCGCGGTCCCCGTCTCAAGGCGGACGACGATACGCTGTTCACCGGCGAGTTCTGGACCGGCAGCCGCGGCCTGGGGCTGGGGCTGGTTGATTCCCTGGGCGACCTGCGCGCCACCCTGCGCGCCCGCTTCGGCGACACGGTCCGCTTCCGGCTGGTCGAGGAGCGCAAGCCCTGGCTGGCCCGCCGCCTGGGCATGGCCGGGGCCGCCCTGCCGGCGGCCGATCTCGCCACCGGGGCGGCCGCGGGGCTGGTCGCCGCGGCCGAGCAGCGGGCGCTCTGGGCCCGGTACGGGCTGTGAGGACGGGACGGACACGCCCGTCACATCGTGTCTGTCGGATTACCGCTTGCGCCGGACGCGCGCATCGCCATCTTGGGACTCATGCTGTCACTGCCCAAACTTCTGCTCCTGGCCCTTGTCCTCTATATCGTCTGGACCGTCTGGCGGACGGTGCAGCGGCGCGACGCCCGTCGCCGCGAGATGGCGGCTTCAGCCGGACGCAGCGCCACCAGCGACCGCAGCGGGCGCACCGCTGTCGCGGCCGAGGAGATGGTGAAATGTCCGGGCTGCGGCGTTTACGTCGCAGCCGACGCCCGCAAATGCGGCACGCCGGGCTGTCCCCGGCGCTGATCCAGGCCTGGCCTGCGTTTCCTGCGCAGGAGGGTGACTGCGGCACGGGCACCCGCCTGCCTTGATTCCGCCCATGCGCCCGACTAAGGTGCCCCGCACTGCAACAAAACGACAAAAGTCAGCGGGAACGGCAGCGGGCATGGCTGAAACCGGCACGGGCGGGAAGCCCCTCAGCTTCCAGGGTTTGATCCTGACTCTCCAGCGCTTCTGGGCGGAGCAGGGATGCCTTGTCATGCAGCCCTATGACATGGAGGTCGGCGCCGGCACCTTCCATCCCGCGACCACGCTGCGCGCGCTGGGGCCGGACAGCTGGAACGCCTGCTATGTGCAGCCCTCGCGCCGGCCCAAGGACGGCCGCTATGGCGAGAATCCCAACCGGCTGCAGCATTACTACCAGTTCCAGGTCATCATGAAGCCGTCGCCGGCCAACATCCAGGACCTGTATCTGCAGTCGCTGGTGGCGCTGGGGATCGATCCCGCCCTGCACGACATCCGCTTCGTCGAGGATGACTGGGAAAGCCCGACCCTGGGCGCCTGGGGCCTGGGCTGGGAGGTCTGGTGCGACGGCATGGAGGTCAGCCAGTTCACCTATTTCCAGCAGGTGGGCGGCATCGAGTGCAACCCGGTGTCGGCCGAGCTGACCTACGGGCTGGAACGGCTGGCCATGTACATCCTGGACGTCAACAACGTCTACGATCTGCCCTACAACGACCCGACCTCGCGGGCGCCGAAGACCTATGGCGAGGTGTTCCACCGGGCCGAGGTGGAATACAGCGCCCACAATTTCGAATTCGCCAACACCGACACCCTGCTGCGGCACTTCCAGGATGCCGAGGCCGAATGCCAGGCGCTGCTGTCACGGGGGCTGGCCCAGCCGGCCTACGACCAGTGCATCAAGGCCAGCCATCTGTTCAACCTGCTGGATGCGCGCGGCGTCATCAGCGTGGTCGAGCGGCAGAGCTACATCCTGCGTGTCCGCACCCTGGCCAAGGCCTGTTGCGAGGCCTGGCTGGCCGACCGTTTCCGCAAGGAGCGGGCGGCCTGACCGCCCGCCCGCCACAGGACCTCGCCCCATGACACGCAGGAACACAGTCCGGGATCAAGGTGGCGCCGCCGGCGCCCTGTTTTCCCTGTCTGTGCCCGGCTATGCTCGCGCCCTGCCTGTCGCTCCCCATTTTCCGCTTTCCTGACCGGACCACCCGCCCCATGGCCGAGCTTTTCATCGAACTGTTCATGGAAGAGATCCCCGCCCGCATGCAGGTGCGTGCCGGGGAGGAGTTCAAGCGTCTGGTTGAGGACAAGCTGACCGGTGCCGGCATCCATTTCGCCCGGGGGGAGGTCCATACCACGCCCCGCCGCATCGCCCTGGCGGTGCAGGGGCTGCCCACGCGGCAGGCCGATGTGCGGGAGGAGCGCAAGGGGCCGCGCGTGGGTTCGCCCGAACAGGCGCTGCAGGGCTTCCTCAAGGCATCGGGTCTTGCCAGCATCGATCAGGCGGAGCAGCGCGACACCGGCAAGGGTGTGTTCTATTTCGCTGTGACGGAGAAGCCGGGCGGCAACACCGCCGATGCTCTGCCGGCCCTCATCGACGCCGCCATCCGCGAACTGCCCTGGCCGAAATCCATGCGCTGGGGCGCCAACCAGTTCCGCTGGGTGCGGCCGCTGCACGGCATCGTCGCCCTGTTCGACGGAAAGGTCGTTCCCGGCGCCCTGACCCTGCGCACGGCCGAGCCGGCGCCGGAAGCCAGCGAGGGCAATACCTGTCTGGCCGGGGAGGTGACATCCGTCACGCTGCCCTATGGTGACACCACCCACGGCCATCGCTTCCTGGCCCCCGACGCCATCACCGTCACCTCTTTCGACCAGTACAAGACGGCCCTGCGCCAGGCCTTCGTCGTCCTCGACCGTGAGGAGCGCAAGCGCCTGATCCTGGACGGCGCGCAGAAGGCGGCAACGGCCCAGGGCTTCGTGCTGAAGGATGATCCGGGCCTGCTGGACGAGGTGGTCGGGCTGGTGGAATGGCCTGTCGTGCTGACCGGCACCATCGACGACGAGTTCATGGATGTGCCGGCCGAGGTGCTGACCACCTCCATGCGCACGCACCAGCGCTACTTCGCCCTGCAGACGGCGGACGGCGCGCTGGCGCCGCGCTTCGTCGTCGTCGCCAACCGGACCACGGCCGATGGCGGCAAGGCTGTCGTGGCCGGCAATGAACGCGTCCTGCGCGCCCGCCTGTCCGACGCCAAGTTCTTCTGGGATCAGGATCTGGCCACGCCGCTGGCCGATCGCCGCGCGGCCCTGGGCGCGATCACCTTCCACGAGAAGCTCGGCACCATGCTCCAGCGGGTGGAGCGCATCGAGGCGCTGGCGGTGGAGATCGCCCGCATCCTCGGCGACGACGCCGCGACCACCGATCAGGTCCGCACCGCCGCCCGGCTGTGCAAGGCCGATCTGGTCACCGGCGTGGTGGGCGAGTTCCCGGAGGTGCAGGGCATCCTGGGCGGCTATATCGCCCGCGCCCAGGGCCAGCCCGACGCCGTGGTCACGGCCATCGCCGACCATTACAAGCCGCTGGGACCCAGCGACCGCCTGCCAGCCGACCGGGTGGCCGTCGCCGTCGCCCTGGCCGACAAGATCGACACGTTGGTGGCCTTCTTCGGTATCGACGAGAAGCCCACCGGCAGCCGCGACCCCTTCGCCCTGCGCCGGGCCGCCCTGGGCGTCATCCGCCTGATCGTGGAGAACGGGCTGCGGCTGACGTTGCTGGATGTCTTCGCCGCAGCCGGCGCCGCACCGTCCGTGGGGCAGGAGCTTCTCGCGTTCTTCGCTGACCGGCTGAAGGTGGCGTTGAAGGAAAAGGGCGTCCGGCACGACCTGATCGACGCCGTGTTCGGGCTGGGGGGGCAGGACGATCTGGTGCTGCTGTTGAAGCGGGTCGATGCGCTGGCCGGCTTTGTCGCGTCGGAGGATGGCGCCAACCTGCTGACGGCCTACAAGCGGGCCGCCAACATCCTGCGCATCGAGGAGAAGAAAGACGGCGTCTCCTATGCCGAGCAGGCCGTCGATCTCCGCCAGATGGCCCTGCCGGAGGAACAGTCGCTGCTGGGCGCCCTGAACGACGCCACCGCCGGGATCGAGCCGTTGCTGGCGGCGGAGGATTTCGCCGGGGCCATGCGGGTGCTGTCGGCGCTGCGGGTTCCGGTCGATGCCTTCTTCGACAAGGTCACGGTCAATGCGCCCGAGGCCGATCTGCGCGCCAACCGGTTGCGACTGCTGTCGCGAATCCGAACCACGCTGAACCGCGTGGCCGACTTCTCCCGCATCGAGGGCTGATCCCCGCCATGACGCTCCGCCGCCGCCCCATCCCCCGACCGGGGGATGGGGTTGGTCGCGTTTGTAGCGGAATTACGGGCGGGAGCGTTGGTAACGGTAACTTGCTTGCCGGTGCCGCACGGCTCTTGCGTTTTTCTGCCGGAAATCGCCATTACCCTTCGCGGACAATGGTTCGATTTAGCAACGATGGTCAGATTATTGACCGTTGTCCTTGCTACCCCTTACGATCTTCTTGCCCTCCCTCCCGAACGGAGGGGCGGCGGGTTGGAGGTGCGACATGTGCGGCATGGCGCAAAAACGGTTGCACCGTGTTGCACCTCGCTGTCGATGCGTACACTTTCAGCCTCAAACCTTGAGACGGGACCAGCACCATGACGAAGTGGGTCTACAGCTTCGGTGAAGGCAAGGCCGAAGGCCGGGCGGACATGAAGAACCTGCTCGGCGGCAAGGGCGCCAATCTGGCGGAGATGAGCAATCTCGGCCTGCCCGTGCCTCCGGGCTTCACGATCACGACAGAGGTCTGCACCTACTTCTACGCCAACGGCCGGGAATATCCGGGCACGTTGCGCGACGAGGTCGCGGCAGCCCTGGCGCAGATCGAGCGGATCGTCGGCACGGTGTTCGGCGATGCCGCCAACCCGCTGCTGGTCTCGGTGCGCTCCGGTGCCCGCGCCTCCATGCCGGGCATGATGGACACGGTCCTGAACCTGGGCCTCAACGACGTCACGGTGCAGGGTCTGGCCAAGCGCTCGGGCGATGCCCGTTTCGCCTATGACAGCTACCGCCGCTTCATCCAGATGTTCGGCAATGTGGTGCTGGGCGTCGACCACCACCATTTCGAGGAGGTGCTGGAGCAGGTCAAGCGCGACCGCGACCTCACCCTCGACACCGAACTGACGGCCGAGGACTGGCAGTCCGTCATCGTCGGCTACAAGGACGTGGTGCAGCAGGAACTGGGCCATCCCTTCCCGCAGGACCCGCAGGAACAGCTGTGGGGCGCCATCGGCGCCGTGTTCGGCAGCTGGATGAACCAGCGCGCCATCACCTATCGCAAGCTGCACGAGATCCCGGCCGAATGGGGCACCGCCGTCAACGTCCAGGCCATGGTGTTCGGCAATATGGGCGATGACTGCGCCACCGGCGTGGCCTTCACCCGCAACCCCTCCACGGGCGAGAACGCCTTCTATGGCGAATATCTGATCAACGCCCAGGGCGAAGACGTGGTGGCGGGTATCCGCACGCCGCAGCACCTCACCATCGCCGGCAAGCTGGCCAACGGCTCCACGCTGCCGGCCATGGAAGAGAGCATGCCGGAGGTGTTCAAGCAGCTGGACGCGGTGCGCCTGAAGCTTGAGCGGCATTACCGCGACATGCAGGACATCGAGTTCACGGTGCAGCAGTCCAAGCTCTACATGCTGCAGACCCGCACCGGCAAGCGCACGGCCCCGGCGGCCCTGAAGATCGCCGTGGACATGGTGCGCGAGGGGCTGATCACCCAGAAGGAAGGCGTGCTGCGCATCGAGCCGAAGTCGCTCGACCAGCTGCTGCACCCGACCCTGGACCCCAAGGCCAAGAAGCAGATCATCGCCAAGGGCCTGCCGGCCAGCCCCGGCGCCGCCTCCGGCAAGGTCGTCTTCTCCGCCGAGGAGGCCGAGCGCATGGCCGGGCAGGGGGAAAGCGTCATCCTCTGCCGTGTGGAGACCTCGCCGGAGGACATCCACGGCATGCACGCCGCCCGCGGCATCCTCACCACCCGCGGCGGCATGACCAGCCACGCCGCCGTGGTGGCCCGCGGCATGGGCCGCGCCTGCGTTGCCGGTGCCGGTGAACTGCGCATCGACTACAAGCGCGGCTTCATCCTGACCCGCAGCGGCGAGGTGAAGGCCGGCGACATCATCACCATCGACGGCTCCACCGGCGAGGTCATCCTGGGTGAGGTGCCGACGCTGCAGCCGGAGCTGAGCGGCGATTTCGCCGAGCTGATGGGCTGGGCCGACAGTCTGCGCCGCATGACGGTGCGCACCAACGCCGAAACCCCGCTGGATGCCCGCACCGCCCGCAAGTTCGGCTGCGAGGGCATCGGTCTCTGCCGCACCGAGCACATGTTCTTCGATGCCGACCGCATCGTCGCCGTGCGCGAGATGATCCTGGCCGATACCGAGGCCGGCCGCCGCGCCGCCCTGGCCAAGATCGCGCCGATGCAGTGCCAGGACTTCGTCGAGCTGTTCAAGATCATGAAGGGCCTGCCGGTCACCATCCGCCTGCTGGACCCGCCGCTGCACGAGTTCCTGCCGAACTCGGAAGCGGAGATCGAGGAGGTGGCCCGCGCCGCCGGGACCGATGTGCAGAAGGTGCAGCACCGCGCCATCCAGCTGCACGAGGCCAACCCGATGCTGGGCCATCGCGGCTGCCGTCTGGGCATCTCCTTCCCGGAAATCTACGAGATGCAGGCCCGCGCCATCTTCGAGGCCGCGGTCCAGGTCTTCAAGGAGACCGGCGAGACGGTGACGCCGGAGATCATGATCCCCCTGGCCGGCACCAAGAAGGAGCTGGACATCCTGAAGGCGGTGATCGACCGCGTGGCGCAGGAGGTCATCACCGCCTCCAACCACAAGATCGATTACCTCGTCGGCACCATGATCGAACTGCCGCGCGCCGCGCTGCAGGCCGGCAAGATCGCCGAAACCGCGCAGTTCTTCAGCTTCGGCACCAACGACCTGACCCAGACCACCTTCGGCATCAGCCGCGACGATGCCGGCAGCTTCCTGCCGGACTATCAGCGGGCCGGCATCTTCGAGCATGACCCGTTCGTCACGCTCGATACCGAGGGTGTGGGCGAGCTGGTGAAGATCGCTGCCGAGCGTGGCCGTGCGACCCGCGGCGGCATCAAGCTCGGCATCTGCGGCGAGCATGGCGGCGATCCGTCGTCGATCTATTTCTGCGAGAAGGTGGGGCTGGATTACGTGTCCTGCTCGCCCTACCGCGTGCCGATCGCCCGTCTGGCCGCCGCCCAGGCCGCCATCCTGGGGGAACAGGCCGTCAGCGAGGCCTGATCGCCGGGTCCGTCCGGTCGCATGAAAAAGGCCCCCGCGGGATCCCGCGGGGGCCTTTCCTTTTGCCGTGCCGGCCGGCTGATGCCGCCGGCGCCATGGGAACAAGGTTACTGGCCGCCGCCCGCGCTGCCGGTCGAGCTGCTGCTGCCGCCGGTCGAGCCGGTGCTGCTGGTCGTCCCCATGCTGCTGCCATGGGATTCCGTGCGGCCCGTGCCGGCGGAGTCGCTGCCGCCGGTGGCAGTCGAGCCGGTGCCGGAGCCCGTGCCCGATGTTGTGCCGGTGCGGCCCATGGAGGTGCCTGCCGTATCGCCGGAATTGCGGTTCAGCGACACGGTGCTGTCGTCATACTCGAACTCCTGCATGGCCTGGATCTGCTGCTGGGTCAGGCTCTGGATGCGCACATCGTCGGCACCCGGGCTGATCTGGGCCTGCTGGAAATCCACGGCCACGGTCTTGTCCCCCAGCCCCAGGAACCCGCCGCTGGAGATCACCAGCTGCCGGGCCTGGCCGGATTGCGGGTCCAGGACCACGTCGGAGATCTCGCCGATCTCCTCATTGTTGGCCCCGACCACGGTCTTGCCAATGAGCTTCTCGGCCGTGGTGCGGTCCGTGCCGGTCGAGGCTGTGTGCGACGCCGAGCCGCCGGCCATGCTGCCGGTGGCGCTGTTGTCCTGCGTGCGGGCTGAGGTGGAGTTGGCAGCGGGTGACGGTGAGGTCTGACTGCTGACACTTCCCGTCGGGCCGGAAGGTGTCGTCTGGCTGCTGTCCTGGGCGAAGGCGGCCCCGGTCATGGTCAGGGCGAAAGCCGACGCCGCTCCGATCAGGTGCTTGCGCATGTCGATTTCTCCTTTGTCCGTGGCAGAGGGTCACGGCCCCCCACCTTCGCCTGCACCAACAGGACAGACGGCCGGATATTCCAAAGGAGCGACGCGCAAATCCGGGGTGCGCCGCGGGGTACTCCGGGGCGGTCAGGCCGCGCTGCTGCCGCCTGTCAGCGTCTGCACCCCCGTGGCGGTGGCCCGCAGCTGTTCGGCGATCTGGGCCAGCCTGTTGCCCAGTTCCCGCGTTGCCTGGGACTGGGCGGCCTCGCCCTGGCGGCTGCTGGATTTCAGCCCCTCGATGGCCCGCGACAGGTCCACGGTCAGCCCGTCCATGCGCAGCACGCGCTCGCGCAGGGACTGGGCCAGTTCGGCGATCACGGTCAGATCCAGGGATTCGCGCTGCCGGTTGCTGTCCAGCAGGGAACGGATGCTGCTGGCGGAGCCGTCCAGCCGTTCGCCCAGCCGTTCGATGCCCTCCAGGCGCTGCTTCAACGCTTCGGCGATGCTGGCCAGCTCGTCGACGCCACGCCGCTCCTCGCCGCTGGCGATCAGGGCATGCACGGCCTCGGTGGCGGCGCCCAGGCCGGCCGCGGCGCCTTCGATGGAGTCGATGCGGTCCTTCAGGCTCTGCACCAGGGCCACGGCATCGCGCACGGCCTCGGCCCCCTGGCGGTCGCTGCTGGCGATCAGGGCATGCACCGCGTCGGTGGCGGCCGACAGGCCGGCGGCTAGGCCGGCCAGATCGCCCGTGTCGCTCTCCTGCGTGCGGCGCTGCTCCAGCGCGTCGGCCAGGGCGCGCAGCTGTTCCACCAGCTGGTCCTGCCGGGCGGCGGTCCGCGACAGGGTTCCCGTGGCCTCGCCGGCCTGATTGGCCAGCTGCCGCGTCTCCAGCCGCAGCTCGCCGGTGGCGTCGCGCAGCCGGGCCGTGGCGTCGTCCACACCGCTGGCCAGGGTCTGGGCCAGCCGCTGGGCCGTGCCGCCGATCTCCTGCACCCGCTCCTGGATCTGGGCGGCGCTGCCGCGCAGCCGGGCCAGCATGTCGGCCATGGCTTCCTGGGTGTCGGGTTCGATGCGGCGGCGGTCGAACTCCGCCCGCAGCCCGTCGCCCGCCTCGCGCACGGTCTCCGCCGCTTCGGCCATTTCGCCCGCACGGGCGGCCACATCGCCGACCAGGGTGGACAGCCCGTCCTGCACCTGCTCGAAGCGCTCGGCCAGCGGTTCCAGCCGCTGGCTGGCGATGTCGGCGGAGGCCTCCATGACGGATTTGGCCTGCCGCATCTCATCCAGGGTCGAGTCCAGGTTGGCGCTGATGTCGCGGGAGCGGTCGTCCAGCAGATCGGCGGCGCGGGCGACCTGATGGCCGGCATCCTCCAGCCGGGCGCTGGCCTGCTCCGTCGCCGTGTCCAGCCGGGCCGTGGCTTCGCCCAGGGCGGCCACCAGCGCATGCTCGCCGGCCTCCACCGCCTCCGCCGCCCGGATCAGACGGCCGCCGGTCTGCTCGGCGGAGGTGGACAGCAGATCGCCCGAGGCGCGCATCAGCTTGGCGGCGGTCAGCAGGTGCTGCTGCGCCTCGGCCATGCTGGACATCAGCTGTTGTGCGGCCTCGCGCGCCTGGGCGCTGGCATGGCGCATGCCGCCGTCGCTGCTGGCGAGGCTGGCCATGGTGGCCGTCACCTCCTCGCCGGCGGTGGACAGGGTGGCGGCCAGCGTGTCGGCATGACCCTTCAGCGTGGCGATCAACCCGTCCAGGCCACCGCCGGGGCTGCGGTCGTCGAAGGCCTTCACCTGGGCCACGGCATGGGCCAGCATCTCGGTGGACTGGCGGATCTCGCGATTGCTCTCATTGACCGTGCGCACGGCGGCGGTGCAGAGGGCGTTGACCTGTCCCAGCGTGTCGGTCAGCTGGGTCTTGGTGTCGCTGACCATGCGGCCCACATCGGCGCCCAGCACCGACAGCGTGCCGCCGGCACCGCGCAGACGCGCCGTCAGCGCCTCGAACAGGTCGGCGTAATCGCCCTCGAACTTCAGCCGCATGCGCCCGTCATCGGTCATGACCGAGATGTCGGGCACCTCCGACGCGACCTTGCGGAACCCGTCCACGGCGCGGGCCAGGGTGCCGAACTCGTCGGCGCGGCCGATGCCCCAGACCGGCGCGCGCCAGTCGCCCTTGGCCAGACCGGCGGTGCTGGCCGTCAGCTCGTGCAGGGGCCGCAGCACCCGCGTGCCGATCAGCAGCAGGACGGCGGCCAGCAGGGCGACCAGGGCGCCCACGGCGCCCAGCCCCAGCCAGAATCCACGCAAGGCCAGCTGCTCGAACCGCCCCACATCCATCTGCGACTGGCCGAGATGAAAGGCGGCGATGCGGTCGGCCAGGGCGGCATGGCCAGCCAGCAGGGCGAAGCCGCTGGCCCCGTCCAGGGGCTGGGGCCTGTCGCCGGCGGCAGCCAGGGCCTTGCGATAGCCGTCCAGCAACCGCTTGATCTCGCCCGCCAACTGCGACTCGGCCGGCGTCAGGCGCTTGGCCTCAAGTGCGCGCAGGGCCTTGTCCGCCGTCTCCAGATTGGTCTGCATGTCGCGGCGGGCATCGGCCGAGCCGGTTTCCGCCTGCAGGGCCAGGTTCTGCAGGAAGCCGGAGTGTCCCAGCGCCGTCTGCACCTCGTCCAGCAGGCGGTTCTTGGCCTCGGTGTCTGCTGGCAGCTCCTGCTGGGAGGTCTTGACCCGCTCCAGCCAGGCCCAGTGGAAGGCGGCGGCGCCGGCCAATCCACCCACGACCAGGGTGGCGGAAACCGCGATCGCCGCGCAGATCCCGCGCACCGACGACAGCCGCGATCCCGTGTCCATTCCGCCTCCCACGCGCTCATCTTGCGGTTTACCGCGGAAAGGCTAACAAATTCTTGGCCCCGCAGCATCCTTATCGTTTCCGGGAACGGGGCCGGAAGGGGCGGCAGCCCCCCCATGTCCACACGAGCGGCCCGCATGCGTATCCTCCAGCTTCTATTCTCCCGTGGCTTCCGCGGTGCCGAGCGGCATGTGGCCGATCTGGTCAATGCCCAGAGCCGGCGGCACTGCGTGCGCCTGCTGCTGCGCGCCGACGCGGAGGAGGCGGGCGTGTCGATCCGCCAGTTCCTCGACCCATCGGTGGATGTGGCGACCGTGCCGCCGGCGCTGCTGGGGCCGTCCACCTGGCTGGCGCTGCGGCGCTTCCGCCCGGATGTGGTCCATAGCCATGGCGGTCGGGCCGGGCGTGTGGTCGGCCGCTGGGGCGGCGCTGTGCCGCGGCTGGCGACCATGCATCTGGACTATCGGGCCAACTGGTATCGCCGGCAGCAGGCCCTGGTGGCGCCGACCGACTGGCAGGCCGAGGATGCGCGCGCCAAGGGCTTCGGCGGTCCCATCCATCGCCTGGACCTGTGGTTCACGCCGCATCCCGCCCCCTCGGCGGAGCGGGTGGCGGCCCTGCGGGCCGAGTTGGGGGCCGGAGCGGGTGAGATCCTGGTCGGGGCCGTGGGAGCGCTGATGCCGGTCAAGGGCATGGACACGCTGATCCGGGCTTTCCGCGGCCTGCCGGACCCGCGGCTGCGGCTGGCCCTGGTGGGGCAGGGGCCGGACCGCGCCGCGCTGGAGGCGCTTGCGACCGGCGACGGGCGCATCCGCTTCGCCGGTTTCCGCAGCGATGTGCGTGCGCTTTACCACGCCTTCGACCTGTTCGTGTTCCCCTCGCGCGAGGAACCGTTCGGGTTGGTGGCGCTGGAGGCGCTGGATGCCGGTCTGCCCATCGTGGCCACGGCCACCGACGGGGCCAGGGCCAGCCTGGGGCCGACGGCCTTCGTCCCCCCGGGCGACGCCGACGCGCTGGAGCGCGCCCTGGCCGCGGCGCTGTCCGGCCCGCTGGCGCGGCACCGGCCCGACCTGTCGCGCTGGTCGCTGGACCGGCATCTCGACGGGCTGGACCGGATCTATGCGGCGATGGCGGCTGGCGGTGGCGCGGTGGACAGGCGCTGACCGGGCAGCACCGCCGGGCTCACGCCTTCGCCGGCAGGCGCACCCAGTCGGGAATGGCCGGGGTCAGCCGGGTGTCCCCCGCCCGCAGCGGTGTCTCCTGCGCCAGCGCATCCAGGCGCAGCAGCGCCAGGGCCATGCCGTCGCGGCCGCTGCGGATCTCGCCCACATCGCGGTCGCCGGCCAGGATGATGGTGCCGGGGGCGGGCAGGGGACCGTCCAGCCGTACCGGCAGCAGACGCTTCTTCACCAGGCCACGATAGCGCGTGCGCGCCGTCAGCTCCTGCCCCATGTAGCAGCCCTTATCCCAGGCGACGCCGCCCAGCTCATCGAAACCGTTTTCCAGCAGGATGGATTTGTCCGGGATCAGGTCGCGGCTGCCGTCGGGAACGCCCAGACCCAGCCGCAGCCGGTCCCAGTCAGCCGCGTCGCCCACAGGGGCCGGCAGGGGGGCCTCCCGTGGCAGCAGCAGCCGGCAACCCAGGTCCGGCAGGCGCGGGTCGACACAGGCAGCCCCCTCCTCATAGGGACGGGCGGCGCCGGCCTCGGCCGGCACCCCCAGCAGTGCCGCCGCCCCATCGCCGATCACGGCGGCGACGGTGAAGCGGTCGCTGGCATCGGTCAGCTCGACCTTGGCGCGCAGGCGGTAGAGCCGCAGCCGCTTCAGCAGGTCCGGCAGCCGCTCCGCCTCCACATCCAGCAGCATCTGGTCGCCGGTGGCCAGGAAGAAGATATCGTGCAGGAACTTGCCCTGCGGCGTCAGCAGGGCGCCCCAGCCGGCCCGTGTCGGCGTCACCCGGCTCACATCCGCCGTCACCAGCCCCTGCAGGAAACTGATGCGGTCCGCCCCCGTCAGGGCGATGACGCCGCGGGCGGTCAGGGGGATGGCGGAGGGGCTGGACAGGCTGGACGATACGGACGGGACGGCGGACATTCTGGACCCGATGGCTACGGATACCGCTAAAGGTGGGTCGGTTCGGTCGCCGAAGCAAGATGGGTCCGCGCCCGGCTGCACTTCGCCGCGCACCAGCCGGGGCTGGCGGGCCGGTGTGGGGTGGTCGGTGCGGGCTGGTCGGGTCCGGCCCGCGGCGGTGGCAATCGCCCATGCCCCCGGCTATAAGGGCGGACGCCTGCGTCCGGCCGCGTCCGGCGCGCTTCCGGGTCCGTGTCAGCCGAGTGTCGCACCCCGTGGACGTTCTCTTCATCACCTCCAACCGGCTGGGCGATGCCGTCCTCACCACCGGCCTGCTGGGCCATCTGGTCGAGACGTTGCCCGAGGCCCGGTTCACCATCGCCTGTGGTCCGATCCCGGCTCCCCTGTTCCGCACGGTGCCGCGTCTGCGCCGCCTGATCCCTATGGGCAAGCGCCGCTGGTCGCTGCATTGGTTCGATCTCTGGCGTCAGGTGGCCGGGACACGCTGGGATCTGGTGGTGGATCTGCGCGATTCCGCCGTGTCGCGTCTGGTGCTGGCGCGCAAGCGCGCCGTCTTCCGCCATGGCGGTCCCGTGCGCCACAAGGTGGAGCAGCTGGCTTCGGTGCTGCGGGCGGAGCCGCCGCCGGCACCGCGCCTGTGGTTCGATGCGCCGCTGCGGGCCGAGGCGGAGCGTCTGACCGGCCCGGGACCGCTGCTGGCCCTGGGGCCGGCGGCCAACTGGACCGGCAAGGAATGGCCGGCCGACCGCTATGCCGAACTGGCCGACCGGCTGACCGGTCCCGGTGGTCCCCTGTCCGGGGCCAGGGTGCTGGTGCTGGCCGGGCCGGGGGAGGCCGAGCGGTGCCGGCCGGTGCTGGAGCGCTTGGGCGCCGGCCGGGCCGTGGACCTGATCGGGCGGACGGACCCGCTGTTGGCGGGGGCCTGCATCGCCCGGGCCGTGCTGTTCGTCGGCAATGACAGTGGCCTGATGCATGTGGCGGCCGCCAGCGGTACGCCGACCCTGGGTGTCTTCGGGCCTACCCCGGCCGAGATCTATGGTCCGTGGGGGGCACATGCGGACCATATCATCGCCCAGAACGTTCCTGGTGACAGCCCGGAGGCGCGGATGCGCCGCCTGTCGGTGGACGAGGTGGAAGCCGCCGTCCTCGGCCTCCTGGCCCGCACCAAGGGAGATGCGTTTTGGTGAGTGCGCCCATGGCGCGGCGGGAGCGGCCGGACCCGGTCTCCCCGCCCGTGCCGGACAGTTTCGCTTTCCCCTTCCTCGGTCTGACCGGGGGGCTGATCGCCCTGGCGACAGCCGTGATGGCCCCGCTGGTGCCGCTGGGCATGGCGCCCGCCCTCATCACCCTGTCGGTACTGTCCGGCGGCCTGCTGCTCTGGCGCCGTCGCCGGCTACCCGCCCTGCCGCCATCGCTGGTGCTGCCGCTGTTGCTGTTCTGGCTGTTGGGCGCGGTCAGCATTGCCTGGACCCCGGTGCCGGTCTCCGGGCTGGCCCAGGCCATCACCTTCCTTTATGAGGCGGTGCCGGCGCTGCTGCTGCTGGGCTTCCTTCTGGATCTGCCGCCGGCCCTGGCCCGGTCTCTCACGCGCATTGCCGTCTGGGGCCTGGGCATCGGGCTGGCCCTGTTCGCCGTCGAAACGCTGGCCGACCAGCCGCTCTACCGTCTGGCCAAGCTGCTGGAAGGCACGCTGGTGGCAGAGGAGCGGGCGCTGAACCGACCCTCCGTCATCCTGGCCCTGCTGCTGTGGCCGGTGGCCTTCATCCTGGCCGCCCGCGGCAAGGCGGCCGCCCTGGCCCTGCCGGCGGGCTATTTCCTGCTGACCCTGGCCACCCCCAGCGCCTCGGCCGTGGTCGGCAGCGCCGCCGGCCTGCTGACGCTGCTGGCGGCCTGGCGCTGGCCGCTGACCACGGCCCGCCTGTGGATGGGCGTGACCATCCTGGGGTTCGCCGCCAGTGTGCCCTTCGGTCTGTGGCTGGCCGCCGTCGATCCGGAGATCCTCAACCGGTTGCCCTTCAGCTTCGCCCACCGTGTCGGCATTTGGCATTTCGTGGCCCAGCGCGCGGCGGAGCATCCCTGGCTGGGCTGGGGGCTGGATGCGTCCCGCGCCATTCCCGAGGGTGGCCAGATCCTGGCCGGTCTGGCGCTGGACCGGCAGAGCCTGCCGCTGCATCCGCACAACATCTTCCTGCAGACCCGGCTGGAACTGGGGTGGATCGGTGCCGGCCTGCTGGCCTGGTTCGGGGTTGCGCTGCTGCGGTGGGCCGCCCGCCTGGATCCGGGCCTGCGGCCCTTCGTGCTGGCCTGCTACGCCAGCGCGCTGACCATCGCCTGCTTCGCCTACGGCGCCTGGCAGACCTGGTGGATCTGCGCCCAGCTGTTCACCGCGCTGCTGTTCACGGTGGCGGCCCGTCGCGCCGGATCAGACAAGCCGCTCCCGCGGCCTTGAGGCGGGAGCAGAGATCCTCGGCCCCGGCCCTGTCGAATCCGGGCACCAGGATCCGGGTGACACTGCCCTTGCCCTCCAGCACCACGCTGGCGAAGCGCGGCGTCCGGGCGGCCAGCAGCGCCGTATGGCGCCGTGACAACCGGCGCCAGTGACGGTCGGCGTCCGCGGCCGATGGCAGGGCGCCCAGCTGCACGGCCCAGTCTCCAGCCGGTGTCGGCACGGCATCCCGCGGGGAGTCCGGCCCGGGCACGGCGGGCGGTGACAGCGCATCCCGCCGCGGTGGGGGCGTGCCTGGACTGTCGGGCGTCAGCGGCTGGGTTGCCAGCGCCGTCGCCTCCGCCTCCACCGCCGGTGTCACCTGACGCTCGATTTCATCCTTCAGCCGGATCGCGGCCATGAGATGCCGTCGCTCGGCCCGCATCGCCCAGTGCAGGGCCTGTACGGGATCGCGCGCCGTCCCCAGCCCGAACCAGTACAGCGTCGCCAGATTGTTCTGGGCATGGGCATCGCCGGCCCGCGCCGCCGGCAGCAGATAGGCAAAGGCCTTGTCATAATCCGCCGGAACCGGGTCACCGAAGGCGTAGAGCGATCCCGCCGTGGTCTGTGCCCCCACATGGCCGGCCCTGGCCGCCTGCTCCAGATAGGCCAGGGCCGCCGGCACGTCGCGGGCGGCCCCCTTGCCCTGCAGCAGCATCTGCCCTGCCAGGAACTGGGCCGTGCGATCGCCCGAGGCCGCTCCGGCCCGGAACGCCGCCAGAGCCGCAGTGTCATCTCCAGCCCGCAGGGCTTCCCGGCCCGCCGTCACCGCATCGCTGGCGGCGGGGCCGGCCGGGTGCAGAATCAGGGTCAGGGCCAGCAGGGCCGGGGTCAGATGACGCATGGCTTCTCCTCCAGCAGGGCAGCGCATGACCACCCCAGGATGCCAGAAGCCCATTCTTCTGCAACGTCACGTTCGGGCTTGTGCGGCATGGCGCTTGACGGGCGCGGACGGAGGGAGTTCAACAGGCGCCCGTTCCCCGCCTTGCATCCGGACAGCCATGGCCCAGAAGAAGAATCCGCTGAACCTGAACCCGCTGCAGCTGAAGACCCTGACCCTGTTCCAGGCTCTGGCGGAGTTCGAGGATATCAGCCGCCCGCTGGGCGATGGTGAGATCGAGGTGATGGAGCTGCCTTTCACCGCCCACGGCAACCATTTCCATCTCGGCCCCTGGCTGGTGTTTGCCCAGGACGCGACAGGCTTGCGCAACCCGGCCCCCTGGACGGTGCTGGAGCGCAAGGGTCTGATCCGCGGCAATTTCCCCGTCAGCGTCGTGCTGACCCGGGACGGGCTGGACTATGAAACCGGCATGCGCCGCCAGATCCTGCAGGGGTCCGACCACTGAGAAGGGGAAGCCTTCCCGCCTGCGCCGCACTGATCACCGGAGAGGCTCCGCCGCCGCCTTCACGGCGTCATAGTAGTTGTTCTCCCCCTCATCGCGCCGGCAGCCGGCGAGGTGCAGGCCGGAGGCCTGGAGCGCCCGCTTGTATTCCTGCACACCGAGCGACCTCGACCTGCGCCCGGTCAGGCTGTCTCGCCATTGGCAGATCTCGCGCGGTGCGCTGAACAGGAACCGCCCGCCGGGTCCAAGGGCCTTTGCAACGCGGCGGATCACGGCCCGCTGATCCTTCTCTGCAAGAAGAAACAACAGACCGACCGCAAGCGCCGCATCAAATGTGCGGTGGAAGAAGGCACTGTCCTGCGCAGGCTCGCAGGCGCTTGGCGCCGTCGGGAAGCGGCTGCGGAACGCAGCGATCAGGGTGGGCGAGGCATCGATTCCAAAGACTTGGAACCCGTCCTCGATCAGGGCTTGCGCGATCGGCACGCCGGACCCGCAGCCCACATCCACGATGCAGCCGCGCCGCGGCAAATGATCCTGTGCCCAGGAGCGGACCAGCGATGTGCCAATGCCGGAGCGGGCGGACATGAATCGCCCGGCGGCCTCATCCCACCCTTCCGAAGGGTCGATGCCCACACAATCGTCCTGATTTCAGCGTCAGTTAAGGATATTGTAGCAGGCACTGCCCAGATGGCAAGCCGATGTCCGCCAAGGCATCCTGCCTCTCCCGCATGCAGCGGGAGGACACTCGGGCGGGGGATGGTGCTGCCGATTGGAATCGAACCAACGACCTCGTCCTTACCAAGGACGCGCTCTACCGACTGAGCTACGGCAGCTCCGGGCACCCCGGAAGTGGGCGGCTATGTGCCATGCTCGGCCGGGGTGTGCAAGCATAATCGACTCCCCGGGCGAAAAAAACCCGGACTTGACGCAGGCGGGTGGAATGCCTGGAATCCCGGTTCCGCTGCCGCCAACCCCCGATGCTGCCGATGACCGCCGGACCGCAGAAGCCCGCCAAGCCCGATGACCGTAACGCCCGTCTCGCCAAGGCCTTGCGCGACAATCTTCGCAAGCGCAAGGAGCAGGAGCGCGCCCGCGACGATCAGCCGGCCCCGTCCGACCCCGGCTCGAGCCGCGCTCCTGCTTGAGCGCGACGGGGGGCTGGGCTACAAGCCCTGGACCCGCCGGCCTGGCTGACCGGCCGCATCCCTATTGCCTCTCCCACGGAAGGACTGCCCCATGGCGATCATGCCCGACACCTGGATCCGCGACATGGCGACCAAGCATGGCATGATCACGCCATTCACCGAGGCGCAGAAGCGGGAAGGGGTGATCTCCTACGGCCTGTCCTCCTACGGCTATGACGCCCGGGTGGCCGACGAGTTCAAGATCTTCACCAATGTCGATAATGCCATCGTCGATCCCAAGCGCTTCGACGAGACCAGCTTCGTCGACCGTAAGACCGACATCTGCATCATCCCGCCCAACAGCTTCGCCCTGGCGCGGACAGTGGAGTATTTCCGCATTCCCCGCGATGTGCTGGTGGTCTGCCTGGGCAAATCCACCTATGCCCGCTGCGGCCTGATCGTCAATGTCACGCCGCTGGAGCCGGAATGGGAAGGTCATGTGACGCTGGAGATCTCCAACACCACGCCGCTGCCGGCCAAGGTCTACGCCAACGAGGGGCTGTGCCAGTTCCTGTTCTTCAAGGGCGACAGCATCTGCGAGGTGTCCTATGCTGACCGGTCCGGCAAATATATGGGCCAGCGCGGCGTGACCCTGCCGCGCCTGTGACCCGCTACCGCGCGGAGCCGGGCCGTGACCGCTCCAGGCCGTGACCGCTCCAGGCCGTGACCGCTTTGGGACGGGTGACCGATCCTTAATCCGGTTGCCCTCATCCCGGTATCCGCGACCATCTTCGTGCCATGTTTCCGGTCGACACCGCCTTTTCCCGTTCCTCCTGCCGCAACGAACCTGACCCATGGACAAGCTCCGCATCCGCGGCGGCCGCACGCTGAAGGGCGAGATCGCCATCAGCGGTGCCAAGAATGCCGCCCTTCCCCTGTTGGCCGCCTGCCTGCTGACGGACGAGACGCTGACGCTCTCGAACCTGCCGCATCTGGCCGACATCACCACCATGGCCAACCTGCTGGCCCAGCACGGGGTGGACATCCATCTCAATGGCCAGGGCGGTGCGCATGGCTGCCAGGGGCGGGTGGTGGAGTTGAACGCCGGCACCATCACCAGCCTGGAAGCGCCCTACGATCTGGTACGCAAGATGCGCGCCAGCGTGCTGGTGCTGGGGCCGCTGCTGGCCCGCTTCGGCCAGGCCAAGGTCAGCCTGCCCGGTGGCTGCGCCATCGGGCCACGCCCGGTGGACCTGCACATCAAGGGCCTGCAGGCCATGGGTGCGGAGATCGAGATCGAAGGCGGCTATGTCGTCGCCAAGGCCCCGCCGGGCGGTCTGCGCGGAGCCGAGTTCGTCTTTCCGCAGGTATCCGTGGGCGCCACCGAGAATCTCATGATGGCGGCGGCCCTGGCCAAGGGCGAGACCGTGCTGGTCAACGCCGCCCGCGAGCCGGAAATCGGCGACCTGGCCCATTGCCTCATCGCCATGGGGGCCGAGATCGAGGGGATCGGCAGCGACAAGCTGCGCATCCGCGGCAAGGAGCGGCTGCACGGCGCCACCCACGCCATCCTGCCCGATCGCATCGAGACCGGCACCTATGCCATGGCCGCCGCCATCACCGGTGGCGAGGTGGAGCTGATCGGCGCGCGCCTGCAGGACCTGCAGGCCGTGGCCATCACCCTGGCCGGAGCCAATGTCGCCTTTGTCCCGACCGAGCGCGGCTTTCGGGTTCAGCCCACCGGCCCGCTGCTGGGCGTGGATGCCATGACCGAGCCGTTCCCCGGCTTCCCCACCGATCTTCAGGCCCAGATGATGGCCCTGATGTGCGTGGCCAACGGCGCCTCGATGATCACCGAGACCATTTTCGAGAACCGTTTCATGCATGTGCCGGAGCTGGCGCGCATGGGGGCCAAGATCACGGTCCATGGTTCCTCCGCCCTGGTCCGCGGCGTGCCGAAGCTGACCGGCGCTCCGGTCATGGCCACCGATCTGCGCGCCTCGGTCAGTCTGGTGCTGGCCGGCCTCGCCGCCGGTGGCGAGACGGTGGTCAACCGCATCTATCACCTGGACCGCGGCTATGAGCGGCTGGAAGAGAAGCTGATCGCCTGCGGCGCGGATATGGAACGGCTGAAGGACGCTACCTAAATAAGGCTATGGGGCCGTCCCGTCCGGGGCGGCCCGGGGTTCATCAGGGGACGTCGGGGAATGGCCACGGGGCTGAAGCTGCGCGCAGGCGATGCGGAGGATCTGAAGGTGGTGTCGGCCATGGTGCAGGACGCCATTGTTCCCATCTGCGACATCGCCTTTCTGGCGGAGGAGCAGTCCTTCATTGTCATTGCCAACCGGTTCAGGTGGGAATGTGCCGACCGTGCGGATGGCATATCCGCGGGCGGGCCGACGCCGGACGCGGATTGCAGTTTCGAGCGCACCAACTGCGCCCTGCGCTTCCATGGGGTCAGCCGCGCCAGTTACCGCAATCTCGATCTGCGCGACCGCACGCAGATGCTGAACCTGCTGGCGGTGGAAGCGGGGGAGGGGGGCGTGCTGCTGCATTTCTCCGGCGGCCATGGCATCCGCCTGGAGGTCAGCGGCCTGGATGTGCGTCTGGAGGATATCGGCGAACCCTGGCCCACCGGCCTCAAGCCCTGCCACGAAGAGGCCCGGCAGGGCGCCTGAATCCCGGGTTGCCCCGTCCTGCCCCGTCTGATCCGGATGCGCCCAAGCCCCTTGGGCGGAGCGATAGCCGTTCTTGTCAGCGTTCCATCCCCGCAAGCGTGCCTTGTCCCGACGGCGGGGCCTTGCGGCTGGACGACCGTGCTGTGGCATGCCAAGTAAAGGCGCCCCGCGGTCGGGGTGTTCCGGCCGCGGAACCCGACACCGCCGCTGGAGCTGTATAGACATGACGCCGCCCGCCAATGACCTCCTGGTACTGGCCCTGCCCAAGGGCCGCATCCTGGATGAGGTGAGGCCGCTGCTGCATCATGTCGGTATCGAGCCGGAACCGGATTTCGACAATCCCAAATCCCGTGCCCTGCGCTTCGCCACCAACCGGCCCGATGTGCAGATCATCCGTGTGCGCAGCTTCGACGTGGCCACGTTCGTGGCTTTCGGCGCCGCCCAACTGGGGGTCTGCGGCAACGATGTGCTGATGGAGTTCGACTATCCCGAGATCTACACGCCGTTGGATCTCGGCATCGGCAAATGCCGCATCGCCGTGGCCGAGCCGGTGGCGCTGAGCGATGGCGACGATCCGGCCCGCTGGAGCCATGTGCGCGTCGCCACGAAGTATCCCGAGATCACCCGCCGCCATTTCGCCGCCCGCGGCGTCCAGGCCGAGTGCATCAAGCTCAACGGGGCCATGGAACTGGCGCCCAGCCTGGGCCTGGCCCGCCGCATCGTCGATCTGGTCTCCACCGGCACGACATTGAAGGCCAACGGGTTGAAGGAGATTGAGCATATCGCCGACATCTCCTCGCGCCTGGTGGTCAACCGTGCTGCCTTCAAGACCCGCCATGGGGAGATCCAGGGCTGGATCGACCGTTTCCAGGAGGCCATTCAGAATGCCGCTTAGGCTCTCCACCCGCGATCCGGATTTCGAGTCCGGCTTCCGTGCCCTGCTCTCGGCCAAGCGCGAGGTGCAGGAGGACGTCAACGCTGCCGTGGCCGCGGTGCTGGCCGATGTGCGCGCCCGTGGCGATGCCGCCGTCATCGACTATACCCGGCGCTGGGACCGGCTGACGCTGACGCCGCAGACAGTGCGCATCACCGCCGACGAGGTGGAGGCGGCGATGGCCCGCTGCGGGGCCGCCACGCTGGAGGCGCTGCATCTGGCCGCCGCCCGCATCGAGGCCTTCCACCGGCGGCAGACGCCGGAGCATCAGGACTATGTGGATGCGGCCGGGGTGCGCCTGGGCGCGCGCTGGACGCCTGTCGGTGCTGTCGGCCTTTATGTGCCCGGCGGCACCGCCGCCTATCCCAGCTCGGTGCTGATGAACGCCATTCCGGCCCGGGTGGCCGGTGTCTCCCGCATCGCCATGGTGGTGCCCAGCCCCGACGGGGTGCTGAACCCGCTGGTGCTGGCGGCGGCCAGGATCTCCGGCGTGACCGAGATCTACCGCATCGGCGGTGCCCAGGCCGTGGCCGCGCTGGCCTATGGCACGGAGAGCATCGCCGCGGTCGACAAGATCACCGGGCCCGGCAATGCCTTTGTGGCCGCGGCCAAGCGCCAGGTCTTCGGTACGGTGGGCATCGACATGATCGCCGGCCCGTCGGAAATCCTGGTGGTGGCGGACGGTCGGAACGATCCCGCCTGGATCGCCGCCGACCTGCTGTCTCAGGCCGAGCATGACACCTCGGCCCAGTCGATCCTCATCACCGACGATGCCGCCTTCGCCGATGCCGTGGCTGCGGCCGTGGAGGATCATCTCTCGCGCCTGCCGCGGGCGGACATTGCCGGGGAGAGCTGGCGCAGCCATGGCGCCATCATCCTGGTGGAGCGGCTGGAGCAGGCGGTGGACCTGGTGGACCGGCTGGCGCCGGAGCATCTGGAACTGGCAGTGGCCGATCCGGACGCCCTGGCGGCCCGGATCCGCAATGCCGGCGCCATCTTCCTGGGACGCTACACACCGGAAGCCATCGGCGACTATGTGGCCGGGCCGAATCACGTCCTGCCCACGGCGCGGTCGGCCCGGTTCTCCTCCGGTCTCAATGTGCTGGATTTCATGAAGCGCACCACGCTGGTGGGCTGTTCCCAGGCCAGTCTTCACGCCATCGGCCCGGCCGCCGTGGCCCTGGCCGAGGCGGAAGGGTTGGGGGCGCATGCGCTTTCAGTTGCCATTCGCCTGGGGAACAAGGCTCAATAGGAGAGAATGAAAACAGGGGAGGGCTGCGCGTGGGCAGCGGCAGGCATCGCATCAGCCATGTCGAGCTGATTGAAAAGAATGTGGTCCGCCGCAACCCCGAGGTGGAACATGAGCGCGCCGTCGCGCTGTTCGACCTGCTGGAGGAGAACCGCTTCGGACTGGTGGAGCAGCCCGACAGCGGTCCCTACCGGCTGCTGATCGCCATCGAGGACAATCGTCTGGTCTTCGATGTGCGGGCGGAGGATGAGGGCGAACTCAGCCGCATCATGCTGCCGCTGACACCCTTCCGCACCATCGTCCGCGACTATTTCCTCATCTGCGACAGCTACTACAAGGCCATCAAGACGGCTTCGCCGTCGCAGATCGAGGCCATCGACATGGGGCGGCGCGGCCTGCACAACGAAGGGTCGGAGCTGCTGCGCGAGCGGCTGGCCGGCCGGGTCGAGCTGGACCTCAACACGGCCCGCCGGCTGTTCACCCTGATCTGTGTCCTGCATATCCGGGGCTGAGGGGTGCGATGGCCGAATCCTCCCGGATCATCCCCGCCAGGATTACCAGTGTCCTGTTCGCCTGCACCCATAACTCCATCCGGTCGCCCATGGCCGAGGGGATGCTGAAGAAGCTGGCCGGAACCACGCTCTATGTGGATTCGGTGGGCGTGCGCGACGGCGCGATCGATCCCTTCGTCACCGCCGTCATGGCCGAGATCGGCGTCGATCTCAGCCGCCACCGCTGCAAGACCTTCGACCGGCTGGAGGATACCAGCTTCGATCTGGTGGTCTCCCTGTCGCCGGAGGCTCAGCACCAGGCGGTGGAACTGACGCGGACCATGGCCTGCGATGTGGAGTTCTGGAATACGTTCGACCCCTCGCTTGTGGAGGGCAGCCGGGAGATGCGGCTGGATGCCTATCGTCACGTGCGCGATACACTGTACCGCCGGATCCGGAACCGGTTCGGCCTGGAGCAGGCGGCGATCTGACGTCATCGCATCCCAGACTAGGCCGGCGTTGCGCCGCCGATACAGTTGTCTCCGCAAATAGAAGAAGCTGCGTCCGATGTGCGGAAAAAACGCTTGACCGCTGGAAGCCGCCCAATCACCTATTTGGCCGCCGATCTTGCCGGGTGAATGGACGTTATGGCGAAGGAAGACCTGATCGAGTTTTCGGGCACGGTTATGGAGCTGCTGCCCAATGCGATGTTCCGCGTGAAGCTGGACAACAACCACGAAGTGCTGGCGCATACCTCCGGGAAGATGCGTAAGAACCGCATCCGTGTCCTGGCGGGTGATCGCGTCAATGTCGAGATGACGCCCTACGATCTGACCAAGGGCCGAATCACCTTCCGCTTCAAGTAAGCGGACTGCGGGAAGTCCATGACAAGCGATCCGGTATCCAACACCGCCCCGGCTTCGACTGCGGGCGGTCAGCGTGTTTCCGACGTGGCTGCCCCGCGGTTGATCCTGGCCTCGGCCTCGCCGCGGCGGCGCGACCTGCTGGGGCTGGTCGGCCTGGTTCCGGCGCTGATCGATCCCGCCGACATTGATGAGAGCGAGCGACCGGGGGAACTGCCGGCCGTCTATGCCCAGCGCATGGCGGTGGAGAAGGCGGAGCGGGTGGCGCCGCGCCATGCCGGGTCCCTGATCCTGGCCGCCGACACGGTGGTGGCGGCCGGCCGCCGCATCCTGCCCAAGGCGGAGGATGCGGCCACGGCCCGCCGCTGCCTCGGCCTGCTGTCGGGCCGTCGTCATCGCGTCTATGGCGGTGTCTGCCTCATCGGCGCCGATGGCCGGCGCTGGACGCGCACGGTGCAGACGGCCGTGGTCTTCCGCCCGCTGGCGCCCGCGGAAATCGAGGCTTATGTCCGTTCCGGCGAATGGGACGGCAAGGCCGGGGGCTATGCCATCCAGGGCTTGGCGTCGGTCTTCGTGCGCGAGATCATCGGCAGCTATTCCAACATCGTCGGCCTGCCGCTGTACGAGGTGGCCGGTCTGCTGCGTGCCGCCGGGCTCGACCCGCTGACGCCCCATTACCCGGACTGATCCCATGCGCCGTGAACTCTGGCTCGACCGCCGTGGCCCGCTGCGCCGCGCGGCGTGGCTGGAGGATGGCGTGCTCACCGACCTTGCCATCGACCGTGAGGACCGGCCCGCCCATGCCGGCGACATCCGCCTGGGCCGGGTGGCGCGCATCGTCGCCGGCCTGGATGCCGCCTTCGTCGAGATCGGGCTGGACCAGCCCGCCCTGCTGAATGCCGCCGACATGCGACCAGCCCGGCGCGGCGCCCGGATCGGCCAGCTGCTGCGGACCGGCCAGACCCTGCTGCTCCAGGTCAAGGCCGATGCCCATGGCGACAAGGGCGCCGTCGTCACCATGGATGTGACACTGCCGGGCCGTTTCCTGGTGTTCATGCCGCAGGCGGACGGGCTGCACCTGTCCAAGCGCCTGGGCAAGGGGCCGGAGGTGGGACGCCTGCGCCAGACCCTGGCCGAGAGCGTGCCCAGCCGCGGCGGCTGGATTGTCCGTGCCGATGCCGCCGGTGTCGATCCAGCGCTGGTGGCGCTGGAGGCCGAGGCCTTGCTGGAACTCTGGCACGGGACGGAGACCGCGGCGGCATCGGCCACGGCGCCGGCGCTGCTGCGTCCGGCACCCGATGCCGTGGCCCGTGCCCTGGCCGAATGGACGGGGCGGGGGGTGGAGGCCATCCGCGCCGAGGGGCCGGCGCTGGCCGACACTGTGCGCCTCTGGTGCCGCGACCGCGCCCCCGATCTGGCGGCGCTGCTGCAGCCCCATGCCGGCCGGCCGCTGCTGTTCGAGACCGAGGATCTGGACGGTGTCATCGCCGGCCTTGGGGGGCGGCGGGTGCCGCTGGGCCAGGGCGGCTCCCTGGTCATCGACCGGACCGAGGCGCTGACCGTCATCGACGTCAATGGCGGCGAGCGTGGCAATCCCCTGGCCACCAATCTGGACGCGGCGGGCGAGATCGCGCGCCAGCTGCGCCTGCGCAATCTCGCCGGCATCATCATCGTGGATTTTGTCAATATGGGCCGGGCCGGCGACCGCGAGGCCGTGATCCAGGCCCTGTCCCACGCCGTTTCCAACGACCCCGTGGCCACCCATGTCTATGGCATGTCCCGCCTTGGCCTGGCGGAGATGACCCGTGCCCGCCGCGGACCCGCCCTGGCTGATCTTCTGACCGAAACCCTTTGAAAGCCCATGCCCAGCGACCCCATCAATCTGGCCGATATCCGGCCGAAACGCGGCGGCTGCCCCATCTGCGGCCGTCCCGCCCATGACCAGTTCAAGCCCTTCTGCTCCAAGCGCTGCGCCGATGTCGACCTCGCCCGCTGGCTGAACGAGGCCTATCGCGTACCTGTTCGGGACGAGGATGGAGATGAGCCCGCGGCCGGTCCGGACGGAGAGAAAAAAACGTAACGGGGATGCAATCTGGTGCTGGACAGGCCCAAATATTTTGTCTATACCGCGGGCCTCGACGGCGAACGCCTCTGGCGAGACACCGAAGAGAGCCCGAACGTGGTGGGCCCAGGTAGCTCAGTTGGTAGAGCAGGGGACTGAAAATCCCCGTGTCGGTGGTTCGATTCCGCCCCTGGGCACCACGATCTCTTATCGGGTGCTGGCCGTTACCAAGACGGCATCAAAGAAAGCGGCCTCTGGGCCGCTTTTTTGTTTTCCGGACATTGCCTGATTCTATTTGAAACGACGCGCCGCCGGCTGCACCGGGTTTCGCAGTCCGCCATGGGCGGAACCGTGCTGCCCGTGACGATGTTGCCGTCCCATGACGGGAGGGGGATGGCATGCCACGGGCGCTGCGGTGGGGAGCGGGCATTCTCGGCGGTCTGGTGCTGCTGGTCGTAACCGCGGCCCTAGTGGCTGTCTGGTTGGTCGATGGCCATCGTCTTGCCGGCTGGGCTGCCGAACGGGCCTCGGCGGCGCTGGAGCGCGAAGTGCGCGTGGACGATGCGCGGATCGCCTGGTCCTGGTCGCCACGCCTCACCCTGTCCGGTCTGACCATCGCCAATGCCCCCTGGGGGACGCAGCCGCTGATGGCCGAGGTGGAGCAGGTGCAGGCGGTGGTTCGCATTCCCCCGCTCCTGCGGGGGCGGATCGAGATCCCGGAGATCGCCGTCGTCCGCCCGTCCCTGCTGCTGGAGAAGAACCAGCAAGGGGAGGGGAATTGGCAACTGCGAGAGCCGGTGGCGGCAGAACCGGCGACACCGGAGGATCGCAGCGAATTCCCGCTCATTGGCCGTCTGGCCGTGCAGGACGGCGTGCTCCGCTTCAACGACCCGGAGAAGGGCGTGGAGGTCGAAAGCCGCATCAATACGGTTGCCGGCAGTGGCGGCGGCGGGGAGGACAGGGTATCGGTGGACGGGCAGGGCTCGTTGCAGGGCAAGCCGTTCCGCATCGCCCTCTCCGCGGGGCCGATCCTGGTTCTGCGTCTGTCGGATGCGCCTTATCCCGTCGATCTGTCGGTGGAGGCCGGCGAGACCAGCGTGCTGGTCAAGGGAACCTTCCGCGATCCGGTCAAGCTCCAGGGCGCCGACCTTGATCTCGACCTCAAGGGGCCGGACCTGTCGGAGATCTTTCCCCTGTTCGGCATCCCCACACCGGTGACCGCGCCTTACAGTCTGAAAGGCAAGCTGCGGCGCGACGAGGGCATCTGGCAGGTCGAGGGCTTGCAGGGGCGCGTCGGTGAAAGCGATCTGTCCGGGGTCATCCGCTACGAACCCAAGCAGCCGCGCCCGCTGATCCGTGGCACCCTGACCTCCCGTCAACTCCGCTTCGCCGATCTGGGGGGCCTGATCGGCCTGGACCCGGCGGAGGGCGATAAGCCGCGGAAGATGCCGGCGGGCGATGCGCGGGTGATCCCCGATACGCCCATCGATCTCGACCGGTTGAAGGCCGCCGACATGGACGTGACCTTCACCGGCGACGACGTCCAGGTTCCCGTGCTGCCGCTGGAACAGGTGCAGTTCCGGCTGCTGCTGAACAACGGCAAGGCCGTGATCGACCCGGTCCGGTTCACGGCAGCCATCGGTCGGGTTGCCGGCCGGATCATTCTCGACGGGACCCAGGAGGTGCCGCTCGGCCGGTTCGACCTCGGCATCGACGGTCTCGGCCTGAAGCCGTTCGTGGCCGGCACGCGCTTCGAGCCGGAGACCGAGGGACGGCTGGGCGGCCGCCTCGACCTCACCGGCCGCGGCCGTTCCCTGTCCAGCATCCTGGCGGCCTCCGACGGCCGCATCGTCCTGGTCATGGAAGGCGGCTCGGTCAGCCATCTGCTGATCGAAGCCGCAGGCCTCGACATCGCCGAGGCGCTGGGCACGCTGGTTTCCGGCGACGATGCCGTGGGCGTGCGTTGTCTGGTGGCCGATCTGCCGGTGGAACGCGGACGGATGACGACGCGCACCTTCATCTTCGACACCACCGACACCAACATTGCCGCCGATCTGACCCTGGCCCTCGGCGATGAAGCGCTGGCCGGCCGGGTGGTGGCTGCCCCGAAGGACCCCAGCCCGCTGGCGGCGCGGGTTCCCGTCACCCTTGGCGGCACCCTGTCCCAGCCGCGCATCGGCATCGAAGGTGGCTCGGCTGCGGTCAAGGGCGGGGCGGCGGTGGCGCTGGGCGCGTTGCTGACGCCGCTGGCGGCCATCATTCCCTTCCTGGAGCAAGGGGGCGGGGAGGACAGCCCCTGCCGCGCCCTGATCCAGTCGGCCAACAGCCCGGAACCACCGACCAACCGGCGCCGTCCGGCCGGTGGCAAGCGTCCCGGATGACGCCGCCGGTCAGTGGCCGATGGCGGGATCGTCCGGCAGCGACCGCAGATCCTTGACGAAGGCCAGCAGCACGCCGTCGCGTTCGATCCGGACCAGGACCGGCCCCTCCGGCTCGTCGCCGCAGCGGCTGCGGGTGAAGCTCAGGAAGAAATCTGCCGGCCCTTTGCCATCGGCCGGTGCCCGCCATGCCGCGGGAAGATAGGTCAAGGCTGACCCGGACGGGCCGCAGACCCGCACGCGGTAGGGATGGGTCAGGGCGGCATCCCCTTCCTGCGCACGCACGGTGGCCGTCAGGGTGCGGGCCGCCTCCGTCAGGGCGCTGCCCCAGCCATCCAGCTCGAACCGGCCCTCGGCCCCGCGCGGGCCGCCGACCAGGCTGTTGAACCAGATGGTCTCATAGGGGTGGAGCCTGACCAGGATGGCGGTCTGAAGGCCGGTCCACAGCGCCAGGGCCGCCAGCATTGCCGCCGCCCAACGCAATGACAGCCGGGCCAGCAGCGCGTCCAGCCCCAGCGCGGCGGCCGCCGCCAGCGGCGGCAACAGGAACAGCAGATGGCGGATGCCGTCATAGAGGACCGCTCCGGTGGCGACCACGATCAGCGGCGGCAGCAGGATGGCCGCCGCCAGGGCCGCCCGGTCGGCCGGGAGTTTGCGACGGTGCAGACCGAACAGGGCCAGCATGACGGTTGCGGTCAGCCCGACCAGCACGGGTTCGGGCAGCTTGGCTGCGAAGCCCGCCGGCACATACCACCAGGGCAGGTTGGTGCTGCGCACCGGGACGCCCCAGAGGGGAAAGGTGAAGTCCAGGGGGAAATGGCTGAACTCCGCCAGCCCCCGGATCGGGTTCGACAGGGGAGCCAGCTGCGCCCAGGGCCAGGCCGCCACCATGATCGCCCAGGCCAGCAGCACGGCCGGCATCAGGCGGAGCAGGGCCGTGCCGGTGAACCGCGCCCGGTTGTCCGCGGTGCCGACCCGTAAAGCCGCTCCCAGCAGCAGCGGCAGCACGATGATGCCGGCGCCGATGCGGATGCCCAGGGTGGCACCGATACTGGCGCCCAACCCGACGAGAGTCCCGGCGGCCGGGGCCGGCAGGGTGCGGATGGTGCGCAGGCCAAAGACCAGGGCCCAGACCATGGCCGTGCCCACCGGCACATCCTTCGGGTTGGCGAAGGCATGGCCCCACCAGTCCGGCGTCAGCAGCAGCAGGGCCATGGCCAGGGTTCCGGCCCGTGGACCGGCCATGTCGCCAGCCAGGCGACCGGCACCCACAACGCCCAGCAGGCCGGCCAGCGCCCCCAGCAGTCGGCGCGTGCCATAGTCATCCAGAGGGGAGATGGTCTGGGCCAGGGCCGCCGTGACGTCGTACAGGGCACCGTAGAGATAGAGATTCTGGAAATCCAGCAGGCTGCGGTCCTGTCCCAGGCTGGCGTACCAGGCCAGGGCCCGCCGGCCATACTCCACATGCAACGGTTCGTCCCAGGTGATGCCGTACTGGCGGAAGCCCAGGCCCGCCGCCAGCAGGGCAAGTCCCAGCAGGACCAGCCCGAGCCTGTTCCAAAAAAGACCGGACATGCGGGACTTACATCCCGCTGCGCAGCTCGGCCGGCATGGGATGTTGCACCTCGGGGCGCACCTCGACCACCAGCCCGTGGCTCTCGCTGAGGATATAGAGCGGGCGGCCCTTCACTTCGGTGAAGACGCGGCCGAGATAATTGCCCAGCACCCCCAGGCAGATCAGCTGCACGCCGCCCAGGAACAGGGTCGCCACCATCAGGGAGGCGTAGCCCGGCACATCGACGCCATAGAGCAGCGTCTGCATGACGATGACGCCGCCATAGAGGACGGCGACGGCAGCCACGATCAGCCCCAGCCAGGACCAGATGCGCAGCGGCACGGTGGAGAAGGAGGCAACGCCGTCCATGGCCAGACGCAGCAGCTTCCACATGCTGAAATTCGACCGGCCGGCATGGCGTTCGGCCACATCGAAGGGCACGGATTCCTGACGGAATCCGACCCAGCCATAGAGGCCCTTCAGGAAACGGGTGCGCTCCGGCATGGCATTGAGGGCATCGACGACGGCGCGATCCAGCAGGCGGAAGTCGCCGGCATCGCGGGGCAGGCGCACTTCCGACATGCGGTCCAGCAGGCCATAGAAATTGCGGGTCAGCCAGCGCCGCAGCGGCGGGTCCGTCTCCCGGCTCGACCGCACGCCATAGACCATCTGCGCCCCGGCCCGCCAGCGGGCGACAAAGCTCTCGATCACCTCCGGCGGGTGCTGCAGGTCGCTGTCCATCAGGATCACGGCCCGGCCGGCGGCATGGCTGAGGCCGGCGCTCATCGCCACCTCCTTGCCGAAATTGCGGCTGAAGCGCAGCAGCTTGATCCGGGCGTTCTGGGCTCGGGCGGACAGCAGGATCGGCCAGGTTGCGTCGCGGGATCCGTCATCGACGCAGATGATCTCGTAGGGAAGGCCGATCCTGTCCAGAACCGGCTGCAACCGCGCCAGCAAGGGCTCGATGTTGTCCTGTTCATTGTGCATGGGCAGGACGATGGAGAGGATGGCGGTATCCGTGGGGCCGCGGAAGGGCAGGCGACGGTGCTGGTCCGGAGGCATAGACGACATCGGCTCTCTCTGACGAAACCACAAATCCGCGGCACGGGGCGGGTTCCGAGGTCCCCCTTATGACACTGTTCGCCCAGGTGGAACAGTATCGGAATACCCGATCATGCCGAAAAAGCCGATGCCGGCTGAATGACATTGTGTCGCCGAGACTCTGCCAAAGAAGTATTAAACAGCCATCCTATCCTTTCGATCGGCCGTCCGAATCTTGGAGGGGCCTCGCTTTCACCGCGTCGGTTGCGCCGCCACCTGCCGGTCGGCGGGGACGATGGCGCCGGCCGTCCGCATACCGGCCGGGGAGGGCAGCGGGACAGGCGGCTGTGCCTGGGCTGCCCCGCCCGGCGGGTGGCGGTCGCGCGGGTAGTAGCGGCGGACCTTGGCGATGTAGTCCATCGTCTCCGGATAGGGTGGGATGCCGCCATAGCGCTGCACTGTACCCTCGCCCGCGTTGTAGGCGGCCAGCACCAGGGCGATATCGCCGTCATAGATGCTGACAAGATGCCGCAGGAAGCGCATGCCGCCATGCAGGTTGTCGGTGGGGTCGAAGCGGTCGCTCACGCCGAAACGATCTGCCGTGTCCGCCGTCAGCTGCATCAGTCCGCGGGCGGCTCGGGGGGACTCCGCGTCGCTGCGGAAGCCGGATTCGGTGGCAACGACGGCGACGACGAACTCGGGATCCAGCCCGTACCGGGGGGCCAGCTTGCGGATCATGGCCATCAGTGTCCGTGGCGGGGCATGTTCCACCTCGGCCAGTTCGGTGCCGGTGCAGGCCGGCTTCGTGCGGCCGGGCTTCGGCAGGTTGGCCAGCAGTCGCCGGGCCGTGACATTGCCCAGATCCGCCGCCGTCTTCATCCAGGCCGACGCCTGGGGCCGGTTCTGGCCGAGCCCCTGTCCGGTCATGAACATCAGCCCGATCGCCAGCGCGGCCTCGCCATGTCCCGCCCGGGCAGCCGCACAGTAGGATTCCAGTGCCCGCACGGAATCGCGGGGAATGCCAAGGCCGCGCTCCAATCGCCGGCCCTGCTCATAAAGGGAATCCGCAATATTTTCAGACACAGGTGCCGCTGCGGTTTGGATCTTGGTCACGTCTTCATTTGCCTTCGCGCAAACGGACGCGCCCTGTATGACGGCAAGTGCCAGTGCTGCCAGGGGCCAGGTGGATTGCCGCATCGCTTCGCCTCCCGAAGTTTGGAACAGGGCGGATATCATGCCCTGGCGACGGCGGCCAACATGGCCATGCGGTTTATCCCAAACCCGCGCGCTTCTTCTTTTGATCCTTGCCCTATGGCGGATGCAACAAAGGTCATAGAGAGTCCCTGTGCGGTCATTTCTACTGGTCTATGTGAATAGACTGTGCAATGCAGCAAGCTATGAAGATCGTGAGTATCTTAATTTTTGGGTCTTGTCTGATCAAAATTTTGCCAAAATCACGATATCGGCCGTTATAATTCGCAGAAGCTCCATTCTTCTCCCAATGTCCATTGCTATATTACTTTTTAGGCACTGTCCGCTCTCCTCGGTCGGCCTATACTTTCCCACGAGCCGAATAGGTAAGGAGACAGCGTGATGGCATGCGAAACCCCCATGCTGCCGGACACGGCCGTCCGGTTGGGAACCCAGGTTCCGGTGGCGATGGACGGTGCGGCCCATCCCGAAACCGCCGCTCCGCGCGGCGCCGAGAACAATCCCGAGGTCATCGTTCAGATCGAGCAGGAGATCCCGCGGCTGCGCCGTTTTGCCCGGGCCATGGTACGGGACAGTGCTCTGGCGGATGATCTGGTGCAGGAATGTCTGGAACGTGCCCTCTCCCGCCTGCATCTGTGGCAGCCGGGAACCAATCTGCGGGCCTGGCTTTTCACCATTCTGCGTAACCTGCACATCAACGGCATCCGGCGGCAGCAGACCTTTGTCGATATCGACAGCGAGGTGCAGACGGGGCTTGGAGGGGCGCATGGCTCCCAGGTGGTCCGGCTGGAACTGCGGGACCTGCGCCGTGCGCTCGACCGGCTGCCGGCGGAGCAGCGCGAGGTTGTGCTGCTGATCGGGTTGGAGGGCATCAGCTACGCCGAGGCTGCCGATATTCTGCAAGTGTCCATCGGGACCGTGAAGTCACGGCTGTCACGGGGACGCCGCGCCCTGCGCATCCTGATGGATGGCGGCACCGATGCCGGTTATGAGCCGATGCATGAGCGCGAATCCGCCTGACCCTGGACAGGGGCTCCGGGTCATAACCGGAGGACGGGACGCGATGCCGGTGTCCGGTGATCCGGACGATGATGCCTGGGACGACCTGCATGCCTGGATCGACGGCCAGTTGCCGTCATCGGGGCTGGCGCGGCTTGGGCAGACCCTGGCGCGCGATCCCCAGGAGGCCATGCGGGCCATGGCGTATCAGGCCCAGGTCCAGGGGCTGCATGCCCTTTACGATCCGATCCTGGAGGAAGCGGTCCCGCCCCGCCTGCTGGTCGCGCTTGAGGCCGGTCGGCCACGATCGGCACCGTCCCCCTGGACGCTATGGGCGACGGCGGCCGTTGCCGGTCTGTCGCTGCTGCTCTGTCTCAGCCAATTCATGGTCGGAGCCGTGGCCGAACCGGTATTGGCTGCCGACGAGTCTCCATAGGGAATGATCTGTTCTGACGCCGTAAGCGGCGGGGGCAGCCGGTTGGCTGCCCCCGCGGGGCGTCTAACGACGGCGGACAAGGCCCATGATCAGGGATACGACAAAAACGACCAGGAAGACGAAGAACAGGATCTGCGCGATCCCGGCTGACGCCGACGCGATGCCGCCGAAGCCGAGGACACCGGCGACAAGGGCAACGATGAAGAAGATAAGGGCCCAGTAGAGCATGATCTGACCTCCTTGCGCTCCGGCGGGCTATTGGCGTGCCGGCCGGCAATCGCTCGGGACAACGCTGGTTCGTCAGCGAAGGTTCCGCGCGGGAGAGGTCGTCAGGGCAAGGGTCAGGCTGTGCGCCGCCGCCGTCCCGCGCCGGTTGAGCGTCCCCGCGGTGTCTTCTCCACCGCGGCAGGCCCCGGCGGCCGGGTGCAGGCCAGCAGTCCGCGATAGGCCGACTGGATGACGGCGGAGAGGGTTTCAACCGAGACCGGGTTCGCCTGGGTATAGGATGTGGCGATTTTCACGGCCAGTTCGCGCAACTCCGCAATCGGCTGTTCGGTCATGGTGCTACCTCCCGGCAGCGACCGATCCGCCGGCCGCCGCGTCTGCTCCGCCGGACATACTGTGCGGGTCTGCCAGCCGTCTACTGGCGCCAAGGACAGGGGGCTCGGCAAATCGGCCTATGCCCTTCGTCATTGCCTCGGCGGGGCGGGGAACCCGAACGGCGCTCGCCCGTTCCAGACGGGACCAAGATCCCGCACGAAAGGACCACACCGATGCATCCGATGAAGATCACGGCGACCGTGCTGATGCTGACCCTGCCGGCGGCGGCGGGCGCCCTGGCACAGTCGCCGAGCGGCAGTCAGGACAGGGGTGACAGCCAGACCATGCCCGGGGCCGGCCCGGCGACCCAGAGCATGGGCGCGCAGGACCCGGCCGCCTCGACCATGGGCACGGCGGCAGCCCCCGGCGCAACAGGGACCGGCAGCAGCGACAGCATGACGGCCAGCGCGGGGTCTGAGGTGCTGGTGGAGGTGGAAAAGCCGACCGCCGGGTCCAGCCGCAGCCGTCTGGCCCAGACGCAGACGGCGCTGCTGAACCGCTTCAGCCAGCTCGGGTTCAGTGACGTCAAGGAGTTCCGGCGCGAGGGCGAGACCTATGTGTCCGAAGCCAGGACGGCGGATGGCGACTGGGTCAGTGTCGTGCTCGATCCGCAGAGTGGCACCATCATCGCCCGGCGCTGAACACCATCGGCACGCCCCCTTATGGCCCCAGCAGCCGGTTCCAGCTGCCGGCGATGCGGCCATAGCCGGCCGGTGTCGTGAGATCCGGCAGGGACAACGGACGGTCGAGCCTCTGGCCCCGGTCGCGGGCCAGCGGCTCGACCCGCAATTCGGCCCAGCTGTCGGCCAACCCGGCCAGACTGCCCAGGGGCAGGGTGACGGTCAGCCGGGCTGCAGGCCCCTCGGCCGTCGCCGTCAGCCCGGCCGCAAGCCGCAGCCCACCGGTGAAGTGCCGGTCCAGGCGCAGTTCGCCGCCCCAGTCGCCGCCCAGGAAGCGCCCGCCCGAAAGCTCGATCCGGCTCAGTGACCGACGGTCGAGGTCCCACCGCAGCGCCAGTGCCCCGGTGGTCCTGTCGCTGCCGCGGACCAGACGCCAACTGCCCGGCCGGCGCTTCCAGACATGATGGGCGTCCAGCCCCACGGCCCAGCGGGCGGTAAGGGGCCGCCATTCCAGCTCTCCGCCGGCTCCGCCATACATCTCCTCCAGATGTCCGGCTTCCACCAGCACCGCCATATCCGCCAGCGGCCGGCCCCAGCCCTGCACCAGCGCGCGGGACAGGCTGACCGGATGGGTGGCATAGGCATCCAGATCGCTGCGCACGGGCTGTTCCCGCTGTGGCGGCTGCAGCAGCCAGGCCGTGTCGTCCAGTGTTCCACGCAGGGCGGCGGACAGCTGCAGGCCGGGCAGGGGACGGAGATGTGCGCCGGCATCGGCCGTCCAGCGGTAGATCCAGCCGCTGCCATCCGATCCCGGCCCCAAGGCCAGCCGGCTGGAAAGGTCGAAATCCAGCCGGCGCCCGGTCGAGGGCGGGAGCGGCGCCTGGGACAGGCGGGCATGGCGGCCGATTTCCGCCGGGCTGCCTTCATGCTTGAGGGCCCGGGCCACATCGGCATCCAGCAGGCGGAGGCCGACGCCGGGAAGCCCCAACGTGTGGCCGGCCACGACGATGGTTCCGTCGGCCTGCGGCTGGGCTTGCCGCAGCGCCAGCCCCAGATCGGTGGCTGCGGACTCGCTGCGCGAAAGCTCGGCCCAGACGGTGCCGTCATTGCCTCGGGTCAGGACGGGCCGCGGCGGTGGCCGCACCGGCAGTGCCTCCGGATGCAGCCGCAGGGCCATGGTGGCGACCAGTCCGCGGTCGGACTGCCATGCCGAGCCGATCTCAAGCCAGGGCAGGGGCCGCCAGCCCGCATCGATCCGGGGCCGGGTCTCCAGCCCATAGCGCCCGGCCTGGACCGCCAGGGTCAGGGACCCGTCCGCGGGCGTCCAGCGCGCCTGCCCGATCGGCGCAGGTCGTCCGTGCAGCGGAGCCGCCGCCCCCGACCATGACGTGCCGGCGGACAGTTGCACCGGCCCGATGCGCCAGCCCAGCAGCATGGTGTCGGCGCGTTCACGCTCATCCCCGCCGAGTCCGTTCAATCCCAGCAGAACAGCGGGGCCATCCTCCCCATCGGCCCGCAGGCGCAGGGCCAGATCGGCCAGACTGTCGGAGATCAGACCCTGGCGGGCGGTCAGGCCGAGGCTTTGCAGAGGGATCAGTCCGGCACCGGTCAGGGTGCCATAGCGGTCCTGTTCCGTTGCCAGCCAGGCCGTGCCCGTGCCGGGCAGGAAGGCTTCCGGTCGGCTGGCGGGCAGCGGCACGAACCCGTCCGCCCCGGCGGGCTGCGGAGAGGTCAGACAACTCACCAGGGGCAGCAGAAGACGGCGCATGCGCGCAACATCGGCCGACAGCGACAGCCCAACTGTGCCGACGTTCGTTCCCGTCTGCAATGCTTACGGGAAATTTCCTGTATTAATGCAGCCAAAAAGAGGTGGGGCCGGCTTCCCGGCCCCACCGCCCGGTCAGAACTGCTCTTCCGCCAGGGCCATGACGCTGCGATGGCCGGCGACGATGGGCTGCAGCAGCCCCTGCGCCGTCGGCAGGATCTGGTCGGCATAGAACCGGCCGGTGATCATCTTGGCATCCAGGAACTTGGCATCCGCACCCGGCTGGCGCAGCTGCTCCGCCGCCGCAAGCATGCCCTTGGCGGTCAGATAGCCGCCGATGGTGATGCCGAACAGGCGCAGATAATTCACCGCACCGGCCGCCGCCGCGGCCGGATCGGCCTTGCCGGTCTCCAGCAGCCAGGTGGTGGCCTGCTCGGTGGCACGGGCGGCCTCGGCCAGATTGCTGCCGATGGTCACCAGATCATCACCCGGACCATCCTTGGCCTGGGCGGCCACCTCCTTGATCTCCGCCAGCAGGGCGAAGGCCGCGGCCCCGCCATCACGGATGACCTTGCGGAACACCAGATCATTGGCCTGGATGCCGTTGGTGCCTTCGTAGATCGGCGCGATCCGGGCGTCGCGGTAATGCTGGGCGGCGCCGGTCTCCTCGACGAAGCCCATGCCGCCATGGATCTGCACGCCCAGGCTGGTCAGTTCGACGCCCAGATCGGTACACCAGGCCTTGGTGATCGGGGTCAGCAGGTCGTTCAGGGCGGCATGGTGCTTGCGTGCCGCCTCGTCGGGGTTGTGGTGGGCATTGTCCAGGGCGAAAGCCGTCAGATAGGACAGCGCGCGGGCCGCCTCGATCTGGCTCTTCATGGTCAGTAGCATGCGCCGGACGTCGGGATGGTGGATGATGGCCACCGGGCTCGGGTCCTTGCCGGTCAGGGCCCGGCTCTGCACCCGGCTCTTGGCATAGTCGCGCGCCTGCTGATAGGCGCGCTCGGCGATGGAGACGCCCTGCAGCCCCACGCCCAGCCGGGCATTGTTCATCATGGTGAACATGTACTCGATGCCGCGGTTCTCCTCACCCACGAGGTAGCCGATGCAGGCATCGTTGTCGCCGAAGGCCATGACGGCGGTGGGGCTGGCATGGATGCCCAGCTTGTGCTCCAGCCCGGCGCAGCGCACATCGTTGCGCGCCCCCAGCGAACCGTCGGCATTGACCAGGAACTTCGGCACCACGAACAGGCTGATGCCCTTGACACCGGCCGGCGCCGTGGGCGTGCGCGCCAGCACCAGATGGATGATGTTGTCGGTGTAGTCGTGCTCACCATAGGTGATGAAGATCTTCTGGCCGCTGATGCGGTAGGTGCCGTCGCCCTGGGGGTCGGCCTTGGTGCGCACGGCGCCCACATCCGACCCGGCCTGCGGCTCCGTCAGGTTCATGGTGCCGGCCCATTCGCCGGCGATCATCTTCTCCAGATAGAGCTTCTTCTGCTCCTCCGAGCCATGCGCGGTCAGCAGTTCCACCGCGCCCTGATTCAGCATGGGGCACAGGCTGAAGCTCATATTGGCCGACTGCCACATCTCCTGGATCGGCAGGGCCAGGGCCCAGGGCAGGCCCTGGCCGCCCCACTCCGGATCGAAGGGAACGCTGTTCCAGCCGCCCTCGACATATTTCCAATAGGCGTCCTTGAAGCCGCTGGCGGTGCGGACGACACCATTCTCCAGCGTCGCACCTTCCTTGTCGCCCACGGTGTTCAGCGGGGCCAGCACGTCACGGGCCAGCTTGCCGGCTTCCTCCAGCACGGCATCCACAAGATCGGGGGTCACCGCATCGAACCCGGGCAGATCGGCCAGCTTGGGCAGGCCGACCACATGGGTCAGGGTGAAGCGCATATCGTCGATCGGCGCGGAATACGGAATCATGGCTTGAGCAGTCCTCCCAACCTCAATGGGGCCCGGTCTGGCGGGCCGGTCTCATCCCTGCGGCCGGAACGGCCGATTACCAAGGGGGTGCGCCCCGTCAGTGCGTAACATGGCGGCGCCCGCCGCCAGGGGCAAGCACCGTGACGGGGGACGGATCGATACAACTCTGGCGCTCATGGCCGGGAAAGGCCGCATGACCAGCGTATCTGCTGGTTTTCTGCCGGGACCTGCGCCCGGGGGGACCGGTGGGGCGACAATCCGCCCCTGTCGCCGGCCTTGCGTCGATGAAGCTGGTGGCTTGGCACAGGCTTTGCTTATTACAGGGCAAATTCCGGTTCATGAGGCATATCGTGACCAGCGCCCTGACCACACCCCGATTGGCCGATCCCCAGGCATCCCGCCAGGCAGCCCCTGCCCATGTGATGAATGCCGTCCGCCAGGCCAGTGCCAGCACGGGGGTCGATTTTTCCTACCTCATGGAAAAAGCTTCCGTGGAAAGCGGCTACCGCACCGATGTCCAGGCCAAGACCAGCAGTGCCACCGGGCTGTTCCAGTTCACCGAGGGCACATGGCTGAAGATGGTCAAGCAGTACGGGAGCAAGCATGGTCTGGGCGTCTATGCCGACGCGCTGGAAACCGGGGAGAACGGGCGCATCCAGGCCAAGGACGCCGCCACTCGCAAGGAAATCCTCAATCTGCGCAAGGACCCGCGCCTGTCCGCTATCATGGCTGGTGAACTGGCCAACGAGAACAAGGACTATCTGGAGGGCGAGCTGGGCCGGCCTGTGGGCAAGACCGAGCTGTACATGGCCCATTTCCTGGGGGCCGGCGGGGCGGCCAAGTTCCTGAAGGCACTGGAGAAGAACCCCAACCAGCCCGCGGCGTCGCTGTTGCCGGACGCGGCCCGTGCCAATCTCAACGTCTTCTATGACGGGTCCCGCCCGCGGTCGGTGGGGCAAGTCTATGACCGGTTCGCTGCCAAGTTCGGCGACGATGCCCATTATGCCGACAGCAGCATCTTCGGCCGGGTGCAGGGCGTCGATACCGGTTCCCAGCCCTGGCAATACGGCCGTTCGGTCGCCTCGGGGCGCGAACCCATCTCCACCTACGCCGTCATGGTCCTGGACAGCCTTGCCCCGCCGACTTCGGGCAGCGGCAGCGATCCGCAGCGCGCCGGCCGGAAGAGCGAGAACGACAACACCAACAATCCCCGGATCACGCCCAATCTCGCCGGCATGGTCGGGGCCTGATCCGTCCCTGCGTCGCCCCGTCCATCGGGAGACGAGGCGTCAGCGCGGCGCCGCGGCCCGGCGCAGCCGGTCATTGATGGCCGCACCCAACCCGTCCTCGGGCACGGGCATCACGGCGATGCCGGTGCAGCAGGGCTTGTCCAGGGCGCGCAGCATGGCGAACAGGTTGGCGGCGGCCTCGTGCAGATCGCCATTGGGCGACAGGTTCAGCCGCTCATGCCCGCCGCGGATGAAGGCGTCGGGACCGAAGGCCAGCAGGGCCTCGTCCGGGCGCGGGTCCAGGGCGTTGAGGCGCACCGGCAGGCGCGGGGCGTAATGGCTGCTCAACATGCCCGGTCCCTTGATGCCGGTGCCGGCCCCGGCCAGATCCACCGGCCCCAGCACCTGTTCCAGTTCCTCGCGGGTGACGGCCCCCGGCCGCAGCAGCACCGGCCGTTCACCGGTCAGGTCCAGCACCGTGGACTCCACGCCGACCGGGCAGCGCCCGCCGGCCAGAATCAGGCGCAGCCGGCCGCCGCCACCCTCGGGGAATTCCTCGGCCACATGCACCGGCGCCGTCGGGCTGACATGGCCGGAGACATTGGCGCTGGGGGCGGCGACGGGGCAGCCGGCCGCGGCCAGCATGGCCCGTGCCACCGGATGCGACGGCGCCCGCACGGCCACGCTATCCAGGCCGGCGCTGACCAGCAGCGACAGCGGTGCCGCGGCCCGGCGCGGCAGAACCAGGGTCAGCGGGCCGGGCCAGAACAGGGCGGCCAGTTGCCGCGCCCGCTCATCCACCTGCACCAGCGGCTCGGCCTGGGCCAGATCCAGCACATGCACGATCAGCGGATTGAAGCTGGGCCGTCCCTTGGCGGCGAAGATATCGGCTACGGCCCGGTCATTGCCGGCATCGGCGCCCAGCCCGTACACCGTCTCCGTCGGGAAGGCCACCAGTCCGCCATCGGCCAGCACGCTCCGCGCCGTGGCATAGGCGGCAGGGGAGGGCGGCAGCACCTGGGGGGCCGGCGTGGGCGGGGCCTGGGACGGGAAGGGCGTGTTTTCGGCGTCGGTCATGGCGGACATCCAAGCGGTTCCGCCGTTCTAGCCCCGGCCCGGCCGGAACCGCAACGGCCATGGCCGCTGTGCTGCACTGCACAGTTGCCGCCTCCACGCTGCTGGCGCACACTCCGCACGGGCGGAAACCAGGGAGTGTGCAGCGTCATGGCGGGACGGGTCATCACCATCGCGCAGCAGAAGGGCGGGGCCGGCAAGACCACGCTGGCCATCCATCTGGCCGTGGCCTGGCGCCTGGCCGGAAAGCGCGTGGCCAGCGTCGATATCGACCCGCAGGGCAGCTTCACCGCCTGGCACGAGCTGCGGGCGCAGGCCCTGGGGGATACCGGCCTGACCCATCTGCGCCTGTCCGGCTGGCGCACCCAGCGCGAGGTGGAGCAGCTGGCGCGTGAGCATGATCTGGTGGTCATCGACAGCCCGCCCCATGCTGAGACGGAGGCCAAGATCGCCGTGCGCTCCGCCGATCTGGTGGTGGTGCCGGTTCAGCCCAGCCCCATGGATCTGTGGGCCACACGCCCGACCCTGGATTTGGCCCGGTCGGAAAAGCGCCCGGTGCTGCTGGTGCTGAACCGCGTTCCCGCCCGCGGCAAGCTGGTGGACGCCGTATCCGACAAGGCGGCCGAGCTGGGCGTGACCGTGGCCGGCGCCCATCTGGGCAACCGCATCGGCTTCGCCGCCGCCGTGATGGAGGGGTTGTCGCTGCAGGAAACCGAACGCCGCAGCCGCGGCGCCGAGGAAATCGAAGCCCTGGCGGCGGAGATCGCCGGGCGGCTGTGAGCCGCCTTTGCCCCGATCGGAACCGATGGGGGCGGGCCATCCGCCGCCTGGACCATCGGCCGGCCGGGATCAGGCCCGCCTATTTCCGCCCGTCGCCCAGGCCCAGCACCTTGCAGTCATATTCGTCGGCTCCGGGCGCGGCACGCCCGCCGTTGGAGGTGTTGTAGCGGGCATCGTCGCACTGGCCGTTGCGGCGATAGGCGTTTTCCGCCTTCCATTCCTCGCGCCGCCGCTGCTCCTCGGCGTCGCGGCGCTCGATATAGGCTTGGCGCTCGCGGTCCTGGTCCAGCCGCATCATGCAGCGGGCGAAATTGTCCGTGCCGAACTGGAAGCCATAGCCGGCGCAGGTGGCCTGATCCTCGGCCCGCTGCCGCTCCGCCTGTTGCCGCTCCAGCGCCTCCAGCTCGGCGCAGCCCGCCAGCAGCAGCGTGGCGGCCATTATCATTCCGATGCGTGCCCGCATGACCCCGATCTCATCCTGCCGGCCGATACCGGCCCGTTATCGGCGCCAGGATAGCCCGTTGAGATCCGACTGATCGGATGGAAACACTCTTGCGCCGGGGAAGCGGACTCTGCCGGGCCGCGTCTCCTCAGCGCGAGGGTCAGGGCCGCGGATGCGGCCGCTGACCGGTCACGGATCAACGGCCGCCGGTCTCACACGCCCTTGGCCGCCTTCAGCACGTCCTCCACATGGCCGGGGACCTTGACCTTGCGCCACACGGCCTTGACCAGCCCGTCCTTGCCGATCAGGAAGGTGGAGCGGTCGATGCCCATGTATTTGCGGCCATACATGCTCTTCTCGACCCAGGCGCCATAGCGTTCGGTCACGTCCGACCCGGCGTCGGAGGCGAGCGTGAAGGGCAGGTTGTACTTGGCCTTGAACTTGTCGTGGCTGGCCACGCTGTCCTTGGAGATGCCCATGATGACGGCATCGACGGCGGAGAAATCCGGCAGTGCCTCACCGAAACCGCAGGCCTCCTTGGTGCAGCCCGAGGTGTCGTCCTTGGGATAGAAATACAGCACCACCGTCTTGCCCGTCAGGGCTGACAGGGTGACGCTGCCGCCGCCATCGGTGGGCAGGGTGAAGTCCGGGGCGGGGGAGCCGACCTCGACGCTCATGGAATCCTCGTTGGACATGACGACAGAACAATGGACCGGGCGGCCGGAGCCAGCCCGCAACGCCAGGAAGTGTGGGGCGGGGAAGGGCGATGTCAACCGGGAGAACCGTCCGCCCGGTCCGGTCCGGCAGCGTGTTCCTCCACCACCTGCCGGAACAGGGCGTGGACCTCGGCCTCAACGCGGCGCATCTCGGCTTCCGCCGTCTCGAACAGCGCAGCCTCGCCGGCGTCTGGCAGCACCGTCCGCGCCAGCCCGGCCTTCAGGGCGGCCGGTGCCTTCATGGCGGTGAAACGGCCCTCCGTGGTCAGGCGCAGGAAGCCCTGCACGCGGCGGTACAGCTTGTGCGCGTCGATCAGGGTGTTGGCGGTCGCGGTGTCGAGATAGCCGCAATCCCCCAGCCAGGCGAGCGCACCGGTGGTGTTGGGGTCCAGGATCTCCGGCCGTTCCGAAGCGTGGCGCAAGGCCAGATACTGGGCGATGAACTGGATATCGATCATGCCGCCGCGCACATATTTCACGGCCCAGGGGTCGTCGCTATGGTGCTGCTGGTCGATGCGGGCGCGCATGTCGGCCACATCGCGCCGCAGCTTGGCCGGATCGCGGGGGGCCGTGAGCACGGCGGTGATGGCGGCCCCCAGCCGCTGGCGCAGGGCATCCGGCCCGGTGATGACGCGGGCGCGGGTCAGGGCCATATGCTCCCAGGTCCAGGCATTCTCCCGCTGGTAGCGCTCGAAGGCCTCCAGGCTGACGGCCAGCGGCCCGGCATTGCCGCTGGGGCGCAGGCGCATATCCACCTCGTAGAGGTGGCCCTCGGCCGTCTGGGTGGTGATGGCGCTGATCAGCCGCTGGGTCAGCTTGATGAAATAGTCGGCCGGGGAAAGGGGACGTTCGCCGTCGCTGGCGCTGACCTCCGCCGGCACCTGGTACACGGTAATGAGATCCAGGTCGGAGCGCAGGGACAGGGAGCGGGCCCCCAGCCGCCCCATGCCCAGGATGGCGAAGCCGGCCCCGGGGAAGCGGCCGTGCCGCTTGGCGAACTCCGCCTCCACCGCCTGCTGCAGTCCGGCCAGCCCCACCTCGGCCACCTCGGTCAGGAAGGGGCCGCAGCGGTCGGCGTCGCTGATATGGCGCAGGATATGGACGCCGGCCCGGAAGCGATGCTCGTTGGTCCAGCGCCGGGCCAGATCCAGCACCTCCTCGAAATGGGCGGCCTCGCCGACCAGGGCATGGAATCCCTGCTCCAACTCGTCGCGGTCGGGCAACTGGCCGAAGAAGCCGGGCAGCAGCACGGCATCCAACTCGGCCGGACGCCGGGCCAGCATTTCGGCCAGACGCGGCGCCGTCCCCATAACCTCGGCCACCAGGTCCAGCAGGTTGGGATTGGCATAGAACAGGCTGAACAGCTGCACCCCGGCCGGCAGCCGGGCCAGGAACTCGTCGAATTTCAGGAAGGCCTGATCCGGGTGGGGCGTCTTGCCGAAGGCCTCCAGCAGGGTCGGCACCAGCTCGGTCAGCAGCTCACGGGCGCGGGTGCTGCGGGTGGCGCGGTAGCGCCCATGGTGCCAGGCGCGGATCTGGGCCGCCACGGCGGAGGGGTTCTGGTAGCCGAGCCCGCGCAGGGTGCCCAGCGTCTCCGGATCGTCCTCGGTGCCGGTGAAGACCAGATTGCCGGGACCGGACAGCGGCGGGGCCTCCTCGAACAGGCGGGCATAATGGTCCTCCACCCGCGTCAGCATCAGCATCAGCCGGTCGCGGAAGTCCTGGACCGCGGCGAAGCCCATGAAGGTGGCGATGCGGGCCACGCCCTCGTCGCTCTTGGGCAGCTCATGGGTCTGCTGGTCGTCCACCATCTGCACCCGGTGTTCCACCGTGCGCAGGAAGCGGTAGGCTTCGGCCAAGTCTTCCGCCACCCGCGGTTCCACCCGCCCGGCACAGACCAGGGCGCGCAGGGCCGGAACCGTGCCGGAGATGCGCAAGGAACGGTCGCGCCCGCCGAAGATCAGCTGCTGGGTCTGGGCGAAGAACTCGATCTCGCGGATGCCGCCGCGGCCGATCTTGATGTTGTGGCCGTTGACCGCCGTCTCCCGGTGGCCCTTGTGGCTGCCGATCTGGCGCTTGATGGAATGGATGTCCTGGATGGCGGCGAAATCCAGGGCGCGGCGCCAGACGAAATGGCGGATGATCTCCATGAAGCCGTCGCCGGCTTCGGCATCGCCGGCCACGGGCCGCGCCTTGATCATGGCTGCCCGTTCCCAGTTCTGGCCCAGTGCGCCGTAATAGGCCTCCGCCGCCGAGACGGAGACCACAAGCGGTGTGGCGCCGGGGTCGGGCCGCAGGCGCAGGTCGGTACGGAAGACATAGCCGTCCGCCGTGCGCTCCTCCATGATGCGGACCAGTTCACGGGCCATGCGCACGAACAGTTTGGACGGTTCCCCGTCCGGAACCTGCACCACCCCGTCGTCATAGAGCAGGATCAGGTCGATGTCGGAGCTGTAGTTGAGTTCCCGCGCCCCGAATTTGCCCATGGCCAGCACGATGAGGCCGCTGCCGCGCTCCGGATCATTATCCGGGTCGGGCAGGACCAGCTTGCCCGCGGCCGCCGCGTTGCGCAGCAGCAGCCGCACCGTCAGCCGCAGCGCCGTCTGGGCCAGATCGCTCAAAGCCCCGGTGACCTGCTCCAGCGGCCAGGCCCCGGTGATATCGGCCACGCCGATCAGCAGAGCAGCCCGGCGCTTGGCCAGACGCAAGCTGCGCATCAGCCGTTCGGTCGCCGTCTCCCGGCCATAATCGCGGTCCAGATCGGCCAGCAGGCGGGCGAAAGTCGCATCGACACCGCGGCTGTGCAGGTCGCGGAAGAACGCCATCTCCCGCACCAGCGCGTTGGAGAGGTACGGGCTGTTGCCGAATATGGCCGTCAGCAGGGCATGTCCGGCCGCATCGGCGGCAAGTTCCCGGGCAAAGCGGGACAGGTCGGTATTGCCGGTGGCGGCGGCATCCATCCAACGCTCCAGCCCCAGGGCGGCTTGATGCGAATCACCGGCGGCAGGGAGGCTTTGAGGATTGAACATGAGGGGCGTACCGGGCTATGCCAACGTCGGACGGGGCAGGTGTAACTCTGCCGCCGAACCCGCTTCAGCCTATCCGGAAGGCGCGCCGAACACACGATGATCCTGAAACGGTCCGCCTTGATTGCATTGGAAATCGTCGCCGGGCTGCTGGGTATGCTGGTCCTTGGCGGTGGCCTGCTCGCCTGGCGTCTGACGCAGCAGCCGCTGGAGGTGGGGTGGCTCACCCCCTATGTCGAGCAGGCACTGAACCAGCAGTCGCCGGTGCGGATCGGTATCGGCGGAACCGTGCTGGGGTGGGCCGGATTCGGTCAGCCGCTGGAGATCCGGGCGCGGGAGGTCACGGCCTTCGGCGCATCGGGCGGTGTGGTCGCGGCCATTCCCGAGCTTCGCCTCAACCTGTCGCTGCCCGGCCTGCTGCATGGCCGGGTGGCCCCGACGCGGTTGGAACTGGTGGAACCGCGGCTCTATGCCCAGCGGACCGAAAGCGGCGAATTCCGGCTCGATGTCCGCAGGGATGAGGCCGAGTTGGACCCGGATGCGGGTGCCCGCCTGGTCAACGAGTTGGTGGACGCACTGCGCCGGCCGCCTGATCCGCTTGATCCGCTGGGCGCGCTGACGGAGCTTCGGATCACCAATGCCAGGCTGGAGGTGGACAACCGGCAGATCGGCCTGACCTGGAGCGCGCCGAAACTCGACCTCAGCCTTCGTCGCAATGCCGCCGGCATGCGGGGCGAGGCGGCGCTGGACGTGGATCTGGGCGGGCGCATCAACCAGATGGCGGCCGAGATCGCCTACAGCATCGCCACGGGCACCTACTCCGTCCGTCTGGACGTGGCCGACCTGCGCCCGGCGGAGTTCGCGGTGCTGGCGCCGGTGCTGGCGCCGTTGGGGGCGCTGGAGGTGTCGTTGGCCGGGTCGGTGACGGTGGAGGCTGGTCCCGATCTGGTCCCGCGCTCGGCCGTGCTGGGATTGTCCGGCGGCAAGGGACAGCTGATCCTGCCGGAGCGCTATCCCGCACCGGTCGCCTTCGATGGCCTGAAGCTCACGGGCCGCCTGGATGAAGGCGGGCGGCGCCTCAGCCTCGACCGTTTCGAGCTGGATTTCGGCCGGCCACGCCTCATCGTGTCGGGAACCGCGCAGCGGGAGGCGGAGACGACAGACCTGGCCTTGAAGGCCGAGGTGGATGATCTGCCCATGGCCGATCTGGCCCGGCTCTGGCCGGCCGGTGTCGGGGCCAATGTGCGCAGTTGGATGGTCGAGAACATGACCGACGGGGTGTTCGACCGTACCAGCTTCGAACTGGACGGAACGGCGCCGGCCGATGACCCCTTTGCCGTGGACCCGACCCGGATGCAGGGGCGCTTCGCCCTGTCCGGGTTCACGGTGCATTACCGCAAGCCGCTGCCACCGGCGCGGGATGTGGCGGGAACGGCGACCTTCGACGGCAAGGCTTTCGACATCAGCCTGACATCCGGCAAGCTTCTGGACATGCAGGCCGGACCCGGCCGGGTGCTGATCTATGGTCTCGACACCTCCGACGAGGCCATCGACATCCGGATTCCCCTCTCGGGCCCCATATCCTCCGCCCTGACCGTGCTCGACCACGAGCCGCTGGGCTATGCGCGCAAGGTCAATCTCACGCCGAAGAAGGTGGGCGGCACGGCCAAGGCCGATCTGCATTTCGCCTTTCCGCTGATCGCCCGCCTGACCATGGACGATGTCAAGGTCGACGGAACCGCCAAGCTGACGGATGTGGCTGTCGACAACATCGTCGCCGACATCAGGGCGACACAGGGCCAACTCGATCTCAGCGTCGACAGCAAGGCCATGCATGTGGAGGGGACGGCCCAGCTCAATGGCGTGCCGGCCACGGTCGCCTGGGACGAGAATTTTCCGGCCGAGGCACCTGTCGGCACCCAGGTCCGGGTGCAGGCCATGCCCAATGATGCCGAACGGGCGCGCTTCAATCTGGATTTTCCGGACTGGCTCAACGGGCCGGCGGGCATCGACATGACCTATATCCGGGCCGGAAAGCCCGGTGCCCGGGTGGAGACCATCGATGCGCAACTGGACCTGACACCTTCGACGGTGCGCATCGATGTGCTGAACTGGGTCAAGCGGCCGGGCCTGCCCGGCCGGGCCGAGGCGTCGATCCGTTTCGTCGATGGCAAGCCGCTGCTGTTTCCGTCGGTCAAGGTGCAGACTGCGGAGTTGCGGGCGGATGGGCGTCTGGAACTGGATGCCCGCGATTACCACCTCAAGCACCTGGTGCTCGACAATTTCCGCCTGGGCAGCAGCAATGCCCGCCTGGAGCTGCGCGACCGCCCCGATGGCGGCCTCGCCATCGATGTCCGCGGACAATCCTTCGATGCCCGTCCCTTCCGGGGCGGCAAGAAGGATGCGGCAGCCGGTGCCGAGGCGGAGCCTGAGGCGGAGAAGCAGCGCCCGCTCGACATCACCTTCGATCTCGACCAGGTCGTCACGGGCGAGGAGGGGCAGACGATCCGTCGTGCCGTCGGCCGTATGGAACGGGATGAGAGGATCTGGCGCCGGACGGAACTTGATGCCCAGGTCAGCGACAGCGGCCATGTCCGGGTGCGCTATGTGCCCGATGGGCACAGCCTGTCGCTCAGCGTCGATACCGACGATGCCGGGGCGACCCTGCGCGAACTGGGCGTGCTGAGTCAGGTGCGCGGAGGCGCCATGACCGTCCGGGGAAGCAGTTCGCCGGATGATCCCAAGGAGACTGTCGTCGGCACGGTGGAGGTCACCGACTATCAGGTGCAGGATGCGCCGGTGCTGGCCCGCATTCTCGCCGCCGCCGGTCCCCAGGGCTTCGCCGACTTCATGGCCGGCAAGCCCATGGGCTTCACCAAGCTGACCGGCGCCTTCCATTGGTATGACAGCGGCATCAGCCTGCGCGAGATCCGCACCTCCGGCTCACAGGTGGGGCTGACCCTGGAAGGCAATATCGATCTGAAGCGGGACAAGGCCGACCTGCAGGGCACCATCGTGCCCTTCAGCACGTTCAACAAGCTGCTGGGCGTCATCCCGCTGCTGGGGGAAGCCCTGGTGGGTGGCGAGGGCCAGGGCCTGTTCGCCGCCACCTACCGGGTCACCGGTCCCTTGGACAATCTCAGCGTGGGCGTCAACCCGCTGGCCGTCCTGGCGCCCGGCTTCCTGCGCAACCTGTTCTTCCTGGGTGAGCCAGCCGGGGAGGAGGCACGGAAAAAAGAGAAAACACCGGCGCCGCGGGGGGATAAGCCTGCGGCGGAGAAAGGCAAGTCTCGCCCCTAGATATGCCGCCGGTCAGCGCCCGGACGAGCGGGAGATGGAGGCGATGGGGCCACGCGGATGACCGGACATTTCGGCGATCTTACGGTCCTGTTCCTCGATGAAGCCCCGGGCGGGGTCGTCACCATCCAGCCCTCCCAGCAGAGCGGCCGGGACCTTGCGGTTCGAGGTGCGGGTGCCGTCCTGGTAGAGGACATCGAAGAGGACGCTGCCGGTTTCGACGTGCGGCTTTTTCTTTGACATGGGGCTTCTCCATGCGGGTGGGGCTGCCGCGCCGGGGGCGGACAGTCCGAACGGGGGCGGCGTCGTCGGGCAGGATGCGGGACAGGCTGTCGCCACGGAAAAGGGCGCCGAAAAGGCCGGCGCCCTGATGGAATTCTACGCTGCAATATGGGCGCGCCGCAAACCCCGGCAAGGGCCTGTCCGGCCGCGGGGCCGGACAGGCTGTCGCATGGCAGCCCCGCTCAGACCGGCTTCACCAGCGCGTGGCGCTTCTTGCCCACCGAAAGCTTGATGGCGCCATCGGCGGTGAGGTCGGCATCGCTGACCGTGGCAAACTCATCGCTCACCGGCCGGTCATTGACCTTGACCGCCGCCTGCTTGATCTGGCGGCGGGCTTCGCCGTTGGAGGCGACGAGACCGGCGGTCGCCAGCAGACCATAGACCGGAAGCCCGCCAGCCAGGTCGGACGCGGGAACCTCGACCGTGGGCAGCCCCTCGGCCAGGGCGCCCTGCTCGAAGGTGCGGCGGGCGGTCTCGGCCGCCGCCTCGGCCGCTTCCGGTCCACGGACCAGCCGGGTGACCTCGGTGGCCAGGATCTTCTTGGCCTCGTTGATCTCCGCGCCCTGCAACGCCTCCAGACGGCGGATCTCGTCCAGCGGCAGCTCGGTGAACAGCTTCAGGAAGCGGCCCACATCCGCATCCTCGGTGTTGCGCCAGTACTGCCAGAAATCCCAGTCGGGCAGGCGGTCGGCATTGAGCCAGACGGCGCCGGCGGCGGTCTTGCCCATCTTGGCGCCGCTGGCGGTGGTCAGCAGCGGGCAGGTCAGGCCGAACAGGTCGGCATTGGCGATGCGTCGGCCCAGATCGACGCCGTTGACGATATTGCCCCACTGGTCGGAACCGCCGGTCTGCAGCGTGCAGCCATAGCGCCGGTGCAGTTCCACGAAATCATAGGCCTGGAGGATCATGTAGTTGAATTCCAGGAAGGTCAGCGGCTGCTCCCGGTCCAGCCGCAGCTTGACCGAATCGAAGGTCAGCATGCGGTTGATGGTGAAATGCCGGCCGATATCCCGCAGGAACGGGATGTACTCCAGCTTGTCCAGCCAATCGGCATTGTTGACCAGCGTGGCCTGTCCCGGACCGTCGCCGAAGCTGAACATGCGGTCGAAGGCGGTGCGGATCTTGGCAATGTTGGCGTTGATCTGGTCGTTGGTCAGCATCTGCCGCGTCTCGTCGCGGCCGGAGGGATCGCCGACCTTGGTCGTGCCGCCGCCCATCAGCAGCAGCGAGCGGCCACCGCATTTGGTCAGCCAGCGCTGGATCATGGTGGGCAGCAGATGGCCCACATGCAGGCTGTCGGCGGTGGCATCATAGCCGTTGTAGGCCACGACCACGCTGTCGCAGAGCTTCTTGTCCAGGGCGTCCAGGTCGGTGCACTGGTGATAATAGCCGCGCTCCAGCATCACGCGCAGGAAGTCCGACTTCACGGATGCGGGAACGGTCGTGCTCATGGCCTTCACCTTGTTGCTTGCATGGCCTGGAAAAGGATGGGCGTGTTAGCACATCCACGGACAAACGACACCACCCAGACAATGCAAGACGGACTTTCCCTGGCGCTCGGTCTGATGAGCGGCACCTCGCTGGACGGGATCGATGCTGCCCTGATCCGCACAGACGGGCGAGGCCGGGTGGAGCGGTCGGGTCAGCGCCTGACCGTGCCCTACCGCAGTGCCTTCCGCGAGCGGTTGCGCGGCGCGCTCGGCGGACGCGGCGATGTGGCGGCGGTGGAGCGGGAACTGACGGAACTGCATGCCCAGGCGGTGGTCGCCCTGCTGCGGCTGGCCGGCCTGGAGGCGGCGCGGGTGGACCTGATCGGCTTCCACGGCCACACCATCCTGCATGCGCCGGAGCAGCGCCGGACCTGGCAGATCGGGGATGGCACTTTGCTGGCCGGGCTGACCGGCATTCCCGTCGTCTGTGATTTCCGCAGCGCCGATGTGGCGGCGGGCGGGCAGGGGGCGCCGTTGGTGCCGCTCTATCACCAGGCGCTGTCCACCGGTCTGGAGCGGCCTGTGGCCGTGCTGAACATCGGCGGCGTTACCAATGTCACCTGGCTGGGCGAGGGGGCGCTGGATGTCCTGGCCTTCGATACCGGTCCCGGCAATGCCCTGATCGATGACTGGGTTCTGCGCCACACCGGCCGGGACTTCGATGCCGATGGGGGGCTGGCCGCCCGCGGGCGCGTGGACGAGGACATGGTGTCCCGGCTGATGGCCCATCCCTATTTCAGCGCGCCGCCGCCGAAGTCCCTGGACCGGGATGCCTGGTCCGCCGGTGCTGTCGACGGGCTGTCGGCCGAGGATGGGGCCGCCACCCTCACCGCCTTCACGGCTGCCAGTGTGGCCGCGGCACTGCCGCATCTGCCACAGCGCCCGCGGCGCTGGCTGGTGACCGGTGGTGGGCGTCTCAACGGGACGTTGATGCTGCTGCTGGCCCGGCGTCTGGGCGCGGTCGTGGCGCCGGTGGAGGCCGTGGGCTGGGATGGCGACGCGCTGGAGGCGGAGGCCTTCGCCTATCTGGCGGTACGGTCGCGTCTGGGGCTGCCCCTGTCACTGCCGGGCACCACGGGCGTGCCGCAGCCCCTGACCGGTGGCCGTTACGCGGCGCCGGGGACCTGACACGGCCCTGATAGGAAACGGGCGGCCATCGCGACGATGGCCGCCCGCCAGGGAAACGTCCGGTGCGGCAGGATTACCCGACTGCCGCCGGCTGGCTGGTGCCCAGCGCCGTGTCCAGATAGGCGTCGACGATGCGGCCGAGATCGTCGGACTTCTCGTTGAAGAAGTGGTTGGCGCCTTCGACCTTGCGGTACTCGATGCGGATGTCGCGCTGGCTCGACAGCTTGTTGACCAGCCGGGTCACCGACGCCTCCGGCACCACCTCGTCCCGGTCGCCATGCACGATCAGGCCGGATGCCGGGCAGGGTGCCAGGAAGCTGAAATCGAACATGTTGGCCGGCGGGGCGATTGACAGGAACCCGTCGATTTCCGGTCGGCGCATCAGCAGCTGCATGCCGATCCAGGCACCGAAGCTGAAGCCGCCGATCCAGCAGCTGCTGGCATTGGGGTTGTAGGTTTGCAGCCAGTCCAGCGCGCTGGCCGCGTCGGACAGTTCCCCCTCGCCACGGTCATAGCTGCCCTGGCTGCGTCCCACGCCACGGAAATTGAAGCGCAGGGCGGAGAAGCCACGCTTGGTGAAGGCATGGAACAGGGTATAGACGACGCGGTTGTTCATCGTCCCGCCATGCTGCGGATGCGGATGCAGCAGCAGGGCGACGGGGGCGTTGGGGATCTTGCCGTGCGAATAGCGGCCTTCGATCCGGCCAGCAGGCCCGTTGATGATCACGTCAGGCATTATACCGGTCCCGGGTCAGACGTCGCCAAGAGCCCGCAGCCTGCATCTTTGCATATTTCCTTTGCAAGCCCCATGAGGGGCGACGACTCTTGAAGGTGCAATTCTTGACCATGTAGGTAGGTCATCTTATATCGCAACCGATGGCGGCATTGCCAGTTCCGGGCCAGTTCCGGGCCGGATCCGGGACAGTCCCGGTCCATGACGCGACGCTGCCCGGGTGGAGGGAGCCCCCCATGGATGGCGCCGCCGGGTGGTCCGGTCAGGGCGGGGGACTATATCACGGCGAGAGCGGCTGAATTCAAGCATCTTTCGCGCGACATTGTGGGGGGGCGGACAGGATCGCGCGGCGGCTGGAACGCGTCGGTTCCGGCCGTCGGTGCGGGACACGTTCCGCGGGGCGGAGCGCCGGGCGATAAGGGCCGAACGGAGGGACTGATGAAGCTGAGCACCAAGGGACGCTACGCTGTCATGGCCATGGTGGATCTGGCCAAGCACAGCCAGGGCTGTCCGGTTGCTCTGGCCGAGATCGCCGACCGCCAGGAGATCTCCCTGTCCTATCTGGAACAGCTGTTCGCCCGCCTGCGCACGGCGGCGCTGGTGCGCAGTGTGCGTGGTCCCGGTGGCGGCTACCTGTTGGCCTCCGATCCCGCGGCCATTCCGGTCTCCAGCATTATCCTCGCCGTTGATGAGCCGATCCGGACCACCCGCTGCGCCGCCGGCGGGGAGGGCAAGGGTTGCCGTAGCGACAAGACACGGTGCCTCACCCATCACCTATGGGAAGAGCTCGATCACCAGATCCTTCTTTATCTTTCCTCCGTCAGCCTTGCCGATGTGCTGGAACGGCGTGTCCGTCCGGCCCGCATCGCCGACGACAGGGCCGCCACGATCGCGGCTGAGTAGGGGAACCGGCGTGGATGGCGGCATGAGCCTGTATCTCGACTGGAATGCGACCGCGCCGCTGCGGCCCGAAGCCCGGGCCGCCCTGCTGGCGGCGCTTGATCTCACCGGCAATCCCAGTTCCGTCCATGGGCCGGGGCGCAAGGCCCGGCGGCTGGTGGAGGATGCCCGAGACGCCGTCGCCGCCCTGGTCGGCGCTCCATCTTCCTGGGTGGTTTTCACCGGCAGCGGAACCGAGGCCAACAACCTTGCCCTGCGGGTGTCGGGGATGCGTCGGCGGCTGGTGCTGGCGACGGAACATGCCTCGGTGCTGGAAGCCGCTCCCGAGGCGGAGCGCCTGCCGGTCGGGCCGGATGGGCTGATCGATCTGGAGGCATTGCGACGCGCCTTGTCCGTTGGCGCTCCGACCCTGGTCAGCGTCCAGGCGGCCAACAATGAAACTGGTGTGCTGCAACCCCTGCCGGCGGTTGCAGCACTGGTCCGGGCAGCCGGCGGGGTGCTTCATAGTGACGGGGTCCAGGCGGCCGGTCGAATTCCCCTTGACCTTGCGGCGTCAGGGGTAAACCTGTTGACGGTATCCAGTCACAAAATCGGCGGGCCGCAGGGCGTCGGAGCATTGCTGGTTGCACCCCAGATCAACCTCGATCCCCTGGTGCGTGGCGGCGGGCAGGAGCGACGGCAGCGGGCGGGAACGGAGAATGTGGCCGGACTCGCCGGGTTCGGGGCTGCGGCTGCGGCCGCCCGGCGGGATTTGGATGGCTATGCGGCTCTTGCCATTCTGCGTGATAGGCTGGAGGAAAGAGTGCTGGCCGCCGCGCCCGAAGCGGTGATCTTTGGCCGGGCGGCGCCGCGGGTGGCCAACACCAGCTGCATCGCTCTGCCGGGGGTGGGGGCGGAGAGCCAGCTGATGCAGTTCGATCTGGCCGGTATCGCCGTCAGCAGCGGTGCCGCCTGTTCCAGTGGCAAGGTCAAGTCGTCGCATGTACTGCGCGCCATGGGCGCGGATGATGGGCTGGCTGCCAGCGCCATCCGCGTCAGTCTTGGCTGGAGCAGCAAGGGGGAGGACATCGACCGTTTCGTCTCAACCTGGCTTTCCATGCGCGCACGGAGCCGTCGTGCCGCCTGACCCGTTAACTCTGCACGGCGGCAGGGCGTGTGGAAACGCGCTTGCATCCGGCTCGGCAATGGACATTCCTTGCAGATGATGACCGATCCATCCGTTTCGCGCCCGACTGTGCTGGCAGGAGATCTGGGCAGTTGCTGGTTCTGCGGCAAGGCCGTGAGCCCGCGCGCCCTGTTCTGCCATCAATGCGGCAGTGTCCAGCCCCCGGCGTCGGTCGATGCCTTCACCCGTCTGAACCTGCCCCGGCGTTTCGATCTGGCCCAGGCGGATCTCGACCGTCAGGTGCATGGGCTCAGTCGCGTTTTCGATCCGCTCCGCTTCGCCGGCAAGGGCCCGCGTGAGCGGGAACTGGCTGAACGCCAGCGCACGGCTCTGGAGCAGGCCGGGGTGATGTTGCGCGATCCGATCACGCGTGCGCGCCACCTGCTGGAGATCGAGGGCCAGAACCTGCCGGCGACGCCGCCGCGGGCCGACTGGTCCATCGATCTCGCCGTCGCTGTCGATCTGACCGCCATCGATCGTTTCGCCGCCCGGCTGGGTCTGGAACTGGAACTGGTGCTGCGCGACCTGTCCACGGCCTTCCGCCTGGGCAATCTGCATCAGGCGGCGGATCTGCTGCGCCGGGCCGAGGATATGCAGCTGGCTGCCGAGACGGCCCGCCGTCGCCGGGCGGAATTGTCGAGCGCGAAGTCCGCGCCCTGACGGGCTGTGCAATCCGCACTGGACTTGCGGCACGCCCGCTCGTAACAACATCGCGATTTCTGATGGGGCCGGCTGCCGGCTGTTCGGCTGTAGGAGTTGTGGCGCAATGCCGAAGATGGTGTTCATTGAAACCGACGGGACCCGCCGCGAGGTGGATGCCCCCCTCGGCCTGTCGATCCTGGAAGTGGCGCGTCGTCACAATATCGATCTGGAAGGCGCGTGCGAGGGGTCGTTGGCCTGCTCCACCTGTCACGTCATCATCGATCCGCAATGGTATGATGTGCTGCCCGAGGCCAATGAGGACGAGGAGGACATGCTGGATCTGGCTTTCGGCCTGACCAAGACCTCGCGCCTGGGCTGCCAGATCCGCATCAGCGAGGAGCTGGACGGTCTGGTGGTGCGCGTTCCGGGCAGCAAGTAACCCATGCCCGTGGTCCTGGAGGATCTGGCGACGCCCGGCGGCCTGTTCGACCGTTTGCGCCGCGCCGTCCGGTCCTCCTGGGACAGCTATGTGGATCATGCCTTCGTGCGTGCCCTGGGGGACGGCAGCCTGCCCGACGCCAGCTTCCGCCATTATCTGATCCAGGACTATCTGTTCCTCATCCATTTCGCCCGCGCCTACGCCCTGGCCGCCTACAAGGCGGATACGCTGGAGGATATGCGGGCAGCCTCCCGCTCCATGACCGCCATCCTGGATCTGGAGATGGGGCTGCATGTGCGCTACTGCGCCGGCTGGGGCCTTGATGAGGCGGCCATGGCCGCCGCGCCCGAGGCGCAAGCCACGTTGGCCTACACCCGCTTCGTGCTGGAACGCGGACTGTCCGGGGACCTGCTGGATCTGCATGTGGCCCTGGCGCCCTGCATCATCGGTTATGCCGACATCGCGGCGGCGCTGATGGCCGACCCGGCCACCCGGCTGGAGGGCAATCCTTACCGGGCCTGGATCGAGATGTATGCCGATCCCGACTATCGGGCCGTGGCCCGGGCGCAGGTGGAGCTGCTGGACCGCCTCGGCGACCGGCGTGGGGCGGCTGCGCGCTTCCCCGATCTCTTGCGAACCTTCGATTCGGCCAGCCGGCTCGAGGCCGGTTTCTGGGACATGGGGTGGACCCTGGCACGCTGAGCGGCCGGTCCGTTGCCATGTCCATCATGGCTCCACTGCTCCCGTGCAGACAAAAAAAGGCCCGCCGTTGGGGGGCGGCGGGCCTGCCAGTCGGGCTTCTTTTCCGGACGGGTAAGAAGGGGGGACCCATCCGAACACTGAGCGGGGAAACGTCAGTGAGGAAACTGTAGCCCCGGCATCGCCGCTCCGACTGTGACCTAAATCACGCGGTCCTAAAAAAATCAAACGGGGGTGAGGTCGACGCGCTCCCCGTTCAGATCACAGGCCGGCACGCAGAACTCGACGATGGCCCGGGCCGCCATGTCCGGCGTCTGCAGCGTCGCCGGGTCTTCGCCGGGAAAAGCCGTCTGGCGCAGACCCGTGGCCACCGGGCCGGGATCGAGCAGATTGACCCGCAGGCTGCTGCCCTGTGTTTCCGCCACCCACAACCTGGCCATCATTTCCAGCGCCGCCTTGGATGCCGCATAGGCGCTCCAATAGGCCACCGGCGTCTGGGCGTAGCGGTCGGTCAGGAACACGGCGCGCCCGGCGTCGGACCGGCGCAGCAGCGGGTCGGTGGTGCGGATCAGGCGCATATTGGCGTTCACCGTCACGCCGAAGACCCGGTCCCAGTCCTTGGGGTCGGCATGGGCGATGGGACCGATGGTGCCCAGCAGCCCGGCCGCCGCCACGAACACGTCCAGACGGCCGAACCGCTCGAAGATGGCCGGCCCCAGCATGTCCAGCTTGGCTCCGTCCAGCAGATCCTGCGGAATCAGGGTGGCGGCCCCACCCGCCGCGCGGATGCGGTCGTCCACCTCTTCCAGGCCGCCGACCGTGCGGGCCACCAGCACCACATGGGCGCCTTCGGCGGCCAGCCGTTCGGCAATGGCGGCACCGATGCCGCGGGAGGCGCCGGTCACAAGGGCGACACGGCCGTCGAGACGGCGGGGCTGGGAAGCAGAGGTCATGGGCGGCTCGTGGGCATTGGACAGGGAAACGCCGGGTCGGGTACGTGGCACCCGGACCCGGCGTCAAGCGAAAGTCGGCGGGGACGGACTCAGGCCCGGCGTTCGGCCAGGTAGGAGACATCGGTCCGCGCACTGTCATAATCGGTCAGCGCCAGCGGATAGTCACCGGTAAAGCAGGCGTCGCAATATTGCGGCATGCCGCTGTCGCGCTTGGCGTGGCCCAGCGCCTTGTACAGCCCGTCCAGGCTGATGAAGGCCAGACTGTCGGCACCGATGTACTTGCACATCTCCTCGACCGACAGCCTGTGTGCCAGCAGCTTCTCCTTCTCCGGCGTATCGATGCCGTAGAAGCAGCTATGGCTGGTCGGCGGGCTGGAGATGCGCATATGCACCTCCTTGGCACCGGCATCGCGCATCATCTCGACGATCTTCACCGAGGTGGTGCCGCGGACGATGCTGTCATCCACCAGCACGATGCGCTTGCCTTCGATGTAGTGCCGGTTGGCATTGTGCTTCAGCTTCACCCCCAGCCGCCGGATCTTGTCCGTGGGCTGGATGAAGGTGCGGCCGACATAATGGTTGCGGATGATGCCCAGATCGAAGGGCACATTGCTCTGCTCGGCATAGCCCAGTGCTGCCGGTACGCCGCTGTCCGGCACCGGGATGACCACGTCGGACTCCACGTGGCTTTCGATGGCCAGCTGCGAGCCGATGGCCTTGCGCACCTGATAGACGGAGTGGCCTTCCATGAAGCTGTCGGGCCGGGCGAAGTAGATGTATTCGAAGATGCAGAACTTAGAAGGCGCGGCCTGGAAGGGGCGCAGGCTCTGCACCGAGCCTTCCTCCAGCACCACCATCTCGCCCGGCTCGATATCGCGCACATAATCGGCGCCGATGATGTCCAGCGCCACGGTTTCCGAGGCCAGCACGGGGTGATCGCCCAGCTTGCCCAGCACCAGCGGCCGCACGCCGGAGGGATCGCGCACGCCGATCACCTGGTCCTTGGCCACGCACACCAGACTGTAGGCGCCCTCCACCTGCCGCAGGGCCTCCACCAGCCGGTCGATGACATTGCCGCCGCGTGCGGTGGCCATCAGATGGATAATGGTTTCAGTGTCGGTGGTGGACTGGAACAGGCAGCCGCGGCGGATCAGCTGGCGGCGCAGCATCAGCGCGTTGGTTAGGTTGCCGTTATGGGCCACGGCGAAGCCGCCGAACTCGAACTCGGCATAGAGCGGCTGCACATTGCGCAGCGCCGTCTCGCCGGTGGTGGCATAACGCACATGGCCGATGGCGGCGGCGCCCTTCAGCGTGCGCATGACCTGCTCGTTGCCGAAGATGTCGCCGACCTGCCCCAACGCCCGATGGGCGTGGAACTCGCTGCCATCGAAACTGACGATGCCCGCCGCCTCCTGTCCGCGGTGCTGCAGGGCGTGCAGGCCAAGGGCGGCGAGCGCCGCGGCGTCCTGCGGCCCGAGAACGCCGAAGACGCCACATTCCTCGCGCAGCTTGTCGTCGTCGAAGGGGTGGGTGGTCAGCATTGTCAGGGCGCCTTTCGGGCTGTGGAAGCGGGGAAGAGAGGGGAGGGGGTCATTGCGCCTGCGGCTCCCCAGGGGCGGGGGAAGCGGCGTCCGTGTTCTTGATCAGCTGCTCCAGCCGGCCAAGCTCTTCGGTATTGTAGCCGGGCGGCGAGGTGGGGCCGCCGGTCGAGGCCGGCCGGGCCGGCTCTGGATTGGCGAGGCGTTCCAGGGTCCGTTGTGCCTCGACCTGCTCCTGGCGGCGGCGGCGTTCACGCTCTGCGGCGCGCTGGGCCGGGTCCAGATTGGGGTCGGGCATCAGATCCTGCAGCATCTCGGCCCCGACGGCCATCAGCGGCCGGGTCCGGGCCTGTTGCAGCCAGTCCGGCTGGCTGTCGGGCCAGAGCCACAGGGCGAACAGATAGGCGAGGCTGACCAGCACGGCGCCGCGCAGCACGCCGAAGGCGAAGCCCAGGCTGCGGTCGATGGCGGACAGGGCGCTTTCCTGCACGCGGCCGGCCAGTGAATGGGTGAAGACGCTGAACACGATCAGCGACAGGGTGAACAGCCCCAGCAGAGTCAGCCCGTCGGCCACCGCCTGAGTCGGGAACTTCTCCCGCAGGAACGGGGCCACGGCCGGGAAGGCCCACCAGGTCACCAGGGCGGCAGCCACCCAGCCGGCGATGGACAGGACCTCACGCACGAAGCCCCGGGCGAAGGCCATCAGGGCCGAAACCAGCAGGACGACAATGGCGATGATGTCGACGGGGTTGATGCCGCTGCTCTGCATCGCTCAATCCTTTCCCCGGCGCGGCGGGGGGGAATCCGTTTGGAACAGGGGCAACAGATCGTTGAGATGGTCCAGTTCGACCCGCCGCAGCGTATCCTCGCCCGCACCGCCCCGCGACCGCCGCGGCGCCGGCATCAGCACCCGGCCGAACCCCAGCTTGGCCGCTTCCTTCAGGCGCTGGTCGGTCTGGCTCACTGGACGGACCTCCCCGGACAGTCCGATTTCCCCGAACACCACCGCATCCGCCGGCACCGGCTCACCGGTCAGTGAACTGACCAGGGCGGCGGCAACGGCCAGATCGGCCGCCGGCTCCGTGACCTTCAACCCGCCGGCGACAGACAAGTACACGTCATTGGCTCCGATGGCGACTCCGCACCGGGCCTCCAGGACCGCCAGCACCATGGCCAGCCGGGAACTGTCCCAGCCGACGACGGCACGACGCGGTGTTCCCAGGGGCGACGGCGCAACCAGCGCCTGCACCTCCACCAGTACAGGGCGCGTGCCCTCGATGCCGGCGAAGACGGCTGTCCCGGTTATATCCCCACGGCGGTCGGCAAGAAACAGCTCTGACGGATTGGTTACCTCCACCAGCCCGTCCTCGCCCATCTCGAAGACGCCGATCTCGTCGCTGGGACCGAAGCGGTTCTTCACGGCGCGCAGAATGCGGAACTGGTGCCCGCGCTCACCCTCGAAATAGAGCACGGTGTCGACCATGTGCTCCAGCACGCGGGGGCCGGCGATCTGGCCGTCCTTGGTGACGTGGCCGACGATCAGCAGGGTGATGCCGCGGCGCTTGGCCACCCGGATCAGTTCTGCCGCCGTGGCCCGGACCTGGGCCACGGTTCCCGGTGCGCTGTCCAGCGTGTCGATATACATGGTCTGGATGGAATCGATCACCGCCACCCGCGGCCCGTCGGCATGGTCGAGCGAGGCGACGATGTCGCGGACATTGGTGGCGGAGGCCAACTCCACCGGGGCATTGACCAGGCCCAGGCGGGCGGCGCGCATGCGCACCTGCTCCACGGCCTCTTCGCCGCTGATATAGGCGCAGCGGGTTTCCTGGGCCAGGCAGGCCGTGACCTGCAGCAGCAGGGTGGATTTGCCGATTCCGGGGTCGCCGCCGATCAGCAGGGCGGAGCCGTTGACCAGACCGCCGCCGCAGACCCGGTCGAATTCCTGGATATGGCTCAGGCGCCGCGGCGCCTCCTTGGACACGCCGGACAGGGCCACGAACTCGATCCGCCGGCCCGGCGTCTTGCCCAGCCCCTTGGGGGCGGACTCCGCCACCTGCTCCTCGACCAGGGTGTTCCATTCACCGCAGGCGTCACACTTGCCGGACCATTTCGGGTACGACGCACCACAGTTCTGGCAGACGTATCGCGTGGCGGCTCGGGCCAAGGTTTGGGGCTCCGGGGCGGGAAGGCCGCGACTATATAGCGTCTTCGCTCGAAACTTCGCAGCCCCTCATAACACGTTTGCAACATACGCAGGGGGACAAGTGCCGTCGGCCGCTGCCGGCAAAAGCAAAGCCGGGCGGGAAGGTCCCGCCCGGCTTCGTCGATCCGTCCCGACCTGGGGATCGGCAGGGCTCAGTTCTGGCCCTGCATGGCCTGCATGATCTGAGCGATGTCCTTGTCGTTGACCAGGATGCTGCCATCCTCCTTCACCAGCAGGCGGAGCGTATGGGTCGGGCGCCCGTCGCTGCCCTTGCCCGGCGTCGCCAGGGTCTGGACCATGCCCAGCATCATGGCCGCCTGCATCTGCTGCGGGTCGATAGCGCCGCCCGACGGCGCCGACAGGGCCTTCACCGCCTTGTCCAGGTCGGTCAGCACCAGCGTATAGTCGGCGGTGACGCCCTTGGCCGCCGTCGGCACCACGGTGGCGCTGCCGGTCAGGCTGGCAGCGGCTGCGGGCAGGGTGACGGTGATGGCATCGGCGGTCAGCGTGGTGCCGGCCTTGCCGGCCGCCTCGGTAACGGCGGCCATGGCGGCCATGGCCGCCATCTGCTGGGCTTCCGATGCCTCGTCCTCATCGGTGCCGGCTGGCGCGGCCCCGACGACGTCCAGCAGGGCCTTGCCCATGGCGGCCGCTGGGATCTTGTCCGCACGCAGGCGGATTTCCATGGACTGCGGAATGGCCCAGGCCATTTCCGGTGCCGGATCGATGCTGAGACCGCGGAAGCTGAAGCTCGTGCCGGCGCGCCCCAACTCCGCCGCGCCGCCGCTATAGTCGCTGCCATAGGTGAATTCGGCCAGGGCGACCTTGTCGCCGTCATCGCTCTGGATGGACAGGCCGGTTCCGGTCAGCGTGCCGGAGATGGCGCCCATGGTCTGGAACAGCTGACCGACCTTGGCCAGGATCTCATGCTGGGCCGCGGGCGTCTCCACCTTCCCGGCCATGGCCTTGCTCATGGTCTGGAATTCGCGCAGCACCGCCATGTATTTCGGCAGGTCCAGGTCCTTGAGGGCGGAGGCGAAGGACAGGCCGTCGAGCTTGACGGTGTCGCCATTGCCAGCAATCGACAGCCCCTTCATCGACAGGATGGCATCGACGGCGTTGATGCCTTCTCCCTTCTTGGTCGAGGTCTGCTTGCTCTCGATCAGGTCGATCCCGAAGTTGTCGATCTCCAGGTCCTTGGCGTCGAGGCTCAGCTTCTCCGCCTTCAACTCGTAATCGACACTGGTGTCGTATTGCGGCAGCCAGACACCGGCCACGCGGCTGGAGCCGATCTTGAAGGCGATCTGCTCGTCGTCAGCGCCGACGATCTGAAGCGTATCGGGCAACTTGCCCTCATAGCGGTAGGTTCCATCCTTCAGCGGGACGACGCGCGCCGTGGTGCTGCCGACCTTGGCGACGGTGCCGGTGGAGCCGTCCTCGCCGGCCGTTTCCGGATCCTGGTCGCCCAGGCGGATGCTGAGGCCGGGGAAGGTCACATCGTAATGATCCCCGGCGGGAACCGCCTTCGGTGCGCCTTCAACCGTCACATCCATGCCCGGACGGTCGTACAGATAGAGGTCGAGGCCCTGTTGGATCCCGTTCTCAATCTTGCGCGCGCCCGCCTCGTCGATGGGCGGCCCTTTGTCACCGCAGCCGGAGAGCACAAGAAGGGCGGTGCCGGCAAACAGTGCGGCGCGAAGCGAAGCAGGGCGCATGCGAAGAAATCCCTCGATGGACAGAAAACGGGATAGGTGAAAGTCATTCGCACTCTACGGGCGAGTCTTTGCCTCGTCCAGTACCCGCGCAGAGGGATGATACGCTTCTTTAACGGTCCCGCTCGGACAGCCTTGCCCCGGCGAAGGGAGCGGGGCGGCGGCATGCATGACCGTCTCGCGCCCCGTGCCTCTGGCAGGGGGGGCGGGGATGCGCTATGTGCTGGCGCAGACGGCAGAATGGGGCGGTCATGACGCTGGAAGAACGGTTGGCGGTGAAGCTGCTGGCCCAGGCGGGCGCGGTACTCGGCAAGGCCGTGAGCGAAACCCTGTGTACCGAGCCGGATCCCCGGATCATCCGCCGCATGCTGCGCGAGGCGCAGGAGATGATCCGGGAGTTCGAGGAGCAGTATTTCGACGGAAAGCCGGTGTAAGGCCCGTCGCCTTTATTGCGTTGTCCTTGGCGGAGCGGCGTCAGCCTGCCGACGCCTGTGGTCCCCAGCTGCGGAAGACCTGACCGCGGCTGTCGCTGCGGGAGGTGGAACGGCGCACCTCCGTTTCGCGCCGGCGGCAGGCCTGCTCGATCGCGGCGATACTGCCGAACCGGCGCCCTTCCAGGGCCGAGAACAAAGAGTTGGATGCGTAGAAGCGGAAGCCATTGGTCTCGACAATGGCAAGTCCGGCGGTGTGCCGGCCCGTCTCGATGACGAAGGCGTGTGCAGACATGGATGTCCTCCCGCAGCGGATCACATCCGCTGCGCTGTGAAATTGATGGCCGTGACAGGGTGTATGGTCAGAACCCGTCCGCTGCGGCGCTCAGGCGCGCCGGCCGGACGGCAGCTTCATGCGGGTCAGCGTCGACAACACCGGCGCTGCGCCGGCGGCTGGAGGCTGGTCATCGGCGGCATCAGAAGCGTGGTCATGGCGACCATGGCGCCCTTCCTTCTCACAAACCGGAGAACCTCGAAGGGACTTCGAGGCGCTTTAGCGTTTGGTGTCGCGGCGCAAGCTGCGTCCGTCAAATCTCCGCGGGCCCTGAGGCGGCGGGCCGGTCCGGGGCCATCCGGCCTTGGCCCCAGAGTTGGGGATAAGCGCGGCTCTGTCAAGCGCCCTCAATCGCTATTATGCATTTTCCAAGCGTTTTTATCTTTGAATAACAATTCGGAACAGTGAAATAGAAAGTTTAACGCACTATATTGACAAAATCGGTGGGATACGGAAGCGTAAAACCCATATCGTCCCACGTTCGAGGGGTAGCATGATCTCGTCCTTTCGCCGTTTCGCCCTTGCGGCGGTCGCCGTCCTGGCGCTGTCTCCGACGGCCCGGGCAGCGGACCCGGTTGTGGTCCGCGCCGGCTATATCCCCGTGCTCGGCGCGGCCCAGGCGTTCGTCATCGACAATCTCGGCTGGGACAAGGAGAACGGCTTCGACCTGCAGCTGAAGCAGTTCGACAGCGGACCGAACATGATCCAGGCGCTGGCCTCCGGCACCTTGGACACCTATATCGCCGGTGTCGGGCCGGTGATCGTGGCCCGCAGCCAGGGCATCGGCGTGCGCGTGGTTGCGGCCACGGCCGTGGAGGAACTGGTGGTGGCTGCCGGTCCGGATCTGGCGGCCCAGCCCGGCAGCCCGGCCGAGGCCATTGCGGCCCTGTCGAAAAAGCTGGGCCGGCCGCTGAAGGTGGCGACCCAGCCGGCCGGCTCGGTGCCCAACACCATGCTGCAATACTGGTTGTGGGAGCGGGCCAAGGCCGACAAGGCGGCCATCGAACTGGTGCCCATGGGCATCGATGCCACGCAGCAGGCGCTCCTGGCCGGTGCGGTCGATGCCGCCATCGTGCGCGAGCCGGCCCTGACCATCATCACCGACCGCAATCCGCAGGTGAAGGTGCTGGCCTATGGCGGCGACATCCTGCCGAACCAGCCCGGCAACGTGATCGCCCTGACGGACGACTTCGCCAAGGCCCATCCCGATATCGCGCAGAAACTCGTGGATCTGACCGTCAAGGCCACGGACCTCATCAAGGCCGATCCCAAGGTTGCGGCCAAGGCGGTCGAAGCGGCCCTGGGCAAGGGCTTGATCAGCGCCGAGGTGATGGAACGGGCGCTGACGTCGAAGGCGGTGAAATTCAACGTCGATCCCGCCGTCATCGCGGAACAGACCGGTGTGATGCAGGACTATCAGGTGAAGCTCGGGGCGGTGAAGCAGGCTTCGCCGCTGGAAGGGCTGTTCGACGCCAGCTACTACGCCAAGGCGACGAATAAGTGAAACCGGTCCGGCCCGGCCCCCGGCCGGACCGGTAAGCGGCGCCTCCTCCCCGGTCCCGGGAGGAGGCGTTCGCTTCTCTGCCATCCCGGCCGCCTTGCGCCGAGTCCCGTGCGAGTCCATCCTGACGCCATGCCGCAGTCCCGCAGAATTCCACGCTTGTTGCTCGCCCTTCTCGGCGTCGCGGTCTTCCTGGCGATCTGGGAGGCGGTGCCGCGCCTCGGGCTGGTGCGCCCGGTGCTGCTGCCGCCGCCCTCCGCCATTCCCGACACCTTCTGGCGGGAGATACGGTCCGGCACCTGGGGCGAGGCGGTGCTCCACAGCCTGGGCCATTATCTCTGGGGACTGGCGCTCGGCTCCTTTCTCGGGGTCGCCCTGGGGGTGGTCACGGGCATGAGCCGGCGGCTGGAGGATCTGACCAGCTGGGTGGTGCGCCTGCTGCGCCCCATCCCCGGTCTGGCCTGGGTGCCCTTCGCCATCATCTGGTTCGGGGTGACACCCGGTGCCGCCACCTTCATCATCGTCGTCGGCGTGTTCTGGATCAATTACTTCGCCGCCCTGGGCGCGGTGCAGGCCGTGGACCGCGACCTGCTGGAGCTGGCGGATGCCTTCGGCCACCGCTCGCCTCTGGCCAAGCTGGTGAAGATCATCCTGCCGGCCTCCATTTCCCCCATCATGGCCGGCCTGCGCACCGGCCTGGGACAGGCCTGGATGGCCGTGGTGGCGGCGGAGCTGTTCGGCGTCCCCGGTGTGGGCCAGCGCATGATGCAGGCCTCCAGTCTGCTGGCGACCGACATTGTCGTCGTCTACATGATCACCATGGCCGTGCTCTACGGTGTCATCGACACCAGCTTCGTCGCCCTGCGCGACCGCCTGCTGCGGTGGAAGGCATGATCCGCATTTCCGACATGACGCTGGCCTTCGCCGGCGACCGCGGCCCCACCACCGTGCTGAAGGATTTCTCCCTGACCATCGACAAGGGGGAGTTCGTGGCCGTGGTCGGTGCGTCCGGTGTGGGCAAGTCCACCCTGCTGCGCGTCATCGCCGGTCTGGTGCGGGCGCAGTCCGGCACGGTGGATACCGATCAGCCGCCGACGCCGGGGCGGCGCCCCTATGCCCTGGTGTTCCAGGATGCAAGGCTGTTGCCCTGGCGCCGGGTGGTGCGGAACGTGGAGTTCGGGCTGGAGGGGCTGGGCCTCGATGCCGGGGCGAAGCGACGTCGGGCCCTGGATGTCCTGGCCCTGGTCGGGCTGGCGGACAAGGCCGACCGCTGGCCGCACCAGCTGTCGGGCGGTCAGCGTCAGCGCGTGGCCATTGCCCGCGCCCTGGCCGTGGACCCCGACCTGCTGATGATGGACGAGCCCTTCGGGGCGCTGGACGCCATCACCCGCCAGACCCTGCAGGACGAACTGGTGGATCTGTGGCAGCGCACGGGCAAGACCATCCTGTTCGTCACCCATGACATCGACGAGGCCGTCTATCTGGCCGACCGCGTGGTGCTGCTGGCCGGCAGCCCGGCCGGCGTGCGCTCGGAGGATTGCATTGCCCTGCCGCGCCCGCGCTTGCGTGACCATGCCGAGGCGCGGGCGACAGCCGCCGCCATCCGCACCCGCCTGTCGGATTATGTGGAGCAGGGCGCCGGCATCTGACGCCCGGCCTCCCCTGCCGGTCAGGGCGGAGGCGTTTCCCGCCGCCACAGGCCGGTTCCGCTGCGGCCGAACAGCAGCGCATAAAGAACCGCGAACTGCAGCAGGCTGAGCAGCAGCCCCTCTGGGCTGCCGAAATCCTCGCCGGGGATGCGGGCCAGCGGCTGATCGACGATCCCGGTGCCCGCATTGCCGATGCCGGCGAACAGGAACAGGTTGTTGGCCAGATGCAGGCCGATGGCCGCCTCCAGCCGGTCGGCCCGCCAGGTCAGCGCGGACAGCATCAGGCTGGTCAGCATCAGATCGGCATAGGCCCACCAGGGATAGGCCGGGTTGTAATGCAGCGGCACGAACAGGCCGGCGACGACCAGCGCCACCAGGCCCGGTTGTGGCAGCAGCCGCATCAGCCCCTGGCTGAGATAGCCGCGGAACAGCAGCTCCTCCGCCGACACCTGGATCAGCCACAAAGGCCCGAACAGCAGCAGGGCCAGGATCCAGCGCAGCGGATCGATGCTCCATTGCAGCGGCGTGTCCTGGTCCAGTGCCAGCCCGGCCAGCAGCCCGGCGCCAATGACACCCAGGGACAGGCCGAAGGAGCGCAGGAACAGCCGTCCGTCGATCCCCGCTCGCGGCGACCACAGCGTATGCAGCGGGCGGCGGTGCAGCCGGCGCAGCACGACAAGCAGGATCGGCAGCCCCAGCAGATGCGGGGTGAACAGGGCCAGCAGATGCAGGGCATTGCCCACGCTGTCCAAGGCAGCCGGACCGGCGGCGCCGGGACCCAGCCGCTGCCCGATCAGGACCAGAAGACCGATCACCGGCACGGCCAGCAGGGCGGTGATGCCGAAGACCAGGACCAGCCCGGCGGCATAGGTCCAGGGCCGCCGCCCGTCGAGCCTGCCCAGTTCCAGGAAGCGCAGGGCCGGCAGGGCTGGCGGCGGCGTCACATGCGGCCGCTCAGGAAGAACCACGGGCACGATGGCTCAATGCTCCTCGTCGGGTTTCAGGGCGCGGCGGACACGGCGGACCCCCAGCCAGACGCTGGCCAGCACCAGCGGCACGGCCAGGGCCGTGAAGGCCTCCTTGGGCAGATGCAGGCCCAGCCCCGGCAACCCTTCGAACACGTATTTCAGCAGGCCCAGCAGATAATAGCTGATGGCGAACACCGACAAGCCCTCCACCGCCTCCTGGATGCGGATCTGGGTGGCGGTGCGGCGCTCCAGCGAGCGCATGATCTGCACATTCTGCTCGGCCCGGTGGACATCGACGCGGGTGCGCAGCAGCCCGCTGGCGCGGGCCACGCCCTGGGCCAGCTGGATCTGGCGCCTGGCCATGGCTTCGCAGGTGCGCACGGCCGGGCGGAACCGGCGCTCCAGGAAGATGCCGATGCGCTGCAGGCTGGGGATAGGGTCCTCCCGCAACTCCGTCAGCCGCTGGTCTACCAGCTCGGCATAGGCGGCGGTGGCGCCGAACCGATAGCGGCTGTGGGCATTCAGCGCCTCAAGCTCGGCGGCCAGCCGGGTCAGCCCGTCCAGCAGCTGGTGCTCCTCCTCCACGCCGCGGGCGGCGGCGGTGCGGGAGACGATCTCATCCAGCCGCCGCTCCAGCCCGGCCAGGATCGGCTGGGCCTCCCGGGCCAGCGGTAGGCCCAGCAGCGCCATCATGCGGTAGGTTTCCACCTCCAGCAGCCGCCGGGCCAGCCGGCCGGCGCGTGATGGTGTCAGCGCCCGGTCGCGCACCAGGAAGCGGGTGAACCCGTCCGTACCCAGGCGGAAATCGGTCCAGACCAGGGCGTCACCGCCATTGATGACGGACCCGACCAGATCGCCGCTGGGGAACAGGCGGCCCAGGCTCTCCGGCCCGTGCGGCGGCGCCGTATCCGCCTCGATCCTCAAATGCACCGCCACCAGCCGCTGTCCCGGCAGCCCATCGGTCCAGGCTGTCAGCGCCCCGGTCAAAGCCGACCAGTGGCCGTCGCCGGGATCGGGGGCGGCGATGGTCACGGCGGTGAATTCGGTATGCCGCTCCCATTTCAGCAGCCGGTCGCCCAGCGTCAGCTGCACCTGTCGGGCATCCGCCCCCGGCAGCGGTGCGCCGGCCTGTCGGCACAGGGCGGTAATATGCTCCAGATCGGCCGCCACCATTTCCCCGGTGAGATGGGCCAGATGGGTGATGCGGGCCGGTGTGCCGATGCGCAGGTGCGGTCGTGCATGCACCTCGTCATTCAGCAGGGCGCGCAGGGGATGTTCGGTGGGCGCCGGCATGGCGTCAGCCATCGCTATCTCCGTTCGGGTCCGCCGGGCAACTATGCGGTGTCCCGCGGCAACTTGCCAGGGGCGCCACCGGGGGCGGCGGAACCGTTCAGGCCTGGACCGGACGGCCCCGCGCGCTGTGCAGCTTGGCCCAGCGTTGCGCCCCGGTCTGGAAGGCGATGCTGCCGGTGAAGCCGGTGGCGTCCAGGCTGGTCCGGAACAGGGCCGACAGCTCGGCCGTCAGCGTGCCGGGCAACAGATCCAGCGTCCGCACCGCCAGATCCAGCCGCCGCGCCTGCAGCAGCCCGTCCAGCTGCATGGGACCGAGCTGACTGAACGACACCTCCACCAGGAAGCGCCGGGGGGCGCCGCGGCGGGCGGCGGTGGCCTGGTCCTCGTCGTCACCGGCTGCCCGGACATAGAGCTGCAGCCGGCCAATCTGGCTCGGTTCGCCGAAGGGGATGGCATAGGCGCGCCAGCCATCGGGCAAGGGTTCCGCCGCCTGCTGGGCGATGGCGCGGAAATCCTCGATCAGCCGGTTCAGCAACGCGCCCTGTCCGCCACGGTCCAGCGCCGTCGTCGTCGCCTCGCCCAACCAGCCGCCGGCATCGCCCCCGCGCAGGGCGCTGAGGAAGAACAGCAGGTTGGTGGTCAGGCGCCGGTTGGGTTGGGGCAGAACGGCATGGGCCAGTGTCCGGGCCAGGGCCGGATCGGTGCCGGCCAGAACCTCCATCATCTCCCGCAGGGCCGGCCAGTCGCTGCCGTGCCGCGGGTCCAGGGCGGGCGCGGGCCGGGCCTGGCCGGGGGCCGGCTCCAGGATCTCCAGCGCCACGGCCGTTCCCGGTGCCAGATCGGCCTGACCTTGCAGCACCAGGGTCCCGCGCGCCGTCGCCACCACCGGCTGGCCCGTGGTGGTCGTGGCCAGCACCGTTCCCGCAAGCGGGGCCTGCCCGGTCATGTCGGTCATCGGCAGCGTCAGGCCGGGCGGCGTCAGCGCCAGTACCCGCACCTGCACCACGCTGCCCGGCGACAGGACAGCCGGTCCCGCTGCCGGCACCACTGCCGGTACCGTCTGGGCCGGTTGGCTCTGGGGGGCGGTCGGCGGCGTGGGCTGGGACGCAATGGACCGTGCCGGAACGGCGGGATCTGCGGCGGCCAGCACTGCCGTCATGGCTCCGGCCTGGACCGGGGTCGTGCCCGCGCGGGGTGGCTGCCCCGGCAGTGCCGATGTCGCGTCCTGGGCAACAGGCGTGGCCGATGGAGGCGGGGGCGACGGGGCCGTCGGCGGAACCTGTCCCGGCGGGCGGGCGGGATCGAACCCCAGCAGCCTCCCTGCCGCGCTCAACATTCCACGCCAGCCCGCACCGTCCCGTGCCATGGCCGGCGCCGCCATGGCCAGGCCGGATGGTGATGGAGGGGGCAGGCCATCTGGGGCTGGGGCCGGGGCGGGCTTCGGGGCGTCTGGCCGCCCCGAAGCGGGCGGTGCTGCGGCTGGGACCGACCGGTTCGCGCTGGCCGTCCCGGGTGTGGGAGGAACGGGGGCTGCCGCGGCAGGACCGGTGGCGGTCGATGGGCCGGTGGGTCCTGGGGAAGCCGGGACGGCAGGTCCTGCCGGCCCGGGGTTGGCCATGGCGGGGGCAGTGGGGACGGCCCCCGCCTGCGTGCCGGTGGGTGCCGGTTCAGCGGACACCGGGAGTGCCCCGCGGGACACCGCTATTGGCGCCGGGCCTGCCGCCTGGACAGGCAGGGCGGCGGGCAGACCCGGCGGTACCGGTCCGGGCGCTTGGTCGGGCGCCTGCTCGGGCGCGATCGCGACCGATCCATCCGATGAAGGCACGCGTGGCAGCGGCGTGGCCTGCTGCGGGGCGGCCTGGGCAGGCACGGGGACCGCCGGCGCTGGTGGGGCCGCCGCCGGGGTGGGCAAGGCGATGCTCGGCTGTCCCTGCTGTCCGCTGCCGGTCGCCCGGCCGCCGGCAAGGATCAGGCCCAGGCCGGGAGACTCCGGTGCGGTATCCATCGGGGCCTCGGCCGTGGATCGCCCGTCGGACTGGCTTGCCGCGGGCGGCGATGGGGGCCTTGGTGCTGCCGGGAGCACCAAGGCAGGCAGGCTTGCCCCGGGTTGGACCTGGGGCGCCGCGGGTACCGGTGTGGGGGGCGGGGAGGCGGCTGGAACGGGCGCGGACGGCGGGCTGGTCACCGGCTGTGTTGTCGCCGAGGGGGGCGCGGCGGCTTGTCCCGTGCTCGCCTGCCCCGTGCTCGCCTGGGCCGCGGACGGTTGGCCGGCCGCAGGCTGGGGGGCTGGTGCCGGGGAGGGGGATGCCGGTGCGGTGGTGGCCGCCGGCGCATAGATCTGTGCCCGCGGCAGGACGGCCCCCGCGGTCTGGCCGGGGATCTGCAGGGTCAGTGGCCGGTCGGTCGGTAGCGGGGTGCTGGTGCGCAGCACCACATCGCCGGCGGCGGTGCGCAAAGTGGCGCTGCCCTGCTCCTGCGCCACCACCTGCCCGCTCAGCGTGACCGGGCGGGACAGGCCCAGCAGCCATGCCGGCAGTTGCCGGATCTCGACCTCGCCCACGGGGACCGGCAGCGCCACCCCGGCCACCGTCAGACCGTTGCTGGCGACGAGGGCCTGGGACGGGGGCAGGGGGCCGCTCACCGCGGTGGTCCCGGCCTATTGGCCCTGGACGATGCGCTGGGCGATGGCCTCGACATCATGGGCGGCGTCGCTGGTGGGCGAGCGCAGCAGCAGCGGCATCTGCGCCTTGATCGAATCCCGCACCTTCAGGTCCCGCCGCACGACTCCCGCCAGTTGCGGCGACTTGTTCAGGAACCGGCGGCAGGCCGCCAGCAGCGATTCATAGGTCTTCATGCCGTCGCCCCGGGTCTGGGCCATGTTGACCACCACGCGCAGGTCCGCCATCGGGTTGGTCTGATAGCTCAGCTTCAGGAAGGCATAGGCATCGGTGATGCTGGTGGGCTCGTCGGTGGTGACCACCAGGGTCACGCCCGCCGGGCCGGAGAAGGTACGCACATTGCGGTCGACACCGGCCCCCAGATCGATGACCACATGGTCGTAGACGCGGGCCATGTCGGCCAGCTCGGTCCGCAGATGCCCCAGCCGCTGGGCCGGCAGATTGGCCAACGTGCCGGAGCCGGACCGGCCGGCGATGATGTCGAAACCCCCCTCCTGGAACCGGGTCGTCGCCCCGGACAGATTGACCAGCCCGTCGATCACCTGTCCCAGGTCGCGCTTCGGCATCAGCCCCAGCTGGATGTCCACGTTCGCCAGCCCCAGATCGCCGTCGAACAGCAGGGTCTTTTTGCCCAGACGGGACAGCGCATGGGCAAGAGTGATCGAGAAGAAAGTTTTGCCTACTCCACCCTTGCCGCTGGCAACGGCGATGACATTCTGCCGGCGCAGGGGGGTCACATTGGGAGCGGCCATGGTCAGGTCGGTCATGCGTGTGTCCCCGTCTGCTTGGTTCGGCGTGGTTGCTGGGTGGTGGCTTCGTGTTCGGGCATCATGAATCGGGCGAGCGTCATCGGCGTCAGGGGGGTCAGCCCGTCGGCCACCTTGGTCGTCGCACTGGCATCTGCAAAAGCCAGGCCAGCGTCATGGGCAGCGGCGAGGATGCTGCCATAGCGGCGGGCCATGTCCAGACGGGTGACCAGCATGCGCCGGGCGCCGACCTGGCGGAAGGCCTGAGCCATCTCCACGGCTTCCATGGCGTCCAGGCCGGCCGGCAGCACCAGCACCGGCTCGATATCGGCCGCCACCAGGAAGTCGCGCAGATCCTTCATGTCGGCCTCGGAATAGGGATTACGGCCGGCACTGTCGACCAGCACCTGTTCCGTCCCGCGGTGGACCTCCAGCGCATCGGCCAGCGCCATCGGGTCTTCCACGGTAATCAACCTTAGTTTGAGGACTCGGGTGAAGGCTTGCAACTGTTCGGTGCCGCCGGCACGGATGGTATCGGTGGAAATGACCCCCACCGGCCGCTTGGCCAGCGCCGCCCGGGCACAGAGCTTGGCGACGGTCAGGGTCTTGCCGGCGCCGGGCGGGCCGACCAGCATGATCGGCCGCGGCGACCGGCCATCGGGCAGCGGCTGGAATGCGAAGACGCCGTCCAGCCCGCCCGCCAGGGCGGCCATGGGGTCCCGCGCCTCGACACCGGCGATGGTGTCCATCAGCTGCTGGTTCAGATCGGCCGGCACGCCATGGCGCATCAGCACTTCCGACACCTGATCCAGCGGGTCGGGGCCAAGGGGCTCCGGCAGTCGCGGGCCGGCCAGCGGCATGGCATGGCCCGATGTCAGCCCCTCATCCTCCTCGATGGCGGCGGTGACGCGGACGCCGACGCCCTCCTCCTCGCGGGTGGCGACGATGATGGCGTCATCCCCCAGCACCTCGCGGACCAGCCGCATGGCCTCATGCATGGTGGGCGCATGGAACGACTTCAGTCGCATGATGTGCCTGCCTGTTCTGCCATGCCATCACTCCAGGTGTTCGCCGGGTTCGCTCGCATCAGATCTGTCCCAGCGTCTTGATCTTGGCCTTCGGGTGGATCTCGCTCTGCGACATCACCACCGTGGCCGGTCGGAAGCGCTCGATGATCGAGCGCACGAACGGCCGGATTCCCGGTGTGGTCAGCAGAACCGGCGCCTCGCCCTGCATGGCGAAGCGCTCATAGGTCTGGCGGACGCTGCTGATGAACTGCTGCAGCCGCGACGGTGCCATCGACAATTGCCGGTCCTCGCCTTCGCCGACAATGGATTCGGCAAAGGCCTGTTCCCAATCGGGACTGAGCGTTACCAGCGGGATATAGCCCATGTCATTGGTATTGGCGTCGCAGATCTGGCGGGCCAGGCGTGCGCGCACATGCTCGCTGATCTGCGTCATGTTGCGGGTATAGGCGGTGGCCTCGGCCACGCCTTCCAGGATGGTGGGCAGGTCGCGGACGGAGATGCGCTCGGCCAGCAGGCTCTGCAGCACCCGTTGCAGCCCGCCGATATTGATCTGGCTGGGAATGACGTCGGCCACCAGCTTCTGGTGCTCCTTGCCCAGCTCGTCCAGCAGCTTCTGCGTCTCGGCATAGGACAACAGTTCCGCCATGTTGTCCCGGATGATCTCGGTCAGGTGTGTGGTCAGCACCGTTGGCGGATCAACCACGGTATAGCCCTTGAACAGGGCTTCCTCACGGTAGACCGGCTCGACCCACATGGCCGGCAGGCCGAAGGTCGGCTCCGTCGTGGACTCACCGGGAAGGGTGATGCGCTCGCCGCGCGGGTCCATGCACAGCAGCATGGTCGGGCGCAGATCGCCGCGGCCCGCCTCGATCTCCTTGATGCGGATGACATAGGCGTTGGGTGGCAGCTGCAGATTGTCCTGGATGCGCACCGACGGCAGGATGATGCCGATATCGCCGGCCAATTGCCGGCGCAGGCCGCGGATCTGGTCGGTCAGCCGGTGTCCGACCTCGGTGTTGATCAGGGCCAGCAAGCCGTAGCCCAGCTCCAGCCGGATCAGGTCGATGGCCAGGGCCGAGGAGATCGGTTCCTCCACCACCGGCGGCGGCGGCTGGGCGGCGATCTCGGCCTCCACCGCCTCCTCCTGGGCTTTGAGCTTCAGTCTGGGCAGGTAATAGGCCGCCGCCGCCAGCCCGGCGCCCATGAGGAAGAAGGGGATCTTCGGCATGCCGGGCATCAGCCCGAAGAAGAAGACCAGACCGGCGGTCAGCCCCAGGGCCGCCGGATAATAGGTCAGCTGTCCGACCACGGCCTTGTCGGTGGAACCCTGTCCGCCCGACTTCGACACCATCAGGCCGGCGGCCAGCGACACGATCAGCGACGGGATCTGCGAGACCAGGCCGTCGCCCACGGTCAGCAGCGTATAGGACTTGGCTGCGGCCTGGAACGCCATGTCCTTCTGGGCCATGCCGATGATCATGCCGATGATGATGTTCAGGAAGGTGATGGCCAGACCGGCCACGGCATCGCCGCGCACGAACTTGCTGGCACCGTCCATGGACCCGAAGAACTGGCTTTCCTGCTCCAGTTCCGAGCGGCGCCGCCGTGCCTCGGTCTCGTCGATCAGGCCGGCCGACAGGTCGGCATCGATGGCCATCTGCTTGCCCGGCATGGCGTCCAGGGTGAAGCGGGCCGCCACCTCGGCGATACGGCCGGACCCCTTGGTGATGACGGTGAAGTTCACCAGCATCAGGATGCCGAACACCGTGACGCCGATGATGAAGTTGCCCCCCATGATGAAGGCGCCGAAGGTGGCGATCACATGGCCGGCGGCCTGACTGCCTTCATGGCCGTGCCCCAGGATCAGCCGGGTCGAGGCCAGATTCAGCGACAGGCGCAGCATGGTGCTGACCAGCAGGATGGTGGGAAAGCTGCTGAATTCCAGCGGCTTCTGGATGCTCAGCACCACCATCAGGATCAGGATGGAGAAGGCGAAGGAGATCACCAGACCCACATCCAGCAGGAAGGTGGGCAGCGGGAAGATCAGCACCGCGATGATGATGACGATGGCCAGGGCAAAGCCGACCTCGCCCCGCTTGACGGCGTCCAGCGTGATGCGCAGGGCGTCCATCCCGGAGGCAAGATTGCTGTTGGTCTGCGTCTGGTCGGTCATCGGGGCCGGCAGTCAGGGGCTAGGGGAGTAGGGGATAACAGGTCGGATTGTCTCAGGCGGTGGCGGCATCCAGGCCGCCGGCGGGCGGCACGGGGATACCATCGTCGGAATATTCCTTCAGCTTGTTGCGCAGCGTGCGGATGGAGATGCCCAGGATGTTGGCGGCATGGGTGCGGTTGCCCAAGGTATGCCGAAGGGTATCGAGGATGAGGTCGCGCTCCACCTCGGCCACGGTGCGTCCGACCAGCGCCTGCGTGCCGCCGGCGGGGGCGCCCGCATGGCCCGGCGCCGCGCCGCCATAGGCCGCGGCGGCACCGGCATAGGTGGCGCTGGCCCGGGCCGCGGCCGGGGCCAGGGTGGGGGCGGCGGGCGGCGGGGCCGGCTCGGCGCCGGTCAGCAGCACCGCCTCCGGTCCGATCTCGGTGCCGCGCGACAGCAGCACGGCGCGGTGCAGCGTGTTCTCCAACTCGCGCACATTGCCGCGCCAGTAATGGGCTTGCAGCATGGCCATGGCCGCCGGCCCGACGCTGCGTTCCGGCAGGCCGTTGGCCTCCGAATATTTGCGGGCGAAATGCTGGGCCAGCAGGGCGATGTCCTGCGGCCGCTCGCGCAGCGGCGGCAGGGCCAGATTCACCACGTTGAGGCGGAAATACAGATCCTCGCGGAACTTGCCGGCCTTGGCCTCGGCCAGCATGTCACGGTTGGAGGTGGCGAGGATGCGGATGTCCACCTTCACCGGCTGGCTGCCGCCGACCCGGTCGATGACCCGTTCCTGGATGGCGCGCAGCAGCTTGGCCTGCAGGCGCAGATCCATCTCGCTGATCTCGTCCAGCAGCAGCGTGCCGCCATTGGCCTCCTCGAACTTGCCGATGCGGCGGCTGACGGCACCGGTGAAGGCGCCCTTTTCATGGCCGAACAGCTCGGATTCCAGCAGGTTCTCGGGGATGGCGGCACAGTTGACGCTGATGAAGGGGCCGTTGGCCCGGCGCGATTTGCGATGGATGAAGCGGGCCATCAGCTCCTTGCCGGTGCCGCTCTCGCCGGTGATCAGCACGCTGGCGTCGGACGGGGCGATCTGTTCGGCCATGCGCAGGGTCACGGCCATGGCCGGGTCGTGACTGACCATGGCATGGCTTTCCTCCGCCACCGCCTCCAGCACCGCGGCGATCAGGGCGGCATCCGGGGGCAGGGGGATGTACTCCTTGGCGCCGGCGCGGATGGCCTTGACCGCCGACTGGGCGTCGGTGCCGACACCGCAGGCCACCACCGGCACGGCGAAGCGTTCCGCTTTCAGCGCCTCGATCAGCAGGCCCACATCCAGCTTGACGTCGACCATGACCAGATCGGCACCCTGGCCGCTGCGCAGGGCGGTCATGGCGCCGTCGATGCTGTCGGTGTGCGCGACCTTCGCCCCTTTCTGGAGCGCGATCTTGCCGGCCGCACTGATATAGCCTTCGAGCGTTCCAACGATCAGCAGACGCATCGCTCATACCCTCTTCCGGGTCCGGTCACGGGTCCGGACCCCAGTCAGTCATACGCGCTGACCCGGAGGTCCGGGGGCAGCACGGTGTTGATCAGGATCTCCAGATGGCGGGGATTCTCCTGCCGTGCCACCGATCCGGCGGTCAGCAGGTAGATCCCCTCCACCAGGGCTTGGTGTTCGGCATTGCGCTCCACCTTGGCAGCCAGCGGCGACAGCACCACGCTGCCGAGGATGGCGCCATAGAAGGTGGTCAGCAGGGCCACGGCCATGGCCGGGCCGATCTTCGCCGGGTCGTTGAGGCTGCCCAGCATCTGCACCAGACCGACCAGGGTGCCGATCAGCCCCATGGCCGGAGCCACCTCCGCGCCACGGCGCAACAGGGCGGCGGCAATGCGGGCACGGGCCTGGTTGGCCTCGATCTCGGTGCGCAGGATGCGTTCGATCTTGTCGGCCGGCAGCGAGTCGACGATGAGATCCAGGGCACGGGCCAGCACCGGCTCGTCGGCGGCCGGCTGCAGCAGCGGCTGCAGCGACAGCGGCCCGTTGCGGCGGGCATGGTCGGCGATGTCCAGCGCCGCCAGGGCGGCATCCTGCGGCTCGGCGCTTCCGGTCCGCACGGTGCGGCCCAGGGCACGCCAGGACGCCATGACATCGTGCCAGGAGAAGGAGACGACGGTGACCGCGGCGGTACCGCCCAGCACGATCAGTATGGACGGCAGGTTCAGAAAGGCGCCGGGACCGCCCCCCATGGCCAGGGCCGCCAGCAGCAGCAGGGCGGCCGACCCCAGACCCAGCACCACGGTCAGGTCCAGCCGCCGCTCCAGGGGCGGCAGCATGTCCGGCGATGCCGGCACCGGCGTCGGCATGACCGACACGGGTCCGGGCATGGCGGCCCTGGCGCGGGAGGTGGCGGGATGATCATCCATCAGCAGCCCGTCACGACCGGTCGGTCTTGATGATTTCGGTCATGGTCACGCCCAGCCGGTCCTCGACCACCACGACCTCGCCGCGGGCCACCAGCCGGTTGTTGACATAGATGTCGATGGCCTCGCCCACCTTGCGGTCCAGTTCCACCACCGAGCCGCGGCCCAGCTTCATCAGCTGGCTGACCTGCATGGTGCATTTGCCCAGCACGGCCGAGATCTGCACCGGGATGTCATAGACCGATTCCAGGTCCTTGATCACCGGCGTGATGTCCAGCTCGGTCCCCTTGCCGGAGCCGGCATCGAACTCGTTGAGGCTCATGTCGTTTGCCATGGCGGTGATCCTGGCTGCGCTGTCTTAGGAACCGGCGAAGGGGGTGCGTCCCCCCAGCAGGCTGCCGGCGATCCGGTCGATATCGGCCCAGAGCCGGGTGACGTCACGCTCGGCGCCGCCGGTGCCCCAGTCGGCCTTGACGTCCAGCGGCCCCAGCTTCGGGTCGGCCAGAACGCTGACGCTGCCGCCGAAACCCTGGCGCGTGGCCAGGGCGTCGATGTTGGCGCGCAACGCCTCCAGCCATTGCCCATGCACACGGATGGTCAGCTTGGGTTCGTCGGCCAGCTCGCCGAGGAAGGTGCCGACCACAGCCTCCACCTCGGCCAGCCCGTGCTGCTGCACATAGGCGGGCAGCAGCTTGGCCACGGCGCCCAGGGCGATGCGGACCGTGTTGTCGCGGCGCAGGGCCATTTCGTCCGACTGCGCCTGCATCAGGGCGCCAAGGGACTGCTGCACCCGGCCCAGTGCTGCGGCCAGAGCCTGGCTCGTCTCGGTTTCGGCTTCGGTGCGGCCCCGGACCCGGCCTTCCTCGACACCGGCCGCATGGGCGGCGGCGCTGGCCTGACGGATCTGCTCCTGCACCTCGGACAGGGTGAAGCTGGGTTCCGGCGGTGGCGGCGGTTCGGGCGGCGCCATGATCTCGGGTTCCGCTGCCGGGGGAGGCAGCAGGTCGGCGCCTTCATCGAAGGACTGGTCGAACTGGAATTTGCGGATCAGTGGCACGGCCGGCCCCTCAGCTTTCCTGGTAGAGCCAGTTGCGGATGATGGAGACGGCTTCCTCGGGATGCTTCTCCACGATCTCGCCGACCTTGCGCAACGACGAGGCGCGGACGCGGCCGTCGACGCGGTTGATGTCGATCATCTGCTCCAGCTCCTCGTTGGCCTGGGCCGCTTCCATGGCCAGTTCGCGGGCCAGGGCGCCGCCGCCAGGGCCGGCCAGCTGTGGCATGGCCCCGCTGCCGTCGGCCAGCAGATCGACCTCGTCTTCCAGCTGCGGCGTCCTGTCCAGGGCACGGGCCACCAGCGGCTTGATGATCAGGACGATGACCAGGATGACGACGATGGCCAGGATGATGGTCTGGGCGATGCGCACCACATCCTCGCGGGCCAGCCCCAGGATGGTGTCGTCGGTGGCGCTGATGTCGTCGGGACGGGAGAACTGCATGTTGACGACTTCGACGGTATCGCCGCGGGCGGCATCGAAGCCGATGGCGGATTCCACCAGACGGCGCAGCTGGTCCAGATCCTGCTGGTTGCGCGGCTGATAGGTGGGCTGTTCGCCGTCCTTGCCCGGGGTGTAGTTGCCATCCACCAGGACGGCCACCGACAGGCGGCGGACCTGCCCCGTTTCGCGCTCATGCACCTTGACCGTCTTGTTGATCTCGTAATTGACGGTCTCTTCGGTGCGGTTCCGCTTCTCATTGGAGCCGCCGGTCGCGGCATTGGCGGCGGCGTTGGCCGTGGGCAGGTTGTTGGCCACGGTCACGGGATCGACGCCATCCTTGTTCTGGGCTTCGCTGCTTTCATTGACGGTCTGGGTGCCGCGGACCACCTGGCTGTCGGGATCGAAGATCTCGCTGTTGGTGGTGATGCGATCGAAATCCATCTCCACCGACACGCGCGCCTGCACCCGGCCCTGGCCCACGGTGCGGCCCAGCAGCTCTTCCACGGTCTGGGTCAGTTGCTGTTCCCGCTGCAGCCGCTTTTCCTCGGCGTTGGCCACCAGCGCTTCGGCGGAATTGGCCTGCAGCCCGCGCGACAGCAGATTGCCCTTGTCGTCGATGATGGAGACGTTGCCCGGCTCCAGCTGTGGCACGGCGGCGGCGACCAGGGTCTGGATCGCCACCACCTGTTCCTTCTTCAGCGCATGGCCCGGCCGCAGCTTCAACAGCACGCTGGCGGTGGCGGTCTGGGACTGGCGGGCGAACAGCTCGCGCTTGGGCAGCACCAGATGTACGCGGGCGGTCATGACCGGCTGCAGCGTCTGGATGGATTTGACCAGCTCGCCTTCCTTGGCCCGCAGCTGCTGCACATTCTGCATGAAGGCCGTGGTGCCCAGACTTTCCGGCTGGTTGAAGATCTCGTTGCCCACCGTGCCGCCGGTGGGAATGCCCTGCTGGGCCAGCACCATGCGCAGCCGCCCCACCTGATCGGAGGGGACTTCGATGCGGGTGCCATCCGGGCTGGCCCGGTAGGGGATCTGCTGCTGCTCCAGCTGCTGGACGATGGCGCCGCCATCGGACGGGCTGAGATCGCCGTAAAGCAGCGCCATGTCCGGCGTCGACCATTGCGACGCGGCATAGCCGATGATGCCGATCGTCACCAGAACGGCGGCACCGATGCCCGCCAGACGGGCGGTGCCGAGATTCCGCAAGGTCTGCAGAAACGACTCCACGGGTGCTGCTCCCACGTCGCGATGCCCAAGCAGCGCGAGTCTACAAGGGTTTACCTGCCTTTTCGAGGTAAGATGCACCGAATGGATGAAGGGGGTCTTAATCAAGTGGGCAAATTTTGCCGGATTTGCTCCCGGTGTTGCAGAAGAATCACGCTGTCTGCTGCGCTGCCCTGGCAGGCGGGGCCATAACCGGGTTCCGGATCAGCGCGGACGGCGCTGCCCGTGATGCCGCAGCCAGGACCAGTCCACCCGGTGCAGCAGCGATTGGAACGGCCAGCGCGGGCGTTCCGGGTCCAGCAGTTCGCGCTCGACGACGAAGGCGTCGGCGGCGGTGACCGGCTTTGCGTCCAGCGGGCGCAGGGTTCTGCCGGGCCTCTGGCGCAACTGCTCGATGCTGGCGACCAGCGATCCGGTCTGCGCCTCCAGCCGCGCCACCTCCTCGGGCATGCAGCCCAGATGTTCCGCCACCAGCCCCTGGCGCACCGTCGTCAGGGCCTGTGTCGGACCGGGTTCCACCGCCAGATCGCACTCGGTGTCCAGACCCATGGAACGGTTGTTGATGTTGGAGGAGCCGATGCGGAGGATACGGTCATCCACCATCAGCAATTTGGCATGCACATAGATGCGCCGCCCCCGGGCTGTCACCGGCGCATAGATGGCGAAGCGGCCGCCGGTGTCCGCGGCGCGCAGGGCGGACAGGATATGGTCGCGTGCCCGCCCCATGGCCTGCTGCTCCAGCCAGTCGTGGGCGTCGGTCGGGTTGATGACCACGATCTCCGGCCCGTTCGGATCGGCCAGCCGGTCGAGCAGCGCGCGTGCGATCAGGCGGGAGGCGAAATACTGGGATTCGATATAGATGCGGCGCCGGGCGCCGGCGATGGCCGCCAGCCACAATGCCTCTACTTCATGTGCGGCGTCCTGCCCGTCATGGGCCGGCTGCGTGCGGGCGATACCGACATCGACCCGGCGCAGCAACGGTGTCAGACGCTGGGGCCAGAGGTCCGGTCCCGGTGGTGGAACCGGCAGATCAACGCCGGTGGCGCTGCGCCAGCGCCCGCGGGCCAGATCGCCCAACGACCGGGCCGCATCGCCGTCCACAGCGGCCGTTATGTCGTGGAACGGTTCATAGCGCAGTCCGCTGGGGCGGCGGCGGCGACGATCCTGATCAAGATGCGCGCGGGTGTCCCAGCGGTCGGCCGTCATGTCGATCCCGCCGCAGAAGGCCAGGGCATCGTCGATGACGACGATCTTCTGATGGTGGCAGGCGCCGAGGGGATGGTCGGCCGCCAAGCGGTATTCCAGCCGGGATTCACCGCGCCAGTTCAACAGCGTCAGGGGAAGCATACCCCTCCAGGCGCCGCTGACCGCGCTCAGGCGCCATTTCAGCACATGGATGTGCAGGTCGGGGCGACGGCGCACCAGCCAGGTCAGGAACGGCCCCAGTCGCCGTGGGATGCCATTCCTTGGTGAACCGGGAACCAGTTTGATCCGCGTGTCGAAGTCCCAGGCGATCAACAGAACCTGATGCCGGGCCTGCAATAGCGCGTCGCGGACGGTGGCGAAGTAATCGGCGGCATCGACGATGACCGCCATGCGCTCGGCCCGCTCCAGCCGCCAACAGGTTTCGCCCGGCCGCAAAAGGCGGCCGGGCGAGGGCAGGCTGTCTCCAACGGTCTCTGCCGTCAGCACCATGGCTGGCGGTTCAGCGCTTCAGATCGTCGATGGCGTCCTTCACGTCCCCTTTGACCTGGTTGACCTTGCCCTTGGCCTTGTCGGTCGTACCTTCACGGCGGAGATCGTCATTGCCCAGAGCGTCGCCGGCCGTTTGCTTCACATCGCCCTTCAGTTCCTGGCCGCGACCGCGGATCTTGTCTTCATTCGCCATGATCTGCTCCTTTGCAACAGCCGCGCTGTGGCGGCTTCACAAAGATCAACAGTTCAGCCGCGAGAAAGTGCCGGAGGGCCGGAAAGGAGCGGGGGCGCCGGGGCACGATCCGGGCAGGACAATGCGGGGCAGCCGGGACCGCTGTTGCTTGCGCCCTTGTTCCGCCACATCAGCCTGTCTAGGCTGGCTTGGTCGATGTGGGTTGCGAAAGGATGATGCGATGTGCCGGTGGCTCGCCTATGGCGGTGAACCGATCGCCATGGACACGCTGCTGTTCAAGCCGTGCAATTCGCTGATCCGCCAGTCCCTGTCGGCCCAGCGCAGCGTCGCCCCCACCAATGGCGACGGGTTCGGCCTGGGCTGGTATGGCGACCTGCCGCGCCCCGGCCTCTACCGGGACACCATGCCGGCCTGGAACGATGCCAATCTGCGCTCCCTGGCAGAGCAGATCCGCTCCCCCCTGTTCTTCGCCCATGTGCGTGCCTCCACAGGTCCGGCCACGGCCCGGCTGAACTGCCATCCCTTCCGCTATGACCGGTCGCTGTTCATGCACAATGGCCAGGTCGGCGGCTGGTCCGATCTGCGCCAGGGGGTGGAGCGGCGCATCGACAAACGCCTCTACAAGCACCGGGAGGGCTCGACCGACAGCGAGGCCCTGTTCTATCTGGCCCTGGGCGACGGGCTGGCTGACGACCCCATGGGGGCATTCCGGCGCATGCTGGCCACCATCCTCGGCCTGATGCGGGAGGAGGGGGTGCGCGAACCGTTCCGCATGACGGCAGCCTATACCGACGGGCGCCGCATCAACGCCGTGCGCTGGTCCAGCGACGGCAAGTCGCCCAGCCTGTACTGGGCCCATGGCAGCGTGGCCGAATGCTCCCAGGGCACGGTGCGCTTCGCCCGCGGCAGCGACGGCGTGCTGGTGCTGTCGGAGCCGCTGGACGAGGATGCCAATACCTGGACGGAAGTGCCGGAGGGCAGCTTCCTCACCGCCGAGGCCGGCCGGGTGGAGGTGGTCCCCTTCGGACCGTGACGTCGTGAGTGACTCATCTCGCCGGATGCCGGCGGCCTCCGGCTTCAGTTTCCCAGTTCCACCAGCTTGACCTTCTTGCCGGCGATGGCCAGCGCCAGCTGGCCCTGCTTCAGCCGCAGGGCGGCTTCGCCGAACAGCTCCCGCCGCCAGCCGCGCAGGGCCGGCACATCGGCCTCATCGTCACCGGCGATGGCCTCCAGGTCGGCGGCATTGGCCACCAGCCGGCTGGCCACCTCGCTCTCGTCGCAGACCATCTTCAGCAGCACGCGCAGAAGCTCGACGATGGGGGCGATGCCCGGTGCCGGCTCGACCCGCGGCTCGGGGCGCGGCAGCTGGCTGTCCGGAATGGCCAGGGCCGTCTGCACCGTCGCCAGCAGCTCGGTGCCATAGCGGCCGCGCGCCAGATTCTCGCCCAGGCCGCGGGTGCGGGCCAGCTGGTCCGGGGTGGCCGGGGCGTGGGCGGCGATCTCCACCAGTGCCTCGTCGCGCAGCACGCGCTGGCGCGGCAGATCCTTGCGCTGGGCCTCGCGCTCGCGCCAGGCCGCCACCTCCTTGAGGATGGCCAGGAACCGCGGCTTCTCCGTGCGCACCTTCAGCCGCTTCCAGGAATCCTCCGGCGTCAGCGTATAGGTGGCCGGGTCGGTCAGAACCGCCATCTCGTCGGTCAGCCAGTGTTCCCGCCCGGTCTTGGCCAGGCGCTTGCGCAGCTTCTCGAAGGCCGGGCGCAGATGCGTCACATCCGACAGCGCATATTGCAGCTGCCGGTCGGTCAGGGGGCGCTGCGACCAGTCGGTGAAGCGGCTGGATTTGTCGATGCGGGCCGGGGTCAGCTTGGTGATCAGCGTTTCATAGCCCACGGAATCACCGAAGCCGCAGACCATGGCCGCCACCTGGGTATCGAACAGTGGCGTGGGGATCTTGCCGGTCAGGTGGAAGAAGATCTCCACATCCTGGCGGGCGGCATGGAACACCTTCAGCACCGACGGATCGTCCATCAGCTCGAACAGCGGCGTCAGGTCCATGCCCGGTGCCAGCGGGTCGATGGCGGCGGCGGCCTCGGGGCCGGCCACCTGGACCAGGCAGAGCTGAGGCCAATAGGTCTTCTCTCGCATGAACTCGGTGTCGACGGTGACGTAGTCGGCACCCTGAAGGCTGCGGATGAAGGCGGTGAGAGCGTCGGTGGTGGTGATCAGAGTCATGGTTCCCCGTAGATACACGACCCGGTGCCGGGGAACCAAGGGTCTCTCGACACGGGCGGCAAGCGGCTTTGCTAAAAAAGCCGGAAAAGTTATACCTGTATGCGGTGGGTTGTCAGGCCGGATGGAGTGTGGCGGGGGGATGAGCGACGTAAGGCGGCGGCGTGTCCTGGGTGGTCTGGCCGCCCTTTGCGGCGGACTGCTGATGGGGCGGCGGACATTGGCGCGGGAGCGCTGGTCCGTCTATTTCGACGATACCTTCCCGCCCTATAATTTCCGCGATGGTGATCGCTTCTCCGGCATGGATCTGGAGATCGTGCAGGCCATATTGGGCCGGATCGGGGTCGACTGGGAATTCCGGACCCTGCCCTGGCCGCGGGTCCTGGCTGCTCTTGATCGTGGCGACGCCGATGTCGTGGTGCAGATGGTCGGTGTTCCGGCCCGGTTCGAGCGGTATCTGATGGTCGGTCCCTTCCGGACCGGCCAGACGGTGCTGGCGGTCCCGAAGGAGAGCCGCCTCGTCTTCAGCGGACTCGACAGCCTGCATGGGCGCACCGTGGGCACCGTGCGCGGTTTTCTTTATACGCCGGATTTCGATGCGGCCAGAGGCTTCACCCGCGAGGAGTCCGTTTCCGTCGCCCAGTCGCTGCGCAAGCTGGTGACCGGCGGGGTCGATGCGGTGGTGGGGGATCGCGTGGCCCTGGCCTGGGTGGCCCGGCGGGAGGGACTCGGCGACCGTATCCGTTTCCTGCCCACGGTGCTGGCCGAAGTCCCCCGCTACATCGCACTGCCACGGGGGCGGGAGGAGAAGGCGGCACGCCTCGCCCAGGGCCTGGAGATGATCCGCCAGGACGGCACGCTGGCCCGCATCATCGCCCGCTGGCGCGACGAGGTATGAAATCGCTGCGCCAGCGGCACCTTGACAAGATCGGCGGTTCCGTGCGGTGTTGCGCACCATTGCCTGCGGTCGGAGGACCGCGGGCCACCTTGCCTTTTCTCGAGATCGGTCCCGACGATGCACCAGTACCGCACTCATAATTGTGGCCAGCTCCGGCAGGAGAATGCCGGCGAGATCGTCCGCCTGTCCGGCTGGATTCACCGCAAGCGCGACCATGGGCAGCTGCTGTTCGTGGACCTGCGGGACCATTACGGCATCACCCAGTGCGTGCTGGACATTTCCGGTCCCCACTTCAAGACCGCCGAGGGTCTGCGCCTGGAGTCGGTCATCACCGTGACCGGCAAGGTGGTGAAGCGCACGGCCGAGACCATCAACGACAAGCTGCCGACCGGCCATATCGAAGTGCAGGTGCAGGATCTGGCCGTGCAGTCGGTCGCCGATCCGCTGCCGCTGCAGGTCAACAGCGAACAGGATGCCGGCGAGGAGTTCCGCCTGCGCTACCGCTTCCTGGATCTGCGCCGCGAGAAGATGCAGCGCAACATCCTGCTGCGCAGCCATGTCATCGCCTCGGCCCGCCGCCGCATGATCGAGCAGGGCTTCGTCGAGTTCCAGACCCCGATCCTGACGGCCAGCAGCCCCGAGGGCGCGCGCGACTTCCTGGTGCCGTCGCGCAACCATCCCGGCAAGTTCTACGCGCTGCCCCAGGCGCCGCAGCAGTTCAAGCAGCTGCTGATGGTGTCGGGCTTCGACCGCTATTTCCAGATCGCCCCCTGTTTCCGTGACGAGGACAGCCGCGCCGACCGCTCGCCGGGCGAGTTCTACCAGCTCGACTTCGAGATGAGCTTCGTCACCCAGGAGGACGTGTTCGCCGCCATCGAGCCGGTGATCCACGGCATCTTCGAGGAGTTCAGCGGCTTCACCGGCACCAAGAAGTCGGTCAGCGCCTATCCCTTCGTCCGCATCCCCTATGACGAGGCGATGCTGAAATACGGCTCCGACAAGCCGGATCTGCGCAACCCGCTGCTGATCACCGACGTGACGTCCGTGTTCACGCGTGACGATGTGGAGTTCAAGGCCTTCAAGGGCGTGGTGGAGAAGGGCGGGGTGGTGCGCGCCATCCGCGTGCCGGCCGTGGCCGAGCAGCCGCGCAGCTTCTTCGACAAGCTCAACGACTGGGCCCGCGGCCTGGGCGCTCCAGGCCTCGGCTACATCCTGTTCAAGGACGGCGCCGGTGCCGGCCCCATCGCCAAGTTCGTGCCGGAGGCGGCCCAGGGGGCCTTGCGCGGCCTGACCGGCTGCCAGGACGGCGATGCCGTGTTCTTCGTCTGCGATCAGGCCGGCCCGGCCGCCAAGCTGGCCGGTCTGGCCCGCACGGAGATCGCCAACCGCCTGGATCTGATCGACAAGAACCGCTTCGAGTTCTGCTGGATCGTCGACTTCCCGATGTTCGAGTATGACGAGGAGCGCAAGAAGGTCGATTTCAGCCACAACCCGTTCAGCATGCCCCAGGGCGGTCTGGACGCGCTGCTGAACCGCGATCCGCTGACCATCAAGGCCTACCAGTACGACATCGTCTGCAACGGCGTGGAACTGTCGTCGGGCGCCATCCGGAACCACATGCCGGAGATCATGTACAAGGCCTTCGAGATCGCCGGCTATCCGCCGGAGGTGCTGGAGGCCAAGTTCGGCGGCATGCTGTCGGCGTTCAAGCTGGGCGCCCCGCCGCACGGCGGCTCGGCCCCGGGCATCGACCGTATGGTCATGCTGCTGGCCGACGAGCCGAACATCCGCGAGGTCATCGTCTTCCCGCTGAACCAGCGGGCCGAGGATCTGCTGATGCAGGCGCCGAACACGGTCACGCCGGACCGGCTGAAAGAGCTGCATATCAAGCTCGACCTGCCGAAGAAGGCCACGGCCTGACAGCAAGGGTACCGGTGGACGCACGAACGCCGCCCGGAGACGATCCGGGCGGCGTTTTCTTGTGCCGGGCCGGATCAGGCGATGGCCCGGCGGGCCTGCTTCATCCGGTACATGGCGGCGTCGGCCGCCGCCAGAACCGCGTCGACGGCGTCACCGGGCGCAAAGGGCTGGAGGCCGAAACTGGCCCGCAATGGCAGGGCCTCGCCCTGCCAGCAGCAGGTCCGGCCGTGGAACAGGGCGGCGAGATGGGTGGCGCGGGAGCGCGCGGCGGCGGGGGTGCTGCCGGTCAGCACCACGGCGAACTCGTCTCCCCCCAGCCGCGCCACCAGATCGTGTCCCCGGACATGATCGCGCAGGACCGTGGCCGCCCTTTGCAGATAGGCATCGCCGCAGGCGTGGCCGTTGCGGTCATTGATGGCCTTGAATCCATCGAGATCGACGAAGATCAGGGCGCCACCGCGCTGGCTGCGGCGCGCGTCGGCCAGTACACGCTGGAACGCCTCGGCGAAGCCGCGGCGGTTCAACAGGCCGGTCAGCACGTCGGTGGTGGACAGCTTCTCCAGTTCGGTGATCCGCGCCTGCTGCCGGGCGATCAGCGCTTCGGCCTCCCGCAACTGGCGGATGGCGAGGCGCAGGCGGCTTCCTTCCGACAGGCTGGGGCGGGTTCGGGCCAACGGCGCATCCAGGGGAATGCCCGGTGAACCGGTGAGCAGGGGGGCAATGGCGACATCCAGCGGACCCATGTCCGAGCTCCTGATCGAAACGTCTGCCGATCGGACGTCGCAAACGACATGCCAAAGCTAAAATGCAATCTTTCTGCCGCGCACACTAGGATATGCATGGCCGCTGGCCGAGTCGGTGCCCCGGGCGGCCGGGTAGAAACTGCCGGCCGCCGGCAAGTGTTGCCGGGATGGGGGCTGCGGTTGGCGGTACCCGTTCCGGTGCATTCGCGCAAATTCCCTTGCGTCGTACCGGGGATCAGGGACAATGACCGACCGTTCCCGCTGCCCGATGGTTCCGCGTGTCCGAGATGAAACCCGCTTCTTCCGCCGCGGCCGGCCTTCGGTGCCTTGTGGTGGCGGCCGCCCTGCTGTTGCCGTCCACCGTCCAGGCCGCTGTCGTTACCATCGCGCCGCATCAAGCCACCTACAAGCTGAGCCTGGCCAATGCCCGCTCTCAGAGTTCGGTGGCCGGGGTCGACGGCAGCATGACCTTCACCTGGGCCGACGCCTGCGATGCCTGGACCATCGAGCAGCGTTTCCAGGTGAAATTCACCTACGCCGAGGGGGAGCAGGTCGATCTCAACACCAGCTATGTGACCTGGGAATCCAAGGACGGCCGCGCCTATCGCTTCAATGTGCGCAAGAGCACCAACGGCGAGCTGGATGAGGAGCTGAAGGGCGAAGCCAGGCTGGACGGCGACAAGGGCGGGACGGCCCGCTATGTGCTGCCGGAACCGCACGAGGTGACGCTGAAGCCCGGCACCATGTTCCCCACGGCCCACACGCTCCACCTGCTGTCCCGGGGGCAGCCGGGCCTGTATGTCTCGGCGCCGGTGTTCGACGGGGCAGAAGCCGAGGGGGCCAGCGATGTCGGCGCCCTGCTGGGCAGAATGGTGACGCCGGCACCGGCCGACGTCAAAGGGACGGACCTGCTGCAGGCCAGGGCGCACCGGGTCTACATGGCCTTTTTCCCGACCGACTCCCGGGAGCCTCTGCCGGAGTATGAGTCCAATCTGACCCTTCTGGAAAATGGCGTCGTCCGCTCGATGCAGATCGACTATGGCGACTTCAAGGTGGATGTGCGGCTGGAGAGCCTGGAAGCGGCACCGAAGCCGCCCTGCTGAACCTCACTCCTCCTCGTCCGTGGTCCCATCATCGGCGCTGTCCGGCCCACGGGGGCTGCGGGCGCCCAGGCCGCGCCCTTTCAGGATGGCACCGGTTCCCAGCTTGGCGCGCACCTGATCGATGACCTGTTCCACCCGCTTGCGCCGGGCCAGGTCCGGATCGGCCAGATCGGGCGGATCGGCATCGGCGCCGGAACGCAGGTCGGCGCAGCCGATGCCGATCAGGCGGAACGGTGTCCCGTCCAGTTCCGGCCGCAGCAGGTCGCACCCCATCTGATAGAGACGGTCGGCCAGTTGGGTCGGCGACGGCAGGCGGTGGCTGCGGCTGCGCAGGTGGAAGTCGGCGGATTTCAGCTTCAGCGTCACGGTAAGGCCGGCCAGATCGGCGGCCTTCAGCCGCCGGGCCACGGTCTCCGCCAGCGGCCACAGGGCCCGGCGCAGCGCATCGCCGTCCGAGAGGTCGCGGTCGAAGGTGGTTTCCGCCGAGATGCTCTTGGCCGGAGCGTTCGGCGTGACGGTCCGGTTGTCTTCGCCGCGGGCGAAGTGCCAGAGCCTCTGCCCGATGGTCCCGTAGCGCCGCATCAGCAGCAGCGGATCGCTGTCCCGCAACTGGCCCACTGTCCGTATCCCGTCGGCCTCCAGCCTCTTCTGCAAGGCCCGGCCCACGCCCCAGATGATGGAGACGGGCTTGCCCTCCAGGAAGGACAGGGCGTCGGCCCGGCCGATGACGGCGAATCCCCGCGGCTTGTCCAGGTCCGAGGCCACCTTGGCCAGGAACTTGTTGTAGGACAGTCCAACCGAGGCGGTGATGCCGATCTCCGTTTCAATGCGCCGGACCAGCCGGATCAGGGTCTGGGCCGGGCTGCCGCCATGCAGTTGCTCGGTGCCTGTCAAGTCGAGGAAGGCCTCGTCGATGGACAGGGGTTCGACCAGGGGAGTGGCCGACTCCAGTAACCGCCGCACTTGCCGGCCGACAGCGGCATATTTTCGCATGTCCGGCCGGATGACGACGGCATCGGGACAGAGTTGGCGGGCCTTGAACATCGGCATGGCCGAGCGCACGCCATACATGCGGGCCACGTAGCAGCAGGCGGACACCACGCCGCGCTGTCCGCCGCCGACGATCACGGGCTGGTCGCGCAGGGTCGGATCGTCCCGCTTCTCCACACTGGCATAGAAGGAATCGCAGTCCAGATGGGCGATGCCCAACCCCTGCACGTCAGGGTGCGACAGGATGCGGGTGCCGGCACAGGCCGGGCAGCGCCGGGTGCCGGACGGCAACAGGCGCCCGCAGGTCCGGCACAGGCAGTTCCGGCTGGGATCGGTCGCGTTTACCGGCGAAGTCGACATGGGGTTGCTCGATTGGATCCGGCCTCGTGGGACCCGGCTCAGCCCGGTGGCATCCAGACCGGGATACGGTCGGTTCGTTCCGCTCAAAAGGGGTAAGGCGCGTTTAACGTTTGGGCGCTATCACTGGAATGTAGCGCACGGGATGGTCGGGGCGAAGTGCCATGGCCGTTCCGTCCCTGTTGTGTGGGGTCCGGGAGCATCGTAATGTGTGCCGACATTTCAAGGGCTGGCTCTGCGTCCGTCGAAACAGCTCCCTGCAAGCGGGTGCTGATCGTCGAGGACAATGAGCTGAACATGAAGCTCTTCCACGATCTCCTGGAGGCTCACGGCTACCGCACACTACAGACCAAGGATGGGATGGATGCCCTGCGCCTGGCGCGTGAGCACCGCCCGGACCTCATCCTGATGGATATTCAACTGCCGGAGGTATCCGGCCTTGAAGTCACCAAATGGATCAAAGAGGATGACGAGCTGCGGGGCATCCCTGTGGTCGCCGTCACTGCTTTTGCCATGAAAGGGGATGAGGAAAAGATCCGCCAGGGCGGGTGCGAGGGGTATATCGCCAAGCCCATCTCGGTGGCAGGCTTTCTGCAGACGATTGGACAATTTCTTGGATGAGCCCGGCCTGGACCGGGCCGATAGGTAAGAGCACACATGTCGGCACGGGTTCTGGTCGTAGATGACGTCCTTCCCAATGTGAAGCTGCTCGCCGCCAAGCTGACGCGGGAGTACTTCGATGTCATCACCGCCAGCAGCGGGCCGGAGGCATTGGACCGAATCCGGGATCACCAGCCGGACATCGTTCTTCTCGACGTGATGATGCCGGGCATGGACGGGTTCGAGGTCTGTGAGCGCATCCGTTCCGATCCCGCCATCATGCATATCCCGGTGGTCATGGTCACAGCCCTGTCCGACGCTGCCGACCGGGTGCGCGGCCTGGAGGCCGGGGCGGACGATTTCCTGACCAAGCCGGTCAACGATGTGGCCCTGTTCGCCCGCGTCCGCTCGCTGGTGCGGCTGAAGATGATGATGGACGAGTGGCGCCTGCGCGAAAGCACCTCGGGACAATTGGGGGTGCTGGTCTCGACCGACTCCGTGCAGACCCAGTCGGCCGAGGGCGCGCGGATTCTGGTGGTGGAAGACAGCGCCATCGACCGTGACAAGATCGGCGAGACGCTGGCCCGGGACCGCAGCAGCGTGGTGGCGCTGGAGAGTTGTGGTGCTGCCCTGGAGCGGGCGCAGCAGGAGGAGTTCGAGCTGATCATCGTCAGCCTGACCCTGCTGCGCGAGGATGGCCTGCGTCTGTGTTCGCAGCTGCGCAGCCACGAGCGCACCCGGCAGGCGCCGGTGCTGCTGCTGGCGGACGAGGCCGACATGGACCGGGTGGCCAAGGGGCTCGAACTCGGCGCCAACGACTATCTGATCAAACCGATCGACCGCAACGAGCTGCTGGCCAGGGCCCGGACCCAGGTCCGGCGCAAGCGTTACCAGGATCGGCTGCGTGCCAATTACGAACAGAGCCTCAGCCTGGCGCTGACCGACAGCCTGACCGGCCTGTTCAACCGCCGCTATCTTTCGGCCCATCTGCCGCGCCTGCTCGACCGTGGCCGCGAGAATGCCAAGCCGGTGGCGGCCCTGCTGTTCGACATCGACCATTTCAAGCTGGTCAATGACAGCTATGGTCATGCCATCGGCGACGAGGTGCTGAAGGAGGTTGCCGGCCGGGCCGGTCGCAATCTGCGCAACTTCGATCTGGTGGCGCGGCTGGGGGGTGAGGAATTCGTCGTGGTCATGCCGGACACCGACCTGACTCAGGCTCTGGTGGTGGCGGAGCGGCTGCGCAGCCGCATCAGTGACGAAGGGTTCAAGGTGGGGGCGCCCGTCGGCGAGATCGGGGTATCCATCAGCATCGGGGTGGCCGTGGCCGAAGCCGGTCCCGACGGGCATGTGGAAACCGGCGAAAGTCTGCTGCGGCGCGCCGATGTGGCCCTCTATCAGGCCAAGCGCTCGGGCCGCAACAAGGTGGTGGCCGACGTCGCGGGTGCGGCTTAGGTCGGATCGGTTCGCTCAGGCATTGTTCGGGCCGTGCGCGCCTGCGCGATGTCTCTATGGGGATCCGGGGGCTGCCGCGGTCGTCTCCATCGCGGCGGGCTGCATCGTGTCGACCGTGACAGAGGCGGTAAGCAGGCGGTCCGACCATTGGGCCACTGGCGTGAACTGCCGTTCCAGGATCTGCCACATGGCGGGGGTATGGGGGCTGGTTTCCAGGGCCACGCGTGCATCGGGACCGTACCGCTCCATCAGCAGGCGGGCGGCCTCCGCCACACCGGCCAGCAGCCAGCCGCGCTTGGCATAGGCCGGGGAGACCCAGCCGATGGGAAAGACCCAGCGGTTCAGAGCGCGCTGGGCTGTGCAGATGATCCAGCCCTGGATCTTGCCTTCTGTGTCGGTCAGGACCAGCGACAGGTCGGGGGCCAACTCCTGCCATTGGGACACGGGATTGGCCCAGGGGGGAATCCCGCCGGTCCGTTCCAGAGTATCGGCCAATGCCTGCGCTGCCGGGCCGATGTCCTGCCAGGACCGTAGCCGCAGCCCGTCGGCCCGGATGCGATCAACGAATCCCGGACGGAACAGCCGCTCTGCCGCGGCCACCGGTCCGGAGACCCGCAGCAGGGTCGCCTGCGGTGCCCCGAAGCCCGTACCGGCCAGCAGTGCCGCGAACGTGTGGGCGCCGGGCAGCCGGTCGGACCATTCCGTGGCCAGGGTGGCGACGCCGCGGCGCCCGGTTTCAGCCGCGACCGCCCGGACCAGTTCCCGCCCGATTCCCCGGCGGCGCCAAGCCGGGGCCACCATGATCGAGTAGAGCTGGTAACGTCCAAGCGCCAACAGGGCCGGACCGGCAAGGGCCAGACCGACGGGAATGCCCTGGACCCAGGCGCCAAGGCAGATCTGTTCCGGGGCATGCACGGCCGGCGGCGCGAGCAGAGCCGAGAAGGTCTTGAAGGTGAAGCCACGGAACACGCCGGCTTCATCCGGGCGGATCCGGCGGATAACCAGGTCGTGGATCATGGCGACGGCTGCGTGTCACGGTACGGACCTGTCTGTGCCAGATCCGGGAACCGCCGGCAGCGGAAATCGCTGCCGGCGGCAGAGTGCGGTCAGCCCCGCTTGGGCTTGCGGTCGGGGTAGGGCGGGCCATAGAGGATGAACGCGCTGAAGCTGGTGCCGCCGGAGGCAAGGTCCAGCAGATCGTCCGGCAGCTCCACACCCGACAGGGCGGCCGGCAGCACGATGACCACCTCACCGGGTTTTTCCTCGATCACCGTCACTTTGGTGGAGGGAATCGGGTCCATGCCCACCAGCTCGTCGATGACGGCATGGGGGTTGGCCAGCAGGCGGGCGCGGAAGCCCGCATCCTCGCCGGCCTTCTTGACCAGCGCGCCTTCGATGTGTTTGCGCGCCTGATGCAGCGCATCGGAAGAAATACCGCTCATCCGGTTCAGTCCTTCTGAAAAGGTCGATGAAGAAAGGGGCGAAGCCATCCGATCGGCAGGGGGGCTGACGCATTCCCGGGGCCGAACCCGTGCAGGCCACGGCAGACCCTGGGAGCCGGCCGGGAGGAGGACCCATCGGTGTTGTCCTTCCCGGCCTTGCGATCGGACTGCCACCCCACAGAGGCTGCCGCGACCTCGATCCATGGCGGGCCATGGTCGGTGGCATTCCCAACGGCAGGCGTGACGTCCCGCTGTCCGATTACTTCTTCCGGCGATACTTCTCAGGATTCATATAGTAATCGGCTGGAAGGAACGCGCTGAAGCTGGTGCCGCCGGAGGCGAGGTCCAGCAGATCGTCCGGCAGTTCCACGTTCGACAGGGCCGCCGGCAGCACAATGACCACTTCGCCGGGCTTCTCCTCGACCACCGTCAGCTTGGTGGCGGGGATGGGATCGATGCCGATCATCTCCTTGATGGCGGCATGGGGATTGGCCAGCAGGCGTGCGCGGAAGCCGGCATCCTCGCCGGCCTTCTTGATCAGAGCTTCTTCAATGTGCTTGCGCGCCTGATCCAAAACATTGACAGAATCCTGGGTCATGTCTCGGTGTCTCCCGTGAAGGTCTAATAATCAATGTGTCGTAAGGAAAGACTTTAAAACTGCCCTGCCATCATCTTGTCTTCCCTGTGGGAATGATTGACGGGTGTTTACGGGGCGTGGTCATGAAAATGGCCGTTCGGAGCCGGTGGGTCAAATCGGGCGGACTATGGCTCAGACTCTGCTGGTCTGTTTTTTCTATGCGGGCCGGATGGCGGACGCCGCTCCGATGGCGCGAGGCCATAAACAAAAAGGCCGCCCGGATGGGCGGCCTTTCATCGTGAGAAGCTCGCGGAACGCAGAGCTTACTTCATCTTCGATTCCTTGAACGGAACGTGCTTGCGCGCGACCGGATCGTACTTGTTGAACTCAAGCTTCTCGGTCGTCTTGCGGGGGTTCTTCTTCTTCACATAGAAGAAGCCGGTGTCCGCGGAGCTCACCAGCTTGATCAGTACGGTATTCTGCTTCGCCATGATACCTGCCCTACCTGCGGCCTTGCTACGGCCACAGCACCACGCGCGGCCGAAAAGTGACTACGAATCCGTGCCGCATCGCTGCGGCGTAGCGCGGCAATCTAGTCATGTGCGCCGCCCTGTCAAGGAGAAAGCTGTCTAGCGCTCCGCCATATTCGTCCGCGACCGGGCCAGTGCGCGGTTATAGAGGGGGGGATCGTCCAGCAGCGCCCGGGCGATGTCCACATCCAGGGTCGGAGCATGCTCCTTCCATGGGCAGGTCTGGCGCAGGGCGGCCAGGGCCGTTTCGTTCTCGGGGGCCTGCATCCGCCACAAGGCCAGGGTCGAGGCCGGCACCGTCGGGTTGGCACGCAGGGACGCCATGGCCTCATCCACGCTGCGCAAGCCGTTGCTGGTGCAGACGGTGGGCTGCACGCCCTGCCGGTGCAGGGTATAGCCGCTCGGCGCATACATCCGCGACCAGGTGAGGAACAGCTCCCCGCCGTTCGGCAGGGTGGTGACGGTCTGGACACTGCCCTTGCCGAAGGTGGAGGCGCCCACCAGCACGGCCCGGCCGCTGTCCAGCAGGGCCGCCGCCACGATTTCCGCTGCACTGGCCGAGCGTCCGTCGATCAGCGCCACCAGCGGCTTGTCGTCCAGGATCTCGTCGCTATGGGCATCGAATTCCTGCAGGCTGCCGCGATGGCGGCCACGGGTGCTGATGATTCGACCGTCGCGCAGGAACAGATCGGCCACGGCGGTGGCCTGGTCCAGCTTGCCACCGGGATTGCCGCGCAGATCCAGGATATAGCCATGGACGTCGCGGCCCAGGCGGGCCTGCAGCCGGGCCACGGCCGTCCGCACCCCGTCGGCGGTGGAGGCGTTGAAGCGGCTGATCCGGATCAGCCCGACCTTACCGATGACCTCGCTGCTCACGGTATCGGGAACGATCCAGGCGCGATGCAGCGTCACTTGCCGGGCCTGATGCAGGGACGGGCCGATGCTGAGTTGCACCACCGTGTCGGACTGGCCGCGCAGCCGGTCGGAAATCTCATCCGGTGTCAGGGGGACGGTGCTCTCGCCATCGATGGCCAGCAGCAAGTCCCCCACATGCAGACCGGCCCGCTGGGCCGGCCCGCCCGTGACCATCTCGGCGATGCGGTGCTGGCGCCCCACATGCTCCAGGGTCAGCCCGACACCGGCATACCCCTCCCGCATCGACCGCTCCTCGGTCGCCTGTTTCGGGCTGGTGTAGCGGGAATAGGGGTCGAGATCGCCGGTGATGCCGGTGAAGACGGCCTGATAGATGTCCTCCCGGTCGATGGCACCCAGCGGCGACGCGCTGGCGCGCAGACGCTCGATGATGCGTGTCGTGACCAGGGCCCAGGCCCGGGGGTCGTTGTTCGGCGGCAGGGTGAACTGCCCCAGGGCCGCCGCGCCGCTGACAAGCTGGAGGGAGGGGCCATCGACCTCGAACCGCAGGGAGGGGTCCAGGCTTTGCAGGCCCCTCAATCCATCCAGGGTCAGCCTGCGCATATCGACGGGATCGAGGAAGGTCTCCTCGATGGTGGTGAACCCGCTGGTGAACAGGGCCACGCCGCTGCTGTTGGCGGCCGGATGTTCACGGCTCCGTGCGGCCGGGTTCTCCTGGACGGCCTTGTCCCGGTCCGGCGGCGCCGCGGTCGCGGCACCGGTGAGACCGAGCCCGAGCAGAAGCGCCGCAGCCCAGCCCCTCAGCATGCCGCCCCCGGACGCACGCAACGCGCCGCCCGCCGTGCGCCGGAAGCACGGGGAGCGGACGGGGGAACGTGCGGCGGCTCTATGACCATGCGGCAACTCTGCTACAGGTTGGTGGCCCAGGTAAAGCCCTCCGCCATCTCCCCGGGCCTAGCGTCGGCGCCGCGGCGGCTTGGGCTGGTCCAGGCTCGGCGGCGGCAGCCGCCGGCCTTCATTGCGCCGGTGGTTCCCCATACGGGCGGGGCCGCGGCCGGGGGGAAGGTCGGCGCCGCTCTCGTCCAGCAGCCGGAAGACCATGCTGCCGGCGATGGGGTCGGCCTCCAGCAGCCGGACCTGGACGCGCGTGCCCAGGCGGAACATCCGCCCCGTGCGCCGTCCCACCAGGCAGTGCCGCGCCTCGTCATGGTCATAGAAATCGTCAGGCAGGGTGGAGACGGGGACCAGCCCGTCGGCGCCGGTCTCGTCCAGGGTGATGAACAGGCCGAAGCGGGTGACGCCGCCGATCTTGCCGCTGAAGGTGGCGCCGACGCGGTCGGCCAGATAGGCGGCCACATAGCGGTCCAGGCTGTCGCGCTCGGCATCCGCCGCGCGCCGCTCGGTCATGCTGATATGGTCGGCGATCTTCTCCATCGACGCCGCCTCCTGTTCCTCCAGCCCGCCATCGCCCAGCCCGTAGGCGCGCACCAGCGCCCGGTGGACGACCAGGTCGGCATAGCGGCGGATCGGGCTGGTGAAATGGGCGTAGCGGGTCAGGGCGAGCCCGAAATGACCGATATTGTCCGGGGCATAGACGGCCTGGGCCTGGCTGCGCAGGATGACGGTGCTGATCAGCTCGCTTTCGGCGGTATCCCTGGCCTTATCGAGAATGCGGGTGAAGGCCGACGGGGTCAGCACCTGGCCCTTGGCCAGGGTGTAGCCCATGGATTTCAGGAAGTCCTGCAGCGGTTCCAGCTTGTCGCGGGCCGGCTCGGCATGGACGCGGTACATCACCGGCGCATGCCGCGCCTCCAGCGCTTCGGCGGCCGCCACATTGGCGGCGATCATGAACTCCTCGATCAGCCGGTGGCTGTCCAGGCGTTCCCGCACGGTGATGGCCTCGACCCGTCCGTCCGCGCCGATGCTGACCTTGCGTTCCGGTAGGTCCAGCTCCAGCGTGCCACGCTTTTCCCGCGCCCGCTGCAACAGGGCGAAGGCGCCGTAGAGCGGGCGGATCACCGGCTCCAGCAGCGGCCCGGTCGTCTCGTCCGGGGCGCCGTCATGGGCGGCCTGCACCTGCTCATAGGTCAGGCGCGCGGCCGAGCGCATCAGCCCGCGGACGAAGCGGTGCCGCTTCAACTGCCCGTCCTTGTCGATCCACAGATGCACGGCCAGACAGGCGCGGTTGACCTGCGGTTTCAGGCTGCACAGCTCGTTGGACAGGGCTTCCGGCAGCATCGGCACGACCCGGTCGGGGAAATAGCAGCTGTTGCCGCGGTCGAAGGCGCTGCGGTCCAGGGCGCTGCCGGGCCGCACATAGAAGCTGACATCGGCGATGGCCACCAGCAGGTGCCAGCCGCCGGGATTGTCCGGGTCGGCTTCGGCGAAGACGGCGTCGTCGAAATCGCGGGCATCCGGCCCGTCGATGGTGACCAGCGGGATGTCGCGCAGGTCGCTGCGGCCCTCCAGCGTCGGTTCGGCGGCGGCTTCGGCTTCCTCGATGGCGGTGCGGGGGAAGGCGGTGGGAATGCCGTTCTGGTGGATGGCGATCAGGCTGATGGCCCGCGGCTCGTCCATGCCGCCCAGCCGTTCGACCACACGGGCCTGTTTCAGCCCCATGCGGGACGAGGGCAGCACCTCCGCCACCACCAGTTCACCCGGCCGCGCGCCCTCGCTGTTCTGCGGCAGGATGACGAACTCGCTGCGCATCTTGCGGTCGGCCGGGCGCAGGCGTCCGCCCTCGCGCCCCAGCTCATAGACGCCGACGATGCGCGCCTCGGCGCCGCCATCCAGCTTGCGGATGGTGCGGGCCTCATACAGCCGGTCATGGGTGCGCTGCAGCCGGGCCAGGACCCGGTCGCCGGGGGTCAGCGCGGGATGGCCGCGCCGTTCCGGCATCATCACGATGCGCGGCGGTTCGTTCTCCTCGTCGGTCCAGTTGACCGGCCGCGCCAGCGTCTCCCCGTCCAGGTCGATGCCGGTGACGATCAGCACGCCGACCTCGGGCAGGCTGGCCGGTGGCGCCAGCCGCCGGTTGCCGCCCTTCTCGATGGTGCCATCCTGCTCCAGCTCCTTCAGCAGATGCTTCAGCAGCACGCGGTTGTCGCCGGTGATATGGAAGGCGCGGGCGATCTCCCGCTTGCCCACGGGGACGGGACTGTCCTTGATGAATTCCAGGACCTGGTCCTTGGTGGGGAAGGGGGCGTCTTTCTTCGGCACAGCGGTCAGCATCATCCACGGGGAAGCGGTGCCGCCCGGCCACGGGCCGGGGGCGCCTTCTGATCTGGCTATAACAGATCAACCGCCGGAAATCTTGTCCCGGCCATGTCCCGTCAGCCGGTCGCACCTCCGGCTGTGCCGGCGTCCTAGCGCGGCGGGGGGCGTGGCGAGGGGCCGGCCGGCCGGTCGTTGTGGTTGCCATGCAGCGTGGTGTCGGACTGGGACACGGCCACCGACGCGGCGAATCCCGAGGAGGGGCAGGGGTTCGGAGCCCCGGCGCGCAAGGCCCTGTCGTCGCGGCCGTAATCCACTCGGGCGGCGCCGTAATGGCCGCTGACGCCGCCCATGGCCACGCCCGCCTCGACGGTCCGTACCGTCCTGCATCCGGCCGCCTTGTCGGACGGATCGTCCGTTCCGGCCGCCAGGGAATGGACGGATCCGCTTGCGCCGGCCGGCAGGGCGGCCGTCTGCGGGGTCAGCAGCACGAATCCGTTGGACTTGGCCTCCTCACCGGCGGCCAGGGCCACCACCGGCAGGAAGGGCAGGACCAGCAGCAGGGTGGCGAGCATAAGGCGCATGGGGGCGCTCCTCGAGCCGGGATCTCCTTCTTGTACGGCGGGCCGCGCCATTCCCTGTCGCTTAAAACAGGCCGATGGCGCCGGTCAGCCGTTGGGCCGGACTGATGCGGATGATCTCCACATCCTCGTCCCCGAAACGGTCGCGGATGCGGTACAGGATCAGCAGATCGCCGCTGGTGATGATCCGCATGCGCGGGCGGATATCGTCGCGGGCGACGCCGGATCGCGGAAATTCCGACAGAAGCTGGAAGCGGCGGTGCAGCTGCTCCATCAGGATGGCGGCATCGCTGGTGCTGCGTGCGGCGGCTTCCTCGCCCAGCGACTGGATATCGGCCTGGGCCAGGGGGGTCAGAAGGTAGCTCACAGCGCCTCTCCCCGCATGTTGCCGCGCACGCGGTAGCGCTTGACCAGCACCTCCAGCATGCCTTCGCCCTCTTCGGCGCGGCCGCTGGCCAGCCCGTCCTCCCAGAGAAGGCGCAGGCTGTTGATGGAATGGCCCAGCAGATCCCGCCGTTCCTTCCATTGCTCCAGGGCCTCGCGGATGACCGCACTGGACGAATTGTACTCACCCGAAGCCACGACCTGCTTGATTGTGGCCAGGAGTTCGGGGGTAAGGGCGATCTTGGGAAGATCTCCGGGCGACATGCCGGGCCTCGACGGTGGGGGAACGCCGCCGACTATGCCGGAGAACTTGTAAAATTCAGTTTGAAACCTGCGCTAACCCTGGGTGGCGGCGCGGCGACGCACACCACCACACGTCATGCCGTCCCGCAGGCGGGAGGCCATCCCGCTTGTCCGGCTGGGGACTGCGGGGCATGGGGAGGGTCCCCCATGCCCCCGACATCAGGCGCTGGTCTTGGCCTTCGTGGTGCTCTTGCGCGGGGTCGTGCTCTTGGCCGCCACTGTTTTGGCCGCCGCCTTGCCGGTCTTGGCTGTCGCCGCCTTGCTGCCGGCATCCGCGGCCTTGGCCGGGGTCTTCCGCGTCGTGGCCTTCTTCGCCGGCTTGGCCGCGTCGGCCGCCGGTTCCTCCGCCGTGCCCCCACCCTTCTTCGCCGTGTCCTTGGCCGCCTTGGCGGCCAGCAGCTCCAGCGCCTGCTCCAGCGTCACCTCGTCGGCGTTCATGGCCTTGGGGATGCTGGCGAACAGCTTGTTGTGCTGGACATAGGGGCCGAAGCGGCCGGAGCCGACCTTCACCGGCTTGCCGTCCTTGGGGTGGGCCCCCAGCTCGCGGCCCTGCACCGCCTTCTTGGCCGGGGCGTTGCCCAGCAGAACCACGGCCCGGTTGAGGCCGATGGTCAGCACATCATCATCCGGCGGCAGGTTCTTGTACGCATCGCCATGCTTGAGGTATGGCCCGAAGCGGCCGATGCCGGCCAGGATCTCCTCCCCGGATTCGGGGTGCGGCCCCAGGCTGCGGGGCAGGGCCAGCAGCTTCAGCGCGATCTCCAGGTCCACATCGGCCGGGTTCATGCCGCGGGGCAGGGACACGCGCTTGGGCTTGTCCTCCTTGCTGGCGGCAACGCCCAGCTGAACATAGACGCCATAGGGTCCGCGCTTGAGCGCCACCGGCAGGCCCGTCTCCGGATCATTGCCCAGTTCGCGGTCGCCCTCGGCCTGCTCGCCCTCCTCGCCGGCCACGGCCAGCGGCCGGGTATATTTGCACTCGGGATAGCGCGAACAGCCGATGAAGGCGCCGGTCTTGCCCAGCTTCAGCCCCAGCCGACCGCTGCCGCAATGGGGGCAGGCGCGGGTGTCCACCACCTTGCCGTCGGGCGTGGTCACGGCGGGGAAGAAGTGCGGCCCCAGGGCCTCGTCCAGGGCGTTCAGCACCTGGGTGATGGTCAGGTCCTTGGTCCCGTCGATGGCCTTGGAGAAGTTCAGCCAGAAGTCGCGCAGCACCTCCTTCCAGAAGATGCGCCCGCCGGAGATGTCATCCAGCTTCTCTTCGAGATCCGCCGTGAAGTCGTACTGCACATAGCGGGGGAAGAAGCTCTCCAGGAAGGTGGTGACCAGCCGGCCACGGTCCTCCGGCACGAAGCGGCGCTTGTCCAGCCGCACATATTCGCGGTCCTGCAGCACCTGCAGGATCGAGGCATAGGTGGAGGGGCGGCCGATGCCCAGCTCCTCCATGCGCTTCACCAGACTGGCCTCGGTGTAGCGGGGCGGCGGCTGGGTGAAATGCTGGTCGGATTTCAGGGCGCCGCGGGTCAGGTCGTCGCCGTCCTTCATGGCCGGCAGGCGGCGATGCTCCTCATCCTCGCCGTCATCGTCCCGGTCCTCCTGATAGACCTTCAGGAAACCGTCGAAGCGGACGACGGAGCCGGTGGCGCGGAATACGGCCTCGGCCCCCTTGCTCATGATGTCGACCGTCACCTGGTCCAGAATGGCGCTGGCCATCTGGCTGGCCACGGTGCGCTTCCAGACCAGCTCGTAGAGCCGCAGCTCGTCCCGGTCGAGATAGCGGGCCATCTGGTCCGGCCGCCGGCTCATGTCGGTGGGGCGGATGGCCTCGTGGGCCTCCTGGGCGTTCTTGGCGGCGGTCTTGTAGATCCGCGGCTTGTCCGGCACATAGGCGTCGCCCCAGGTGCCGCCGATCAGGGCGCGGGCGCCATCGATGGCCTCCTGGCTCAGCGACACGCCGTCGGTTCGCATATAGGTGATGACGCCGACGGTCTCACCGCCGATATCGACGCCCTCATACAGCTTCTGCGCCGTGCGCATGGTCTTGGTGGCGCCGAAGCCCAGCTTGCGGCTGGCCTCCTGCTGCAGGGTGGAAGTGGTGAAGGGCGGGAAGGGGTTGCGCCGCACCTCCTTGCGCTCCACGCGGCCGACGCGGAACAGCATGGGACGGATGCGCTCCAGGGCGGCGTCCGCCGCCCCCTTGTCGCCCAGCGAGAATTTCTCCAGCCGCTTGCCGTCCAGCTGGGTCAGGCGGGCGGTGAAGGTATGGCCGTCATGGGTTTTGAACTCGGCCTCGATGGTCCAGTATTCCTGTGGCCGGAAACTCTCGATCTCCGATTCCCGCTCGCAGACCAGACGCAGCGCCACCGACTGCACGCGGCCGGCCGATTTCGAGCCGGGCAGCTTGCGCCACAGCACCGGCGACAGGGTGAAGCCCACCAGATAATCCAGGGCACGCCGGGCCAGATAGGCCTGTACCAGCTCCTGGTTGACGTCGCGCGGATGGCGGATGGCGTCCTGGACCGCGCTCTTGGTGATCTCGTTGAAGGTGACGCGCTTGACGTCGGCCTTGCCCAGCAGGCGGCGTTCGGCCAGCAGTTCCTTCACATGCCAGGCGATGGCTTCCCCTTCGCGATCCGGGTCAGTGGCCAGATAGACTTTGCTGGCATGGCGCACGGCCTTGGCGATTTCGTCCATATGGCGCTTGGAGCGGTCGCCCAGCTCCCAGTCCATCTCGAAATCCTGCTCCGGCCGCACCGAGCCGTCCTTGGGCGGCAGGTCGCGGACATGGCCGAAGCTGGCCAGGACCGTGAAGTCGGAACCCAGATATTTGTTGATCGTCTTGGCTTTGGCCGGGGACTCGACGATGAGGACACTGCTGCCAGCCACGGGGACATCCGCCTTCTGAACACGAACGGGACGGGCGGTGCCAGACAGGCCCGATCAGATCAGGCTGACCTGTCCGCCCGGGTGGCGCTGCAACCGTCCCGCCAGTTCCAGTTCCAGCAGCACGGTCAACACCACAGGGGCAGACAATTGGCAGCCCCGGACCACTTCGTCAATGAGAACCGGGGTCGGGGACAGGCTCTCCACCACCAGGGCTCGGGCGCGTTCAAGCTCCTGCTCGCCGGGAAGGACCGGGGCGGGCACACGGAAAAGGTCGCGCTCCCGCTCGGCCAGCGGGCGCAGCGTGGCCTGCCGCAGCACGGCGACCACGTCCTCGGCCGTCTCCACCAGCACGGCGCCGTCCTTGATCAGACGGTTGCAGCCCTGGGCGCGGGGATCGACCGGCGAACCGGGCACGGCGAAAACGTCGCGCCCCTGATCCAGCGCCAGCCGTGCCGTGATCAGGCTGCCCGATTTCAGTGCCGCCTCCACCACCACCACGCCCAGCGACAGGCCGGAAATCAGGCGGTTGCGTCGGGGAAAATGGCGGGCCTGCGGCTCCGTGCCCAGCGGGGACTCGGCCACCAGCAGTCCGCGCTCGGCGATCTCCCGGTACAACCCTCCATTTTCCGGGGGATAGACCACATCGATTCCGCCAGCCAGCACGGCCACGGTTCCCGCCTCCAGCGCCCCGCCATGGGCGGCGGTGTCGATGCCCCGGGCCATGCCGGACACCACCAGGAAGCCGGCGCTGGACAGATCCATGGCCAGCCGTTCGGCCATGCGACGTCCGGCGATGCTGGCATTGCGGGCGCCGACCACGGCCACGGCCGGCCGGCGCAGCAGCGAGGGATGTCCGCGCAGGGCCAGGACCGGCGGCGCATCGTCCAGGCTGGCCAGCGCCTCGGGATAGTCCGGTTCGGCGGCGAAGACGAACGTTCCGCCCAGGTGCCGCAGCCCCTCCATCTCCCGTTCGGCCTCGGACCGGGTGGGGACGCGCAGGGGCTGGTTGCGCCCCCCCTTCCGCGCCAGCTCCGGCAGTGCCGCCAAGGCGGCGCCGGCACTGCCGCAGCGCTCCAGCAGGCGGCGGAAGGTGACCGGACCTACATTCTCGGTCCGGGTCAGCCGTAGCCAATCGAGTCGATCTGCGGGAGAAAGTGTGCATGATTTCTCGGTCATGGACGGAAGCATGCCCAGAGATGTGCGGTAGGTCAATGCCCAAATCTCTTTTCAGTTGTATGACAATGGTTTGGGCTTAATGACCATGATAGCGTCAGGCCCACGTGACGGGAGGAAACAATGATTCCGGAGCAGTCTGTTGACTATATTTTGGTGCAGCAGAGTGGTGGCCGTACCTTCTATGAGGAATTCGCCAGCCGCCCCGCCTGGCACGGTGGCCCCGCCGGCATCACCATCGGCATCGGGTATGATCTGGGCCAGATCGACGCCCCGCGGCTGACGCGGGACTGGAACGGCCTGCTGACACCGGAAACCCTGGGCCGGCTGGTGCCGGCCATCGGTCTGCGCGGCGATGATGCGGCGGGACATTACCGGTTGCAGGGGCTGACCCGGCAATTGCGCGATGTGGTGATCCCCTGGACCGCGGCGACCCAGGTCTTCCGGGAGGTGACGGTGCCGGCGCTGGAAGCGCAGGTGCTGGCGGCCTTCCCCGGCGCGGCCGGGCTTCCGCCGCTCTGTGTCGGTGCTCTGGTCAGCCTCGTCTACAGCCGCGGCCTGTCGCTGGCGGGGCCGAACCGGGTGGAGATGCTGCGCATCCGCAGCCTGATCCAGGCCGGCCGGCCGGAGGAGGTGCCCGACCAGTTCCGGGCCATGATGCGGCTATGGCCGCGCCTGCCGGGACTGCAGAAGCGGCGTGTGGCCGAAGCCGAGATGTTCCAGCAGGGGCTGGAGGCGCACGGCACCGCCGCCGTGGCCTGAGCCCGGCCCGCGCCGCTCTTGGACAATACCTTCCGCCGCACCTTCCGCCGCAATCGCGGCGGAAGGGCTTCAGGCCGCCTTTTTCTTGGTGCCGATCTTCGGCTCACTGCCATCCAGCAACCGGCGGATATTGTCCTTGTGCCGGATGAACACCAGCACGGCGATGAAGGCGCCCAGCCCGGCCACGGCCGGGCCGCTCCACCACCAGGCGAAGGCCGGGGCCAGAGCCAGGGCCACCAGCGCCGACAGGCTGCTGATGCGGAACAGCAGGGCTGTCAGCAGCCACAGGCCGCAGGCGCACAGGCCGACCGGCCAGTCGATGGCCAGCAGCACGCCCAGCGCCGTGGCCACGCCCTTGCCGCCCTTGAAGCCCAGCCAGACCGGGAAGGCGTGTCCCAGCATGCTGCCGGCCGCGGCGGCGATGGCGGCGTCCGGTCCCAGCAGGGCCAGGGCCAGCAGCGTGGCGATGCCGCCCTTGCCGCTGTCCAGCAGCAGCGTGGCCAGGGCCAGCGGCTTGTTGCCGGTGCGCAGCACATTGGTGGCACCGATATTGCCGGAGCCGATGCTGCGGATGTCGCCATAACCGGCCAGCCGCGTCAGCACCAGACCGAAGGGGATGGACCCCAGCAGATAGCCGCCGGCGAAGGCGGCCAGCAGAACGGACCAGCTCATCCCGGGGCTCCCTTACTCGGTGCGGGCGTAGACGCTGCGGCCATCGACGACGGTGCGCAGCACCATCCCCTGCACCGGCCGCTTGTCGAAGCAGGTATTCTTGGACTTCGACTGCAGCTTTTCACCATCCACGCGCCAGGGCCGGTCGGGATCGAAGATCACTAGGTCGGCCGGACCACCCTTGGTCAGCCGGCCCAGATGCCGCAGGCCCAGGATATCGGCGGGGATGCAGGTGACGGCGGCCAGTGCCCGCAGCAGCGGCAGCGCGCCCTTCTGCACCAGATCCAGCGTCAGCGGCAGCAGGGTCTCCAGCCCCACGGCGCCGAAGGCCGCCTGGGCGAAGGGGACGCGCTTGCTGTCCACATCCTCGGGCTGGTGGTCGCTGGTGACGGCATCGATGGTGCCGTCGGCCAGACCGGCGACGATGGCGCGCCGGTCCATTTCACCGCGCAGCGGCGGCGACAGTTTGAAGAAGGTGCGGTAATCGCCCACATCCACCTCGGTCAGGGCGAAATAGGGCGGGGCGGTGTCGCAGGTGACCTTCAGCCCCTTGGCCTTGGCCCGGCGGATGACCTCCACCGATTCCGCGGTGCTGATGCCGCTGGCGTGGTAGCGTCCGCCGGTCATCTCCACCAGCCGCAGATCGCGCTCCAGCATGATGATCTCGGCCATGGCGGAAATGCCGCCCAGGCCCAGCCTCGTGGCGATCTCGCCGGCATTCATGCTGCCGCTGGCCAGCCGCGGCTCTTCCGGCCGCTGGAAGATGGTGCGGCCGAAGGTGCTGGCATAGGCCAGGGCCCGCCGCATGACCAGCGGATCGGCCAGGGCGCTGGTGCCGTCGGTGAAGCCGACGGCGCCGGCCTCGGCCAGCAGCCCCATTTCGGTGATTTCCCGGCCCGCCGTCTCGCGCGTGGCGGCGGCATAGGCGAAGATCTTCACCAGCTTGGTCTCGCGGGCCCGGCGGGCCACGAATTCCAGACCGGCCACATCATCGATGACCGGATCGGTGTTGGGCAGGGCGGCCAGGGCGGTGATGCCGCCGGCGGCGGCGCTGCGGCTGGCGCTGGGGATGGTCTCCTTGTGCTCCAGCCCCGGCTCGCCGATCTGGGCGCGCAGGTCCACCAGACCGGGCGCCAGGCAGGCGCCGGCGCAATCCACGGCCTGGATGCTCTCCGGCACGCCGTCGGGAAACAGGCCCGGCCCCATTTCGGCGATGCGGTTGCCCTCCACCAGCAGGGAGCCGTGCTGGTCGAGCCCGCTGGCCGGGTCCAGCAGGCGGGCGTTGGTATAGATGGTGCGCTGGGTCATGGCGGCGGGCTCAAAGGTTCGGGCGGCTGTCCGGCCGCGTCAGCAGATCCAGGCAGGCCATGCGAACGGCCACACCCAACTCCACCTGCTGCAGGATCACGCTGCGGTGGATGTCGTCGGCCACCAGGCTGTCGATCTCCACCCCGCGGTTCATGGGGCCGGGATGCATGATCAGGGCGTCGGGCTTGGCCAGGGCCAGCTTGTCGTAATCCAGGCCGAAGAAGTGGAAATATTCGCGCTGGCTGGGCAGGAACTGGCCCTGCATGCGCTCCAGCTGCAGGCGCAGCATCATGACGATGTCCGCATCCTTCAGCCCCTTCTTCATGTCATGGTGCACCTCGACGCCCATGCGGTCGATGGCGCTGGGCAGCAGGGTGGGCGGGGCCACCACCCGCACCTGCGCCCCCATGATGTTCAGCAGGTGGATGTTCGAGCGGGCCACGCGGCTGTGCAGGATGTCGCCGCAGATGGCCACGGTCAGCCCCTTCAAGGCTCCCTTGTGGCGGCGGATGGTCAGCGCATCCAGCAGCGCCTGGGTCGGATGTTCGTGCTGCCCGTCGCCGGCGTTGATGACGGCGCAGTTGACCTTGCTGGCCAGCAGCTTCGGCGCGCCCGATTCCTGATGCCGCACCACCAGCACATCCAGATGCATGGCGTTCAGGGTCATCGCCGTGTCGATCAGCGTCTCGCCCTTCTTCACCGAGCTGCCATCCACCGACATGTTGATGGCGTCGGCGCCCAGCCGCTTGGCGGCCAGCTCGAAGCTGGTGCGGGTGCGGGTGCTGTTCTCGAAGAACAGGTTGACCACGGTGCGGCCGGCCAGCACGTCCGATTTCGGGCGGGTGCCCCGATTCTGCTCCACATAGCCGTCGGCCAGATCCAGGATCAGGTTGATCTCGGGGGCCGTCAGCCCCTCGATTCCCAGCAGGTGGCGGTGGGGAAGGGCCGCGGCGCGGCCGTCGAGGTCGTGCGGATGCACCGGGGCGGGGGCGGGGCTGTTCATCATGGGCCGGGACTATGGGGGCGGCGGGAACCCCGCGCAAGGGCGCTGCCTTGGCCGGGCGGGCGCAGGATGCGTCCGGCGGGGACGGTGCGCAAGGGGACATTCCCGCCCATGGCCTGTTGGGGGCTCACCTTCACGGATCACGGAGACGGATCATGCGCACTCTTGCCCTGATGGCCGCGGGCTGCCTGCTTTTCGCCCCGGCGGCCATGGCCCAGACGGCCGGAGCCGGAGGCTCCGATGCCAAGGTGCCGGCCGGGGCCGGTGTCCCGGCCGAGGCGGGCTTCATCTTCAGCGAACAGGACCGGACCCTTGTCCGCATGATGGCCCAGTCGAACCTGGCCGAGCCGGTGATCGCCAAGCTGGCCCTGGACCGCGCCCAGAGCCCAGAGGTCAAGGCCTACGCCCAGCAGATGATCACGGACCACGAGGTGGCGCACCAGCAGCTGCAGCAGCTGGCGCGGCGCTATGACATCGACCTGCCGGCCCGCCCCGCCGAACGCCAGGAGCAGGCGGCCAAGACCCTGGCCACGCTGAACGGCGCGGCCTTCGACCGGCAGTATGTCGGCGTCAATGTCACGGAGCATCAGCTGGTGGTGGATGCGCTGAAGGCCGAGGTGGCGGAACAGGCGTCCCCGCGCGATCCGCTGCATGAGCTGGCGCAGAAGCAGTTGCCGATCCTGCAGCACCATCTGGTGATGGCGCAGGGGCTGCAGGCCAACCTGGAACCCACGGCCTCCACCCGCTAATGCGCCGGTGCAGACAGCGGTTTGATGTCGCCGTGTCGGCGCCGGTGTGCCAGCGCGGCGGGGGACGGGGCCATGCCGGGCGGCATGGCCCCGTCCGGTTCAGGCGACGCCGTGGCGCTTGAACCAGGTCAGGCAGCGCTGCCAGCCATCGGCCGCCGGTTCCGGACGGTAGCTGGGCCGGTAATCGGCGAAGAAGGCGTGTGGCGCCTCGGGATAGAGGATGATCTCGCTGTCGGTCTTTCCGGCCTTGGCCAGGGCGGCGCGCATGGCTTCCACATCCTTGACCGGAATGCCCTGGTCGGCCTCGCCATACAGGCCCAGCACCGGGGCCTTCAGCGTGCCGGCCAGATCCATCGGGACCATGGGCTGCAGGTCGGTCGGCGGGCTGGCCAGCCGTCCATACCAGGCCACGCCGGCTTTCAGCGCCGGGGTGTGGGCAGCGTAAAGCCAGGTGATGCGGCCGCCCCAGCAGAAGCCGGTGATGCCCAGCCGCTTGGCATCGCCGCCGTTGGCGCCGGCCCAGGCCACGGTCCGGTCCAGGTCCGACAGGACCTGCGCGTCCGGCACCTTGGAGACGATGTCCTTGATCAGAAGTTGCACGTCGCTCTGCGCCGCCGGATTGCCCTGGCGGGCATAGAGTTCCGGGGCGATGGCCAGATAGCCGGCGCGGGCGAAGCGGCGGCAGACATCCTTGATGTGCTCATGCACACCGAAGATCTCCTGCACCACCAGCACCACGGGGCAGGGGCCGCCCTGGGCCGGCATGGCCCGATAGGCGGGCAGGGTTCCGTCGGCAACGGGGATCTTCACCTCTCCGGCGGTCAGGCCCTCGGCGGGGGTGGTGATGGTCTGGGCGCCCACGGGCAGGGTGGCGAGGGCGAAACCGGTGGCGAGGGTCGACACGGCGAAACTCCGGCGGCTCAGGGTCGGGTTGGGCACAAGCCCTTTGGCATCGGGCGGCAGGGTATCCATGGCGCAGCTGACCTCCTGGGGCATGTGTGACAAGAGGGGGATGCCGGATATGGGGCCGGCCGTCGGCGAAAGCCAGGGCGGGCGGCGGTACGCCTCGCTTTTCCGGTACCGGCGGGCCGCGGGCGACGCCGGCCCGCACCAGGGCGGCGGGCGCCGGAGGTTGCGTCGGCCGGGCGGGCATCGCATGATCCTTCGACCCGTCCGCACCGCAGGACCGACCATGCCGGCCGATGCCCGTACCGAACTGCTGCGCCAGATCCGCACCATCCGCCAGCGCATCGATCCGGATGTGCTGTCCCAGGCCGCCGCCGCGGCGCAGACCACCCCCATGGCCAAGGCGGCCGGGATGGTTGGCGGATCAGGCCGGACACCGCCCGATGCCGGGCCGGACATGGTGCCCTATGACAAGGAGGCGGCGCGCGACGCCGTCATGCAGTTCCTTCAGGCCCGCGGCGACAAGGGCCGCTTCGCCCTGCAACTGATGGAGCGGCTGAAGCAGGCGGAACAGGCCAGGGATGCCTATACCGTCGCCGATCACCGGACCAAGGCGGCGCCGGCCAAGGGCAAGCGTATTTGATGTCGATGCCCCCGTGAGGTGACCGTCGATCAACAGAGCGGTCATAGCTGCAGCGGGCCCCGTGCCGCCGTCAGGAAGCAAACGGACGTTGGCACGGGAACGGAACACGCGGACAGCACCGCTGCCGCTCGATGTCCCGCCAGTCCTGGGGCTGCATGACGTCTGGTGGATGGGCCGGCTTCCGCCGGCACAAGCCCGCGCTCCGGCGGCCATCTGAGGGAGGCGCCCGAGATGCTCAGGTCATGTAAATGCCGTCGCTATTCGCTGACGTGTCACCCATCGTCCCGATGACAGGGAGCACGATGACGGCCGGTGGGGACCAGGACTTCTTTTCCGTGTCTGCGGTGTCCTGCGGCAGGTGAACGCTTTGAGGGTCGGCGGCCATGGCCGTTATCCAATTCAAGGGGAAATTGCCATAAACATATACCCGCAACCAATCTCTGCAAATATTCATCGTATCTTTCCGAAGATTTTGCCGCGGAAGGTGAATGGCGGCGGCAATCGGCGGGCGGGGCGCTGGACTGGCGGGAGCCCGGCCGCGCCTACCGCTCCAGCAGCCACAGCCAGACGGGCAGGGTGGCGGCGGCGGCCAGGGTCTGTACGGTGATGATCCCGGCCATCAGCCGGTGGTCGCCCCCCATCAGCCGGGCCAGCACATAGGAGGAGGCGGAGGTGGGCAGGCCGTTGTAGAGCACGGCCACGGCCAGCGGCAGGGCTGCCAGCCCCAGCCAGCCGCCCAGCAGCGCCGTCAGCCCCGGCACCAGACCCAGCCGGATCACGCTGGCCGCCAGCACATCGCGCCCGGCCCCGCGGGCGGCGCCGAAATCCAGCCCGGCCCCCACGGCCAGCAGCCCCAGCGGCAGCGAGGCGGCGCCCAGGATCGACAGCAGCGGCGACAGCACCGGCAGGCTGTGCAGGCCGGCGGCGTTCATGCCTGCGCCGACCAGCACCCCGACGATCAGCGGATTCCCGGCCAGACCCCGCAGGGTGCGGCGCCAGTCGCCCCGGCCGGCGGCGCTGCCCCAGCGGTCCAGCACCAGAACACTCAGCACATTGACCAGCGGCACGATGGCGATGACGCCGATGGCCATGACCGCCGTGCCCTCGCGCCCGAACAGGGCGGAACTGGCTGCCAGCCCCACATAGCTGTTGACCCGGATGGCCCCCTGATAGACCGAGGTGAAGGCCGGGCCGTTGCGGCCCAGCCGCCGGTGCAGCAGCAACAGCAGGCCCGTGGCCAGCAGCGTGGCCGGGATCAGCGCCCCGCACAGGCCGGCGATGTCCAGCCCGGCCAGATCGGCCCTGGCTGTGCTGTCCACCAGCAGAGCGGGGAACAGGATGTAGTAGGTCAGCGTCTCCGCCGGTGCCCAGAAACTGTCCGGCACCGTCTGGCGCCGCCGCAGGGTCCAGCCCAGGACAATCAACAGGAAGATGGGGGCCAGGGCGGTGGCGACGGCGCTCATGGCCCCGGATCAGACCGCGTCATCATTGTCGTCATCGTCATCGGGCGGGGTCCAGCGCCCGCCGCCCACCGGCGGCAGCGTGCCGCCGCCGCGCTGGATGAAGTCGAGCGCACCCTGCAGGATGTAGGCGGCGGCCATCTTGTCCACCACCTCGTCCCGACGCTTCCGCGTCATGTCCCATTCGATCATCATGCGGTCCACGGCGCTGGTGGACAGGCGCTCGTCCCAGAAGGCGATCTCCGGCTCGACGCCGAAGATCTGCGGGCGTTGCAGCACCAGCCGGGCGAATTCGCGCACCGACTGGCAGCGCGGCCCCTCGCTGCCGTCCATGTTGACCGGCAGCCCCAGCACCAGCCCGCGCACATTGCGGTCTTTCATGGCGCGGGCCAGTTCGGTGACATCGGCGGTGAATTTGGTGCGGCGGATGGTACCGATGGGGGAGGCGACCCGCAGGTCGGGATCGGCCACCGACAGGCCGATGGTCTTCTCGCCCAGGTCCAGGCCCATGACGCGCATGCCCTTGGGCAGCACGTCCTTCAGTTCCATGAGGTTGCGGATCGCCATGGCGTGGTGCTAGCTTCCGTGCCGTTTTTATAGGAGACCGGTGCGGCCGGCATGCAATGATGCACCAACCGCGCCCCCGGATCGATTGCTCCAAGGACGGAGAGACTTAGCACCATGTCGCTCGACAAGGCCACCGTGGCGAAGATTGCCCATCTCGCCCGTATCAAGGTGCCCGAGGAAGATCAGGAGCACCTTGCCCAGGAATTGAACAAGATCCTCGGCTGGGTCGAGCAACTGAGCGAGGTTGACACCAGCGGTGTGCAGCCCATGACCAGCGTCGTCGCCCAGACGCTGCGCCAGCGCGCCGACGTGGTCAGCGATGGCGGCTATCCCGACACGGTCGTGGCCAACGCCACCGACGCCGCCGAACATTTCTTCTCCGTGCCCAAGGTGGTCGAATAATGACCGAGCTGACCCACCTCTCCATGGCGGAGGCCCTGGACGGCCTGCGCAAGAAGGATTTCACCGCCACCGAGCTGACCGGCGCCTATGTGGCCGCGGTCGAGGCGGCGCGCCCCCTGAACGCCTTCATCGTCGAGACGCCGGAGATCGCCCTGCGTCAGGCCAAGGAGGCCGATGCCCGCTATGCCGCCGGCACCGCCCGTCCGCTGGACGGCATGCCGCTGGGCATCAAGGACCTGTTCTGCACCGAAGGTGTGCAGACCACGGCCGCCAGCCGCATTCTGAAAGGCTTCATTCCGCCCTATGAAAGCACGGTGTCCGGCAATCTGTTCCGTGACGGCGCCGTCATGCTGGGCAAGCTGAACCTGGACGAGTTCGCCATGGGGTCGGCCAACATCACCAGCCATTTCGGCCCGGTGATCAGCCCCTGGTCCGGCAAGGATCCGGCCGGTGCCAGCCGCAAGCTGGTGCCCGGCGGCTCGTCCGGCGGGTCCGCCGCGTCCGTGGCCGGCCGCTTTGCCATCGCCGCCACCGGCACCGATACCGGCGGCTCCATCCGCCAGCCGGCCAGCTTCGTCGGCATCGTCGGTCTGAAGCCGACCTATGGCCGCTGCTCGCGCTGGGGTATCGTCGCCTTCGCCAGCTCGCTGGACCAGGCCGGCCCGATGACCCGCACCGTGCGCGATGCCGCCATCATGCTGGGGTCCATGGCCGGGTTCGATGCCAAGGACAGTACCTCGGTCGATCTGCCGGTGCCGGACTACCAGTCCTTCCTGACCGGCGACATCCGCGGTCTGCGCGTCGGCATTCCGCGCGAATACCGGGTCGATGGCATGCCGGCCGAGATCGAGCGGCTGTGGCAGCAGGGCATCGACTGGCTGAAGGCCGCCGGGGCCGTGCCGGTGGAGATCAGCCTGCCGCACACCAAGTACGCCCTGCCGACCTACTACATCGTGGCGCCGGCCGAGTGCTCCTCCAACCTGGCCCGCTATGACGGCGTGCGCTTCGGCCAGCGCGTCGAGGGCAAGGACCTGCAGGAGATGTACGAGAACACCCGCGCCGCCGGTTTCGGCGCCGAGGTGCGTCGCCGCATCCTCATGGGCACCTATGTGCTGTCGGCCGGCTATTACGACGCCTATTACCTGAAGGCGCAGAAGGTCCGCGCCCGCATCGCCGAGGATTTCCAGAAGGCCTACGCGCTGTGCGATGTCATCCTGACACCGACGGCGCCCAGCACCGCCTTCGCCATCGGGGAGAAGCAGGACGACCCCATCGCCATGTACCTGAACGACGTGTTCACGGTGCCGGCGAGCCTGGCCGGCATTCCCGGCATCTCCGTCCCCGCCGGCCTGGGCAGCGACGGGCTGCCGCTGGGTCTGCAGATCCTGGGCCGTCCCTTCGACGAGGGCACGGTGCTGAAGGTGGCGGAGGTCATGGAAAAGGCCGCCGGCCCGCAGCCTCTGCCGCCCTATGCGGGGTGAGCCGTAGGTCGGGCCGAGAGCAAGCAAGGCCCGACACTACCCCGCCGATGCCAATATCCGGAGGTCAGCCCGGGCTTGACCCGGGCGCCTCGTGAAAGCCGTCCTGCCAAGGGGCGGCAGCGGGCATCCGAAAAACGCCTCTCCCAGCCCCCGGCGACCGTCACTCATTCTCCTCATAGAAGCCGTGGCAGACTTTCAAGGTCATGTCCAACGTCCGGCCCGGCCTGAACGTCACTGGCACGGTCGTCGCGGGCTGCGGTACCGCCGTGATGTTGGGGAAGTTGGCCGTCAGGAACGCGGCCAGCGGGGCTTGCCACTCACCGACCTCTGTGGGCAGCTTCAGGGGCGCGCGCTCGCCGAAGGCGATACCCACCTGCCCCAGCCGAAGTTCCTGCGGAGTTTTTCTTATGATGGCGTCGAAGCTCGGCAACGGGTCAAGCAGTCCGAGATAGGTGACTGTGCCTGGCTTCACCTCGAATGCCACGCTGCCACCGTCGTAACAGGCCGCCCACTGCTTTTTAACCTTGAGTTGTTGCAGAGCATAGATCCCGGGCTCCACCAGGGCCACGGCATAGGTCTTGCCTGACCCGGACAATATGGGTTCGCCCATCTCCACGGTCGCCGATAACGGATTGCCGTCGAACCGCGATCCGGCAACGTCGAAACGTCCCAGCGTGGGAGTTACACCTCTGGCAAGCCGGTGCAAGTAGTAGTCGACCTCCAGCACCACCGCGGCTTCGGCGGATGTCTCATCGACCTTCGCGGTCTTTGGGGCTGCCGAACTACAGGCGCTTAGCAGGGCCAAACTCAAGAGAAATACATGTCGGAACAACATCGATTTTCCCATCTCGGGCCAAGCACAGAATACGGCAGTGAACTACCCCAAAATTGCGCGCTCGAGCAAGTCGGCGGTTCGGCTGAGGGATGTCGTTCGTCTATGCTCCACCGTGTCAGAAAAGAACTCCGCGCAGCGAGCCGTCGCGCATCCCGGCCCTTACACCTCGACCAGGGCATAGGGCCGCCCGCCGGGCTTCTCGATCTGGGCGGCCACATTGTAGACGGGAATGCCGCGCCGGGTCTGGCCGCCATAGGTGCCGCGGTGGGCGTGGCCGTGGAACACGGCCCGGATGGTCTCGAAACGGTCGATGGTCTCGGCCAGACGGGAGGAGCCGAGGAAGGGGAAGATCGCCTCCGGCTCGCCCACCACCGTCTCGCAGATCGGGGCGTAGTGCAGCACCACCACGATACGGTCGGTGTCCAGCATCTTCAGGGCATGTTCCAGCCGCAGGGCCTCGTCGATGGCCTCCTGCACGAACTGCTTGATGGCGGCTTCGCCGAAGGCGTCCAGCATCTTGCCATCGAAGCCGCCGCCGAAGCCCTTGACCCCGGCGAAGCCGACACCGCCGATCTGCACCGTCTCATTTTCCAGAAAGCGGACGCCGGCCTGGGCCAGCACCGCCTGCACCGCGTCCGGATGGCCGCCCTGATGGTCATGATTGCCCAGTACCGCCAGGACCGGGATCGAGCAGGCGCGCAGATCCTCGGCCAGGGCCTCCGCCTCCGCGGCCGTGCCGATGTTGGTCAGATCCCCGCAAAGACAGAGCACATCGGCTTCGCCCGAGGCCTGGGCGAAGGCCTCCTTCCACTGGCCCCTGTGGCTGGGGGCGGCGTGCACGTCGCCGATGGCGGCCACGCGCAGCGGGGCGGACGCGGTCTGGTCGGTCATGGGCTGTCCTCCTCGACACCGGCCTTTCCCGCATCGGCTTCCCCGGCGTCGGCGGCCGGCTTGGCCGGGCCGATCAGGTCGGCGAAGCCCCAGCGGGTGACGTCCACCTCATAGTCGCTGGGGCTGAACAGCCGGCCACGGCAGATCCGCGTCTGGGGGATCGGCAGGTCGGCATGGTCGCGGGCGCGCTGCAGCAGCTCGTCATAAAGCCAGCGCGGCACGTTCTCCCGCTCCGACGGGTAGATGAAGCGGAAGTTCAGGATGTGCATCAGCAGCACCTCCCAATACTGCTCCATATGGTTCAGCAGCCGTGTCCAGTCGATGCGGTCCGACTGTTTCAGGATCAGATGGGCCACGTCGGCGCCGTCATAGCGGTGGCGCAGTTGCAGCAGCGCCTTGGACCAGATCATCTCCGTCGGCGGCGTCAGCTGCACCGAGACCCCGTAATAGGTGGCGGGATGGTCCTCCTGGAACCAGCTGTCGGTGATGGGCACCACCGCCGCGGCGGAGCTGAAGATGACGTCGAAGAAACAGTCGCCGCGCCGGACCTTGGCGATCCAGCGCTCATCCTCGATCTCGGTCTCGAAGCCGCGCTGGCGGAAATGCAGCAGGATCCGCGGGAAATCCCCGGCCTTGCAGAAGATGTCCAGATCCTTGGTCGCCCGGTTGATGCCGGTATAGCAGTTCACGGCAAAGGTGCCGGCCACCAGGAAGGGATAGCCGCTCTCGGTCAGCAGCCGCAGCGATTCGGCATAGAAGCGGTCGGCATCGGGCGGCGCCAGATCGGATTGCGGCGGTGGCACACCCTCCAGCAGCCGGGCGGACCCGATGCTGACCGGGATGGGAGGAGGGGTGGGCGGGGGCGCTTGGTCCACGGGAGTCCGGTGGGCTGTCTCATACTGCCCAGCAGCAACATCGCGGCGGGCCGGGGGTTCCCGCCCGGCCCGCCGCTCGGCCGCTGGTCCAGTCGGCGGGGTCGCGCCGTCGGTGCGCCACACCGGGTCCGGCATTTCTCAATTGACAGAACAGCACGGCAAGATCATCTATTCCGACATCGGATGCATTTGCCGCCTTGGCGGCGGCATCCGATAAGAATATACCGTGAACATCGGCGACAGCCCTTCCCGCGGGAAGGGCTGTCGTTGCTGTCCGGATGAATGCCTGCCCGGAGCCTACCCCCATGTTCAGCAGCCTTCTGCGCGGTGCCATGCGCACCGTCCGCATCGACAGCCTGGAGGACCAGGACCGCGCCTTCGCCTGGGAGGATGCGGAGCCGGTGCGGCCGTTGCCGCGCCAGCCCTTCGCCTTCATGTGGGGGCTGATCCGCGAGAAATTCGCCGGCCGGCTGACACTCATGGTGCTGGCCGTGGTGCTGGGCCAGGGTATCGAGGCGTTCGAGCCCTATGCGCTGAAGGCGGTGGTGGATGCGCTGACGGCGGCGACCGGGGGCCAGCCGCAGCAGGGGCTGGGGCTGACGGTCTGGTTCGGGCTGCTGCTGGCCATCTGGTTCGGCAGCATCGGCATGTACCGGCTGTATCAGATCGTGGACATCTACACCTCGCCCTCCATCCGGGCGCTGGCGCAGAAGCGCATGTTCGGCTGGCTGATGGGGCACAGCCCGCGCTATTTCCAGGACAATTTCTCCGGCAAGCTGGGCCAGAAGATCAAGCAGGGGGCCAACGCCATCCTCAGCGTGATCGAGATCCTGATGTTCGACGTCATCCGCGTCGTCGTCCTGATCCTGGTGGCGCTCTGTCTGCTGTGGACGGCGGCGCCGACCTTTTCCGTGGTGCTGGGCCTGTGGATGCTGGTCTATGTGGCCGTGTCGGGTTGGCTGGCCCGGCATTGCTTCCGCCTGTCGGAGGCCATGTCGGATGCCGTGTCCACCTCGTCGGGCCGCATCATCGACGCCATCACCAATGCCGATCTGATCCGCGGTTTCGCCCGCACGGCCTATGAGCGCACTTTTCTCGGCCATTGGCTCAATGCCGAACGCTTCCGCTCGCGCCGGCTGCGCTGGTTCCTGGTGCTGATGCGCCTGTTCCAGATGGCCAGCATCATCGGGCTGCTGGCCGTGCTGGTCTGGATCGCCATCGGCCGCACCCTGGCCGGGCAGATGAGTGTGGGTGAATTCACCCTGGTCTTCACCCTGGCCTTCCAGATCTCCAACACGGTCTGGCAATTGTCCGACCGGTTGCTGAACTTCTTCGAGGAGCTGGGGACATTGTCGGAGGCGCTGGAGCTGGTCTCGGCCCCGCATGAGATCGTGGATGCGCCGGATGCCAGGCCCCTGGCCGTGGCCCAGGGCGGGATCGAGATCCGCGACCTGCGCTTCGCCTTTCCCGACGGGACCCGCGTGTTCAACGGGCTGACGCTGTCCATCCGGCCGGGGGAGAAGGTGGGGCTGGTCGGCCGCTCCGGTGCCGGCAAATCGACCCTGGTCAAGTTGCTGCGCCGGCAGTACGACCCGCAGGGCGGTTCGATCGTGATCGATGGGCAGGATGTCGCCCGGGTGACGCTGGACAGCCTCAACGCCGCCATCGCCGAGGTGCCGCAACAACCGGGTGTCTTCCACCGCAGCGTCGGCGACAATATCGCCTATGGCCGGCTGCAGGCGACCCAGGCGGAGGTGGAGCAGGCGGCCCGGCAGGCCCATGCCCACGATTTCATCCTGCGCCGGCCCACGGGCTACGGCACCATCGTCGGTGAGCAGGGGATCAAGCTGTCGGGCGGGGAGCGTCAGCGCGTGGCCATCGCGCGGGCGCTTCTCAAAGATGCCAAGATTCTGGTGCTGGATGAGGCCACCTCGGCGCTCGACAGCGAGTCCGAGCATCTGATCCAGGAGGCGCTGTGGACGCTGATGGAGGGACGGACGGTGATCGCCATCGCCCACCGGCTCTCCACCATCACCGGCATGGACCGCATCCTCTATCTGGAGGGCGGTCAGGTGGTGGAGCAGGGCAGCCATCCCGATCTGCTGGCGCTGGGCGGTCGCTATGCCGCCCTTTGGCACCGGCAGAGCGGCGGGTTCCTGGCCGCGGCGGAGTAAAAGGAGGGGTGGCGCCGATCGGCTGCCGCCGGGGGGGGACGGAGACCATGATGCATCTGCGTTGGACAAGTTTCGAAGAGCTGCCGCTCCACCAGCTCTATGAGCTGCTGGCCTTCCGTCAGCGCGTCTTCATCGTCGAGCAGGCCAGCCCCTATATGGACCTGGACGGCAAGGACGCCGCCTGCTGGCATCTGCTGGTGCGCGACCGGCCGGGCGGGGCGCTGATCGGCTGCGCCCGCGCCTGCGGTCCTGTCGGCGCCGAGCCGGCCTTCCTCGGCCGCATCGTCGTGGCGCCGGAGGCGCGCGGCACCGGTCTGGGCCGCCGGCTGGTGACGGAGGGGCTGCGTTGGCTGTCGATCCACCATCCGCGCCAGGATGTCCGCCTCAGCGCCCAGATCCACCTTGAAGATTTCTACGGTGATTTCGGCTTCGTGCGCGAGGGCGACCCCTACAGCGACGGCGGCATCCCCCACGTCACCATGTGGCGGCGGACGGGTCAGGCCCTGGCGGCCTGAGTATCGAGGGGAGGGCAGCCATGCCGTTCGGTCCGAACCCCATGGACCCGCATCCCATGAAGGGCCACCCCCGCGTCGGCTTCCTGAAGCCGCTGCTGGCGGGCGTGTCCAACGTGGAGGTGGGTGACTACAGCTACTACGACGACCCCGGGGGACCGGAGCGGTTCCGCGACAACATCCTGTACCATTTCGACTTCACCGGCGACCGACTGGTGATCGGGAGGTTCTGCGCCATCGCCTGGGGCACCAGGTTCATCATGAACGGGGCAAACCACGCCCAGGGTGGGGTATCCACCTATCCCTTCAACATCTTCGGCCAGGGCTGGGACAGCGTGCCGTTGGACCAGATCAGCTTTCCTCACAAGGGTGACACAGTGGTGGGGAATGACGTCTGGATCGGGTATGAGGCGCTGGTCATGCCGGGGGTGAGGATCGGCGACGGGTCCATCGTCGCCGCCCGGTCCGTGGTCACGGCGGACGTGCCGCCCTATGCCGTCGTGGCGGGCAACCCGGCCCGGGTGGTCAAGATGCGCTTTCCCGAGGCGATGGTTGCGCGGCTGCTTGAGCTGCGCTGGTGGGACTGGGAGGTGGAGCGGATCACCCGCGCCATCCCCGCGATCATGACCGGCGACCTGGACGCCCTGGCCGGTTTCGCCCCCGGCGCGTAGGGCCCACCCCTTTCCCGCGGGCACAGGACCCCTTATCTCTGCCGGGCAAGAATGAACCGGGAGAGTTAGAGCATGACCCGCCGCGCCGGCCTGACGGCCTTGTTCCTGAGCACCGCCCTGGCCGCCCCGGCGCTCGCTGCCCCGCCCGAGTTCGAGACCCTGCCGGCGCCCAAGGCCCGGCATGCCGTCAAGGCCACCACCCTGGTGGAGGGGCTGGACCATCCCTGGGGCATGGCCTTCCTGCCGGACGGTCGCATCCTGGTGACGGAGCGCACGGGCAAGCTGCGCGTGGTCAAGGACGGAACCCTGCGTCCCGAGCCGATCCAGGGCCTGCCGGAGATTGTGGAGATGGGGCAGGGCGGTCTGCTGGACGTGGCCCTGCACCCCGACTATGCCGCCAACCGCTGGGTTTATCTGTCCTGGGCCGAGAAGGCGGACGCTGGCCAGGACGCCGCGCGCAAGCCGCGCGATGCCGCCAGCGGCAACCGCACCGTCATCGCCCGGTTCAAGGACCAGGGCGACCGCTTCACCGACATGCAGGTGCTCTACCGCGGCACCATCGTCGCCAGCCGCCATCATTTCGGCAGCCGCTTCGCCTTCGGCCCCGATGGTAAACTCTATTTCGGCATCGGCGAGCGCGGCGGACAGGACCGGGCCCAGGATCTGCTGGACGGGTCGGGCAAGATCTTCCGCCTCAACGATGATGGCAGCATTCCCGCCGACAATCCCTTTGCCGGCCGCAGCGATGCCCTGCCGGAGATCTGGGCCTACGGCGTCCGCAATCCCCAGGGGCTGGTGCGCCATCCCGAAACCGGGGTGCTGTGGGAGACCGAGCATGGTCCCCAGGGCGGCGACGAACTGAACATCATCAGGCCGGGGGTCAATTATGGCTGGCCGGTCATCACCTATGGCAAGACCTACGGTCTTGGCTTGCGGATCGGCGAGGGCACGGAGAAGGAGGGCATGGCCCAGCCGGAACTCTATTGGGTGCCGTCGCTGGCCGTGGCCGGCATGACGGTCTATGAGGGGGCGGCGCTGCCCTTCTGGCGCGGCGACATCGTCGTCGCACTGCTGGCCGGCGGCATCGCCCGCATCGACCTGGAGGGGGGACGCCCCATCGCTGCCGAGCGCCTGCTGGAGCAGGAGCTGGGCCGCACCCGCGCCGTGGCCACCGCGCCCGACGGCCGGCTCTACGCCCTGGTGGATGATGCCGCCCCCGGGGGAAAGCTGGTGAGAATCGAGCGGCGCTGACAGCCGCCCAGGCCCGGCCCGGCCCGGCTCCGCCTCGGGCCTGGCAGCACCGCAGGCGGGATGGCTCCCGCCGGGCCTGCGGCATCCCGTGCAGCATCCCGTGCGGTGTCCCGCGGTCTGCCCTGCGGCCGCGCCAATCCCCTTGCCCTTCGCCGTGAATCCGGCCAAAACCGGCAGGTGGTTTTCCGCGGAAGAGAGTACGAGCGAAATGGCTTACCGGATTCAGGGTGAGACGGGTGAGTGGGAAGTCGTGATCGGGCTGGAGGTGCATGCCCAGGTCATTTCCCAGGCCAAGCTGTTCAGCGGGGCCGCCACGGCCTTCGGCGCCGCGCCCAACTCCCAGGTCAGCTTCGTCGATGCCGCCTTCCCCGGCATGCTGCCGGTCATCAACGGCTTCTGCGTCGAGCAGGCGGTGAAGACCGGTCTGGGGCTGAAGGCGAAGATCAATCTGCGCTCCATCTTCGACCGCAAGAATTACTTCTATGCCGACCTGCCCTTCGGCTACCAGATCAGCCAGTTCAAGGACCCGATCGTGGGTGAGGGCACCCTCGTCCTCGACCTTGCCGACGGGGAGACGCGCAGCGTCGGCATCGAGCGGCTGCATCTGGAGATGGATGCCGGCAAGTCGCTGCACGACCAGCACCCGTCGAAGACCTATGTCGACCTGAACCGGGCCGGCGTGGCGCTGATGGAGATCGTCTCCAAGCCCGACATGCGCAGCCCGGAGGAGGCGGCGGCCTATCTCCGCAAGCTGCGCACCATCCTGCGCTATCTCGAAACCTGCGACGGCAACATGGAGGAAGGCTCCATGCGCTGCGACATCAACGTGTCGGTGCGCAAGCCGGGCCAGCCCCTGGGCACCCGCACGGAGACCAAGAACGTCAACTCCATCCGTTTCGTGCAGCAGGCCATCGAATACGAGGCCCAGCGCCAGGTGGAGGTGCTGGAGTCCGGCGGCAGCATCGTGCAGGAAACCCGGCTGTGGGACACGGCCAAGGGCGTGACCCGCTCCATGCGCAGCAAGGAGGAAGCGCACGATTACCGCTACTTCCCCGATCCCGACCTGCTGCCCCTGGAACTGGACCCGGCTTTCGTCGAGCGGATCAAGGCGACCCTGCCGGAACTGCCGGACGAGAAGAAGGCCCGCTTCATCGCGCAGTACCACCTGACGCCCTACGACGCCGGCATCCTGGTGGCGGAAAAGGCCCGCGCCGACTTCTACGAGACGGTGGCCAAGGGCCGTGACGGCAAGATGGCCGCCAACTATGTCATCGGCGACCTGCTGGGCGCCCTGAACAAGACCGGCAAGGACATCTCCGAATCGCCGATCTCCGCCGCCGATCTGGGGGCGCTGATCGATCTGGTCAGCGACAACACCCTGTCCGGCCGTCTGGCCAAGGACGTGTTCGCCGAGATGCTGGACAGCGGCAAGGCGCCGGGCCTGATCGTCGAGGAGAAGGGGCTGCGCCAGGTCACCGACACCGGCGCCATCGATGGGGCCATCGACCAGGTCATGGCCGCCAATGCCGACAAGGTGGCGGAGTACCGGTCGGGCAAGGACAAGCTGTTCGGCTTCTTCGTCGGTCAGGTCATGCGCGCCACCCAGGGCAAGGCCAATCCGGCTCTGGTGAACGAGCGGCTGCTGGCCAAGCTGAAGGGCTGATCCGCCCCGCTTCCGTGCCGGGCGCTGAAAGACGAAGCCCCCGCCGATCCGTCGGCGGGGGCTTTTTCATGGCCATGATCAGGGGCGCGCCGGCCGGGGAAAGCGGCCGGCCGCCCAGCGTGCGGGATCAGCTCCGCGGCGGCTCGGTCAGCAGGCTGGCGATCTGCTTGGCCCAGCGGCGGATGAAATGGTCGGCATCGCCATATTCGGTCTGCAGGTTGAAGTTGCTGCCGAAGGGGGCGCCCACATCGGCATCGGCGATGACCGCCACCACCTGGCCGCTGCTGGCATCGGTCAGCGTGGCCTGGAAGGCCGCGGCGCCGACGCTGTAGCTCTTGAAGATGGTGCCGCCGAATCGCTTCTCCGGGTCGAACGGATTGTTGGGCACGAACTCGGTCAGCAGGATCTCCAGCTTCAGCACACCGGGTCCGGCCTGGGTGGTCAGGGCCGGCCCCAGGGCCGCCGTCAGCTTGTCGCTGAAATACTCGGTGGCGTGCTTGCGGTCGCGGTCCTTGAGGATGATGTCGTCGGGGCCGCGATAGACCTCGATGCCGATGGGGGCCAGCATCACCTTGCCATAGCGCGCCAGATCGACGCCGGGCCGCACGAACACATGGTCGAGCTGCGGGTGCTCCTGCTCCACCAGCCCCTGCGTCGGCAGGTCCGGGACTTTGGCGCGGCCGGGGGCCGCCAGAGCGGTGCCGCCGACCAGCAGGGCCAGGGCAGAGGCGGTGCAGATGGCGGTGCAGGCGGCCCGGAAGCTGCGCGTGCGCCGCGGATGGACGGTCGAAAACGACATGACGTCGGTCTCCTTCGCTCGGAATCACCGTCGGCGGATTGGTCCCGCCGGATTGCAACATTGCACCCGTCCCGCCAGTGCGGCCGGTGCCGGACAGCAGCCGGTGCCGGTCTTGGGCAGGGTGGCTTCACCCGAAACGGCCGGGCCGCCCCTGGCCCCGGCACATCCGGGTCGAAGCGCCGGATGCGCTTTGAACATGATCCTCGTTCCGGGCGTTGACAAGGGCTCCGCTTATCTCTAAACACCCTGGCTCACCGGCACGGCGCTGCGACAGCGACGCCGCGACGGACGGAGGGGTGGCCGAGCGGCTGAAGGCAACGGTTTGCTAAACCGTCATAGGTCTTAACAACCTATCGTGGGTTCGAATCCCATCCCCTCCGCCACTACCCCGGTACCGACCAGACCATGGGCCGCGCAAGCGGCCTTTTTTATTGCGATTTCAAAAGCCTTTGGCCGGGGTGGCTTCACCGCGGAGAACCGCCCCCTGGGCCTGAACGGCCCCAGCGGGTGTCTCTGTCTCCATCCATCTTAACTGCATCAAGTCAGTATAGGTTAATAAATATCCAGAATTAGTGCGGCTTTAGGCGGCATTATGTTCTGGTGTTTTTTGTTGATTTGGCGCTGGTATGCGTTGAAATATCGAATGCGATATAAATTATGTGATTGCTGATAATTTCAGATAATCCGGCTTGGTCTTTGCGTATTTGTTCGAAAGTGGCTTTCGGATGGCCGTGGCGGAACGCCCGACGGCATCACTCCTCGAAAACCCGGGCCGGCTGTTCGGACCAGGGCGCCAGACCCATCAGGGTGAGTGGCTCCAGGGACAGGGCGCAAGGGTGGCGGCGGACCAGCAGGTGCTCCATGGACTGCCCGTGCCATGGCAGGCGCTTGACATAGCCAGGACAAACGATACAGAACATAACAAGAACATCCTGCGTCGGTGAATATCTATGATCGGCTCCAGGCCTTCCTCTCCCGCCGTCACAATACCCGCCACGGACAGGGCCGGGCTGTTGGCCGAGCTGCGGGAGCGGGTGCGCCGGATCGAGGGGGTGGGGGGTGCCGACGGGCGGGCCGTGGTGCCGCTGGGCATCCCGGACCTGGATGCCGGCCTGCCCGGCGGCGGGCTGCCGCTGGGCGCGGTGCATGAGGTGGCGGGGGCGGCCCTGGATGCCGGCAGCGCCACCGCCTTTGCCGCCGTCCTGCTGGCCCGGCTGGCGGCGGGACGCGGGCCGGTGCTGTGGCTGACCCGGGCCCGTGACCTCTATGCCCCCGGCCTGGCCGGGTACGGGCTGCGCCCGCAGGATCTGGTGCTGGTGCAGGCCCGGCCGGACCGGGCGGGGGAAACCGACATCCTCTGGGCCATGGAGGAGGCGCTGCGCTGCCCGCAGGTGGGTGCCGTGCTGGCCGAGGCGGGAAAGCTGGATCTGACCATGAGCCGGCGCCTGCAGCTGGCGGCGGAGACGGGCGGGGTGCCGGGCCTGCTGCTGCAGTTGGGGCCACAGAGGCTGGAGGCCAGCGCCGCGGTGACGCGCTGGCATGTGACCGCCCTGCCGGGCGACGGAGCCCGGTCCGCGCTGGCGCCCGCGGCCGGCTCCGCCTTTGCCGCCGCGGCCTGGCGGGCCGAACTGCAGCGTTGCCGCGGCGGCCGCCCGGGGTGCTGGGATCTGGTCTGGCATGGCCATGGGGGCCGGCTTTACGGCGCAGCCTCCACCCCGGACGGGCAAGGGGCCGGGGACCTCGGCCACGCCGCCCCGGCATAGCTCCCGCCTGTCCGAGGTTCCCCTTGCGGACCGGACCACCCCGGCATCGACCGGCTTGACATGACCGGCTTGACTCTGCCCCCTTTGCGTTATGTTCTTGTTTTGTTCTCTGGCCTGTTGGTCCAGGGCCTGTTCCGGAACGAGTCCCCCCATGCCGTCCTCCCGCCGCATCCTGTCGCTCTGGCTGCCCTGTCTGGCCACCGACCGCCTGCGCCGCCGCCTGCCTGCGGCGGAGGCCGGGCGCCCGCTGGTGGCGGTGGCGGCGGAGCGGGGGCGGCTGACGGTGGCCGCCGCCTGCCGGCAGGCCCAGGCCGCCGGCATCAGCCCCGGCCAGCCGCTGGCCGATGCCCGCGCCCTGGAACCGGGCGTGCTGACCCGGGATGTCGACCCGGCCGCGGATGCGGCGCTGCTGGAGCGGCTGGCCGACTGGGCCCGGCGCTGGACCCCGTGGACGGCGGTGGATACCGGCCCCCAGGTGCTGTCGGGAGCCGGCGGCCTCTGGCTGGACATCACCGGCTGCGCCCATCTGTTCGGCGGCGAGGCCGGGCTGATCGAGGATCTGGTGGAGCGGCTGCGGCGGGCCGGGCTGGAGGCGCGCGCCGCCGTCGCCGGCACCACCGGGGCCGCCTGGGCCATGGCCCGTTTCGGCGGCCCGTTGCCCTGGCCCCTGATCGTGCCGCCGGGAACGGAGGCGGAGCATCTGGCGCCGCTGCCGCTGCCGGCCCTGCGCCTGCCGCCCCCCATGATCACCGCCCTGCGCCGGGTGGGCCTGCGCAGCATTGCCGCTCTGCTGGACAAGCCGCGGGCCGCCCTGGTGCCCCGCTACGGGCCGCTGCCCGGCCTGCGCCTGGACCAGGCCCTGGGCCGGGTGGAGGAGCCGCTGTCCCCCGGCCGGCCGCAGCCCGCCCATCAGGCGCGTCAGGCCTTCGCCGAGCCGGTGAGCACGCCGGAGGATCTGCGGCGGGTCCTGGTGCATCTGCTGGGACAGGTCTGCCGCGGGCTGGCGGCGGCGGGACAGGGGGCGCGGCGGCTGGAGCTGCTGGCCTGGCGCAGCGATGCCGGGCCGGAGGCGCCGCCCCAGACCCTGGCCGTGGGCACCAGCCGCCCCAACCGCGACCCCGCCCATCTGCTGCGCCTGTTCCAGCCCAGCCTGGACCGGCTGGAACCCGGCCCCGGCTTCGAGGTCATGGCCCTGGCCGTGCCTGCGGCTGAACCCTTCGCGCAGGAGCAGACGGTCCTGGCCGTGCCGCCGCCGCAGGCCCGCATCCCACCCCCCGCCGGCCGGCCGGATCTGGATCTGGTCGCGGGAGGACGGGACGCGGAGCAACCGGCCGATGCGGAGGCGGACAATACCCTCCGCCACCGCCCCGCCTTCTCCGTCATCCAGGGCGGTACCCCGCCGCGGCCCGCCCCGGCCAAGGCACGGGAACCGAGGTCCCCTCGCTGCTATCAGGGGCCGCCGGTGCCGGAGCTGGTGGACCAGCTGGGGGCCCGGCTGGGTCTGGCCCGCATCCTGCGCCCCCGCCCGCGGGAGAGCTGGTGGCCCGAGCGGGCGGTGGCGCTGTGCCCGGCCGATGCGCCCGCCAGCGGCCCGGAACCGCCCCTGTGGCCCGCCGACCGGCCGCGCCCGGTGCGGCTGCTGCCCCGGCCGGAGCCAGTGGAGGTGGTTGCCCCCGTGCCCGACGATCCGCCGCTGCAGTTCCGCTGGCGCGACCGGCTCTACCGCGTCCGCCATGCCGAGGGGCCGGAGCGCATCGCCGCCGAATGGTGGCGGGCCCCCGACCAGCCGGAGGAGCCGTTGCGCGACTATTACCGGGTGGAGACCGGGGACGGGCAGCGTTTCTGGCTCTACCGGCTGGGGCTGTTCCGGCCGGACGAGCCGGCGCGCTGGTTCCTGCACGGGTTCCTGGGGTGACGGCATGAGCATTCCCTATGCCGAGCTGCAGGTGACCAGCAATTTCAGCTTCCTGGAAGGCGCCAGCCACGCCGAGGAACTGGTGCGGACGGCCGCCGCCCTGGGCTATCAGGCCATCGGCATCACCGACCGCAACAGCCTGGCCGGGGTGGTGCGGGCCCATATCGCGGCGCGGGCGCTGGGGCTGCGGCTGGTCATCGGCTGCCGGCTGGACCTGACCGACGGCCCCAGCCTGCTGTGCTGGCCCACCGACAAGGCCGCCTATGCCCGGCTGTCCCACCTGCTGACCCGCGGCAAGATGCGGGCGCCCAAGGGCGACTGTTTCCTGTCCCGCGCCGATGTGCAGGACTTCGCCGAGGGGCAGATCCTGGCCCTCATCCCCCCCGACCCGCCACCGGATGCGGGGGCGGATGCCGGGTTCGAGACCGATCTGCGCGACTATCGCCAGCGCTTCGGGACGCGGCTGCATCTGATGCTGGTCCATCGCTACCAGGGCAACGACGTCCGCCGCCTGGCCTGGCTGAGCGGGCTGGCCGCCCGCCACGGCGTGCCGACCCTGGCCGGCAACGATGTGCTGTACCATCATTCCGCGCGGCGGCCGCTGCAGGATGTGCTGACCTGCATCCGCACCGGCACCACCATCCAGACCGCGGGCTGGCGCCTGCTGGCCAATGCCGAGCGCCACCTGAAGCCGCCGCGGGAGATGGCGCGCCTGTTCCGCCACTGGCCGGAGGCCGTGGCCCGTACCGTGGCGGTGGCCGAGGCCTGCCGCTTCTCCCTGGCCGAGCTGCAATTCCAGTATCCCGACGAGGTTGCCCCCGGCGGCGATCCGCAGGCCGAGCTGGTGCGCCTGACCTGGGAGGGCGCGGCCTGGCGCTATCCCGGCGGGATTCCGGACCCGGTGCGGGCGCAGCTGGCGCATGAGCTGGCCCTGATCGGACAGCTGCGCTATGCGCCCTATTTCCTGACCGTGCATGACATCGTCACCTATGCAAGATCGCGGGAGATCCTCTGCCAGGGCCGCGGCTCCGCCGCCAACTCCGCCGTCTGCTTCTGCCTGGGCATCACCTCGGTCGATCCGGTGCAGGGCAACCTGCTGTTCGAGCGCTTCATCTCCGCCGCCCGCGACGAACCGCCGGACATCGACGTGGATTTCGAGCATGAGCGGCGGGAGGAGGTGATCCAGTACATCTACGGGAAGTACGGCCGCGACCGCGCCGGTCTGGCCGCCACCGTGATCTGCTACCGCGCCCGCGGTGCCCTGCGCGAGGTGGGCAAGGCCATGGGCCTGTCGCTGGACATGGTGGCCCGGCTGAGCGGCACCGTCTGGGGCTGGGGCCGGGAGGGGGTGGAGGCGGAGCGCATCCGCCAGGCCGGCATCGACCCCGACGCGCCGCTGGTGCTGCGCACGCTGGAGCTGGCGCGCGAGCTGATCGGCTTTCCCCGCCATCTCAGCCAGCATGTGGGCGGTTTCGTCATCACCCGCGGGCCGCTGCCCGATCTCTGCCCGGTGATGAACGCCAGCATGGCCGAACGCTCCACCATCGAATGGGATAAGGACGACATCGAGGAATTGCACATCCTCAAGGTCGATGTGCTGGCGCTGGGCATGCTCAGCTGCGTGCGCCGGGCCTTCGATCTGATCGCCGCCCATTACGGCCGCCGCTACAGTCTGGCCACCGTGCCGGCGGAGGACCCCGCCGTCTATGACATGCTGTGCCGGGCCGACAGCCTGGGCGTATTCCAGGTGGAAAGCCGGGCGCAGATGACCATGCTGCCGCGGCTGCGCCCGCGCAGCTTCTATGATCTGGTGGTGGAGGTGGCCATCGTCCGCCCCGGCCCGATCCAGGGTGACATGGTGCATCCCTATCTGCGCCGGCGCCAGGGGCTGGAACCCGTGGACTATCCCTCGCCGGAACTGGAAGCCGTGCTGTCCAAGACCCTGGGCGTGCCGCTGTTCCAGGAACAGGCCATGAAGATCGCCATTGTCGGCGCCGGCTTCTCGCCGGAAGAGGCCGACCAGTTGCGCCGGGCCATGGCCACTTTCAAAAAGAACGGCGATGTCGCCCGCTTCCGCGAGAAATTCATCGGCGGCATGCTGGCCCGCGGCTACGAGCCCGCCTTTGCCGAACGCTGCTTCCACCAGATCGAGGGGTTCGGCACCTACGGCTTCCCGGAAAGCCATGCCGCCAGCTTCGCCTTGCTGGTCTATGTCTCGGCCTGGATCAAATGCGTCCATCCCGACGTCTTCGCCTGTGCCCTGCTGAACAGCCAGCCCATGGGCTTCTACGCCCCGGCCCAGATCGTGCGCGACGCCCGCGACCACGGGGTGGAGGTGCGTCCGCCCGACATCAATGCCAGCGGCTGGAACTGTACGCTGGAGCCGCTGGCGACGACGGCCGCGGGAACGGCGACCCACGCCCTGCGCCTGGGTCTGCGCCAGATCAAGGGGCTGAAGCCGGCGGAGATGGAACGGCTGGTGGCGGCGCGGGAGACCGGCGGCCCCTATGCCGGCCCGCGCGACCTCTGGCACCGCACCGGTCTGCCCACGGCCACGCTGGAGCGGCTGGCGGCGGCCGATGCCTTCCGCTCCCTCGGCCTGGACCGGCGCCAGGCCCATTGGGCGGTGGAGGCGCTGGGTGCGACGCCTCTCCCCCTGTTCGCCGGCGGCGGGGACCCGGGCGATGGTCCGGCGGTGGACCTGCCGCCCATGCCGGCGGGAGAGCAGGTGGTGGAGGATTATTCCAGCCTGTCCCTGACCCTGAACACGCATCCGCTGCATCTGCTGCGCGACCGGCTGGCGGCGCTGCATGCGCCCAAGGCCCGGCGCTGGCCCCTGCTGCCGGCCGACCGCCAGTCCGACTGGCCGGACAAGCGCCGCTTCGCCGTGGCCGGGCTGGTGCTGGTGCGCCAGCGCCCCGGCAGCGCCAGCGGCGTCGTCTTCATCACCGTGGAGGACGAGACCGGCGTCGCCAATCTGGTGCTGATGCCCGACATCTTCGAGCGCTACCGCCGTCCGGTGCTGGGCAGCCGGCTGCTGCTGGCGCTGGGCCGGCTGGAGAAGGTGGTGGCCCCCCAGCCGGGGGCCACGCCGGTGATCCATCTGCGCGTCGAGCATCTGGAGGACCACACCGCCCTGCTGCGCCAGCTCTCGGAAACGCCGGAGCGCTTCCAGCCGCGGCAGATGGACGGCGGCCTGGCCCGCGCCGACGAGGTCAGCCGCCCCCAGCCCGACGCCCGCAGCGAGGCCATCGCCCGCCGCCACGCCGTGGAAACCCTGGCCCGCATCTTCCCCGACGGACGCAACTTCCGCTGAACGCGAGGAGGCTTGGGGGCGGAATTCCCCAAATACGAACGCTTTATATCCAGATCACTCCTCGAAAACCCTGGCCGGCTGTTCGGACCAGGGCGCCAGAGCCACCAGGGTGAGTTGCTCCAGGGACAGGGCGCAAGGGCGGCGGCGGACCAGCAGGTGCTCCAGCACCAGGGGTGACAGATAGGCTAGCCGCAGGAACCGGCTGATAAAGGCCACGGTCACGCCTTCGGCCTCGGCGATGTCGGTCAGGGTTGCGGCTTGGCCGCGTTCCAGCTGGCGACGCCAGTCCCAGGCGCGGGCGAGGGCGCGCAGCAGGCGCCGGTCGGCAGCCGTGGGATCACGATCGGCCCTGTCGAGGTCTGACGGCGGCAGGATCCGTGGCCGCCCATTCTGACGTTTGATGGTGAGGGGCACAAACACACGCATGGTATCGGGTGCGCTGGTCATGGCGCGGCCTCCGGGGCGGGTGGCGTAAGCATGTCACGCACTACGGCCCCCAGTCCGGCCGTGCGCAGGTCGATGGCAATGCCCTCGGCACTCACGGTGACCCGATCGACCAGCAGCCGGACAAGGCGGGCCTGCTCGGCCGGGAACAGGGCCGACCAGACATTGTCAAACCGGTTGAGGGCGGTCGTCACATCGCCTTCAGTCAGAGGCTGTTGTTCCTGACGGGCTGCGGCCACAGTCTGTGCGACAATTTCCGGCGAGCGCACCAGCCGGCGCACCTCCCGGACCACGGCCGTCTCCACCATCTCTGCCGGCAGCCGCTGGGGCGCCGTGCTGTCCCTCGGCCGGCTGCGGATGACATCCATGGAGGTGTAGTAGCGGTAGAGCCGGCTGCCCTTTTTTGTAGCGGTAGGCGTCATCGCGGTCCCGGTCGGCCCGAAGATCAGCCCCTTCAGCAGGGCAGGCGTCTGGGCTCGTGTGGCCGCGGCGCGGGATCGCGGGCTTACCTGCAGGATGTGATGTACCCGGTCCCAGAGATCCTGGCTGATGATGGCCGCATGTTCGCCGGGGTAGGGCGTTCCCTTGTGCACCGCCTCGCCGAGATAAAGGCGGTTGCGCAGCATCTTGTAGAGGAAGCCCTTGTCGATAAGCTTGCCGCGTTTGCTGCGGACCCCGTCGGCGGCCAATTGGCCCACCAGCACCGTCGCGGATCCCAGTTCGACGAATCGGGTAAAGATCATGCGGACCGTGTCTGCCTCGGCCTCATTCACCACCAGCTTGCGGTCTTTGAGGTCGTATCCCATCGGCACATAGCCGCCCATCCACATGCCGCGGGCTCGAGAAGCGGCGAACTTGTCCCTGATCCGCTCCCCGATCACCTCGCGCTCGAACTGGGCAAAGCTGAGCAGGATGTTCAGCGTCAGCCGGCCCATGGAAGTGGTGGTGTTGAAACTCTGGGTCACGGAAACGAAGGTGACGCCGTTGCGGTCGAACACCTCGACCAGTCGGGAAAAATCCATCAGGGCGCGGGACAGGCGGTCGATCTTGTAGACGACGACCACATCCACCAGCCCATCATCGATATCGGCCAGCAATTGTTGCAGGGCCGGCCGTTCCAGGGTGCCGCCGGAATAGCCGCCATCATCGTAGCGGTCCCGCAGCGCCACCCAGCCTTCGCCCTTCTGGCTGGCGATATAGGCTTCACAGGCGGCGCGCTGGGCGTCCAGGCTGTTGAATTCCATCTCCAGCCCTTCTTCGGTCGATTTGCGCGTGTAGATGGCGCAGCGCAGGCGGCGCTGGGGCGCGGGGGAGGGGGATCGCGTCATGCCTTGTCCCTTGTGATTTCGCGCAGGCCAAAGAACCGCCAGCCGTTCCAGCGCACGCCGGTGATGGCACGGGCAATGGCCGACAGTGACTTGTATGTCCGTCCTTCGAACTCGAACCCGTCGCGCAGGACGGTGACGGTGTGCTCCACGCTATTCCATTCCCGCACCAGCCGGGTGCCGGCCACCGGCTTGCGCGGATCGGTGATCATGGTCTTGCGGATGGGATTGCCATGCATCTCATCGATGAGGGCGTCCAGCAGGCGCAACGTTTCCCGCGAAGGGCCGCCATAGACGAGTTCCTGGATCCGCCACGCCAGCCGCAGTTCCAGGAACGGACGGCTGTTGTTGGGGGCAGGGACGCCGAAGAGGCGGCGCCATTCCAGTTTCAGGTCGACGACGCTCATTTCCTTCAAAGCGGCCAATCGGGCCAGGACGGTTGCGTCCTTTTCCGCAGTGGTGCTCGCATCCGTGCCGATCGGGATCCCGCCTTGTCTGCGCGTCCGGGCCTTCATCATCGCTGGTCACTCCAGGAGCGGGGTTCGTGGACACGACCGCGCTGTTCGACCGGGAAGTCCAGGCGAATGTCTCTGCTGAGCAGCCGAGCCAGTCCGGCAGCAAGCAACCGGCCGACCTCGGCCAACCGGTCTTCTGCTGTCATGCGGTCTGGAGTGAGAGCATTGGGGCCGCTGAGCGTCTTAGCCATGAGATTGTCCGCAACGGATATCGATGGAGCGGACCGTAGGCGTCTGGAACAAAAAATAGAAGTAAAGTCAGATGCTTATCGCGGTGGAGCGAAGAAGAAGGAAACGATGCGGGACGGCACCGCCCGGCCGTGACCGACGGACTGCCTACTGAACGGTACTCCCGCCACGGCATGGGGCTTCACTGCTCGTGTTGGTCTCGGTAGGTCCGGTGCGACTGTCGCACCACCCCGTCCTTGACCTTGCTGAGCCAACCCTATACGTCAATCAGCGAAACAACGTGCAGTGAGGCCGGGACGCCACTCGATGAGATCGCTATGACCCAGACCCCGACGACCTTCGGACAGGCAATCGTTCAGGCTCGGAAGGCCAAAGGCCTTAGCCAGAAGGAACTGGCGGCACGCATCGTCAAGGACGAAGGCGGAAACATCTCGCCACAATACCTGAACGACATCGAACATGACCGTCGGAGCCCGTCCTCCGATCATCTGATACGACAGTTCGCGGCGGAACTAGGCATGGACGACAACATCCTGTTCATCCTGGCCGGGAAGATTCCCGACGAAACCCGGCGTAACGTGAAGGATCTGATGAAGGCCGCCGATGCCTTCATGAACTTCCGGCGCGACGCATCCAACTGACGGCGGGCCGCATGGTGAGAATGGTTCGGGACACGACGGGTCGATTTGCCGAGCGGCCCCACTATGCGCCCGACGAGCTCGACCGGGAGTGCGAGCGGATCGTGACCCGGCTGCTGCGGGGCCGTCGCAGCGGGTCCCTTTATCCGATCACCACGGATGAACTCACGATCCTGATCGAGCAGAGCGGTGCCGGTCTGGATGCCTACGCCGACCTGTCCGACTTCGGCGGCGACGTGGAGGGCGTCACCATCTTCCATCCGGATCGGGACCCCGAAATCCTGATCTCCGACCGCCTCGCCAACGACGAGCGCCGGGAGAACCGGCTGCGCACGACGCTGGCGCATGAATTCGGCCATCTTTACTTCCATCGGCATCTGTGGGCGGACAAGCTCGCCGCACGCCGGCTCTTCGACCGACTGAGCCGCGACAACAAGGCCATCTGCAAGCGCGACACCATCCTGAACGCTCGCGATGTCGACTGGATGGAGTGGCAGGCCGGCTATGTAAGCGGGGCGATCCTGATGCCGGTGACGGCGGTCCGTCGCCTAGTGTCGGACTATTGCGGACCTCGCAACCTCCATGCGGCCGTATCCGTCGCCTCGGAGCACGGACGGCAGATCGTAGCCCACGTCATGGAGACGTTCCAGGTGTCCGAGGATGCCGCCCGGGTGCGGCTGTTCAAGCTGGGCCAACTGACCGCCTCGGACCAGCAGCCGTCGCTGTTCGGGTAGGCGGCCGCGAATCCGCGGAACTGCGTATTTTTTCGATTGACTCCGATCGATAGGATTGTATACGCTCTTTAGCAGATTGACGTGTCGTGCACGTCGTTGCCAAGGAGCTACTCATGCCGTCCGTTACCACCATCGTCCGCAAGACCCCTGCCAGCAATCTCCGTCAGTACTTCGACGCCCGGGGCATCGTTCTCCCCCCGGCCGTCAACTGGGACGGTCCCGAAGGTGAGATCGTCCGCCCGCTGCTGCGCGCGGTCGATGAACTGGACCCGGAGACCCGCGCCCGCATCGCCAACGATGTCGAGCGGGTCGGCGAGATGGCCGACGAAGCCGGCGAGGCCGCCCTTTACAGCGTCGCCCCTGACACAGGGTACCTGGATGCGCTTCCCAACGCCTATGCGCGCGCCCTCTGGATGTTCGTTAACGAGGCGGAGCTGTTCCGCCGCGCCGAAGAGGTCCGCTACACCGACGATCGTCGCCATGGCCGGATGTGGGACGGTTTCGTCGCCACCCCGAACCTTGAGGTTCGCCGGGATGCCGCGGCACTCGAGGTGTTCAAGGACGCCGTGCGCCAGCGCTTCGAGTCGCCCAACGTTCAGGTCGACGTGTTCGACCGACACCGCCCGACTTTCGTTGGTGACGACCGCAATGTGGTCCAGGTGACGGTGTACAGGGAGGGCCGTCCGGACGATTTCCTGGAGTTCGTGGACGGCGCGCTGGACCGGCGTCCCCGCCGGCCGGTGTTCGAGGCGGCGCTCACCTACGAGCCGGAAACCGGGGTGATCGAGGTGGTCGCAAGGGACCGCGAAAGCCGGCCCGATCTCGTCCGCCTCTTCGCCCGCGATCTTCTGGCGACCGAGTTCCGTGAGGAACGACTGCCGCTGCGCCGGTTCGACCTGTCGGTTCTGAGCCGCCCCTGCACGTTCGACAGCGATGAGGATGACGAGATCGCGGCAGTGCGCGTGAATCACCTGCGGCTGATGCCGTTCGACACCAATGGCGAGCGGATCACGCTGGAGTGCATGCGGGGTGCCGACACCAACATCTGGGAGATGGCGGCCCGGCGGCTGGGAGACGCCGATCCCCTGCAGGGTGGCTGGACCGTGACGCAGGCGAAACTGACCATCCGGTTCCACCCCGAACCCGGCTCGAACCGCGGGAAGACCCTGCCGCTGACCATCACTATGCCGCACGGGTGCGACCTGAAGGACCGAACCGAGCGCGAGCGCCTGATTGGCGAGAAGTATCTCCGGCGCTGGGGCATCGTCCGCGATGTCTGACCGACCGCCGCGGCTCGACCGCCCCGCGGTCGACCTGCTCCTCCAAATTATGGAGACCCCCGACGCCTTCATAACGGCGTCAGCCATCGAGGCCCTTGGTCCCCGACTGGCTGCACCACTGATCGCTGCGGGTTTGCTGAAGCCGGCGGGGCATGAGGCGACAGCGGTCTCAATGAGCGACCACGATGATGTCCCGGTGAACCTTACCCGATCGGCGGAACACCGAGGATACGGCTACTTCAGCCCGACGGCGGGGTGGATCACCGTACCCACCGAACTGAGGACTCGGCATCGGGTAGACATTCCGATGTTCATGGCGCAGTTGTTGCTGGCCTCCCTCGACCGGAGGCCAGCTGGTACGGTGCCGCTCATTCCTGAACTCTTGTGGGAGGTCGGAGACGTTCGCCTCGGTCGCAGACCTCAGCGGGTGCCCTTGTGGTTCGCGCGCCGACTCCATGATCAGGCCGTATGGCGGCAGGTCAAGGGCGTGGCCCAGGCCCGACCCGCGCCCGGGCTTCGCGTGTTGCTCACCAGCACCGCATTCCGCCGCGTTCCGGACGATGGGGTGGCGGGACATGAGATCATCTCCGTACCGGATGTGATCGATCACAACGCCGGAGTCGCCCTTCACCCGGAGATCCTGGCGGCCCGTGTCGGTGGCAGGGACCATCGGAGCGATGGCCCTCTGGCCCACACCGCGGACTTCACGGTCGTCACCGTTCATGGCAAGGACTACCCCTTCCGCGGCGCCAAGCAGCGGGATCTTGTCCGTCAGCTTGTGGACGCGTTTCAGCGTGGCTCCCCGCGGTGCCTGACAGCAAAAGTCCTGGAAGAGGCCAATTACAACAGCTCGGTCAATACGATCGCCAAGGCCTTCTCGGGAAGGGATGACTGGCGGGAGTTCATCGCCGAGGACGGCGGATCCTGTTGGATATTCACCTGAGCTTGCTCTCAGACGGCCGCCTCCGGGCGGCCTTATTTTTTGCCCTTTCTGCGACTCCTACCCTCAGCCCTTCCCGGCTCCTCCCCCCGGCTTTGCCATCCTCTCCGCAGGTTTTCACGCAAGACCGAAGGAGAACGTGATGGCAATCAGCCATTTGACCCAGACCGATCTGGCCCGGCGCTGGCGGATCAGCCCGCGCACCCTGGAGCGGTGGCGCTGGCTGGGACGGGGGCCGAAGTACCTGAAGATCGGCGGCCGCGTCGTTTACCGCCTGGAAGATATCGAAGCCTTCGAAGCTGAAAAGCAGCGGGAGGCGGTCGCATGACCCAGGCGATGACGGCAGACACCTGCGCAGAATCCCGCAGCGGTCACTTTGTTTTCTCCCCGGTTCGCGGGCGAAACCGGGCGAAAACACGCGAATTGGTCCAGGGAACCGCGTTCTGTACTTCACTGGGGATGCAGACCCCCGATCCCACCCGCACCCTGGTCGCCGACGAAACTGCACTCCTGGACTGGCTCCGGACCGCGCAGCCAGGTGACCGATTCGTCTACCACATCGGCCACCTCGCCGCCGACCGTGTGCGCGGCACCACCGGCCTCACCGACCCGCAGCGGGAGGCGCTGTGCCGGCTGGCCGACCGCGTCCTGACGCTGGTCACCGACGACACGCTGACGGCGGCACAGCGCCGCCGCGCCGACGGGCACATGGCCTATCTCGCCATCAAGACGTCCGGCCGAAAGGTCGGCAGGAGGTTTCCATGACCGCCACCCCGACGCCGACCAACCGGGTCACCCTGGACGCCCTGACGGCGATGCCGGTCGGCGAGATCGCTGGCCTACCGGTCGACCAGCTGGCCCTGCTGCTCGACGATCTGGCCGAGATGAAAGCCCGGCTGAAGCGGCTGGACGACTGGCTGAACGGCGCGCTGGCCCTGCGCTACGGCGAGCGCGCGCAGGCCCTGCGCCGCGATCAGGGCAAGCTCACCGGCATCGTCCGGATCGAGGAGGCCGACGGCTTCGTCGCCATCTGCGACGTGCCGAAGAGGCCCGAGTACGACCAGGAGAAGCTCCGCGCGGCGGTCGGCACCCTCCGGTCCTGGGGCTCCAACCCCGACGACTACGTGACCACCGAGATCAAGGTCAGCGAGACGAAGTACGGCGCCTGGCCCCCGGAAATCCGCCGGCTGTTCGAGCCGGCGCGCACCGTCCGGCTCGGCAAGCCGAGCTTCCGCATCGAGCGCCCGACGCCGCGCTGACCATCCCGGACGCGGCGGGGTGGCCCTATCCGCAAGGACGGGCGGGCTTCCCTTCGGCGCCTGGTCAACACCCCGCCGCACCCCTTCGACCTGCCTTTTCAGGGATCCATAGATCATGGCCATCCGCATCATCACCGCCGACGAGCGCCTGTCGACCGCCAGCAACAAGACCAGCTTCGCCATTTTCGGACCACCCGGTGTCGGCAAGACCTCGCTGCTGAAGACCCTGCCGCCGGACCGGACTCTGTGCCTGGACCTGGAGGCGGGCCTGAAGTCCGTCCAGGACTGGCGGGGTGCCAGCATCCCGATCCGCAGCTATCTGGATTTCCGTGACCTCGTCGTTCTGATCAGCGGCCCCGACCCGGCGGTCCACCCGACCGCCACCTATGGCGAGGCGCATTACCAGCATGTCCGGGCCAGCCATGCCGATAGCGGGCTGGAAGCGTTCCTGGCCTCCAAGCCCATCCTGTTCGTCGACAGCATCACCGACCTGTCCCGGCAGGTGATGACCTTTGCCCGCCAGCAGCCCGAGGCATTTTCCGAGCGTACTGGCAAACCCGATGTGCGGGGGGCGTATGGCCTGCTCGGGCGTGAGGTGATCCACGCTTTGAAGCTGCTGCAGCACGCGCCGGGCAAGACGGTGATCTTCGTCGGGGTGCTGGAGAAGGTGACCGATGAGTTCAACGCCGTCACCTGGCAGCCCCAGATGGAGGGCGCCAAGATCGGCCGCGAACTGCCCGGCATCGTCGACCAGGTCATGACGATGCACTTTTTCGACAGCACCAGCGATGGCGGATTTGCCTTCAACGAGAAGGGCGAACACCGACGGCTGGTCTGTCGCGCGGGCAATCCCTGGGGCCTGCCGGCCAAGGACCGCAGCGGTCGCCTCGACCCGACCGAGCCGTCCGACCTCACCGCCCTTTTCACCAAGATCAACGCGCCCGGCACTGCCGCCGCGACCGCCTGAAGGAGAGCACCATGTATGATCTGAACGATGCCCAGCCGCAGATGGCCCCGGCCGGCGACCTGATCCCGGACGGCACTTTTGCCCGCGTGCGCATGACCATCCGCCCGGGTGGCGCGAACGGCTCCAGCCCGCTGGATGCCGGGTTGCTGACCGCCTCGAAATCCTCCGACGCCAAGATGCTGGATTGTGAATTCACCGTCGTCGAGGGGCCGTTTGCCCGGCGGAAATTCTGGCAGAACTTCACCGTGGCTGGCGGCAAGCTGGATGACAAGGGCGTGTCCAAGGGCTGGAACATCGCCAAGGCCGCCTTCCGCGCCATGGTGGACAGTGCCCTGGGGCTGGATCCCAAGGACATGAGCGACGCCGCCAAGGCGAAGCGCACCCTGCGCGGGCTGAAGGATCTGGACGGCATCACCTTTGTCGCCCGCATCATGGTCGAGCCGGCGAGCAACCCGCAATACAAGGATGCCAACAAGCTGGCCCACGTGGTGACGCCCGATGAGCCGCAGCACGCCCTGGTGCTGCGCGGGGAGACGGTGCCGCCCGAACCCGTGAACGCCAAGCCCCGCAAGGCAGCGGAACCCGCGGCGCAAGGTGGCCCCGCCTGGGCTGCCAACCCAACGGCCACCGCCAACAGCGGCACTGCCTGGAATGCGGCCCCCGCCTGGGCGGGCCAGACCACGCCGCCGCCATCGCCGCCCGCCGCTCCGGCTGGGCCGGCATGGCTGAACGGCTGACCGGGCCGGCACCACCGGCATGACCGACGATGAATGGCAGGCGCTGGCAACGCGCGAAGCGGCAAAGGCGATCGGACAATGGCTGGAAGGACGAGGCCGACTGCATCAACCCATTTCGGTGCTGACGCTGGCAGAGCTGGAAGCGATGGCAGCAAACGCCGTCGCCCGGTTCGTGGTGCTGGCCGCCCGAAGGATTCGCGACCAGCCAAACGACAGCCAGGACCCCGGATCAGGTCCGGGGCAGGACCTGACCCGGCTCTTGCTCGGATAGGCCCTTGTGGACTGTGCCACCGGGAGGGACGCGGCTTCCTCTACCTGCACCGGCACAATCCGCTGCTGTTCCACCGCTTCTGCTCCATGGGCTGCCTTGATGCAGGATCCCGTCTGGCAAAGGAGAATAACGGGATGATCGACAAGACCGCACGGGAGATGCGGGCGCTGAAGGACGCCCGCCGCCCCTTTGCCGAGGCGCTGACCGACCTTGGCCTGATGGAACCCTTTTTCCATCGCACCGCCGCCGAGATCGACCGCCTGATCGAGGCCGCCGTCACCGGCTATGTCGAGAGTATGCAGCGCCAAGCCGGCGTGCAGGAGCGGACCGGTACCGCGCTGGACGACCCTTTGCCGTTCTGAAACCGGGCTGCCGCCATGATCGACCTTAACCACGGTTCCGGCTGCCAGTATGAGCGACCGGCCCGCGACCCCGGCATTGCCGCCGCCATCAACGCTGCCATCGATGCTGCCCTGGCCACCCGCAACCGGGCACAGCCGCCCCGGCACTATGTCAGCACCTCTGGCATCGGTCGCGAATGCCTGCGCCAGATCCAGTACGACTATCTCGTTCTGCCAAAGGATGCAGGGGCTGATTTCACGGGTGCCACCCTGCGCATCTTCGAAGCCGGCCATCGTGGCGAGGATGTGGTGGCCGACTGGCTGCGGACTGCCGGCTTCGACCTGCGCACCCACCGCCGGGACGGAAGGCAGTTCGGCTTTTCGGCTCTGGACGGGCGGTTCCGTGGCCATATTGATGGCTGCCTTGTCTCCGGCCCCGCCGCCATGGCTTATCCGGCCCTGTGGGAGAATAAATGCCTGGGGGCGGCGTCGTGGAAGGAGGTAGTCAAGCGGGGCGTCGTCCTGGCCCGGCCTGTCTACGCAGCACAGATCGCGCTGTATCAGGCCTATATGGATCTGCCGGAACCTGCCCTGTTCACGGCACTCAACCGCGACAGTTGGGAACTGCACGCCGAACTGGTGCCCTTTGACGCGCCGCTGGCGCAGCGGATGAGCGACCGGGCGGTGGAGGTGGTGCGGGCATCCGCGGCGCAGGAACTGTTGCCCCGTGCCGCCGCCCACCGCACCTCGGCCCTGTGTCGCGGTGGCTGGACCGGCGGTGAATGCCACGCGCCCTGTGCCTGGCAGGACCGTTGCTGGGGGCCTGCGCCATGACCGGCATCACCCCGTCCGCCAACCAGACCCGCGCCATCGCCGCCATCCGCGACTGGTTTGAGAACCGCACCCGTGAACAGCCGGTGTTCCGGCTGTTTGGCTATGCCGGCACCGGCAAGAGCACCGTGTTGAAATTCGCGCTCGACGATCTCGGCCTTGACCCGCATCGCTCCGGCAGGGAGGGCGGCACCATGGTGCCGGGCGTCGTCACGGCCACCTTCACCGGCAAGGCGGCGCTGGTGCTGCGGCGCAAGGGCACGCCCGCGCGCACCATCCACAGCCTGATCTACCGGGTGATCGAGGCAACCGAGGAGGAGATCGAGGCGGCGCGGCAGAAGATCGTCGAGGCCGAACAGCAGGCACGCACCCTGTCCGGCTTTGAGCGTGTCACCGCCGATGCAGCGATTGAGGCCATGCGCCAGGGTCTGAAGGACATGCGCAAGCCGCGTTTCGACCTCAGCCCCGACAGCGATGCCGCCCATTGCCGGCTGATCGTGCTGGACGAGGTATCGATGGTGGGCACCGACATGGCCCGCGACCTGCTGTCATTCGGCAAGCCCATCCTGGTGTTGGGCGACCCCGGCCAGTTGCCACCGATCAAAGGCGAAGGCGCCTTCACGCAACAGGATCCCGACATCATGCTGACCGAGATCCACCGGCAGGCGGCGGAGAGCGCCGTCATCCGGCTGGCCACCTGGGCGCGGGAGGGCCGGCCGATCCCCATGGGCCGGCATGATGATCACGTCTGGAAGCTGGCCAAGACGGCGGTGTCGCCGGACCAGTGCCTGCGCGGCGGACAGGTGATCTGCGGCCTGAACGCCACCCGGCTGCACCTGAACAACGCCCTGCGCCGTGCCGCCGGCCTCAATGGCGGCTGGTTGCCGACAGGACCTGCCGAGAAGATCGTCTGCCTGAAGAACCGCAACGACCTTGGCCTGATCAACGGCATGTTCCTGACCCTGGATGACATCGTGGATGAGGGCAGCCTGTATTTCTCCGCCACGGTGGCCGACGAGGACGGCAACGCCATCGGCCCCGTCGGCCCGGAAGGAAAGCGGGAGCGGTTGCGCCTCTACAAGGGGCATTTCGAAGATCACCATGTCCTGGACAAGGACCGCCACGACCGCGACTGGAAGGAGAAACGGCGTCTGGTCGAAGCAACCTTCGGCTGGGCCATCACCGGCCATAAGGCGCAAGGCAGCCAGTGGGAGAACATCATCGTCTGGGACGATGGGCTGGGCCGCACGGCGGAGGACCGCGCCCGCTGGCTCTACACCGCCATCACCCGGGCCGAGAAGGGGCTGGTGGTCCTGGCATGATCGACCTCAATGATGTCTGGCAGCCGCCGCCCCGGTTCGATCTGCGCCAGGTCCGTGACCGGCTGGCGGCATCGGCACCCGATTGGCTGCCGGCCCTGTTCCCCAGGGGGCGCCTGTCCGCCGACCGCCGCACCCTGCGCTGTGCCGATCTCTCCGGCCGGCCGCCGCGCAACGAAGGCTCCTGCGTCATCCATCTGGCCGGCAGCCATGCCGGCTGGGGCTTCGACTTCGCCACGGGCGAAAGTGCCGGCCCCATCGACCTGATTCATTACGCCACCGGCCTGGAGGACGCGCCGCTGTTCGAGGAAGCGGCCCGGCTGGCTCGCCTGGATATGCCGCTGCCGGTGGCCCGACCCGCGGCTGCCAAACCGGACCACAGCTTGGAAATTGCCCGCATCCTTGATGGCTGCCGCCCGCTGGCCGGCACGGTGGCGGAAACCTATCTGCGCAGCCGGGGCTTGTCGGAGCCCGGTTCACCCGACCTGCTTTTCCATGACGACCTGACGGACTATGACAGCGCGCGGGGTTGGCCCGGCATGGTGGCCCTGGTACGCGACAATGCCGGCCAACCCACCGGTGGCATCCACCGCACGTTCCTGCTGGAGGATGGATCGGGCAAGGCCCCGCCGGGCAAGAAGATGCTGGGGCCGATTGCGGATGGGCATGTCCGGCTGGCTCCCCTCGGCGCAGACGGTCATCTGGGCGTGGCTGAAGGCATCGAGACGGCCCTGGCGGCAACAGCGATCTTCGGCATTCCCACCTGGGCCGGGCTGTCGGCCGACGGCGTGCGGCGGTTCCAGTGGCCCGACGGCGTGCGTCACGTCACCATCTTCGCGGATGCTGGCGACGCCGGACGCCAGGCCGCCGCCGCGCTGGCCGACCGGCTGAACCGGGCCGACATTCCCAACACCATCGTCGTCCCGCTGCACGGCGATGATTTCAACGATGATCTGCGGCAAGGGGCGACCACCGCTGACTATGGCCTGGTGCCTGCCGGGCAACCCGCCCCGACGCCCCGCACCCTGGCGGAGATGGAAGCCGCTGCCCTTGCGCTGACCCACCCGCCCGACATGACGGACCTTGCCCGCCTGCTGGGGGCCATCGCCACCGCGCGGCTCGACCCCGTGCCCATCCGGCACCTGCTGACCACCATCAAGGCGACCACCCGCATCCCGGTTTCGGTGCTGGAGAAGCAGTTGCGCGACCTGCGCCGCCGGCTGAATGGCGGCGGGGGTGACGCACCGGCGATCCGCCCGCCCTGGGCCGCCATGCTGCGCATCGGCGATGACGGCGCGCCGGAGCGCAATGAGGCCAATGTCATCACCGCCCTGTCCAACGATCCGGCCTTTGCAGGTGCCCTGGTCTTCGACGAATTCCGGCAGGAGATTCTGGCGGCCCGCCCGCTGCCCTGGGAAAGCGGCCCGTTCCAAGCCCCGCGCCCCTGGAATGCCACCGACGATGTGCGCTGCGCCGAATGGCTCCAGCGCCGGGAGATCAACGTCACGCCCCTGGTGGTCAGCCGCAGCGTGGGTGCGGTGGCCAACGACATCCGCGTCCATCCCGTCCGCGACTATCTCGACCATCTGCGTTGGGACGGCACGCCACGGCTGGAGACTTGGGCCATCCGCTATCTGGGCGCCAAGGACACGTCGCTCAACCGCGCCTTCGGGGCCCGCTGGCTGATCTCCGCCGTCGCCCGCATCCGGCACCCCGGTGCCAAGGTCGACCATATGCTGATCCTGGAAGGGCCGCAGGGCACCGGCAAATCCACCGCCCTGAAGATCCTGGCCGGGGAGGACTGGTTCACCGACGAACTGGCGGAGATCGGCAGCAAGGACTGCGCCCAGCAGATGCGCGGTGTCTGGATCATCGAGATCGCCGAACTGGACGCCATCGGCCGGGCCGAGGTCGAGCGCATCAAGGCCTTCCTGACCCGCACCACCGACCGCTACCGCCCGCCCTATGAACGCTACGTCATCGACGTGCCCCGACAATGCGTCTTCGCCGGCTCCGTCAACCCCGACACCTATCTGCGCGACGAGACCGGTAACCGCCGCTTCTGGCCCCTGCGCTGCGGCCGTATCGACCTTGACGGCCTGCGCCAAGACCGCGACCAGCTTTGGGCCGAGGCGGTGGCCCGCTACCGCGATGGCGCCATCTGGTGGCTGGACGATCCCGACCTGATCGCCGCCGCCAAGCTGGAGCAGGAAGCCCGCTACCAGGGCGACGCCTGGGACGCCCGCATCGACCGCTGGCTGACCCATGAACGCCGCCGCGTCAATCGGGGCGCCCTCGGCTATGACGACTGGCGCGACGAGGAGGTCGAACGCGACCAGCCGGTCTGTGACGTATCCGTGGGTGAAATCCTGGAAGGAGCGCTGGGGATTGAAACGGGGAAATGGTCACGGGGCGACCAGATGCGCGTGGCAGCGTATCTGAAGGCCCGGCAGTGGGAACGGTACAAGGCAGGGGCGGGTGGACGGCGGGAGTGGCGGTATCGGCGGCCGGTGTGGCTTTAGTGTAACGGCGTCACCCAGAATGCCACAAAAGTAGGAACATTTATTTCTTAATTTATTTTCTACAGATGAATTTAAATCTAACCTCACCCGAAAGTACGTGCCGTTACATACATTTTTCCGGGTGAGGTTCTGAGTGTTTTTGCCATAATTGTCACATTTATATCTCAGTAATCATTATTCTATTTACGCCAAAATTATTCATGGCTGTCTCATTTCTTGTTGAATGGAGCGAAGAGCTTGATCGAAACCCTCGGCTTCACCCTGCTGTTCATGAGATCTCGATTTTTCCCCCGCATCATCCCAGGCTGCAAAAAATCCACCCAATAGCAGAAGCAAAAATATCCACCCGCCGACAGACGGGAATATCCATCCCACGAGCGCCCCCATAATCGCTGCGACAAGTAGATACTTCAGAACGTAAACCAAGAACCAGACAAAGCGCATGTCAGGCAGCCTCCACCAAGCGGACCAGCGAATTCTGATCCTGGTCGTTCATCGGAATAAGATTGTCTATTTGATAGCGGTGTCGTGCAACAATGTAATCCTTTAGAAACGCTTTGTCCTCGTCGCTAACCGGTTGGTCGTTAATCATTGCATTGAATACGTTAAAGAATCTCAAATCATCATCCTTTAGGGTCTTTCCTCTTGCTTGGGCTACAGTCAGCTCGACATAGTCCCGGAGTCCATAGTGTAGAATCAAAGAGCCGCGAGTCATCCCACGCGTGCGCTGCTTCTCCGCAAAGTTCCAGGCCTTTAATGTACTATAACGGATCTTTAGTTCCTCAATCTGTCGTTGCTGCTCCTGCATCGCTCGGCGTAGAGTTTCAATTTCCTTCTGAAGAATACGGACCTGCTCCTTGAGCCGGTTGATTTCCGGCTGCCGGGACAACGCGCCGACAGCCAGGCTGCCTGCGGCGGTCAGTACGAGGGGAATGATGAACGGAAGCGCCATGGTCATTTACCTATCAAAGAAATCTTCAAGGGAACGCATGCGGGAATCGAATTCGGTGAGTTCAAGGACGTAGCCGGAGGCTCTCGCGTGACTCACCAGATCCCGGCCAGAGGCGAACACCTCCGCCTCCAGCCTGGCATTCTCGTCATAAATCCGCTTTGTCACCTTCTCAAGTTCAGCAATGTCCCTGTAGTTGATTCGGTAAAGCGAGTACATCTCCTTGATAGTCATGACCGCCGTAGGCCAACTGATAAATGGCACACCAGTTTTCATGACCCCGATGGTGGCCTTACCGAAGAATTGCGATGAATACGCTATAACCCTCACTTGGTTGGCCGCGGCCTCATCGTCCCTGTTCATGACCCGATTGTGGGCGGCGCAAAGCATAGAAGTCAGCCCCGTCGCGCCAATATCAGCAGCCTTGATGGTAAAGAGATTTCCAAAAGCCTGAACGATCTCCGCACCATCTCCGCCATTGGTGGATGATTTGGCAATATCCCACAGTCTGTTCCCAAGCTTTCCGTTGTCTTGCACATAGTCGAAAAAAGAATGGAATGGGATAGGAAGCCCTTGCTTGGAAAACGTGTCGCCAACGAGATGCCTGAAGACCTGAGCGATTCCGCCGAATATGCTCCCTTCCTGCTTAATCAGAAGCGCAAACGGGTTGTCCGGTCCGATGGAGAAGATGTCATGCCCCCACATAAGGCGATGAATCCCAAACGACACACGCTCACCAGCACGGTTAATGTATTCGCCGTTGACAGCGTCGATTGCATCATCCTTGTGCCCCATGAGAAGCTTTATGATGTGTTCGAACGCGGTTTTCGGCGCCTTCCCACTAGACGCTATGTCGTGAATCTTTTTGGAAAATTCTTTGACGGCATCGGAGGCTGAAATCGCGGCCCCCGTCGCCCCGTAGAGCACGGGGAGAATGAAGTTGCGCGGGTCGTTTGAAGGCGGAGAGATCTTCCCCAGGCTGCCAAGCGTGCGCTCTACAGGAGTTATCTGCTTGCCAAATCGACTTTGTACGTCATCAAGCTGACACAGCGATAATTGGCACGCACGAGCGACGTCCGTCATTCCGCCCCTCCCAAGCCATAGGCGATCACGAGCAATGTGGAAATCAGTGCATCGCCGTGCTCACCGAACTTATCGTCAAGCTTACCGATAATGCTATCCTCGATCTCTACATCAATCTGCGCATCCTCGGCTTCAGCAAGGCTACACACCATACGAACATTCTTATTTTTCTTGGAAAAATATCCAAGCAACCAGTTCAATGTGACATTGATGTTGTCCTCATCGCGACCGGAGGCGACGAAAACACGCTGCGATACCTTGCACTTCATCACGTCCTCCCTCAGCAGCTATTCCTATAGGGGATCGACGATCATCGCCAAGTCCCCGAACCCTCTTACCCAGGTGTTAAGCTCCCGCTCGCTTGTTGTGGTGACCGACAGGGTTATGCTGCCGTCGGGATGGTCCTCAATGAGCTGGTCGTCGCTCCAGATCCGGTCGCGTACGTAATCGGCGGCCTCGGAGGCGATGCGGATGCGGATGCGCTTCGGCTGGTGCCAGACTAGGCCAAAGCTGCGGGCGTCTTCGTCCCCGGCATCGAAGCTGAAATACTCCCCTGTGGGCGTCACGTCGATGATCCGGTGCAGCGAGAAGGTGGTCGGCCTGTCTTTCAGCAACGAGCCTTCCTCAAGCCGATACCCCTCTGCGTATAGGGTCCCGCTCATTGCAAGGATGCGGCCGGGCGCGTAGCGATAGGGCTGCGCCTGTCCGCGGCCAGTGGCTTTATAGATCACGCGGCAGACTTGCCGCCGCTCTATCGCCATTCGGAGACGGGCGATAGTCGGCAGATGAGGTGCGTAGTCTATGAAGCCCTTCGGGCGGATTCCAAGGACGGGATCGCGTGCGGCCCGGTGCCCCTGGCTTTCGGCCAGTTGCAGCGCAAGGGACGTCAGGGTCCGGTCGATGCGTTCGGCCACGCCTTGCGGCAGGTGGGGTGCGGCCAAGTCGCGGCAGACGGCGAGAAAATGAACCTCTTCGAAGGAGAAGCCCAAGGCGTGAGCCTGGGCCTTGGAACGCAGCCTGTAGAAGCGGCGGCGCTCCTCAAGTCCGCTCTCGATCTCCGCGTCCTTGCCCAGGTGCCGCTCAATGACCGCGATCAGGCGGCTGACCGTCTGAGGAGAGCAGCCCAGGTCGCGGGCAATGTCGGCTTGGAAATGTTTACCGCCAGCGAGCGTCAACCTCTGATAGAGAGTCAGCAGCTTGTCCCGTGGCAAAGCGTCAGATTGCTTTCGAGGCATGACCGACCATCTTCAACCAATTTCACGCATCAAGCTCATACCATCCCTTGATTCCGAGCATCGCCCGCAACGAGGACGACATGGTTTCTGGCGAAAAGGACTGCTCCGTAGAAGGCAAATCCCGTCACTAAGATGCATCCTACAAACCGGCACATGGGCTTCTCCGTCATTGCGTGGCGTGGCCAGCGGGAGCTGACACGAAATACGATACTTCCCACTCCCCCCAGATTCTGACGGGCATCCACCTTTTTTGGCGGCTGAGTAAACATCTTACGATCAATCAAATTTGAGGCACTCTGCCCCGCCTTTTGGTTGAAGTCCAGCCGCTATCTATTATTGAACGTCGTTGTGAAATGAGCGTATGGACCACGCTGGGTGTAGGTGCTTCGGTTCAGCGAAGCTACGACGATCATTGTCACCATAGAGGGTAAGAATGCTCACGTCCGTCCATGATTATCCTGTTCCAACCTTCCCCCAAGTACTCCGTTGATATCCGCTGAGGTTGGGACAAGCCCCGAGCCCAGTTCCAACTCAGCCCGCCCGACATGTCCCAACCGTCCCAACCTCATCAGGAGGTTGGGACACGCTGAAAGCCGCTGAAATCCCGGCTTTGTCCCATCCGTCCCAACGGTCCCAACCTCTGGCAAAGGCAATATGGAGAGAGAAAAATCACCCATGGGGTGTGGTTAATTGCCATTTATACGCACAATATGGCTAAAATTATTTTTGCTATAGGATGTTTGCACCCCCCGTTGGGACATGGGACGCTTGGGACCGTCGAGGGATGAGCGCAGCAAGCAAACGACCCTCTTGCGCCGTCCGCTGGCCTGTGATTCCATCCTCCTGACCGAAGCCGAAGGCCCACCCATGCGTGAGCCTTCATCATGTTTCTCCTGCATCCTGTTCCGGCAGCGCCGGACCCCAGGCCAGCCCCCAGCGGGGCCAGCCGCCCACCTCAGTCCATCCTCGCTCTCGACCTGGGCACATTGATGGGCTGGGCCTTGCGTGCCGGTGACGGCACCATCGTCTCTGGCACCGAAGCCTTCCGTCAGGACCGCTGGTCCGGCGGCGGTATGCGCTATCTGCGTTTCCGGCGCTGGCTGGGGGAGATCGCCACCACCACTGGCGGGATCGGCCTTATCGTCTATGAGGAGGTCCGCCGCCATGCCGGCACCGACGCCGCCCACGTCTATGGCGGCTTCCTCGCCACGCTGACCGCCTGGTGCGAGGACCGGAATGTCGCCTATGAGGCGGTGCCGGTTGGCACCATCAAGCGCTTTGCCACCGGCAAGGGCAATGCCGGCAAGGAGGCGGTGATTGCCGCCATCCGGGCGCGCGGGCTCAATCCGGCGGACGACAACGAGGCCGACGCCATCGCCCTGCTGCTCTGGGCCCTCCAGCACCGGGCGGGAGGTGTGTCGTGAGCTTCCTGCCCAAAGGGTTTGGTGGCGACCGCACGCCGCCCGAAGCCATCAAGCGCGACGGCTGGCAGGCCCAGGGCATCCTGGTGATCAGCGCCGATGATGCCCGCCTGTCCTGGCCGGAACGTGAACTGGTCCGCCAACTGGGACGCAAACTTTATGGCGATCGCCCGGACCGGGAGGTGCCTCATGGCTGATCCCGTCTGGACCCCGTTGCTGGTCGAAGAACGGCTGACCGAGGCGGCCGAGGTGCTGAAGCGCCTGCCTGAAGGGCGGATCGGCGGCTATTTCAACACCTGGCCGCAGATCGTGCCGGAATTCTGCGATCTGGTCGGGCGCGAACCACCCCAGCGGCGTCCACCACCGCCCGCCGCCGCTGCCATCACCCGGATGGAGGAAAGCCTTGGCTGGACCATCGGGCTGGACCCGGTGGATGCCCGGATTGTCTGGCTGCGCGCCGGTGGCGAACGCTGGAAAACCGTGTGCTGGAAGGTCGGTCTGGCCCGCGCCACCGCCCACCAGCACTGGCTCTATGCGCTGTGCGTCATCGCCTGGCGACTTAACGGGCGGCGGGTGCCGGGTAAACGGTCGCGCCAGCAGGTGATTGCGATGGTCCATGCGGCGTGCGGCAGCGCAGGGTAGCGCAATCAACCGTTCAGACACTTTTCGCTGAGACGGAAACGGCGGTTTCAGGGTAGATTCCCATCAAGCTCAGGCGAGGTGCGCAGGCGCGCCCTTCGCCGTCGGGGTGGTCGCGATGGGTCATTCCATTGCTGACCCTGCCGCCACCGGGCAATGATGGTACGGCCTCGCGGTTCCTTCCTGGCCGATACCCTATGCTGGCGGCAGAGGTTCGGCATTCCGCCAGTGACGCGGAAAAATCAGGGCATTTCGTTTCGCCAACCGGGCCGGACCTGCAAAGCCAAGGGCTTATGGCATCCGGCCCCCGCCGATTGACGAAACGCCGGATGCCGGGCCGTTTCGTTTTCCGCCATCGCCCGTGTGCCGCCCATTTCGCTTTCAGGAGAGATCGTGGAGCTCATCGACCTGCCCATCGAGCGGGTGATCCCCTATGCCCGCAACCCGCGGCACAATGCCGAGGCGGTGGCCAAGGTGGCGGCGTCCATTGCCGAATATGGCTGGCGCCAGCCCATCGTGGTGGACCGGGACATGGTGGTGGTCGCCGGCCATACAAGGTTGGAAGCAGCACGACGGCTGGGGCTGGCGACGGTCCCGGTGCATGTGGCCACCGACCTGACGCCGGCGCAGGCGCGGGCTTACCGGTTGATGGACAACCGCAGCCACCAGGAAGCGCGCTGGAACGACGAGCTGCTGGCGTTGGAACTGAAAGACCTGCGCATCGACGCGGTGGACCTGACCCTGACCGGCTTCGACGTTGGCGAGATCGACCAGATCCTGGCCGCACTGGACGACGCAGGGGGCGAGGATACCGACGCCGCCGACGGCGCCGATCCCGACGCCACCCCGGAGCCGCCGTCCGATCCGGTGACACGGCCCGGCGATCTGTGGCTGCTGGGGCCGCATCGCCTGCTCTGCGGCGACAGCACCGATCCGACGGCGGTGGCGCGGGTGATGGGCGGGGACAGTGCCGCCCTGTGCTTCACCAGCCCGCCCTATGGGCAGCAGCGCGACTACACCACCGGCGGCATCGCCCGTTGGGACGCGCTGATGCAGGGCGTCTTCGCTCAACTGCCGATGGCCCCTGACGGGCAGGTGCTGGTCAATCTCGGGCTGATCCACCGCGACGGCGAATGGCTACCCTACTGGTCGGACTGGCTGGACTGGATGCGGACCCAGGGCTGGCGCCGCTTCGGGCTGTATGTCTGGGACCAGGGACCGGGGCTGCCCGGTGACTGGGGAGGTCGGCTGGCACCGAGCTTCGAGTTCGTCTTCCACTTCAACCGGCAGGGCCGCAAGCCCAACAAGATCGTGCCCTGCAAATATGCCGGCCTCGACACCCACCTGCGGGCCGACGGCCATTCCACCGCCATGCGCAAGGCCGACGGCACCGTTGGGGCCTGGACCCATGCCGGCCAGCCGACCCAGACCCACCGCATCCCCGACAGCGTGATCCGCATCGGCCGGCACAAGGCGCGCGGCATCGAGGTGGAGCACCCGGCGGTGTTCCCCGTGGCGCTGCCCGAACTGGTCCTGACCGCCTTTGCCGATGCGGGCGATGTCGTCTATGAGCCGTTCTCCGGCTCCGGCACCACCCTGATCGCCGGCGAGCGCACCGGCCGGCGCGTGTGCGCTATCGACCTGGCGCCGGCCTATGTCGATGTGGCGGTGCGCCGCTGGAACGAGCAATTCCCCACCAACCCGGCTCGGCTGGAGGGCGGCGGCACCTTCGCGGAAACCGCCGCCGCGCGGGGCGTGACCCTGGCCATCGCCGCCTGATCCCATGCTGAACGACATCCAGGTCGAACGCTGGCCGCTGGACCGGCTGCTGCCCTATACCGCCAACGCGCGCACCCATTCCGAGGCGCAGGTGGCGGAGATCGCGGGCTCCATCCGCGAGTTCGGCTTCAACAACCCGGTGCTGGTTGATGATCGCGGCGTGCTGATCGCCGGTCACGGACGGCTGCTGGCGGCGCGGCGACTGGGGCTGGCGGAAGTGCCGGTGATCCGGCTTGGCCACCTGACCGAGACACAGGCCCGTGCCTTCCGCCTGGCCGATAACCGGATCGCCCTGAACGGTGGCTGGGATGATGCGCTGCTGTCGGCCGAACTGGCGCGGCTGGTCGAGGAAGGCACCGCGCTGGACGGGCTCGGCTTTGATGCCGGGGAACTGAACCGGCTGCTGAACCTGGACGATCCGGCACCGGGGCTGGTGGACGAGGACGCCACGCCGGAACCACCTGCCGAGCCCGTGACCCGACCGGGGGATCTCTGGCTTCTCGGCCCGCACCGCCTGTTGTGCGGCGACGCCACCCTGGCCGGCGATGTCGAGCGGCTGCTGGCCGGTGCGCGCCCGCACCTGATGGTGACCGATCCGCCCTATGGCGTGGAATATGATCCGTCCTGGCGCAACCAGGCGGGCGTGGCGAAGACGAAGCGCACCGGCAAGGTCGCAAACGACGACCGCGCCGACTGGCGCGAGGCCTGGGCACTGTTTCCCGGCGATGTTGCCTATGTCTGGCACGCCGCCATCCACGCCACCACCGTGGCCGAAAGCCTGACGGCCTGTGGTTTCGACATCCGGGCCCAGATCGTCTGGTCGAAGAGCCGCTTCGCCCTGGGGCGCGGAGATTACCACTGGCAGCACGAGCCGTGCTGGTACGGCGTGCGCAAGGGCGCAAAGAGCCACTGGCAGGGCGCACGCGACCAGTCGACCCTGTGGTCGATCGCCCCGGCCGGCGGCGAGGATGCCGCCACGCCCCACGGCACCCAGAAGCCGGTGGAGGTCATGCGCCGCCCCATCGTCAACAACAGCGCGCAGGGCGATGTCGTCTATGAACCGTTCTGCGGTTCCGGCACCACCCTGGTCGCCGCCGAGACGGTGGGGCGGGTCTGCTACGCCCTGGAACTGGATCCGGCCTATTGCGACGTGATCGTCGGCCGCTGGCAGAATCAAACCGGACAGGCGGCGGTGCTGGACGGCGGTCAAGGCAGTTTCGACCAGATCGCCGCCGGACGGGGCGGCGGCTCCGGGAGATGACTCACTCAGATTTGGGCGTTGCCGTCATAGACAGGGCCGTCCGCGCGGCCATGGCACTGCTGTGGAAGGGATGGTCCGGATCCTCGAGCGGCATTCCATAGGCGTTCGGCGTGCCGGCGATCGCCTCGACATCGGCGAGCAACTGTTCAAGGGCGTCGCGGAGAACATCAACGCTGGTCGTCATGAGATGTCTCCTTCAAGTGGCGATCCGATAGGTCCGCCCGCGCCCTTCGACCTTCTCTGACGTGACGGTGAGGCCGAGCTTCTTCTTCAGCGCCCCGGCAAGGACCCCCCGCACCGTATGATCCTGCCAGCCAGTGGCAGCCGCGATCTCCGCGATGGTGGCCCCTTGCGGCTGGCGGAGCATCGCGATCACCTGGGCCTGTTTGCTGTCGGCGCGGCATTTAACCGCTCGGGGTGGTTCGGCGGCCAGGGTCTGTTCGATGGCGGTGACGGCGGCTTCAAGGTCTGCTGTCCGCGTTGGAGCCTCCACCGGTCCGCGGCCGGCGGCCTGTAGAGCATCAGCAATGGTCAGGCCGCGCTGGGAGAGCAGAGAGTCGAGGCGGTTGATTGCCTTGGTCTTGGTGTTGAAGCTGCGAGGCAACATCGGGATGCCGGCAATGACGCCATAGGCTGCGGCGAGTTCGGCAATGGTCAGGTCGGACAGGGCCGTCATGGTGATCTCCGTCGGGTGGCGGGCTCGCCCGGCCGATCCGGGCGCTTCCACCAGCCGGAGCCCCGCCGGGCGAACCCGGTCGGGGCTGGGGGTGGCGGGCTTGCCTTCAGTCGCGGGGCTTGGGCATCGCGTCCTCCATCGTGGTGACGTCCGTCATCGCGCTGTCCGACCCCGCAGCCAAGCGCCTAGACCAATGATTTGATTGCCTTTCTATCCAATGAAGGACGAGGCCCATGGCCGGCAACGGGCAGCCGCTGGCGGTGATCGCCAAGCTGCTGGACCTATCGGAACGCCGGGTCCAGCAGCTCAGCCGCGAGGGGGTGATCCCCAAGGCCGAGCGGGGTTCTTACGATCTGGTGGGCGCCGTGCGCGGCTATGTGCGCTACCTGCGCGATCTGGCACAGAAGGCGCAGGGCGGCGTCGCCGACCTGCCCACCGAACGCACCCGGCTGGTCAAGGCCAAGGCCGACCTTGCCGAACTGGACGCACAGCAACGGCGCGGCGATCTGGTGCCAGTGGCAGAGACGGCACTGGCCTGGGCGGCGGTGACAGCCCGGCTGCGCGCCCGCCTGATCGCCCTGCCGGATAAGCTGGCCCCCCTGGTCCATGATGCCGCAAACCCCGCCGCCGTCCGCGTCCTCCTGCGGTCGGCGATCGTCGACGCGCTCGCCGAACTCGCGGCGACGCCGGTTGTCGTCGCCGCTGCGCCTGATCGGGCATCCGGGGCTGGCGAAGCTGGTGACGACGGCGTTGCAGATGCTGACGCCGCCGCCGGACCTGACGGTGAGCCAATGGGCGGACGCCAACCGCCGGCTGAGTTCTGAGGCCAGCGCCGAACCGGGCCGCTGGTCCACCGCCCGGGCCGAATACCAGCGTGGCATCATGGATGCCGTCTCCGACCCGGATATCGAAACCGTGGTGGTGATGTCGTCGGCCCAGGTCGGCAAAACGGAGGTGCTGAACAATACGGTCGGCTATCACATCGACCAGGATCCAGCACCGATTATGGTGGTGATGCCCACCGAGCGTGATGCCGAGACCTGGTCGAAGGACCGTTTCGCGCCGATGGCCCGCGACACGCCGTGCCTGACCGGACGGATTGCGGATCCGAAGTCGCGCGACGGTTCCAACAAGATCCTGCACAAGCGGTTTGCCGGCGGCCACCTGACCATCGTCGGCGCCAATGCGCCGTCCGGGCTGGCCAGCCGGCCGATCCGCATCCTGCTCTGCGATGAGGTGGACCGCTATCCGGTCAGCGCCGGGGCGGAGGGCGACCCGGTCAAGCTGGCGCGCAAGCGCACGGTGACGTTCTGGAACCGCAAAATTGTGCTGGTCTCCACCCCTACCCTGAAGGGGGCGAGCCGGATCGAAACGGCGTTCGAGGAAAGCGACCGTCGCCGCTTCTGGGTGCCGTGCCCGGATTGCGGCCAGCATCAGGTGCTGACCTGGGGGCAAGTGCGCTGGGACAGCGACCCGGAACCCCGGCCGGATAGCGCCCGCTATGTCTGCATCCACTGCGCTTCCGTCTGGGGCGATGCCCGGCGCTGGCAGGCGATTGCGAAAGGCGAGTGGCGGGCAGAGACGCCGTTCGCCGGCATTGCCGGCTTTCACCTGAATGAGATCTATTCCACCTGGGTTCGGCTGGCCGACATGGTGCGGACTTTCCTGTCGGCCAAGGCCGCCGGCGATGAGGCGATGAAGACCTTCGTCAACACCTCGCTGGGGGAGACCTGGCAGGAAAGCGGTGAAGCCCCGGACTGGCAGCTTCTCTATGAACGGCGCGGCGGCTACCGCTTCGGCACTGTGCCCACCGGTGGCCTGTTCCTGACCGCCGGGGCCGATGTGCAGAAGGACCGCATTGAGGTGTCGGTCTGGGCCTGGGGCCGCGGACTGACCAGCTGGCTGGTGGACCACATCGTCATTGAAGGTGGGCCCGAGCGGGCGGAAGCCTGGGCGGCGTTGACGCTGCTGCTGGGCCGGACATGGCAGCACGCCCATGGCAGCCGGCTGGGGCTGGCGCGGCTGGCCATCGACACCGGCTATGAGGCCCCGGCGGTCTATGCCTGGGCACGCTCGGTCGGCTTCGCGCAGGTGGCGCCGGTCAAGGGCGTGGAGGGCTTCAACCGCGCGGCACCGGTGGTCGGCCCGTCCTATGTCGACGCCACAGAGAATGGCCGCAAGGTGCGGCGCGGGGCGCGGCTGTGGACGGTGGCGGTGGCCACCTTCAAGAGTGAGACCTACCGTTTCCTGCGGCTGGCCCGGCCGACGGACGAGGATTTCGCCGCCGGCATCACCGTGCCCCCCGGCAGCCTGCACCTGCCGCAGGGGGTGGAGGCCGAATGGGTCAAGCAGCTGGTGGCCGAGCAGCTGGTCACGGTGAAGACCAAGCGCGGCTTCACCAAGCTGGACTGGCAGAAGCTGCGCGAACGCAATGAGGCGCTGGACTGCCGGGTCTATGCCCGCGCCGCCGCCTGGATCGCCGGCATCGACCGCTGGGCCGAGACGAAGTGGCGGGATCTGGAGGATCAGGTCGGACCGGCGCCCAACGCCGGTACAACCCCGGCCCCGCTGGTGCCGGACGCCGGGGGGCCGACCGCCGGTCACCTTCAACGCCCCACCGCAGCGGGGGAGAAACGCCGGTGCGGCTGGCTGGGTGGACGCAATCAGGGATGGTTGGGATGAACTGGACCCAGGGAGAACTGGACGCGCTGCGCCGCGCCTATGCCGCCGGCACGCTGCGCGTCAGCTATGACGGCCGCAGCGTCGATTACGGCTCCGCCGCCGACCTGCTGTCGCGCATCCGCACCATCGAACGGGAATTGGCTGGCAACACATCAAGCAAACTGCCGGTGGCGGGCTTCACCGGCTTCCGCCGCGGGGAGCGCTGATGGCCGGGCTCTGGCTCGACCGCGCCCTGGGGCTGGTGGCGCCGCAGGCGGCCCTGCGCCGTGTGCTGGCCCGCCAAAGCCTCGACCGGCTGACCCGCGGCTATGACGGTGCTGCCAAGGGACGCCGCACCGACGGGTGGCGGGCACCAGGCAGTTCGGCCGATGCCGAGATCGCCGTGGCCGGGGCGCTGCTGCGTGACCGGATGCGCGATCTGGTGCGCAACAACCCGCACGCCGCCAAGGCGGTGTCGGTGCTGGTCAACAATATTGTCGGTTCCGGCATAATGCCGCGCGCCGCCTCGGGCGACGATCGGCTGGACAAGGTGACTGACGCCCTGTGGCAGGAGTGGTCGGCACGGTGCGATGCCGACGGGCAGCTGGATGTCTACGGGCTGCAAACCCTGGCCTGCCGCCAGATGGTCGAGGCGGGCGAGGTGTTGCTGCGCCGCCGGCCCCGGCGCGCGGCTGACGGGTTGCCGGTACCGCTCCAGATCCAACTGGTCGAGGCCGACCTGCTGGATGCCGGGCGCAATGGCGATCTTGCCGATGGCGGCCGGATCGTCCAGGGCATTGAGTTCGACCCGCTGGGAAGGCGCCGGGCCTATTGGCTCTACGCCCAGCATCCGGGCGACGCCGTGGTCAGCCTGCGCCGCCGGCTGGACAGCGCCGCCGTGCCCGCCGCCGAGGTGGCGCACATCTACGAGAAGCAGCGCGCGCAGGTGCGCGGCGTGCCCTGGGGCACCCCGGTGATGCGGGCGCTGCGCGATCTGGACGACTGGACCCAAGCCGAACTGGTGCGCAAGAAGACCGAGGCCTGCGTGGTCGGCATCGTGCTGGGGGCCGACGAAGGGGAACAGGGCATTGCCCCCTCGGTGGTCGATGCCGATGGCCATCGGGTCGAGCAGTTCGAGCCCGGCCTGATCGCCTATGCCCGCGGCGGTAAGGATATCCGCTTCAACCAGCCCGCCACCACGGCCGGCGTGGCGGAATGGCTGCGGGCGCAGTTGCACATCATCGCCGCCGGCTTTCGTATGCCCTACGAGTTGCTGACCGGCGACCTGTCCCAGGTGAACTATTCCAGCATCCGCGCCGGGCTGGTGGAATTCCGCCGCCTGATCGAGGCGGCGCAATGGCAACTGGTGATCCCCATGCTGTGCCAGCCGGTCTGGGATTGGTTCACCACCCAGGCCTGGGCGGCAGGCCGGTTGCCGCGCCCGGATGTCCCGGTTGAATGGTCGCCGCCGCGCTTTGAGGCGGTGGACCCGCTGAAGGACGCCATGGCCGACCTGCTGGCCATGCGCTCCGGCACCATGACGCTGGCCCAGGCCATCGCCCGCCAGGGCCATAACCCCGAGGCGGTGCTGACCGAGATCGCCGCCATGAACGCCCGCCTGGACGCGCTCGGCCTTGTGCTGGACAGCGACCCGCGCCGGGTGACCAAGACCGGCGCGATGCAGGCCGGTGAGGCTGTTTCCAACCAGGACTGACCCATCATGCACGGCACCCTTGACCTGCCGGCGTTGCGCCCGGCGGCCGTGGCCGCCAACCATTTTGGTAGCACGCATAGCGTGCGGGCGGCTGACCTTGTGCTGGCCAGCTTCGACGAGGCCGACCGCTCGGTGGAACTGGTCTGGTCCACCGGCGCGCGGGTGCGCCGCCAGCCGCTGTTCGGGGAGCCCTTCGACGAGGAACTGAGTCTCGACCCCGCCCATGTCCGGCTGGAACGGCTGAACGGCGGGGCACCGCTGCTGAAAGTCCATGACATGGGAACCCTGGACGCGGTGATCGGCTCGGTGGTGCCGGGTAGCGCCCGCATCGAGAATGGTCGCGGCATCGCCCGCGTGTGCTTCAGCGACCGGGCCGACGTGGAGCCGATCCTGGCCGATATCCGCGCCGGCCATCTGCGCGCCGTCTCCATCGGCTATCAGGTCCACCGTTTCGAGGTCTCCCGCCCGGCGGCAGGGCCGGAACTTTGGCGCGCGGTGGACTGGACGCCGTTCGAGATTTCCGCCGTGCCGGTGGGCGCCGATCCCGCCGCAGGCTTTCGCAGCGCCGAGCCGCTCTCCCCCTGCGTCGTGGTCCGTCCCGGCGCACTGTCACCCGCCACGAGGACCCCCATGGACGAAACCCAGACCCAACCCGCCGCCCCGGACGTGGCGACGCCCCCGGCATCCGAAGGAATGCGCGCCAGCGCCACGCCGCCGCCGCCCGATACCGACGCCCTGGTCGCCCGGGCGCAGGCGGCAGAACGCGAGCGGGTCGGCACCATCCACGCGCTTGCCGGGCGGTTGGGGCTGGAACGCGGCTTTGCTGACGATCTGGTCCAGCGCGGCACCGGCCTGGACGAGGCGCGCCGGCTGATCCTGGACAAGGTGGCGGAGGCGTCGGACCGCACCCGCATTTTCCCGCAGGTGACCGTCCCGCTGGGCGGCACGGACGAACGGCTGTTGCGGCGCGAGGCGGTCAGCGCCGCCCTGCTGCACCGCTACAGCCCGACCCTGTTCCCGCTCTCCGAACATGCCCGCGAGTATCGCGGCCTCAGTCTGCTGGAACTGGCCCGCGAGTTCCTGACCCAGGCCGGGGTGGCGGTGCGAGGCCTATCGCGCGACGAGATCGCCACCCGCGCGCTGCATTCCACCTCCGACTTCCCCGAGGTGCTGTCCGCCGTCACCGCCAAGACCCTGCGCCAGGCCTACGAGGTCTATCCGCGCACCTTCACGCCCTTCTGCCGGCAGGTGCTGGCCACCGACTTCAAGGCCATGCACCGGGTCCAGATCGGTGAGGCGCCGCAATTGCTGAAGGTCAATGAGGGGGGCGAGTTCCAGCGCGGCACCATCGGCGAGAGCAAGGAGAGCTACCGCATCGAGACCTACGGCCGGGTGGTGGCGATCACGCGGCAGGTGCTGATCAACGACGATCTCGACGCCTTCACCCGCGTTCCGGCCATGTACGGCACCGCCATCGCCACCCTGGAAAGTGACGTGGTCTGGGGCATCCTCACCGCCAACGCCGCCATGGCCGACGGCAAAGCGCTGTTCCATGCCGACCACAAGAACCTCGCCGGCACGGCGGCTCCCCCGACCGTCACCGCCATCGGCGATGCCCGCGCGGCGATGGCCAAGCAGACCGGGCTGGACAAGAAGACCGTGCTGAACATCCGGCCGTCCTTCCTGATCGTGCCGGCGGCGCTGGAACTGACAGCCGAGCAACTGGTGGCGCAGAACCTGACGCCGGCCAAAACCAGCGACATCGTGCCCGCCTCCATCCGCACCCTGACACCCATCGCCGAGCCCCGGCTGGACGCCGCCAGCGCCACCGCCTGGTATCTGGCGGCCAACCCAGCCCAGATCGACACGCTGGAATACGCCTACCTGGAGGGGCAGCAGGGCGCCTACATCGAAACCCGCAACGGCTTCGATGTGGACGGCGTGGAGATCAAGTGCCGGCTGGATTTCGGGGCCAAGGCCATCGACTGGCGCGGCCTCTACAAGAATGCCGGGGCCTGAGCCATGACGGACCCGTTTCCCGTTCTCAGCATGCCCGGCCAGAAGGTGCCCTTCACCGCGCCCAAGCGGCCGGTGCATGTGGTCTTCATCCATTGCAGCGCCAGCGACCATGCCGCCCATGACGATGCCGCCGTGATCGACCAGTGGCACCGCCAGCGCGGCTGGCGCGGCATCGGCTATCACTTCTTCATCCGCGGCGATGGCACGATCCAGCGCGGCCGCCCGCTGGAGCAAATCCCGGCTGCCCAGGAAGGCCATAATAGCGGCTCCATCGCCATCTGCCTGCACGGCTTCAAGACCTTTGCCCCGGCGCAGTTCGACGCCCTGCTGCGGCTGGCCGACGCGATGGACACAGGCTATGCCGGCCAGGGAAAGCGCCTGCGCTGGCGTGGGCACCGCGAGGTTGCCGCCAAGCTCTGCCCCAACTTCGACTATCGCGCCGTCCTCGGCCTGGATGGGGGCGGCTTCCGCATGCCGGCCGTGCCGGCCCTGTCCTGAAGGAGCATCCCCATGCGCTACCTGATCGAACGCCTGCGTGAGCGCAGCACCTGGCTTGGTCTCACCACGCTGCTCTCCGCCTTCGGCTTCTCCCTCGACCCGGCCCTGGTGGACCAGATTGCCCTGGTCGGCGGGGCGGCGGCCGGCCTGATCCTCATGCTCACCCCCGACCGGCCCGCCCGCTGAGGACCGGGCCGAACCCGACCGCCAAGGAACCGCTTCATGAAAAACCACATCCAGCCCGGCACCACCCTGACGCTGGCCGCCCCCTACGCCGTGTCCTCCGGCGAGGGAGTGCTCGTCGGCGCCCTGTTCGGCATCGCGGTCGCCTCGGCCGGCAGCGGCGAGCCGGTCGAGGTCTGCTTGGTCGGCGTCTTCGACCTGAAGAAGACCGCTTCCCAGGCCTGGAGCGCCGGGGACAAGGTCTATTGGGACAACACCGCCCGCGAGGCCACCAAGACCGCCACCGGCAACATCCTGATCGGCGCCGCGGTCACCGCCGTCGGCAACAGTGCCGGCGAGACCGTCGGGCGGGTTCGGCTGAACGGGGCCGTCGTCTGACACTGACCGGCCATGATCGATCCCTTCCAGGCTGCCCTCGATCCGGTGTTCACGGTTTTCGGCACGCCCGCCACCTATCTCGGGACCGACGGGGTTTCAGTCCCGCTACGGGTCATCGCCCGCCGCGGTGACGTCGTCACCGGCTTCGGCACAGCCGATCTGGTTTCCGATGCTGCCCTGTTCGAGGTGCAGGCCGCCGATCTGATGGTGGCGGGTGTCCGGCCGGGGGCAGGGGACCGGCTGCTGCTCGGCGGTGACCTGTTCGAGGTCCAGGGCGCACCCACCCGGCGCGATCCGGATCGGCGAATCTGGACGCTGGAAACAGCACCGGTCCCTGCGGACCAGCGCTGACACGAGTTTCCTTCACCATTCCTCATCCCGCCGTCGTCCTGCCTGGGATGGCAGCGGCTGGCCATCGGTTTTGGCGGGACGCCGGTGGTCAAGTCTGTCCATGTCCCCGCTACAGGAGATCTCGTCCATGCCGTCCTATCGTCCCCTCGTTCTCATCAACGGGCAGATCCAGCAGCTTCCGCTGGGCGCCACGCTCGACGCCAAGATCCAGGAAGTTGACGCGGTTGAGTTGCAGGCCAAGCAGGCCATGTCCGCCGGTATGGCCGTCTATGTCAGCGCGGCCTATCAGTGCCAGCTGGCCGATGCGGCCGATGATGCCAAGGCTACCGTGCTCGGCCTCGTCCTGGGTGCTGTGGCATCGGATGCCTATGTCACCATTCTCACCGACGGCGTTCTCGAGGTCACCGATTGGACCGATGCCGCCGGCAGCGCCGCCCTGGTGCCCGGCAGCTTCTACTATCTCGGTGCCATTCCCGGGACGTTGACGACAACGCCGCCTGCCAGCGGCAATCTTGTCCATATCGGGCAGGCGCTGACGCCGACCAAGCTGGAAATCAGCCTGGAACGGCCGGTGAAGCTGGCGTAACCGTCCATGCGCCTTGCCGCTGCGATCGAAGGCCGTCTTGCTGAGATGCTGGCGGCCGACCTCGCAGCGGCGGAGCGCGCTGTCACCGCCGGGTTGCGGGAGGCGAGCGACGGGCTGAAGGCCGACCTGCGCGGCCAGATCACCGGAGCCGGCCTCGGCCAGAGGCTGGCCCGGACCTGGCGCAGTGAGGTCTACCCCAAGGGTGGGCGGAGCATCCGTGCCGCCGGGCTGGTCTGGAGCAAGGCACCGGGCATTGTCGGCTTGTACGATGAGGGGGCGGTGATCCGCTCCCGTCACGGTTTGTTCCTCGCCATCCCGACCCCGGCCGCCGGCCGCTATGGGGATGGTGGCAGGAAGATCACGCCGGGCGGCTGGGAGCGGCGCACCGGACTGCCATTGCGCTTCGTCTATCGCCGCCGCGGCCTGTCGCTGCTGGTTGCTGACAACGCCCGGCTCAGCAAACGGGGGCGGGTGACCGGCAACCGGGGCCGGCGCGGCGATGCTGCCTTCACCCGGCTGGCCGGGCGCACCACCGTGCCGGTGTTCATCCTGGTGCCGCAGGTGCGGGTGAGGAAGCGGCTGGACGTGGCCGGGGCGGGCCGTGCCTGGCAGGGCCGTTTGCCCGGTCTGATCCTGCGCCACTGGCCGGAGGCGTAGGCCATGCCGAGCATCCGCGAGACGGCGTTGTCGGCGCTGCTGGTGCGGCTCGCCGCCGTGCCGAACGCCACGGCCGGGCGGGAAATTGCCGTGCCCGAGCGCATCCCGCCCGGTGGCCTGCTGATCCTGCGCGACGGTGTACCCGGTGAGCCCGAGGTGACGCTGTCGCCGCTGCTGTATCACTACGACCACATCGCCGAGATCGAGGCGCTGGTCCAGGCGGCCGACCCACCGCTTGGCCGGCCCGGATCCGGCCGGGCGCGCGCCCTGGATGACCTGCTGCGGGCCCTGGCCGCGTCGCTCGCCGCCGACCGCACGCTCGGCGGCACCGTTGACTGGCTCGCCTGGGGGGCACCCGAGACCGAGGACATCGCCGTCGCCGGCGGGGCCGCCATCAAGGCCGCCCGCGTGCCGGTGACGCTCACCTACTCCACGCCCGATCCCCTGACCTGATCCGGGAGACCCGACCATGGCCCGCGCCACCGGCGCCCATGCGCAGCTGCTGGGCGCCTTCGAGACCGCCTACGGCACCGCCCCCGGCGGTACTTTCCACACGCTGCCCTTCGTCAGTTGCGACCTGGGCAGCCAGCAGCCGCTGGAGGCGTCCGACGTGCTGGGGCTGGGGCGCGATCCCGCACCACCCTCGCGCGACGTCATCACCGCCGAGGGGCAGGTCACCGTGCCGGTGGACCTGCGCAGCATCGGCTTCTGGCTCAAGGGCCTGTTCGGGGCACCCACCACCACCGGCACCGGCCCCTACATTCATGCCTTCACCTCGGGGGCCGACACGCTGCCGAGCCTGGCGCTGGAGATCGGGCACCCGCAGGTGCCGCGCTACTTCCTGAACCTCGGCGTCCTGGTCAACAGCCTGAGGCTCGGCTGGGCGCCGTCGGGGAAGGCCAACGCCACCCTGGCCGTGATCGCGCAGGGCGAGACCGATGCCGCCGCCTCGTCCGGTGGGATGCCTACATCCCCCGCCTTCCAGCGCTTCCACCAGTTCCAGGGGCGCATCCGCAAGGACGGGGCGGCGCTGGCCAATATCACCGCCGCCGAGCTGACCTACGCCAACAACCTTGACCCGGTCCGCGTGATCCGGGACGACGGCAAGATCGAGGGGGCGGACCTTGGCGTAGCATCCTGCACCGGCAATCTGGCGGCCCGCTTCGCCGACATGGTGCTGCTGGACGCCGCCACCGATGGTACCGCGATGGCGTTGGAGTTCGCCTGGGTGATCGACGCCGACCGGTCGCTGACCATCGCCTTGCCATCGGTTTTCCTGCCCAAGCCGCGCATCCCGATCACCGGCCCGGCCGGCATCGAGGCCCGCTTCGACTGGCAGGCCGCCAAGCCCGACAGCGGGGGCTTCGTCACCGTCACCCTGAAGAACGACGTCGCCAGCTACTGATGGTATCAGGATGGGTGATCACGAGAACGGATTTAAGGTCGCCACGCCGGTTGGCTGAAAATGGCGGACATTGCGGGTAACGACCGTCAGTCCATGTTCCAGTCCGGTCGCAGCGATCATCAGATCCGCACCCTCATGGCCGATCCCGGCACTGAGGCGTCCCCATCGGCGGGCAGCCTTGAGGTCGAACGGCAGGATCCGCTCGCCATAGGTGGTCAGGACACGGTCCAGCCACGTGGTGAGGGACGCGGCAAAGGCAGCATCTTTCGACCGTTGCAGGCCAATGCCGCGTTCTATCTCGCCAATGGTGACGGTGCTGATAAACAGATCGGCCGTTGGCTGTTCGCTGATCCAGGCGACGATACCGGGATTGCGGTCCCGTTTTCGCAGTTCTGACAGCACGACAGTATCGAGCAGGAACATCAGAATTCCACATCACGCGGAGGCGTATGGGAACGCTCGAAGGATCCATCATCCTGCGGCATCGCCAGCAACATCTCGGCAAGTGACGGTGCCCGTTCGCGGTCCAGTTGATGCAACCGTGCGAACGTGTCTGCGGCAACCACAATGACAGCAGGCTTACCATGCCGGGTAACCATTTGTGGCTCCCCGGCCAAGGCAGCATCGACCACTGTACTGAATTTGTTCTTGGCGTCCTGTAACGACCAGCTCGACTGAGACATGGCAGCACCTGTCCAGAATTTCTGTCCAGAATATGCGCCGTGGTCCGAAGCCGGTCAAGGTTCAACCAATCTCAGGGGATTGCCCACCATGATCCGCCTCGACTTGGCCCGCGAGCCGTTCTGGCTCGATCTGGGAATGGGGGTGCGTCTTCACCTGCGGCCCTGTACCACGGCGCTGGTGCTGGCCGCCCGCCAAGCCGTGCGTGATGCGGACATGACCGACGAACCGCCGGACCTCGTGCAGGGCACGCGCACCGCCACCTTTCTGAAGGCGATGGGCCGGCTGGCCATCCTTGGCTGGGACGGGGTGGGCGACGCCGATGGCAACCCGGTGGTGCCCACGCCAGAAGGGATCGACGCGCTGCTCGACCTGCACCCGGTGGCCGACGCTTTCAGCCTGCGCTATCTGGGGCCGGTGGCGCTGCTGGAACAGGAAAAAAACGTCTGAAGGCCCGCGCCGAGTGGCACCTCGGCGGCGGGCCACAATACTGCGCGAACTGTGCGGCTGCCGGCCTGCCCTGTGCCGAGGGGCGACCAGGACCGACGGGCGCTCGCTGCCCCTATGATGAGCACGCCCCGCAGACGGTGGAGGGCTGGCAGGTCTGGGATCTCGCGCTTGCTTGCGCCGGGCAGCTTCGGATCGCACCGAGCGGGCTGGTGCTCGGTTTCGATTATGGTGCCGTGCTGACCATGGCAGCGGCACACGACTTGCCAGCCGCAGTCGTGGCCGTTCTGGCGCCTGCAATCGAAGCAACTCTTGTTGAGGTAGTTTCTCGCGAACAAAACACCCTTGGACGATAGTGAATTGGCACAGAATTTATTATCGGGCCAGGGATACTTGCTCCATGTCCATTACAGATCAGGAAGCAGACGCTTGCCCTAACGATGAGGAAGGCGGTGTTGGTCCGCCATCCGAACAGCGACTTGCGAGTTCCACGTCTCGATATCTGTCACTCTCGGGCTTACCAAAGGACAAATCCTTATTGAATACTATTAATGCCTTGACGAATTTCTTCATTGAATCGAGTCGAGCGCGACGTGACATTGGATATACTCGATAAGCGCCAAAATTGCCTGCGTCGCGTATCAATGCTGACTAAGAACCTCCATAACCTCAACCCCCAAGCTGTTCTGCAAAGAGCGAAGGCTCTCTGGAAAACACCGACCTGATGCCAGGAATATATCAATCGAATATCGAGCACTCTTGAAACCGCGCTCTGCTTCCATAACTGCGCGATATTTAACGCATTGAAACAGCCCGCGCACTAGATCAACATCATCGGAAATCCTTGACTTTACTTCTACAGCAACTAATCTTTCTGGCGCCTCAAACAGCACGTCAATCTTGTCCCCGGAGGGTAGGGAAGCCTCTGTCCTTCCGCGAGTATGGGTGGGCAGACCTACGAGCCTGGGATTGTTGGAGACATATTCCTTTAGACTGCGGTGCTCCTCGCCCTCGCCACCACCGCCGCTCTTTCCAGTCTTGGCTTTCTCAATGATGTTGGAGGCACCGCTTGAGGCGGGAGCCAGCTTGCAGGCTTCCAAAACATCCTGCCAGTAGGGGTAGGCATAAACCTCGTGCCAATAAGCCTCGAGATACGCGCGCTTATCGGCTGGTGAGAGGTTTTGGTACTCCTTCATCCTCTGGGCGAGAAATCCCTCAAAGCCCTCTCCTGGAAGCCGATGATGCTGATTTATTACCAGGGACTGGATGTGAGGTATTTCACCCCATCTCGGCTCGAGAGACAGCTCGCTTAGAGTGGTGCCGATGCTACCCAGCACGTAGTTCAGATTGCGAGGGTTTGGCATACCGAGTTCGGTGGCCAATGCCTCATAGAATATCGGCTTTCGAGAGGCGGCCTGACGAACAAGTATGGGCAACGCTTTTCTTGCGCGAATTTGGTAGAGCTTGTCGCCAAACATATTCTGGGCTTGCGACACCGTCTCTGTCACTTGTTCCCTCCTGACACTTGACAAAAGGCTGTCGTGCGCGGTCTAGGCTATGACGAGCCGGATTGTATAGTGTCCTCGCCCTCTAGCGTGACGAACACGTTTCCGATGTTCATCCTCCAAGTTCTACCTGCCCATCTCTTTGTTAGCGCCATTTTACCCTCTGGATATCGAGCATATACGACGGATCTCACGAGCATAGGCGGAGAACGCAAATTTAAGCTCTGTGCCACAACGTCGGATCATGGGCAACAGGTATTGAGCCGCAATTTCGGTTGTGGGCGCGAAGCAGACACCGCATTTGGGTTGCAGCGATCCCCGCTCTGGGTTAACAGCGGACTTCCAAACCAAAATCATTCTTGAACGTTAGCGCGAAAGTCATCGTATGTCCGACCGTACCATTGCCGTGCGCCTCGCCGCCATCGGCGGCGACCGGGTGCGGGCGGATCTGCGCGAGGTTGGCACCACCGGCGAACGCGCCCTTCAGCGCATCGAGCAGGCGTCCCAGCCGGCCTCCCGTGCCTTGCAAGCCGTGGACGCTGCGGCCGGCGAAGTCCGCAGCGGGGCGGAGGCGATGGCGGGGCGGCTGGGGCCGGCGGGCGCGGCGCTGGCGGCCCTGGGGCCGGTGGGGCTGGCGGCAGCGGCGGCCATGGGCGTGCTCACCCTCGGCATCACCGAGGGGCTGAGGGCGGCCGGCGAGGCGGAGCAGTCCTACCGCCGCCTGGAGGCGGTGCTGAAGGCCACCGGCCATGCCGCCGGGCTGACCGCCGAGCAGATCGCCGCCTTCGCCGATGGCCAGGAGGCGGCGACGCTGGCCAGTGCCGAAGCGGTGCAGGACGCCGCTTCCGTGCTCGCCACCTTCCGCTCCGTGGCCGGCGACACCTTCACCCGCGCCTTGACCCTGGCCGGCGACATGGCGGCGGTGTTCGGCGGCGACCTGTCGTCGTCGGCCATGCAGCTTGGCAAGGCGCTGGAAGACCCGGTGGAAGGGTTGAGCGCGCTGCGGCGGGTCGGCGTCAGCTTCACCGGCAGTCAGGCGGAGGTGATCCGCAGCCTTGTGGAGACCGGTCAGGTGGCCGGTGCGCAACGGATCATCCTGGATGCGCTGGAACAACAGGTGGGTGGTGCTGCCAAGGCGGAGGCCGGTGGCGTCACCGGGGCGGTCAATCGCCTGTCCGATGCCTGGGGCAAGATGCTGGAAGAGATCGGCAAGACCCCAGCCGTCGCCGGGCCGGCCGAGGCGGTGCTGGACCTGTTGGCCAGGGCCGCCAATGGTTGGGCCAACATCCTCCAGGGCACGCCCATCGACCAACGTATCGTTGCCCTGAACCGCCAGCTGGTGGAAGCGCAGGATCGGGCGGCGGAGATCCAGGCCATCGTCGATGCCTCCAACGGCCGGTTCGGCCAACGCCGGCTGGCCGACGCCCGCGCCGATGTCGCCAGCCTGGAAGCCGAACTGGACGCGCTGATCACCGAGGCCCGCCAGCAGGCTGATAAAGCCGATGCCGACCAGCGGCAGGCCGACGAAGGCCGTGCCCGCGCCGAGGCCGAAAAGCGGGCGGAGATCATTGCCGAGTGGCGTCGCAAGCTCGACGACGGGCTGGCCCAACTGGCCAATGATCCGGCGGAGCGCATCGCCCGCGTCAATGCCGAACTCGACCGCACCCGGCAGGCGCTGGAGGCCCTGCGCAGTCCTGACGGCAGCAATGCCGATGCTGTCAACAGCGCCCTGGCCAAGGCCGAGGAACTGGCGCGGCGGCGCATCACGCAGATCGAACAGCCCGAGCGCGACCGGGCGGCCCGCGAACAGGACGCGGAAACCAAGCGGCGGCAGGCCGCGATGGATGCCATCGACGGCCAGATTGCCGCCCTAGTGCGAGAACGGGATGCGGTCGCCCTGTCGGCGCGTGAGCGGGCCATCCAAACCGAATTGCTGCGCGCCGAAGACACCGCACGACGCGGCGGTATCGCCCTGACTGAAGCACAGCGGGAGGCGATCCGTGCGGAAGCCGGTGCTAATTACGATGCCGCCGCCGCGACGGCTGAGCGCAACCGGCTGATGGAGGAAGGGGCGCGGCTGACCGACAGCCTGCTCGACCCGACCGAACGCTATCAGGCGGAACTGGCGCGGCTCCAGGCCCTGCTGGAGGCCGGCGCCATCACCTGGGAGACCTACAGCCGTGCCCTGGAGCGGGCGGCACAGACCGATCCGGAGACGCAGAAGCGCAACCGCCTGCTGGAACACGGGGCGTGGCTGACCGAGCGGCTGCTGTCGCCGACCGAACAGTACGCCGCCACCATCGCGAAGCTGAACGAGTTGCAGGCGGCGGGCGCGATCACCGCCGAGACAAGGGGTCGTGCCGAGGAACAGGCGGCCGACCGGGTGCTGGCCGCCAGCCGGCGCTGGCAGGATGGCGCCATCCGGGGCCTGGAAGACTACGCCGATGCGGCCAGCAATGCCGCCGCCCAGGTTGAAGAGGTGATCAGCAGCGCCTTTGGCCGACTGGAAGACGCCCTGGTTGATCTGGTCACACGCCAGAAGCTGAGCATTGCCGACCTGCTGAATGCCATCGCGGCCGATTTCGCCCGGATGATGATCCGCATGTCCATCACCGCCCCGCTGGCCCAGGCGGCATCCAGCGCCCTGGCCGGGATCTTTCACGGTGGCGGCATGGCGGGTGGTGCCGCACCGGCGCGGATGGTGTCGCCGGCGGCGTTCCTGGCAGCCCCACGTCTGCATAGCGGCACCATGCCCTGGCTGGCAGCGGACGAAATCCCCGCCATCCTGCAACGTGGGGAAATCGTGCTGAACCGGGCGCAGTCCGCCGCCATGGTGGCGGGCGGCACCCGCAGCGACGTCGGGACCGGCGGGCCGGTCTATATGATCCAGGTCGATGCCCGGGGTGCCGACGATCCGGAAGCAGTGACAGCACGGGTTGAAGCGGCATTGGATCAGGCATTGGCCGTCCGCCTGCCGGGCGTGGTCAAGGCGGCTGCCAGCGTGGCCCGGTCGCAGGTGGCCGATGAGTGGAGCCGCCGCGGAGGGCGCCTGGGGTGAGCGATCTTGTCTGGCCCCTGGACCTGCGGCCGGCCAGCCAGGAATTCTACATCCAGACGCTCAGCACCGTCTGGGCCAGCCCCTATACCGGGCAGAACCAGGTGCTGGAGCGTGATGGTGCCCGCTGGGTCAGTCGCCTGACCTTCCAGCGTGGCGATCCGGTGGCCCGGCAGGTTGATGCCCTGATCGCGTCTCTGCGGGGTCCCGCCGGTACCGTGCTGGTACCGGATTGGCGGACCCCGGCCGCGCGTGGGACGCTGGCAGGAACGCCGCAACTGGCGGGGGGCAGCGGGCGCAGCCTGACCGTGACCGGCTTTGCCCCAGGGGCAACGGGCGTGCTGCTGCCCGGCGACCTGATCCAGACCTCGCCCGGTCGTGCCCATCTGGTCACCGCAACGGTCAACGCCGGACCGGACGGCGGCGCCACCGTGCCGGTGGAGCCGCGCCTGCGGGAGCCGGTTGCGGTCGGTCCGCTGGTCACCACGGCCTGCCGGGTGCGCATGCGCCTGTCGTCCGACGATGCCGGGCGCAACCCGACCGGCCCGCCGCGCCGCACCGAATGGTCGCTGGAACTGTTCGAGGTGCTGCCGTGACGCCGGACTGGCCGGCCGACATCCATCCCGTCGCGGTGGCCTTCTGGTTCGAGCCGGTGACGGCGCAGACCGTTTCGCCACTGACCCGGCAGACCCTGGCCCTGGAACGGGACGGCGCCCGCTGGGTGGCGGAGGTCACCGTGGAGCTGTCCGGCCCGCAGGCCGCCCGCTTCGGGGCGTGGCTGGCCGCCTGTCGCGGTCCCGTCGCCGCCTTCCGCGTGCCACTGTGGCTGCATGACGGGGCCGCCGGCTCGCTGCGGTCGATGGACGAGTACGCCGCTGCCATCGGCATCACCCGCTTTGCCGACGGCACCGATTTCGACGACGGCGCCGGCTTCATCGAGGGAAGCGGGCAACCCCACATCACCGGCGGCGTCGCGGCACGGTTAGCCGTGGCCGGCTTTGCACCATGGACAGAAGGGGTGTTGAGACCGGGCGATGCCGTCTCTGTCCCATCCGGCAGTGTCCATCTGCTGGTCCAGACCGGGCGCACCGACATTGACGGCCGGATGATCGTCACCATCCGTCCCCCTCTGCGCACCCCCATCGGCCGCGCGCCCCTGGCGACCGACGGGCTGACATTGCGGATGCGGCTGGCGGACGACGAGGCGGGCCGGGGGCGTACCCGCCCGCCGGCCCGGACCCGTTGGACCCTGAACCTTTTGGAGGATCTGGCGTGACCCAACGCCTCAGCGCCACCCTGGCCGCGGAGACGGCGCAGCCGGTGGTGCGGCCGGTGCTGCTGGCCCTGTTCAACTTTGCTGGCGGTGCCGTGCGCGCCTGGTCAGGGGTGGGCGATCTGGTCTGGGAGGGGCAGACCTGGGTTGGCGTTGGCAGCTTCGGCGCGGTCGGGCCGATTGAGGAAACCACCGAGGTGCGGGCGACCGGGGCGCGTTTCCAACTGTCCGGTGTGCCCTCCGGCCTGCTGAACGAAGTGGTTGGCGTCAGCGTCCAGGGGCGCCGGGCCCGGCTGTGGCTGGCTTTCATGGCGGAGGATTGGGGCGGCTTCATCGAAGCACCGGTGCCGCTGTTCGACGGGCGGATGGACATGGTCGAGGTCACCGACGGCGGCCGCATCGCCACCATCGCGCTCGCCGCCGAGAACCGGCTGCGCGACCTGGAGCGGCCACGGCTGCGCCGCTACACCAGCCAGGACCAGCAATCGGACTACCCCGGTGACCGCGGCTTCGACTTCGTGCCGGAACTTCAGGAACTGGAGATCCGCTGGGGGGCGCCCGCGGCATGACCCGGTTGCCCGACTGGCCGGAACGGCTCGACCGGGTGGTCGAAGCCGCGCGGCACAGCACCTTCGCCTGGGGGCGGGTCGACTGCTGCCTGTTCGCCGCCGATGCGGTGGTGGCGGTCACCGGCGTCGATCCCGCCGCTCCCTGGCGCGGTACCTACGCCGATGCCGGCACGGCTACCCGCCTGCTGGCGCGGATGGGGGGCCTTTCTGCAATGGCCGCCCGCGTTGCCCGCCATCACGGCTGGCCCGCGGTGCCTCCGGCCTTCCTCGGCCGGGGCGACGTGGCCCTGGTGCGGCTGGACGACGGCCGCCATGCACTCGCCGTCTGCCTGGGTGCCGCGCTGGTCCTGCCGGCGCAGCGCGGTCTGGCCGCCCTGGACCGCACCCGTGCGCTGTCCGGGTGGAGGATCGGCTGATGCCACCGGCCATCATTGCGGTCGGTGCCGCGGTGGCCGGTTCGGCGGCGGCTGCCGCTGTGGGGGGCGGGCTGATCGGGGCCCTGGTCGGGGCCACGGTCACGGTTGGCGTCTCCTATCTCGGCAACCGCGTCATCGGCACCCCGAAACCCAGCCAAACCATGCTGGATGCTGCTGGCCGCACCCAGATGCTGGTGCAGCCGGTGACCAGCCATCACATCGTCTATGGCGAAGTCCGCACGGGTGGCCCGCTGGTCTTTGCCCATACCCGCACTGATGGCGGCAGCAAGCTCGACATTCTGCATCTGGTCGTCGTCCACGCCGCACACGAGGTGGAGGACCTGGGTACGGTCTGGTTCGGTGACACCGCCATCACACTGGATGGCAGTGGGGCCGCCACTGCCGCACCCTGGGCCGGCAAGGTCCATGTCTGGAGCCATGCTGGCCATCCGGACCAGGGGGCCGATGGGGTGCTGGTGGCGGAAGCGGGCGGGCGCTGGACCCATAACCACCGGCTGCGCGGGCGGGCCTATACCCATCTGCGTCTACGCTACGATCAGGACGCGTTTGCCAGCGGCATTCCCAATCTCAGCCGGCTGGTGCGGGGCCGGAAACTCTGGGATCCGCGCGACGGTGCCACTCGCTGGTCGGCCAACGCCGCGCTATGCATCCTCGATTATCTGATGGCGCCCTGGGGGCTGGCCGCCGGCCCGGACGAGATTGACGTTGCCGGCTGGATCGCCCAGGCCAATATCTGCGACGAACAGGTCGCCACCCTGACCGGCAGTGAACCACGCTACACCTGCAACGGCGTGCTCGATCTGGCCGGGCGACCGCTGGACAATCTGGAATCCCTGCTGACCAGTTGTGCCGGCCGATTGAGCTTCACCGGTGGGAAGTGGCGGCTGGCGGTAGGGGCATGGCAGCCGCCGACCGTCATCCTGGGGGAGAACGAGCTGCGAGCGCCGGTATCCTATCGCCCCTGGCGCTCACGGCGCGATCTGGTCAACATCGTGCGCGGGGCCTTCACCAGCCCGGCGCAAAACTGGCAGCCGACCGACTATCCGCCGGTGGCCGACGCCGCTTCCATCGCCGCCGATGATGGCGAGGCAGCCCTGACCCTCGATCTGCCCTTCACCACTTCGCACACCATGGCCCAGCGCATCGCCCGCATCGCGCTGCGCCAGAACCGCCGACAGAAGAGCCTGGACTGGCCCGCTAATCTGGCAGGCCTGCGGCTGGCTGCGGGTTATCCGGTGGCGGTGTCCTTGGGGCGGCTTGGCTTGGCTGGCACGCCGTTTCGGGTGGAGACCTGGCGGCTGACCGAGGAGATGGGCGTCGATCTGGCGTTGGCCGAGGATGCCGCCGACGTTTACGCCCACGATCCCTCCTGGCTGAAACCCATGTAGCCCCATGCGCGATGCCCGCTTCATCCTGCCCGGCGTTCGCGCCGCCCTGGACGGCAAGGCGCCGGCTGACCATAGCCACAGTCTTGACGATGTGACGGGGCTGTCCACGGCGCTGGACGGCAAGGCAGCGATCATCCACAGCCACGCCCTGGCCGACCTGCCGGTGGCCAATTTGGGGGAGAGCGATCCCGCAAAGCTTGTGCGCGCCGACGATCCCCGGCTGTCGGCGGGCAGTGGGGCAGGCGGATTGGCAGCCCAGCGCAATCTGGTGGTCAATGGCTGTGCCCGCGTCTCCCACCGTCCGGCCGCCCCCCTGGCCGCCACCTGGCAGCCGGGGGAGGTCGATTTGTGGCGGGTCCGGGCCGACGGCAGCCCCAGCGCCGGCACGGTGAAGCGCGCCACGGGCGTGTTCACCCTGTCGCCGTCGGGGGCCGCCTGCCTCGTCCAGGGTGCCACCCTGGGCAGCGGTGGTGCCATCCATTGGCGCCTGCGTCTGGAGGCGGCCGATGCCTTGCGGTTACGTCACAGCTCGGCGGTGCTGTCGGCGCGCGCCTACCATGATTGCGGGCGGGATGTCGGCTGGACCCTGACGCTGGCCCACGCCGGCGCCCCCGACAGCTTCTCCAGCGTCAGCACCATCGCCACCACCACCATCACCGTGCCCCACGACAGCAACACCGACCTCGTCCTGGCCGTGCCCGACATGGGCGCCTGCGAGACCGGGCTGCAGATCACCGTCACCGCCGCGTGCGGGGCCGTGTCCGGCCGCTGGTTCTATCTGGGTGCCGTCCAGTTGGAAGCGGGAAGCACCGCCACAGACTTCGACTTGCGCCCCAGCGCCCTTGAGACGGCCCTGGTCCACCGCCAGCTTCGGCCGATCGCCACCGCCTTCGGCCGCGCCAATTCCGGCACCAACATCCAACTGACCGTCAACCATCCCGGTATGCGGGCGGCCCCCGCCTATCAGGTGACAGGGGCGTTGACCATCACCGACATGGTGACCGCCAATTATACGCAAGCCTCCGCTGGCATCGGCAGCATCCACGAGCGCACCGCGGACGGCGGGCGCTTTGATGTCAGTGGCTTTTCCGGTCTGACCAGTGGCACCCCGGTGGTGTTGACCAGCCTCGGCGGGCGGCTGCTCGCCAGCGCGGAACTCTGAACCATGCCGGCCGCGATCGATGATGTGCTGATCCCCGGCCAGCCGGTGGACAAGCAGCGCCTGCGCGACTATCTGCGCGGCCGGGAGATCGCCGTGCCGCAGAGCTACGGCGGCATCCCCGACGGCGTCTCCGACTGTTCGGACGCCATCGAGGCAGCACTCGCCGCCGCCCCCACCGTGCTGCTGGTGCCGGGCACCTACCGCGTCTCGCAGCCCGTCGTGCTCGGCTACGGCCAGACCCTGATGGGGGTGGGGGAAGGCTCCGTCCTCCAGGCGCGGCCCGATCCATTCGACGGGGCGGCCCCGCTCTACAGCCAGACCGGCTGGAATGCGGTCGAGGTGGTGGATGGTTATGCGGCCATCCGCAATCTGCGCATTGTGGGCGGGGCCAGTGGCATCAAGCTGTTTGGCCGCGACGGACCCTGCGTGAAGACGGTGATCGAGAACGTCTCGATCTGGGACGCGGTGATCGGCATCGTGCTGGACGGGTACGATAATCCCGACCGCCCCTGCTACTGGAACCACATCGCCCGCGCCCTGATCGCCCGGCCGCAGCTGCACGGGGTGCTGCTGACCGTGGACTCCACCGGCGACACGCCCAATGCCAACAAGTTCCACGACGTCCGGGTCTATTCCCTGGCGGCCCCCATGTCCGGCTGCGGGTTCTTCGTCTCGGCTGGGCGATTCAACAACAGCTTCGTCGACTGCGAGGCCAACCTGCATCCGGGGGCGGAGGCCTGCTTCCGGCTCGGGTTCTCCACCGACCAGAACCTGATCGTCAACTTCTACGCCGAGAGCCTCGGCCCGGTGCCGGGCATCCGCATCGACGGCGGCTCGCAGAACACGGCCATCCTCAACCTGTTCTCCGCCACCGGCGGGGCGCCGATCTGGGACACCACCGGGGCCGGCCGCTACACCGCCTTCAACGCCGGCCATCCGGTGAAGAACCACCTGAAGCGCACCGAACTGACCGAGGCACGCATCGGGCGGCTGGAACTGGAGACCGCCTTCACCGAAGGCATGGCCAGTGTCACCCTCGATCCGGCGCGGGCCGTCCACCTGATCAGCGCCTGGACCGGGCCGGTCACCGCCGAACTGCCCGATCCGCACCCGCACAACGGCGTGGTGCTGGTGGTCAAGAAAAGCGACAGCGGCCCCCACGCCGTGACCGTCACGCAGGCCGGCGGCGGTGGCCCCGACGCCGACCCGGTCCGGCTCGGCCGGCGCGGCGACCATGTCGTCGTCGTCTCCAATGGCGCGGCCTGGCACATCATCGCCGCCCGCTACGACCGTCCCGCCGCGGTCTGGCCCAATCCCACCGGCAGCGCCTTCACCCGCAGCCTGAACGCCGACGGCTCCACCCTGGCGGACGTTCGCGCCGTGCTGCGCGCCCTGATCCTGGACCTGAAGACCGCCGGGATCCTGTCCTGAGCCCCCGACCCGAAGGAGACCCGCCCATGACCACCGCCGAATGGGCCCTGCTGGTTGCCATCGTCGCCCATGGTGCCGCCATCATGGCGGCGCTTCTGAAACTGGTCGCCTGGCGCACCGCCAAGGTGGCCGTCATCGAAGGCCGGATCGGCACCCTGGAACGCGCCGTCGACAACGACATCACCGGCCGCCGCGTGGTGGCGCAGATCGTCAACGATGTTGCGGTGATCAAGAGCGAGATTGCGGAGGTGCGGCAGGCGTTGCGACATGCTGAGCATTGATCCAATTGATCTTATGTGGAGATCTGGCGGTTGCGACGAGCAGCCCCTCATGTCTATGCTCTTCCGCGCGAGGCTCCTCTGGAGTACAGCCGACGAGCTCGATCTGCTGCCGGAGGGGTAGCCTGTCGCCGAAATGCTCTCCGACTACAGCGTGATGCGGGACCAGGCTCGGGCGCGCTCGCGTCGTTAAGAAAGCGCTTGAAGTTTAGGCCATTTTGGCCACAAATGGAGCAAATAAGGCTGCTTCGGGCGGGACATGCAAACGCTATCGGCCAGGGACGCGAAATACAATTTCGGGCGGCTGATCGACACGGCGCGGGCGGAACCCGTAACGGTCGAAAAGCACGGCCGGGCTGTCGTCGTGGTGCTGGCGGTAGAGGAATACGAGCGGCTGAAAGCAATCGAATCGGAACGGAGCGCGAAAGCGTCTCGCTCCGGCGAAAAGAAGTAAGGCGGGGCGGAATGGCTGAACAGGCGCAGAAAGACAGGTTCGTGGCGGCGCTTACAGAGCTTGGCGGCTCCGCCGGCAACGGTCGGCTGCGCGAAGCATTGGCGTGGGACGAGGCCACGTACGATGCCGTGAAAGCCGCCCTCATCGCGGAAGGGCGTGTTGCGCCGGGGCGTGGCCGGGGCGGTTCCGTATCGCTTCCCGGTGCTGTGATAGCGGCGGCGGCTGAAGCTGTTCCGGCACCTGCCCGTGCGCGACCTGTACGCGCCAATGGTAACGGCAAGGGTGGCGATCTCGGGTTCGAGGCGGAGCTGTTCAAGGCGGCCGACAAATTGCGCGGCAACATGGAGCCGTCGGACTACAAGCACGTCGCGCTCGGCCTGATCTTCCTCAAGCACATCTCCGACAGCTTCGAGGCGAAGCGAGCGGAACTGCTGGCCGAATATCCGGAAGGCGCAGAGGACCGCGACGAATACGCGGCCGACAACGTCTTTTGGGTGCCGCCCACGGCGCGCTGGTCGCATCTTCAGGCCAATGCAAAGCAGCCGTCGATCGGCAAGATGATCGACGAGGCGATGATCGCCATCGAGAAGGACAACGAAAACCTGAAGGGCGTTCTCCCGAAGGACTATGCCCGGCCCGCGCTCAACGCGGTGATGCTTGGCGAGCTGATCGACCTCATTTCGGGCATCACGCTGGGGGCGGAACGGGGCGAGGGGCGCGACGTGCTCGGCCGCGTCTATGAATATTTCCTTGGCCAGTTCGCCGGGTCTGAAGGCAAACGTGGCGGGGAGTTCTATACGCCGCGCTCGGTGGTGCGCGTGATGGTCGAGATGATCGAGCCTTATAAGGGCCGGGTCTATGATCCATGTTGCGGATCGGGCGGCATGTTCGTGCAGTCGGAGAAGTTCGTCGAACTGCACGGCGGACGCATCGGCGACATCGCCGTATATGGGCAGGAATCGAACTACACGACCTGGCGGTTGTGCAAGATGAACCTCGCTGTGCGAGGCATCGACGCAGATATCAAGTGGAACAGCGAGGGCAGTTTCCATAAGGACGAGCTGCGCGATCTGAAGGCCGATTTCATCCTCGCCAACCCGCCCTTCAATATCTCCGACTGGGGCGGAGACCGTCTGCGTGATGATGTGCGTTGGAAATACGGCATCCCGCCGGCCGGGAACGCCAACTTCGCCTGGGTGCAGCATATCGTGCACCACCTTTCGCCCTCCGGCGTGGCGGGCGTAGTGCTGGCCAACGGCTCGATGTCGTCCACGCAGAACGGCGAAGGGGAAATCCGGCGTGCGCTGATCGAGGGCGTGAACGGCGCACCCGGAGTCGTCGACTGCATGGTCGCACTGCCGGGTCAGCTCTTCTATTCGACCCAGATTCCCGTCTGTCTGTGGTTCCTCGCCCGCGACAAGTCGAACGGCGTCGCCCGCGACGCAAAGCTCCGCGACAGGCGGAATGAGGTCCTGTTCATCGATGCGCGCAAGCTCGGCCACATGGTGGACCGCACGCGCAAGGAGTTCTCCGACGCCGACATCGAAAAGATTACGCGCGCCTATCACGCCTGGCGCGGGGAAGGTGAAGCTGGCGCCTATGCGGATGTGCCGGGCTTCTGCAAGTCGGCCAGCCTGGAGGAGATCAAGGCCCACGGCTACGTACTGACGCCGGGACGGTATGTCGGAGCGGCGGATGTCGAAGAGGACGACATGCCGTTCGCTGAACGCATTTCGCTTCTCAGCAGCAAACTTGACGCGCAGTTTTCGCGCTCTGACGAGCTCAACGCGATTATTCGAGAGAAGCTTGGCTGGATTTGTGCCAATGTATGAGCTTGTTGGCCCAGACGATTGGAACGTCTCCAGTGTGTTCGATCTCGCCCACTGGAAAAACGGGCTTGCCTTCAAGAATATAGATTTTTCTGATCATGGGCGACCCGTGATCAAGATCGCCGAGCTGAAGAGCGGAGTATCGCCTCAGACCGCGCGTACGATGGCCGATTATGATCGGTCTGTCTTTGTCAAAGCTGGAGACATGCTATTTTCTTGGTCGGGCAATCCCGACACCTCGATCGACGTTTTTCGATGGGAGGGTGAAGATGGTTGGCTTAACCAGCATATTTTCAAGGTTACCGCTGGGGAAGGACTGTCTGATTCCTTCCTGTTTTTTCTTCTCAAGTGGCTGAGGCCGCGCTTTGCAGAGATTGCCAGGAACAAGCAGACTACTGGCCTTGGGCATGTAACGATCCAAGATCTCAAGCGAATGCGCGTTGCTGTTCCGGATAGTAAAGAACAAGCGAAGATCATTCAAATCATCGGTCCACTTCAGGAAAAAATTGACCTGATTAGGCAGATGAATGCTTCTCTGGAAGCGACGGCGCGGGCGATATTCAAGGAATGGTTCGTCGATTTCGGCCCGACCCGCGCGAAGGCTGAAGGCCGCGCGCCCTACCTTGCGCCGGATATCTGGTCCCTCTTCCCCGATCGCCTCGACGATGAAGGCAAACCGGAGGGGTGGCTGCCGGTGCCTTTGTCGACGTTGATCGAGGTAAACCCGTCCGAACCTTTGGCGCGCGGTAAGCATGCGCCTTATCTCGACATGGCTTCGATCCCGACCGCAGGCCCGAACCCGGCGCCTTACGTTCTTCGAGAATTTGGCTCTGGCATGCGGTTTCGGAATGGCGATGCCCTGCTAGCGCGGATCACACCGTGTCTGGAAAACGGAAAGACCGGATACGTTCAAAGCCTGCCCGATGGCGAAGTGGGGTGGGGCTCAACCGAGTTTATCGTGCTTCGCTCGCGCCCACCGATTCCAAAGCCTTTCGCCTACCTAGTGGCACGCGATCCGGTGTTTCGTGCAAATGCTATTCGGAGCATGACTGGAACATCGGGTAGGCAAAGGGCATCGAACGATGCGGTGTCTGCCTATCCCTTATTTAAGCCGGCACATGATGCGATTTGGATGAGGCTGGGCAGCATTATTGACCCGATGTTCAAGCGAATTGCTGCGAACGATGCAGAGGCGCAAACCCTCGCCGCCACCCGTGATTTGCTTCTTCCGAAGCTTATGTCGGGCGAGGTGCGCGTGAAAGACGCCGAAAAACAAGTTGGGGAGGCCACATGACACGCGCGGCCATCCGCCCTGAGATGTTGCGCTGGGCGCGGGAGCGGGCCGGCATTCATGACGTCGGCGATATGCTGGGTCGCTTCCCAAAGCTCAACGAGTGGGAAACCGGCGAGGCGCAACCGACGCTCAAGCAGCTGGAAGCCTTCGCGCAGGCTCTGCATGTGCCCATCGGCTATCTGTTCCTGCCCGAGCCCCCCGAAGAGCCTTTGCCGATCCCGGATTTCCGCACCCATGACGGGCGCGCCGTGCGGCGCGCCAGCCCCGATCTGCTCGACATGCTCTATGCCTGCCAGGAACGGCAGGGCTGGTATCGCGATTTCGCCGCTGTTGTGCGCATGCCCGAGGCAGCCTTTGTCGGCAGCGCGGCGATCTCCGACAGGCCGCAAGATGTAGCAGCCCGCATGGCCGAGACGCTCGGCTTCAATGTGGCCCATCGCGCCGCCTGCCGCACCTGGGAAGAGGCGCTGCGGCTGTTCATCGCGCAGGCGGATGCCGCCGGTGTGCTGGTGATGGTGAGCGGCGTTGTGCTGTCCAACAATCGCCGAACGCTCGACCCGGAGGAGTTTCGCGGTTTCGCGCTGGCCGACAGGCGCGCCCCGCTGGTGTTCATCAATGGTGCGGACACGAAATCCGGCCAAATGTTCACGCTCGCGCATGAGCTGGCGCATCTCTGGCTCGGCTCTTCGGCGGTGTCGGATGCCAGTGCCGCGCCGCCGGGCGGCTACCGCCGTGAGGAGGTCTGGTGCAATGCGGTTGCCGCCGAGATGTTGGTGCCGCTCGCGGCACTGCGGCCCGTGATCCAGCCAGATGAGCCCCTCGATCAAGCGATGCAGCGCCTGGCACGGCAGTTCAAGGTCAGCACACTGGTCATCCTGCGTCGGCTGCTGGACGCGGACGTGCTCGACCGCCCGGCCTTTGACCGCGCCTGGACTGAGGAGCGCGCGCGCCTGCGCGAACTTGCCCGGTCCGGCGCGGGCGGCGGGGACTTCTACCGTACGACGCTGTCGCGCGTGAGCCGCCGGTTTGCCCGCGCGCTCGTCGAAAGCACGCTGGAAGGACAGACGCTCTACCGCGATGCTTTCCGGATGCTGGGCGTCAAGAAGACGGAGACCTTCAATAATATCGGGCGTGAAGTGGGGGTCATGGGATGACCCGCTACCTTCTCGACACGAACATCTTCATTCAGGCGAAGAACCTGCATTACGGCTTCGACTTTTGCCCGGCGTTCTGGGAATGGCTGATCACACAGAACGGCACCGGCCGCGTCGCGAGCATCGACAAGGTCGGTGACGAATTGCAGGCTGGTGGCGACGATCTCTCCGATTGGACGGCCGCGCGCGGGCGTGCCTTCTTCCTGCCGCCCGATGATCCCGTTGTGCCTGCGCTCAGCCAGGTGAGCACCTGGGCGACCGGACAGAACTACGAGGCGGCGGCGATCGCGACATTCCTTCAGGTCGCCGACTACTGGCTCGTCGCGCACGCGCTGGCCCATGATTTTATCGTCGTCACGCACGAGGTGCCTTCGGATTCAACGCGCAAGATCAAGATTCCCAATGCCTGCATCGGGCTGGGTCTGACCTGCATCAGCCCCTATGAAATGCTCCGGCGTGAACGCGCCCGGTTCGTTCTCGGGCCAGCGACGAGGGCCGCATGAGCGCAGACTGGTATCCCGGCATTCGAGCCTTCTGCACACACTGGAAGCATGCGCCCATGCTCCAGCAGACCTTCGCGACGCTGGAACGGGAATTCACCGACGAGAACGACGCCTGCATTGACGCCGCCAAGGGCCTCGTCGAATGTGCCTGCCGGGTGCTGATCGAGGAACTCGACGATCCGCTTGCCCCGCTCAAGCCGGAGGCTGCCGATACGCCGCTCGGCCACCTCGTCGGCGTCGCCACGCGCCTGCTCGACCTTGGCGCGGTCCGTCATCGAGCCTTCTCGGACCTCATCAAGCAGCACAACAAACTGACGGAGACCCTCCGGGTCCTGCGCAACGAGGCCGGAACAGTGAGCCACGGCAAAGATGGCTTCATCGCCAAGCTGTCCGCCCATCACCGCCGCTCGGCCATGCTGGCCGCCGACGCGATCATCACTTTCCTGCACGAGGCTTACCTCGAGCGCGAGCCGGATCCGGTGCGCACCTTTGAACCGTACGAGCGGTTTGAAGCGTCAAACACCATCATCGACGAGTTCGCCGCGCTGAGGGCCGAAACTGACGACGAGGGCTTCCTCCAGGTGGTCGTCAGCCTGCCTGGCGGCGAAGAAGTGCCGCTTGCGATCGAACCCTCGCGCCTTCTGTTCGGCGTGGATCGGGAAGCCTACAAGCTCGTGCTGAATGCATGCCGTGAAGCCAAGGCCGCTGCGCCTCAAGATGCGGAGGTCGCCTGATGGCTTATCTTTCCGAAGCCGCTGTCGAGCAGGTCGTTCTCGATCATCTTGCCGCGCTTGGATACGCGATCACCACCGACGCCGAAATCGGCCCGGATGGAAAGGCGCCCGAGCGGGAAGCCTATGCTGATGTGGTGCTCGCCAAGCGCCTGACAGCGGCCATCGAAAAGCTCAACCCGGAGATCCCGGCAGAGGCGCGCGGTGATGCCCTGCGCAAGGTGCTGGCTACCGAGAAGCCGTCGCTCGTTGAAGAGAACCGCCGCCTGCACAAGCTGATGGTCGAGGGAGTAGATGTCGAATTTTATAGCGAGGACGGCACGATCCGTGGCGACAAGGTTCGCCTGATCGACTTCGACGATCTCACCGCGAACGACTGGCTGGCAACCGGCCAATTCACGGTGATTGAGGGCAGCATCAACCGGCGGCCGGATATCGTCGTCTTCGTTAACGGCCTGCCGCTCGGGGTGATCGAACTCAAAGCCCCCGGCGGCGAGAACGCCACGCTTGCCGGTGCTTACAACCAGCTTCAAACCTATAAGGCGCAAATCCCTTCGCTCTTCCGGACGAACGCCGTTCTTGTCACCTCGGATGGCATCACCGCGCGTGTGGGCTCGCTGACGGCCGATCAGGAGCGGTTCATGCCCTGGCGCACCACGGACGGCAAAGTCATTGCCGCGAAAGGCCAACCGGAACTCAGTATCCTGATCGAAGGTGTTTTCGATCGCCGGCGCCTGCTCGATCTCCTGCACGATTTCACGGTGTTCGGCGAGACGGGTTCCGGCCTGACAAAGATCATCGCGGGCTATCATCAATTCCATGCCGTGCGGCACGCCGTGGACAAGACCGTTGAGGCATCGGCACCCCAAGGCGACCGTAAGGTCGGGGTGATCTGGCACACACAAGGGTCCGGCAAGAGCTTGCTGATGGCGTTCTATGCCGGGCAGCTTGTGCGGCGTCCCGAGCTTGAGAACCCGACGATTGTCGTCATCACCGACCGCAACGATCTTGACGATCAGCTTTTCGGTACATTTTCCATGTGCCGCGATCTGATCCGGCAAACGCCTGTTCAGGCTGATAGCCGGGATGATCTGCAATCAGCGCTTAGCCGTGCTTCGGGCGGCGTGATCTTCACAACCATTCAAAAGTTCTCGCCGACAACCGGCGAAGCGACTTATCCGATGCTGTCGGACCGGCGGAACATCGTCGTAATCGCAGACGAAGCGCATCGCAGCCAGTATGGCTTCAAGGCGCGGATTGAACAAAAGACGGGTGAAATCGCCTATGGATTCGCGAAGTATCTGCGCGATGCTCTGCCGAACGCATCTTTCATCGGCTTCACTGGAACGCCGATCGAAAAGGACGACGTAAACACGCCTGCGGTGTTCGGCGAGTACATCGACGTTTACGACATCAGCCGGGCGGTGGAAGACGGTGCCACGGTTCCGATCTACTACGAGAGCCGCCTTGCGCGCATTGAGCTTCCCGACAAGGAAAAGCCAAAGATCGATGCCGAAATCGAGGAGCTGACCGAAGACGAGACGACTACGGAGCAGGAACGTATCAAGCGCAAATGGGCGACCGTAGAGGCGCTGGTCGGCTCGGAGAAACGGCTCGCGATGGTCGCCGCGGACCTGGTGCGGCACTTTGAAGATCGCGTTGCCGCCATGGATGGCAAGGCGATGGTGGTTTGCATGAGCCGCCGCATCTGCGTGGGGCTCTACAACCAGATCATCGCGCTTCGGCCCGATTGGCACAGCGACGATGATGCCGCGGGTACAATTAAAGTTGTGATGACCGGTTCGGCGGCCGATCCTGAGGAGTGGCAGCCGCATATCGGGACAAAGACCCGCCGCGATCTTCTCGCAAAACGGGCGAAGGACCCGAAAGACGCGCTCAAGCTTGTGATCGTGCGGGACATGTGGCTGACCGGCTTCGATGCGCCGTCGATGCACACGATGTACATCGATAAGCCGATGAAGGGGCATGGGTTGATGCAGGCGATTGCCCGCGTGAACCGGGTCTTCCGGGATAAGCCCGCTGGCCTTGTCGTAGATTACATAGGCATCGCCCAGAACCTCAAAAACGCACTCGGCCAGTATTCCGGGTCCGACCAGACTCAGGCTGGCATTGATGAAGCCGAAGCGGTTGCAGTACTGCTTGAGAAGTACGAGGTCGTTAAGGCCATGTACCATGGCTTCGACTATGAGCGCGGCTTGGCTGGCACACCGCATGAGCGCCTAGTGGTGCTCGCCGAAGCCATCGAGTGGATACTTGGCCGCCAGCACGAAGCCGCAGCGAGGGAGACCAGCGAAGAGGGCAAGCGCCGCGAGAATAGGCGCTATCAGGATGCCGTGCTTGCGCTCTCAAAAGCTTTCGCCCTGGCGTCTGCAAGCGATAAGGCCTGCGCCATCCGGGATGAGGTGGGATTCTTCCAAACTGTTCGTGCCGCCCTTGTGAAGTCCGCCGGCGGTGCAGGAACGAGCAGTGCCGATCGGGAGTTCGCAATCCAGCAGATCTTGGATCGGGCTGTCGTCTCAACGGAGATCGTGGACATTCTCGCTGCCGCCGGCATCACGACACCGGATATCTCAATCCTGTCGGACGAATTCCTTGCTGAGGTTCAGCAGCTCGAAAAGAAGAACCTGGCGCTTGAGGCCTTACGAAAGCTGCTGAACGATGAAATCCGTTCACGCAGCAAGACGAATGTCGTGGAAACCAAGCGCTTTTCCGAGCGCCTCGAAACTGCCATCGCCCGCTACCATACGAACGCGATCAGCACCGTGGAGGTGTTGCAGGAACTGATCGACCTCGCCAAAGAGGTTCGCGCAGCCCGCAGGCGGGGCGAAGATGAAGGCCTGTCGCAAGACGAGATCGCCTTCTATGACGCCCTGGCCGAAAGCGAGAGCGCGGTCGAACTGATGGGCAATAATTCCCTTAAGGTGATCGCGCACGAGCTTCTCGTCAGCCTCAAAGGCAGCGTCTCGGTGGATTGGTCACACCGCGAAAGTGCCCGGGCGCGGATGCGCGTGCTTGTGAAGCGGATTTTGCGCAAGCACGGCTACCCGCCCGATCTTCAGGACGCTGCCGTGCAAACAGTTCTTCGCCAAGCGGAAGCGCTTTCAGCGACTTGGATGCAATGATTTGAAAATCATGGAGGCTGCCAACGCATGTCGAAGCTGTGATTCTTGTTGTAAAAATCCGATCCGTTAAGGCAACATTTATTCTGTTTTATCAAATTTTGCTTTTTGCGTTGCCTGTCAGCCCAATCGAACGATCGAGAACTCATGCGAAGAGAGAGTTTGCTCCGAGTCCATCTCCCTCCGCCACTACCCCGGTACCAACCAGACCATGGGCCGCTCACGCGGCCTTTTTTGTGGCGAAAGCACCCCGTTCCAGGCCCCGCGCCCCTGGAATGCCACGGACGATGTGCGCTGCGCCGAATGGCTCCAGCGCCGCGAGATCAATGTCACGCCCCTGGTGGTCAGCCGCAGCGTGGGTGCGGTGGCCAACGACATCCGCGTCCATCCCGTCCGCGACTATCTCGACCATCTGCGTTGGGATGGCACGCCACGGCTGGAGACCTGGGCAATCCGCTATCTGGGCGCCAAGGACACGCCGCTCAACCGCGCCTTCGGGACCTGCTGGCTGATCTCCGCTATCGCCCGCATCCGGCACCCCGGTGCCAAGGTCGACCATATGCTGATCCTGGAAGGGCCGCAGGGCACCGGCAAATCCACCGCCCTGAAGATCCTGGCCGGGGAGGACTGGTTCACCGACGAACTGGCGGAGATCGGCAGCAAGGACTGCGCCCAGCAGATGCGCGGCGTCTGGATCATCGAGATCGCCGAACTGGACGCCATCGGCCGGGCCGAGGTCGAGCGCATCAAGGCTTTCCTGACCCGCACCACCGACCGCTACCGCCCGCCTTATGAACGCTACGTCATCGACGTGCCCCGGCAATGCGTCTTTGCCGGGTCGGTCAACCCCGACACCTACCTGCGCGACGAGACCGGCAACCGCCGCTTCTGGCCGCTGCGCTGCGGCCGCATCGACCTCGACGGTCTGCGCCAGGACCGCGACCAGCTTTGGGCCGAGGCGGTCGTCCGTTACCGCGACGGCGCCATCTGGTGGCTGGACGATCCCGACCTGATCGCCGCCGCCAGGGTCGGGCAGGAAGCCCGCACCCAGGGCGACGCCTGGGACGCCCGCATCGACCGCTGGCTGACCCATGAACGCCGCCGCGTCAACCGGGGCGCCCTCGGCTATGACGACTGGCGCGACGAGGAGGTCGAACGCGACCAGCCGGTCTGTGACGTATCCGTGGGTGAAATCCTGGAAGGAGCGCTGGGGATTGAAACGGGGAAGTGGTCACGCGGCGACCAGATGCGCGTGGCGGCGTATCTGAAGGCCCGGCAGTGGGAGCGGTATAAGGCGGGAAGCGGCGGACGACGGGAGTGGCGGTATTGGCGGCCGGTGTGGGCAGTCGATTGATTTGATCACGGCTTCATCCGGAAATTCGTCGTCGACGCTTGGCGATGAACAGTATGAAGGCGCATAGGATCGGCTACTTTGGGCCGCTAACCGCTGGACCGCTTTTAGGCGAGTGGGCCAGGGGAGCCGCCTTCCAATAAGGTAGCCAGTAGGGATCGTCTACATGGCTGTTGATGGCCTGCACCCGGCGGTCAACGATCAGACGGCTTTCTGTCTCAATCGACAGCTAGCCAAGCGCCCCCAACCTGATAGATTGCCAGTAAGTTTGGGAGAGGCGCGAAAATGAACCCGGTTATCAAGGCGCAAGTCGCCGAATTCACGGCGAGGGAAGACCTCGGAGACCACCCCGAAAACGAAGCATTTGAGATCTACTCGGCCTACTCCGTATTGAACGGAGGGCTTGGAGAGAGCGTCGATGCGGTCGAGGCACACCTCAAGGGCGATGAGTTCGGTATCGATGCCGTGGCTATTATAGTTCAGGGGCGCTTGGTCACAGACACGACCGACGTGGAACAAGCCATTCAAGACATCCGAAGCCCAGAGATCGACTTCTACTTCTTCCAGTCGAAGACCGGCACCTCCTTCGACTACGGCAACATATCAAAGTTTTTCGATGGTATCTTGGGATTTTTTGACGGTGGCATGAAAGGCGAGAGCCCTCAGCTTGATGATTTGATGGCAGCGAAGGACCTTCTTTACAGTAAGGCGGTGGGGCGGCGGAATCCAGGGCTTCATGCCTATTACGTTTGCACCGGAAACTACGACAAGCCATCTCGGATCGAGAAGCTGATCCAGTCGACGCAGACGCAGTGGGCCGATTTGAACATCTTCGACCCGGAAAAGCTCAACATCCACATGCTCGGAGCCAAGGAGCTTCAGAGGCTCTATCGCGCTGCGTCGAGTGCGGTTGAGGTGACGATCGACTTTCCCCGGAACGTCGTCCTGCCAAGCCACGGAAGCGTTGAGGAAGCCTACTTGGGTTACCTTACAGCAAGCGAGGTCGTGAAGCTCGTCGCGCTGCGTGATGACGATGGGATGATTACCGATATCAATAAATCGGTCTTTTTCGATAACATCCGCGACTTTGATCCAGACTCAAAGATAAATATCGACATAGCCGAGACTTTGAACAAAGGAGAAGGATCGGATTTCATTTTTCGAAATAACGGGATAACCGTAGTCGCTAAATCTATAGATAGGACTGGCGATCGCTTTCGCATAGAAGACTATCAGATCGTAAACGGTTGTCAAACCAGTAACATTATTTTCAATAACCGAGACAAAGCCGATGGCGTTAATATTCCGTTCCGTTTAATCGGAACGAAAGACGATGAATTTATATCGTCAATCATCGCTGGAACGAACCGGCAGAATTCGGTACGGGAAGAGCAATTTTGGGCGCTTCGCCCGTTCATGAAATCATTTGAAGAGTATTGCCAGTCTCTTGACGATGATCACCGTATCTTTTTTGAGCGGCGTGAAAATCAGTTCCGCGGTCAGAAGGTTGAGAAGGCTCGCATTATACAGCCATCAACCTTGATGAAAGCCGTGGCGGCAACACTTTTAAACCAGCCGAATCGCTCAGCACGAGACTATCGTGGCATTAGTGCCGAGTATCAATCCAAACTGTTCTTGGACGATCACGATGTCAGGCTTTATTATGCTGCATGTTACTTGTATTACCGTTTGGATTGCCTCTGGCGAAAACAGAAGCTGGACAATGGTCTAAAACTTTACCGTTATTATATTCTTGCCGCGATCGGTCGAAAAGTAATTGGGAACGGAGATATTTTTGCGCGCCGAAAGCAAGACATAGAGGCAATTTCGCAACGCATTGTGACCCTCGCGGACAACGAACATCGCCTGAAGGCAACGATCGAGACGGTCTACAAAGTCCTACAAAAGCGGGTCACGGCAACTGACGCAAGCACCAGGGAGAGATTGCGCGATGCAATTCGATCCGAAGCGTTCGCGAAGGCTTTCGATCACGATCTGGTCGATGAGGACATACCGATACAGTGAGGTTTCGAGGAATAAGTCTGCGGTTGGGCTAATCGTTCTTAAAATGGTCGTACTGCAAGGCATGCTGCGAACGACGGCTTTTGGGCTCGTCACTCGGGGCTCTAAACGGCGACCATGGGGCGCTAAGCAGCCGTACAAAGGGATCATAGATTCCCACCTACCGTCTGGCATCTGTCAAACGGACGTTTGGCGACCGGAAACATGGCCAACACTGTCCCGATCGCCTGCTGCGGATCGCTGTCCCAACCTCTCTGAAGCAGACCTGCGTCGTCTGCCAAGGTTGGGACAAACCCCGAGCCCCATTCCAAACTCACCCCGCCCGACATGTCCCAACCGTCCCAACCTCATCAGGAGGTTGGGACACGCTGAAAGCCTCTGAAATCCTGGCTTTGTCCCATCCGTCCCAACGGTCCCAACCTCTGGCAAAGGCAATATGGAGAGAGAAAAATCACCCATGGGATGTGGTTAATTGCCACTTATACACATAATATGACTAAAATTATTTTTGCTATAGGATGTTTGCACCCCCCGTTGGGACATGGGACGGTTGGGACCGCCGAGGGATGAGCGCAGCAAGTAAACGACCCTCTTGCACCGTCCGCCGGCCTGTGATTCCATCCTCGTGACCGAAGCCGAAGGCCCACCCATGCGTGAGCCTTCATCATGTTCCTCTTGCATTCTGTTCCGGCAGCGCCGGCCCCCAGGCCCGCCCCCAGCGGGGCCAGCCGCGTACCTCATGCCATCCTGGCCCTCGACCTGGGCACGGTGATGGGCTGGGCCTTGCGCGCCGGCGACGGCACCATCGTCTCCGGCACCGAAGCCTTCCGCCAGGACCGCTGGTCCGGCGGCGGTATGCGTTACCTGCGTTTGCGGCGTTGGCTGGGGGAGATCGCCACCACCACTGGTGGGATCGGCCTTATCGTCTATGAGGAAGTCCGCCGCCATGCCGGCACCGATGCCGCCCACGTCTATGGCGGCTTCCTCGCCACGCTGACGGCCTGGTGCGAGGACCGGACTGTCGCCTATGAGGCGGTGCCGGTGGGCACGATCAAACGCTTTGCCACAGGCAAGGGCAACGCCGGCAAACAGGCGGTGATCGCCGCCATCCGGGCGCGCGGGCTCAATCCGGCGGACGACAACGAGGCCGACGCCATCGCCCTGCTGCACTGGACCATCCAGCACCGGGCGGGAGGTGTGCCGTGAGTGAACCGCTCCGGGTTTCCCGGAGCGGTTCAGGTGGGACCGGTCTGCATCGCGCCGGGAACGACAGGGATTGCGTAAACGGCCCGGGACCCTTAGGAATGCAAATCATTCTTATTTCCTTGTGACCCTGGCGGTTCCGGCCGCCCCTGGGATGAGATGAATCCGTGCCCGCTGCCGACGCCCACACCATCCATACGCTTTATGTCGATCATCATGGCTGGCTGCAGGGCTGGTTGCGCCGCCGTCTGGGCAATGCCGCCGATGCGGCCGATCTGGCACATGAAACCTTTCTGCGGCTGATCGCCTCGCGCGATGCCTTGATCGGGCTGCAGGAACCGCGCGCCTATCTCACCACCACCGCCCGCCATCTGCTGATCGACCGGTCTCGTCGCCAGGTGATCGAACAGGCCTATCTGGCGGAGCTGGCCCTGCTGGCGGAAACACTGCCGCATTATCCGTCCCCGGCCGAGATCATGGCGGCCGTGGAGGCCCTGTCCCAGATCACCCGGGCGCTGGACAATGTGCCGCCGCGTGCCCGGGAAGCCTTCCTGCGCCATTATCTGGAACAGCAGACCCAGGCGGATATCGCGCGGGCGCTGGGGGTTTCCAAGCGGATGGTGCAGAAGTATCTGGCCCAGGCCCTGCTGTGCTGCCACCTCCATTGCCCGGCCCTGGCGGAGCATGGGCTGTGACCGGGGCTGATCCCATCCTGGAGCAGGCCGCCGCCTGGATCGTGCGCCTGGGCGATGACGATCCGGCGGAACGGGCCGAGGCGGAGCGCGATTTCGTCCGCTGGAAAGCCGCCGATCCGCGCCATGCCGCGGCGGCCGCGCGGATCGACGGGCTGCTGGGCCGGGTCCGGGCCTTGAGCGGCCCGGCCACCGCCCGTCCGGCTCTGGCGGCGCTGGCCGCCGCCGCAAAGCCGCGCGCTGCGCGTCCGCTGGCGGCGGGAGCCGCCCTGCTGCTGCTTCTGTGCCTGCCGGTGTGGGCGGCCCTTTCCCTCTGGCCGCCCGCCTATCTGCTGGCCGATCTGCGCACCGGCACCGGCCAATGGGAAAGCCGCGAACTGGCGGACGGAACCCGCATCACCCTGTCCGCCAACAGCGCCGTCAACCTGCATTACGATGCCACCAGCCGCCGTCTGGAACTGGTCAGCGGCGACATCCTGGTGGATGTGGCCAAGGATGCCGCCCGGCCCTTCCTGGTGGACACCGCGCATGGCCGCATCCGTGCCCTGGGCACCCGCTTTACCGTGGACCGGCGGGACGGGGAGACGGTGGTGGAAATGCTGGACTCCAGCACCAGCATCACCGCCCGCGGGCAGCCCGCGGGAGAGGCCCCGCTGACCATCACCGCCGGCCAGTCCGCCCGCATCACCGCGGCGGGCGTCACCCGGGGCGCCCCGGTGGATCCGGCCAGCCTGGCCGATGCCTGGACGCGGCACCAGCTGGTGGTCAGCGACCGGCCGCTGGCCGAGGTGCTGGATGAGCTGTCCCGCCACCGGCCCGGCCGCATCCTCTACGACCGGGACCAGATCGCCGGCCTGCGCGTCAGCGCCGTGCTGCCGCTGGATGACACCGACCGGGCCTTGCGTCTGCTGCGCAGCAGTTTCCCCGCCCTGCGCCTGCGCACGCTCACCCCGTATCTGGTGCTGGTGGACGCACCGCCATGATGGGAGCCACGGTCCAGCCGCGCGGAAAAATTCTCACCGTCCCGGTTCCACTTTTTCCACCTCGCTCGTCAACCGCTGGGAGAGAGCAACGGATTGGGAAAGAGGAACCCTCCATTATGCATGTCCCGCGTCTTTACCGGCTGGCGCTGGCCGGCGGCACCGCCCTGGCCAGCCTGACCGCCCTTGCTCCCGTGGTTGCCCGTGCCCAGACGGCGCAGCAGGGTGTCAGCTATGATATTCCGGCTGGACCGCTGGCCCAGGTGCTGAACCGCTTCGCCCAGCAGGCCGGCGTGTCCATCGCCGTGGATGCCGGCCAGATCCAGGGGCTGCAGAGCCCGGGGCTGCGCGGGGCCTATGGTGTGGATGAGGGGTTCACCCAGCTGCTGCGCGGCAGCGGCTTCCGCATCGGCCGCACCGCCAGCGGCTACACGCTGATGCCGGGGGAAGCGCCGCCCGACACGGGCGCCGTCCTGCTGCCGACGCTGCGCATCGAAGGCGACACCGAGCGGACGGCGCTGACGCAAGGCACGGGGTCCTACACCGCCGGTCCCATGCGCAGCGCCACCGGCCTGTCGCTGACCATGCGGGAAACGCCGCAGACGGTGGCCGTGCTGTCGCGCCAGCGGCTGGACGACCAGCACATCACGACCGTCGAGGATGCGATGGTGAATTCGCCCGGCATCGTCTTCAAGAAGAAGGCGACGGCGGACGACAATGAGAAGGGCCTGTTCGCCCGCAACATGGAAATCACCAACATGCTGGTGGACGGGGTCCCCCTGCACAAGGACTTCAAAGCCTTGAGCATGGATACCGCCCTGTATGACCGGATCGAGATCGTGCGCGGCTCCACCGGCCTGATGAGCGGCAATGGCAACCCCGCCGCGTCCATCAATCTGGTGCGCAAGAAGCCGACGGCCAGTTTCCAGGCAGAGGCCAAGGCCAGCATCGGGTCCTGGAGCAAAAAGCGCCTGGAACTGGATGCCGGTGGCCCGGTCACCGACAGCGGGACCGTGCGCGCCAGGATCGTGGGGGCATGGGAGGATGGGGATTCCTATGTCGACCGGCTGGAGGCGGACTCCCGCCTGCTCTATGGCGTGGTGGAACTGACCCTGTCGGAACGCACCCTGCTGACCCTCAGCGGTGAATATCAGCGCAAGCACTGCACGGCCTGTTCCTATTTCGGCTTTCCCGGCGTCTTCGCCAACGGGTCGCACACCGATTTCCCTGTTTCCTACAATTCCGCCACGAACTGGAGCCGGCAAACCCGCACGCGCTACAATTTCGCCGGCACGCTGGAGCATGAATTCGCCGGCGACTGGCAGGGAGCCGTCACCCTGACCCGCACAGGCGATGACAACGACCGCACCTATGGCTGGTTCAGCGACAATGGGCTGGCCGATCCGGCAACCGGGGCGGGGGCTTCGCTGTGGGTGGCGAAATGGCCCATCCCGAAGACGCAGACGGCGCTGGATGCCAGCCTCTCCGGCCCTGTGGAGCTGTTCGGCCGCCAGCACGACCTGTCGGTCGGTCTCAACCTGTCGCGTACGCGGGCCAACTACACCATGTATCCGCTCTGGACCGTGCCCGGCTATGACGCCTCCGTGCCCGACATCTTCACCTGGGACGGCAACAAGCCGGAGCCGGTGTGGGAAACGTCGGGCAAGCGCTATTTCCTGGAAAAGCAGGCATCGCTCTATGGTGCCGCCCGGCTGCGCCCCACGGACACGCTGTCCGTCATCCTGGGCAGCCGTCTCACCTGGTTCGACCAGAATGCCTCCTACGATTATGTGCAATGGGGTCCCTATCCCGACGACATGAAGGAGAATGGCAAGGTTATCCCCTATGTCGGCGTCGTGCAGGACCTGACCGACACGATCTCCGTCTATGCCAGCTACACCAGCATCTTCCAGCCGCAGCAGAATCAGGATGTCAGCGGCAAGGTGTTGGATCCGCTGGTGGGGGACACGTATGAGGCCGGCGTGAAGGGCGCCTTCTTCAAGGACGCGCTCAATGCCAGCCTGGCCCTGTTCAAAAGCCTGCAGGACAATTACGCCGTCGTGGACGGCAGCAACATGGCCCCCAATGGCGATTCCGCCTACGTGGCGGCCGATGGCGCCCGCATCAAGGGCGTGGAAATCGACCTGTCGGGGGAACTGCTGCCGGATTGGCAGATGCAGGCCAGCTACACCTATGCCAAGCCGGACCTGCCGGAGGGCTTCGACCTCAATGTCGGTCTGCCGCGCCATGTCGCCAAGCTGTTCACCGCCTATCGTCTGCCCGGGGCGTGGGACGGCCTGACCCTAGGCGGCGGTGCCCGCTGGGAAAGCCGCAGCCGCTTCGTGGCCAGGGGCAACTTCGCGACACCGGTCTACTCCGAGCAGAAGAACTTCATCATCCTGGATGTGATGGCGAAGTACGACGTCAATGATGCGCTGACCGCCAGTCTGAACATCAACAATCTTCTGGATAAGAAATATTATTCCAGCACCAATGTTTACAGCAATTTCTACGGTGAACCCCGTCAGATCTCCGTATCCCTGAGCTATCGGTTCTGAGGAGGCCCATGCGTATCACCGGCCATCATCCCCTCTGGCATCCCCTCTGGCACCCCGTCTTGCGGATCGCGGCTGCCGTCCTGGGTGGCTACGCCTTCACCTGGGGCTTTATCGCCTTCGGTATGGCGTCGCTGTTCGCCCTTGGCATGCCGTTCCATGATGCCGAACACCTGACGGCCATCATCGGCGTCGCCGTCTATCTGGCGCTGTTGCTGTGGGCCTTCGCGGCCCGCAGTCTGGTCCGGGTCTGGATCGTGGCGGCAGGCGGGGCGGGGCTGATGGCCGGTGCCGCCAGCCTGATCCAGAACCATCTCACCTGATCCGGAGCCCCCATGTTCCAGAGCGTCCGCCTCTCCATGGCCTGGCTGCACACCTGGTTCGGTCTGGTGCTGGGCTTCGTGCTGATGGTCGTCTTCTTCTTCGGCGCCCTGTCGGTGTTCGACCGGGAGATCGACCGCTGGGCCGTGCCGCAATCGCGCTTCGAGCCCCAGCCGATGCCCAGTTTCGACATGGTGCTGCGCCCGGTGTTCGAGAGCATGCAGCCGACGCGGGAGGCCATCGCCGACATGGCCCCCCGCGTCAACGGCCCGATGCCGCAGACCTACACGGCCATTGATCGCATGGGGGCCTATACCACCCACCGCGACCCGGTGCTGGAACTGTTCATCGGCTTCGATGTGCCCGGTGCGAAGGACCCGGAGGAGGCCCTCTGGGCCTATCGCACCATCGACCCGCGCACGGGCGCCAGCCTGCCGGATGACCGGCTGAAGATCGGCAGTGAATTCTTCTATCCGCTGCATTACAGCCTGAACCTGCACTGGCGTGATGCCGGCACCTGGATCGTCGGCGCGGCCGCCATGGCGATGCTGGCGGCGCTGGTCAGCGGTGTGGTGATGCACCGCAAGATCTTCCGGGAATTCTTCACCTTCCGGCCGGACAAGACCATCCAGCGCAGTGTACTGGATCTGCACAATCTCACGGGCGTCGTGGCCCTGCCGTTCCATTTCTTCTTTGCCTTCACCGGATTGGTGATCTTCGCCGGCATCTATTTCCCTGTCGGCCACACCCAGCTGGACCCGCTGCACCAGCTGAGCGAGCGGCTGGAAGCGGCGGAGACCGGTCTGCCGCATGAGCGGGCGGGTGTGCCGGCCCCCATCGCCTCGGTCGATGCCATGGTGGCGGAGGCGCAGCGCCGCTGGCACGCCCGGGGCATGGCCGGCGAGGTCGGATTCCTGACTCTGCAGCATGTGGGCGATGCCAACGGCTATGTCAGCGTCTACCGCGCCGGCACCGACCGCATCGCCCTGACCGGCGAAGGCATCCATTTCAAGGCCTCCACCGGGGAACTGTTGCGCGAAGATCCTGCCCCTGGCGCCGTCGGCAGCGTGAACGAGTTCCTGACCGGCCTGCATCTCCAGCATTTCCGCCATTGGCTGCTGCGCTGGCTTTATGTGCTGGGCGGGCTGACCGGGTGTGTCTGCATCGCCACCGGCTTCATCTTCTTTGTGGAGAAGCGCAAGCGCCAGCACGCCAAGCAGGGCATCCAGGGCGCCCGGCTGGTGGATGCCCTGGCCGTGACCACGGTGACGGGCATGGTGGTGGCCACCCTGTGCCTGCTGATCGCCAACAAGCTGTTGCCCGACGCCTTGCCCGGGGGGTGGCCGCCGCGGGGGGATCTGGAACGATACGCCTTCTGGGGGGGCTGGCTGCTGGCCTTCGTCCATGCGCTGCTGCGCAGCGCGCCGGTGGCGGCGGGGCGCCTGTCCCCGGCCTGGGCGGAACAGTGCCGGGCCATTGCCCTGCTGGCGCCGCTGGCCGTGCTGCTGAACTGGATCATGACCGGCGATCATCTGCTGCGCACGCTGGCGGCGCATTACTGGCCGGTGGCGGGGTTGGATCTCTGCCTGCTGGCCAGTGCCGCCCTGGCGCTGCTGGCCGCCCGCCGGCTGAAACGGCGGGCCTCGGCCGCTCCCGCCCTCGACACCGTCAAGACCGGGGTCACCCATGCCTGAGATCATGATGTTGGCTGCCGCCATGCTGGCCAGCGCTGCGGGCATGGGCTGGCTGGCCCTGGCGATGGAACCGCATTGGGGTCAGGTCTTCGGCGGCCGTGCCCGGCGCCGTGGCACCATCCGGGGCCTGCGTCTGGCCGGCGGGTTGGCGCTGGTCCTGTCGCTCTGTCTCTGCCTGGGGGCCGATCACCCGTCGATGGCGGCCCTGGTCTGGATCATGACCCTGGCCGCCGCCGCCCTGACCATCACCTTCACCCTGTCCTGGCGGCCGGCCAGCCTGCGCTGGCTGCTGCCCGGCGGCTGAGAGGACGCCCCGGGATGGGGCGGGTGCAGGTCAGCGGTTGCGCCAGCGGGCGGCCATCAGCGGATCCCACATGGCGGCGGTCGCCGACATGACCAGATCTGCCCCCAGGGCCAGGCGGTCATCGATGTCCTGTTCCGTCATCACGCCGCCGACACTGACCACGGCGTACTGCGCGTGCAGCCTGTCGCGGATGCGGATCAGGCGGGCGGTCATCCCGGCGCCGACGCCGCGGATGGCGGCACCGCATACGCCGCTTTTCAGCCGTCCGTCGCCCGGCAGGGCCTGCTGCCCCGCGGCATCGACGATCCGCAGCGGCACCGTGTTGATGGCGGCGATGCCGTCCACGAAAGGGAGGTTGGCGCGGACGACGGCGGTCAACTGCTCCTCGGGCAGGGCGCCGATCTTGATGAGCAGCGGGGTATCGCCGATGGCCTCCTTGATCCGCTGCGTGACGGCGGCTGACGTGACGGCATCGCCATAAAGCGCGCCTTCGCTGCTGACCACGTTGGGGCAGGAGAAATTGGCTTCGATCACGCGGGCGCCGGCCGCCTTCGCCAGCGCCGCCGTATGGGCGAAATCGGCGGCAAGATCGCGGCCCTCGGCACCCGGCGTGCCGACGATGCTGACGATCAGCAACTGGCCCGGTCCCATGGCGGCATCCGCGGCACGGACATCGGCCTGCCATTCCGCCGGCGGCTTGCTGGGCATGCCGAACGAATTGGTGATGCTGAGGTCGGTCAGCGCGTCCGGCGCCGGCGCCGTGCGCCGGAGCGACAGCGCATCCTCCTCCCGCAACGGATCGGCGGGGATGAACAGGCAGTTGGGGGCCGGGTGGCAGGCCCGTTCGACACTGCGCACCGTCTTGTAGACGGGGATGTCCCAGCCCAGGCGGGCATAGAGGGAGACATAGGCGCTGTTCAGCAGCGGCCCGGCAGGGACGCCGATGGGGCTGTTCAGCCGGTGGCCGAGAAAGGAGATCGTCCGGCGCGGGGGAGCCAGCACCGGCTCGGGGCCGCTGAAGGCCGGGCCGGCCGCGTAATTCTCGTCGTAGCTCTTGGCGACGTCGTAGGTGGGGGCGGGCAGCGGCATGTCGGCGGGGTCTCCAAACGGCCTGACCGATGGGCGTCCGCGCGACGGGCGGCCCTGACCGGCGGCAACCATGCTGCCGTTCTGACCGATGCGGGCGGGCAGGACCAGGGGGCGTGCCGTCGCACCGCTCCCGCGTGCGCTGCCGCCCGCCCCGGCGGCGGTCATGACGCCGATGCGGGCGGGGAAGGGGTGCCGGGGGAGGGCACCCCTTCCCGGGCAGCCGGTCAGCCGCGCCGGATCTGCTTGAAGCGGCGGGTCTGGTCGGTCAGCGCGCGCTCGGTCGGCAGGCGCTCCATGCTGGAGGCGCCATAGAAGCCGTGGCAGTTCGGGCAGTGCTTCAGGATGTAATTGGCATCCTCCGGCTCGGCGATGGGGCCGCCATGGCAGAGCACGATGATATCCTTGCGCACCTTCAGTGCCGCCTCGGTCCAGTCATTGATCAGGGCCGGGCAGTCCTCCAGCTTGCGCGCGGTCTGCGAGCCGATATTGCCGCCGGTGGTCAATCCCAGGTGGCAGACGATGATATCGGCGCCGGCCTTGGCCATGGCCTGGGCCTGATCGGGATCGAAGACATAGGGCGTGGTCAGCAGATCAAGCTGGTGGGCGGTGGCGATCATATCCACCTCCAGCCCGTAGCTCATGCCCGTCTCCTCCAGGTTGGCGCGGAAGACGCCGTCGATCAGACCGACCGTGGGGAAGTTCTGCACGCCGGAGAAGCCGAGATCCCCCAGCTTGCGCAGGAACGGCTCCTTCAGCATGAAGGGATCGGTGCCGTTGACGCCGGCCAGCACCGGGGTCTTCTTCACCACCGGCAGCACCTCCGATGCCATCTCGACGACGATATCGTTGGCATTGCCATAGGCCATCAGCCCGGCCAGGGAGCCGCGTCCGGCCATGCGGTAGCGGCCGGAATTGTAGATGACGATCAGGTCGATGCCGCCGGCTTCCTCGCACTTGGCCGACAGGCCGGTGCCGGCGCCGCCGCCGACGATGGGCTCATTGGCGGCGATCATGGCGCGGAACCGGGTCAGCAGCGTCTCACGCGAAAATCTGGGCATGATGGGATCTCCCTTGCTCAGGCAATCTCAAGGAAATGAGCGACCACGGCCTCGATGAAGGCAGGGTCGTTGATGTGGTGGGGCAGGCGGATCAGACGGCGCGTGTCGGTCTGCACCACGGTCCGCTCCAGCGCCGTGAACAGGGCGCGGTCGGCGTCCGGGTCGTGGAAGGGCATGCCCGGCGCATCCAGCATCGACACGCCGCCTTCGGGGATCAGCAGACGGACCGGCCCCTCCATGCGGTTCAGCCGTTCACCGATCCACACGCCCATACGGGCATTTTCCTCCGCCGTGGTGCGCATCAGCGTCACCTGCGGATTGTGGGGATAGAAGGTGCGGCCTTGGTAGTGCGCGGGCACGGTCTCCGGTGCGCCGAAATTCACCATATCCAGTGCGCCGCACGAGACCACGGTGGGGATCCGGGTGCGGATCATGGCGCCGAACCGGTCGTCGGTGCAGGCCAGCACGCCACCGAACAGATGGTCGCAGACCTCGGTGGTCGAGATGTCGATGACACCGGCCAGCAGATGCGAATCCGCCAGCTTCTCCATCGATTGCCCGCCGGTGCCGGTGGCATGGAAGACCAGACAGTCGAAGCGGTCGGCCAGGGCCGCCGTCACCCCCTGTACGCAGGGTGTGGTGACGCCGAACATGGTCAGACCTACGGCCGGCTTGGCGGCGGCGCTGGGCGCCCGGTGGTGGGCCACCATGCCGGCCAGGGCGTGCGCGGCGTTGGACAGCACCTGCTCGGAAATGCGGTTGAGGCCCGACACATCCGTGACCGAATACATCATGCAGATGTCGGATGGCCCGACATAGGGGCGCACATCGCCCGAGGCCATGGTGGACACCATGACCTTCGGCACGCCCACTGGCAGATCGCGCATGGCCGGCGCCACCAGCGCCGTGCCGCCCGACCCGCCGGCCGAGATCAGGCCGGCGAGGTCGCGCCGCGTGGCGACGAAGCGGCGGAACGCCTCGGTCATGGCCGCGACGGCGGAACCGCGGTCGCCGGTGAAAACCGCGGCCGTGCCGCCGGGATGGTGGGCGGCGACCTCGCCGGCCTGGATATCGGCGCCGCTGGCCCTGCCCGTGGTGGACAGATCGACGGTGACGACCCGGACCCCCGTCCGTTTCAGGCAGTCCGCAAGGAAGGCGAGTTCACTGCCCTTGGTATCGAAGGTTCCGGCGACATAGGCTACGCTGGAACCGGGTGTGGACAGGCTGGTGATCGGTGGCTGCATCTGGGTTCCTCCCCCTGTTGTGTCGCTTCCGCTGTCGCGCTGGCGCCGCGGTCAGGGAACGGACGCCGTCAACCGGGGCCGCAGCAATCGGCATGCCAGACGCAACAGCAGGGCGGCACTGGTGCCGCCGGGGGCGCGAATGAGTAAAATGGGGACAATGACCCGATCCTACCCAAAATTACCCGAACTTGGCCGGCCCGGCCGCGACCGTCTCCGTGCTGGCCGGATCGGCGGCAGAGGTGTGGCGTGAGCCGGCGGGGTCTCATTGTCGAGCGCCCGCAGGGCCGCACCGGGGATTTCGCCGTTGTCTGTCCCCATTTCGCCGGGCTGACCGCGGTGGAGGCGATGCTGGCCGGCGCCCTGCCCATCGGCGATGCCAATGGTGCCACCCTGGCCCTGGCCGGCCGCTTCGCTGACGATACCGAAACCTACGCCGCCATCCTGGCGGCCGATCCGTTCCGTCCGCCGCCGCTGTTGCTTCCCGCCCTGCGGGAGGCGGGGGTTCGCGCGGTCATCAATCTCCCCTCGCTGGCCATGATCGGCGGCGGCCTGGCCGCGGCCTTGCACCACGCCGGTGCCGATTATGCCGCGGAGCTGGTGACCCTGGTCCAGGCCAAGGCCCACGGGTTCCAGGTCATGGCGGTGGCCGGCGATCCCGGTCAGGCGGGGCGCGTCCTGGCCTCCGGTCTCGACCAGCTGTTGATCTGCCCCCGGCCGGAGCTGACCGCGGATGCCTGTGTCACGACGGTTCTGGACACCGTGCGGGCGGTGCGGGCGGCTGCACCATCGGCGCGGGTGCTGGTTTTCCGTCCGCCGCTGGTGGCCGCCACGTTTGCTCCGGCGGTGGCGCTGGCCGACGGTGTCGCCGACTGGGCCATCGTTCCGCGCGGCGGTGCCGGGTCAGTCGATCCCGTACAGGCGGAGCTTGTTGTAGAGGGTCTTGCGTGACAGGCCGAGATCGGCGGCCGTGGCGCCGCGGCGGAAACGGTTGCGCCGCAGCGCCTCCAGGATCCAGTCGCGCTCGCTCATGGCCGTGCTGTCGGCCGGTGCCCCCGCCATGGCCGCCGGTGCAGGCGGGGGCGTTGTCATGGCCCGGCCGGCCGGCTCCAGCAGCAGGGCCAGATCCGCGGCCCCGATGATCTCCGCATCGGTCAGGATGGCCGCCTGCTGCACCACGTTGCGCAGTTCGCGCACATTGCCGGCCCAGGTCCGGGTCATCAGCAGCTGATAGGCGTCATTGTCCAGCAGCTTGGGGCGGGTCCGGTGACGGGCGGCCAGGGCGGACAGAAAATTCTGCGCCAGCAGCGGAATGTCGTCGATGCGCTCGGCCAGACCGGGGACGCGGATCTCCAGCTGGCTCAACCGGTAGAACAGGTCCTCGCGGAACCGGCCCTCCGCGGCCATGGTGCGCAGGTCGCGGTGGGTGGCGCACAGGACCCGCACATCCAGGCGGCGCGGCTGGTTGCTGCCCAGCCGCTCGACCACCCCGGTTTCCAGAACGCGCAGCAGCTTGCCCTGCAGCGACAGGTCCAGATCGCCGATCTCGTCGAGGAACAGCGTGCCTCCGTCCGCCGTCTCGAACTTGCCGATGCGGGCCCGGTCGGCCCCGGTGAAGGCGCCGCGGTCGAAGCCGAACAGCTCGCTTTCCAGCAGGTCGCGGGGAATGGCGGCACAGTTCACGGCCACCAGCGGGCGGCTGCGGCGGTGGCTGCTGTGGTGCAGGGCCTCGGCCACCAGCTCCTTGCCGCTGCCGCTGGCACCGCGGATCAGCACGGTCAGGTCGCTGTCGGCCAGCCGTTCGATCATGTGGACCAGCCGGCCCATGGCCGCCGACCGCCCGATCAGGCCGAATCGGCGGCCCGGCCCCAGCATCTCGGTCTTCAGGGCTTCGACCGTGCGGGTCAGGCCGGTCACCGTCCTGAAGGCTGCCGCCGCATCGACCACGGCCGTTTCCAGCGGGATGCGGTCCATGGTGGAGCTGGCGATATACCCGTCGGCCTGACTGGCCCGGCAGACCTGGGCCGCATCCTCCGGCGTGGCGATGGGACCGCCTTCGACAAAGCACAGCACGTCCGGATGCTGCTGGCGCAGCAGGCGGAACACCGCCTGGGCTTCCGTCGCGGCCTCGGCGATGTCCTGGGTCGCCGGCTCGCCGCCATGGCCGCCGGCCGTCCAGCCGAAATTGATGCAGACAAGGGCGGCGCCGGCATCGGCCATGGCCATGGCCTGCTCCGGTGTGCGCACATAGGCGCTGGCGACCAGTCCGGCGGTCCGCGCCTCCCGGATCAGCGCCACCTCGCGCGGCCAGCCCAGGCCCTGGGCTGCCATGGCCGCGGCCTGGGCGGGGTCGAGCAGGATGCTGCTGGGAAAATTGACGACCCCGTCGAAGCCCCAGCCGCGGATGCGGCGCACCAGCGCGGGAATGTCGGTGCGCGGGTCCAGGGCCGAGGCGCCGAACAGCACCGGCACATCCACCCGGCCCAGCAGTTCGGATCGGGCAAAGTCGGCGACGAAGGCGTTGCTGTCATGGATGGGCAGCATGCTGACCGCCGAGGGGGCGCCCATGACCCGCACCCGCCCGGCACTGAGCGCCAGGATGAAGTCGGCGCCCCCGCGCACGGCCGAACGCGCCACCAGCCCGGCGCCGATGGCGGCACCGATGCCGAATCGGCCATCCGTTCCAGGACGGTCCGGGCACAGCCGTTGTCCCGTGGCGGTCGCCGCGCGGGTCCGCTGGCCGCGTGTCACGGCAGCCGTCCGCCCCGGACGGGATGGGCAGGGGTCTGGGAGGACATGCGCTTCTCCTGCTGGTCTGGTCGGGGACTTCGCTGGCCCCGCCACCGGTTCCATGCCCGGATCATGCCGCAAAGGCCGGCCCGATGCCGAGCCTGGAATTCATCGGCCCGGGGCGGATTTCTTCCGTAGCGGCTCGGAGCGCGCCAGCATATCTTGGCCCACCTTTGCCGAATGTGGGGTCTGATAATGGTAGCCTTGACGGATCGGGTTGTGGCCAATGGGGATCTGCTGTCGACAGAGATCGACGGCGAAACGGTGATGATGAATATGGACAGCGGCCAGTATTATGCGCTGAACGATGTCGGCTCCCGCATCTGGCAGGAACTGGCCAATCCGGTCGAGGTGGACGGTCTGTGCCGTCGGCTCGAGGCCGAATATGACGCAGAGGCCGGGGTGATCCGTGACTGCGTGCTGCGCTTCCTGACGGAGATGCTGGACAAGCGGCTGATCCGGATCGAGCCGTGACAGTGGCCGTGCCGGCGGCGCCGGGCAGCGTGGTCTGCCGTTTCGGTGTGTGGATTGTGGGGGACGGGCAGTGACCTATGATTACCGTTTGTATGGCTGGCGGCTGCGCTCGGAGCGTCCGCTTCCGTTCCTGCGCCCCGATGACGGCGGCCCGGTGACGGAGACGGCCGACAGCGATGTCATCATGGTGCGTTTCGCGCCCGTGCCGCTGCCGGAGGGCGTGGTGGAGCGGTCCCGGCCCGCCATCGATGTCCTGGCCGATGGCCGCATTCTGTTGCAGACGCCGGACGGGGTGCGGCTCCTGGTCGAGGCGGGACGGCTTGTGACCGTGGATACCGGCCCCGGCGGCCTGACCGACGCCGAGTTGCACAGCTATGTCAGCGGCCCCGCCGCCTCGGCGCTGTGTCATCAGCGCGGGCAGCCCCCCCTGCATGCCGCCGTTCTTGCCATTGATGGGGTCGGTGTGGCCGTGGCCGGTGATTCCGGGGTGGGAAAGTCCACCACCGCCCGTGCCCTGATCCAGCGTGGCGCCCGGCTGCTGACCGATGATCAGGCGGTGATCGATCCCGCCTCCGGGCTGGTCCACCCCGGATATCCGTCGCTGAAGCTATGGACCGCATCGGCGGAAGTGTTCGGCGATGCGATGGAGCAGGATCTGCGTGTCCGCCGCGATCTGGCCAAGTTCCACATGCCGCAGTTGCATGTCTTCCAGTCGGAACCGGTGCCGCTGGCGGCTGTCCTGGTGCTGAGGCCGGAACCGGGGCGCACGGCTCCCGCGCTTGAACAGCTGACCCGGCCCGAAGCTGCGGCCCTGCTGCACCGGGTCATTCACCGCCGCGAGAGTGCTGCTGCACTGGATGGCGGTCGCGCGGCATTCCGCTGGGCCACGGCCCTGGCCCAGCGCACGCCTGTCCATCTGCTGCGGCGGCCCCAGGATCTGGGACGGCTGGATGCGCTCTGCACCGTGATCGAAGGGGTCGTCCGCGCCGGCGGCGGGCAGGCCGGTTGAGCGAGACGGGACGCCTACATCTTCAGGTCTGCGTGACAGTCAAGAGACTGGAATGTTAACCGCAAATAAACGGAGGGCTGGTTCCTGGTCTCCACCGGTTGCGGCATGAATTCCGTGCGGCTGACTCCCGCCAGGGACTACGTCGAAGCCCGCGCCCGGCGGGGGCGTGCTTCTTCCTATTCGGAATGCCGCCTTCGAGTGGACGTGGCGGTCTGGTTGTGCCACCATCGCGGAGCCTGGTTGTGCGGGCCAATCGTTATCGGGGAGCCACCATGGATCCATTCGTCGGTGAAATCAGGATGTTCTCCTTTGTCTGGGCCCCACGGGGATGGGCGGCCTGTACGGGGGCGCAGTTGCAGGTGCGGCAGAACCCGGCTTTGTTTTCGCTGATCGGCAACAAGTTTGGCGGGGACGGGGTCAACAATTTCAACCTCCCCGACCTGCGGGGGAGGGTGCCGCTGGGACAGGGCCAGTATGTCGATCCGGCCGGCACCGCGGCCTACCAGATCGGCAACACCGGCGGCAGCGAGACGGTGACCCTGACCCAGCCGCAGATCCCGCAGCATATCCATACCACCAACGTGGTGACCACCACCGGCAACAGTCCGGCACCCGGTGCCAACCTGCTGGCCCAGCCCGGGGTGTACCAGAACAATCCCGTCATCGCGATCTATGCGCCGCGGGGCGGCAACGCGCCGGTGGCCCTTGCCGCCAGCACCGTGTCCTCCAGCGGGGGGGCGCCTCACCCCAACCTGCAGCCCTGGGCCGTGACCAATTATTGTATCGCCACGACGGGCGTCTATCCGTCCCGTCCGTAAAACCCGCCAGAGAGGAGGAAGTCATGGCCGATTGTTTCGTCGGTGAGATCCGCCTGTTCGGCGGGATCTATGCACCTGTGGACTGGATGCTGTGCAACGGGGCCGCACTCGCAATCCGGGAATATCAGCCGCTCTATTCCCTGATTGGTGTAACCTATGGCGGTGATGGTGTGAATTCATTCAACCTTCCGGATTTCCGCGGAAGGGCCGTGGTGGGGCAGGGTCAGGCACCGGCGGCGGCGGGTGTGACGACAACGAATTTCCTGTTGGGACAGATGGGGGGGAGCGAGACGGTATCGCTGACACCGGCGCAGAATGCCGCCCATACCCATAGCTTTTCCGCCGTCAATGTGGCGGCCAGCACGGGCATTCCCACCAACAACATGCTGGCGGTGGTCACGCCCAATGGCCAGACCAGCGGGCTGTACATGAATACCACCACGGCTGGGGCCATCGCGCAGGTCGCTGATCCCAATTTCCTGGATTATTCCGGCGGTATGGCCAGCGGTGGAAGCAGCAAGGAACTCGGCAATCCCCACAACAACATGATGCCGTTCCTGGCGCTGAACTACATCATCTGCGTCAGCGGCCTTTATCCGGACCGGCCTTGAAGCCGCGGTCTGAACGGGAGGAGTCGACATCATGGATCCTTTTTTCGGCGAAATCCGCCCCCTGGGCTTCAACTGGGCGCCCCAGGACTGGGCGCTGTGCAATGGCACAACCCTGCCGTTGGCGCAGTTCCAGGCCCTGGCGGCGGTGATCGGCTCGCTCTATGGCGGCGACGGCCGCACCACCATCGGGCTGCCCAATCTCCAGGGGCGCACCCCGGTCGGAGCGGGCAATGGCGCGAACCTGACCTCGCGTCCGGTTGCCAGCAAGGGGGGAACCCTGTCCGAAACCCTGTCCCCGGCGCAGATGCCCCCGCATCAGCATGCGGTCAATGCCCTCGTCACCGGTGTTGCGGCCAATCTGGTCAATGCACCGGCATCGACCGTGACGCTGTCGCGGACCTTCAACCAGTGGAATTACTCCACGACGGAAATCGACCCCTGGACCACGACCACCGGTCTTGATCTCGCTGTCATCGGTCCGGCCGGTAGCCTGTCAACGCAGCCGCACAACAATATGCAGCCCTGGCTCTGCATCAATTTCTGTATCTGCACCAACGGGATCTGGCCCGAGCGTCCCTAAGGGCCCGGGCGGCCTTGGTTGGCCAGAATCGATCGGGAGTCCGCTGTGCAGTTCGACGGTGCCATCGCCGGACATCGGGTTACGGTCCGCCCCCTGACCGGGGCGGACCAGCCGCTGATCCGGGAGATCTATGTCAGCCATCGCTGGGAAGAGGTGCAGGTTCTCATCGATTGGACCGATGAGCAGAAGCTGGCCTTTCTCAACGACCAGTTCCGGCTGCAATGTTTGCATTACGAAAAACACTACCATGATGCCGAGTTCATGGTGGTGGAGGTGGATGGACAGGCGGCCGGGCGGCTTTACCTGTGGGATCACAATCCCGCTGATTTGCGCATTGTCGAGATCGGCTTCCTGCCCGATTATCGCGGCCGCGGCTTCGGCACGGCCCTGTTGCGCGCGGTACAGCAACGGGCCAGGGCCGCCGGGAAAAGCTGTTCCATCCATGTGGAACACAGCAACCCGGCCCGCCGGCTCTATAATCGCCTTGATTTCCGGGAGGTGGAGCTGGTGGGACCCTATATCCGCCTGCACTGGGCCGCATGAGCCGCTGCCTGACGGCCCGGCCTGACCGGTTTGGCCGGCAGACTTTGACCGGCAGGCATCCCGCTCCACGCCGGCCGCTCCACGACGGCGGGGTCGGTAGCGGCGTGGAGCGGTCGGTCCGGATCAGTTGAACACGGCTTCGTAAAGATAGGTGCCGTCGTCGTTGCGGCCGATTGGGACCAGGAAGATCTCGATATCGCCCAGCCCCTCGGCCTGGAGCGGATGGATGCGCTGGTTCAGCAGGATGCTGTCGGATCCGCCCTTGAAGGTCAGGGCAAAGGGCGACCGTCCACCAGGGAGACCGTAGCGCAGGCGCCGGATTTCCTGCAGGGTCAGGGTCTCCTCCAGCCCTTCCCAGCAGACGCGGAAACGGCCGCCCCGCAGCGGCTCGAACTCTTCAGCGGTCACGGTGGCGAGATCCAGCGGCATCGTTGTATTCCCGTTTTTTTGGTGTGCGTAAAATAGCGCAGCAACCCCAGGCATCGCTACTGCATTGTGGGGCGTCTATTGCGGGGACAGTTCCGGGGCCTACTTGTCTTCTGCGGCAGGAAGGGATGCGGCTAAGTCTTTTCGCGGGTATCACTCTGGTCGGCTGGAGAAGCGATTTGCACCAATATGGTACTTTTGATATATAAGGAGATGCGTGTTCCTTGGCTGCGTCGGGGATAGCGCTATGCTTGCCTTTAAACATGACAGGGTGGTGGGATGATGCGTGAGCAGACTGAGCGGACCGAGCAGGTCCTGACCGCTGTGGGTGAGACGCCGGACTGTGTCCGCAAGCCCTGGCAGGCGCCGGCCCTGTCAGAACTGGCGATGAGCGAGACCCGGGCTGGCGGACCCGGCACTATTGACGGCGGTATTTTCTCGTAATCGAACCAGTGACGCCGGAATCACGGCCGGCCAAGCGGGTCTGGGCGGTAAGTCCAATCCTGTGATGGCTCCAACGCTGTGACGTGCTGGGGCTGGTGTTCCGGACTTGGCGTCGTTCCAGACTGTGCATCGCCTGCCCCGCCGCCGCGGGGCAGGCGTTTATTTGCCGCCCGTTTATCGAGCGGTGATGCCAGATTATTTCATGCTGCCGCTTGGTGTATTTTTACTGGTTTTGGTTGAGGCTGCTGCACCCCCGCGCCGGGGTGCAAAATTCATCAGTATTATTTTGCCTTGATGCGGAAATCATTTGCTGAATGCGCGGTTTGTCGCGCTTCGTTCGGCCGTCGTGATTTCGGCCGTCGTGATTTCGATCGGTATGACAAGGTGAGCATGCCACGGATTGACGGCATGTCGGTGAGCAAGGATGCTTGTCGAAATATTCAGTTTTCCGGAGACGCATTGATGCTGCGTTCGATGCTGGTGGCATCCATGCTGGCAATGGCACCGGTTGCCGCACGTGCCGAGGGCGCCTTTTCCTGTGGTGGTGCCGACGTGACGTTCAGTTTCAACAAGCGCACCGAAGGGGAGGAGCATGTGGAAGCCGTGCTCACCGTCAGCCGGGATAGCCGGGCGACGGTGCTGCGCTATGACGGCAATATTGATTTTATCGGGGGCGTATGCCTCAGGAACGGGCGTAACAGGCCTACCGTGTTGTTCCAGGCCTATTGCGGCGGCTCAGGCTGTCGAGACTTGGACAATTGGGGGATCATTGACCCAGGCGACCTGCGTGTGCAGTTGGTGCCCAACGACTGGAACCGGATGGCGGCCCAGAAAATTCTCGGCCAGCCGCTTCCTGCCATCGACAAGATGATTTCCATCAGGGACGAAGCCAGAAAACTCGGTCTCGATTGGTAAGTCAGGTTATCCCGCCGGTTGCCCGGATGCCGGCACCCGTCTCCTCGATGTCTGTGTTGCTGTCTCTCCAGCCCGATCTGGCGGCCGTGCGGAATAGTCCTCCCGATGAAGCCTGCTCGATGAAGCCTGCCCGATGAAGCCCGTGTGTATCGGCCTCTCGGCCGCCAGCAGCCCCGGCAGGGATTCAGCTTTGTCGGACGAGGCTGGCACGATGATGTCCGTGGCCGCTTATTGTCTGTGGCCTGAACCGGCAAAGGGGAATTTTTTACAGAAATCGGCCATTTTCAAGAGAATATCTTTGCAAAAATATGGTGTGATCACCTATAGGTGAAACAGTATATCACTGGCTCTGCCGGGAATGAGGTTGACGCATTTACACATATAAGGGGATGGCGGAGTGATGCGTGAGCAGACTGAGCGGACCGAGCAGGTCCTGATCGCTGTGGGTGAGACGCCGGACCGTGTCCGCAAGCCCTGGCAGGCGCCGGCCCTTTCAGAACTGGCGATGATCGAGACCCAGAATGGTTCGTCCGGAGCGTTTGATGGAACTGGCTTCAGTTAAGTACGCCACTCCCATGAATGCATCCCGGGAGAGAAGATTCTGGCGTGTAGTTATATAACGTATTTTGCTGAAAATCGGTCTGCCCCGCTGCCGTGGGGCAGGCGTCAGTAATTCCCGGCCTCCAGCTTGCGCAGGAAATGCGCCATGGCGAGCCCGCGCAGGAAGCGGCAGCGATAGGCCATATCCTCGTCCGGATCTTCGCCATTGGTGCGCGGCCCTTCGCCAGCCAGCGTCAGCAGACCCGGCAGATCCATCAGCGCGTCGGCGGTGCTGCTGTGCTGGGCCCGCTCGATCTCGCTGCGCAGGGCCGGCAGGTCGGCGCGCAGCCGCGTGGCCCAGTCCGCCGCCTGCAGCCCCTTGCCGCGCTGGGTCAGGATTTCCGGTGACAGCCGGTCGGCGAAGGCCTGCAGGAAGATCCAGCGGCACTGCCCGTCCCGCAGGAACATCTCTGACGGCAGCCCCAGCGAGAACTCGACGAAGCGTCGGTCGAGGGTCGGGTCGCGGCTGTCGACGCCGGTGGAGGCGAGAATGCCCTTTTGGTGTTGCGCCAGATAATCGACGCGCCACAGCATGAAGATCCGCGGGCTGCGTGAATCGGCATAGGGGGCGAACCGGCCATCGATCCCCACCTCGGCCAGCCGCGCCTGCATGGCTGGCGACTGCACCACCTCCGGCTTCAGCGAGGAATACCCCTCCAGGGACCAGTCATGGCTGTTGCCGAGGCGGCGGGCGGCGCTGAGCAGGGCCGGGGGCAGGAAGGGACCCAGGCTGCGCCAGAGCACCGACACCGCCCGCATCTGGCCGCTGCGGGCCAGCGGGATCGCATTGCGCAGCCAGGCCAGCAGCCGGCCCCGGCGTAGCAGTTCGGGCAGCCGCTCATAGGCGGTACAGGACAGGGTGGCATTGCCGAACTGGCCGTTCAGCACCAGCCTTGCCCCGCGCGCCGCAGCCAGCCGGTCGATCTCGCTGCCCCACTGGCTGTTGGCGGGATTCAGCAGCGGATATTCGAAGTAATGGAAATTGCTGTCGAAATCGTCGCCGATCTGTCGTTTGGCGGAATCCACCAGCACATGGTCGATATTGGCATAGCGGGCGGCCAGGCTGGCGGCCAGCGGGCCTTCATTGCCGAACCGCCTGGCCTGCCGCATCAGTGGCGCGCCGGGCAGCGGCACATGGGTGAAGGCGGTCAGGCGTTGTCCGCGGGCGTCCAGCAGTCTGGCGGCGGTGGCCGTCACCGTGCTGCTGTCCATGCCGCCGCTGAGATGGCTGGCAACATGGGGGCTGGTGGTGCGCAGACAGTCGCTCACGGCCCGGTCGAACAGGCTGCGGAACGTCTCCACATACTCCTCGGGCCGGGTCAGGGCGACGCTGCGGATGCGCGTGCGGTCATACCAGTCCACCCGCTCGGCCCGGCCGTCGGGCAACAGGCGCAGCATCTGGCCCGGTTCGATCCGCTCGATCCCGGCGAAGAAGCTCTGTGTGCCCACATGCGGCAGCAGGGCCAGGAAGTCCCGGATCATCTCCGGGTTTGCGGCACGCGGGATGTGCGGCAGCGCATGCAGCCCCTTGGCCATGGTGGCGAACGTGGCATGGCCGGGGCTGCGGTGGACGAACAGGGGGCGCTTGCCCAGCGGATCGCGTACCAGCCGCAGCACCCGCTCCGTGCTGTCCCAGAGGGCGAAGGCGTAATCGCCATAGAGCCGGTCCAGGCAGTCTTCGCCCCAGCGTTCCCAGGCCGCCAGGATGAAGTCCGCATCGGCCATGCTGGCTGTGCGGTCCGCGGGCAGGCCCAGCGCTTCGGCCAGTTCCGGCCGGTTGTCGATGCGCACGTCGGCCACCAGGGTGAAGCGCCCGCCGCCGCCCACCAGCGGCTGGCGGTCGAACCGGTCCTCCGGCACCAGCCGCCACAGCTGCAATCCGAAGGCGATCTCCCCCATGTCCCGGCGGGCGCTGCGGTCGCGGCCATAGAGGGACAGGGCCGACTGCATGCGGCTGCAATCCTCGGCCGCCCCGGGGTGACCATCCAAATGCCAGCTGCCGCAAATCGCCGTCACCTTGACCGTCTCCTCTGTTGGCGCGCCGCGTCCGCGGTAATCCGCCCGTCTGTCTAGCCCCTTATCCCGGCCCGTCAAGGGTGAAACGTGGGGCTTCTTCTCCCAGGATGAACCGCTGGCGCAGCGTTGCCGCCGCCTGCCGCGGGTCTTCGGCGGCACAGAGCGCGGACACCACGGCGATACCGTCGAACCCGGCCGCCCGCAACCGCCCGGCATTGCCGGCATGGATGCCGCCGATGGCCAGCAAAGGCCGATCGACCAGGGTGCGGATGCGGGCCCAGTCCTCCGGCGGGGCCACCCGCTCGGTGACCTTGGTCGGGGTCGCGAAGACCGGGCTGACGGCGGCATAGTCCACCAGTGCCGGGTCCATGGCCGCCGCTTCTGCCGGCGTGGTGACCGACAGGCCGATGATGGCGTCCGGCCCCAGCAGGCGGCGGGCATCGGCAACCGGCATGTCGTCCTGGCCCACATGCACCCCGTCGGCACCGGCGGCCAGGGCCACATCGACACGGTCATTGATGATCAGCGGCACGCCGCTGGCCTGCAAGGCCGCTTTCAACGCCCGCGCCAGTTCCAGGAACGGGCGGGTCTCCAGGGCCTTTTCGCGCAGCTGCACCAGGGTGGCGCCGCCGCTTACCGCCGCCTGCACCACCTCCACCAGCGGGCGCCCGTGGCAGAGAGCGCGGTCGGTGACCAGATACAGGCCGGCATTGAACGGGCGCCGGCGCAGGCGCGGCGCAGTCCGGGTCCCGCTCATCGGATTCTGGCTCCTGTCCGCACATCGTCCGGTGTCAGCTGGTACAACGCGTCCAGCAGCCCGACGCGGAAGCTGCCCGGACCGGCGGCTCCGGCCGCGGCCTGCTCGCCGGCCAGGCCGAACACGGCCAGGGCCGCCGCCGCGGCCATCACCGGGTCGTTGGACAGGGGCAGAAAGGCGGCGACGATGGCGCTGACGGTGCAGCCGGTGGCGGTGACCAGCCCCAGCAGCGGGTGCCCGTTCTCCACCGCCAGCAGACGGTCGCCATCGGTGACGTAATCCACGGCACCGGTCATGGCGACGACGCAGCCCAAGGATCGCGCCAGATCCCGCGCCACCTCGCGGGCCTCGTCGCTGCTGTGCCGGGAATCGACGCCATGCCCGCCACCCTGGCCCTGCTGGTGCAGGGCCAGGATCTCCGAGGCGTTACCGCGGATCACGGTCGGGCGCAGGGTGCAGAGATCGCGGGCCGTGCGGTTGCGGAAATCGGTGGCGCCGACGGCCACCGGGTCCAGGACCCAGGGCCGGCCGGCGGCGCCCGCGGCCCTGGCCGCCTGGGTCATGGCCTCGACCCAGGCAGCGGACAGGGTGCCGATATTCACCACCAGCGCCTCGGCGAGCACGGCGAAGGACGCCGCCTCCTCCACCGCATGCACCATGGCGGGCGAAGCGCCGATGGCCAGCAGCCCGTTGGCTGACAGGTCCATGGCCACATAGTTGGTGATGTTCTGGACCAGCGGGCGGCGCTGGCGCAGCGCGGCCAGAAGGTCGGCAGCCTGATCGGAGGCAGTATTGTGCGAAGCCATGATGTCTCCTGCGGCGGGGACGCCCCCGCGGTCACCGGTCGGATGAGCACCGGCCGCATGAGGGCGGGGCGTTGTCCTGCTGGTCTTCTCAAGGGTGGGGGCTGCGGGGGAAGGGGGCAAGGTGATGCAGCCCGGCGCCGCCGGCATGGGTGTCTGGAACGATGCCGAAAAAATGGGCGGCTCCGGGAGAGCCGCCCTGTGAACGCTTTGGAACCCTGACACCAGGGCCATGGCCGTTGCGCCATGGCTTTCCGGCGGATCAGTCCTTGTCGCGGTCGTCATAGTTGCGGATGTCGGCCGGGTCCCAGACCGCACCGCGGCGACGGCGGGATCCGCCGGCCGCGGCTGCGGCCCCTGCGGCGGCGGCGGCCTTGGCCGGCCGTCCGGGCTTCGCCTTCACCGGTGCGCTGACCGCTTCGGCGATCACGGGGGCAGCGGCGTCCGTGGCCACGGAAACCGGGGCCGGCGTGTCCTCAGTGAAGTCCGCCATGGAGGATACGGAGCGCAGCAGCGAGGCGACGGCGTCGGCGATCTCGTCGGGGGAGGATTTCCACGCCCGCAGCAGATCGAGCTCGCGCCGCGACAGGATGGGGTTCTGGCCATCCTCGGTCATGGCAAAGGATTCCGGCGGCCGCTTCAGGTCGGGCAGATCCAGCCCGTCGAAGAAGAAGGTCAGAGGCACGTCCAGGATCTCGGCAAGTCGATACAGCTTGCCGACCGAGACACGGTTCGAACCGCGCTCGTACTTCTGCACCTGCTGGAATGTGATACCCAGGGACTTGGCAAGGTCGGACTGACTCATGCCCAGGAGACCACGGCGGAGACGTATGCGGCTCGCCACATGGTTCTCAATCGATGATTCCAAAGCGGCAACCGCTACGTTCTTGCTTCTTCTCGGCATAGAAACCTAAAGCCTCCATATTGCACCGCTGCAGCCACTCTGTTCTTCCTGCAGGGCGGAATTGGCTGAATGCGTATGTGAAAATTCGGTGCTGCACAACCCTTGGAGGTGCGTCCGGCCGACAGAGGGCGGGCCGCTGTCATGAATCACATACTATCGTGTGCGAGGATGAAGCCGCCACAGCCGTCTGTCCATAGCTTCCATGCACACGCAGAGGTCTTGCCCCCTCTATCGCGTGCAAGCACGGCATGAACTGATATGATGCGCCGGGATATGCGGCTTGTCATCACCTTATGCGCGCAGTTCCGGGATCTTCTGCGCCACCGGCGCGGGCCGGGGCGTCGATCTGGCGCCGACTCGGAGGACGTGCGGTTGCGCTCCGGGATCGGAGGGGCCGGTGGAACCCTGGCGCACTCGCGCCGTTAGAGGGCGCAAGGATAACAGGCCAACCACGGGGCAACAGCATGACTGATCTGGATGCGCAAATCCGGCAGCGGGCCTATGACATCTGGCAACGCGAAGGTTGCCCGGATGGCCGGCAGGACGAGCATTGGGCCAGGGCGCGGGAGGAGGTTCTCGCCGAAGGGGAAGGGGGCGCCGACACCGGTGCAGAGACCGTGAGCACAGTGTCCGGGGACGGGCCGCAGACGGAGGGAACGGAGGCGGCTCCGGCCCGTCGGGGGCGGTCGGCGGCGTCGGACCAGGGGAGCGGCGAGGCCGACCCGGCCGGCCCGCGGCCGCGCGGCCGCGGCCGCACGGGGGCAAGCCGGACGCCGTCGGGCGCTGTGCCTGCGGCGGAAGCGCCGGCATCCGGAATCGAGGCGGACGCGGGGAGCAGGCAAGGACCCGCCACGCGGCGCGTGCCGGCCAGACCGGAGGGAAAAGGCGAAGCCTGACCGCCGGATCCGTCGGCAGACCGGCGCTGCGTTTCAGGCGGCGTTTTCGATGACCGGCATCGGCACCGCCATGACGCCGCCGATGCTGCCATAGGCCCTGCGTTCGCTGCGCAGGGTCTCCAGCAGCTCCTGCAGGCTTTCGGCGATGAAGCCGGAATCATGCCCGGCCAGTTCGGCTTCCGTCAGCGCAATGAACGAGTCCAGCAGGCTGGCATGGATATAGGCCGCACGCCGGATTTCGGACTCGATTGCAACGCCGCGCATAGATCTGCCCCTTGGTCACTGGTTGATGCTGCTGACAGCATTCGGAACGCAGGGCCATCTACATCCCTGCCCAGTTAAGGAGTGGTAAAGGGGCTTTTTCATGTCCCCTCATCTTTGGCGCTAACCCGAAACGTATGGCACAGACTCAGGGAAGCCTTTGTGAAAATGGGCTTCGACTGTAGCTTTTCTCGGGGCTTGCGCCGAACGGGGTAGTCCATCCGGCGCAAGCCCCGAGAATGCCGGACCGTCTCAGCCATTGCCATCCGCGCCGCGCTTGAGATCGACCGTCATCGGCACCGGCGACTGCTTCAGCCGAGCCCGGTACAGGTGCAGATTCTCCAGAACACGCTGCACATAGTTCCGGGTCTCATAGATCGGGATGGTCTCGATCCAGTCCACGGGGTCGACGCCGGGGTCGCGCGGGTCGCCAAAGGATGTCAGCCATCCCGATACACGTCCGGGACCGGCATTGTAGGCAGCGATGGCCAGCACATAGGAGCCGTTGTAACGGTCCACCAGATCCTGCAGGAAGCTGGCCCCCAGTTGCAGGTTGTAGGTGGGATCGCTGGTCAGCCGGTCGTGGCTGTGCTTCAGCCCCAGCCCCTTGGCCACATGCTGCGCCGTGGCCGGCATCAGCTGCATCAGGCCGCGGGCGCCGGCCGGGCTGACGGCGCCGGCATCGAACGAACTTTCCTGGCGGGTGATGGCGTGGATCAGCCCGGCTTCCGGTTTGGCGGCCACGCCACGCTCCAGCAGGGGATAGCCGGCGGTATAGACGACGAACCCGTCCTGGAGCGCCTGCCGCGCCGTCCACACCGCCAGATCCGGGCGGTCCAGCTCGGCAGCCAGCGCCGCGGTCAGGCGGAAATTGTCGGCCGACAGGGCCGTACCGCTCAGCCGGCGCAGGAACAGCTCCAGGCGCCGGCTGTCACTGCCCTCGATCCGGTGCAGCATCTTGGCCAGACGGACCAGTTCGTTGCGTTCGAATGCTCTTTCGGCCTCGGGGGCCACGGCGGTCTCCGTCACCGGCGCCGCTCCTGCCGCCAGTCCCAGCCGGTCCACGGCCAGCATCCCGTAGAAGGTGCTGTTGTAGGACATGGCCGCCTCGTACCATTGCCGTGCCCGTTCCTGGTTGCCCATGGCATCCAGGGCGCGGCCGGCCCAATAGGCCCCGCGTGAGCGGCTGATGGGGCTGGAGGTGCCGCGGAACAGGGTCTCGAAATGCTTCAGCGCCTGCTCCGGCTTCTTCAGGAAGCGCAGGCTCAGCCAGCCGGCCAGGAACTCCGCCTGGGCGAAGGCCAGACCGTCACCGGTGCCGTGGGCGGCGGCCAGCTGGTAGGCGCGGCCATATTGGCCCTGTTCCATCAGCCGCCGGGCCATGATGTGGCGTTCGGTCCACCAGGCCTCGGGCCGGCCCATGTCCTTGGGCGGCTTGATCAGGATCTCCAGGGCCCCGGCATCCTGGTCCTTGCGCCGGCGCCACCGGGTCCGTTCGTACAGCAGGCCGGGATCGGCCTGCAGCTTGGCCGGAACCTTGCGCAGGGCGGCTTCGACACCGGGCGCCATGTCCGCCAGCGCCAGACGGGCCAGGGCCAGGGCCTGATGCCCCGGATCGACCAGCGGCATCATCCGCTTGGCGGTCACGCCGTCCCCGTCCCACAGCAGCCGGTCCAGCCGGGCCCAATGGTCGTGCGGCCGCAGCAGCGCGACATAGCGCTGGCGGAAGTCCTTCTCCTCCACGGCGCCGAAACTGCCGCTCACATAGCGCTTGCGCACCAGGTCGATGGCCTTGTCGCTGGCCCCGGTCTCCATCAGCGCATCGACATAGCGTGTGAAGCCGATGGTGGTCAGGGGCGGATGCGCCTCGAACCAGGTCCGCACCTCCTTCCAGGGCAGGGCCGGCATCCGGGTTTCGGCATTGCGGCGGATGGCCGCAAGATTGGGCCAGGTTGGATTGTCTTTGAGGAAGCGGTTCAACTCCTCCCAACTGGCATCGGTTTCCGGCCGGGTCAGGTCCATCCAGCGGATGAGCTTTTCCGGCAGGTTTTCCCGGGCCTGCCGGGCGATGCGCTCTGCCTCGTCCAGGCGGCCGCCATCGGCGGCGCGCAGCGCCTGCCGGTAGATCTGTACGTCCTCCGTGCCGAGGGCGGCCAGCGCCGGCGTGCCGGTGCCTGTCCAGGCAAGGAAGAGGAGGGAGGCGGCAAGGGCGCGCAGGGAGCCCTTGTTTCGCCCAAATGACACCGCTAAGGTTCGCCGCTTCATGAGATCTGGCCGAGGGATATCGCTATGTTCAGGGGGTCTATCGTCGCACTGATCACGCCCTTCCGGGACGGGACGGTGGATGAGCGCGCTTTCCAGGACTTCGTGGACTGGCAGATCAAACAGGGTACGCACGGGGTGGTCCCCGTCGGCACCACCGGGGAATCGCCGACGCTCAGTCATGAGGAGCACCGTCTGGTGGTCGCTCTGGCCGTCGAGGTGGCCAAGGGGCGGGTTCCGGTCATTGCCGGGTCCGGATCCAACAGCACGGAAGAAGCCATTCAACTCACCAAACATGCCAAGCAGGTGGGCGCCGATGCGGCGCTGGTGGTGGCGCCCTACTACAACAAGCCGTCGCAGGAGGGGCTGTACCAGCACTTCAAGGCGATCAACGACGCCGTCGATCTTCCCATTATCGTCTACAACATCCCCGGCCGCAGCGTGGTGGATATCAGCGTTGCGACCATGGCGCGGCTGGCCAAGCTGCCGAACATCGTCGGCGTCAAGGATGCCACCGGCGATCTGGCCCGGCCGCTGCGCACGCGGGTGGAGATCGGTCCGGAGTTCTGCCAGCTCTCGGGCGAGGATGCCACGGCAACGGCCTTCAATGCCCAGGGCGGCGTCGGCTGCATCTCGGTGACGGCCAACGTCGCGCCGGCCCTCTGCGCCCAGATGCAGGACGCCTGGAGCCGTGGCGACCTGGTGGAGATGGCCCGTATCCGCGATCTGCTGATGCCGCTGCATCATGCCCTCTTCGTCGAAACCAGCCCGGCCCCGGTGAAATACGCCGCCAGCCTGCTCGGCAAATGTACGGCGGATGTGCGTTTGCCCCTGGTGCCCTGCAGCGAGGCGGCCCGTCCCCAGGTCCGCGACGCGATGGTGCAGGCGGGATTGTTGAGCTGATAGCTTAAGAAAAGGTTCCAAGTCCATGTCCCGCGCAGACTCCGCGCCGAATCGCCTCGCCGCGCAGAACCGGCGGGCACGGTTCGACTATTTTATCGAAGACACGCTCGAGGCCGGCATCATGCTGCACGGCACCGAGGTGAAGTCGCTGCGCGCCGGCAAGGCCAGCATTGCCGAGTCCTATGCCGGCGAGGTGAATGGCGAGCTGTTCCTGGTCAACGCCTATATCCCGGAGTACGAGCAGGCCGGGCAGTTCTTCCAGCATGAGACCAAGCGTCCACGCAAGCTGCTGGTGCGCAAGCGCGAGCTGGTCCGGCTGCTGAATTCCGTCCGGCGCGAGGGCATGACCCTGATTCCCATGTCGATCTATTTCAACGACCGCGGCAAGGCCAAGGTCGAGATCGGCATCGCCAAGGGCAAGAAGAAGGGCGATAAACGCGAGGCGGAGAAGGAGCGCGATTGGCAGCGCGACAAGGCCCGACTGATGCGGGCCCGCGGCTGATCCACCACTTCCGCGCAGCCTTCTGCCGGCGTATCCTGGCCCGGTGCTGCCACGGTCGATCGGAGCTGCCGGTGCGCGGGATCATACTTGTGGGACTGGCGGCGCTGCTGCTGCCGGTGTCGCCGGCGGAGGCCCGGCTGACGGTCTGCAACAAGAGCAGCGACACGGTGCGGGTCGCCGTCGGGGCGGAAGAGGCGGAGGGCTGGCTGTCCCGTGGCTGGTGGCAGATCAAGCCCGGGGCCTGTGCCACGGTGATCGAGACCGACCTGACCCAGGCCGATTATTACCTCTATGCCCGACCCTTGACGCCCGGGGCGGCCGGCTGGGCCGGGGAATATCCGTTCTGCATCGACGCCAAGGATTTCCGCATCCGTGGCGACGCGGCGTGCGAGGCCCGTGGACACGTCACGGCCGGCTATTTCGTCGTCACCACCGACGGTGCCACCTCCGTCACCCACACCTTGACCGACTGACGGCGACCGACTGGCGGCGACCGAGTGGCGGCGAAGCGCCGGCGTGCCGTCCTGCAACGGGGGCGGGCCCGGTCCTAGAGCGTTTTCCTTTCAATCGAGGTCATATCCCGCAGCGGCAAAGTAGTTTTGGCATTCAGTTGGGGTGAAGGCATCGATGCTGGTGGCGATGGCCTGCCAAAGGTCCTCTTTGGTTCTGGCCGCCGCCCTCTTCAGCAGGCTTTTGAGCTTGGAGAAGGCCATCTCGATGGGGTTGAAGTCGGGGCTGTAGGGCGGCAGGTAGCGCAGTTCGGCCCCGGTCCGCTCGATGATGTCGCGCACGCCGGCCAGCTTGTGGGCCGGCAGATTGTCCATCACCACCACGTCGCCCCGCGCCAGCGTCGGCGCCAGCACCTGCTCCACATAGGCCAGGAAGGCCG